>NZ_JACIAR010000004.1:0-756916 GCF_014194925.1 Rhizobium sp. BK491
TGCCTCCGACCAAATCACCAGTCGGACAATGGAATCAGAAATCAACGGACAACGGAATCCTCAATCCGATTCCGCGTTCAATGGACGCGCTCTAGACTAAGGGTCGTGGTCAATGTGGTTCCTCCCCATTGCCAGTTGTCGAGATGGCAGCTCTCTGGCCTCCTCTTCCTCCCAAATCCTGTAGGCGCGCTCGCGGCGCTTTTCGTCATTTTGTTCTTCGTTGCCGGCCGTTGAAGTTTCTCCTCGTTCCTGAAGACGGATTGGTTTCCTTCGGACAAGCTGATCGTAAGGGCATCTCGTTCGTCAGTTCATCGAAGGAAAGTGTTTTGCGCTTCGCCGCCATGAGCAGATCAAGCTCGATCGAAGAAGGGCCGAACCGAACGAACAGGTCCTCGGCCGTCGCGTCATCGAGTCCGTATTTCTTCTGGAAATCCGACAGACTATAGGGGACGCCTCTGGTCGGCCGGCGCCGTTCGAAAGACCGTTGCATTTCCATATCTGATGATCCTCCTAACTCCGATCCAAGCAACTCGATCGGCGAGCTAAAAGTTCCTTCGAGCATGGAATATAACGAAAGGAGCACGCAATGTTTGATATCGTCGCGGCGGCCGAGTTGGCCGAGTTGCGTCAGTCCAGCGCTAATGGTCGCTGCGAGACAGCGAGGCGACTGATCCGCGCGGAATCAGACTTGTCTTTATGGTAGCGCGTCCGACAGGAATGTCCTTGCCGCTCAGGCGCGAAATCAGCCGTTCGGCCGCCTCCTTGCCCATCTCGTAGACAGGCTGGTCGATGACGGTGATCGGCGGTGTCGTGACGGTCGTCCAATCGGCGTCCAGAAACGAAATCATCGAGATGTCGCGCGGTATCGATAACCCGAGGGTTTGCAGAGACTTGAAAACTCTAAGGCCGACGAGACTGTCCGAAGCGATAAGGGCGGTTGGGGGTGCTGCGTCTTGCAACAGGCGCTCGACGACACCATCCGTTTTCGGCTGGTCCGTGGCGCCGAGACGCACGTAATGCCGAGCCTCCTCTATGCCGGCGTCGGCTTGCTCCCTCAGAGCCCCTTCCACGCGTTCGCGCACCGCGGAATTGGAAATGCTGCTGATATCGTCAAGGAATTCGCTCTCAGCATCCATCGCCGATATATAGGCGATCCGCCGATGCCCCATGTCGATAAGATGGCGGGTCGCGCTCGCGGCAGCGTCAAAATCATCACCGGTGACCGCATCGACGCCTAGTTCCGGAATGGTTCTGTCAAATAGAACGAGCGGCACGCCGACGCGGCGTATATCCTGGAGATGCTCCATCCGATCGCATCGTGCCGGTGTTACGATCAATCCATCGACACGCTTGCCAATGAGCAGGTCGACCGCTGACTTCTCCGCCTCGATCTCCTCGCCGGAATTGGCGATGATGACGTTGAAACCAGCCATGCGTGCGACATCGCTGATCCCTCTGACGGCGAGACTGAAGAAAGCATTCTCTATATCGCCGACCACAACCCCGATGATGCCGGATTTGCCTGTGGTCATGCTGCGGGCGAGTTCGTTGGGTCGATATTCGAGTGCCGTCGCCGCGGCTAGCACCTGCTCGCGAACCCTGTCGCTGACAACGCCATAGCCGCCGAGTACGCGCGCCGCAGTCGCCTTTGAGACATTCGCGGCTCTTGCGACATCGGCGACAGTGACGGAGCGTTTCGAGGTGAGGGATTCTTCCATTCGATGACGATTACAAGAGTTGTTGACGGACGGTCAATCTCACGGTAACAAATAAAAATGAGACCGGTCTCTTTTAATATGAAACCGGTCTCTTGTCCAGATGACCTCTTTCCGATGTATGGGTGAGGGATGGGCGCGCATCCATGAATGCCAATAAGAGCATCCTTCAGAGCGGAGAACGAACATGAAACTATCTGCCATATTCTCGGCCTTTGCCTTGCCCTTGGGCGCCGGCCTGCTGGCCTGCCTCGTCGCAGCAAGCGCGGTCCCAGCAGTTGCGGCCGACAATCCCTATAATCTGATCGATCCGAACGTCATCAGTGTCGGCACGATGGGAGATTCCAAGCCCTACACCTTCACAACGGCCGACGGCCAATTCACCGGCTTCGATATCGAACTCTTTCTGAACGTCGTTTCGCGCATGGGCTTTCCCAAGGACAAGGTGACGTTCACCGGCCAGGAATTCTCGGCCTTGCTGCCCTCCGTTGCCAACCAGCGTTTCGACGTCGCCGTTGCCGCAATCGGAACCACCGAGGCACGCAAGAAGACGGTCGATTTCTCCGATGGTTATCTCGCCGGCTATCTCTCGGTTCTGACATCGGATGCCTCGATCAAGGATGCAGCCGGCCTCAAGGGCAAGCGCCTCGGCGTTGTGCAGGGCACGCTGCAGGAGATCTATGCGACGAAGAATTTTGCCGGCACCGATCTCGTCAAGTTTCCGGACAACAATTCCGCCGTGGCGGCGCTGAACAACGGTACCATCGACGCGCATTTCCTCGACTATGAAGCCGCCAAGCAATATGGCGAACGCTATCCCGCGCTGAAAATCGCGGTGAATATCCCATCCTTCGACGCACCGGCGGGCTTCGTCGTCCACAAGGGCAACGACGCCTTCCGTCTGGCGCTCAACAAGGCGCTGCATGAGGCAATGCAGGACGGCACCTGGAAGACGCTCTATGAGAAGTGGTTCCCCGGCTCGCCGATGCCCGATCAATATCTTCCCAAGAAATAAGGCTGCGCCGCCGTCCGGGTGCTCTGGGCGGCGGCCATTGACCTGCCTCGCGAATTTCATGGGGAATTGAATGGATTGGCTTGAAAACCTCCGTCGCAGCTTTCTTGACTGGAATGCGATGGCCGAAGTCCTGCCGAGCATGATCACGGTCGGACTGAAGAACACACTTATCCTGGCGGCAGCCTCCACTGTGCTCGGCGTTGTGATCGGCATGGTGCTGGCCGTGATGGGTATCTCGCAGTCGCGCTGGCTGCGTTTGCCGGCGCGCATCTACACCGATATATTTCGCGGCCTGCCGGCGATCGTGACGATCCTGATCATCGGCCAGGGCTTTGCCCGCATCGGCCGCGAGATCTTCGGTCCGTCGCCCTTTCCGCTGGGGATCATCGCACTCAGCCTGATCGCCGGCGCCTATATCGGCGAGATCTTCCGATCCGGCATTCAAAGCGTCGAACGTGGGCAGATGGAGGCCTGCCGTGCGCTTAGCATGAGCTACGGGCAGGGGATGCGGCTGATTATTATCCCTCAAGGCGTACGGCGCGTCCTGCCGGCCCTCGTCAACCAGTTCATCGGCAACGTCAAGGATTCGAGCCTTGTCTACTTTCTAGGATTGCTGGCTTCGGAGCGCGAGATTTTTCGCGTCGGCCAGGACCAGGCCGTCGTCACCGGCAATCTCTCACCCTTGTTGCTGGCAGGCGTCTTCTACCTCGTCATCACCGTTCCACTGACGCACCTGGTCAACTATATCGATGCACGCCTGCGTCTTGGGCGGCAGGGCCGCAGTTCCGGTGCGACAAGCGGTCTTGTCGAGGTCGGCGAACTCGAGGCGGCTTCGAATGTTCAGGCTTCCGGCGCCTTGCGCTTCAAGGGCGGGGCCGTTCAAATCCGCGATCTCAGCATGTCCTACGGTGACCTCGAAGTGCTGAAGGGCATTGATCTCGATATAGAAAAAGGCACCGTAACCTGCATTATCGGCCCGTCGGGTTCGGGCAAGTCGACGCTGCTCAGATGCATCAACCGCTTGGTGGAGCCAAAGCGCGGCGATATCCAGCTCGATGGCGAAAGCATTCTGTCGATGAAGCCGGAAAGCCTGCGCCGCCGCGTCGGCATGGTTTTTCAGCACTTCAATCTCTTTCCGGATCACACGGCGCTTGAAAACGTCATGCTGTCGCTGACGAAGATCAAGAAGATGCCAAGAAACGAGGCTCGCCGGATCGCCGAAAGCCGCCTCGCCGAGGTCGGGCTCGCCGGACGCAAGGACCATCGGCCCGCCGGCCTCTCCGGGGGCCAGCAGCAGCGCGTCGCCATCGCCCGGGCTCTCGCCATGGATCCGGAAGTCATCCTTTTCGACGAAGTTACGAGCGCACTTGACCCCGAACTGGTGAAGGGCGTTCTCGATTTGATGGCCAATCTCGGACGCCAGGGGATGACCATGGCGGTCGTCACCCACGAAATGGGATTTGCCCGCAGGGTGGCCGACCAGGTCGTCTTCATGGATGAAGGCCACGTCGTCGAAGCCGGCACGCCGCAACAGATTTTCGACAGTCCGCAAAGCGAACGCCTGAAGCGCTTCCTCGCTGAGGTTCTCTGACAAACAGGGTCGGCGAGACTTCCGACGGCCTTTCGATTGCAACATTCAAACTGACAAGGTTTCCCAACATGCATGCTTCCACTCGCCCTTCGAAAGTCGTTGTCGTCGGCGGCGGTATCTTCGGAGTTTCCACGGCCGTTCATCTGGCTCGGCTTGGCGTTCAAACAACGCTGATCAATGACGGTCCTTTGGCAAATGGCGCATCCGGCCGCTCACTCGCCTGGCTCAATTCCGCAAGGCGTCGGTCCGACGCCTATCATCGGCTGCGCCTGGCTGGGATCGACCGTTATCGTACACTTTCCGCCAAATATCCGGATGCGGCTTGGCTGCGCTTCGATGGTGGTCTCACCTGGGATGCTGATGATGCCGGCAACGACATTGCCGCCGTTTTCGAGTATGAGCGTGACCTTGCCTATCACGCGCTGTTGCTGACGCCCGATCAGATCGCCAAGGCGACGCCTGGCGTCGATGCCGGCTCGGTGACCAGACAGGGAGCGATCTTCAATCCGGGGGAGGGTTGGGTCGACCTGCCATCGCTGATCGGTGTTCTTGCCGAGGAGTTCCGGTCACTGGGCGGCGAAGTCGTCACCGATGCCGGCCGGGCAACGGTGAATGTGCGGAATGGCCGCGCTACGGGCGTTACGACAGCGAACGGTGCCGATTGGGCCGCGGATGCCGTGCTGCTGGCGGCTGGTGGTGAAGTGCCGGCGATCGTTGCGGAGGCAGGCCAGCATATCGGTGATGACACCCCAATTGCGCTTCTCGTTCGCACAAAGCCGATCAAGCACCCGCTGAAGGCGGTCCTCAACACGCCGCGCGTCGCCATCCGCCCCACACCCGACGGCGCCTTTGCGCTGGATTCGGCCTGGTCGGAGGAAGAGGTGATCAAAAATGTCGACGGTAGCTACGAAATCAAGCCCTCAACGCTCGAAGGCTTGCTGCTTGAAGCCTCCAAGGTGCTGGAAGGGAATCCGAAGCTCGAGATCGGTGACTACGGCGTCGGCCTCAAACCTATTCCGGGCGATGGCGAGCCGGTATTCGGCGAATTGCAGGCGATCCCGGGGTACTTCGTCGCTTTCAGCCATAGCGGTGCTACTCTCGGCTTGATCGCGGGCGAGTTGCTTGCCGATGAGATCGCCACCGGCAAACGGCATCCGCTTCTGGCTTCCTTCCGGCCGGAACGCTTTGCGAGGTAATGCAATCGGAAAGTGCCGGATCTTCCGATCCTCGCCATTGCAGGAATAGGGCGAGGATCATACCCTCAGAAACATGTCGGATATAGGCGGACGCCTACGCACGGAATAGATGGAACAATCGTAAAAGTCAGTGATTTGCCGTGCGAAGAGCATGTCATGTTGATCGCGAAAGACGCCGGCATTCAATGCTTGCGGAAAAAGGCATGCGTGAATGCCCCTGAATAGATGTAGGACATCTGTTCGGGCTTGTCGCACAGGAAATCGTCACAGGCCTTTTTTACGCCGGGAAGATAGTTCCATCCGTCCGGATTGATCTCGGTGTCGCAATAGTCATCGACAAGACAAATCCCACCTTTCGAAAGCCGCGGATAAACATTTTCCAGGCTGATCATGATCGAGTCGTAGAGATCTCCATCCAGATAGGCGAAGCTTATCTTTTTTGGTAGCCCATCGGCCAACGTATCCTTGAACCAGCCTTTGTGAATTATCGGGAGGCGTAATCCATGCAATTTGAAATTGTGAACCAGAACCTCTTCCGAGGTCGCGAGATCGCCCTCCCTGTAGGAAGCGCCATCCACATCGCTCGCCGGTGGAAGGCCTTCGAAACTATCGAAAACATGAAGCTGCTTTGAAGATCCGAAATCGCTGATCACCTTTGCGATCAGCACGGAGGACTGGCCCTGATTGCAGCCAACCTCCACCAGGTCTCCCTCCACGTCATAGGCGAGTGTCTGGGAGACCAGATGGAACATGTTCATTCTCTGCTCGACATTGGTGGAAACACCTGAATGCACAGCAGAAAATTTCATGCCTGTTATCCGGTATAAGGCCGCATCGACAAAAGAAGCGGTTCGCGATTCGACGCCGAAGCGCCTTGTTATGAGATTAAGCGCTCGATCGGCATGAGACGATCTCCGTAAACCCCAATCGAAATTTCTTGTGATAAAGAAATTGTCCACGTTAATCCTCCCAATTTTCTCCCATGATGACAATATCATTATGACATTATACTTTCTATGTTCAGTTGGCAGCGAGAATTGCAAATGTGAACTCTGCTCCCACAGGCGTTGCGAGCCCGTAGGATCTCTAAAGTGTATAGTGGCTGTTAAGCCGGAGGGATCCGCAACCTCGCTCTGTTCAAGGAAACCATAGTGGGGAGAAATGGATGATCGCCATCACGAGAAGAGTGAATCTGCGACACCTGCCGGAAGTAAGTTCGCATCGGCAAAGCTGGGCGGCTAGTCCAGAGGCTGTTCTATCACTATGGCTTGCGATCATAAGCTGACATTCCGTTCTCGGCCTCCGGCATTCCATCGAGATCAAGCCGATGTATGCTATCGAAAAATTTGAGATGAAGAACTTTCTCAAAGTCGGGTTCGACAGTTCGATCCCCATCAAGAGCTTAGATCATCTTCCGAACGCGTTTGCCTGCAGCGGAACACCACCATGTCAGCCACTGTTTGATAGACTTGTGCACCAGAGTCGCGGCCAGTTTTCATCTCAAAAGTGTCGCTTCCAGTAGACGTGGCGAGTCGCGCGCCGAGTTGTGTTGCACTTCAGATCGACTTTTAAGTTGTATATGCAAATAAGAATTGGATATTTTGCTGTATTTGTGAATAGATATACATGTAGTTTCGTAATAATAATCAATTTCGATATTTATCCTCGGGCGGCGATAAATGAAGGACTGAAGCTACATGGCTCTTCCGTCGAAAAAATTGCCTCGAACATTTCTGATGGCGGTGCTGACGTCCCTTCGAAAGGCGTTCTTCAGCATCGCGATTACGAGTGCCGTAATCAGCGTACTGGCCCTGACAGGTTCCTTTTTTATGCTTCAGGTCTACGACCGGGTCATTCCCGGCCACAGCCTTTCGACACTGGTCGGTATTGCGATCATCGCTGCAACCCTTTTTGTGTTTCACGGCGCTCTTGAGCTGCTGCGTTCGATGCTCCTGGCGCACGTTGGCGTGGCGCTGGACGAGCGGATGAACGGTAAGGTCTTTGCCTCGCTGGTGCTTCAACCACAAGTAATGCCGGCGGCAGGCGATGGAATGCAGTCGGTTCGCGATCTGGACAGAGTTCGATCTTTTCTCTCCAGCACCGGTCCGATCGCCCTGTTCGACCTGCCATGGATACCGCTTTATCTCGGATTGTGCTTTCTTTTCCACTTCTGGATCGGGCTGACCGCGACCTGCGGTGCCATCGTCCTCATCGTTCTGACCGTTCTTGCCGAGATTTTGTCGCAACGTCCGGCAGCCGAGGCGGCCAAACAGTCGGCAGCGCGCCTTGCTTTTGCTGAAGGTGCACGACGAAACTGGGAAGCGGTTGTCGCAATGGGTTTCGTCGGTCGGATGGCGGAGCGATGGGCCGATCTGAACGGCGCCTATCTCGAAAATCAACTTGCCGCCGCCAACGTAACCGGAATCCTGACGACCACCTCCCGCATCCTTCGCATGATGCTTCAGTCTGCTGTGCTTGCGGTCGGCGCAATCCTCGTCATCCGGCAGGAAGCGACGGGTGGCATCATGATCGCAAGCTCGATCCTGGTTAGCCGGGCGCTCGCACCGGTGGAGCTTGCTATCGGCCAATGGAAGGCATTCGTTGCCGCCCGGCAAAGCTGGTTGCGCCTTGTCAAACTGCTTGAAATCCTGCCTGCTGGAGAGCGGAGCATCAGCTTGCCGGCACCCAGATCAAAATTGACGGTGGACGGTCTGAGCCTCGCCTCCCCGGGAAGCCGTGAACTCATCCTTCGTAACATCTCGTTTGACATATCGGCCGGGACCATATTGGGGGTCATTGGTCCCAGCGCCTCGGGAAAGTCGTCCCTTGCCCGCGCGGTCACCGGCCTCTGGCCGACGACGATCGGCGCGGTACGCCTTGATCACGCCGCTCTCGCGCAATGGGATCCCTCGGAACTTGGGCGCCACATCGGCTATCTTCCACAGGATGTCAGCCTCTTCGATGGTTCGATTGCTGAGAACATCGCCCGTTTTGAAAAGCAGCCTTCATCGAAATTGGTTGTCGCTGCTGCAAAGTCTGCCGGCGTCTATGACATGATCGTAGAACTGCCGCAGGGCTTCGATACGATGATCGGGGAGGGGGGCTCCCGGCTTTCCGCTGGGCAGCGGCAGCGTATTGCGCTTGCGCGAGCGCTCTATGGCGATCCGTTTTTGGTGGTGCTGGATGAACCCAATTCCAATCTCGATGCAGAAGGCGATGCGGCTCTGACCCAAGCTCTCCTCGGCGTTGGTGCGCGGGGCGGCATCGCAATGGTCATCGCCCACCGGCCGAGCGCTTTGGTGGCGGCCGACATGTTGATGGTCATAGCCGCGGGACGGCTGCAGGCGTTTGGACCTAAGGACATGGTCCTCGGAAAGCCGGTGAAGCAACCAATCAAACAGAGTGCGGTCCGGCTGATGGTCGCCGGCGAGGACGCCGGATCATGAGCACAGCGCAGCCGTCACCCAGCGAGCGTTCGATACGCCGGCTTTCCGTTGCGGCGTTTGGGACGATCGTCCTGCTCGTCGGCGTGATAGGTGGCCTTGCTGCGACCACCGAGATCTCGGGTGCGGTCATTGCCCCCGGAACGCTTGCGGTCGACAGCTATGTAAAATCAGTTCAGCATCTCAAAGGGGGAGTTGTCGGCGACATTCAAGTCAAAAACGGTGATCGTGTCGATGCTGGGCAGCTTTTGATCCATCTCGACGATACGCAAACGAACGCCAATCTCGCGATCATACGAAAACGATTGGATGAACTGTCCGCGAGAACGGCGCGGCTGGTAGCGGAACGCGACGGCGCGCCAGCGATCGCCTTTTCGGCGGAACTGCTTTCGCGGGCCGACGAAGACGAAGTCTCGCGCACGATCGCCGGCGAGACGCGTCTGTTCGAAGATCGATTGGCATCCAGGCAAAGCCGCAAATCACAGCTGAGCGAGCGTATCCAGCAACTGAGCCAGGAGGTGGAGGGTCTGGTTGCGCAAGAGAATGGCAAGCGCAGGGAGATCGATCTGATCGCCAAGGAGCTTTCCAGCCTTCAAGGGCTGTTCGATAAGGGCATCATCCCTGCGGCGAAGGTCTATGCGCTACAGCGCGAAAGTGCCAGCTTGACCGGAGAACTCGGTAATCTCGTTTCAAGCATCGCACAGGCGAAAGGCAAGATGACCGAGACGGAGCTGCAAATCACGCAAGTTGACGACGATCACAGCGCCGAGGTTTCGGAGCAACTGCGTCAAACGCAGAGCGACACCGGGCAATTCATGGAGCGACTGGTCGCCGCAAAGGATGATCTGAAGCGGATCGACATAAGAGCACCACAGGCCGGTATCATCGATCATCTGAGCGTGCATGCGGCGGGTGCCGTGATATCGCCCGGAGAAACCATTATGCAGATTGTGCCGGATCGGGATGCGCTTGTCGCCGAGCTTAAACTGTCGCCGCAGGATATCGACCAGGTGACCGTCGGGCAGCCGGTCATGCTCAGGTTTTCAGCGTTCAATCAGCGGGATACGCCTCAACTGAACGCGCAAATCACCAAGATCTCGGCCGAGCCGACTACTGACCAGCATTCCAGTGCAAGTTATTACGTCCTTCGCGCCAGCATATCGAAGGAAGAGTGGGCGCGGCTCGGAAAGCTGACGCCCGTCTCCGGGATGCCGGTCGAGGCCTTCTTGCAGACCGGCGAAAGAACAGTATTGACCTATCTAACGAAGCCGATGGCAGATCAGATGGCGCGAGCCTTTCGCGAAGAATAGCGCTGCGCGCTCCTATTTCGCTTCGCTTAGTTCGCTGCAGCTAAAAAACCTAGTCTGCAGGATCAATAGGATAGGGGGCGAGCTTGATTTGACCCTTGATTTCAGGGGGGTTCGGTCGCAAGGTGAAATTTCATTTAAGCTTGGAGGGGCCGAGATGGTTAAAGTAATTCCCATAACAACGGCGAATTTAACCGATCATCAAATCGGCTCGGACGATATATTGATAGCGCCGGATTCGACGAACATCCTTTACGGGGATGCCGGAGGCAGCCTGTTGGATCACTCCACGGGCGGCAACGATAATCTGACCATACATGGCTCGGGCAGCTTTTATGGCGATGCCGTCAGAAATATCGCTGATCACGCGATCGGTGGCGACGATTTTCTGTTCGTCCAGATAACCGGATCAAGCAGTACTACGACCAATTTGTATGGGGACGCGGGAGGAAGCCTCTCTGACGGTGCTAAAGGCGGCAACGACGTTTTCAGCGTAGCTCCAAGCCCAACCAACATCACAGTCGCCATGTATGGTGACGCCGGAAAGGATATGTCAGGGCACGCGGCGGGAGGCAACGATACGTTTCAGCTTTCTGCGTTTCAGAACACTTTCACAATCTATGGCGACGCTGGCGGCAACATGAAGGATCATGCTGTCGGCGGCAACGACACAGTCACGGACGGTAGCTCCGAGGGCTTCGTTACATTCTACGGCGATGCGGGCAAGAACATGTCCGGCCATGCGCATGGCGGCAATGATGTTCTTAGTACAGGCCTCGAAGACAGCGTAACGTTTTACGGCGATGCTGGTGGTGATCTCCGCGATCATGCCATCGGCGGCAACGATACAATGAACGTTGCTTCCGTCGGGGCCGTTCTGGCCTATGGCGATGCGAATAGCATGTCGGATAATGCCCGTGGTGGCGATGACAGTCTTATTGTTAAGGCGCAACAAACCGCGAATGATATACTCATAGGCGATGCGCAAACGATGTCGGGCCATGCGCATGGAGGCGACGACGTACTGAACGTCTCTGCGGTTCGTCACACGGACGGGCCTATTACTCTGATTGGCGACGCGGTGAAGATGTCCGGTAATTCCCATGGCGGCAACGACACCCTGATCAGCGGCAACGGCAACGAGGACATGTGGGGTGATGCACAGGTAATGGTCGGCCACGCCGAAGGTGGAAATGATACGTTTATATTCAAGCCCAGTAACGGCAGTGACAAAATCGAGGATTTTGGTCAAGGCGCTTGCGGCCCAGGATCGAATTGGGGAGTCGACCATATCGACGTCTCGGCACTGGGAATCAAAGACTTCAGTCAGCTTAATATTATCTCAGCGTTCGATCCAGTTACGCACGACACCACGATTGCATTCGGTACGGGTGGTGTGGTCGTGCACAGTCAGCATGCGCTGCTGGCGCATGATTTTCTGTTTGCATAAGCAGCGGAGTTAAGGCCCTTTGGGGATGAGCCGAGAGGCAGCAGCGTCAATTTGACGAGGGTGCCATCGGACAGGGGGATATAGTACCCCCCTGTATTGTCGCGTATTTGCATTTTGTTGGCATTGCATGTTGGCGGTCCACGCAATGGCGAAAACCGGAGCGGACCAATTTGTCGTGGAGGTAGAGATGTCTACGATCGATCTTACCCAATACCAACTGACGTTTGACGACGAGTTCAACACACGCAGCATTTCTCAGACTGGTAACGGCACGACTTGGGCCGATATCCGTCCGCAATGGCGCTATGACGCCAATTCCGATATCGGCTTTGGTCATTCTTCATTCGTTGACCCTTCGTCGGGTTACGATCCTTTCGAGGTGAACAACGGTGTGTTGACGATTACGGCCGTGCCCGACCGCACCGCATCCGGCTTCCCCGGCAGCTGGGAGTCCGGCCTGATCACGACGCAAGGGCATTTTTCGCAAACATATGGCTACTTCGAGATGCGGGCTGATTTCTCGAACCTTCCGGGAGCATGGGCCGCATTCTGGCTTCTACCGGACCATATGATAGCCGATCCCAATAATGCCGGGCACTGGCAGGAACTTGATGTCGTCGAAAACTATGGAAGTTTCGAGAAGGGCATATATAGCGGTATTCACACGACCGATGCCGCGCCGAATCTTAACTGGCAACAAAATTTGCAGGTCTATAGCGAGCTCGCTCAGCCATCCGGTTTTCATACATATGGATTGGATTGGAACGCCGATACCCTAGGCTTCTACGTCGATGGTCAGCTTATGGGAACGAAGGCCACACCCAGTGATATGCATGGGCCAATGTATCTCTTGGCCGATCTGGCCACGCAGGACGATCCCAATAACAATGCGGATGTTACCAAAGCGCCGATTTCAGAGCAGATCGATTATATCCGCGTGTATTCTCACCTTCCCGCTACCACTCCGCCGCCTCCGGTAACCGTTCCTCCGCCAGCGAGCGACGGGACCACGATCGGTACCGGAGCCGACAAACTCGTTTTGTTGATCAGCGAGGATGCCTATCTTGGCGACGCCCAGTACAGGGTTACCGTCGACGGAATACAAATCGGTGATATACAAACGGCGCACTCTCCTCACGGCTCTGGCCAGTCAGATCACTTGGTGGTGCAGGGTGATTGGGACCAAGGTGTCCATGACGTGAGCGTGACGTTCCTGAACGACGCGTGGGGCGGGACACCCACCACCGACCGAAATCTGTATTTGGATGGTGCTACCTACAACGGCGCAGATGTCTCCGGCGCGCAGCATGCTTTGATGGGTGTCAGTGCATTCCACTTCAATATAGTTTCTGACCCTCCCGCTACCGCTCCGACACCTCCGGTAACCGTTCCTCCGCCAGCGAGCGGCGGGACCACGATCGGTACCGGAGCCGACAAACTCGTTTTGTTGATCAGCGAGGATGCCTATCTTGGCGACGCCCAGTACAGGGTTACCGTCGACGGAAAGCAAATCGGTGATATACAGACGGCGCACTTTCTTCACGGCTCTGGCCAGTCAGATCACTTGGTGGTGCAGGGTGATTGGGACAAAGGTGTCCATGACGCGAGCGTGACGTTCCTGAACGACGCGTGGGGCGGGACACCCACCACCGACCGAAATCTGTATTTGGATGGTGCTACCTACAACGGCGCGGATGTCTCCGGCGCGCAACATGCTTTGATGGGTGTCAGCGCGTTCCACTTTAACTTCTTCGATGTCTGAGGCCGGTGGTGATCACTGTTGGTGCATTCAGATCATTGGCGCCATGCACCGTTTTTGAACGGGCTCTGTTGCAAATATTCCAGATGACTGAAGAAAACTAGCTTAATCCGCCGTCACGTGGGCTGACCCTCAAGGTCTGGGTGAGTAAAGCTACAGCTTCCGTCAAGGCGCTCGATTCAGGGTGTCAAAGAGCGCTGTGATGTCAGCTTCGTTGATCGCGTCACCGACATACCAGCTCAAGGTATCGTAGAAGCCCAGGAAAGAGCCGTTGAGCTTTTCGAGGATGGCCATCGCTTCATCGCCGGAGATGCGGAGCTTCCTCGCCAGCAATTCTCTCAACGCAGGTATCGCCCGTTCATTCGCGAATACTAGCGCTGGCGGCGAAAGCGCGGAAAGGGCTGCCGGAGGGAAGCGCTCGGAACGGCAAGCGAGTCGGTTTTGGAGGCGGATATCGCGCGAGGAAGCCGCCGCCTCGATGATGAAAGCTTCTGCATCGAGCACCCATGCACCGCGCGCGGTATCGAAATATTGGAAATCCCGAGCGGAAAGCGCCAGGGTCACGACCTTGGCTTCGCCCGGTTGAAGCTCGACCTTGGTAAACGCCTTGAGTTCCCGGATCGGCCGCCGGAGGCCGGGCTTTACCGGACGGACGTAGAGTTGGACGATTTCCTTGCCAGCCACTTCGCCGATGTTGCAGATGGTGACGCTCACCCTGCAGCCCATCGACGGGCCGATTTCCTGCCTGTCGAGTGCCATGCTCTCGTAAGAAAAACGCGTGTAGCTTAGGCCATGACCGAAGGGGAACAGGGGCGTCACTGCCTTGAGGTCATAGAAGCGATAGCCGACGAAAATTCCTTCGCTGTAGTCATGCCGGCTGTTCTCACCGGGATAGGTGTGCCAACCGGGAATGTCCTCGATGCGGATGGGCATCGTCGTCGTCAGTTTTCCGCAAGGGTTCTGTTCGCCGAACAGAATGCGGGCAATCGCGTCGCCGCCGCCCTGGCCAGGATAAAAGCAGGCCAGCACGGCCTGCGTGGCAGCCAGCCACGGCATTTCGACCGCATCCGGTGTCGTTAGAACGACGATTACTTTCCGGCCGGCCTCAGTGAGCGAGCGGATCAGGCTGTCGTGGCCGGCCGCCAGTTTCAAGGTGTCGCGATCATTGCCTTCGCCGTTGCGCGACTTCTCGTTCTCGGTGAAGATGATGACTGCGTCCGCTGTCGTCGCAGCATCTAGAACGGCTTGTGTTTCACTCTCCGTCGGAATACCTTGCGCTGTCGGGAAAGGCACATAACGTACCTTCAGATGTTCTCCCGCACGCGCTGCGATCCGTTCCAACGGGCTGTCGACGCGATAAGGATTGGTCGTCGCCGACCCCGATCCCTGGATCGTCGGGACCACCGCGCCATCGCCAACCACGAGTAACTCGCCGGTAGCGGCCGCATCGAGCGGCAGTGTCTGCTGTTCGTTGCGCAGCAGCACGATCGACTCAGCTGCGATCTGTTGGGCGAGGGCGTGATGGCGGTCCAGATCGACAGGGGCTGCGGGCAGCCTCTCGGCCTGACAGCGGCGGACGAGGCCGATAACCCGTTCACAAGCCCGATCGAGTATGTCGTCGGCGACTTTGCCATCTTCGATAGCCGACAGAAGCCGTGCCTTGCGAGGTTTGCTTTCCGGCATGTCGAGGTCCGTACCGGCTTTAAGCGATGCGGGCCGATCCTTGATCGCGTGCCAATCAGACAGGATAAGCCCGTCATATCCCCATTCATCCCTCAGGATGTGTTTCAGCAACCAGTGGCTTTCCGCCGATTGAACGCCGTTCACCGGATTATAGGCGCTCATCACGGTCCAGGGCGGGCTCTTCAGGATCGCCCGCTCGAAGCCTACGAGATAGATCTCCCGCAGAGCCCGTTCATCCACATCGGAACTTGTCGTTGTCCGATCGATTTCCGAGTTGTTGCAGGCAAAATGCTTCAGCGAGGCACCGATACCGTTGTCCTGCAGGCCGGAAATCAGAGCGCCGGCAAGATCGCCGTTGATGACCGGATCCTCCGAGTAGTATTCATAGGCGCGGCCGGCGAGCGGCGTCCTTCGTGTGTTGATACCCGGTCCGAGCAGGAGATGAATTCCCAGGCTGCGGCATTCGAGGGCAAGCGCTTCGCCCATGCGATACAGCAGGTCCACATCCCAGGAACAGCCGACGAGATTGCCGTTCGGAAAGCAGGTGGCCGGTCGCGTCGTGCCGAACATGCCGCCTTTATCGTCGGCCTGTTGGTTAATCAGGTCGAGGAATGCGGCGAGACTTTCTTCATCGCCGGTGCCGGCATCTATCTGGGTTGTCGAGTAGCGCACGCCGTAGGTGCCATCCGTCATCAGAATTGAGTCGATCCCCAGCCTTTCGATTGCGGCAGTTCTCCAGAGGCCTTGGCCACTGACGAGAGCGACTTTCTCATTCGTGGTCATGGAGGTGACCAGCGCTCTGATTTCCCCATCGTCCGCTCCGGGCATGGTGTGTCTTCCTCCGTCTGAGTGAATGGGCGCGGACCGCGTGTGATGCCGTCAACAGATCTTCTGGAGCAGTTCCATCAGCATCATGCGCTCGGCAGCTGTCAGCGGCCCCAGGGTCTCTTGCGAAATCTCCAGCGCAATGGAGAGATTACGCTCTACAGTGGCCTCGCCTTCGTCGGTCAGTGTCAAGACCAGGCGTCGTGCATCTGCGGGGTCGGGCGCGGTGTGCACCAGGCCACGCTTGACGAGGCGGTCGACGACCCCCTTGATGGTCGCCATGTCCATTGCGGTTTCGCGGCCGAGATTACCTTGCGAGCAGGGCTGCAGATCCTTGAGCTTGACGAGCGCCGCCCATTGGGTGGTCGTCAGCTTCTCGGAGATCAGGCTGGCGAAGATCGAGACGTGGCGTTGGTTCGCCTGGCGCAGGAAGAAGCCGATCTGCTCGCCCAGTGCATATTGGGTGTGGTTCGGTTTCGCTGCCATATCTGCACCCTTCGCTCCCCGGGTCTTGTCCTTGAGTGGAATATCCATCTTGTCTCTCAGCCGGGCTTGCTGCCGCCGAATCGGGCAATCCAAATCAACGTCATACAGTCCACAAACCCAGAATGGCTTCAGTTGTCAAAATTTCAATCTGCTCCGAAAACCTCGGTGCCAGACGCGTCAGTACCATCTCATGTGCCATGATGTCGCCGCTCGCCAGAGCGTCGCTGGCGAGGACCACCCTGTAGCCGAGATCGATCGCGTCCAATGCGCTCGCATACACGCAGACATCAGTCTCGACACCGGTGAACACAAGCGTATCGACGCCTTCGCTATCAAGACGATCGATAAAGCCGGGCGCTCCGAAGATCGAAAAGGTTTCCTTGTCGACGATTGACCCCAGCTGCGCGAGCGCAGCCAGCGGTGCAACGAGATCCAGCATCACCGGATCGAGTTCGTCGAGAGTTATCGTTTTCCAGCGCTCATAATAGGCTTGCCATCGGCCTTTCGCCTTCTCGGGACGTTGCGCGACGATGAAGCGGGCAAAGACCGTCCTTTCAGGCCTGGCCTCGGCAAGCCGCTGCACATTCGGCACGATGCCTGCGAGGGCTGGCGTAAACCAGGGCGTTTCCTCGGCGAAGAGCCGTTGCATGTCGATGACGACATGCAACGTGTTATGGGACAACGGTGCCCTCGTCATTGTCAATCCACAACGCAGACGGTGTGTTCCGGCGACCAGTTCAGCGTCACGCTGTCACCTTCCTTGAGGACGGTGCCGTCTCGGTTCTGAACGAAGAGTTTTAGTGGCAGACCGTCTTTGGTCTCCAGGAGATAGGAGAGCACCGGTCCAGCGTAGATGACCGTGGTGATCCGCGCCGTGAGGCTGTTGCCTTCGGCATTCCCCGCCGAGATCGACATCTTCTCCGGGCGCACTGCTAGCGTGACCTTGGTCCCATTGCCGGGCAGGGGGCTTGCGCTGCGCACCGTCGTGCCGTCGGAAAGCCGCACCGCACCGTTCTCGACGGTGCCGACAAGGAAGTTGGAATCACCCAGAAACTCCGCGGCGAAACGCGTCAGAGGCTTCTCGTAGACAGTCTCGGGCGCGCCGATCTGAACGATACGGCCCTTGTCGAGAATGGCTACCTTGTCGGACAGCGTCAGAGCTTCTTCCTGGTCGTGGGTGACGAAGATCGTCGTCAGGCCGCTCTCGCGCTGGATCCGCAGCAGTTCGACCTGCATCTCCTGCCGCAACCTACGGTCGAGCGCGGACAGCGGCTCGTCAAGCAGCAGCACGCTCGGCTTGATGACAATGGCGCGTGCCAGCGCTACACGCTGTTGCTGACCGCCCGAAAGCTGCTTTGGCATCCGATTGCCAAAGCCGGGCAGGCGAACCATTTCGAGAGCGCGATCGACTTCTTTACGGGCTGCGGCACCCTTGATGCCGCGCCGCTCGAGACCGAAGGCCACGTTCTGGGCGATCGTCATGTGCGGGAACAGCGCGTAGGACTGGAACATCATGCCGATGTTGCGGCCCCATACGGGTACGTTCGTGACATCCCTACTGCCGATGGTCACCACACCCTGGTTGGGCTTGATGAAGCCGGCGATGATGCGCAGGAGCGTCGTCTTGCCGGAGCCTGAAGGCCCAAGAAGGCTGGTGAACGAGCCCTCTGGGAATTCGGTGGTGATATCGGCCAGAACCGGCGTGGTACCGTAGGTCTTGGCGACGGAATTGACGTTAACGTTTGTCACGGGTGTCTCCGGGCTTGGCGAAGCGCGCGAAAATCAGGATCACGGTCATCGAGCCGAGTAGAAGTACGGTCGATATGGCGTTGATTTCAGGGGTGAAGCCCTTGCGGATCGAGGAGTAGATCTGAACCGGCAGCGTGGTGAAGCCGGGCGTTGCGAGAAAATAGGAAATCACGAACTGGTCGAGTGAGACCGCGAAGGCAAACAGGGCGGCGCCCAGGATGCTGGGGTAAAGCAGCGGCAGGGTGACGGAGAAGAACGCATGAACGGGGGTGGACCCCAGGCTCATGGCTGCCTCTTCGAGATCGGCCCGGATTGTCCGGAAGCCGGTTCCCACCACCAGGACCACATAAGGGATGGCAAGGGCAACGTGACCGATGATAATCGCGTGCATGCCGCGGCCGATACCGGTCCAGTAGAAGAAGATCAGCATCGCCGTGCCGGTGATCAGCCATGGAATGGCGATCGGCGGCAGCAGCATGATCTGCAGGAAGCTCTTGCCACGAAACGTGCTGCGCGACAGGGCAACAGATGCCATGGTGCCAAGCGTGGTTGCGACAACCGCCGTAATGATGGCGATGATGATGCTGTTCATGCCAGCAGTGAGCAGGATGCTGTTGTTCCAGAGCGCCTCGTACCAGCGGGTCGAGAAGCTGAACGGCAGTTCGTAGAGAGGCGAGGCGTTAAAGCCCATCGCCATCATCACGAGGATCGGCGTGTAGAGGAAGACCAGTACGACGATCAGATAGAAACGACCAAGCGATCTCATTCGGTGTTCCCTCCTTTAAGCTGCCGTGCCGCGGCGCAGGACGCCGGAGAACGTGCCGAAGATTGCAAGTACGACGGCAAGCAGCGTGAAGGACAGCGAGGCGCCGAGCGGCCAGTTGAAGGCCTGCGTGAACTGGTCCTCGATGACGGTGCCCATGGTGACGCCCACGCGGCCGCCCAGGATTCGGGGCTCCATGAAGGACCCTATGACCGGGACGAAGGTCAATACGGCACCCGAGATCAAGCCTGGAGCAGCCATAGGCACGAGAATCTTGAAGAGAATGGTCCACCAGCGCGCACCAAGGCTGGCGGCCGCTTCGATGATCGCGTCATCGATCGTAACCAGCGCGATATAACAGGTGAGGATCATGTAAGGCAGATAACCATGTACCAGGCCAACAACGACTGCATAGCGCGTATAGAGGAATCCGATCGATCCAGCATCCGGTAAGACCATGTGGAAGATGGTGTCGAGGAAGCCGTTTTCGCGCAGCACCATTGTCCATGAGAAGATACGGACAAGGCCATTCGTCCAGAATGGCAGCAGAATGAGGATGAGCAGCATCTCGCGCGTCTTTCCGAAGGTGGAACGAGCAAGCGCAACGGCTGCCAGGAAGCCGAGCACGGCGCAGGCAAACGTCGTCCAGAAGCCGATAAGCAGCGACGTGAAAGCAATACCGATCAGATAAGGCTGGTCGATGAAGGCACGATACTGCTTCAGGGTAAAGACGATCGGCGCCTTGCCCATTGGGGTTGCCGCCATGAAGCTGAAGACCAACATGGTCAGCAGCGGGAGAAAGACGGCAAGCGTCAGCCAGCCGTAGGTTGGCATCAGCAGCGCCGTCGTTGACACCCAGGACGGCAGGGGACGCCGCACGCGCGGACCCGAAGGTCCGCGCTCTGACGCCGATGTCAGATTGTCATTCTGCATAGAAGGCTTTCACTTCCTGCCACAGGTTGTTGAAGGCTTCACGACGGTCATCCGGCAGAGCCGACATGATGCCCATGGTCTTCAGGTATTCCGGCTTGTGAACCTGGCGGCTCAGGTCGTCGGCCGGAAGGGTTGCAAGTGCCGCGGAGTTGGACGATGCCGGTGCACCGACCTTGGTGGCCCATTCGACATAGAAGGTTGGGTCGATCAGCCAGTTCGCGAAGACCAGTGCGCCTTCGGCGTTGGGAGCCGACGCCGGAATACCGAGACCATCGACCCAGCCGATGCCGCCTTCCTTGGGAACGACGAAATCGACAGGCAGCTTCGAATTGCGCTTTGAACGGACAGAGCCGCCCGACCAGAAGAGCGAAAGGTCGAATTCCTTGGCTGCAAAGGACTTGTTCCATTGGTCTTCCGTTGACCACAGCAGCTTGACGTTCGGCTTGATGGACTTCAACGCGTCGCGGATGGCACCGAGATCCTTCGGGTTATTCATGTCCTGACCGGTCATCAGGGCACCGGCGGCAACGCAGATAATCGCATCGTCGTCCATGGCAACACGGCCCTTGTAGGCGGGATCCGCAAGAACCTTGTAGCTGTCTGGAACAGGCATGCCGTCGCGGATGGCGAGCGAAGTCATGCCCCAGACCCATGGCACCGCATAGCCCTTGCCATCCTTCAGGAAGTTGGCGTTGGAGCGCAGATTTGCGTCGATCGTGGCAGCGTTCGGAACCTTGCTGAAATCGATCGGCTGCAGGAGGTCTTCCGCGGTTGCCTGCGCGCAGCGCGCAGCGTTGAGAACGACGAGATCATAGGCGCCCGGGTTGGTGCGCAGCTTGGTCAGCATTTCCGACTCGGAGCTGTAGTAGTCGTGGACGACCTCGATACCGGTCTTCTCGGCAAAGGCCTTGATCGACCAGGCTTCGTCAGTGCCGTAGCCCTGCCAGTTTAGAACCGTGATCTTACCGGCGGAAAAGGCCATGCGCGGCATGGCCGAGAAGGCAGCGCCGGCAATCACCGCTCCGGACATCAGCTTCAGCGTGTTGCGTCTTGTGATTTCAGTCATTTGGAACCCCTCTTGAAAATCTACTCTTGTCAACGGCCGCGGCGACAGCCGACGACCTCAGGCTTCACGCAAATCATCGGCAGTCCGCCTATTAAAAAGCGGCCATATGATTTGTATGCAAACTAAATTGACGTGAGGCTGACGACTGGTCATACCCAATTGGAACGTACGGGTTCTCCCAGCGCCTTTCGGCGCAGCGTTAAATCCTAGCCATTCTATCAGGCATTGCCGTTATAAAGTTGCTATCGTGAGCGTGTCGCTCCTGATAGGCAATTCCGTTCAACCCTCATGCTCTTCCGGCATTCTTTTTATTTGTATGCAAAGTAATATGGCTGATCGGCGCCTGTCAAGTTCCATCGGGCGTCAATACCATTCACACTGTCAAAAAATAGACATCCAGTTTCCGGCCGTGCGCGGCCCCTGCGATTTCGAGACGCGCGCCATCGGTACTCGCCTCGAACCGAACTTCCTGGCCATCGAGACGTGCTGCCACGATGCGGTCTGGCTCGACATTCGGAAGCGTGACAAACCCGTCGTTGCCCGTCGGAGTGATGGTGCAGGAGAAACGTGCATCACTGACAGTGATCTGCGTGAACGATGTTTGCAGGTTAGTCTTCAGCGATGCGCGGCCGTCCAGGCTCATTTCCAGCAGGCCGTCGGCGATCGAGACCGAAAGCATTCCTGAAGGCGACAGCATCGGACCGACGGAAAGGTCAGTGCCGGCATTGTGAAGGGTCCAGCCGCTCCACGGATCGAAGTCGATGATCTCGCCGACAGCCATCAGCGGCAGCATGGCGGCCCAGATGTAGAAGGGATCCGTATCGCCCTGGTCCATCGCTTCGCCCGTCGTGGCGTTGTAGTTCTCCGCCGCGATCCGGTCCTTGCTCCAGGACTTCATGAAGAGCTCGTAGCTCTGCCGCGCGAGCTTGCTTGCCCCTGCTGCAAAGCCGTAGCGGCGCAGCCCGAGCCAGACCATGTAGTTGACGTTCGGCCAGATGCGGCCACGCCAGTAGATATTGTCGGCAAAGGCGGGATCGTCACGCGTGGCGTTCGGCAGGACGTAGTCCCCGCCAAAGGTGGTTTCGTCGCTGAGGTGCTGGAGCAACTTATCGGCCTGCTCGGGCGTGGCCGCGCCACATAGCAGGGGATAGAAGCTGGTCGGCGAAAGCGACCGTACAAAGCCGCCGTGGCGCTGCCGGTTGGCGAAGATGTTGCGGCTTTCATCCCACAGGTTTTCCGAGATCAGCTTGCGGCAGCGTTCGGCGATGGCCGCGAATTCGCGGGCATCATCCTCCTTGCCGAGAACCTTGGCCATCTTCGACAGCATTTCAGCATCAAGCGCCGCAGCGCAATTCAGCCCGAGATCGAATGTCGACAGGGTACGCGTGATGGGATCGTAGAGGGCCTCGTCATGAGTGGCCGAATTATCCA
Source organism: Rhizobium sp. BK491 (assembly GCF_014194925.1). Classification (NCBI taxonomy): domain Bacteria; kingdom Pseudomonadati; phylum Pseudomonadota; class Alphaproteobacteria; order Hyphomicrobiales; family Rhizobiaceae; genus Rhizobium; species Rhizobium sp. BK491. The sequence goes on from NZ_JACIAR010000004.1 coordinate 22,413, forward strand.
TGCCTGTTTCGTTGCGCGCGGCAAAGTGCGTACCCTTATAGAGACCTTCGCCGACGTCCGATGTGCCGCAGGACAGCAGGCCGAAGGCGTCGGGATCGCGGTGTTCGCGCCACCAACGCTGATTGCGGGCCAGCGCATCATAGCTTGCCGCCAGAAGCGAACGCTCGCCGGTGCGCTGGTAAAGCTGCCAGGCAACGAGCGCGCCGTTTGGATGCTGGCTGCGGTCCACCCAGGCATCATTCGAGGTGACGATGCAGGCGATATTGCCCTGGGGGGTGGCGCTTGCCATCGCCGTTGCCATATTCTCGCGAGCGAGATCAGCGTCGAAGACACCGGCCAGCAGAGCGGCAAACAGCTGGTCGTTGTACCAGACGGCGAATTTACCGAGATTCCAGATACGCGTCACAGCCGTATAGGGCCGGGAGTTGGTCTCATCCCAGATCGTGTTCCAGGCGACGACGTCGCGGATCGCGTCCAGGGATCCTTCGTAGGTGCCATTATGGGCGGTGGGAGCGGTGCTCGGGTTGCCGGCCGCGAGGCAGGTCTGTGCCTTGACGATCGCAAGTTCGGCGCTGTCGGCCACGGCGGCGGCATAGGCTCCCTGGCGCATCATTTCCAGATTGAAGCGCAAGGCGATCACTGGCGCCTCGTTTTTCCGGCTCGCAGTGTAGAAATATCCGTTCGTCTCGAAATCGGCGCGCAGGTCGTCGATCGTGTCATGGCCAGTCACATGCACCGGAGCTTCCGCCGTTGCGACCGCCACGAAGCGCGTGCCGATCTTGACGAGTGTGACGTTGCGGCCGGCTTCGTGCGTGACCACTTCTCCGCTGTCAGCCGAAATCGCCAGGGTCAGCCAGAAGCGCAGTCCCCACTCGCCGCCAGCCTTGCCCTCCCAATTTCCGCGAACCGCGAAGGGATCGGACTTCTCGGTTCTGAAGGCGACGGTGGTTCCGCTATGCTCCGTTTCCAGTTCGATCAACGATCCGTCGATGGCATGGCGGCCGAGCCGCACCGTGTCGCGACGCGGCTCGATGGCTGACGTCGTCCGGCTGCGCGTGGAATAGAGAACGGGCGTGATGCGCACACCGAGCGGCAGAAACACCATTTCCGCCGGTCTGTCGGACCAGCTGTTCCAGGCGCGCATCAAGGGAACGGTAGAATGTTTCAGCATGGTTCTTATTCCGGTCTGTTTTGCAGCGGTATGAGCAGGGGTGTGGCTGTCAGCCCGCTCTTGTCCGGGCCGCTGCCGAGATAGGGTGTGTTGTCGTAATAGCGGTTTGCTGCCGTGTTGGCGACGTGAAGCTCGAGTTCATGGGTGCCGGCGGCAAGGCGGCCGAGCCCTAAGCGATAGGGCCGCCAGCCACGGCGTCCCGCTTCGGTTCCATCGATATAAGCTGTGACCGCCGTATAAACGGTCGGCAGTTCCAGCATCCAGTCGGCCTCGGTTTCCGTTGTGAAGGAAAGCCGGTAGATGCCCGTGCCGCTGAAGGCCGGAAAGCCTTGCTCTTCCCAGCCGCTGTCAACGGAAATAGGCACGAACGCCTGATCTTGGCCGGGCGCGAATGTCCAGCCGTCTGCCAGAGCAGTGAGCCGGTTTCGCTCAAGCGCCGGTCGGCTCGATAGATGGCCGATGGCGACAGCCATCTGTCCGTTTTGACGGAGACGGATGCAGCAAACTTCGTGCGGTTCCAACTCTACGGTCAGCTTGTGAACGGCGGCGAAGGTTTCGACAGATCCGTGTTCCGCGTCCCATATCGCATAATCGAAGCCATCTCCGAGCAGGATGTCAAAGCTGATATCTTCTGCGCCATCGTTGAAAACGACCATCCTCCACCAGCCGTCAACATCACGACCGATCCATTGCCACGGCCTTTGGCCCAAAATCTGCGGACCGTCGAGCGTCAGGGTCGACAGGAGGGCGGACACCATTTCGGCATTGGGCATCGCTGTGGTGTGCGATGTGACGCCAACCGAGCCGGAGACTCTCTCGCCCGTGCAAACCGTGGAGACGGTTTCGCCCGAAGACCAGATCCGACCGCCGGCCTTCGTAAAGGCATCGAGCTTTTGAATCGTAACAGCCGTTTCCAGTACCGTCACCGAAGGCAGCACCACCACGTCGAACGCGAGACCGGATGCAAGCAGATGTCTATCTTCTATAGCCGCGTTTGCGATATCCGCCTCGCTCACGAACATGAAATCGCAGCCCTGCGCCAACAGCTGCTCGCACCAGGCGGCGATATGGGTGGCATGGCCGTGGCGAGGCCCTTCGGCAAAGGCAGTGTAGAGAGGATAAAGAATAGCAACCGGCGCTCGCGGCTTCGCAGCCTCTATGAAGGCGGAAACGCGTGCGATCTCTTCGGCGAAAAGATCATGATAGGGCCACCACGGCTCGAAGTTGATGCCGGGCGCGAAGTCGAAGCGCGGATTGGTGAAGGGCGTCGGGTCGTTGTCGAGTCCATCGGTCTGGTAGACGCCGTGCCAGAGGAACTGCCGTGTGCCAAGGCAGGCAAGCCGGATCGCCTGGGCGCGCGATGCCTCCAGCGTCACCTCCCATTGGCCGGCAGCGCGCACTTCAGTGCGTTCGGCGGTGAAATAGGTCTCGACGACGCAGCGGCTGCGTCCGTTCGAGCGGGCGACGGAATCACCCATCTTGGGAGCCAACTGTGGCGTGAGATTGTTTGCGTCCACGGCCGTTTCGTGCCTGATGGCGTCGATGCCGAAGAAGTCCACCGCCGGCGCGACGCGCGGATCGATGCTTGTGAAGCCGCCATTGGGTGCCCATGAGCTGACATGAGCGAGGATCTCATGCCCCGTGAGGACGATCCCTTTTCCTTCCGCCCAGGCCCTGAGCGTGCCGAAGAATGCCTCGTTCATCAAGGTGGAATAGGCTGCGTGAAACAACGCACGCAGCCGCAAGGTTTCCGGCCCAACGTTGCGCACCACCGCGAGAAGGGCGACGGCGAACGACACGCCCGTCTTGGACAGGACACAGTCTTTCAGCGCAGGCGCAAACAGCAGGCTGTTGCCGAGATTTCCCGCCATCTGGTCCCAGCGATAGAAGCCGGGGGCCGGCTGATCGTAGAATACAGATCCAACGGGATCGGGCACGCGCTTGCCAAGGACTGTGACGATGGGTTCGAGGCCAACGTCGATGAAACGCTGGGCTGCCTCCGGCAGCAGATAGTTGATGATCCGTGATGTCGCGGAACGCGCGCTTATGAAGACCGTCAGCGTCCAGCCGAATGCGACCGCGCCTTCATAGGAATAGCTGCAGGACGCACGATCGGAACCTGTGATGCTGACCTGCGATGTCACGTCGACGATCCGATCACATGCCTCAATTGGGCCGGAGGGATGCAGCACTGCTGTCTCGACAGTCCATTCGCACCATTCGATGCGCCCGCCTTCATATTGCCAGGCAATGATGTCGGCGCCCATCTTCAGTGTGAATGCCGGATGGATCCTGCTTATCGTGCCCTGCCTATCTGCCGAAGACGACCAGAACAGGTGACGCTCGCGCAGTTCGTCACGCCTTTCTACCGTCCTGCCACCGGCATGGCCGCTGATCCAGTTATAGTCGTCATAAATGCCAAGCTTGAGCCCGAGTTGAGCCGCGATGTCGGCTGCCTGCCTGTAGGCCGACAGATAGTGCGGTGACAGGTACTGCTCGCGCGGCAGGGCGAGTCGCGCCTGGATCAGGATGGTGCCGATGCCCTTCGCCTGGAAATCGGCAAGCTGTGTCCGGCAGGTCGCCTCATCGGGAATGCTATGCCAGAACCAGTAGGCTGAAGGACGAAATGCGGCAGTCGGGCGCTCAAAGAGGGCCCGACTTTCGATATCCGCAATGGCCGCTGTTTCAGGCAATGTGTGTTCCTCAGTGTGCGGTGGCGGCAATGCGTTGCAATGCCGCCGATGTGTCGCTCCAGGCCGGCTTGTCCGGCGCGAAACGGGCGCGCAGGTAGTCGGTGAGATCCTTCAGCTGCGTCTCGTTCAGCGTATCGCGGAATGCCGGCATGGACATGACTTCCGGCGCTTCGCGGCCGGTGGTTTCCGCAAGGATCGCCGGCGCTTCGACACCGCCGAGGATCGCCTGGATGAGATTGTCGGGCGTATCGGCATGCAGATTGCTGTTCAGCGCCAGCGATGAGAGGACAGTGTTGCCGGTATGGCAGGTGGCGCAGGCGCCATTGAAGATGCGCTCGCCCTTGGGCGAAACCAGTCCCGCACTAACCTTTGCCGCCTCGCTGGCTGCAATCGCTGCTTGGCTCTGGGCCACGGCCTTCGAAGGGTCGCTGTCCTTATTCAGGCTGGCCAGATAATTTGCCATGGCGCGGATGTCCGAGTCCGGCAATGGCTGCATGACCTCCACCACATGGGCCATCGGACCGGCGGCGCTGCCGTGGTCGCGCGAATGGCCCGTGCGCAGGTAGTCGTAGAAGGCATCTTCTGTCCAGCCAACCGGACCCTTGGCCATGGCGTTGAGCGCGGGCGCCTCCCAGCCATCGGCAAAGCCGCCCGAGAGATGGGCACTTCCGGTCTTTTCAGCACCCAGCGCATTGCGTTCGGTGTGACAGGCGGAACAGTGGCCGAGCGTCTCGACGAGATAGGCGCCCCTGTTCCAGGTGGCATTGCGCGTCTGGTCGTAGGTCATGGGCGTCGACCTCAGGAACAGCGCATTCCACCCTGCCATCATCATGCGGATGCTGTAGGGAAACTTCAGCTTTGTCTCCGGCGCCTTTCCTGCCACTGCCGTCTGCGTCATCATGTAGGCGTAGAGCGCCTGCAGGTCCGCTTCCTCAGCGCCAGCGAAGGATGTGTATGGATGTGCCGGATAGAGGTGGTGGCCATCGCGGCTGATGCCTTCACGCATGGCCCGCTCGAAGGCGGTGTAGGACCAGGCGCCGATGCCGTTTTTCACGTCCGGCGTGATGTTGGTGGCATAGACCGTGCCGAATGCCGTGTCGAAGCGTCGGCCGCCGGCGAAGGGCGTGCCGTCGTTGCCGACATGGCAGACATTGCAGGCGCCAGCCGCGGCGGCCAGGCGGCCGCGCTCGATCGTCGCTGCGCTGTAGACATTCACGTCCGGCCGCTCGATCGTGGCGATCGCCGGCCGCCATGGGGATGCCATCGCCACAAGCCCTGAAATTGCCGCCGCGGCTCCGGCAGTCGAGATGCCGATATTCCACCACCGCTTCCTTTTCGCGGGCGCTGCCGGAGGCGGCGTGGACGTATCGCCCTTCAGCGCCGCCAACACCATTTCCGGTGTCAGCGGCAGTTCGCGGAAGCGTATGCCGATGGCATCATAGACCGCGTTGGCGATGGCCGATGCGCTCGGGACGGAAGCGGATTCACCGACGCCGAGCGGCGGCTCGTCCTGTCTTGGAACCATCAGCACGTCGATATCGGGCAATTCGGGGAAGGTGATCAGCGGATAGCCGCCCCATTCCTTCGAGGTGACGCCGGTGGAGGAAAACTCGACGCGCTCCTTCAGCACACGACTGGTTGACTGGATGACGTTGCCGTGGATCTGATGCCGGACGCCGTCGGGATTGATCATCATCCCGGAATCCTGTGCGCAGATCACCTTGGTTACGGCGATCTCGCCGGTCTTAGTGTTGACGGCGACATCGGCCACCCAGGCCGCCCAGGCGGCAGCCTTGCCCGGAAACGGTCCGTGGATATAGACGGCATAGGCGAAGCCGCGGCCGTAAAGCAGGTCGCCTTCGCCGCCAAGCGTGCCCCATTTCGTGTGGGGCACCCAGTTCGCCCGCTCTGCCAGGGCGTGCACGAGGTCCACGGCACGGGGATCGTGAAGGTATCGCAGCCGGTATTCGATCGGATCGACGCCGGCCGCGGCCGCAAGTTCATCAATATAGCATTCATGCGCGAAGGTGTTCGGCATCGCGGAAACGCCGCGGAACCACGAGGCCCGGGCAATCGGCGGCATATCGTGGACGGTGACCCGGAGATTGCCATAGGCATAGGGTGGGATCGCCGTTCGGTCACCCATCTGCACTACGTCGGACACCGGCGGGACCTTGCCGGTCAGGATCAACGATAATGTCGGTGCGAGATTGGACGGATAGCGCGTCTCGAAATCATAAGCCGAAGGACCGCCCTCAAGATCGAGGCCGCCGCGCACGTCGATGATCTGGGCAGCGCCCTTTGGCTCCCAGACATGTTCCTGCTCGCGCGTGAGCTGCACGCGCACTGGCGCGCGCACGGCGCGGGACAGAAGCGCCGCATCGGCAGTCACATCGTCGGCGCAGTTGCGGCCATAGCAGCCGGCGGCTTCCAGGCGCTCCACGAGGATCATGTCCTCGGGCATGTCGAGGAGGAGTGCCAGATCGCGACGCATGGGGAAGGGGTTCTGCGTGCCCGACCAGACGGTCAGCCCTGTGTCGCTGTAATCGGCCACGGCGCAGGACGGCCCGATCGAGCCATGCATCTGATAGGGCCAGATATAGGTGCGGTTCATGGGTTCGGCGCTGCCGGCGAGCGCCATTTCGACATTGCCGCGATCGATGAGTTTGCGGGGCGTGGCGGGATTAGCACGCAGCGCCATCTCCGGCGTATTCAGATCCGGCCGCTGCGGCGGCTCCCGCCACAAGACCTTCAGCGTCTTCGCAGCTTCGATGGCGATCTCCTCGCGCGTTGCGACGACGCCAACGAAATCGCCGATGGCTACGACGCCGACAACACCATGGATATGGGCAATCGAGCCTTCGTCGATGGATATGAGGCTGTTGCCGACATGCTCGCCGTGATCAAAGCCGGCATAGAGCGGCCGGATGACCCGGCCATGCAGCATGCCGGGCACGCGCACGTCATGCACATACGTCCATTGACCGGTTGCCTTGGCCGGGATGTCCACGCGCGGTCGCGAGGAGCCGACGATGCGGTAGGCAGACGCGGGCTTCAGCTCCGCACTGGCGTCGATCGACAGGCGCACATGCTCTCCCGCGACGAGTTCGCCGAGGGTGACGCTCCAGTTCGCTCCGTTGCCGGCGCGGATGACGCCGTCTTCAAGGACAAGGTGCTCGACCGCGGTGCCCTTCAGGGCAGCAGCCTCCGCCATGAGGTGATGACGCGCCGTTGCCGCGGCCTGCCGAAGCGGCACGGCGGTGATCTGGATCGTCTCGCTGGCGATGGTGGCGCCTTGGTTGGGGGCGGCGGAAGTCGCGCCCAGCACCATTTCCACATGCTCGAAGGGAACATGCAGTTCCTCAGCGACGATCTGCGCCAGCGATGTACGGATGCCGGTTCCAAGATCGACATGCCCGTTGAATGCCTTGACGCGACCGTTGCTATCGATGGCGATGTAGAGCTCGGCTGCATCGCCCAGGGATGCATCGGAGACGATCAGTAGGATGTCTGATGTGGCGAGGTAGGTAGCTCTCGGCGTTTCGCGGTGGATGCTCATGGCGAAACCTCGATCCTGTCTTCCGTTCCCGAGCCCGCGGGCTTTTCGGCCTTCGCATAGGCGACGGCGCGGCGTGCTGCGGCAAGTATTTCCATATGCGTGCCACAGCGGCAGAGATGATGCCGGAGCGCCGCGCGAATATCGCTCTCGTCGGGCTCCGCCTTCGCTTCCAGCAGGCCAACGATGGCAATGATCATGCCATTCAGACAGTAGCCGCACTGCGCCGCGGCCTCTTCGATAAAGGCGCGCTGGACGATATGCAGATGGCCGGGCTTTCCCAGCCCTTCAAGCGTCGTGACCTTGCGGTCGCCGATCGCCTTCAGCGGCACGGTGCACGAGCGCACGGGCCGGCCGTCGACGAGGACCGCGCAGGCTCCGCATTCGCCGAGGCCGCAGCCGTATTTGGGTCCGTTGAGGCAGAGATCGTTCCTGAGGATGTAAAGCAGCGGCGTTGCGCCGCCGGCTTCGATGCCGCTGACAGTGCCGTTGACGTTCAGGCTGAATGAGGCGGCCTCTTTCAAAAGCCCCGCTCCACTGGGCAGTCACCGGCCAAAGTGAGGCCGCCGATACTCAAATACGCCATTATGCTGAAGGCCTCTTCCTGGTGCCTGCAATTCATAATGACGCGATTGCAGATCACATCACGCATTTGCTGTTCCTTGCTCATTTATAAAGCGTATGCACTTTATATGACCGTTTCTCCATGCGTATGCATGTGCCGGCAACAGCGACGATAATCATATTTTGCGGAAAAGCCAGAAGGAATTTTTGCAAAAGTGCAGATGCTGTACTTGCTATTTACAGCGTATGCGCTACAAAATTTGTCATACTTCCAATTCCAGTTTACGCGTCCAGGTGACGGCGAGAAGGGTCGGCCATGTCCAGCAGCAAGGAAAGAATCGCGATTATTGGCGCCGGCCTCGGCGGCGCCGTGGCGGGAGCGCTGCTCCAGCATGCCGGCTTCGACGTGAACGTCTATGAACAGGCGCCGAGCTTTTCGCGGCTGGGCGCCGGCATCCACATGGGGCCGAATGTCCTCAAGATCTTCGAGCGCATCGGCGTTGCCGAAAAGGTTGTCAGCATCAGCAGTACGCCTAGTCATTGGTTCAGCCGTGATGGCATCAGTGGCGACTATCTGTCGCGTATTCCGCTTGAAGGTTACGGCGCGACCTACTGCACCGTGCACCGCGGTGATCTTCAGGGCATCCAGTGCGACGCCCTGCAGCCTGGAACGCTGCATTTCGGCAAGAAGCTGACCCGTATCGACGATAATGGCACGGATGTTCTCATCGAGTTCGAAGACGGCACGTCTGTAAGGGCGGACATCGTGATCGGCGCCGACGGCATCAATTCACGCGTCCGCGAAACGCTGCTGGGTGCGGAGAAGCCAAACTACAGCGGCTGGGTCGGCCATCGTGCGCTAATTTCCTCCGACAAGCTGCGGAAATACAACCTGACCTTCGAAGATTGCGTCAAGTGGTGGGGTCCGGACCGCCACATGATGGTTTACTACACGAAGGCTCGTCGTGATGAATATTACTACGTCACCGGCGTGCCTCATCCGGCCTGGGAATTCGATACTGCCTTCGTACCCAGCAGTCGCGAGGAAATGGCGTCCGAGTTCGAGGGTTATCACCCCATCATCCAGGCGTTGATCGAAAGCACGGACGAGGTCACCAAGTGGCCGCTGTTCAACCGCAACCCGCTGCCTCTTTGGAGCAGCGGCCGACTTGTCCTGCTGGGCGATGCCTGCCATCCGATGAAGCCGCACATGGCGCAGGGTGCGGCCATGGCCATCGAGGATGCCGCCATGTTGACGCGCTGCCTCCAGGAGACCGGCGTCAACGATTTCGCCACCGCGTTCGGCCTTTACGAAGCCAATCGCCGTGATCGTGCAACCCGCGTGCAGAGCGTCTCCAATGCCAATACCTTCCTGCTGACGCAGGAGGATCCGTCCTGGGTATACGGCTATGACGTCTATGCCGAACCGCTGCGCACGGAGAATGCAGCATGAGCAGCCGGTTCCTCCATGGTGCGAATGTCTTCGCCAACGGCATCCGTCAGCACTATCTGCGCTATGGCGGCAAGGGGCCGGTGGTCATTCTGGTTCCCGGCATAACATCGCCGGCAATCACCTGGGGTTTCGTTGCCGAAAGCCTGTCGCTGCACCATGACGTTTATGTTCTTGACGTCCGCGGCCGTGGTCTTTCGTCGACGGGCCCGGACCTCGACTACGGCCTCGATGCGATGGCCGATGATGTGATCGCCTTCGCCAGCGAGCTTGAACTGAGACAGCCCGCTATTCTCGGCCATTCCATGGGCGCGCGCATCGCGATGCGGGCGTCCAACCGCGCCCCCGGTTCCTTCAGCCGTCTGGCGCTGATCGATCCGCCGGTCTCCGGTCCCGGTCGTCGCCCGTATCCGAGCAAGCTGCCGTGGTATACGGATTCGATCGCACTTGCCGAGAAGGGAATGGATGCCGAGGCGATGAAGGCGTTCTGCCCGACTTGGACCGGAGAACAGCTACAGCTGCGCGCCGAATGGCTCCATACCTGCTATGCGCCTGGGATCGTCAGGGCGTTCAACGATTTCCACGACATCGACATCTTGCCTGATTTCGCCACCCTGACCGTTCCCGCGATGCTGATGGTCGCGGGCCGCGGCGGCGTGATCCAGGCGGCCGACGAAGAAGAGATCAAGGGTCTCAATCCGTCGCTGCAGATCACCCGCGTGCCAGACGCCGGTCACATGATCCCGTGGGATGACTTCGACGGCTTCTTCCTGGCGCTCGGCGACTTCCTGTCCCGCTGATTGTGGTGGCGGAGCGTTTTGCTTCGCCGCTTGCCTGTTTTTCGCCTTCCATGCAGCAGAGGATTTCATCCGTGCAGAAATATTACCGTATCGGCCAGATCGTTCCGAGTTCCAACACCACGATGGAAACCGAAATTCCGGCCATGCTGACCGCCCGCCAGTCCATCCGGCCTGAACGCTTCACGTTCCATTCAAGCCGCATGCGGATGAAGAAGGTAGTCAAGGAAGAGCTGGCGGCGATGGATGCGGAATCGGACCGCTGCGCCGTCGAGCTTTCGGATGCCCGCGTCGATGTGCTGGGTTATGCCTGCCTTGTTGCCATCATGGCTATGGGTCTCGGCTACCACCGCCAGTCGGAAAAGCGCCTGACGGGGCGCACGCAGGAAAACGGCGCGAACATTCCAGTCGTTACCAGCGCCGGTGCCCTGATCGAGGGCCTAAAGGTAATGAATGCACGGAAGATTGCCGTCGTTGCGCCCTATATGAAGCCGCTTACGGAGCTCGTGGTCGATTATATCCGCGAAGAGGGCTTCGAGGTCATGGACTGGCGCGCGCTGGAAATCCCGGACAATCTCGATGTCGCCCGGCACGACCCGGAAAATCTTCCGGCCATCGTCCAGACGCTAGATCTAACGGATGTCGATGTGATCGTCCTTTCGGCCTGCGTCCAGATGCCTTCGCTGCCCGTTATCGCGAAGGTCGAAGCCATGACCGGCAAGCCGGTGCTGACCGCTGCTGTCGCCACGACCTATTGCATGCTGAAATCGCTCGGGCTGGAAGCCGTTGTGCCGGGCGCCGGCGCGCTTCTGTCCGGCGCCTACTAAGGGAGACGACAATGCAAACTGCCGAAGCCAATTATCAGGGTGTCTGGGGCAACCGCATCGGCTTCGGCCAGCGGCCAGCGCTCGTCGTTATCGATTTTCTCAAGGCATACACAATCGAAGGAGCGCCGCTCTATGCACCCGGCGTCGTCGAAGCGGTGGCACAAACACCGGCGCTGATTGCCTCCGCCCGGGCTTCAGGCATCCCCGTGATCCACACACGCATTCTCTATCTAGCGGAAAACTGCGCCGATGGCGGCATGTGGGTCAAGAAGTCGCCAGTCATGAAGGCCATGGTCGAAGGCAATGTGCTGGCCGAATTCTGCGAGGGCGTGGAGCCGGCGGCCGGCGAGCTGGTCATCGTCAAGCAATATGCCAGCGCCTTTTTCGGCACCAGCCTTGCTTCGCACCTGCATGCGCAGGGCATTGATACCGTCATCATGGCAGGATGCTCGACGAGCGGCTGCATCCGCGCCACCGCGGTCGATGCCGTGCAGCACGGGTTTCGGGCCATTGTCGTGCGTGATTGCGTCGGCGACCGCCATCCGGACCCGCACAATGCCAACCTCTTCGATATCGATAGCAAGTATGGCGACGTCGTTTCACGGGAGGAGGCGATTACCGAAATCGCTAAAGTCAAGCCCAATAGTCCGTAACCGCAAGAGCACCTGAGCCTTAAACCAACAAGGGGAACGAGCATGGATCAATTCAGCTTCACGGAAATCTGCCTGCATCAGCTGAAGATGTCGGGCGTCCACGAGGGCGAAAAACTTATCGTCCTGACACAGGGTAACGAGCGTCTGGACTATGCTGACGCCTTCATGGCGGCAGGCATGCGTCTCGGCGCTAAAATGTATCACATGCGTTTGCCGCCAGTGCCGCCGGCAGGTGCATGGGCGGTCGGCCAAACGGGCCTCGCCTCCATGCCGGAAGCGGTTGAGGCCCTCAAGGCTGCCGACATGCTGATCGACTGCATCTTCTTGCTCTTCAGTCCGGAGCAGATGGCGATCCAGGCAGCCGGGACGCGCATCCTGACCGCTGTCGAACCGCCGGAAGTTCTCGCCCGCATGCTGCCGACGAAGGAACTGCGCGAGCGCGTCGAGTTCGCCGGTGACCTGCTCTCCAAGGCGAAGGTCATGCGGATCACCTCGCCACACGGCACCGACGTCACCTATAAGCTCAACACCTATCCTGCCATCACCGAATATGCATGCACCGACGAACCCGGCCGCTGGGACCACTGGCCGTCCGGCTTCGTCTTCACCGGCGGTGACGATGATGGCGTCGACGGCACAATCGTCGTTGCACCGGGCGATATCCTGCTGCCGCAGAACATCTACGTTCGCGATCCGATCACCTACACGATCGAAAAGGGCTGGATCACCGACATCAGAGGCGGGCTCGATGCCGATCTGGTCAAGTCCTACATGGAAGGCTTCAACGATCCGCGCGGTATGGGCATGAGCCATGTCGGCTGGGGTCTGAACCAGAACGCCAAGTGGCATCGCATGGTGCCGGGAGAATTCCCGGGCGGCATGGGCATGGAAGCTCGCTCCTTCTACGGCAACGTTATGTTCTCCACCGGTCCGAACAACGAGCTCGGCGGCCCGAACGACACTGCCTGCCATTTGGATATTCCGATGCGCGGTTGTTCACTGTTCCTGGATGATGAGCCGATGGTGCTCAATGGCAAAATCGCCGTGAAGGAAATGCAGGCAAAGTTCGACTGATAGAAGCGCCGGGTTTCCGGCATATTCGGTCAATCCCAACGTTCCCGTCGCGCGACCGGAACGGATGAGTTCGTGCGTCAATTCACTGGCGCCAAGGTGGCGAAGATCACCGCTTCGACTGTAATCTCAAATAAAAAGGAACGAGGGGTAACATGCAAACTCCAATCACCGTGGAACAGGGTCTTAGGGCGGCCGGCGTCGGCAGCTTCCAGAAGCGTCTGTTCATCATTTTCGGGCTTGTCTGGGCCGCCGATGCCATGCAGGTGTTGGCAATCGGCTTCACCGCACCTTCAATCGCTGCAAGCTTCGGCATCACCGTTCCACAGGCGCTCCAGACCGGTACGTTTTTCTTTCTCGGCATGCTCGTCGGCGCGTTCACTTTTGGTCGCCTTGCCGACCGGATCGGCCGTCGGCCGGTGTTGTTCATCGCAATCATTCTCGATGCGATCTGTGGTGTGGCATCGGCCTTTGCTCCTGATCTGCACTGGTTGCTCGTCGCGCGCTTCCTGACAGGTCTCGGTGTGGGTGGAACGCTTCCGGTTGACTACGCCATGATGGCCGAGTTTCTTCCGTCAGACCGACGCGGTCGCTGGCTCGTGCTGCTCGAAGGCTTCTGGGCTGTGGGAACTGTGGCACTGGCGCTTCTCGCACTGGTCGCCGGTTCGCAGGGCGGAGAGCCCTGGCGCACGATCTTCTTCGTGACCGGTCTGCCGGCGCTTGTCGGTGTTTTCCTGCGCTTTTATGTGCCGGAGTCACCACTCTATCTCAGCCAACAGGGAAAATCGGAAGAGGCACGCAAGGTTCTTCAGCGCGTCGCCGCCACCAACGGCAACGTCGTCGAGATCGCACCGCTGACGCCACAGGCGCCACAGCGCAAGTCGATTGCCGCGCTGCTGTCGCCGGAGCTTCGGCGTCGGACCATCTTCCTGATGCTGGCGTGGATGCTGATCTCGGTTTCCTACTATGGCGTGTTTGTCTACCTGCCGGTGCGGCTGGCAGGAGAAGGCTTCGGCTTCATGCGCGGTCAGTTGTTCCTCCTCGTGCTGGCGATCGCCCAGCTTCCGGGCTATGCGCTGGCAGCCTACGGCGTCGAGAAATGGGGGCGCAAGCCGACCCTGATCGGTTTCCTGATCCTGAGCGCCATCGGCACATTGGGTTATGGGCTGGGCCAGTCGGTCGAGATCGTCATCACCGCAACGCTGCTGCTCAGCTTTGCGCTGCTCGGCACCTGGGGCGCGATCTACGCCTTCACGCCGGAAATCTATCCGACCACGCTTCGCGCCAGCGGTATGGGCTTGTCCGGGTCCGTCGCGCGTTTCGGGGGGCTTCTGGCGCCGTCGATTGTCGCGCCGGTCATGACCTCGAATTTTGGTCTGGCGCTCGGTGTCATCTCCGGTCTTCTGTTGCTTGCGGCAGCCAGCGTAGCCTTCATCAATGCTGAATCCAGAAACATGGCTCTCGAATAGAGTAGCAGCCCCGTGGTCGGCCCTATGCCGTTCACGGGGATTCTCTCAGGAAGCGATTGCTCGTCCGCCTCTCCTCCAGGTCACGCTGCGCTTCGGCCCGCTTGCGATTTGTTGGATTTTGGAGGATTAGAAGCGTCAATAGGAGCGGACGACGCGAGCATGGCAGAAAATAGCGACTTCGGAGAAGCGGACCCGCGGGCGGGCTATCAGGTGACCGAGCAGGTGGGACATCTGTTGCGCAAGGCCTATCAGCGGCATCTTGCGATTTTCCAGGAAAATGCTAGCGATCCCGACCTGACCTCCGTGCAGTTTGTCACCCTTTGTACGCTCCACGACCGTGGCCCGAGTTCGCAGGCCGAGTTGGTGAAGGCAACCTCGGTCGATCAGGCAACTATTCGCGGCATCGTGGAGCGCCTCAAGGCGCGTGGTCTCATCAATCTCTCCAAGGACGCTGCCGATGGCCGCAAGGTTATCATCTCGCTGCTGGCGAAGGGTGAAGCAGTCCTGCGCTCCATGTATCCGAACGCGCATATCATCAGCGAAAAGACGATGGGACGGCTTAACCCTGCCGAACGGGTTGCGCTACTGTTCCTGTTGAAAAAGATCACGGAAGATGAACCGGGCGAAGACTGAGATGCCGCAATGTCGTATCACCAACGCTTTCGACAAATATGCTTCACCAGCATCTCTCGTTACTGCAACCTAAGGGAGACCGGTAATTTCGTCGCTTTGCGCTTAATTGGGATCTTCCGCGATTTGGTCAACTGAGTGTTAGCGCCACGACTGTGAGACTATCGAGACCAGACCGTCGCTCTGGAAGACCTTCGCGGCGCTCCTGTGATCTTGGCCTTCTATCCCGCCAACTGGAGTCCCGTCTGCGGCGATCAGATGGCCCTCGACAACGCCGCACACGTCGAGTTCTACGCCCATGGTGCACACCTCATCGACATCTCGGTGGATGGCGTGTAGTGCCATACGGTCGTCTCAAACAGGCAAAGCTCGACCTCACAGCCTAACCCCAGCCTTTTTCCCGCTCCGGCTGGCGGTCGTCCATTTGATTGGTCCGTCATCGGCCGTCTCTTCCGAAGGCTCAGTCTTCGGAAGAGACGGCCGGCAAGTAGCCGACAACGATCTCTTTCAGGCTGTGCCGGAGCGTTGCAACCTGGGTGGTACCATTTAGTCGCTCGAATTCTTGCTGCGCATCCCGCCAGAGAGGAGCCGCTCTCTCGTGCAGGCGTCGGCCTTGGTCCGTGAGTTCAATGATACGAACTCGACCGTCCGTGGGTGATGGCTTGATCGTGACGAAACCGTCGCGTTCCAGAAAGCCAACCATCTTTCCCATCGCCGTCCGCTCGATATCGAGCCGTTCCGCGAGAGCGTTGACGGTGGCACCGTCAGCTTCGTCGAGAGCCGCCAGGGTCAGGAACTGCGTGATACGCAGCCCGACGGGTTCAAGATGGGCATCGTAGAACCGCGTGATCTGTCGGCTCGCCTTTCTCATGGCGGAGCAATTGCATTGATCGATTCCAAGCGGTTGGTTCGCTGACAACATGTCGCTTTCCTTTCGAATCCTGCTTATTGTCCGCAGGCTATATGGCGCAAAGGCCAAGGCCTCCGCATCACATAGCCTGCGGCTTGGCGGTTTCTCCACCATTTTGGCGCTTAGAACAATCCTGCCGGCGGCGTGATATAACCGGGTACCTCGGCAGCGAGCGTGCTCTTCAGCAGTACCGTTCCCTGGTCAGCCATGACCTCGCTCTTGCCGGCGGCGAGCGCTTCATAGGTTTGGCGCACCACATCTCCCGGGCTGGCTTTTGGCACATCGATGCCATTGGTCAGGTCGGTATCCACGAAACCCACATGCAGACCGAGAACCTGGATGTTACGATCCTGAAGGTGAAAGCGAAGCTGGTTCGTGAAGCTCCATGCCGCCGCCTTTGATGCAGCATAGGGTGTCAAAATAGGCCGCGGAAACCACACGATATCGGATAGCACGTTGATGATGGCAGCACGCGGCTTGGCCGACAGGATCGGCTCGAAGGCCTGCGTGACGCGGACGACGCCATAATAGTTGGTATCGAACAGACGTTGCGACTGCTCTTCGACATCGTTTGCCAGAGGCCCGTCGATAAGTGCAGCGATGCCCGCGTTGTTGATCAGCAGATCGGTATCCGTCGCCAATTCCGCTGCCGCAGCGATTGATGCTTTATCCGTGACATCGATCCGGACGGGAATGATGTCCGGCTCGTCGAAGCTGTTCGTATTGCGCATGCCTGCATAGACTTTCTTTGCTCCGCGACGACGGGCTTCGCGTGCGAAGGCGAGGCCCAGGCCGCGATTAGCTCCGGTAATGAAGACGGTGGCGTTGGTGATATCCATGACAAATTACCTCTCTAAAGCCACAGATCAGGGCATCCGATATCGATACCTGCCCGTGGGCGTTCGGTTTAAAGAAAAAGGTCTTCCGGCAACCGGCCGGACAGTGCCTCGCGAAGATTGGCGGCAAGAGATAACACAGCACCAAGCGGGCTCATCCGCACGCTGACGCGTGGTACCGAACCATCAGAGTTGTGATCGACGACGACGGTGGCGTTCAGCCTTTCCCCGCTTGTCAGAACCGCCTCGTATTCAAGAAAGAGGCGCGCACCGACAGTCTCGAGAAACGTGGGATCCTGCGAAGCGTAGAAGGTCCCGACTGTGTTGACGGCCAGCTTGATCTCGTCGCGTCCGATGACGGGACCTCGCAGCACGGAGCTTGTCAGCTCCGCGTCCGCAGTCAGGTCGTCCAGAAACGGGTGACGCTCGCCTTGAATATTCGACATTGTTCAAGCTCCTTACCTCGACGGTGCTCACGCAAAGGCGGCACGATTGTTGGTGATGAATTGCTGGACCGAGAGTGCTGGCGTTCCGGTGATTTTCTCAACAGCATCGTTCGTGCCCGCAAAGATGCCATCACGATAGTTCTGGGCGACTTCGACCAGGTGCTGCACGAGGAAAGGCGGAAACTTGTAGAGATTTTCCATCTTGTCCTTGAACACGTCGATCGAAGTCGGCGCATAGTCGATCTGTGCGCCGAGCACTTCGCTCATGGCGGCGGCGATCTCGGTATGGTTCATCTCGATCGGTCCATGGAGGGGATAAATCTTGCCCTCATGCCCCCGCGGATTTGCCAAAAGATGCGCAATCACCCGCCCCTGATCATCGGTCGCGATCGGTGCGTGACGACCGTTGGCAAAGGGAAACTCGATCTTTTTCGTCGCCCATATCTCCTTTGCGAAATGCGGATAAACGAGCCAATCGGCGAAGAAGGTGGGACGAAGATGGGTCGTTGGCACGCCGGACCAGTCGAAGACCCGCTCGGAAATCCAATGGTCCTGCGCCGCGTGGCTCGCCGATTCGCGGCGCGCCGATATCTGCGACATGTTGACGATTGCTGTGACGCCCGCTTCCTTTGCGGCCTGTGCGAAATAGGCCGCGGCGCCGATGATGCCTGGCGCAATCGGATGCAGGAAATAGGCCGATCGGACGCCTTCCATGGCAGCGCGGATGTCATCGATGTCGGTGAAATCTCCGACAGCGATATCCACTCCCCGCTGCCTGAGGGCGGTTGCTCGCTCATCGTCCGAACGCACATAGGCGCGCACCGACTTGCCCATCTTAAGTAATTCATCGATTGCGGCACCGCCGGTCCGTCCGGTTGCTCCGCTTACAAGTACCTCAGCTTCACTCATAATCTCGCTCCTGTTCTTTACATAGGGGCATATGCTCCTATAAAGGCGAAAATAAGAGCATATACTCCTATCGTCAATAGGTAGCATTCGCATTTTTAAGAGAGACCGTTTTTGGAGCGACCGTGAACCGTCACTGAAGGCGTCGAATGACCGAGGTCGCGGGTTCCAATCCGTTTCCTAATCTTCATCTGAAAAATGGATTTGCAGGAACTTCTTTAGATGTGCGGTGGCGCATTATCGGCGCTTCTTTGAAGCCTTACGCCGTCGCAGCGACATAGGTGCGCCATCCGCCATAATGCGTGATATCCGTCGCGTCGGCGATGGCGGTGGCTTCGACCAGAAATCCCTTGGTCGACGTGCCATCCGATAAAAAAAGGGTGCCGATGCTGAGAGGTGAGGGGATGGCCGCAACGAATTGGCCAAACGCGGCCGGGGTCATTTGCCAGATTTCGACATCGATTTGACCGCCGGTCGCCTGTGGAACACGGATAAGTCCCGGCTTTGCCGGCTTCTGCCCCGGCAAGACGTAAAGCCGATAGCAATCCGATGTTCGTGCTTTCCGCAGAAAGCGGCTGTCGAGGGCAAGGAGTTGTGCGTTCAGCGGCATGCCGGAGAGATGGGCGCCGACCACCGCGATATCGATCAGCCCGGCTTCGTCAACGCTGATCGTATCGTTCGGCTTCGGCTGCAGCCATCCGGTTGCGCCGAGCGCCAAGCCGCTGCTTGCGTGAATGTCACGGGCAAGCGAAGCCGTGAGGCCGTCGCGTCCCGACGATGTCAGCAGGGTCACGCTGGCTGGACGACCGTCGCTGCGTATGCCCGCTGGCACGGCGATGCCGCACATGTCGAGCAGATTGACGAAGTTGGTGTAAGTGCCGAGACGCGAATTTTCACGGATCGGTTCGGCCTCGAGGTCGGCATGTGTGTAATGTGTCGGCGCCGTCGGTACACAAAAGAGATCAACCGAGGCGATCAGCTGAGCAACCTTCTGTTTCAAGGCCTGCAGCGCATAGAGACCCTTGAAGGCGTCCGCGGCCGAAAGCTGCTTGGCGCCGCCATAGATCCCGCGGGTGACGGGATGGAAGCTCGCCTCCTTGGCGTCGAAGAAATCCTTGACCGCCGCATAGCGCTCCGCCACCCAGGCGCCTTCATAAAGCAGGTTTGCCACCCTGTAGAAATCGCCAAATGGTACTTCCACCAAGCGATGGCCCAGTTTCGTCAACATAAGCAAGGCCTCGTCATAGGCAGCCTCCATGACGGCGTCACCGAAGAACAACCGGTCGGCCTTCGCCGGCACGCCGATGGTCAGGACCGGCGGTGCTTGCATAAACCCATTGGCCGGAATGGTTTTCGAATAGGCGTCCTTGGCATCGTGACATGCGGCAGCCTCGAATACCCGCCAGGCGTCGTCGACCGTCAGCGCGAAGATTGAAACACAATCCAGCGTGCGGCAGGCGGGAATAACGCCGCTTGTCGACAATGCGCCGAGGCTGGGTTTCATGCCGACGATATTGTTGAGGCCGGCTGGAATGCGACCCGATCCGGCAGTATCAGTGCCAAGCGCGAAGCTGACGATACCCTGCGCCGTCGCCACGGCTGAACCGGAGCTCGATCCGCCTGGCACCAAATCGGCATCCATGGCGTTGCGCGGAACGGGATACGGAGTGCGGACACCGACGAGGCCAGTTGCGAATTGATCGAGATTCGTCTTACCGATTACCAGAGCACCGGCTTCTTTCAGCAGGCGAACAACGGTGGCATCTGTGTCGGGCATATAGGCGTAGTCGGGGCACGAAGCGGTCGTCGGCATGCCGGCGACGTCGATATTGTCCTTTACGGCAAAGGGAATGCCCCAAAGCGGTTTTGTCGCCGGGTCGAAGGCGCCTAGCGCTTCAGCTTCGACGAGCAGATCCCCTATGTCGACAAGATGGATGAAGATGCCGGGATCGTTCACCTCAGCAATGCGCGCAAACACCGTGCCGATCATGTCGGCGGTCGTCAGACCGTTCTGGTAGGCTGCGTGTAGGGAGGCGATGTCGAAAGCTGGTCCCGCTCTCATGTTGTTTTCTCTTCGAGTATTTTGACGGGCCGGTCCCATTGGATGAGCACGACGCAACCGGTGTCACTCCAGACTGAATGTTCGGTGCCGGCAGCATTCACCACATAGCTGCCCCTGCCGTAGTCGCCGGCCTCGTCGGATTGGGTGCCCTCAAGCACCAGGATGGTTTCGAGCCCTTCGTGGCGATGGCGCGGCACCGAGGCTCCGGCCTCGTATTTCAGCAGTGCCACGCCGGGCTGGTCGCCTTCGAAGGGACGGATCCAGTGGATCGTCACGTCAGGTCGGAAGGGACCGAATTCCAGTTCTTTCCAGCCACCCGCCGTCAACAGTTCGCGAGTCGTTTCAGGCATGGTTGATGGCCTCCAGAATGTCATCGATATGCGCCGTCCAGCCGACGATAGCGCCCTGTGCTTGGATCATTGCGATGGCGGTAGACTTGAATTCGGGGAAATAGCTTTCGGTTGCCTCTTCGGCGAGGAGGCATTCATAGCCGCGGTCGTTGGCCTCGCGCATGGTGGTCTGGACGCAGACTTCAGTGGTGACACCGGCAAAGACAAGCTGCTTGATACCCTTACGCTTCAGGATGTCGCCGAGTCCGGTGGCGTAGAAGGCGCCCTTGCCGGGTTTTTCGATGACGATCTCGCCATCGATGGGTGCGAGCTCGGGAAGAATTGCCGTGCCAGGCTCGCCGGCAATCAGGATGCGGCCCATCGGTCCCTTGTCACCGATCCTGAGCGAAGGATTGCCGCGGTCGCGCTTGGCGGGCGGCAGGTCGGAAAGGTCAGGTCTGTGGCATTCCATCGTATGGATCACCGGCAGGCCGGCTGAACGGAAACCCGCGATCAGCCGCTTCACATCGGGGATGATCCTCGTGATGCGGCTGACATCATTGCCGAGGCTGGCGCCGAAGCCGCCGGGCTCGGCAAAATCACGCTGCATGTCGATGACGATCAATGCCACGGTCTCGCGTCGCAGCGGGAAAGGGAACGGTTGAGCCTTGACGTCGGTCATCAGTGATGTCCCGCCATGTGAGCGCCAATCACCGAGACATCGGCGGTCCGCGCCGGTGTTTCGTAGACGAGCCTGCCTTCGGAGATCACCATGATGCGATCCGACATTTCCAGAAGTTCGTCGAGATCCTCCGACAAAAGCAGCACGGCCGCCCCGGCGTTGCGGGCACGCATGATACGGGCGCGGATTTCGGCGACGGCAGAAAAATCGAGGCCGAAGCAGGGATTGGAGACGATCAACAGATCAACGTCGCCCGTCAGCTCCCGCGCCAACACGGCACGCTGAACATTGCCGCCAGAAAGGGCCGCGATCGGCGAAGAGGATGATGCTGTCTTCACCTTGAAGTCGGAAATCAGCGATGTCGCCCGCTTCTTCATCCGGCCCCTGTTTAGCCAGATCGCGTCAGTGCCGGTCTCCGTCAGGTCGAAGGTGCGGAAGGCGAGATTTTCGCTGACGGTCATGCGCGGCGCACAGGCATTTTGCAGGGGCTCTTCCGGAATGAAGCGGACGTTGTTCTTTCGTGTTTCGGGCCGCGTTGCACCGTAGATCTCGCCGTTGACGCTGATCGCTCCAGTCTCGGTCGGCCGCTGCCCGGCGAGAATTTCCGTGAGTTCTTTCTGGCCATTGCCGGAAATACCAGCGATGCCGACAATCTCGCCGGAACGCACCGTCAGCTTGTCGATCTCGATCGTCTTCAGGCCGGAACGGTCCGGAGCCTTGACCCGTTCGACTTGCAACACCGGTTTTGCTGTATCTGCGACGGGAATGCGAGTATCGAGTTCAGCGAGTTTGATGTCGCCGATCATCATCGCCGCCATATCCGCCGTTGAGAGTTCGCCTACCTTGCCGCCGCCGACAAGCTTGCCACGTCGCAGGATCGAGACCGCGTCGGCGAATTTCGTCACCTCATGAAATTTGTGGCTGATCATCAAAACGGTCAGCTCGCCGCGTTCGGTCATGCCCCTCACCAGGCCGAGCATCTCATCTGCCTCCGCCGGCGTCAGCACCGAGGTTGGTTCGTCAAGTACGAGGAAGTTGCGGCCAAGATAAAGCTGCTTGACGATTTCGAGCTTCTGCTTTTCGCCGGCGGCAAGCTCGCTGACCCGCCGGTCGAGCGGGATCTTGAAGGGCATCCGCTCCATGAAGGCGGCAAGCGCCTTACGTTCTTTGGCCCAGTTGACGATAGCGGGTACTTCGGTGCGGCTGATGACGAGATTTTCCGCACCTGTGAGCGACGGCACCAACGTAAAATGCTGGTAAACCATACCGAGACCATAAGTAGCTGCGTCCTTCGGGGAGGCGACCGCCACCTCGCGACCGTCGACAGACAGGGAACCTGAGGTCTGGTGATAGAAGCCCATGATGCACTTGACGAGCGTCGATTTCCCCGCGCCATTTTCACCGAGCAGCGCGTGGAAGGTACCTGCAGGAATACTTACGGATACGTGGTCGAGTGCTGTGAAGCTGCCAAAACGCATGGTCATGTCGAGCGTTTCGATGCCGACCGCCTTGCCGGCCTGTGGAAGAGGGGTATCGCGAATTATGCTCACCTCAATGCTCCTTTTCGACAATGATGGCGACAGGACCACCGCCGGGAGGCCCTTGATGTTCGGCGCCGCCGGAGACGTAGAGATCCGTGATGCCGAAGAAGCCAGCGAGCACGCCGCCAACGAAGGCGCGCGCATGGCGCGTGCCTGAGATATCGGAATCGTCCAGCATCGTATGGCGCTTGCCACGAATCTTTCCGGTCGGATCCGGTTCGGCCTTGGCGAGAACGGCAGCGAGGCGGCTGTTGGCCGGCAGGCGTTCGTATGCCTCGCGCACCGCGGCTACATCGACGGCATCACGCATTACCGCATGGTCGATCGCCAGCGGCCCCGACCATCGATCGCTCATGCCGAGCACGATGATTTCGTGATCCGTCAATTCAACGCCGGCCGAGGCAGAGGCGCGGCGCGAGAAGAGTTCATGGCTGTAACAGATGTCGGTGTCGCGGAGCGCTCTTTCGTCAACCTCGCCGAGCGCGACCGCCACGCCGAGCGCCGATGCGCCGCGCGACAGGCCC
Source organism: Rhizobium sp. BK491 (assembly GCF_014194925.1). Taxonomy (NCBI): domain Bacteria; kingdom Pseudomonadati; phylum Pseudomonadota; class Alphaproteobacteria; order Hyphomicrobiales; family Rhizobiaceae; genus Rhizobium; species Rhizobium sp. BK491. The sequence continues at coordinate 45,530 of NZ_JACIAR010000004.1, forward strand.
ATCGATTTCAATGTGTCGCGGGTGGCGAGTGTCTTTCCCTCGGCTTCAGCCGCGCTGATGCGGCTGAGCGTGAGGAGCGGGCATTTGATCTGGACGAAATGGACATCGCTTGGGTCGTAGATGCCGGCGTCACGCATCGCCACACGCACAGCTTCAGCCACAAGCAGAACCTGTTTGCGCCGTCCGAGATGTTGGGCTGGCAGCGAAGGCGTACGCGCAACCCCGATCGCCAGCGCGCGTTCGGCCGGCGCATCGACCACTTCTCGCGTAAACACCGTCCAGTGCGGCGAGAGTGCCCCCTCCGTCCCCCCGGACATGACGAGCGAGACGTCATCGGCGCCGTGCTGTCGAAAGAGCGTTTCGAAGCTGCGGGTAGCATAGCCGCGGCTGAAATCGTTAACGCAGCCATTGCCCTCGGTCTTGCCGAGTATCGCTACGACATTCTTGGCCGCCAGGCCGTCGGCAAAAAGCGCTTCGACCCCGGAGGTATCGTCCGGTCCTTGCGCAGAGACACGATAGACATGGGCGCGTAGTGAAGGCATCAGGGCAATGCCTCGATCAAGGCCTTGGAATTGGAAACCGAGCCGAAGACGCCGCCCTGCATCTTCACCATCTTGATGGCGGCAAGGTGATTTCCGTAATCGGTCGCGCCACAGCAATCTTCGAGCAACAGGCACTCAAAGCCGCGATCATTCGCCTCGCGCATGGTGGTGTGAACGCAGACGTCGGTCGTGATGCCGGTGAGAATGATGTTCTCGATGCGCTTCTGGTTCAGGATCAGCTCCAGATCTGTGGCACAGAAGGAACCCTTGCCGGGTTTGTCGATGATCGTCTCGCCGTCTATCGGTTTCAGTTCCTCGATGATGTCCCAGCCGGGCTCGCCGCGCACGAGGATGCGGCCACAGGGGCCGGGGTCGCCGATGCCCGCATTGATGCGCTGCGAGCGCCAGCGCTTATTGGCAGGCAGGTCGGCAAGATCGGGGCGATGACCCTCGCGGGTATGAATGATATGATAGCCCTTGGCGCGCATGGCGGCCAAAACCCGTTTGATCGGCTCGATCGGCGCGCGTACCAGCGATAGATCATAGCCCATGTGATCGACATAGCCGCCAGGCCCGCAGAAATCCGTCTGCATGTCGATAATGATGAGCGCTGTGTTGTCCGGTCCGAGGGCTCCATTATAGGGCCACTTATAGGGATCGGCATCGATATAGCTCAGTTTCTGCCCTATGGCTGCGGCTGCGAGACTGTTCATGGCTGATCTTCCTATTTGGTGAGCGAAAGCGCGCCAGGAGCGCCGCTAAGCGCACGGGTGGGCGAGGAGGTGATGATCATGATGACGAGCGTCAGCACGTACGGAGCGGCGTAGAAGAGATAATATCCCTGCGTCACGCCGACGGATTGCAAAGCTGGGCCAAGCGCGCCGGCACCGCCGAAGAGAAGTGCGGCAACGAAGCAGCCGATCGGGTTCCAGCGCGCAAAGATCACCAGCGCCACGGCCATCAGGCCCTGTCCAGAGGAGATGCGCTCATTCCAGGAGCCTGGATAGTAGAGCGATAGATAGGCGCCGCCGATCGCAGCCAGCGAACCGCCGACAGCGGTTGCCAGAAGCCGGACACGATCGGGGTCGATGCCCATGGCGCGCGCCGCGTCCGTACTGTCGCCCACGACGCGCAGCATGAGGCCAATCCTGGTGTTCCTGAATGCCCACCAGAGGACAAGGGCGAGAGCTGCACCGAGAATAAAAAGGATGTTTATGTTCAACGCTGCCTGTACCGGCTGCAGGTTTGACCAGAAACCGAAGGGGATCGCCGGCAGGTGCGGCGCGACAGGCTGGATGAAGGACTTGCCGAGAAAGAAAGCGAGGCCGAGGCCGAATTGCATCATGGCGATGCCGATGGCGATGTCGTTGACCTTCGGCCATTTGCAGATCCAGCCGTGTACAGCGCCGAAGATCGCCCCGGTTGCCATCGCGCCGAGCACGCCGAGCCAGGCCGAACCGCTCATCACGGCGACCGCGTAGGCCGTCATGGCGCCGAATACGAGCGTGCCTTCAAGGCCGAGATTGATGCGGCCGGAACGCTCGGTGATCGTCTCGCCGAGGCTGACGAAGATGAAGGGCGTCGAGACGCGGATCGCGCCGGCCAGAATGGCAAGGGGCACGCCCCAGAGACCGATAGCGGTATCGTCCATCATGCGCTCCTTTTCCAGAGGTCGGGATTGAAGATCTTGAAGCGGCCGTAGAAGGTTTCGCCAAAAAGGATGACGACGAAGAGCGTGCCCTGCAGCACGAGGACGGTCGCGTCGGGCAGGCCCATGCGGCGCTGGATCAGGCCGCCGGATGCGTCGATGCCGCCGAGAAGGATGGCGACCGGGATGATCGCAAGCGGATTGTGACGCGCCAGGAAAGCGACAAGGATGCCGGTATAACCATAGCCGGCGGCAAGCGAAGCATTGGCACTGCCCTGGACCGCGGCGACCTCGATCATGCCGGCAAGGCCGGCGAAGCTGCCGGCAATTGCCGTGAAACCGGCAATTAGCCGCCCCACGGGCAAGCCCTGAATCTGCGCGGCTCGAACATTGCCGCCCGCGATGCGAGCGGCGAAGCCGTAACTGGTCATCTCGAGCAATATCCACGAGAAAACACAGGCGATAATGCCGATGACGAGGCCCCAATGCACGTCCATGCCTGGAATATTGCCGAGCATATAGTCGTGTGGTAGTGGCTTGGTGGAGGGCTTGTTGAGGCTTGCCGGATCGCGCAGCGGTCCTTCGACGAACTGGTTCATCAAGGCGATGGCTATATAGGCGAGCAGCAGTGAGGAGATGGTTTCGTTGACGCCGCGATAATGGCGAAGGAAGCCGGCAAGACCGATCCAAATGCCGCCGATCGTCATGGCGGCAAGCGCCATGAGGACAAGAACGATGATCGGCGGCAACAGGCCGATGATCGGCAATGTGATCGCTGCGGCCGCCACACCGCCGAGGACGACGGCGCCTTCGCCACCGATGATGACGAGACCGAGTCTTGCCGGCAGCGCAACGCAAAGCGCAGTGAGTAGCAGGGGGGAGGCGCGGCTCAAGCTGTTCTGGATGGAAAACCAGCTGCCGAAGCCGCCGGCATACATGAAGCGAAAGAGGTCGGCCGGCGATTTGCCGACGGCCAGGATGAAGAGGGAGAACAGTGCGAGGCCGACCAGGATTGCGCCAAGCGTGATCACCACAGGCTCGGCCCGTCGCGCGAGCCATTCGAGGGCCGGGCGCAGCTGCGCCCGCCTTTGCTGAACGATCGACAATACGGGCTCGTTGACTTCAACCGTCATGACGGTTCTCCCTCGATAATCAGGCCGTGGAGCCGACAACGCCTTCGACGAGATAGTTCATGCTTTCGAGTTCGATTGCGTCCTCGGCGAAGCTCTTGTCCGCGGTGATGACGACATTGCCCTTGTTGTCCTTGATCGGGCCTTTGAAGACCGAGAATTTTCCCGCCATCATCTCGGCAAGCGTCGCCTCGAATTTCTTGCGGGATTCATCCGAAACGCCGGGGCCGAGCGGGCTCATCTTGACGAAGCCGTCCTTCAGACCGCCGCGAACGAAATTGCCGAGCTTTCCGCCGGCCTGCGCCTTCTTGACGAAATCGGAGTACACATTCCCCCAGGCCCACTCCGCGCCAGTCAGATACTTCGCCGGTGCAAGGGGGCTCTGGTTGGCGTGATAGCCACAGACAAAGGCACCGCGGCCGGCGGCGGTTTCGACGACAACCTTCGGGCTGTCGACATGGCAGGTGATGACATCCGCCCCCTGGTCGATCAGCGCGTTGGTCGCTTCGGCCTCCTTGACAGCCAGTGACCATTCGCCCGTGAAGATCACCTGGCAGGTGATGGCCGGATCGACGGAGCGCGCACCGAGCAGAAAGGCGTTGATGTTTTGCAAAACCTGCGGGATCGGCTTGGCTGCAACAAAGCCGATCTTCTTACTCTTCGTGGCATAACCGGCGGTCACGCCGTTCAGATATTGACCCTGGAAAATGTAACCGAAATAGGAGCCGGTATTGACCGGGTTCTCGTCGGCCTGCCAGAGACCGCCGCAGTGGCGGAACTGGATGTTGGGATATTTGGCGGCCATGGCCAGCATATGCGGATCGAAATAACCGAATGACGTCGGGAAGATCAGCGTGGCACCGTCAAGATTGATCATCGATTCCATCGTCTTTTGAACGTCGACGGTTTCAGGGACGTTTTCCTCTTCGACTACGGTGACGCCAGGAAGCGCCTTGACCACGGCAGCGCCTTCGGCATGGGCCTGGTTGTAGCCATAATCATCTTTTGGGCCGACATAGATGAAGCCGACGGTGAGGGCGGTTTGGGCGTAGGCGCGAGATGACAGAAGGCCCGGCGCCACACTGGTGACTGCACCTGCAGCCGAAGCCTGGAGAAAGTTGCGGCGAGTCATGTGAAGGAGTCTGGTCATGGGAATGCTCCTTGGGGCTGGCGCCCGGTTCGTAAAAAGGATCACATGAAAGTGTATGCAATCATCATGCCAGATATTAAGTAGATGATATCATTGTATTAAATTCTAATAGAAATCTTGACCGCAAAAAGTGTATGCAGATTCTATTGAAATAATGCCCTGAAATAAGCAATGCACTTTTTTTAATCTTCATTTTGCGAGGAGCGCCGCAACGACCAATTCGACAGAGATTTTCTTTTAAAAAATATCATTGAAAAACAACTAATTAAATTGACAATTGACTTTGGTTCGTTCGTGCATACATCTGTATGCAAGATGTTGAGGATTCGCCTATTTCTGTGAAGCAGATCAAGCGTAGGGAAGTTGTGAGGCCAGGAACGACCGTCGAACAGATGGTGCGGGCTGTGGCCGATATGATTGTGACGGGAGCGCTCCTGCCGGGCGAGAAGCTTGACGAAATAACGCTGGCGGCCCGCTTCGAGGTATCGCGGACCCCGGTTCGCGAAGCCTTACGCGAACTTGGCGCGATGGGGCTTGTCGGCCGCGAACCGAACCGCAGTGCTGTTGTGACGAATGTTAGTGGTGCCTATCTGCATTCGATGTTTGAGGCAATGGCGGAGCTTGAAGCCATTTGCGCGCGCTTATCGGCGGAACGAATGACCGTCGATGAACGTCGCACCCTCGAGCGCCAACATCATGCTTCCGCCCGGCTGGTGCGTGCCGGCGCCGAGGAAGATTATGCCACATACAATGTCGAGTTTCACAACCAGCTCTATCGCGGCGCGCATAACGACCATATCCTCGAGCTTGTGACGCAAACGCGCGCCCGGCTTGCCCCCTTCCGTCGCGCACAATTCCGCCTTCCCGGACGCCTTGCCAAGTCCTTCGATGAGCACGACATCATCGTTACCGCAATCATGCGCGCAGACGCTCAGGCGGCCAGACAGGCGGCCTATTCGCATGTCGCCATCGTCAGCGATGCCAGCGTTGCTTTTGTCGAACATCGTTAGCGATTTGGGGTCTAGGTGACCGCCACCCATAGTCACAGGACATAACGGCGAGCACGTTATCGTCGATGCGGAAACGTCTCATCCATCATGGCCAGAAGCGATCGCGAAGCCGGGAGGTGATATCGTCCGGCTTGCCGAAGCCGACAGGCTAGCCCACCTTTTCCCGCTCCCGATGCAATAGGGCGCAGAGGAAGGATTGCGGCTTTTGCCTAAGCGGTTTTGAGAGACATCATGGCAAATCGGACGGACTGGGGAAAAAATATTCCAAATAGGCTCGTTGGCGGGTATTTTCGTCTTTGCCTATAAAATTTGTGGTCTTTATCTTTCGTGTCATTGAACCGAGAGGATGACATGAAAATTCATATTGCAGGTCTTTTTTCCGCAATTCTACTTGCAGCGACGGGGGTTGCACAGGCCGAGACAATCAAAGTGGGCGTTGTGCCGGGCGTTTATGCCGACTCCATCGAGGCGGTGATCCCCGAGGCAAAGGCCAAGGGCTTGGATATTCAGGTTGTCGAATTCAGCGACTGGACGACGCCAAACATCGCGCTTCAGTCCGGCGATATCGATGTCAACTATTTCCAGCACCAGCCATTCCTGAACAATGCGATCAAAGAACGGGGCTATGAGTTTGTCAGCGCAGGCATCGGCGTTCTCGCCAATATCGGCATCTATTCTTTGAAGTACAAGAATTTTGCCGATGTGCCGCAAAACGGAAAGGTTGCGATCGCCAATGATCCCGTCAATCAAGGTCGTGGGCTGCTCCTGCTGCAAAAGGCTGGGCTTATCAAGCTCAGGGATGGCGTGGGCTTCAAGGGCACGCTCGACGATATCGTCGACAATCCCAAGAAGCTGACCTTCAACGAGGTCGAGGGCCCGCAGCTTGCGCGCGTGACCGGTGATGTCGACCTGGCCCAGGGCTATCCGCACTTCATCGTCGCATCCAAAGCCTTCGATCCGAGCTCGGGCCTTATCTATTCCGGTGTGGACGACAAGCAATTTGCGATCATTTTTGCAGTACAAAAGCAAAAGGTAGATGATGCCGGGATTAAGGAGCTCGTGGCGCTTTATCAGAATTCGCCGGCCGTACGGGCAGCAATCAGCAAAGCATTCGCCAATGATCAGAAGCTTTATACGCTCCCATGGCTGAATTGATCGAGCGGATAAGGCAGGATCCGGAACATAAGACGGCGGCGAGCGGCGGCACCTTGCAGCACGCCGCTGTCGGTCAGCCGCTGTCAGGCTCTCCGATAGGGTCGGTAGCTTTTGACGGTGTCGAGAAGATTTATTCGTCGGCGGCTGGTCCGGTCCATGCCCTCAAGAACATCAGCCTCGATGTGCCGGCGGGTGCGATCTACGGTATCATCGGGCGAAGCGGGGCCGGAAAATCCAGCTTGCTGCGGACCATAAACCGCCTGGAAAAGCCGACCGGCGGAAAGGTCCTGGTCGACGGACAAGACATTGCGGTGCTCGATGAGGATGCGCTGGTCGCATTGCGACGACGCATCGGCATGATTTTCCAGCACTTCAATCTTCTCTCAGCCAAGACTGTCTGGGGCAATGTCGCTTTGCCATTGATCGTTGCAGGCGTGCCGCGCCGGCAGATCGAAGAAAGAGTGGCCGAAGTCCTGTCGCTGGTGGGTTTGGAGGGCAAGGAGAGCACCTATCCCTCGCGTCTCTCTGGTGGTCAGAAGCAACGCGTGGGCATTGCGCGCGCACTTGTTCATAGGCCGGAAATCCTCCTTTGCGATGAGGCGACATCGGCGCTCGACCCGGAGACGACGCTTTCCATCCTGGGCCTACTCAAGGATATCAATCGCCGTCTCAAGCTGACCATCATTCTCATCACCCATGAAATGAGCGTCATCCGTGAGATCTGCGACCACGTGCTTGTTCTCGATCAAGGTGAGATTGCCGAAGCCGGGCCGGTCTGGCGCATTTTCGGCAATCCGCAGCATTCTGCCACGCAGGCGCTCTTGCGACCCCTCAACCGCGAAATCCCGGAGGATATAGCCAGGCATCTGCGATCTTCGCCGCGCAACGAGCATTCGCAGGCTATCTGGGAACTGGTCTATACTGGTGAGGGTGGCTTGGAACCCGACCTTTCTAGAATAGCCAGCGCGACCGGCGCTTCCGTGCGGTTGCTGCAGAGCTCGCTCGACCGCATTGAGGGTCGCGTTCACGGCCGGCTGTTGATTGCAGTACGCCGGACGGGGGGCAATCCGACGGTCCCCTCGCAATTTGCCGATCTTGCTCATCAAGTCAGGGTATTGGGTTATGTCGACCATGATGTATGAACGCCTGTGGCAGGCGTTTCTTGATACGATTGCGATGGTCGGTGCTTCTGCTCTCATCGCATTTATCGCCGGCATTCCTCTTGCCGTCTTCCTGGTGCTTTCGGCGTCTTGCGGCCTCATCCATGCGCCGCGATTGCATGGCATTCTCGCCGCAATCATCAACGGCTTTCGGGCCACGCCGTTCATCGTTCTCCTGGTGGCGTTGTTGCCATTGACGCGATGGCTCACCGGAACGACGATTGGTGTGTGGGCCGCCGTCGTGCCGCTTTCCATCAGCGCTACGCCGTTTTTTGCGCGCATTGCCGAAGTCAGCCTCCGCGAGGTCGACGGCGGGTTGATCGAAGCTGCCCAGGCGATCGGCTGCCGACGCTGGCACATCGTGCGCCATGTGCTCCTGCCTGAAGCACTTCCGGGCATCGTCGGCGGCTTTACCATCACTATCGTCAGCATGATCGGCGCCTCGGCCATGGCAGGCGCGGTGGGCGCCGGCGGTCTCGGAGATATGGCGATCCGCTATGGTTATCAGCGCTTCGATACCACCGTCATGGCGGTTGTCATTGCTGTGCTCATTGCCATGGTCTGTTTGGTGCAGTTCGCAGGCGACCATGCCGTGCGGCGCCTGCGAGCGCGCTAATATCAGCAACAATATCCGGAGTAGCTCCATGACTGAACCTGATGCCGTGCCGGCTGCGTCCGGCTCGAAAGAAGAAAGCGCCATCAGGCGCCCGTTGCGACCGCGTACTCCACATCTGATCCGCTCGGATGCAGAGGCGTTGGAGATTGCCCACGGCCTCGCGGTTCGTTTCGCGGCGGGTGCGGCAGAACGGGACCGCGTTCGTCGCCTTCCTTGGGATGAGGTGGAGGAATATACCGCAAGCGGCCTCGGTGGCATCACCGTGCCGAAGGAATACGGAGGCGCCGACGTCTCCTGCGTAACGCTTGCCAAGGTCTTCGAAATCCTTTGCGCAGCCGACCCTGCACTCGGTCAGATTCCGCAGAACCAGTTCGGCGTGCTGGCGCTGCTGCGCGATGTGGGGTCGCCACAGCAGAAAGCCCGTATCTACGGCGATATCCTTGCCGGTTATCGCATCGGCAATGCAGGGCCTGAGCGTGGCCAGAAGGCGGTCAACCACAGCTCAACTCGCCTGGCGCGCGGGGCAGATGGATTAAGATTGACCGGGCGGCGCTTCTATTCCACTGGCGCCATCTTCGCTCATTGGATTCCGACGCGCGCCGTCGACGATGACGGGCGTGCGGTCCAGGTTTGGGCTGCCTATGACGCGCCGGGCGTGCGCGTTATCGACGACTGGTCTTCTTTCGGCCAGCGTACGACGGCCAGCGGCTCGGTGGAATTTACAGACGTACCGATAGATGAAGCTTTGGTTTTCCCAGTCTGGTCCTATGGGGACAGGCCCGGTGTCTCCGGTCCCGTCTCGCAGCTCATTCAGGCGGCGATCGATTCCGGTATAGCGGCGGCTGCGATTGCCGATGCCGTGACCTTTGTCCGCGATCACGCAAGACCTTGGATGGATTCCGGCCTGCAGTCGGCCTGCGAGGATCCGACGATCCTGCATGAGATCGGCGATCTCCACGCGGATTTGCACGCAGCGCAAGCACTTCTTTACGAAGCGGCGGCCGTTATCGACGAGGTGGCAAAGGCGCCTGTCAGCGAAGCGGAGAGCGCCAGAGCTTCCGTTGCGGTTGCCGAGGCCAAGATATTGACGACGGAAGTCGCGCTGAAGGCGGCTGAAAAGCTCTTCGATGTCGCGGGATCCGCGGCGACGCGGGCTGCCCACAATCTGGATCGGCATTGGCGAAATGCGCGCGTGCATACGCTTCACGACCCCGTACGCTGGAAATATCATTTGCTCGGTAATTATCAGCTCAACGGCATATTCCCGGCCCGCCATCAATGGAACTAGCGAGGAAAACCGTGACTGATACCGACTTTCGCATCCCCGTCGAACCCGCACCGCCGCCGCTGCGGCGACCCGATCTCATCTCCGACGACGAGCAGGCGATCGCGGTGGCAACCGTCCTGGCGGCAGAATTTGCCGTCGGTAGCGCGGAACGGGACAGGGATCGCATCCTGCCATGGCGTGAACTGGAGCGTTTCAGCGAAACTGGTTTGTGGGGCATTACCGTGCCGCGTGAGTTCGGCGGAGCTGATGTGTCGACGCACACGCTAGCTCAGGTGATTGCCATTATCGGCGCCGCGGATGGATCGCTGTCGCAGATTCCTCAAAACCACTTTTACGCGCTTGAAGTCTTGCGTGTCGGAGCCTCAGCCAAACAGCAACGCTTCTTTTTTGAGCGTGTGCTGGCTGGCGAACGTTTCGGCAATGCGCTGGCGGAAATCGGCCAGCGCGATTTCAAGCGACGTACCCGGCTTTTTCGCGAGCGGGGAAAGTGGATAGTTCACGGGCAAAAATTTTACTGCACAGGCGCCATTTATGCGCACTGGATTCCGACCCTAGTCGTTGCCGAGGAGGACGCTAGGGACGTCGCTTATCTCGCCTTCATCCCACGAAATGCACCCGGTGTGACGATCGTCGACGATTGGGACGGCTTCGGGCAGCGGGTTACCGGAAGTGGCTCGGTCGGATTCGATCAGGTGGAGATCGATCCGGAATGGATCGTCCCCTTTCAGTCTTCCTTCGAACGCCCGACGACGATCGGTCCGGTCGCTCAAATCATGCATGCGGCCATCGATCTTGGCATAGGGCAGGGTGCCTATCGGGAAATGTTGCAGTTCATCCGCGAACGGGCCTGGCCCTGGCTGGATTCAAAGGTCGAACGTGCCTCGGAAGATCCCTTGACGCTGCAAAACGTCGGGAATGTCTGGCTGCGGCTGCGGGCTGCGGAAGGCTTGCTGAAGCGAGCCGCAGACGCAACGGATGCGGCTCGTGCTGATATGACCGAGGACAGCGTTGCCCACGCCTCGATCGCCGTTGCGGAAGCGAAGATATTGACGACCAAGGCAAGCCTGCTTGCCGCCAACAAGCTGTTCGAGCTGTCTGGCACCTCATCGACGCTTTCGGATGACAACTTCGATCGCTATTGGCGTAATGCCCGCACCCATACGCTGCATGACCCGGTGCGCTGGAAATATCAGGCCATCGGCAACTATTATCTCAATGGCAAACGGCCACCGCGCCACGGCGCGATCTGAAATCGGAATAGCTGAAGATGGCGACCAGGAAAAAACAGATATTGCTCAATGCGTTCAACATGAACAGCGTCGGGCACATCAATCATGGACTATGGGCGCATCCGAGGGATCAGTCGCATCGCTACAAGACACTCGACTACTGGACCTCGCTTGCCGCCACGCTGGAACGCGGGCTGTTCGACGGTATCTTTCTTGCCGACATCTTGGGCGTCTACGACGTCTACCAGGGCTCCGCCGATTTGACGCTTCGTGAATCCATTCAGTTGCCGGTCAACGATCCTCTCCTGCTCGTCTCCGCGATGGCGGCCGTGACCCGGAACCTTGGATTTGGTATCACCGTCAATGCCAGTGCTGACGCGCCGTATATTTTCGCCAGACGGATCTCGACCCTGGATCATCTGACCAATGGCCGCGTCGGCTGGAACATCGTGACAGGCTATCTCGACAGCGCGGCGCGCGGCCTGGGTCTTGACAACCAGATCGAGCATGACACCCGCTATGATCGCGCCGATGACTATCTCGACCTGCTCTACAAGCTGTGGGAGGGAAGCTGGGAGGATGATGCGGTCCTGACCGACAAGGAAAGGCGTATCTATGCCGATCCATCAAAGGTACACGTGATCGACCATCAAGGGCCGTTTTACCGCTCGCAGGCCTATCACCTGGCCGAACCGTCGCCCCAGCGCACGCCGGTTCTTTATCAGGCCGGAACGTCCGGCCGTGGGAAGCAGTTTGCAGCGCGACATGCTGAATGCGTCTTCATCGCAGCCCCTGACAAGAACTCCGCTCGCGCGGCCTCCCGTTCGTTGCGCGAGGCAGTGGTCGCGGCGGGCAGAAGGCCAGAGGACATAAAGATCTTCCTCGGTATCACCGTCATAACCGATCGCTCCGTCTCGGCGGCACGAGACAAGCACGCAGAATATCTGCGGTATGCCAATCCGGAGGCGGGGCTTGCACATTTTTCGGCCAGCACGGGCATCGATTTTTCCAGGTACGATCTCGATGAGACCATCATCTACGGCAAGTCCAATGCGAGCCAATCGGCAACGCAGATTGCTCAACAACGCGGCTGGACAAAGCGACAGTTGCTGCAGGAGCTCGCCATGGGTGGGCGTTACCCGGTCGTTGTCGGCGATGCCACGGAGGTTGCCGACGAGCTTTCGTCATGGATGGATGAAGGCGAGATTGATGGTTTTAATCTTACCCGCACCGTCGTGCCGGAGAGCTTTGAGGACTTTATCGACATTGTGGTACCGGCGCTTCAGGAGCGCGACCTCTACAAAACCGCTTATGAACAGGGTTCGCTTCGCAGAAAGCTTTTTGGCGAAGGTGACAGATTGCCGGCTCGTCACATAGGGGCATCCTTTCGCCGTCCATGATCAGCCAAATCGGGCACGAGCAAACGCTGAACGCATGTTGAGGTCGGCACCGTCCACGAAAGGGCATGATTGCTCCTTTAATCAGCAGCTTACGTCGCCGGTATGGCCGGATCGATATTCTGGTGAACAACTCGGGTGTCTATGAGTTCGGTCCGCGGGAAACGGTCACCGAAGCGCAGTTCCACCAGATGTTCGACATTAGCGTGCTTTGTCTACTCCTGGGTCACGCAGGCGGCTGCGGACTGGCCTTCCCCTGGCAATGACATCGAAGCTCTCGTGATCAGCCAGGCGACCGTTCATGAGAACAAGATCCCGGTGATGACTGTGCGAAGACGCAGGGGGAGTCAGGGTGTGAATGCCTTCGAGGTGAACAGTGTTGCCAGGCGCGACAACTCCGGCCCAAGAACGCGATCGTCATTGACCGGAGGCACGACGCCGCGCACCTCCGAAACGAAATCATGCAATGCAGCCGGCGCCTGACGGCCGGTAACGTGAAGTGCCTGCGAAGCGATCACGGCAAGGCTCGCCAGGCAGGCGTCCAGGCAGCGGCCCGCTCGTTCTTCCTTGGCCCAGGCCAGGAAGGCGGTAGCGGCGACATCGTCCTGACCTGATCCTGCCGATTCCGTGCCGGGTATGAAGGTCCGCTGTGCGGCGAGTTTCGCCTGTTCGAGATATCCGGTTGTCGCCATCGGTACATAGCCGAGGCTGCCGTGGCCATCGCTGTCGCTCGGATGACGGTCGACCATCAGCATGTCGGGCAGATGCGACACCGCACCGTTCAGGAGCTTGGAACCATGGCGGTCACACAGGAGGCAGATGTCGGCCCAGATGGCGGCAAGATCATCCAGCGCCGGCGCGGCCATCGCGTTATGATAGCCACCCGTGCTGATGCACCGGCCGAGCGGATGCTCCTCGTCGGGCGGAATGTAGACTGGGTTGTCCGAGGCCGAGGCAAGCGACAGATTTGCCGCGCGCTCGGCGGCGGAGACGGCGCGATGGGCATGGCCCAGCACGCGAGGCACGATGCGATAGCTCACCGGAGCCTGATAGTTGCGGCGATCGCTGCCGGCGCCCGCGAGAAGCGTGCGCAATGCGCGAAGGGCGGCTGCTTCATGTTCGTCGCCCCAGAGCTGCTCTAGCGCTGCGTCATAATGCTCCATAGGCGCGCGGAACGCCTCGATCGACAGGGCGAAGACCTGTTCCACAAGATGAAGACGCCGCCGCGCTGCAAGGACAGCATCCGCCAGAAGGGCCGCCGCGCAGGGCGAGCCGTTGATGAGGGATCCTCTTTCCTTGACTTCAAGGTCGAAGCGAGCCGTCAGCTCGGCAAACAGTGGATAGAGCGCAAGAATTTCTCCGGCGCCGCCTTGGCCTGACGATGCGACCGTCGGCAACGGAGAGCCATCGAGCATGTCGGCGACCGCCAGCGCGATACGTGGGGTGGTCGCAGCGTTGCCCTCGATGAAATTAGCAAGACGGGCAAACACCATCGCCCTGACGACACGTTCGGGATAGGGATCGCCGAAGGATGTCGCGGCGGCAAAGGCCTTGATCCGGGCGTGGCGGTCGCGCTCTTCCCGGGAAAGACGCGTGCTTGCCAGCTCTCCCATCGCCGTCGTGACACCGTAGATCATGATCGTCGGATCATTGTCGATCAGCAGCAGGAATGCTTCACGGCAACGGGCAATCTCGGCGATGGCCGCGTCGGAGATCTTCACATTCTCCCCCTGCCAGGCGACGCGAAGAACGGACTGGAGATTGATATCTGCCCTTTTCGTCAAAGTGACTGTCATGTTCGTTCCTTGAGGTAGGCGGGAATTGCATGGTGCTTGAGCGCGAATTGTTCATCGCTCACCGGGGGCGTCAAGCGGCGACAGGCACCTTCGGCGCTTGTTACGGCGCTATTCGCTGCGCACGATCCCTCTCGCCCTGGCATCCAGATGAAAGCGGATCTCGGAGAGCGATCCCAAGTGCTTATGCGGCTCCGTCGTCGATTGTTGACGAAACCAGTTTAGCAGAAGCCGGCGAGGCAAATCGGCCTGAAAGTCAATTCGGCTTTGCGAAGCGCTCGATGCGGAAATCCTGCAGCGGAATATCCGTTTTCCCAGTCGCAATGATTTCCGCCATGACGTCGCCAACGCCGGGTCCGAGTTGGAAACCATGGCCGGAAAAGCCGAATGCGTGGAAGAGCCCCGGTGTCGTCGATGACCGTCCCATCACCGGAAGGCCATCCTCGACATAGCCCTCGCAACCCGACCAAGTGCGTATCACCGCAACGTTTTTCAGCGCCGGCAAAATCGGCAGCAGCGAACGAAGCTGTCCCGGCAAGCGAGCCGGGTCTGCCTTGGCGTATCCGGTATCGAGTGAAACGTCGGTGCGCTCGGCGCCGCCACCGAAGACGATGTTGCCCCGTTCCACCTGCCGCAGATAACCGCCTCCGTGATCATGTGCCCAGACGCCGAGGACCGGGAGAATGCGATAGGGGAGAGGTTCCGTCACGCCCATTTGCGGACCTTTGGCAATGATAGGAACCGCCTCCCCGAACAGGCTTGCGATGCGCGCACCCCAGGCACCCGTGGTGTTCAGCAACATCGAGGCTTCATGCGAGCCCTTCGACGTTTCGACTTGAAATCCATAGGCACTTTTTCTGATGGCGCCGATGCCGACATTTTCGATAACGTCGGCGCCCAATTTTCGGGCGGCATGAGCGAAAGCCGGTGCGATAAGACGCGGATTGCCGCTTCCATCCTTCGGGGAAAAGGATGCCGCGATCGCATCGGGGCCAAGACCGGGAAAGCGAGACCGCACGTCTTTCGTGGTCAGTTCCTCCAGCTCCAGTCCCCACGGCCGGGCCTCCTTGACGAAGGACCGCATCGCGGCAAGCCCTTCCTGGCTGAACACCAGCCGTAGATGGCCGGTTGCGCGGAATTCCACGTCTCGTCCTAGCATGGCCTCAGCCTCTCGCCACAGGGCAAGCGAGCGGTGAGCAAGCGGCAATTGCGGAATATACCGGCCGCTTCGTCTGACGTTGCCGAATGACGCTATCGTAGCGCCGCTCCCGACCCGATTGCGTTCGATAAGTGTCACGCGGATGCCGCGCCGGGCGAGAAAAAAGGCGGAGGCAGCTCCCATGAGCCCGCCGCCCAGCACGATAGCATCCATTGAGGATCTCCAGGGGCTGAAAACAGTCCCCATCCTGTCCGACCCGGCTCGGCGCTGTCAAAGTCGGGATTACGCAATGCCCATAAGTCCGGCCTATGGGGTTTGCCGGTCGTCAGAGCATAAGTCCGGCTTATGACATTTGGCGTTTTCGCTCTTGGACCTTGCCGACCCGTCCATGCCAGTTTCGGAACAGGCAAAGGAAAGGAACGGATATGGCGGATGCGGCAAGACAAGCAGTAGAGGCTTCGCAGCAGGATTGGAAGATCGGCGTCGATATTGGCGGCACCTTCATCGATTTCTGCGCGCTGGAAAGCCGCTCCGGTCGCATTGCTTCATTGAAGGTGCTGACAACGCCCGATGATCCGGGTGCGGAGTTGATGACCGGGCTTTCCCTGCTTGCCGAGCGCGAGGGGTTGCAGCCGGAGGCCATTAGTCGCTTCGTTCACGGCACCACGGTCGGTATCAACACCGTCATTCAGAGACGCGGCGTGTCGCTCGCGCTCCTGACGAATGCCGGGTTCGAAGATGTCATCGAGCTCGCACGGCTGAAAATGCCTGACGTCTATTCTCTTTTCTGCTCGCGGCCGGAACAGCTGATCGCACGCGACATGATCTTCGGCATCCCCGCGCGCTTGCGGGCCGATGGCAGCGAAGCGCGGGCGCCGGACATGAAAGCGGTTGCCGCGGCGGTGGCTGCCGCAAGAGCCAAGGGCGCGGCGGGCATTATCATATCCTTTCTGCATTCCTGGCGCGACGATGCTCAGGAAACCGCCATCAAGAGCGAAATCGAAAAACTCGCACCCGATCTCTTCGTTTTCACCTCCTCGGAAGTGTGGCCGGTCATTCGCGAATACGAGCGCACGACGACCGCGATCCTCAACGGCTACGTCCATCCGAGGGTTTCGGGTTACCTGACGGCTCTCGAAGACAAGCTCGCATCGCGCGGAGTGAAGGCGCCGGCCCTGCTGACGAAATCGAACGGCGGCGTCATGAACGCGGCGGAAGGAAAGCGTTCCTGCGTCCAGATGCTGCTGTCCGGTACGGCCTCGGGCGTGATCGGCGCCGCCTGGCTGGCGCGTCTCGCCGGTGAGAAACATGTCCTCACCCTTGACATCGGCGGCACCTCGGCAGACTTCGCGTTGATCATCGACGGCGAGCCGCAATTCGGGACAGGCGAATTGATCGGCGA
Source organism: Rhizobium sp. BK491 (assembly GCF_014194925.1). Lineage (NCBI taxonomy): Bacteria > Pseudomonadati > Pseudomonadota > Alphaproteobacteria > Hyphomicrobiales > Rhizobiaceae > Rhizobium > Rhizobium sp. BK491. Next base: position 62,209 of record NZ_JACIAR010000004.1, read on the forward strand.
GTTTCCGCTTCACATTCCCTCGGTCTCCGTCAGCTCCATAGGCGTCGGCGGCGGTTCCATTGCCAGCATCGACGCCCACGGCGTCTTGCGGGTGGGGCCTGAATCGGCCGGCTCTACACCCGGTCCCGCCTGTTATGGCCGCGGCGGCACGCAAGCGACCGTGACCGATGCCATGGCCGTCTGCGGCTGGCTGGGGCACAGCGAAATGGCCTACGGTCAGTTGCAGGTCGATGTCGGGCTCGCGCGCGCAGCCGTCTCGACGCTTGCCGAGCGTATCGGTCGCTCGGTTGAAGAGGTGTCTCAGGCTATTCTCGATATCGCTATCTCGGAGATGTTCGTCGAGGTGGAGAAGCTGGCATCGCGGGCCGGGGTCGACCTGCGGGAGTTTACCCTCATGCCGTTCGGCGGTGGCGGCCCGATGCTGGGCGCGTTCCTTGCTCGCGAATTCCGCATGGCCAAGGTCATCGGACCGCCACGTCCGGGGGTGGTGTCGGCTCTCGGCGGGCTGGTTGCGGATCTGCGCGGCGACTTCATCAAGACGGTCTTCACGCATCTATCGCCGGCAGCCGTGCCATTGCTGCGCGGTTCCTTGGAGGCGCTGTCGGACGAAGGACGGAGCTGGCTCATCAAGCAGGGCCATGCAGGACCTGCCGAATTGCGGATTTCCGCCGACATGCGCTATGTCGGTCAAAGCTTTGAAATCGAGGTTCCGCTGCAGGCGGCTTGGGTAGCGGAAGGCAATCTCGCCGCGATGGAAGAGGCGTTCCATGCCATGCACGCCCGCCTCTATGATTTTGCCGACCCGGACGGCGGGATCGAGATCGTCAATCTCCGTCTGTCCGCGATCGGCGCCGGACCGATGCTGCAAACGACCGTCGGCCTCGACGAGATTGCCGGCATGGCCGAGCCGGAACGCGAAATACCGGTTTATACCGGCAAGGCATTCGAATGGATCGGGCTATACCGGCGGGACCAATTGCATCCGGGCGGCCGCTTCAGCGGCCCCGCCGTCGTAGCCCAGGACGATACGACTTTTGCCATTCCTGCCGGCACGCAGGTGACGATCGACCGCCACCTGAACCTTCATCTCACCTTCTCGGAGTAACGGCCCATGTTCGACCGTTCGAACCTTCAAGTGTTTGCCAACCATACCCGGGCCGCCGCCGAAAACATGGCCTATACGCTGCAGCGGACGGCACATTCGGCCTTCGTCAAGGAGACGGAGGATTTCACCGTCATGCTGATCAATCGCAAAGGGGAAACCTTCGGCGTCCCGATGAGCCTTGGCGCGACATGGTATCCGGGGCTTACCTATACCCGGGCCATCGAAATGGTCGGGGATTACAAGCCGGGCGACGTTGCCTTTACCAATGATCCCTATTCCTGTTTCGTGGCGACGCACGCACCGGACACGCATCTCTGGAAGCCGGTTTTTTATGGCGGCGAGATCATCGCCTGGACCGGCGGGCATATCCATAACACCGACATGGGCGGCGCCGTGCCGGCTTCCCTGTCGCGCGCGCTGACGGAAATTCATCAGGAAGGCATTCGCTTTCCGCCGATGAAGCTGGTCAACGAAGGCATCTTCGATGAAAACATCCTCAAAATCATGACCACGAATGTGCGCAAACCCGACCTCAACATCGGCGACATCAAGGCGCTGGTCGGAGCGCTCAACACCGGCGAGCGCAAGATCCTGGCGATGGTCGAAAAATTCGGCAAGCAGGCATTTCTCGAAGGCGCCGACGTGCTTCTGGATCACGCTGAAGCGCAGGCGCGCGATCTCCTGCGGACAATGCCGGATGGCACGTGGGAATTCGTCGATTATGCGGATGAGGATTCCGTCGAGGCCAATCCATGCCGCCTGAAGCTGACGCTGACGATCAGCGGCGATGCGGCGATCCTCGATTTTACCGGATCCGATCCGCAGCTTGGCTCGTCGCTCAACGTTCCCTCGGGCGGCGATCCGCGCCACACCATGCTGCTGGTCGGCGTCTATTACATTCTCTATACGCTGAACCCCAAGATCCTGCTCAACACCGGGCTGACCCGTCCTTTCACCTGCATTGCGCCGCAGGGAAGTGTTCTCAATCCGGTATCGCCGGCGGCTGTCGGTATGCGTTCGCTCACCTGCGCGCGCTTGCGGTCCGTGATCTTTGGCGCCTTCAGCCAGGCGGTTCCCGGATTGCTGCCTGCCGCGCCGGCCGGCAATAATTGCATCATCAACGTCATGACCACGGACGAACGCACGGGCCGCAGCGTCATTGCTGCCGTCAACCCGGTGGTCGGTGGCGGCGGGGGGATGCCGCATCGTGACGGGACCAACGGTTCGGGTGCCGATGCAGGTTATCTGAAGAATACGCCAATCGAAATCACCGAAACCGAAGTGCCGATCGAGTTTGTCAAATACGGGCTTGCCAAAGACAGCGGTGGGGCCGGCCGTTGGCGTGGGGGTCTTGCGACCGAGATGGCGTTCCGCGTGTTCTCGCCCGGAAGCCGTATCACGGCCCGCAACCGCGACCGCAGCTTCTTCCGCCCCTGGGGTGTGCTCGGCGGCAAGGCGGCGGGGCTCTCAGACATGGCATTGAACCCCGGCCGTGAGGATTATCGCCGGCTCGGCAATATCGATACCGCCGTCTTGCAGCCGGGAGATGTGCTCGAGATCCGCTCGGCTGGAGGCGGCGGTCGCGGAAATCCGCTTGAGCGCGAGGCCTGGCGCGTGCTGCAGGATGTGGAGCGCGGCTATGTTTCCTTGGAAGTGGCCGAGCGCGATTATGGCGTGGTCATTGGCGACGGCAAGGTGGACGAAGCCGAAACCTCTCGTCTCAGAGCGTCGCGCGCGGTTCCAACGGCCCACTTCCATTACGGCGCGGAGCGTGAAGGCTACGAGGCACAATGGACACCCGCGGCCTATAACCTGCTCACGGATATTCTCGCCTGTCTTCCGATCCATTGGCGCTTCTTCACCAAGACGGAGATTTTCCGCCGAATGAAGGGACGTGCGGGACATGAGGGCGTTGCCGCGGCTTTTGCCGATGTCCGCGCCCGGTTCCCGGAAATGCCGGAGGTTTGTCTTCAAATCAAAGAGGTGGAGGCGGCCGAATGAGCAAGGGGCCGCGTCCGACTGGAGAAACGGGGCGCATCGTCCGTCTCGCCGAACAGGACCGGCCATCCGTCCGCTTCCTGCTTGACGGCATAGAACGGGAAGCCTTGGCCGGTGACACGGTACTGACGGCCATGCTGACATTCTCGTCGGTTCTTCGGCAATCCGAATTCGGGCCGGAGGGGAGGGCCGGCTTCTGCCTGATGGGCGCCTGCCAGGATTGCTGGGTCTGGCAGCAGAATGGAATCCGCCTGCGCGCCTGTTCGACCCTCGTCGGCAACGGCATGTCCCTGTTAACCCGGGCGCCGGGAGATTGGCTATGACGACGAATGATCGGAAGGCAACGGTGATTGTCGGCGCTGGTCCGGCGGGCATCCGCGCAGCCGAGCTTCTGGTGGCCGCCGGTATCCGGCCCGTCGTGATTGACGAGGGGATGAGGGCGGGCGGCCAGATATATCGCCGGCCACCGGCGGGGTTTATGCGGTCAGCCCAGCAGCTCTATGGTTCGGAGGCCGGCAAAGCCCTTGCCCTTCATTCCCTCTTCGATCGTATGGTCGCTCGCGGCGAGGTCGAATACCATCCTCAAAGTTCAGCGATGGCGCTCGCGGACAATATGCTGCAGGTGCTGACATCAGCCGGTCGACGGGAGTTCGCCTATAACAGGCTGATACTGGCAACCGGTGCGACCGATCGGCTGGTGCCGATACCTGGCTGGCAGGCGCCCGGCGTCTATAGCCTCGGAGCTGCGCAGATCGCCCTGAAGGCGCAGGGTGTCGCCTTGGGGCGAAGGATCGTTCTCGCGGGTTCCGGCCCCCTGCTGACCCTCGTTGCGGCCCAGCTTCTGATGGCCGGAGCGAATGTTGCGGCCGTTCTCGATACCGCCTCGCTTCGAAACCAGATCCTTGCACTTCCGCACATGATGGCAAGGCCGGCTGTGGTCCTGCGGGGTCTGGCGATGCGACTGAAACTCGGCCTGATATATCGCGCAGGCGTGACGCTGACCGATATCGTCAGCGACGAGACCGGACCGACGGCCGTTCGCTGGCGGGATGCCGGCGGGCGCGACCATCATACCGAATGCGATATGGTCGGCATTGGCTGGCATCTGAGAGCCGAAACGCAGCTTGCCGGCCTCGCTCAATGCAGGTTCGACTACGATCCGGGCTGGGCCCAATGGCTCCCACGGGCGGATCGAATGGGCCGAGCTGCCGATGGTGTCTATCTTGCCGGCGATGGCCTGAGGATCCTTGGCGCCGATGGCGCGGAGGTTGCGGGACGGCTAGCCGCGAGCGCCTGCCTTGCCGATATGGGATTGCCTTATCCCAATCCGGCACGGGATCTCCGGCGGCTCGCCCGCTACGAACGCTTTGCTCGCGCAATCGCCCGCGCCTTTCCCTGGCCTGCCGACATGGTCCGATCCGTTCCCGATGAAACGATGGTCTGCCGCTGCGAGGGCATCAGCGCCGGCGATCTGCGTGAAAGCGTCGACCATGCCGGGGGTGAGGCAAACCGGGTGAAGTCAATGGTGCGGGTGGGTATGGGACGATGCCAGGGACGGTTTTGTCAGCTCGCCGGCGCCGAAGTGATTGCGGAGCGTGCGGGAATCCCGGTTTGCGAGGTCGGTCGCCTGCGTGAGCAGGCGCCTGTTCGTCCGCTGCCGATCGGATCCTGGATAAACGAGACCTGACCAAGTTCGTTTGGCTATGCCGACGCGATTTACTCCGGCGGGGCTTCGCCATTCTTCAGCACGCCGGCACAGGCCTGGCGCAAATAGTCGCGCATCATAAGGTGGCTACCCGTCAAGGGGCGGTCCCGGCTGGTCAGCAGCGCGATCGGAACTGTCTTTCGTGGCAACAGCGGCCGGCGCACAAGGCCGGGAAACTGTTCCCACGGCAGCAGACCATCGACGATCGCGACACCGAAGCCATTGCGGACGAAGGGCAAGGCGGTAATGGAAATATCGATTTCGATCGCGGGATTGAACGACTGATTTTCTAAAGCTGCGGCGTTGGCAAGCAGCTGGCCGGGGAAGGTATCGGCGCGGTAGGAGATCAGCGTCTCGTTCTGAAGATCGGCGAAGGTGATGCAGTCGCGCGCGGCAAGATGGTGCCCTTCCGGCACGATGCAGATGAGTTCGGCATATCCGAGCGTTTCGACATCGATGCCGGGCCGCGCGATGTTGTTCATGACGATGCCGAGCGGGGCATCACCATTGCGGATCATATCGACGACATTGATCAGCGGTGCGATCAGCGAGCGGACGACGATATCCGGATAGGTCGTTCTGAAGGCGAGAAGCGCCTTGGGGACGATCGACATGGCCGGCGGTGTCGTGGCCGCGATCCTGATCAAGCCGGTCCGCCCGAAGCGCATATCGGTCGTTCGGCGCCGAAGCGCTCCGAGCTCGGAAAAGATGCGCTCGGCTTCCGGATATAGTTCTTCAGCCTCTCTCGTCGGGACCAGCTTGCCGCGCACGCGGTTGAAGAGTTTGAACCCCAGCTGGTCTTCGGCATGCAGCAGGATTTGGCTTAGCGCCGGCTGCGTGATGTTGAGCATGGCGGCAGCGCCGGTCACCGTTCCGGATCGCATCAGCATGCAGAAGACTTCGAGCTGACGGGCCTGCATCAGGAAATTCCGTATTGTCTGGTTCGGTTGCCGGCGAAGTCTAGCATGGGTGACCCATTTCAGAAGTCGGCTACCTTGCCCCATGCGGATTGCAGGAAACGGTCTGGGTGATAGGGTTTCGGGTCGACCATCGGCGTGACAGCGGTGACGATATCGGCGATCAGGTGGCCGGCACCCGGTCCGATGCCGAAGCCGTGGCCGCTGAAACCGGCCGCCAGCACGAAGCCCGGTATGGATGCGATCTCGCCTATGCCGGGCACGCCGTCAGGGGTGGAATCGATATAGCCGGCCCAGCTTGCGGTGATGCGGCGGTTTGCGATGGCAGGAAGCAATTCGCGCGCACGGTCATAGGTAAGCTGGATCGTGCCTCTATCGACGGCCGGATCGAGGATACGCATCCGCTCCATCGGCGTCGGCTGGTCCAGACGCCAGCGCGCCAGGCTTTCGTGGCCGCTGCGAAAGCCCTCGACGCCGCCCAGCGAAAGCGCGCGCCAGCGGCGAACGAACATCGGCAGAAACTGTTCGCCAAACCGAATGTTCTGCGGCGTGGGATCGACGCGGCCCCGCCCGCTGATCGCGAGCGTATGGCCGCCATCGCCTCTGCGCGTCACCGAAACATACGCGGTATGAAGAGCATCCGGGAGTTCGCCGTCGCCGGGGCTGACGGAAAGGATCGATGAGCGGATCGACGCCTGCGGAAAGCGAACCCCAAGCTGACGGCAGAAGGACGAAGCCCAGGCGCCGCCCGACAGGACGGCAACCTTGGTCTTGATCGCGCCTTCCTCGGTCACGACTGCGGAGAGCTTGCCGCCCTCGGTTTCTATGCCGCGCGCCGCACAATTCTGGCGCAGACAGCCCCCCAATTTCATAAGGGCGCGAGCGACCGCCGGGGCGGCGTTGGCGGGATCGGCAATGCCATCGGTTGGGGAAAAGACCCCACCCTTCCAGGTGCGGCCGGTCGCCTTGCCGCGTTCGCTGGCCTGAGCGCTATCCAGCATATGCGTGGTCACGCCCATGCCGCGGGCAAAGTCGCGCCAGCGGGCCCATCCGGCAAGCTCTTCGTCACTATTGCTCAGATAGAAGAGGCCGCAGCGGCGAAAGCCGGTGTTCTCTCCGCTCTCCGCGTCGAATCGGTCCCAAAGCTCCAGGCTTTTCGTCGCCATCGGCAGCTCGCGGGCATCGCGGTTCTGCTGCCTGCACCAGCCCCAGTTGCGGCTGGACTGCTCGGCGCCGACGCGACCTTTTTCGAGGAGAACGACTTTGAGGCCCCGCTTTGCCAGATAATAGGCGGTAAAAACGCCGACAATCCCAGCCCCGATGACGACGACATCGGCAGAGGCCGGCAATTCCGGCGAGTTTTCGACAAGGGTAAGCGGTGCGGGCATGGATGCGGGTCTCCTATCGAGCCGACAGCATAGCCAAATGATCGGACATGAAGCTGCCGCACAACCGCGCCATGCGGCATAAGATTCTGCTCATGGGGAACCAAGCGGTCGATTGTGCCGGTTCGATTCCTTCAGAATGAAATAGACAAGATGGACCATGGTGTTATGCTCGATCTTCGAGAATTCGCAGCATAAAATGCCGCCTTAAATGGGAAAGATCTGCCGATGAAGCTCGACCGTATCGACATCAAGATCCTGTACGAACTTCAGAAGAACGGCCGCATCACCAATGTCGAATTGGCGGAACTGGTCAACCTGTCGCCGAGCCCCTGTCTGATGCGAGTGAAGAAGCTGCAGCAGGAAGGCTATATCGAGGGATACTCGGCCCAGATCAATATCGGTAAACTTGGCCAGACGCTGACAGTCTTTACGGAAGTCACGCTCAAGAACCATCGGCAGATCGATTTCGCCCGTTTCCTTTCGGCAGTCGAAAAGGTCGATCAGGTCATCGAATGCCACCTCGTTTCGGGTGGCTACGACTATATGCTGAAGTTCGTGACGGCTGGGATCGGAGAATATCAGACGATCATGGAACGCCTAACCGACCTGGATATCGGCATCGACAAGTATTTCAGCTTCGTGGTGCTCAAGTCGCCGATCGTCAAGGCGCATATGCCCTTGACCAGCCTGTTTCCCATGTAGCGCCCAGTTTCCGGACTGTGTCCGGCTAGCCGTGGCCATACTCGCGCTTGAGTTCCGGGTCCTGGACGAGATTGTCGAGCCAAGTCGGATCGAGCTTGGGAACGGACCCGAACAGCAGCTGGGAATAGGGGTGGCGCGGTGCATCTGCGGCCTCGCGCGTGATCTGTTCGACTTTCTTGCCGCCATACATCACGACGATCTCATCGCAGATCGCTTCGACAACCGACAGATCGTGGCTGATGAAGATGTAGGACAGATGCAGCTCCCGCTGCAGTTCCTTAAGCAGGTCGATAATCGCCGCCGCAACCACCGTGTCGAGCGCGGATGTGATCTCATCGCAAATGATCAGCCGTGGCTCTGCCGCAAGCGCACGCGCGAAATTCACGCGCTGCTTCTGTCCGCCTGACAATTCCGACGGATAGCGATAGCGAAGCGCGCGCGGCAATCGCACCATGTCAAGCAATTCGTCGACTCTGGCCGCTCGAGCCCTGCGGTCCATCCCGTGATAGAAGGCCAGGGGCCGCTCGAGAATATCGGCGATCGATTTTGCCGGATTGAGCGCGGTGTCGGCATATTGAAAGACGATCTGCATCTCCCGCAATTGATCGCGCGAGCGCAATTTGGCAGCACGATTCATGTCGCTGCCATTGAAGCCGATAGTGCCTGATACGGCCGGCAATATGCCGGCAATTGCGCGCGCCAGCGTCGACTTTCCGCATCCGGATTCACCGATAATGCCGAGATTCCTCCCCTTTTCCACCTCCAGGCTTACGGATTGAACCGCACAGACCGCGGGTAGGCCATTAGTCTGGATATCGCCATAGCCCGCCACCAGATTATCGATCCTCAGCACGGATGCAGTCGTCCCACCTGTTTTGCCGTCGCGGATGGCTTGCTTCGGCTCGAACGCCGCCAGCAGCTCGCGCGTATAGGGATGGCTCGGCCGTCTTAGGATAGTTTCCGTCTCCGCGATTTCCTGAATTTCGCCACCCTTGAGCACGGCAATCCGATCGGCAATCTGTGCGACGACGGCCAGATCGTGTGACACATAGACGCCGGCGATGTCGCCGGCACGGATGACGGATTTGAATGCCTTCAGCACATCAATCTGCGTCGTCACATCAAGTGCGGTCGTCGGTTCGTCAAAAATGACAAGCTTGGGTTCGCCGATCAGAGCCATGGCCGCCGCCAGCCGCTGCAACTGACCTCCCGAGACCTGATGCGGATATCGTTCGCCGATTGTTTCGGGGTTCGGCAGCGACAGCGCCCGGAAGAGCTCGATCGCGCGCTGGCGAGCCTGTTCAGGCGGCATCAGCCGGTGAATGCGAGTGACCTCGATCACTTGCTCCATGATCTTCGTAGCGGGGTTGAAGGCGGCCGCTGCACTTTGCGGAATATAGGCAACCGTGGTGCCGCGGACCTTTGAACGCTCGCTTTCGGAAAGGGCGGCCATGTCCTGCCCATCGACTTGGATCTCCCCGCCGGAGATGCGACAGCCCTCGCGCGCATGCCCCATGAGCGTCAGCGCGATCGTCGTCTTGCCCGAGCCGCTTTCGCCGATGAGCGCGACAATCTCGCCCTTGGCGATATTGAAACTGACGCCCTTGATGATCTCGACGATACGCCCGGAATCGGTCGTCGCCTCGACTTTCAGATTCTTGATTTCAACGAGGCTTGTCATCGTCATGCGCTCCTGTCTCTGATCCTGCGCGGCAGGTTGTCGATCAGCAGGTTGACGCTGATGGTGAGGCTGGCAATGGCAAAGGAGGGCACGAGTACGGCCGGGGCGGCAAAGGGCAGCCCGCCGATATTTTCGCGGACCAGGGCTCCCCAGTCGGCATAGGGCGGCTGCAGGCCGAGGCCGAGAAATGAAAGACCGGACAACAGGAGCACGACGAAGACGAAACGCAGGCCGAAATCCGCCAGAACCGGTCGGATAATGTTCGGCAGGATTTCCGAACCGATAATGTAGCCGACCCGCTCGCCGCGGGTGCGGGCAACCGTGATGAAGTCCATCGTGTTGATATTGACCGCGAGCGCGCGAGCAAAGCGATAGGCGCCGGGCGTATAGATGACGGCAAGCGTGATGATCAGCACCGGAATGGACGAGCCGACGGCGGCAACGACGACCAGGCCGAAAAGCTTGCTTGGAATGGAGTTCAAAGCATCGAGAAACCGGCTCAGGATCGTGTCGAACCATCCACCGACAACTGCGGCGGTCATGCCGAGCGTAACGCCGCAAAAGCAGCACAGCGCGACCGCAGCCAATGAAATGCCGACCGTATAGCGAGCGCCCATCAAAACGCGCGAGAACATATCACGGCCGAGATAGTCCGAGCCGAGCCACAATTGCCGGCTTATAGGGCCGAAATAGTCCGTATCGACGATATCGCCGACGGAATAGGGGAGCATGTAGGGTGCGAACAATGCGACGATCGTCCAGCCAAGGATTATGGCAAAGGCCACAACGCCAACAAGGCTGACATTATAGCCGAGAAGGGAAGGGGTGCGGGAAGCCAAGCTGTTCGTGGTCATCGCAGCCTCGGATTTGACAGGATTGCAACGATATCGGCCATGGTGATCAGCAGGAGATAACCGACGCAGAAGATCATCGCGCAGCTCTGGATGAGCGGGAGATCGCGGGTCGCGACGGCGTCAACCATCAATTTGGCGATACCCGGATAGTTGAAGATGGTCTCGACGATGATCACACCTCCGACGAGATAGGAGAGCGACAGTGCGATCGCATTGACGATCGGCCCCAGCGCATTGGGCAATGCGTGCCTGAACACCATGCGGCCGCGCGAGGCGCCCTTGAGCAGGGCCATTTCCACATAGGGCGTCTTCAGCGTCTCGATCAGGGCCGCCCTGGTCATGCGGATCATCTGAGCTGAGATGACGAAGGTGAGCGTGATAACGGGCATGGCGTAGATCTTCAGAAGGTCGAAGACCGTATGCACCTGGCTGATGGAGGACAGTGCTGGCAGCCAGCGCAGATAGACGGCGAACAGCAGCACCGCAAGAGTTGCCACCATGAATTCGGGCACCGATATGACGCCGATGGAAATGATCGTGACAATCCGATCGTAATAGGAGCCTCGAAGCATGGCCGAGGTAATGCCAAGCAGGAGCGCAAGCGGGACCGAGACGAGCGTCGTGATGGCGGCAAGCTCCAGCGTCGCAACCAGACGGCGGCCGATCAGCTCCGCAACGGGCATATTGTTTGCATAGGACGTGCCGAGGTCACCCCTGATCAGGCCCAGAAGCCATTCCAGGAACCGCAGGATCGCCGGCTCGTCGAGATGCATTGCCTTGCGCAAGCCGGCAACCGCTTCTGGCGTAGCTGCCTGGCCGAGCAGAATGGAGGCCGTGTCTCCCGGCAGCATACTCGTTGCGAAGAAGACGGCGAATGACACGATCAGCAAGGTGATGATCGTGATAAAGAGCCGGTTTAGGATGAGATTGGAGACCTCGGATCTCAATGGCGATGCTCCTGCGGCGATCTACGACACGAACGGCGTTCGCGAGACGGAGGTTCCCGGACGGGTTTGCGCCGTCCGGGGGGCTCAGCTGCCGTTAGGCATCGAGCCACAGATACTCCGCCATTGCATAACCCATCATGCCACCGAGCGGGTTGGCTTCCAATCCGTGCACCTTGCCCGAAAGCGCATCCACATTCGAGATGTAAGCCGGGATGATGGTGCCGGCTTCTTCAGCGACCATCACCTGCATTTCGGCGTAGATCTGCTTGCGTTTGGCCTGATCGAGCAAGCCGCGGGCTTCGATCAGCATCTTGTCGAACTTTTCCGACTTGTACTGGCTTTCGTTCCACGGTGCATTCGAAGCGTAGAGAAGTGAAAACAGGATGTCCGGCGTCGGGCGCGGATTGATGTTGCCGAAATGGATCGGTGCCTTGAGCCAGTAATTATCCCAATAACCATCGGAAGGAACGCGTTGGACATCGAGCTTCATGCCGATGTTTGCGCCGGCCGCCTGGATGATCATCGCCATGTCGATCGACGAAGTTGCAGCGTCGGAGGCTATCACCGGAATGGATTGTCCGAGCACGCCGGCCTTCTGGAAATGGAACTTCGCCTTGTCCGGATCGAAGGCCTTCGGCTTCAGATCGTTGTTGTGATAGATATTGGCGGGGGAAACGGGCTGGTCATTGGCAACTTCGCCAAGCCCGCGCAGGGCCGACTTGACGATCTGCTCGCGATTGACCAGCGACTTCATGCCATCGATGAAATCCTTCTTGTTGCCCGGCGTCATGTCGAGGCGCATGTTCAGATCGGTATAATTGCCGCTCGTCGTTTTCGACAGCGTAAAGCCCGACTGTCCGTCGATGAGCTTCATGGCGCGGGGATTGATCGAAGCGGCGTAGTGAATGTCGCCCGAAAGCAGCGCATTGACCCTGGCATTGTCATCGCTGATCGCAAAGAACTCAAACGACTCGAGGTAGGGCTGGCCGGACTTCCAGTAGTTCTTGTTCTTCACCACGACCGAGCGATTGCCCGGATCGAAGGTTTCCAGAACGAAGGCTCCGGTGCCATTGCCCTTCGAGAAGTCCGTCGTGCCGTTGGCGACGATCATGAAGTGATGCAGGGCTAGAATGGTCGGCAGGTCGGCATTCGGGTCGGCCAGGGCGATTTCGACCGTAGACTTGTCGACAGCCTTGAAGCCGGTCATCTGCGCGGCGATCTTGGCGACTTTCGAGCCGACGCCAGGATCGAGATGGCGTTTGAGCGAGAAGACGACATCATCGGCCGTCAGCTCCTTGCCGTCATGGAATGTCACGCCCTTGCGCAGCTTGACCGTCCAGGTCTTGGCGTCCTTGCTTTCGATGCTTTCGGCGAGTTCCATCTGCGTCACGCCGGCCTTGTCGATGAAGGTCAGGCGATTGTAGAGCGAGCAACAGCGCACATAGTCCGTCGACAGCGATGCCTTGGCGGGATCCAGCGTATCGGCGGTCGAGGATGACCAGCCGGCTGCTTTCAGATTGCCGCCGGATTTGGGAGTGGCCGCGACGGCATTCGAAGCCCGGCCGAGCACCAGGCCGCCCGCCGACATCGCGACACCGCCTGCCAGAAGCATGGTGAGAAGTTCGCGGCGGGTGGCGCCTCGACGAATGGCGTTCTCGACCATCGCGTCATCCGAGGCAGTCCAGTTCATGATCTTGTCGTTCATGTCATTCCCCTTTTTTCTGGTTGGCAGTCTGCTTTTTATTGGATGCGACGATGATGACGGCTGGTCAGGCCGCCTCCAGCGCCCTCACGGCTTCGGCAAGCTCGGCCATGGATTTGAAGTGGTAGTCCGGCGTGGTGAATTCGGCCGGTTCGATCGTGCCGCCATAACCGGCCTGCGCGTGACGGCGCTGGATCCAGCAATTCGTCATCCCCAATTGCCGGGATACCCCGATATCGTGGTACTGGCTCTGCGCTACGTGGAGAATATCGTCCTTGCTGGCATTCTCGCCGGCGACGAAGTCGAAGACCTTATGAAAGAACGCCGGATCGGGCTTCTCGGTGCCGGTGTCGTCGGCGGTGAAGGCAGCATGGAACGGATGCCCCAATTCCGCCGAGAAATGTTCGAAGGCCCAGCGTCGGGCGTTAGTCATGGCGATCAGCCGATATTTGCGGGCAAGTTGCGCCAGGGCTTCGGCACTGTCGGGAAAGGCTTTCCATAGTCTGGCGGAATCGCGCAGGCGCCGACCATAGGCCTCTTCGGCCGGCAAACCGAGTTTTGGGGCGATGGCGAGATAGACACGTGCGAGATCGTCGGGAAACAGATCCGCATCATCGGCGTAGCGCGCGGCTCGATAGAGCGCGAGCGCCTCCTCGCCGTCGACCGTCACCTTCGCTTCAGCTGCAATTTCGTTGAGGCAGGTTTTCAGGCCGCCCTCGAAGTCGATCAGCGTTCCGACAACGTCGAAGCTCATATATTTGAATTCTGCCAATGACTTAGTCATATCTTACCCCAGTCTGCTTGCTGGCGGCGCCGGGCGGCCGCCTTGCGGAAGATTATGCTGTTCCCAGGTCCACTTGTTTTCTGACGCTCCCGAATTTGCCGGGATGGACCTTCATTAAGGATAAGTTTGGCACTTCGACCGCGCCGTTTGCGCCGAATCGGACTAGCGATGCGGCACAAAATTCTGAAAAACGCCTGCGCGCGGTATATCGATCCTAGCCCTCGGCCGGTTCAGTCCTTCAGCACCCGGCGGACGTCGGGATCTTCGAGCGTCTGATCAAGCGTCCTTTCCGTTCGTTCGATGATCGCGTCGATATCGGCGTCCGTGCAGCAAAGCGGCGGAGCATATCCCAGCACGCCACTGGCGAAGGCGCGGACCACGAGACCGTTTTCCCAAGCCCGGTCGAAAATCCGGCGTGATGGCTGGGCTTCTGCCGGCAGCGGCGTTTTTGCGGCCTTGTCAACGACCAGCTCGATCGCAGCCAGCATGCCGCGCCCGCGGACATCGCCCACCAGGGGATGATCTCTCAGGCTCTCGAGGCCGGCCATCAGCCTCGCGCCGGCTTTTATGCCGTTTTCGAGCAGTCCGCCTTCATAAAGTTTCAAGACTTCCAGCCCGACGGCCGCGCTGACGGGATGGGCGGAATAGGTGTAACCGTGACCTACGGCAGAGGCTCCCGCCCCGTCGGCAATGACCTGATAGACATGATCGGCCATAAACACCGCGCCCATTGGAACGTAGCCGGAGGTGAGCCCCTTCGCCGTGGTGATGAAATCGGGAACGATCTCGTCTTCGGAACAGGCAAAAAGCGGGCCTGTCCGGCCGAAGCCGGTAATCACTTCGTCTGCGACGAAGAGAATGTCGAGTTCCTTGCAGAGGTCCCGCATGGCCTTCATCCATCCCTTCGGCGGGACGATCACCCCGCCCGAGCCCTGGATCGGTTCGGCATAGAAGGCAGCAACCCGGTTTGCTCCGATCGCTTCGACCTTCGCCCTGAGTGCCGCGAGGGACGCTTGGATGATGGCATTCGCATCCTGTCCGACGGGATTGCGATAAGGATAGGGCGATGGAATCTTGTGCTGCCAGTCGAGCGGAACGCCGAAGCCGGCATGAAAGTTGGGCAGAGCGGTCAGCCCCGCGCCGACCGTCGAAGAGCCGTGATAGCCCTGCTCGATCGAGATGAACTGATCGCGCTGCGCCTCACCGCGCGCAAACCAATAGTACCGAATGAAGCGGACGGTACTGTCGATGGCGTCCGAACCGCCCAGCGTGAAATAGATGTGGTTGAGGTCGCCGGGGGCACGTTCGGCGAGCTCGGCGGCAAGGCGGATGGCCGATTCACTGCCGAGGCCGAAATAAGCTGTCGCATAGGGAAGCTCGCGCATCTGGCGAGCCGCCGCCTCCACGATCGTTTCGTGACCGTAGCCGGCGTTGACGCACCAAAGCCCCGCGAAGCCATCGATCAACTGGCGGCCCTGAGCATCGGTGACCGTCGCTCCCTTGGCGGATGAAAGCACTCGCACGCCTTGCTGCTCATGGCCGCGATAGGAGGCGACCGGATGCACCAGATGGGCGCGATCGAGCTCGATGAGGGAATTGCTGTACATGGTCTTCTCCGGATCAGCCGAGCGCCTGGTTGGCGAGGGCGAAAGTAGTGACTGTCGAGGAATTGCTGCGCTTGATAACGGGGTTCGCCATGGTAATGCCGCCGCCGACATGGACAAGCGAATGGCTGGCGAGCCAAGGTCCGAGATCGGTTTCCGCGCCGGTGTCGACACGCAGGAACGCGCCGGTTTTCCGGCTCATGAAGTGGGACAGCAGCGATTTTGCATCTTCTATGTCTGGGGCGACGACCGGCCCCACGACCTCGCCTCGGCCAAAGGGACGAAGGCAGGCGAAGGCGGCGACCTTGCCGTTGCGGCGGATGATCGCAAATTCACCCAGATCCGCCAATCGTTCAACCAGGGCGGAACGGTCGGCGCCAAAGGCCTCGCGGTCGAGAGCTGTAATTGCCGAGATATCGGCCCTGGTCGCCGCTTCGGTGTTTGCCGGTTTCGCAACCGCCGCCACAAGGCCTTGGTGTTGAACGACGGCGCCGGTCTGGCGAAAGCCCAACTTTTCATAGAGAGGCAGGCCATCGGTGGTCGCGGTGAGGCGCAGGGGACGGTCATCCGCGAGAGCCAAGGCGGCTTCCATGAGGCGGCGTCCCAGTCCGCGTCCGCGCATGCTTGCAGCGACGATCACCATGTTGATCGTAGCGCAGTCCGTTTCGTAAGGCGTCAGTAGCGTGGTGCCGACCACCTCACCATCGGCTCCGATTGCAATGACACCTGTGCTGAGGTCCACGGCGACTTCCCAGTCCTCCAGGCGATGAGGCCAGCCGGCCTCCTGCGACAGGCGGACCGCAGCGTCCAAATGGTCGGGACCGAAAGGCCTGATTTCTATCTGTCGCTCCTGCATGGTGCTCCTCATATTTCTTTTGCCCAAGTGTCGGAGCGTCGGTGCCGGAAGATTATCTGAAGGCGATGTCCTTGACGGTATCTTTCGCCGTAGCTGGTCGCTCTTGCCGCATCTTATGCCGTCACGCCACAGACAGCAGTCGCGAAAGTGTAAGCGAAAGGCGTCTTCGTCGGCTGTCCCTGCAAGCAAATGCCAAACGAACGCCGCTATACGAAACTTTCTGCTCTGAACCTCGCAAAATCAGTGGGCTCACGCGCCGAAAGCAATCCTATTATCGTGTTCTCCACCAAACGCCTCGAGGGGCAACACGTAAGGACGAAGCGCATGACCACCTTCCGCCCGAAATATATCACCTTCGATTGCCACGGCACGCTGATCAATTTCCAGATGGCGGAAGCCGCCCGTGACCTCTATGGCGATCGTCTCGACGAGGCGGCCATGCTGCAGTTCATCAACAATTTCGCTGCTTATCGGCTCGACGAGATCATGGGCGCCTGGAAGCCCTATGCCGACGTGGTGCACAATTCGCTCGAGCGGACGTGCAAGCGCAACGGCGTTGCCTTCAAGGAGGAAGATGCCAAGATTGTTTATGAACGCGTCCCCACCTGGGGGCCGCATGCTGACGTTCCGGCAGGTCTTGCCAAGGTCGCCAAGGAAATTCCGCTCGTCATCCTGTCGAATGCGATGAATAGCCAGATCATGTCGAATGTCGCAAAGCTCGGCGCGCCCTTCCATGCCGTCTATACGGCCGAGCAGGCCAATGCCTATAAGCCGCGCTTCCAGGCCTTCGAATACATGTTCGATATGCTCGGCTGCGGCCCGGAAGACATTCTGCACTGCTCGTCCTCCTTCCGCTACGACCTCATGTCGGCCCATGATCTCGGCATCAAGAACAAGGTCTGGGTCAACCGTGGTCACGAGCCGGCCAATCCCTATTATGGCTATGTCGAAATCGCCGATATTTCCGGTCTGCCCGGTGTTGTGGGGCTCTGAGAAAGGGCAGCCAGATGAAATATTCCTCTTATTGGCATGATACGGCGCCACGCTTTGCGGGTGCCGCTGCCGGCCCGTTCGAAGGGCACTATGATGTCGTCGTCGTGGGCGGCGGCTTCACCGGGCTTGGCGCCGCCCGGCAGCTCGCCATGGCGGGGGCGAAGGTCCTTGTTCTGGAGGCTGAGACCGTCGGCTTCGGCGCGTCCGGTCGCAATGGTGGTCATCTGAACAATGGCCTGGCGCATAGTTACATCGCGGCAAAGGCGGAATTGGGCAAGGAGCGGGCGATCGCCCTCTATCACGCGCTGGACGCTTCGATCGACACGCTCGAAGCGATTATCGCCGAAGAGGGGATCGACTGCAATTTCCTCCGCGCGGGCAAGCTGAAGCTTGCCTCCAAGCCACAGCATTTCGAAGGTCTGGCCAGGAATTTCGAGGCGGTGCATGCCGAGGTCGATCCCGACACCGCGCTGCTTTCCGCCACCGATCTCAAGGATGAGATCGGCTCGCCGTTTCATGGCGCGATGCTGTCGAAGAAGAGCGCCATGATGCATATGGGCCGCTACGTCGCCGGATTGGCCGAGGCGGCCAGGCGACGCGGCGCCGTCATCGTGGAAGGCGCTGCCGTGACCGAGCGCAGCCAAGCTGGCGGTAGGCACGTCCTCAAGACAAGCAAGGGCACAGTTACGGCAGACCAGGTCATGATCGCGACCGGCGCCTACACGACAGCCAATTTCAGCTATTTCCGTCGCCGCATCATGGCGGTCGGCAGTTTCATCGTCGCGACACGGCCCTTGACGGATGCGGAAGTTGCCTCGGCAATGCCCGGCAATCGCACCTGCGTGAACACGATGAACATCGGCAACTACTGGCGCCTGTCACCGGATAACAGGCTGATCTTCGGAGGGCGCGCCCGCTTTTCGGCGACCTCGGACCAGCGTTCCGACGCCCGGAGCGGCGAGATCCTTCGCGAAAGCCTTGCCCGGATATTTCCCCAGCTCGCCGAGGTCGAGATCGATTATTGCTGGGGCGGTCTCGTCGATATCACCAAGGATCGCTATCCGCGTGCCGGCTATCATGACGGCATCTGGTACGCCATGGGCTATTCAGGTCACGGCGCGCAACTTTCCACGCATCTCGGCATGACCATTGCGGATGCGATCCTCGGAAGGCCTGACCGCAACCCGCTCAAGGGGCTCGATTGGCCGGCCGTTCCCGGCCATTTCGGCAAGCCGTGGTTCCTACCCTTGGTCGGCCTGTATTACAAAACGCTCGACAGATTTCAGTGATATCAGCCGGCGGTGGGTTTTGGCGAAATCAGCAGCATAAAAAGAGGGGTCGCGCTTGCGGCCCCTTTTCCAGTCTGAGACGCGACAACTCAGTTAAGACCGCCGATATGGAAGGCCTTTGTTTCCAGATATTCTTCGATTCCGAGCTGCGAGCCTTCGCGTCCGAGGCCGGATTGCTTGACGCCGCCAAACGGTGCGACCTCCGTGGAAATCAGGCCGGTATTGAGGCCAACCATGCCGAATTCGAGCGCCTCGCCCACCCGCCACGCGCGCTTCAGGCTCTCGGTATAGAAATAGGCCGCAAGCCCGTAAGGCGTACCATTGGCAATAGTGATCGCCTCTTCTTCCGTCTCGAAGCGGAAGAGCGGTGCGACCGGGCCGAAGGTCTCCTCGGCGGCGAGCTGCATGGCGGTGGTGGCCCCGGTCAGGACGATCGGCGCGGTGTATTGCGGGCCGGCCGGCAAGTCCCGCTTGGCTGTCACGATTGTCGCGCCCTTCGAGAGCGCGTCTTCGACATGACGATTGATCTTGGCGATCGCCGCTTCGTTGATCATCGGACCGATCGCAACGCCGGCTTCGGTGCCCGGGCCAACCTTCATGGCATCGACGCGAGCGGCGAGCTTCTTGGCGAAAGCATCATAGACGCCGGCGTGGACCAGAATGCGATTGGCGCAGACGCAAGTCTGGCCGCCGTTGCGGAACTTGGAGACGATCGCTCCCTCTACGGCAAGGTCGAGATCCGCGTCATCGAAGACGATGAAGGGGGCGTTGCCGCCGAGCTCGAGCGAAAGCCGCTTGATGCTGGCCGCCGCCCCGCGCATCAGCAGCGAGCCGACGGGCGTGGAGCCGGTGAAGGAAATCTTGCGCACGGTCGGATTGGCAAGGATCTCTGCGCCGATCTCGGACGGCATGCCGGTGACGATATTGATGACGCCGGCCGGAATGCCGGCCATTTCTGCGAGCACGCCGAGCGCCAGGGCCGAGTAGGGGGTGAATTCGGAAGGCTTCACCACGACGGTGCAGCCGGCCGCGAGCGCCGGTGCAAGCTTGCGCGTGATCATCGCATTCGGAAAATTCCAGGGCGTGATGATGCCGCAAACACCGACCGGCTCCTTCAGCACAAGAATGCGGCGGTCGGGCGTCGGCGACGGAATGGTCTGGCCACCGATGCGGCGGGCTTCTTCGGCGAACCATTTGACGAAGGAGGCGCCGTAGCGGATTTCGCCACGGGCTTCATCAAGCGGCTTGCCCTGCTCGATCGTCAGGATCAGCGCGAGATCATCGATATGCTCGAGCATCAGATCGTGCCAGGCTTCCAGCCGCGCCGCACGCTCGGCATGAGTCCGCTTCTTCCAGGAGCCATAAGCCGCCTCGGCGGCCTCGATCGCTGCCCGGGTTTCATCACCGCCCATATCCGGCACCGTTCCGATGACAGCCTGCGTTGCCGGATCGACGACGGCCACGGTCTTGCCCGAACGGGTGGGAAGCCAGTCGCCGCCGATCAGCGCCTGCTCACGGAACAGGGATGGCATTTTCAGATTTTGCATGTTCAAACCTCGATAAGACTTCAGATTGCGGCGAGCAGTGCTGCGGTGATCGCGTCGGTCGGGTCTTTGCCCGGAACCGTGCCGATGCCGCTTGCGGTTGTCGCCTCGATCGCCGCCATGACGGCATTTGCCGCGGCCTGCTCGCCCAGATGTTCGAGCATCATGGCGCCGGACCACACCGTTGCGATCGGGTTGGCGATGCCGAGATGGGCAATATCGGGCGCAGACCCGTGCACGGGTTCGAACATCGAGGGAGCGCTCCGTTCCGGGTTGATATTGGCCGATGCCGCAAAACCGAGGCCGCCCTGGATTGCCGCGCCGAGATCCGTGAGGATGTCGCCGAAGAGGTTGGATGCGACGACCACGTCGAGGGTTTCCGGCGCCATCACCATGCGGGCCGCCATGGCATCGATGTGATAGCTGGTGACTTCGACATCCGGATAATCCTGCGCGAGCTGCCGGGTAATGTCGTCCCAGAAGACCATCGAATGCTTCTGGGCGTTGGATTTCGTCACCGAGGCGAGCTTGCCGCGGCGGGTCCTTGCTTGCTCGAAGGCGAAACGCAGGATGCGCTCGACGCCTTTGCGGGTGAAGATCGAGGTCTCGACCGCGACCTCGTCGAGCGTGCCTTGATGGATGCGGCCGCCTGCACCGGAATATTCGCCCTCGGTGTTTTCGCGGATGCAGAGAATGTCGAAGGCGGTAGCCTTGAGTGGTCCCTGGACACCCGGCAGCAGCCTGTGCGGGCGAATATTGGCATATTGTACGAAGTTCTTGCGGATCGGCAGCAGTAGCCCGTGCAGGGATACCGCATCCGGCACTTCGGCCGGCCAGCCGACGGCTCCGAGCAGGATGGCATCGAAACCGCGTAGCGTTGCAATGCCGTCGGCGGGCATCATGGTGCCGGTTTCCCTGTAGAAGGCGCAGGACCAGGGAAATTCGGTGCCGTCGAGTATAAAGCCGCGGTTGCCCGCTGCCTTTTGCAGAACCGACCAGGCGGCGGCGGTCATGTCGCGACCGATGCCATCACCCGGGATCAATGCGATCTTGTAGGTTTTCATGTTCACTGTCCTTAAAGACTAATCAAAACGCTCTTGCTCTTGCGATTGGCCTGGAATGCCTCGCGGCCTAGATCCTTGCCGATACCGGACTGCTTATAGCCGCCGGTCGGCAGGATGTGGTCAAGTGAGCGGCTATAGCGGTTGACCCAGATGGTACCGGCTTGGAGACGGCGGGTCAGCCGGATGGCGCGGGAGAGGTCGCGGGTGAAGAGGCCTGCCGCGAGCCCGTAGCTTGGATGGTCGGCAAGCTGCAGGGCTTCCTCTTCGTCCTCGAATGTCTGGAGCGTCAGCACCGGACCGAAGATCTCCTCGATGATGGCTGGAGAAGTCTGATCGACTCCGGCCATCAGTGTCGGGGCGTAGAAATAGCCCGGTGCGTCCATGATTGCGCCGCCGGCAAGACATTCTCCGCCGGCCGCGACGGTGGCGGAGACGATCGCATCGATACGCTGTCTCTGCTTCTCCGATATGATGGGGGAGTAGCGGCTTGCGGCATCCCAGGTGGGACCGGGAACAACGCCCTTCATCCGATTTCGGATGGCGTCGATCAGTTCGGCCGATATCTTTTTCTCGACGATGAGCCGCGATCCGGCGACGCAGGCCTGACCGGCATTGCCGACGATACTGGCCGTAACGGCCGCGGCCGCCTTGTCGAGGTCCGCATCGGCAAAGACGATCTGGGGGCTCTTGCCGCCGAGCTCCAGCGTCATTGGCTTTATTCCCGTACGGGCGATGTTTTCCATGATCGCCGATCCAGCCCGGCCCGAGCCGGTAAAGCTGATCTTGGCGATGTCGGGATGGCCGGTGATCGCCTGGCCGGTCGTCGCGCCGTCACCCAGTACCACGTTGATTAGGCCGGCGGGAAGGCCGGCACGCACGGCGAGCTCTGCCAGATAGATGGATGAAAACGGCGTCATTTCGGATGGCTTCAGGATGACGGCATTTCCGGCAGCCAGCGCCGGGCCAAGTTTCCAGGCGGCCATGTTGATCGGAAAGTTCCAGGGCGTGATGGCACCCACCACCCCGTAGGGCTCGGTCATGATCATGCCGATATTGCCGTCGTCGGTCGGCACGAGGTCGCTGCCTTCCTTGTCGGCAAATTCGGCGAAGAAGCGGATCTGCTCTGCCGAGATCGCGATATCGCCCTCGACAAGCTGGCCGACGGGGCGCGTCGAAGCGACGGCCTCTAGCCTTGCCAGCGTTTCGGATTCCTCCTCGATGAGGTTGGCCCAACGGTGCAGGACATTCAGGCGCTCGCGTGGGCGGACGCCGCCCCAATTGCTTTGCTTCAGCGCGGCCTTGGCCGTCTGAACGGCCTGGTCGACAATGGAGGCGTCCGCGACCGGGCATCCGGCATAGGCTTTGCCATCGGAAGGGCGGTGCATCGGAATGACACCGTTCGCGGCGCTGAAATGCTCGCCGATGAAATGCCCGACGGGGAGCGAAAGACTATCGGGATCGAAGCTCAGGTCCATAATGATACCTCCGGTCAATTTACCGAGATGCTATAGGATCGGCGAAGTAGCTTGATCCGATCGCGTCGGCTGTCGCGGCGGAAAAAGCCGTTTTGAGAAGGTCCCGCAGTGTATTCTTCGGCGAGGCCCGATGCGGCCGGCCCTGAAAGCCGCGCCGGGCAGTAGACCTCAAGCGGTAACGGTCACGTAGATTTTCCGGACCGTTTCGATCGTCTTCCAGATTCCGACGAAGCCCGGTTTCATGACGAAACTGTCGCCCGCCTTATAGACGACGGACTCGCCGCCTTCCGGTGTCAATTCGACGACGCCGGAGAGAATATGGCAGAATTCGAAGGTTTCGCCCTTGATCGAACGGCTGACACCGGGTGTGGCTTCCCATACGCCGGTGTGCACAGTCTCGTTGCGCGCAACGTCCTGTGCCCAGGTCTTAAGCTTCGGATCGCCCGAGATCAGTCGCTCCGGAGCGACGACGTTTTCGCGCGGTGCGAAGGAAGGGTTGGGGTCAATCGTCTTGAGGAGGGACATGGAGTTCCTTTCGGGTTGGCGGTCAGTAGCCGCGGCGGCGGTCGACGAGGCCGAACGGGTCCAAGCCCGCCCGGATCCGCTTGATGTTGTCGATGACGGTGCGTGCAGCGCTATGGGGCTGGGTGACGCTCGCAATATGCGGTGTCAGCAGAATGCGGTCGTGGTTCCAGAACGGATGTCCGGTCGGCAGCGGTTCGGGATCGGTGACATCGATCACGGCGCCGGCAAGCCGGCCGCTGTCGAGCGCTGCCAGGAGATCTTCCGACACAAGCTGCGGTCCGCGGCCGACATGCACAAGGCTTGCGCCCTGCGGCAGTTTTTCGAAGAGATCGGCGTTGAGAAAACCGCGAGTCTCGTCGGTTAGCGGCAGGAGGCAGATCACGATATCGGTCGTGGAAAGCATGGCGTGGAGTCCAGCTTCGCCGGCAAAACAGGTAACGCCCTCCAGTTCGCGTTGATTGCGGCTCCAGCCGGAAAGCACAAAGCCGAACGGCTTCAGTCTTTCGAGCACAGCCTGACCAAGGTTCCCGAGCCCCAGCACGCCGATGCGACGCTCGTGAGCCTGAACCTGCGGCAAGGCATTCCAGACCTGACGGTGCTGCTGGCTGAGATAGGAGGGCAGATTGCGGTGGAGTGCGAGGACGCCGAGCGTCACATATTCCTGCATCATGCGCGTAATGCCGTCTTCGACCATACGCACGACTTTTACGTGATCGGGGACATTTGTCGTATCGAACTGATCGATGCCGGCACCGATTGAAAACAGAACTTCGAGATTGCGGTAGCGCGGCAAGTCGTCCGGAACCGTCCAGGTGATCAGATAGCGTACGGCATCCGGGTCGACGGACGTCGGATCCATGGAGAAGGGGAGATCCGGCAGCTCGCGGGCGAAGGCTTGCTGAAAGATATGGCCGCGGCGGGCATCCGAATTGAAGAGGAACGTCATGGGCTTCTATCCTTCGGTCTTACGGCATCACGCCAGGCAACGACGGCCGAGAGCCTCGATCATGGCCTGGCAGGCGTCGAGTTCGTGCGTGAGGATGAATTCGTTCGGCTTGTGTGCGCGAGCGATATCGCCCGGGCCGCAAATGATCGCCTCAAGGCCGGCACGCTGGTAGAGCCCGGCTTCAGTGCCATAGCTGACGGCTGCCAGCGGTTCGATGCCAGTCAGCTCGGCCAGCAGACCGGCAAGATGCACTGTCCGCGGAAGCGAGAGGGCGGGGTAAGAACTCAGCTCCTCCCATTGCACCTGAAAGCCCCGACGCTCAAGTGCTGCAGCGGCCTCGTGCACCGGTAGGAGCAGTGCCGCCGGGTCCGCACCGGAAATTGCCCGCGCTTCGACTTCGAGCGTGCAGAGATCTGGAATGATATTGAGGGCCTGCCCGCCGTGAATGGTGCCGACAGAGATCGATGAATAAGGCGGCTCGAACTCCGCTTCGAATGGCCCCTGGGCCAGAGAATGCGCGGTCGAAACGGCGGCCTGCAAAACCTCGGCGGCGGCATGGATTGCGTTGAGACCAAGATCGGGCCGCGACGAATGACCGGAGCGTCCTTTCAAGATGATGCGCGCGGCTGATTTCCCCTTATGTGCGAGGATGGCCCGCATGTTGCTGGGTTCTCCGACAATGATGCCGAGCGGCGTCTCGCAAAGCTCCGGCAGGCGCGCAATGAGATGCGGTACGCCGCGGCAGCCTGCTTCCTCGTCATAGGAGAAGGCTAGATGGATCGGCCGCATCAGAGGGCTTGCGGCGAGCATTGGTACGGCCGCCAGAGACGCGGCCAGAAAGCCCTTCATATCGCTGGTGCCGCGGCCATAGAGTCTATCTCCATCGGCCCGCAGCGCGAAGGGGTTGCTCGTCCATCCCGTTTCGTTGGCCGGCACGACATCCATGTGACCGGAGAGGACATAACCGCGTATATCACGGGGACCGATCGTGGCAAAAAGGTTCGACCGGTCTCCCTCGGGGCCAGCAAGGATATCAACCGTGGCGCCGAAGGACTTCAGGTAGGCGGAGATCCACTCGACAATCTCGGCATTGGGCGTTCCAACGACGGAATCGAAGCCGACCAGTTTTGCCAGAATGTCCGATGCCTGCATTGGTGTTGCCAATCTCCGATTGCCGTCCTCGTCTGTACAAGCGACGTCTTGATCAAAGGAAGGTTAAGCCTCAATCAGTAGAATACCTGCCGAAAGTATGGATCATACGGTGAATTCTTGCGCCGCCGTTTGCATAGGCAGTGAAATGTTTCGTTGAGTCTCGGCTAAGCTCGCCAAAGCATGATGCCGGCGTGAGCGAATATGCAGCCGGGAGGATCGGATGGCGTCTGGATCACCAATGGACACAAAAATACCCGAAAAGCTGCATGTCGATGCATTCGAACTGCGCTTTGCTGACATCTCAGAGGTCTCTTTGTCGCAGCTTCAGGCTCTCTCGATGTCGGTCGGGTGGCCGCATCGATCGCAGGACTGGCAGCACCTGCGGGATGTCGGCCGCGGCTTCGTGGCGCTTGACGAAATCGGCAGGGTTTCCGGTTCCACCATGTGGTTCCCGCACGAGGAGAGCTTCGCCACATTCGGAATGCTGATCACCGCACCGCGCCTGCAGACGAACGGTACGGCGGAGTGGCTGGTTAAGCGGATGCTGGAGGAATGCCACCATAAACGGATACGGTTGAATGCGACAAGAGCGGCACGCCGGATGTGTGCAACTTTTGGATTTATGCCGAAACAGACGGTCTTCCAGTGTCAGGGGGAGATTCTATCCGTACCTCAGGCGGGCGATATCAGGCCGGGGCTTGATCTTAGGCGGCTCGAACGCAGCGATCTGGATGCGGTTGCGGCCCTGGACGAGCCTGCTTTCGGTACGCTGCGCTATCAACATCTCAAGCGATTGTTTGAAAGCTCCATCTGCTACGGTCTTTATGATGGCGGCAAGCTAATGGCTTATTCCATGCGGCGCCGGTTTGGCCGCGGTCACGTCGTCGGTCCTGTCGTCGCTTATTGCGAGGAAGACGCGATTGCTGTCGTTCATCCGCATGTCGTAGCGCATGTCGGCAGTTTTTTGCGCCTCGACACCCATTTTGGTGCCGGACTGTTCGCCAGTTTTATCCAGCAAAGCGGAATGTCCGTCTTTGACACCGTGACCACTATGGTTTCCTCTGAGAGGGCCTCCTATGGAGCCCCGAACACAGGTTCTCCGATCGTATTTGCACTTGCGTCGCAGTCTTTCGGCTAATTGCAAAGGAGTCCCCTCAGTTATCAATAGCCCTGCCGGTGGAAGCTGAAGCTGCTTCCCTGGTGATGCGAGGTTAACGGTAGCTGAAGCCCTTGGCTGATAATCGGCAGCCATGATCCAAGCCAGTGTCAGTTATAAGCGTCATCGTTTTCCGCCCGCTGTGATTGGCCATGCAGTCTGGCTATACGCGCGATTTCCGCTGAGCCTGCGGCTGGTGGAAGAGATGCTGCTGGAACGCAGCATCGTCGTTTCTTATGAGGCGGTTTGATGCTGGGCGAGAAAGTTCGGCCCGGACTATGCCGGCCGTTTCCGGCGGAAATCGCCGAGCGCCAGCGATGTGTGGTATCTCGACGAAGTGGTCGTGACGATTGGCGGATTACAGCGTTTCGTGCCCGTCTTCTCGGCGGCCGGAAATCTCTTCGTTCCGCCTCACTCAAAACGCTCAGCTATCGCCGTCCATTTACATCGCCTAAGCGCCATATCGCATTGGAAGGCCGTTGCTGGCATGGCCAACTGATCCAAGCGCATCTGTCCAAAATACTCTCCGCAGAATTAACCTGACATCACCCACGAGAATGCTGCCGCTGAACCGCACGGAGTGAGGATGAGCCCGGTTAAATGCAAAACGACATTGGGAAACGGGCGCTCCCGGAGAAATATCTCGTTCTCGTCGAGAAGAATGTCGTCTGCGCGATGCCGCGGCGGCTCTCCGAATTTGCAGCCGCATAATATAGCGGATTGGAAACTCCTGGCGTTGTGTAAAATTGATCTTGGGTGCCTTGCTGGAAGATTGTGAATTCGAGGGAAACCTGCGAACATGAAGGCAGTTTTTCTCCTGATGGTTTCTTTATGAACAAAAAACCGGATGTAATCGACGTTGAGCTTGGATTGCGCATCCGGCTGCGTCGCGAGGAATTGTCAATTACGCAGGATGTATTGGCCGAGAAGCTTCGCATAAGGCCCCAAGAGCTCGAGAAATACGAATGCGGCTTCGAGAAAATCAGCGCCAGTCGCCTTCTGCATGTTTCCGAAATTCTCGATGTCCCAATCATGTTTTTCTTCAAAAGCGGATCGGACGAGGCGCTTCCCTCCAAGGAGGCACTAGCTGGCTTTCGATTTGCGAAGCATCATAAAGCCGTTCTGCGAACAGCCTTATCGGGGATCGTGGACAAGCGGTTGCGGGCGAAGATCCTCGCCTTTGTGCAATCAAGCGAATCTGACAGTGAGCGCTGATCTGGTAAAATGACATTTCATTTAACGACCCTCGGAAGCTGTGCCCTTTACGATGAGAAGGGCGATCGTGTGAATGTGCCCAAACAGGCGCTGCTCATGCTTGCCTATCTCTGTGATTGCCGGCAATCGATACCACGCAAGGAGTTGGCAGCATTTCTCTGGTCCGGCAATCTTCAAGCGGCCAGCGTCAACTTGAGATCGACCCTGCTGCGTTTGGCGACTGCGACGTCCAACTCCCCAAAGCCGCTGATCAGCGGCGTCGCTGCGAACATCGCTTTGAATTTCGACGCGCTGCGCTGCGATCTGGATACCATCGAAAATGCGTCCGGCGTTGCCAAGCTTAGCGCCCTTAGCGATGCGGTTGCCAAGAATTTTCTACCCATTTACGGCAGCGGCTCTACAGCTGTGGCCGTCTGGGTACGCGACGTGCGCGCACGGCTCGCGGGAGAGCTGCGAACCGAATTCTTCAAGGCGCTGAATGAACCCTCGTCGCCTCAATATCGCGGTGAATTGAAGCGTGCAGCCACGCTTCTGTTGGACAGGGATCACTCCGATGATGAGGTCAGGATAGCGCTTGGCGAGAAAATCACCTCTTACATTCAGGTGATCGGCGAAACGAAAGATCCGACTTCAAGCCACCCGGCTGAAGACACGATTCCGCTCTCCGCCGATGGCAGGGTGCCCCGTATCGCCCTGCTTCCTCCCGAGACGCTGGAGGCAGCAGAGCGAGCCGGCTCGGTTGCCAATGCGGTCATCGAAGACCTCACGATCAGCCTTTGCGTCGATCGAAGCGTCTCCGTGGTCGCTCCCTACACGGCTGAGCAGATTCGGTCTTCCAACGACAAGGCGGGGCTTCTCAGGCAACATAACGTGGTCTACGCGCTCGATACGAAGAGGACTGGCGACAGTCTTTTTGCGCAGCTGATTTTCATGCCGCGCGACGAGATTGTTTGGGCAACGCGCGTTCAATTGGATAGCGCGGCCATAACGGAGCATCGCAACGAGATCGCCACTGCGATCCAGCACTCCATCATCGAGCGTGTGGGCGCCTTCCACCACATAGTTTCTGATTTCAGCTGCAAGCCTCAGGCCTATTTTGCTTATCTTGAGGGCGTGCAATGCCTTTCCCGACTGGGCCTTCAGAATGTCCGCCGCGCGCGCAAGCACTTCAGGGAAGCTCTTGAGCACGAGCGCGGTTTCGCGGCGGCCCTTGCGGGCATCGCCCGAACCTTGACCATGGAATGGGTTTTGACGGCCCGGGGCGACAGCGATCTGTTGAGTCAGGCGGAAAAAATGGCGGCGGATGCGATCCGCGATGACAGTCGGTTTGCCGGAGGTTTCAAGGAAATTGGGGTTGCTCGGCTTTATCGCGGAAATATCGACGGTAGCCTGGAAGCCTTGTCAAATGCCGAGGATCTTAGCCCCCACTACGCGGATGTCATTTGTAGTCATGCCGACAGTCTTACCCATGGCGCCAATCCGAAAGCGGCATTGGCAAAGGTCGCAATGGCTCTCGATCTCAATCCGCTTGCTCCGGACTATTATTACTGGACCGCAGCGGGAGCCAGCTATTTTCTTGGGGAGTATACAGACGCATTGGCTTATCTTGACAGGATGAGAGAGCCAGGACCGGCAAGCAGGCTTGCGGCGGCAAGCTGGGCAATGCTTGGCGATGCTGCCAAGGCCAAGACATATCGGCTGCGCGCCTTACGCGATAATCCGAATTTCGATCTTGAGGCATGGCTGTCCATGATTCCAAACAAGGAAAAGTGGCAGACTGAGCATTACAGGGAAGGCCTGCTGAAGGCCGGGTTTTGAAAGGAAGATATTATGGCAGGCGCAGTGTTGCTTGGAATCAAGGGCCAAGAGGGGCTTTGGCTGGTTGACCTCGAAAAGGGGACTGTCGTCCGATACACGCGGCGGCTGTCGGGTGATCTGGCGAAGGCGGCGTCCTGGCGGGCCAAAGGGGTTAGAGTGGAGAAAGATGTCGATTTCGCTGTGGCGTTAAGGTCGGCAAGCTCCGCGGCCTCAGGCCTTTATGAGGGCTAGGCGCTTGTTCATCCGTGTCGAACAATTTTAGAGCATGCCCCCCTCGGGAAACCTTGTCGAGGGTTTCGCCCTATCTGGAGCGGCTTGGCATAACCCGTGTCGGCCGCCAGACCGAACTCGATCGCATAGGCATTCCCGTTTGGTGTGCCTACGCCCCGAATTCCAGGGCGATCGTCATCGCTCAGGGAAAAGGTCTGGACGACGTCTCCGCGAAGACATCCGCCGTGATGGAAGCGATCGAGCGATCGGTCGCGACCCAACCTTTCTGTTCAGCGTTGATGGCAAGCCAGGATGATCTTGCCGCAAGCGACCAAGCCACGGATTGCCTGGAGGATCTGCTGGCGACCGGCGCGCACCCGGTAGAAGCCGGTGAACAGATCAGATGGTCTCAAGCCTACGATCTGGCAAAGAACGCCTCGATATTCGTACCTTTCGAGGCCGTTCATCTTGACAGGACGCATGTCAGCCCACGCTTTTGGGTATCATCGGACGGATTGGCGTCGGGGAATACCTGGCATGAGGCAGTCCTGCACGGGCTGTTGGAGCGGGTAGAGCGGGATGCTTGCGTCCTTTGGAACGTCGACGAGCCGGAGTATCGGTATGCACGCCGGATAGATCCACAAAGCATCGAGGATAACGATATTCGCGAGATGTTGGAGAAGATTTTCTCCGCCGATTTCGATGTCGCCCTTTTCGATGTGACGAGCGATTTGGCCGTTGCCGCCGTCGTCGCGTTGCTACGGCCGAAAGGCGATGACGGTTCGCTCAGATATGTCGACTTGACCATGGGGGCAGGCGCATCCTTGTCCCCCTATGTAGCCGCAGCCCGGGCAATTTCCGAGGCCGTGCAGTCGCGGATGACCTTCATCGCCGGTGCCAGAGATGATCTTGTCCCGGAGTTGTTCTCACGCCGCGCTGATCCAGCCCACCTGCTGTCGTTCCGGGCGCGATATACGACGAACCTCGATGAACTGCCATCGATGCCTATCGGGCCTGCGCAGGATGCGCTCGACCATCTTGTCGAGGCTCTGTCGGAGCGCGGGATCGACCAGCTTTATGCAATCGAGCTCGCACCTGAATGGCTGCCGGCATCGGTCGCAAAGGTTTTCGCGCCACAACTCGAACATCCGGATGGGAACCGCCGAACTCGTTTTGGCAGTCGCGCATTCTCGGCGAGCCTCTTATGAAAGTGATCTTTGTAGGCCCGAGCCTGCCCGATGCCGACGCTTTCGCAGACGACACGATGATTATACGGCCCCCGGCGCGTCAGGGCGACGTCGTCAGAGCCCTTGAGGATGGGGCGACGGCCATCGGCCTTGTCGACGGCCAGTTCGAGTTTGTCGCGCCGGTGTGGCATAAGGAGTTGCTCTTTGCCTTATCCAGAGATGTCCCGGTGTTCGGGGCAGCCAGTATGGGAGCGCTCCGCGCAGTGGAGTGCCAGGCTTACGGCATGGTCGGCGTTGGCAGGATCTTCGATGACTATGCTTCCGGGCGCCGGGTGGATGATGCGGATGTCGCCCTCCTTCATGGCCCGGCGGAACTGGGTTATCCGGCCTTGTCAGTCCCGCTGGTCAATGTTGATGCGACGATCGAAGCTGCAATTGACCAAGGCGTTATCGGTGGAGAAGCCGCTCTACAGCTCTCCCAAGCAGCCCGTCGTGTATTTTTCAAGGACCGGACCTGGAGGCGTGTTGCCGAAACCAGCAGTATGGACACAGGGCAGGTTAGGGCTCTCGTCGCAACTGCGTGGAGTGACCAGAAGCGCCAGGATGCGATAGAGCTGATGCGCGCAATAGCGGAGATACCATCATCGGCACCTAAGGCGGGCTGGTCCTTCAATGCAACTCCGCTGTGGCGCGAACTCTTCCCACAATTTTGCCGCACGTAGCCGATTCTCTAGTGCAGGCTTTGCGTGTGCAACGCTTTTGCAACGCACCTCATCACTTGAAATATGCCAATCTCGCCTCAGGAAATTTTGTTGGGGGCTTTAAGAGTGATTGATTTTGAAAGTCATGAGCGTCATTGCGAGATCTTGGCGCTTGTCAAAATGATGCAGTATGCCGGTCAGATCGCCAGCGGGCTCGATACACCGCAGGCCGTGTTCCTGATAAAGGAGGCACAAGATGCTCTTCTTTCCGTCTTAAAGACCGAAAGCGCGGCGCTCTCAAATGCGCATCTGGGCGGGCTTGTCAGTGACACGCATGGTCACTGCTAGCAGGCTCTCGTCTTGCAGAAATTACCGATCAATACATTAACCGATGCCTGCTTGGTACTTGGAAACTTCAAGAGGTCTAGTTTGCTTGGAAGAATACCAGCCAGGGTGAGCCGGTCCGCGAAAAAAGTAAGCTCCGCTGATACAGGGGGCATTGTTCTGGAATTTAAGGACCCTCATGGAAATATGAGGGTCGAATTCGTTCTGCTTGCAGCGATTATTGTTGCGTGGCTTACGATTGCCTGCACCATCTGCCTGTCGTTGAACTGGCTCTGATTTCTGGCTCGTGGCTTGCAGCGCGGCTGCGATTGTAGATCGGGGGAAACGTCTTAAGCGAAGACGGCGCGTTCGCGCTCGTGTGTGGCGCGGAAATTTCTGGTCCCTCGGTCCGGAGGAAGCGCAGACCATGATTTCGTCCCCGGATCCGGATGACAGGCATATGTCTATTCGCCAAGTAAGTTCAGCCCAAAGCTCTTCCCGATAGACTACGCGATTTGCGTCCGGCAGGCTCGTGGCCGCAGTACGCAGTTCGCGATACCGGCTTGAGGTGACGTCGGGGCGCGGTCCTGCATGGGGCCGAGGCATCGCAAATGTCGCTTCGGCTTGGAGCATTTCACGATTCATTCTCGCCGCCGGATTGGTTGGTGCGAAACAGCCCGTATATTTTTAGGGGCATTAATCCTGTTTCAACAAAGCTGGGCTAATTATTCCTTTGATTGGGCAGGGCATGATGCGCCTGTGATCGGGCGGCGCCTCGATGGCTCACGGACTGCTTTTCTTTTAGAAAATTTCACCTCAAGAGCTCCAGAAGTACGTGTTTTGGCGAAGCGGGTTAGCGTTACGGCACCCCGAACGTAGGTGAGCAATTATGATTTTTTCTCTTCGCAATATACTTCTTGGGATTTTCCTTTTTCTCAGCATCGCCCTATGCGTGCTAACGGGATCTTCGACGCTTGATGCCTATCGCGATGCAGGCAAGTATGCCGACGTCTCGAAGTTCACCATGCTGGATCGCGCGCTCTTCCAAACACTTGCGAATTTTCGCAACGAGCGAGGTGACGGGTCGTCGCTCGCCAAACTTGAGCTTGGCGCGCAAGATGCAACGCTTACCTTGTTGAAAACGGACAGGGGCATCGTCGATAAATATATGGCTGATGCAAAATCGGTCTTTGCAAACATCGACGACACGACGCTCAAAGCTCCGATTGCCGATGTCATGAATGCCTATGACCGCGTGGTCGCATTCCGCTCAAAGCTCGACAACGAAGTCTCTAAGAAGCTTGCTGATCGTGACCCGACATTGCAGGCCACGACGCTGGACCTCGGTCAGCAGTTCTTGACCGCGTTGGAGACAGGTTCGACCGCCATTGAAAACCGGATTCGCGCGAGCGATCCTTCAATGACGGCCCTTATTCAGATCCGTGCGCTGACATGGTACACGCGCGCAACGGCCGGTGCTGCAAACTTGTTGTACGTCAACACACTCGCCTCTGAAGAGGCGATGAAGCCTGAGGACGTCAGCAAGATCCAACAATTCGATTACGCCGCGAACTTCACCTGGGGGCAGATCGGCACTCTGGTCAATCATCCGTCGACACCACAGGTCGTCAAAGACGCCTATAAAATCAGCAGCACGACCTTTTTCAGCGGTGACTTTGCAGCAAAACACAATGCATTGCTTGCGAAGTTCGCAGCCGGTGAGAAGAAAGCCATGTCTCTCGACGACTGGCGTCCGGTCGGCAATGCCGCCCTTCTGACGATCACGAACACCGCCGCGGCAGCAGCAGATGGCATGGTCGCCAATGCAGCCGTCAGGCAGAGCGATGCATTCGTCAGTTTCATCGCCTACGGGCTCACTTTCCTTGTTGCCGTCGCTCTGAGCATTACGGGCATCTGCGTCATCATCTATCGCGTCACCAAGCCCGTCGGGGTGCTAACTCATTCCATGACCGAACTCGCCCAAGGCAACCTCTCGGTCTCGATCGGTGGCGTCGAACGGCGCGATGAGATCGGCGCCATGGCCCGTTCCGTACAGATTTTCCAACAGGCAGCCTTGCGCAACAAGGCGCTGGAAGCCGAAGCTGCCGAGGCACGCATTACATCGGAGAATGAACGCGTCGAAGTCCAGCGCCGTGCCGAGGCAGAGGCAGAAGAGAGGCTGCTGCAGGCAACGGGTTCGCTTGCGACGGGACTTCGTCATTTGGCATCAGGCAACCTGCGCTGTGAGATCGAAACGCCGCTGGCTGCGCAGTTCGAAGCTCTGCGTCACGACTTCAATTCATCGGTCAGCCAGCTGCGCGCTGCCATGTCCCAGGTCGGCCAGGCCGCGTCGCTGGTAAACAGCGGCAGCTACGAGATCTCGCAGGCTTCCGACAATCTTTCCAAGCGAACGGAGCAGCAGGCCGCCTCGCTGGAAGAGACCGCAGCAGCGCTCGAAGAGGTAACGGCCAACGTTCAGTCAACCTCCAAACGAGCTGGCGATGCACGTGACCTGGTACGTGGTGCCCGATCACGGGCAGAAAACTCCAGCCAGGTCGTCGGCAATGCCGTCAGCGCCATGGGAAGAATTGAGCATTCGTCCAAGCAGATCAGCCAGATCATCAGCGTGATCGACGAGATCGCCTTCCAGACCAACCTGCTTGCGCTTAACGCCGGCGTCGAGGCGGCGCGTGCGGGCGAAGCCGGTAAAGGCTTTGCCGTTGTCGCCCAGGAAGTCCGGGAGCTGGCCCAGCGTTCGGCCAATGCCGCCAAAGAGATCAAGGCCCTGATCGGCAACTCCGAAGTCGCAGTCAGCGAAGGCGTGAAGCTCGTCAACGACACCGGCGAGGGTCTCTCAGCTATCGCCGACCTGGTCCTGCAGATCAATCAGCACATGGATGCGATTGCAACCGCCGCTCAGGAGCAGTCCATGGGTCTTTCTGAGATCAACAGTGCCGTCAATCATATGGACCAGGCGACACAGCAGAATGCCGCCATGGTCGAAGAGATGAACGCGGCCGGCGCAGGTTTGGCCGAAGAGAGCAAGCGTCTTGGCGAGCTTCTGAGCGCATTCCGCACAGGCGAAGCCGAGCGCATGGAGCCGCAGGCGAGGCCCGTGGCCCGGCCTGCCTCCGCCCCGACAACAGGCCGGCTTGCTGCGCGCGCCGCTCCCGCTACACAGGGCAATGCTGCGCTTAAACATCTCCAGCAAGAGTGGTCGGAGTTCTGATTGGTCTGATGTGAAGACGGATGCCGCAATTCTACCGCGGCTCATGAAGCGAAGATTGGCCCGGACACTTTGTGCGGGCCATTTTCGTTAAGCCAATTCGGCGTCTCGTGGCCGCATCACTCGAACTTGACTAAGTCCTTAAAGATCAGTTGCCCCCAGCTCTTTCCGCGCGCGTGCACAAGCAGTCCACCCTCCGAAAGTCCGCCGAGCTGGATGGGCGCGAAACCGAGCCTTTCCGCAAGCGCGCCAATCGCGTCTGCCGCAGCGACGTCGTCGCTCGCCAGGAACACGACCCTCCTGCCGCCATGGACCGCCGGATCCTGGTCAAGAACGGCGGCAACCAGGTGGTTGAAGCCCTTGACCAACCTTGCGCCAGAGAAAGCCTGCCCGACGACCTTGGAAGAAGGCTGTCCTCCCAGTTGCTCAGGGGACACGCCGTAGGCATTGGTCACATCGACGATCGTCTTCCCCTGCCAGGTGGGGAGCGCCTTCGCGACATCTGGATGCTGTTCGAAGCGGACTGCCAAGAAGATGATGTCCGCCTTGACGGCTTCCGCTAATGTTTTTGCAATGACCTTAGGCCCGATCGCGGCCGCATCAGCTGCAAAGCTCTCCGGGTCCCGCGTGGTTGCAACAGATACTTCGATGCCCTTGCGGGCAAAGGTCTTGGCCAGCGCTCGGCCGATATTGCCGAAGCCGATGATTGCATAGCTCATAATGCTTTTCCTATCCTGTGTCGACGTTGGCTCAGACCTGCGCCCAACCGCCATCGACGGCGAGATCTATACCGGTGATGTAGGAGCTTTCATCGGAGGCGAGGAAGGTGAGGGCGGCTGCGATTTCCTCTGGCTTGCCCCTGCGACCCATTGGGATCTGCGACGCAAACTGGGCGACTGCCTCCTCGGCTTGCTCTGCGGTGAGGCCGGTCGTTGTCGCCAAGGCGGGAGTCTCGATCGCGCCAGGGCTCATCGTGTTGACGCGGATATTGCGATCCTTCAGCTCCAGGGTCCAGGACCGCGAGAAGCTGCGAACAGCCGCCTTGCTTGCTGCGTAGGCGCTGAACGCTGGCAGCCCCATCACGTTCGAGACCGAAGAGTTCAGGATAATCGATCCGCCGTCCTTGAAGAGAGGAAGGGCCTTTTGTACGGAAAAAAACAGCCCCTTCACGTTCACATCGAAGGTCTGGTCAAAATGAGCCTCAGTAGCTGCCGCGAGTGGTGCGACCGTGCCTGCGCCCGCGTTTGCGAAGAGAATATCGATATGACCATGTCTCTCCTTCACGGTGGCGTAGAGCCGGTCCAGATCTTCCAAGCGCGAGACGTCGCCCACGACCGTCGTCACGTTTTTCCCGATAAAGGCGGCGGCCTCTTGTAAGGCTTTCTCGCGTCGCCCGATAATCACGACCTGCGCACCTTCCTCCACGAAACGCTCGGCTGTGGCCAAGCCGATCCCGCTGCTTCCGCCTGTGATGACTGCGATTTTACCTTCGAGTGCATTCATAATCTTTTGTCCTTCGTTGTGTGTGAGATAGGCACGGAACCGCGCCGGGGTCAGATTTGCGCCAGGCCGCCGTCGGCGGCGACCTCGCTAGCGGTCATGAAGCTGCTGTCTGAGGAAGCGAGAAAGGCAGCCACCGCTCCGATTTCAGCCGGATCGGCCATGCGCTGGAGTGGTGTCATCGCGCCGTAGGCCTTCTGGCCCTCCTCCCCAAGCGCTTCCTTCGCAAGTTCGGTCGCCGTCGCGCCGGGCGACAGCACGTTTACGCGGATACCGGTGCCCTTCAGGTCCTCGGCCCAGGTCCGCGCGAGATTGCGCACCGCTGCCTTGCTCGCGCTGTAGGCGCTGAATGCGGGGGCGCCCGTGGTGCCGGCGCTCGATCCGGTCAGGATGATCGAACCGCCGTCGCTCATCAGCGGTAGCGCCTTCTGGACCGTGAAGATCGTGCCCTTCACATTGGTGTCGAAGGTTTCGTCGATATGCTCGGCGGTGATCTGGCCGAGAGGAAGCGGGCTTCCTATTCCAGCATTGGCGAACACGATGTCGAGGGTTCCGCGCTCGGCCTTCACCGCCGCATAGAGCCGGTCGAGATCGGCTTCATTGGAAACCGAGCCCTTCACCGCGCGGGCGTTGGGTCCAAGCTCGGCCACAGCCGCATCGAGTGCTTGCTGCCGACGGCCATAGATGAAGACGAAGGCACCCTCTTCGATAAAGCGCCTTGCGGCGGCAAGGCCGATACCGGTGGCGCCGCCAGTGATCACGGCGGTCTTACCC
This sequence comes from Rhizobium sp. BK491, assembly GCF_014194925.1. Classification (NCBI taxonomy): domain Bacteria; kingdom Pseudomonadati; phylum Pseudomonadota; class Alphaproteobacteria; order Hyphomicrobiales; family Rhizobiaceae; genus Rhizobium; species Rhizobium sp. BK491. The sequence goes on from NZ_JACIAR010000004.1 coordinate 99,551, forward strand.
TCAAGCTTTCCCATGACTTTTCCTTTGTCGCGTCGGAGGGCGCCTGTTGCCATCTGCGCAGACGCACGCTACCTCAATGGATCATTGATCCGCTTCGTAAAACGGATCGCCGATCCACATATATGGATCACTGATCCGTTTAGCAAGGTAGTCCATGCGAGCCGACGCAGAAAAAAATCGCAGCCAAATTCTCACCGTCGCGCGTGACGTTGTTGCCGAGCATGGCGTGGACGCGTCGATGCGTGACATTGCCCGCCGGGCCGGCGTCGGGTTGGCCACGCTGCTCCGTCATTTCCCGACGCGAGAGGCGTTGTTCGAAGCGCTGCTGTGTACTCATCTGGACGCACTGACGCGGAGCGCAGCCGAACTCGAACGGTCGACTTCGGCCGACGAAGCACTTCTCTCCTGGTTTCGAAAATTGGTGGAATTCACCCAAAGCTCTAGGGGCGTTGTCGCCATGATGGCGGCCGCCCACACAAACCCCGACTCCGCTCTTTATGCTTCGTGCGCAGCGGTGCACTCGGCAGGCGCGCGACTATTGCTTCGTGCTCAGGACGAGGGAACAGCGCGCGCCGATATGAATGGGGACGACCTGTTCGCTCTGATAACGGCTCTCGGCTGGGCGGCCGACCAACCCTCATTCGCGCCACGGGCGGACCATCTCGTCCACCTTATTACAAGCGCCATCCTGACAAGTCGGCCTGGCGATGATGGCAAGAAGGGAATGACTTAAATTAGATCGGTATCCGAGGGCAGCAATGCGTCCCCATTCGGCCGAAAAGCCCGCAATGGCTCTTTCCCAAAAGCCGACGCTACCATGTTAACCGTCGGCGGTATCAATGCGCCGATATTGAGGAAACTCGAGCGGACGGCTTTTGCAACAACAGCGTCGCCGGTCTATTCCCTTCAAGAGCCTTCGAAAACTACTCGGCGTTAGTCACAGGAGCGGAGCCAACACCCGGTGCTTGGCGCTTGGCGAATGCGCGCAAAAAGGTCTTCGTTGCCTCTCTTGCCATACGGTCGACTTCTTCCTCTGGAGTTTGACGGCCGATCTGTTGGTTGATCCGCAGATCTGTTGCGAGCAGCGCCATATACTGGCGCGCGGCAAGTGCCGGATCCTCTATGTCGAGATGACCAGCGAGCGCGAGCTGCGCCAGGCGAGCCGCGATGGCTGGGTATTTCTTGCCTGGTCCGTATTCCTTCCAGGTCTCGAACAATTCGGGAAATCTGCCGCCCTCGGTCTCGACGAGCTTGCGTAGCCAGCGGCCATTCGGATCGCAGACAGCCTTGCGCAGGAGCAACGCTGAAAATTCCGTCAGTTCCTTTTCGAGATCGATAGGCGCCGCGGGAAATGTGTCCAACACCCGAAAGAAGTCGGCGCTCGACTTCTCGGTGATCTCCGCAACCACAACCTTGAACAGATTATCCTTGTCGCCGAGTTGATTGTACACCGTCTGACGGGACACGCCGGCTCGTGCTGCGATGGCATCGATGCTCGCCGCTGCAAACCCGTCCTCGGCAAAAACGTCTGCGGCCGCGTTGAGGATTGCCTGCCGTTTGCTGGTGGCGGGCGGACTCTCTGTCTCAGAAGAAACCGCTGCGGGCGAAGTTTTCATGACACCACCATATAGCACTTGACCAATTGGACAATACTGTCCAAAATATTTTACAGAAATGACGGGCCATGCGTTGGAACCATTGCCGTCTTTCCGCTGTCCCATCTATAATCGCCCACTCAATCCCCGTCACATGCTTTTTGTATGAGACTTTGTTTCGTCCGGGGAATGGTGTGCGGGAAAGGTTTCTTCCGTGCAGAGCAAGGATTCCGTTTCATCCCTCGGGGCCGGCGGCTCCCACCATGCCATCGTCCTTGGCATTCTTTCAGCCGTGGGTCTCTTTGCCCTCGACATGTATTTACCTGCGTTGCCGACGATCAGTCTGGATCTTCGCGCCGACACCCATGCAGTTCAGGCAAGCCTGATCTCCTTCTTTGCCGCCATGGCCGTGTCGCAGATTGTCTATGGTCCACTGTCGGACATGTTTGGCCGCAAGCGGCCTCTGTATGTCGGTCTGGTGCTCTATATCATCGGCGCGATCGGTTGCGCGCTTTCGACCGATATTGGCTGGCTGGTCGCCTTCCGCTTCATTCAGGGCACAGGCGCCTGTGCCGGCGTCGTGATTGCCCGCGCCATCGTGCGCGACCTGCATACGGGGGCGGCCGCCGCGCAACTGATGTCGCGGCTTATGCTGGTCTTCAGTATCTCACCGATTCTGGCTCCGCTCGCGGGCAGCATCGTGACAATGTTCGGAAACTGGCGACTGATCTTTTGGGTCATGGTCTTCGCCGGCGTTGTCGGCTTCGTCGCGGGCCGCTTTTTCCTCGAGGAAACCCGGCCGGTTGCGGCTCGCAGTGAAAGCAGCCTCGGCGGGGCATTGAAGGCCTATGGAACACTCCTTAAGGACCCGTACTATCTCGGTCTGGTGCTGATGGCCTCCTTCGGCATGTCGAGCTACATGATCTATGTCGCCAACTCCTCCTTCGTACTCATCGGCCATTATGGGCTCTCTCCGAGCTTTTACAGCATGGTGTTTTCGGTGAATGCCGTTGGCTTCATCGGCATGTCGCAGATGAACGGCTGGCTTGCCCGCCGGATCGGTCTGCGCAAGGTGATCCGCGGTGCGGTTTCTGGTTATGCGCTGACGATGTTGGCGCTGGCTGTCGTGATGGCCGGTGGCGTCGACCGCCTCGACATTATGGCGGCCTTCCTGTTTGCGGGTTACGCTTTCCTTGGAATGATCGTGCCGAATGCTGCGGTACTGGCGCTTGAACACCATGGCCGCATCGCTGGCACGGCCTCGGCGATGATGGGGACGGTCCAGTTCATGACATCGGCGCTGGTGGTTGGCATCGGCGGTATGTTTATGGACGGTACGGCGAGACCGATGGTGGTCGTCATCGCTATCTGCTCGGCCATCGTGCTTCTCCTTTCGATCGCAGTGCTGAAGAGCAGGCATGTGGTGGCAGCTGAATAGATCTTGCTGCCATCGATTGCAGCGGCCTATGTAGGCCGCTCGCACCAAGGCTTCTTCAGCGCGAGCGAAGTGCGCCTTCGGAACGGCTCCGAGATCTTAGGATCGCGGAACTACGAGCCTACATCTCTTTTTCCCACCAGCCGCGGGTGTCCACGTCAGTGGCACCTGCAAGAGCCTCCAGCTCCGCAATGTCGGCGTCGGTAAGGGTGATGCTGCCGGCTCGGACCAGACCATCGACATGATGGGGCTTGGTGACGCCGATGATCGGCGTCGTGCCCTTGGCGATGGCCCATGCCGTCGCGACATCGGGCGCTGCCGCATCGTGCTTCTCTCCGATCGATGCGAGCTTGTCCGTCAGCGCCTTCAGCTGAGGCAGCATGCCATTGTAAGCCTCCCCCCGTCTGCTTCCTTTAGGCAGCAGGTTCTCCGGACTGTACTTGCCGGTCAGGGCGCCCTGCTCAAGCACCATGTAGGCGAAGAACGGAATACCTCGGTTGCGGCAGTAATCCAGAATGCCAGCTTGCTCGGAGCTGCGGTAGAGGAGACTATAGTGGTTCTGAATGGCATCGACCTGGAATCCGGCTTCCCCGAGGATCTGGTTGGCGAGCTCGATTTCGCTCAGGTTGTGATTCGAAACACCGACATGTTTGACCTTTCCACTCTTCAGCAACGGTATCAGGCGCGGGGTCCACCGCGCCACATCGGCTGGATTGTGAATCCAGTAGAGGTCGATGTAGTCGGTGCCGAGGCGCGCCAGGCTTTGTTCCAGCATGTCCGCCACCGGATCATCACTGGTCCCTGCCGCTTGCGGGGTGAACTTCGTGGAGAGCTGGTAGTCGCTGCGAGCGTAGCGCTCCAGTATCTTCCCGAGCGTGGTCTCTGAACGGCCCATGCCGTATGCCATGGCGGTATCCCACAGGGTAAAGCCGGCCGCATGCGCCTTTTCCGCGACCTCTTCGAGGCCAACCTGAGTGAGGCGGCTGCCAAAGTAGCCGTCGCCAGCCTCGCCGCTGTCGCCCCAGGCCCAGGTGCCCAGTGCGACCTTGGGGGTCTTCAGATTATCGATTGTCATGTTTGCTCCATACTTGTTCTGCAGCCAGGTTCGCAGTGACTCAGGCGCTGCAGACACTATGATGGGTGGCGACGCTGAACCGTTAGCCCGATGCGCCGGGATTACTGCCCAATCCTCCAGAAACGCGCGGGTTTCGCCTTGCCGCCTTCCTGCTCGCATGCGATGGTCCACTTCATGGAAACATTGTCTGAAATCGCTGCGGTGATTGCCCGGCACGTCTCGAAGGATGGCTTCCACGCGACCGCACTCGAACGTGTGACGCTTGCTCGATCCTCCACGGTGACGATGCCGATGCCGAACGTATACCGGCCGCAACTATGCCTTGTCGCACAAGGGCAAAAGGAGGTCACCCTGGGCGACCGCGTGTTCAGATATGCTCCGGGCCGCTATGGGATCGTGACCTACGATCTGCCCGTGACGGGCCAGGTGGTCGAGGCGACACCTGACAAGCCCTATCTCTGCCTGTTCCTCGATTTCGATCCAGTCATGCTGGGACAGCTGGCGTTGCACGTGTCGCCGCCACCGGGAGCGCCCGCTCGGCCCATAGGCAAGACGGTGTCCGACGCCGGCGCCAATCTGCTCGATGCGGTGCTGCGCCTGCTGCTTCTGCTCGACGATCCGGCAGCGTTGCCCGTACTCGGGCCGTTGACCGAGCAGGAAATTCTCTATCGCCTGCTCGCCGGTCCGGATGCTGCCAGGATGCGCCAGATCACCTCCAGCCAGGGGCGGGTTGCACAGGTCGGCCGCGCCATCGCGTGGATCGGGCAGAACTTCCGGGAACGGTTCAGCATTGAGCAGCTTGCTGCGGAAGTCGGCATGAGTCCGTCGAGCCTGCACGAGCATTTTCGCGCCGTGACGGCGATGACGCCGCTGCAATTCCAGAAGCAGCTAAGGCTTCAGGACGCGCGCAGCCTGATGCTGGTCGATGACATCGACGCCACGACTGCCGCCTTCCGCGTGGGTTACGAAAGCCCGTCGCAGTTCACTCGCGAATATCGGCGCCACTTTGGAGAACCGCCGGCGCGCGACATAGCCCGCTTGCGCGCCTCGCCGGGCTTGGTAGGGGTAGCTTGATTTCAGCTTACCGGCGAGTGTCTCTGCTTCTACTGCCTTGATTTGCTTGCACAATCTAAGATTTATGCGTAGCACGACCGGCACCTAAATTTATGATGCGACGAGCCACATATAAGCTGCAGCCGTCCAGGAGAAGCCAAGGCCGCCGCAGCCCTCTCCGGTGACCGGGTCGAAATATTCGGCAAAACCCTCCGCCTCGATCGCCGAGATGGTCGACTTGCGCAGCTTCTCGGCATCGTCGGCCCGGCCGTTGCGCTTCAGGCCGTCGATCAGCAGCCAGTTGATGATCGCCCAGGCCGGGCCGCGCCAGTAGCGTTTCGGCTCCCAGCTGGCGACGCCGGGCTTTACTGTCGGGAAGGCGACTTTCATCCCCTTGGACCATGCCTTCATTTCATCGACGAGAGCGCCGACGACCGCCTGGTCGAGATCGAGCGACAGAAGCGGGATGAAGCCCGCCTGTGTCGGAGCCTCGATATCCCAGCCCGAAACGAGATCGCGGGATACGAAACGTGACAGATTGGGTCGCCACTGGGCGAGGATCGCGTTACGAGTTTTTTCATTGAGCGCGGCGATTTCGGACGCGTCTTCCATGCGGCCGAATTCGTGGGCGAGCGCTTCGAGGTCTTCGCCGGCCTTGAGCAGGATCGCGGTGGTCTGGATCTCGGCGACCTTGAAGGGGGCCTTCGCCCACTGTCTGGCCGGCTCCCAGTCGCAGGCGGCATAGCTATCAACCAGGTGGATGAAGCGCTGATAGTCCTCGTTGCGGGGGCGCATCAAAGCGTTCACATGGCCGGTATCCTTGCGCACGACCGGCGTGTCGGTAGTGGTGGGAACGCGCGCGAGCGCGAGGTCCCATGCGGGAGAATTGTCGCTTCCGCTTTCCCAGGGATGAAGCAGGGCAACGAGGCCGGTCCCCTCAGGGTCGCGAGCCGCATACCACCAGCGATGCCATTTCAGGGCCGCCTCATAGAGCGGTAGGGTGCGGGTCTTGTCGCCGGTGGCTTCGTGCAGCTTGCGGAGCGCGATGGCAAAAACGGGTGGCTGGGTGATGCCGGAGGTCGGGATCGTATGGCGAGTGCGCCAGACGCTCGGGCCTGGAAAATAGGTATCACTCGGCTGGTGGAAGACGATATGCGGGATCATGCCGTCCGCCCACTGGCCCTCGATCAGCCGCTCCAGTTCGCGATAGGCGCGGTCCGTATCGTAGAGCACGAAGCCCATGGCGACAAAGGCGGAATCCCAGTTCCATTGGAAGGGATAGAGCCGGTCCGTCGGAACCGTATAGCCGCCGCGGTCGTTGGCGACGAGAATACGCTTGGCTTGATCGATATGCAGGTTCATGTCGGTACTCCGGTATCGGGGAGGGACGCCCCTAGGCCATCACGGCCGGAAAGGATTTGCCGCTTTCGGGCGAAAGCCAGGTGATGCGCTTGCGATCGAGCTTCAGGCCGATCGTATCGCCGCTCCCAACGGTTTCGGAGGCAGGCAGAATGACGCGGACGGGCTGATCGTGGATCGAGCCGGTCAGGAGCAGGTGCGAGCCCATCGGTTCGGCGACCCGCACTTTCATTTCGAGGCCCTCGGGCAGGCCCGCAAGCTCGACCGCCTCGCCGCGCAGGCCGAGGATGATCTCCCTGCCGGCTTCCTGCGGTGCATTCAGTTGCTCGATACCGGCGGAGACCTGGCCGTTCAGGACGGGTACCTTGATGAAGTTCATCGGCGGATTGCCGATGAACCCGCCGACGAAGCGCGTTGCGGGATGATTGTAGACATCGACCGGCGAGCCGACCTGCTCGACGATCCCTCCGTGCATGACGGCGATGCGGTCGGAAAGGCCCATCGCCTCCGTCTGGTCATGCGTGACGTAGATTGTCGTCGTGCCGGCCGATTGCAGCACCGTCTTGAGTTCGGTACGCATTTCGAGGCGAAGCAGCGCATCGAGGTTGGACAGCGGTTCGTCCATGAGGAGTACCTTGGGCTCGACGGCAAGCGCACGGGCAACAGCGACGCGCTGGCGCTGGCCGCCCGAAAGCTTGTTCGGATAACGATCGAGATACTGTTCGATATGCAGCAGGCCGGCGGCCTTTTCGACCTGCGCCTTGATGCGCGCCTCATCTGCCTTCTGCATGCGCAGCCCGAAGGCAACGTTTTCGTAGACCGTCATATGCGGGAAGATCGCGTAGTTTTGGAAGACCATCGCGAGCCCGCGATCCTTGGGAGCGAGCCCGAGGACCGACTTGTCGCCGATGCGGACATCGCCGCCGGATGAGGTTTCGAGACCGGCGATGATGCGCAGGAGCGTGGTCTTGCCGCAGCCGGACGGGCCGAGAAGCGAGACGAATTCACCGTCGTTGATCGTCAGCGAGACCTCTTTCAGGGCCTGAAATGCCCCGAAACTCTTGCGGACACGGTCGATGACAATATTGGCCATGGAATTGGTCCCGTTATTTGGAGGAAATGCCCCAGATCGCGAAAAGGTAGCGCCTGACCGCGAAGATGAAGACAACCGAGGGAAGGATGAGCATCAGGCCGCCGGCGAAGCGATAATGCATCGGGCTTTCGGAAAGCACCGTCAGCAGATAGGCCGTCAGTGTGCGGTTGCGCACCGTCAGCACCGAGGCGGCGAAGACTTCGTTCCACGAGATGACGAACGCAAAGACCGCCGTCGCGACGATGCCCGGCAAGGCGAGCGGCGCAACGACCTTGAAAAAGGCCTGGATGCGGGTGCAGCCGAAAACCCATGCGGCTTCTTCCAGCTCTTTCGGGACGCCAAGGAAAATGCCTTGGGTCACTAGAGCCGCGAAGGGGAGCGCCAGGACCGTATGGATCAGGCCGACGCCGACAATCGTATCGTAAAGGCCGAGCCGGATGAAGGAGACGGTGAGCGGCAGCGCCAGGATCGCCAGCGGGAAGGCACGCGTCAGCAGGACCAGCAGCCGGTAGCTGTCCTTGCCCGGAAAATTGTAGCGGGCGAGCGCATAGCCCGCGGGCGCCCCGAGCAGGATGGAGAGGGCTACCGTGATGCCTGCGGCGCCCAGCGAATTGAGGAAGGAGCGGACGACCCCTTCCGTCTGCAGGAAAAGGATGAAGGGTTCGAGCGAGATGCCGGTCGGTAGGCCGGTCTTCGGCCAGATGTAGACGCCCTGTCGCCCGCCGAGTGCGCCTAGCGCCACGAGATAGATCGGCACCAGAACCCAGGCGCAAAGCGCGGTGATACCGCTCCAGAGCAACCAGCGGCGCGATGAAACGAAGCTTGCGGGATTGGCGGCCGCTGCTTCGGAACTAATGGCTTGCATGTTCATGGCAGGCGCTCCGGATCGACCTTGAAGGCCTTGAGATAGACGAGGGTTGCGGCGAGCGAGATGACCATGATCAGAACCGCATAGGCGGCCGCGACGCTGTAATTCTGGTTCTGGTTCTGCCAGTTGTAGGCTTCGCCCACGAGAACCGGAAAATTACGGCCGCCCAGCGCATATACGACTGCGAAGACCTCGAAGGCGAGCACGGTGCGCAGGATGAGGGCCGATTGCAGCGCCGGGCGGATCAGCGGCAGCGTTATTTTCCAGAAGCGCGTCCAGGGACCGGCCCCGAAGATTTCGGCGGCTTCCTTGAACTCCTTCGGCACCTGGTTGAGGCCGGCGACGATGATGACCATGACGATCGCCGTGCCGCGCCAGATCTCCGCCACCGCGATGGCGATGAAAAGCGCAACCGGCGTCTGATAGGAGAGCCAACTCGCCTGGCGGGTGATCACGCCGAGGCTGAAGAGCAGCGAGTTGAAATAACCGGTATTCTGAAGGATCGACAGCCAGACGAGGCCGGCGGCAAGATCCGAAATGCCGAGCGGGATCGTCCAAATCCACAGAATCGTCTCCCGCCCGCGGCCGATCTTGGCGACCATCGTGCCCATGGCGAGCGCGATGGCGATCTGGACCGGTACGACCACGATCGTCAGCAGGAACGTGTTGCGCACCGATTGCATGAAATTGATGTCCGTCGCCATGCGCTGCATGTTTGCAAGCGACGGTGCGCCATCATCCGAGACCGCCAGCCAGATCGTCTGCACCAGCGGCACGATGAAAAGCAGGCCGAGGAAAACGACGGATGGCAGGATCAGCAGATAGGGGATCCAGGGTCGGTTTTGGGTCATGGGCTCCCGCCTCGAAAAGCAGGGTTGCAGAAAGAATGTCCGGGCATTCGCGCCCAGGCACTCAAGGGAGGATTATTGAACCGGGCAGGCGCCGTCGCTCTTGGCATCCGGTGCCCAGCAGGAAGCCTTGGTATCGGTCATCAGCTTGGCCATGACGGCGCCCTGCTTGGCCAGCACGTCGCCGACGGGCTGGTTCTGCAGCACGATCAGCTGGAAGCTGTCCATATAGACTTTGTTGAACTCGCCGCCCTTGTCGCCGAGGCCGACTGGAAGAAGCGAGATCACGGCATCCTTGGCCGCCTGGGTCTTGGTGACGGCACCGGCGAGAAGTGCGACGCCCTTGTCGAGATCCGGCGGCAGCTGGACGTTCAGCGTCGGGAAGAAGCCGACCTTGGATGCGGTGAGCAGCTGGATCTTCTGGGTCGTCAGTGTTTCGATGATCTTCATCGCGCCCGCCGCATCCGGGGCACCCTTCGGGATCGAAAGGCCCGCGAGAACGGGCATGTATCCGCGGCCCTTGGGGCCGGCCGGAGACGGGAATACGACATAGTCGTCGGGCGAGGCGGAAATGGCATTCTTCAGTCGGGCGACATGGTCCCAGGCGACCATGACTTCACCGGCGGCCAGCGGCTCCTGCATGAAGTCGTAATTGGTCGAGTTGGGATTTACATAGGCCCAGAGGGCTTTGAGTTTCTCCCAGCCTGCCGCGGCATCGGCGTTCTTGAAGGTGCGCACCACGCCGCCGGTGAAGGACGGGTAGAAATAACCCTGGAAGTAACGTGCCATCAGGCCCTTGGGACCGGCCGGGAAGCCGATCTGCGGCTGGCCCGTCGCCTGCTGCATGTTCTTGCCCCACTCGATCAGCTGATCGTAGGTGATGGCGTTGATATCGGCGCCCTTCGGCAGGTATTGCAGGGCTTCCTTCTTGGCGGCCATGACATAGGTTGCCTGCATCCACGGAATGTATTGCTGGGTGGATTTGCCGAGCTTGCCGAGATCGAGGAGCGATTGCGGCATGCCGCCGCCGGCGAGCTTCTTAGCGAGGTTATCAAGCGGTTCGAGCTGATCCTTGTCGGCAAGTGGCGAAAGTTCACCGTGCAGCGCGCCGACCAGGCTGACGGTGTGCTTACCGGCCTTGGCCTCTGCTTCCATGCGTACGGCGAACTGCGGCGGTTCTTCAACCACATAATCCACCTCGCCGGCATCCTTCAGCAGGTCCTGCCGCACGACGGTCGCCTCTTCGATCGGCCGAAGCTGGGTGGATACGAAAACCGTCTGGGCAAGCACCGGCGAAGCAAAGGCCAGCACAGTGGAAGCCAGAATTCCGAATGACGTGATGCGTTTCATATTCTCTCCTCCTTCATTGTTTTTATCTGTGATGCACTGTGTCGGATCATGCTGCCTTCATTGGACGGCGATGGCTGTCGCGATCGATGAATTCGATCGCGTGAAGCTCTTGCAGTTCCTCCGCAGGCTCGCCGGCGATTGCCCGCAACAGCAGCGAGGCGAAGCTCGCGCCGAGGTTTTCGCCGGTCATGCGCATGGTCGAGAGGGAAGGGCTGGTGAAAGCGCCCGTCGGCAGGTCGTCGTGACCGACAATGCTGATCGCTTCGCCGCCGTCGATCTCGCGTAGCGCTCTGAGCGCTCCGATCGCCATTTCGTCCGTGGAGCAGACGAGCGCGGTGGGACGCGAAGGCTGCCGGAGCAATTCCAGTGCGGCGAGATAACCGCCCTGTTCCGTGGGCGCGCCTTCGGCGCAGAGATCGGCATCCAGACCTGCCTCGTCCATCGCGGCCTTCCAGCCCGTGCAGCGCACATGCGCGAAGTAATAGTCCTGCGGCCCGGCAATATGGCCGATGCGGCGGTGGCCGGCGGCCTGAAAACGGGCCGTTGCCGCGTGGAACCCGGCAAAACCGTCGCCGTCGATATAGGGATGCGGCACGAGGCTTTCGGTGCGTCCATTGGTGACGAAGGGGATGCCGCGCGACTGGAGAAATTCGACGCGTTCGTCCTGCCGCCTGGTGCGCACGAGAAGCATGGCATCAACGCGGCGGCCATCAACGAAACGACGGCAGATGTCGAGTTCGCTTTCACCGCGTGGTACAGGCGCGATGACCAGATTGAGACCGGCACCCGCAAGATGCTCAGCACAGTTGGAGAGCATATCGAGGAAATGCGGCGGACCGATATGGCCGGGGTCGCTCGGCAGCGTGATGGCAACCAGTTCGGCACGTTGCTTTCTCAGTCTACGTGCCGATGCGTTGGGGCGATAGCCGACTATGTCTGCAGCCTCTCGCACACGCTTCCGGGTTGCTGCAGAGACGTCGTTGTAATCGTCGAGTGCACGGGAAACCGTTGTGATCGACAGTCCGAGCGACTGCGCGAGTTGCTTGAGATTTGCCAAGATCATCCTCCCGAATGGCACAAAGGATTCTCCAAAACGTTTTGGTAGTCAAGTCAAAACGTTTTGGATATCCTTCATGCACGGTCGCTATGATCATTCGAGAGTTAGGAGCTGCCCGATACATCCGCCGTTGGGAAAAGGAACGGCGCAGGCACCTGGTGGCGCATGAGCAGGCGTCTGAAATGCCTTGGCGCAATCGGCTTCGCCGGGCGCAATATCGGCAATCCGGGCATATGCCCTAGGATGGTCCGCAAACAGACGCAGCCAACAGCCTTCCTCGCCGAATACTACGCTCTGCATCTTGATGCCCGGACCGGGCGACCATTTCGATTTTGGTCGCATGCCAGCCCATAGCGGCGTCACTACTAGTGATCTCTTAACCACGCAAAGTGAGCAAGACCCCGATTAAATGGCAGACGCCAAGTGTTTCCAGGGGAGTTTGGCCGACACGCTGGCAGACGTCGGTCATAGGACTGACTTCCGAACCGCGCCCTCCGGAACAAAGTTTTCGCATGGCCGTTCGTTCTTTTGAAGAACGGAAAAGGAAAGGCCAAGCCCCAGTGGCAATCAATCCAGGTAGACGGACATACGGGAATGCAAGGCCAATCACATCGCTAATCGACGCTACACCCGAAGCTAAAGGAGGAATAACTCATGGATCATAGCAACCACATACGACTGACCGAAGAGGAACTCACGCAGGCTAACCTGGAAGGCGCATCGATCTATGGTACTGATGATCACAAGGTTGGCACGGTTGACCACGTGCATGGAGCCGGCATCAGCAGCAGCGTCGTGATCGATGTTGGCGGTTTCCTTGGTATCGGCGCAAAGCCGGTGTCCGTTCGAGTGACCGATCTCGATTTCATCCGCGACGAAAGCGGCGAGGTCCATGGGGTGACTTCCTGGACAAAGGACCAGCTGAAGGCAATGCCCGAACATCGCGATTAGGCACTAGAAAGGAGCTTTCGCATGTGCGACGGGCTCCCGCTTCTAACCGAGATGTCCATACGTGAGAGGTATCGAAGCCCACTGTTGGTGGACGCCGGACTGGTTTCGGCGCCCTTCATTACCGTCGACGACACCGGTGCCGGCCGTATCAGGCGCAACGCCTAAGCCATATCCATCATTTGGTAGATCCCATCTGCGGAGCTTGCAGAAAATTGCGCGTCCCCTTGGGTTGGCGAGACCAGAAAGGTTCCAAGCCGTGTCGGGAAATACTTAGAACGGTTCAGCTTTTCGCGGAATCCCTGAACCGCTCTATCTCCTTGTTTTCACGCAATTCCGGACGGAAAACTGCTACGCACTTTTCCTGGAACTCCAGGCATGCAGTCAAGCGTGAAAAAGGTAGAGATGCCGACAATAGCCAGCCGGTGATGACCCGTGGTCGGCTAGTGGCTATTTTGACCTCCGACATTGCGCGCCAGAAAGGAATGGATCTGAGCGATGACGGCCGCACCCCTCACCGACGGCGGCGGCGACCCGCTTGGTGGAGCCGGCGCGTACGTCTCCGACGGCAAAAATGCCAGGGCAACTCGTCTCCAGCGGCAGTCGCTCGCCATCACTGATGAGCTCTCCTGTGAGAACGAAGCCCTTTCCATCAGTCGCGACACAGCCATCGAGCCAGCCGGTATAGGGATCGGCGCCGATAAACAGAAAGAGGTGGCGCGAGGCACATTCCTCGGTCTCTCCGGTTCGAACGTTACGGAAGGTGGCCCCGGTCAGACCTGTCTCTCGATCACCATGCAAGTCCGTAATCTCGATACCCACATGGAGTTCGACATTGGGCAATGCCGCTATCCGGTCGATCAGATATTGGGACATGGTTTGCTCGAGCGGCCGCCGGACCACGAGGTGCAGGCGGCTTACCTGCGGTGCGAGGTAAGCAACGGCCTGGCCGGCTGAGTTTCCGCCGCCGACCAGAGTGATTTCCTCTCCGGCGCAAAGGCGAGCCTCAATCGGGGATGCCCAGTAGGAGACGCCGGCCCCCTCCAGTTCTTCGACATTGGCAATATCGGGCCGCCGGTAGCGCGCTCCTGACGCGATCACGATGGAACGCGCCCGTGCAGTATATCCGTTGCTAAGTTCAAGGGAGAATGGAGCCGCCGAATCGGTTCCATGGCAGCAAAGCTTTCCGACGGTCAGCGGGATCGCAAGCTCGGCGCCGAATTTCGCCGCCTGATTAAAGGCCCGACCTGCAAGAGCCTGTCCCGAGATACCCGTCGGAAAGCCAAGATAATTTTCGATCCGGGCGGATGCCCCCGCCTGGCCGCCGAAGGCCCGCGAATCGACAACGAGAACAGACAATCCCTCAGATGCCCCATAAACGGCAGTGGCCAGCCCAGCCGGTCCGGCTCCGACAACTGCGACGTCATAGACATTCTTCGGATCGAGATCCGGCATAATGCCGAGACAAGACGCCGCATCCGCGTCGCTCGGATTTCTGAGCAGCGTTCCGTTTGGGCAGATCATCAATGGCAGATCTTCCGGTGCGATGCCCAGCCGCTCCACCAGCTCGCGCCCCTCGACCTCGCATGCTGCGATAAGGGCGTGGGGATAGCCGTTCCGGGTGAGAAATCCCGATAATCTCACAATATCGGGAGCATCCCGGCGTCCAACCAGAACCGACCCCGCACCTCCGATCCGCCCTTCTTCGATCAGCGCAACGCGACGGAGTATAAAGGCGCGCATGATTGCTTCACCCACATCCGCCGACCCGATCACCAGTGCACGCAGATGCGGCGCATCGAAAGGTATAGCCAATACGCCCTTATCGCCCGCGACGACCGATGCGAGGGTTGCGTGACCAGACAATTGATTGGTCTCGCCGGTGAACTGGCCGGGACCGTAGGTGCCGATCACGGATGATCTCCCAGTCGCGCCACGCTGAATTGCATCGGCAGAGCCTTCTAGAACTAGCCAGGCAGGGACGTTGCGAGTGCCGATCTCGTAGAGTACATCGCCTGGGCCGAAATGATGCGGCTCACCGCTCGCGAAGCGTCGCGCCGCACCGATTTGAAGAGCTGAAAGCGTTGGGAATGTTTGCTCCCACCGAGCATCGCTGATCGCCATGATGTGAACTCCGTATCGGCCTATACTTGTATGACAACATCCGGAACAGTTCGCCAGTCTACATTGCGCGCGACCAAAGCCAACTCTTTCGAGGGCCTCTGCCAGCCGATATTCTTACGCCTTGTTCAAGGAGCCTGCCTCAAATTCTTCGAGCTCAGCAGCCTTGAATAGGCACCTCTTTTTTGAGATATCCGCAAGAGCTGCCGCCGGGCATATTATTGTAATTACTGTATAAATTTCCTTCAAGAATATATATATAAAAACATATTCAGCGGAATACACGCATGTTTTGGCGAATTTTAATTCGACGGTCTAAAGATATACATATTTGTGATTATGAATTACGATTTGTATTTATTAAAATATTATGATAATATATAAGTAATATTGGGAGGGTGCGGTGTTTTGTTTGCGTCACGCCGTGACCGGTGTGCTGAGCGCCATGCTACTCGCACCATTGTCTTCGAAAGCCGCCGAGAAGGTCGGCCAGGCGGTGCTGATTAAAACCGAAGTTACGGGTGCTGGTGGTCCGCTCGCGGTCGACGATCCCGTTCATCGGGACGAGCAAATTCGCACCTCGATTTCGGGCCTCGGACAGTTCACATTTCGGGACGGCACGAGACTGGCTGTCGGAGCCGGATCGTCCGTTACCATCGACAAATTCGTGTTTGATGACTCGGGCGCAGTGAAAAAGCTGACCATAAATGCGGCAAAGGGCAGCTTTCGCTGGATGAGCGGAAATTCGAACCACTCAGCCTATCAGATCGTGACGCCCGCCGGAACGATCGGCGTGCGTGGAACCGCGTTTGATTTTTATGTCGGGGCGAACGGCACGACGGCGGTCGTGCTGTTGAACGGCGCTGCGCAATTCTGCGGCGCTGGCGGCTGCAGGCAACTGAAACAGCAATGTGATTGTGTCGTTGCGAAGCGCAACGGTCAGATCAGTGAACCTCGTCGGGTCAATCGCGACGTTCTCAAAACACTGGGCAATCAGCGGGCTCTGCCTTTTCTGTCCGGGGATCAGCAACTTTCGGGACGAATGGGTTTTGCCGGCGGTGGCTGCGGTCTGTCGACGGCGATGAGAGGCCAGCCTAACGGGATCTCTCCGCGCAGCGCTCCGGCGAATAATCCAGCACCGGCACCGCACGATACGCCGAGCGCACCCAGCCCCCAGGAATCGCCACACGCCGAGGCGCCTGCCGCACCACACGAAACTCCCAGCACGCCGGATGTCTCGAATCCGCCAAGTGCGCCCGACAAGTCAGGCAAACCGCACGAGCATGATGGCGACGAAGGCGAGCATCACGATCACCATGAACATCACGACCATCATGGCGGAGGCGATCACGGATGGGGTGATCATCAAGGAGACGACAAGGACAGCCAGGGCGATGGCGGCAACCATGGCGATCACGGTGGTGGGCATCACCAGCGATAGCGCCGTGGGTTGCGCAGGATGGCTTCCAAATCAGCTAGATGTCGGCTGCCTTTTCCTCCGCAGTCTCGTCGGCGAAATGTCCGCCTCGTCGCGAAATGTGGCTGTAAAAGCCCTGCAACAGTCCTGTTGCCGCGGCTTGCGCCTTAAGTTTGGCGGCACTGATGAGTTTGCGGCTGCTCGCTGACCGAGTTCGCAGGGCATTCACAAGCTGCCTGTGCGTAGCCTGCAATTCGACAAATCCGGCGGATCTCGCCACGCGTTCGTCGCCGACCACCGCAAAGAGCTTGGTTCGCATACTCTTACCCTTCAGCGTCAGCGCTCCCGCTTCGAGCAGGGCGCAGTCGGGCAGCAAGCCCGCCGTCGGTTCGGATACCAGAATGTCGAAATTGATGTCCTTGCAGGCGGATTCGATACGCGCGGCAATGTTGACGGCATCGCCAACTGCCGTGTAATTGAAACGGGTCTCGGCCCCCATATTACCGACGCAGGCGAGCCCCGTATGGATGCCGATCCCTATCCCGACCCGTCGCGCGTCTCCGAAACCGAAGGCATCGTCGCCATTGAGGCGTGCGAGTGTTTCGCGCATGCCAAGAGCCGCCCGCACGGCCTTGCCGGCATGATCGGAGACATCGACGGGGGCATTCCAGAAGGCCATGATCGAGTCTCCGATAAACTTGTCGAGCGTGCCTTCATTGGCGATGACATGGTGGCTGAGCGCATCGAGCAGCGTGTTCAAAAACGCGACGACGGCGCTCGGGCTCATCTCCTCGCTAATCTGGGTAAAGTTTCGCACGTCGACGAACATGACCGTCAGCTCGCGTTCATCTCCCCCGAGACGCAGGGCATTGCGCGTATGCTCGATGCGATGGAGCAGCGATGGCGAAAGATAATGGCCGAAAGCCCGCCGCACGTCGCGCCGCTCCCGATCCGTCACGAGAAAGCGGAATGCCGTTGCAGCGAAGTGCGTGATCGATCCCGAGACGATCGGTGCCAGTGGGTCGAAGAGAAGCCCCCCATAAAGAAAGGCAGCCCAGGAGGCCACAAGGGCAAAAAAGGTAATCAGCAGGCCGCAGGCGAGGGCCGTGGCCGGATTGACGAAGGTGGTGACGATCACCAAAAGGCTGCCCAGGACGGCGATGGACAGGATTTCCAGTCCGTCTGCCCAATCCGGTCGGGAAAGGAAGCGGCCTGACAGGATCTGCTCGACGATCTGCGCGTGGATGGAGACACCCGGCACATTCTCGTCAAGGGCCGTCGTGCGGACATCTTGGAGGCCAGAAGCGGAGGTTCCGACGAAAACGATACTGCCTTCGATGGCGGCTCTCATATCGGCGGAGGCGCCTTCGGTCGCGAGTATCTTGCTTGCCGAAATATAGCGCTCCGCGGTATCGCGGCTGACATAGAGCCACAGCTCGCCCGCGGCCGTTACCGGCACGACGAAATTGCCGATCTTGACCCGGGTGAGCGTATTGGGTGTGTGCGGCGCAGCGTCAAGCACGTAGGTGGAGGCTCCCTGTGCGACGCGAAGCGCCTCAAGCGCGAGACTGGGATAAAGCTGCTTGCCGTCGCTGAGAAAAAGCGGAACCGCACGCACCACCGCCGATGATGCGCCCGGATTGAGGCTGATATGGCCGAGCCCCGCAGCATTGGTTTCCAATTGCGGCTGCAACGGCGTGGCGGCCTTGATCGCCGGCGGCGCACCGGAGGGATCTTCGCCGGTATAGGCAAATCCTGCCTTGACCGGCGGCAGATAGTTTCCTTCGTTGGAGAGGCCGAAGCCCAGAACCACCGGCCTTCCCGACAGCGATTGGGAAAAAATCTCATCATTATCAGGCAGTTTGCCAAGCAATGACGAATCGACGCCCATGACATCGCGAACGACGTTGCGCGGCGACAGACGATCCGGCTCGGCGAAGAGGATATCGAAAGCGATGGCGGCCGCGCCCAGATCCGAAAGCCTGTCGACAAGCGCGGCAATCCGGTTTCTTGGCCAGGGCCATTGACCGAACTCCCGCAGCGATGCCTCGTCTATGTCGACGACCCGGACAGGCTGGTTTTCGAACGTCCGGGGCACCAGGCGCTGATACTGGTCGAATGTCAAATCGCGGGCGAGCCTTAGCAACGGAGGATCGCTTGCCCGCAGGGTCGTCAATGCCGTGACGAAGGCCAGGCCGATAACGACGCCAATTTGCTGCGCACGCGTCACCATTATGGTGTCAGCCCCTTTGCCCTGCATCTCCGGCAATAAGTAATGGTTCGAAGAAATACAAAAATCTAACTATCGGTCTGCTACACAGGGAATAATACGCTGCTTTGTTCCCGTGCACGATGCAATGATGAAAATATTGAAGAGATGGAGAGAAGAATTTTGCACGGCGATAGTTGAGGCAATGCCGCAGGTTGGCAAAGACTTCGCGAAATCCATCGCTTCAGCCCAGGCATGGGTCCATTCCCGGGAATCGAACATGGCTGTTCGGGCTGTCGAGGCGTTTGTAAGACCGGGTCCAAATCTTAATGTCGAAAGGCATGACTGTGCATCTTGCCTTTGACGACAAAAGCACGATGGAGCTGGCGTCGACATCGAAGCAGGCCGGCGGGGCGCTCACGGCTGCAGTCTCTTCAGTGCGAGCGAAATGCGCCGTCTAAAAGGTGATGATGCTTGGAGGGTGGAGACATTGCTTAGGTGTTGTCGCGCGGTTGGTACGAGCGCGACGATTGACTAGACCTGATGAGGCCGGCCCAACTGTTAGGCCTCGTGCCGCCGGACGACGACATTGCCTCCCAAACCTCACATAGTGCTCCGCCGCGGGAAAGCGAGCGGTTGTCTGGCGAAGAACCGCCAGACAACCGCTATCCCTTCCTGTCTTTCTTTTTTGCTTTCGGCGCTGGCGCAGGCGCAGGCTCCTGCGCCAAACGAAGCGCGCGAAGCCTGTCCGTCTTCTTCTGTCGAGCGGAGGCCTCATCGGCCAGGATATCCTTGGCAATCGACGTCGTCTGTTCGGACTTGGTCTGCGCTGACAGCTTTTCAGGCTTGAACAGATTGTCTCTCGTCTTTGTCATGCTTCCTCCATTTCAGCAGGTGCGTTCCAAAAGACGCTGGACGTTAGCGAGCTCGCGCCACGACTTTCTTCTTCGGCGCCGGCAGCAAGCCCTCGCGTTGTGCCTGCTTACGGGCAAGCTTCCGCGCGCGGCGGACCGCCTCGCCCTTTTCGCGAGCGCGCTTTTCGGACGGCTTTTCATAGGCGCTGCGGGCTTTCATTTCCCGAAATACACCTTCGCGCTGCAATTTCTTTTTCAGAACGCGGAGTGCTTGATCGACGTTGTTGTCTCTGACCAGAACCTGCAAAACTTCTCCTTCTCAGCTCGCGCTGGATTTATTTCTTGGTGCGGATTGAATTCGAGTTGATCCAGCTCGATTTCGATGTTTGCGATATCTCGGCTTGCGCCGGTGAAAGCGACGATGGTGACGCCCCGGCATCGATATCGTCCTGACGGACGCTCCGCTCGAAACTCTCACTTTGGAAGCGGACGCGATAATGGACAACGCCCTGTGACACAGGCAGCACAGACACGATGCGGCCGGCCGGCTGGGCGTTTCCGAAAATTCCAGGCTTCAGGACGATGCTGTCGCCCGGCCGGTAACGACCATTTGCCATGTCGTTCTCCGTTCGAAATGAAAAACAAAAGGCCGGGACGTATCCCGACCTTCCTCGGTCATGGTTTCAGCGCGCCAGTACATCCGTGGTCGCACAAAGCCGTGACAAACTTATGCGGCCCGAAGATTGTCAGCCGAGCTCTTGCCGGATCTGCGATCCTGCACGATGTCGTAAGTGATCTTCTGACCATCGTTGAGCGAACGCATGCCGGCGCGCTCTACCGCGGAGATATGGACGAAAACGTCCGTGCTGCCATCATCAGGCTGAATGAAGCCGAAGCCTTTGGTGGAGTTAAACCACTTTACTGTACCAGTGTTCATAACGATTTCCTTTCATAGCAATCGTTGTTTGCCCCGCGATACCTTGCGGGATTAGATCGATTATTTGAGAGGAAATCCGGCGAGGGCGCAGAGGCTCCTCGACGATGTCGCAAGCAATGGTCGATAGACCTTATATAGGTTAAATTGAAATATTGGCAACAGAGGTGGCGGAAGAGAAGGTTTTCGGCAGGTCGCGATGCTTGTCGAACCGCCGCTGCCATCGGGTCGAAGTGATGCATGATTTCACGATCATCGGCAGGCGCTGTTGATTTGCGCTGAGAACTGACCTGGGATTGGCTTGTCTTCTCCGCGAAGGCTGCTTCATCGTCACTTTCAAAGGTTCTCTCGAGCCGGGGATACGGACCGGCTTGATCGGAAACCTGGAGCTCGTGGTGGCTCGGCGGCGAAGAGATTGGAACTATGATGATTTTCCAAGCTTCCTCCTCGGGTACTTCCCTATGCGGACTCCGTCGCTGGTGGGGAGGCGTCCACATCGTCACTCCACTCATGACTTTGCAAGATGGAGACTTTTGAGCCAGAGCGTCGTCAGCGAATAGTGCTGACGACGTCCATGAAGCGCTTGACGCGGGCGGGCTCGACCTTGTTCCAGGTATTGCCCTCATATTTGAAATGAGTGCCGATGACGACGCCGCTGGCGCAGGAGAGGATGCCGGTGACATTATCCTTGTTGACGCCCGTATTGGCGAAAACGGGAACATCCGTCACGGCTTCACAGACCTTGCGCAGGCCGGACTGATCGACCGGCTGGCCGGTCAGCGGGCCGGATACAAGGATGGCATCGGCAAGCGAGGAAAACACGGCGCTCTTTGCGCGGAGCTCGATCGGGCGCTGGTCGAGCGAATGGGCGAATTCCGCATTGATGTTGAACAGCATCTTCATATCGGTGCGGCCGAGCTTGGCGCGTAGCCGCGCCGGCGTCGCGCAATCCGGCGCCCAGATACCCATGTCGGAAGCGAAGACGCCGGTGAAGATCTCACGCACGAAGCTTGCGCCGGTGGCGGCACCGATGGCAACGCTGGCTGTCGGATCCCAGAGATAGTTGACGCCGAAGGGGATCTTGAGTTCGGCCTTTGCAGCCTGGACGATCGCCGTCATCGCAGCAATACCTTCCGGAGGCGCCTTCAACTCGTAAGGCCGGTCATTCTCGTTGCCAAACATGATGGCATCGACGCCGCCTTCCTGCAGCGCGCGAATATCTTCCATCACGTCGTCGATGAGCTTCGAGACGCCGCCTTTCGGATCATAATTCGGCGAACCCGGCAGGGCGCCGATATGCGCCATGGCAATGACGACCTTCTTCTTGTCACCAAAAAATTCAAAAACCATCGAAAGCTCCGAAATTGGGCGTTAGAGAAAGCGTGTTTTCACAAACCGGATGTTTCAGGAGGGCGAGCCGGCGACCATCACTTCGACCTTGGCAGCCTCAAGCGCTTCGGCCAGTTCGGGCGGCGGCGATGCATTGGTGATCAGCATGTCGAATTGTGAAAGCGGCGCGATGTGGACGAGCGACATGCAATCGAATTTCGATGCGTCGCAGAGAACGACCTTCTTTGTCGAGCGGCGGAGATAGACGCGCTTCATCTCCGTATCATCGAAGGAATAGTCATAAATACCATCCGACGTCAGTCCGGAAACGCCGACAAAGGCGATGTCGAACCAAAGTGCTTCGAACTGGGAAATCGCCGTCGCATTGGAAATCGACAATTCATCGTTTCTCATCCGCCCACCCGGCAGGTAGACTTCCGCCAAGCCTTCGCCAAGCTGGGTAGCGTTTCGCACGCTGTTGGTAAAGAATTTCACATGCTGCTGGCCGGCGAGCAACCGGGCAAGCAGGAATGTTGTCGTGCCGACATCCAGCGCGATGGTGCGAAGTCCGGAAGCGACCTGTGCCGCCGCTTCCGCAATCAACCGCTTCGGCAATGCGTTCTTGGCAAGACGGGCCTGAAAGGTCGGCTCGTTGAGGCGCGAGATGGTTGCGGAAAGGCCGGGTTCGGCAATTGCGGTAAGATCGGTGCTTACTGCTCCGCCATGGGTGCGGGCAAGCCGGCCTTCCTTTTCCAGTTCGGTCAGGTCGCGCCGCACAGTCATTTCGGACACGCCGAGCTGCGCAGCAATTTCCGTGACGGATACGGCGCCCGTTTCGGCCACCGCATCTAAAATGAAGGCGCGGCGCGTGCGCGCAAGAACTTTCGTCCTTTCGATTGTCTGCGTTTCAGCGTCATGGCCTGCGATCATTGGTCTGTCTTTCATTTAGAAAAGGCGGCTGGGTGATTGCGGCCGCATACACCCGAAGTCCAGTCCTCCCATTACATGATCAGTGCTTAACTCAGAAAGCGAACAAATTCAAACATAAATTTCGATTGATTTGTACGTTTTTGTTGCTATATGATCGACGTGTTCTTTTGGTCGGAGACATGGTTCGTGGGACATCCGAAATTTGCGGAACTCGAGGGTTTAAAGGCCATCGTCACCGGCGGGGGCAGTGGAATAGGCCGCGCAATCGCGCGGGCGCTGGCGAAACAAGGCGTCAAGATCACCATTTGCGACATCAATCTGGACGCGGCGAACACAGTCGCACAGTCGATTTCCGGCCACGCTCTGGAGATCGATGTTCGCTCACGTTCCTTCGTGGAAAAGACGTTCGAACAAGCAGCCGATATCATGGGCGGCTACGATATACTGATTGCCAATGCCGGTGTCTCCACCATGCAGCATGCGCTGGAGATCACCGACGAGGAGTGGGATTTCAACTTTGACGTCAATACACGCGGCATCTTTCTGACGAACCAGATCGCTGCGCGCCGCTTCGTGGCGCAGGGCCAGGGGGTGATTGTCAACACGGCCTCGCTTGCCGCAAAGGTCGGCGCGCCGCTGCTGGCGCATTACTCTGCCAGCAAGTTCGCCGTTCTCGGCTGGACACAGGCGCTTGCCCGCGAATTGGCCTCGAAAGGCATCCGCGTCAATGCCGTCTGCCCGGGTTTCGTCAAGACCGGCATGCAGGAGCGCGAGATCGATTGGGAAGCCAAACTGCGCAGCGTTAGTCCTGAACGTGTCGTTGAAGACTACATCGCCCAGACGCCGCTCGGACGACTGGAGACGCCCGAGGACGTCGCCGATGTCGTCGTTTTCCTCTGCTCGGATTCCGCCCGTTTCATGACCGGCCAGGGCGTCAATGTCACTGGCGGCGTCTATATGACCTGACGGGCAAGCCGGCCGCCCAAGCCGCATCATATCGGAGAGATCATGGCATCCATCGTCTTTGAGGGAGTGGAAAAACGTTATCCGGACGGATATGCGGCAATCCAGCACCTCGATCTCACTATCGAGGATGGTGAGTTTCTGGTTCTAGTCGGCCCGAGCGGCTGCGGTAAGTCGACCGCTCTCCGAATGATTGCGGGTCTTGAGGATATCACCGGCGGTCGCCTGTTGGTTGGCGATACCGTTGCCAACGGCCTTGCACCCCGCGATCGCGATATCGCGATGGTCTTCCAGTCCTACGCGCTTTATCCGCATATGACGGTCGCCGAGAATATCGGCTTCGGCTTGTCCGTGCGCGGCGTCGGCAAGACGGAGATCGACCGCAAGGTCAGGGACACGGCCAAGCTTCTCGAACTCGATGCCTATCTCGGCCGCAAGCCAGGGCAGCTTTCAGGCGGTCAGCGACAGCGCGTGGCGATGGGCCGGGCGCTGGTGCGCGCGCCCAAGGCGTTTCTGATGGACGAACCTTTGAGCAATCTCGACGCACGGCTGCGCGGCCAGATGCGGGCCGAAATCGCCCGGCTGCAGAAGTTGAGCGGTATTACCACCGTCTACGTCACGCATGATCAGATCGAGGCCATGACCATGGGTGATCGCGTCGCCGTGATGCGCGCTGGCGCTTTGCAGCAGCTCGGCACGCCGCGTGCGCTTTACGACACGCCCGCCAATCTCTTCGTTGCCGGCTTCATCGGCACGCCGTCGATGAACTTCCTGAAAGCGACGCTGGTGGTCGGCGAGGGCGGTCTGGCTGCTGCTGCCGGTGGGTTCGGCCTGCCGGTGCCCGAGCCTGTCATTGCCAGGCGTCCGGCACTTGTGCGTCATGTCGGCAAGGAGATCATTGTCGGCGTGCGTGCCGAAGCGTTGAGCGCCACGGACGCCGTTGATCCCGGTTTCGGGCGCATTGAAGGAACGATCGCCTTCATTGAGGATTTCGGTGCCACGAAACTCGTCCATCTCGATATTGGCGGGGCTGGCAAGCTGGAGGAGGTGACGGCGGAAGCCGACGAGGTTTCGCTTTCCGGGCCTCGATTGCGTGCCTCTGTTCCGGCCACGTATGCGCTTCGCCTCGGCGAGACGCTATCCCTGTCGGTCAATCCCGCAGAACTGCATTTCTTCGACGCCGAGACCGAAAACGCGATCCGCGACTGAAAGGTTCTTCCGCATGCCAGTGTTCATCGGCATCGATATTGGCACGACCTCGACGATCGCGGTAGCGATGTCGGAGGCCGGCGAGCCGCTGGCCTCGGCCTCGCGCCCCTCGCGCTTGTCCTCGCCGCATCCCGGCTTTGCCGAGGCCGATCCCGGGCAATGGTGGGCGAACACGCAGGTCGTGGTGCGGGAGATGATCGCGCGCCTGCCTGAAGGATGCGAACTTGCCGGTGTCTGCGTCACCGGAATGCTGCCGGCTGTGGTGCTGCTCGATCGCGCACGCCGCGTACTGCGCCCGAGCATCCAGCAGAGTGACGCGCGTTGTGGGGCGGAAGTCGAAGCCATGAAAGCGGCGTTGAACGAGGAGCGCTTCCTTAGCCGCACCGGCCAGGGCCTGACCCAACAATTGGTCGCCCCGAAACTGCAATGGCTGAGGGCGCATGAGCTGGATGTCTATGGCCGGATCGCCCATGTCCTCGGCTCCTATGATTTCATCAACATGCACCTGACCGGCCGTCTGACGGTCGAGCGCAACTGGGCGCTTGAAGCGGGCTTCATCGATCTTGACGATCACCGGATTGCGGACGACCTTGTGGCGTTGTCGGGGCTTCGTCCCGGCGTCCTGCCGGAGCTGGTCGCATCGCATGAGGTCATCGGCGCGGTGACGGCGGAAGCGGCGGAACTGACCGGCCTGCCGGAAGGCCTGCCTGTCTTCGGTGGAGCCGCCGACCATATCGCCTCTGCGCTAGCAGCTGGCCTGACGCAGGCCGGTGATGTCCTCCTCAAATTTGGTGGGGCAGGCGACATCATCGCCATTGCCGGCTGGCCGGAGCCCGACCGCCGGCTTTTCCTTGATTACCATCTCGTTCCCGGCCTTTATGCGCCGAACGGCTGCATGGCTTCCTCAGGCTCGCTTCTCAGGTGGCTTGCCGCCCTCATCGGTGGCTCGGAAAGCGACGATGTTTTAAAGCGGCTTGACCAAGAAGCGGCGACCGTCCCAGCTGGCGCGGACGGCGTGCGCGCACTGCCCTATTTTCTGGGCGAGAAGACACCGATTCATGACCCGTTGGCGCGCGGTACAATCACGGGCCTCAGTCTCGGTCACGCGCGCGGCCATATGTGGCGCGCGGTGCTGGAGGCGATTGCCTGCGGCTTCCGCCATCATCTCGATGTGCTTGCGGAAACCGGGCGCCCGGCAACACGGCTGATCGCCTCCGACGGGGGAAGCCGAAGCCTCGTCTGGATGCAGATCGTCGCCGATATCTGCGGTCAGCCGGTTCATGTCTTGTCCGACGCCTTCGGTTCGTCGATTGGCGCGGCCTGGGTGGCGGCGGCAGGCTCCGGCATTGCAGCATGGGACGATGCCGCGGCTTCCGTGCGTTTTGGCGCGGTGCTGCAGCCTTCGCCCGAAGGTGTTACCGCCGGTGACCGGATCTATGCCGACTACCGCGATCTCTACCGGTCGCTGAAACCCTTCTTCGAGCGTGAAGGCCAGCCATGATCAAGGCAATTGCCTGGGATGTCGACGGGACGCTGATCGACAGCGAACCGGTTCACCATAAGGCGCTGATGGCTGTCTCGGAGCGCCATGGCGTCAACATCGCGGCCGATGATACGCGTTTCATCGGGGTGGCAATGAGTGATGTCTGGACGGTGCTCGCACCGCTCTATCCGCCCGGACTTCGCCCCGAGACCTGGAACTCCGAGATTGTCGAGGCCTATATTGAGCGGACCGCGGAGTTGCAGCCGATGGCGGGTGCGCCGGAGACGGTGCTTGTGCTTGCCGCGGCGGGGCTTGTTCAATGCGCGGTTTCCAACTCGTCTCGCCGCATTGTCGAGGCCAATCTCAAGGCCATGGGGCTCGACCGCGCGATGGCCTTTGCGATCGGGCGCGAGGATGTGATGCATGGCAAGCCTGATCCCGAGCCCTATCGGCTTGCCTGCGAGCGTCTTGGCCTTGATGCTTCGCACGTGCTGGCCGTCGAGGATAGCGTCGTGGGCGCGGCCTCGGCGCAGGCGGCGGGCATGCCTGTGCTGCGCTATGGCGCGGATTTCACCGACTTCTCGGCGATCCTCAATCTCGTCGAGGAGCGGAGACTTCGCGCATGACGAATTTCTGGCCATGCAGCCCGCCTGAACGCGCAGCAAAAGCGGCGCTCGTCGTGATTGACATGCAGGTCGATTTCTGCGCGCCGGGCGGGTGGGTCGATCAATTGGGTGAGGATGTCAACAATACGCGCTCCGTCATTCCGGCCGTTGCGGAGGCTCTGGCAATCGCACGGGACGCGGGCCTCGCCGTCTTCCATACCCGGGAGGGCCACAAGCCGGACCTATCGGATCTGCCCGCTAACAAGCAATGGCGTACCCGCATCCATGGGCTCGGCATCGGCGATGAAGGTGCTTCGGGGCGCATCCTCGTGCGCGGCGAACCCGGCTTCGAAATCGTTCCGGAGCTCGTGCCGCTCACCGGCGAAACGGTGATCGACAAGCCGGGCAAGTCAAGTTTCCATGCGACCGATTTCGATGCGAGGCTGACGGCTCAAGGCATCACCCATCTCATCATCATCGGCGTCACTTCGGATTGCTGCGTGCAATCGACCTTCCGCGACGGCTTCGAGCGCGGTTACGAATGCGTCATTCTCGAAGATTGCACAGCCGCGGTCGAAACGGCTAATCACGAAGCGACGATGGATATCCTGAAAGCCTTCGGCGGGCGCTGGGGGATGGTGTCCGATCTCGCGGGCTTCCGTGCCGCCATGGAGGCGCTTCATGGCTGACAGCTTCGCCGGCATTGCCGCCACTCCCTATTCCTGGCCCTTCGATGGGCAATGGAACGCCGCCGACAGCGCGCTTCTCATTCTGGGGTTCCAGAACGGTACGATCGCCGCACTGGGAGCGGAGCCGGAGGCCGCTGTCGCGGCAAAGTTGATCGCACGCGCCCAGGAGGCCGGCCTGCCGGTGATTGCGAGCCGGCGCGGCCGCAGCGAGGCGCTTTCCCCGGTTGCCGCCCGCCGCGCCGCCATGGGCGATCCGGTCTTTGCGCCGGGGACGCCGGAATGGGAGCTTTCAGACACGCTCGGCCTGCGGGTGGAGGCTTCGATCTTCGATCATCCGGGCGACAACGCCTTCTATTCGACCGGGCTCGATGCCTGGTTGCGACGGCGCGGCATCCGCAATCTGGTGCTGGCCGGTATTCCAACCGAAGGCCTACTGCACGCGACCCAGCGTGCTGCCAACGACATGGGTTTCGAATGCATCGCCGTTTCCGATGCTTGCAAGGGAACGACGGATGCCCGTCATGCCGGGCAATTGCGCATAACCGTCTTCGGCAACGGGCTTTTCGGCACCGTGGCGCGCTCGGATCAACTGTTCTCGTCGCTGAGGGCGCCCATCCCGACCTGAAGAGGATCGACATGTCTGATTTTCACTGGCCGGCCGAGACCGGCAGCCTCGACTTCCATAAGCTGACTGCTGCCTATGCTTCAGGTCAGCTCAAGCCTTACACGGTCGTCAATGCGATCTATGATCGGATCGAGGCGCGGGGGGAGGACCATGTTTGGATCTATCTCGTCTCCCGCGCCGATGCGCTGAGAGCGGCCGAGAAGCTGGAGAATTCCGGCTATGACGGCCGTCCTCTCTGGGGCATTCCTTTTTCGATCAAGGATTGCAACGACGTTATCGGCCTGCCGACGACCAACGCGCTGAAAGAGGGGGCCTATATCGCTGAAAGCACCGGTCAGGTGGTGACGCGCCTTTTCGACAATGGTGCGATCCTGATCGGCAAGACCAACATGGACCAGTTCGGCATCGGCCTTGTCGGCATGCGCACGCCGTATGGTGCATGCTCGTCGGTGTTCAACGATGACTATATTTCCGGCGGTTCCAGTTCCGGTTCTGGCGTTTCGGTGGCGGCCGGGCTTTCCAGCTTCTCCATCGCCAACGACGCTGCCGGCTCCGGCCGCGTGCCAGCGGGCTTCAACAATATCGTCGGGATCAAGCCGACGCCGGGCATTGTCAGTAATGCCTGCGTATCGGGCGGCGGCTGCGTGAAGACGATCGAGACCGTATCCGTCTTCGCGCTGACGGTGGAGGATGGCATGGCGGTCATGCGCATCATCACCGGATACGATCCGACCTATCCCTTTTCCAAGCCCGAGGCCGATCATGTCGCGCTCGACATGCGGTCGGCCCCGCCGAAGTTCCGCTTCGGCGTTCCAGCTGGCGCTTCGCTTCGCTTCTTCGGCGACAGCGAGGCGGAGCGGCTGTTCCAGGAAGCCATCAAACGACTGGATGCCATGGGCGGCACGGCGGTCGAGGTCGATTTCGCCGCGTTTGAGGAAACCCAGCGCATTCTCTATGAAGGCCCATGGATTTCGGAGCGCGCGCTCAGTCTCGACAAGGTGCTGGCCCAGCATGGCGACGCGATCCATCCGGTGACAAAGAAGATCCTCGAAAACAGCGGGCAATATTCATCCCTCGATACGTTCCGCGCCATTCACCGCATCGCCGAGTTGAAATGCGCGACACGCCCGATCTGGGACGACATCGAAGTGCTTCTGGTGCCGACGACGCCGACGATCTATCGCAAAAGCGAGATTCTCGCCGATCCGATCGCGCTCAATGCGCGGCTCGGCATCTATACCAATTTCGTCAATCTGATGGGCCTTTGCGGGATCGCCGTACCGAATGGTTTCCGCGCCGATGGGCTGCCCTCGGGTGTCACCTTCCTCGCCCCCGGCATGGCTGAAGCGAAAGCGGCGGCGATCGCGGCCGAATTCCACCGTCGCGCCGGTATCGGGCTTGGCATGAACCTCAATCCCTATCCGGCCTATGGCGCACCAACGGAAATTCCGGCCGGTCACCGCGAGATTGCCGTTGTCGGCGCACATCTGTCCGGCATGCCGCTCAATCATGAACTGACGGAGCGCGGCGGCGTATTCCGTGGCCAGACCCGCACGACAGGTGATTATCGGCTTTATGCGCTCACCGGCACGACACCGGCCAAGCCGGGTCTCGTTCGCGATCCAAGCGCCAAGGGGCCGGGCATCGAGGTCGAGATCTGGTCACTGCCGCTTGCAGGCTTTGCCGATTTCGTCGAGCGCATTCCGCAGCCGCTGGGGATCGGTAAGCTCGCGCTTGAGAACGGTCGCCAGGTATCCGGCTTTCTCTGCGAGACCGTAGCGTTGGACGGCGCGATCGACATTACGGCGCATGCCGGCTGGAAGAATTACCTGGCTTCGAAAGCGGCCTGAGAAAGGTTCTCGGGGGAGGGTTTCCGGTAAAAACGAAATCGCCTGAAGCGCTCTTTATGTTTTTGTTTGACTTGTTCGAAATGACGAAAGACGGCTCCGCGAGGTGACGCCTTTTTAATCGCCAATGTTTGTTCGCTCAGTTGATGCCTTTGGTCAGTCCCTGCACGAAATAGCGGTTGAGGACGAGCACGATGAGCACGATTGGCACGGTCGAGAAATGCGCCAACGCCCCGAGCGTCCCCCAGGTGATGTCCTTTGTGCCGTAAGCCGAAAGCAACGCCACGGAGATCGGCTTGGAATCGAGCCGCGTCAGGAACATGGCGAAGAGGAAATCGTTCCACGAGAAGAGCACGCAGAAAAGCGCAGAGGCGATGATGCCGGAACGCACCGCAGGCAAGGATACTTTCCAGAACGCGCCGAACTGCCCGCAGCCATCCGTCAACGCCGCTTCTTCCAGCTCCTTCGGCAGCCCGCGGAAGTAGGAAAACATCATCCAGCTCACGAAGGCGGTATTGAGCACGCAATTGATCAGGACGACGCTGAACCAGCTGCCGATGAGGCCGATATCGCGCATGAGCAGATAGAAAGGGATAAGCGCCGCGACAGCGGGGACCATGCGGATCGTCATGAAGAAATAGGCAACGCCCATGGCGGCCGGATGTGCCGAGCGGGCGAGCGCATAGCCGGCCGGAACGCCGAGTATCAGCGAAAGCAGCATCGAGCCGCCTGCAATCAAGAGGCTGGAAGTGATGAGGCTGCCGACATCGAAGATGCGCAGTGCATTGCGGAACTGGTCCAGCGTCGGTGCGAAGAAGAGATGGGGCGGAATGGAGAAGATCTCGTTCGACGGTTTGTAGGCGGTCATTGCGAGCCACAGGAAGGGCAGCAGGAAGAAGGCGAGAGTAAGCAGCAGGAAGCCGCGGCGCGCCGTATCAAAGACCATGGAGCGTGTCGTCATCGGCCGTTGGCCTTCTTGTCGAAATGGCGGATCATGAAGATGAAGCAGGCGGCGATGATCGCTACGCACAGAAGCGCGATGTTGGAAATCGCCGATGCCTTGCCGATATTGAAGAAGCTTAGGCCCTCCTTCACCGCATAGACCATGAGAGTGTTGGTGGAATTGCCCGGTCCGCCGCCGGTGGTAACGAACACGCTGTCAAAGACGCGGAAGGCGTCGATGGTGCGTAGCGTCAGCGCCAGCATGACGGCGGGGAGCATGAGTGGCAATGTAATGGAGCGGAAAGTGCGCCAGGCGGTTGCTCCGTCGACGGCGGCGGCTTCCAGGAGATCTCCTGGGAGTGCCTTTAGGCCGGCCAGTAGAATAAGCGCGACGAGCGGCGTCCATTCCCAGACGTCGATGAAGATGAGCGTGGCCAGCGCAGTCGACGGCGTGGCGAAGAGGCCGCGCGGATCGGTGATACCCCACTGGGCAAGATAATAGCCGACCATCCCGTAGTCGGCGAGCAGCAAGCCTTTGAAGATGAGGCCGACGACCAGCGGCGTAATGGTGACGGGAACAAGGATCAACGTCAGGCAGACGCGATTGAACCGGTCGTCGCGCCAGAGCGCCAGCGCGATGACAAAGCCGAAGACGAGTTCGATGGCGACAGAAAAGACGGTGAAGATCACCGTATTGGCGATGGCGCCGCGAAAATCGGCATCTGCCAGCAGGTTGATGTAATTGTCGATGCCGACGAAATGCGTCCGCGCCGGCTTCAGGAGATTGTATTCGTAGAGGCTGTACCAGATGCCCTTTACGAGCGGGAAGACGCCGAGCGCGATCACGTAGGCGACGGCGGGGAGCGCCATGGCAAACAGGAAGAATTTTCGTCGCGTGGCAAAAGAGACCGAGGGGAAGCGCGTGGCCGCCTTGCTGTCAACGGAACTGGTCAGGTTCATCGCGTAATTCGTCATCACCGAATGGCCAATTGCTTCGCGTTTCGATCTGAGAGGAAAACGGGCCGGTGCGCAAACGGAATCTTGCCTTCAGCGTGCCGCTAAAGCCGGCCCGACCATCGCCCTCGAAATGAAAGGCCCGCTTCATGGTCTTTCGTGAAGCGGGCCTGTTCTTAGAACAGCTTGGCGGCTGCTTCCTGCGCCGCATCAAGCGCGGCCTTGGGCTCGACCGTACCAACGAGGACGGAGTTGACCGCCGTGCCCAGGATGTCCTGGATTTCCGGATATTCCGGAATGCGCGGGCGATAGTCGCCGTCGCCGTTCTCGAAGACCTCGTTGAGGACAGGCAGGAACGGATACTTGGCGTTCAGCTCCTTGTCGGCAATCGTGCTCTTGCGGATATAGCTGCCCGCGCCGAGCATGTTCATCTCCTTCTGGATCTTAGGACTGGTGACCCACTTGATGAAGGTCCAGGCGGCTTCTTTCTGCTTGTCCTTCGCATCGGCATTGATGGCCATGCCCCAGCCGCCGATTCCGTAGATCTTCGGCAAACCCTTGCCGCGCGGGGCAAGCGCGATATCGACCTTACCGACCACCTTGGACGTCTTCGGATCGTAATAGCCGGGCGCGCCGACGGACCAAGTCTGCATCGTGGCGGCGATGCCCTGTCGGAAGCTTTCCTCGCGGCCGCCCCAGTCATAGTCGGCAGCGCCGGGAGGGGCTGCCTTCTTGAAGAGATCGCGATAAACAGTCAGGCTCTTGATATTGGCTTCGGAATTGAGCGCCGGCTTGCCGTCCTTGTCGAGGATGGCGCCGCCCATCTCAGCGTTATATTGCATCCAGTCCTGAGCGACCGCCGGGCCTTTCTGGCCGTTGGCGACAAAGCCGTACTGCTTCTTGGCCGGGTCGGTCAGCTTGTAGGCGGCGGCAACGAGGTCTTCCATCGTTTCCGGAGCCTTCAGGCCGGCGGCATCGAAGAGATCCTTGCGATAGGCGAGGACGTTGGCATAGCCGGCAAAGGGATAGGCGACCTGCTTGCCCTTGTAGTTGCCGAGCGCTTCCGTGAGCTTAGGATAGATGTCGGCGGCATCGAGCTCCTTGGCGTCGCGTTTCATCAGGTCGTTGAGATCGATCGTATAACCATTGGCGGCGAACTGCCCTGCCCAGACAATGTCCATGGTGATCAGGTCATAACCGGCGGTGTGCCCGACGAAGTCGGCGGTCGTTTTCGTCAGCAGGGAGCCGTAGTCCATGATGTCGACCTTGAGTTCCGCGCCCGTCGTTTCCTTGAACTCGGGCGCGATCTGCGCCAGCACGGCCGAAAATTGGTCGTTCATGGATGCAAGATTGAGTGTGATGCCGGCCAGCGGCTTGTCGGCGGCCTGCGCCATGCCCGCTGTCAGGGCAACGATGCAAACGGTAGCAAATTTCCGAAAATTCCCCTTCATGAATGTCATTAATGTTCTCCTTTTCATGATTGGTTGCCACTATACATCAAACAAAAACGCACTCAAGTACACTTGACAAAAAAGCAATAACGGCCTGAATATAACAAAATTGAACAATATCGCTCATTTTTTGCTTGACGATTGTGCAGTATGCCTCGTTTTTGCGCATCCGTCGGGTTGCTTAAAAGACTTGCGGTCATGGCGGACTAGCGCGAGGCCGTGTTGAAGAAAGAAGTGTCAGGATCGAACATGAATGGCGCTCTCAGCATATCGCGACTTGAAACGCTCGAAAAACGGCTTGTCGGCGAAATGGAGGCGACGGAAGCGCTCGGGCGGGTCTGGGCTTCAGCACCAGAGCCAGGACCTGCTCGCGTCGCACGCTATAATGTCGTGATCTGCGGGGCTGGCATGTCGGGACTCGCTATCGCCTTCGGCCTGAAACGGCGCGGCATTGAGGGCGTTCAGGTGATCGACAAGGCCGAGACGGGGCGGGAAGGGCCTTGGATCGGCTGCGCGCGCATGAAGACGCTGCGCTCGCCGAAACATCTCGCGGGGCCGGATTTCGGCCTGCCGTCGCTGACGCCGCGCGCCTGGTACGAAGCGGTCTATGGCACAGACGCCTACGAAAGCCTCGACAAGATGTCACGGCAAGACTGGATGGCCTATCTCGGCTGGTATCGTGCGGTGACGAAGCCGGATGTGGCCAACGGCAAGAGCCTTGCCGGTATCTCGCAAGTCGACGGCTGGCTGCGGCTTGTGCTTGAAGCGGACGGTGAAACGCAACAGATCGAATGCCGTCGGCTTGTGCTGGCGACCGGTATTGATGGCGGCGGCGCGCCGATGATTCCCGATGTCGTTCGTACCTTGCCCAAGCCATATTGGACCCATAGTGCCGAGATCGCAGACGATGGTCATCTCAAGGATCGAGATGTCGCCATTCTGGGTTCGGCGACTTCCAGCTTCGACTGGGCGGCAACGGCTTTGGAAAAGGGCGCAAAAAGCGTTGTTATGATCGGCCGCTCACGCAATTTCGGCCGGACGGAAGTCTTGGCCTGGACCAATTTTCCGGGCTTCCTTGGTCATTTCGGTGACCTGTCGGACCTACAGAAATGGCGCTATATCCGGCTCTACAATGGCTTCAAGATCCCGCCGACACAGGATCAATTCGATCGTGCAGTGTCCGATCCGCGCTTCACCATGGCGCTGGGTCATAAGGTGCGGTCCGTGACATTGGATGCCGGGCGGGTTGTGATCGCAAGCGACAGCGGTACATTCAGCGCCGATCATCTTCTGCTTGGTACCGGTTATACGATCGATTTCACCCTGCGCGCCGAATTGAAGAGCATTGCGCCGCATGTGGCTTTCTGGTCCGATCGCTTCACGCCGCCGGATGGCGAGACATCCGCCGAGATCGCGGCCCACCCCTATCTCGGGCGCGGCTTCGAACTGACGCCGAAGAATGCGGTGACCCATGGCTGGCTGTCGCATATCCATTTGTTCAACTGCTCGGCCCTTGCCAGCCTCGGCCCGATCAGTAACGGTGTGACTGGCATGAAATACGGTCTGCCGCAGATCGTCGATGCGGTGGTGGGCGGTCTCTTTCACGAGGCGGCCGACGATTTTCTCCGTGACCTTGCGGCCTATCAGGAGCATCATTTCGATCCGCGCGGCCACGGTGGAGACAAGGCATAAAGGAAGTGTCATCATGACAATCATACCAGCGTTTCCGCTCGGCCGAGTTCTGGAGAAGACCCGGTGTGAGAGTGTGGAATTTCCCTATCTGTTGGCCAATCACGCTCCGATGGTCCTCGTGGCACTCGATCGCATGGGCGCATCCCCTGAGCGTCTCGACGAATGGTATGAGATTTACCGCGTGGCAAACCAGCTTGTTCCCGCGCCGCCGCCCGTGGTTCCGATCGAGCGTGCGCGTTGGGATGCGGCGCTGGGTGACCGGACGCGGGAATCCGATTACCGCGCCTATTTCATCGCCGAAGTCGAACGGCTCGGAACCGATGCCGCGATCCGCCATTATTTGCCTCTGCTGATCCAGGGTGTGGCCGGCAGTGCGCTGCACCCGCTGATGCGGCTGGCCTACGCGGTACTCAACAGCGACACGAAGGAAGTGGGAACGGCGCTCGGATACTGGGCGACCTGTTATCTGCCCTTGCCGGGTCCGACTGGAATAGAGCCCGACACGGACGATCCGGCAGCGATTCTCGCTGCGATGAATGATGTTGCCGGCGCACATGACTATGTGCCTGAGACCGATCTTCTCTGGCATAATATACGCGAAGTCGCCGCCTTACCGGACTTTCCGCCGGTGATCGATCGTTTGCGCATTGATGAAGCGACGCCAAAGCGCATGGCGGAGACGGCGCTCGCCCTATTCGCCTCGACTATGGATTTCTCGGCGCTCCACGCCGTTACCGGCTTGCATTGGGCTCGGCTGGTCGCGCCGCATCTGGATGATCCCCTGCCGCTCTACCGTGCCTTCTGGCAGGTGATTGCCACACTCGTTCCGAAAATCGGCTTCCCGGCGCTTCCGACCGCCGAAGCGCTTCAGGCGATGCGTGAAATGCGGGTACCGGACTGGCCAGAGATAAGGGCCACGGCCGTGGCCTCCAACGACGAACACGACATTAGCTTGGTCTTTTCGGCATTACAGGAACAACTGGTCTGGGGTGATCCGCTTTATCGGGTTGTGGCGGCACGGCGCGTTCGGCTGATCTAGAGGTAAACTGTGCCCGCGCAGGGTTTATGCGTAGAGGCAGGGTTCACGGAACTCCGTTTTTTTCTTCCCCAGCATCCGCACCGCCGAGCCGCCGCACGAAGTCCGCGAGGAAGAGCGAGGCGTTAGTGGCCCGTTTATGCACCGCGATGGTCTGAGGAATTTGCGAAAACACTCCATCTACCACCCGGAAGCCTTCCATCCGCTCCGAGGCGTTGAAGAGGAATTCGGTCAGTCCAGCCGCCGCGTCGCATTCTCGGTTTGAGAGAAAGTCGAGGGCCGCCGTGGGGCTGTCGACATGCAGCACCGTCGCTCGCTTGAGTGTTCGCTCAAGCTGCTTCGTATAGGCTGCGCTACGCGCGGAAGCGATGCGAATTCCAGTGGTATCCAGCTCGTCCGCCGTCCGGTAGGATGAAGTTACCGGAACCAGGTAGGTGGCCTCGACCGAGATGTAGGGGGGCGAGAAGCTGAAGCGATCGGTTCTTGATGGGTCTGACGCAATGAAGGCGATGTCCCACTCGCCGCCGTCCGCAGCGGAAAGGATATCCGCCGCGGATCCGTATCGTATGAGGGAAAGCCCCCGATCAAGTTCGCGGGCGATCCTATCCGCAATTTCCGCGCTCGGGCCTACTAAGGCGCCCGCGTTTTCGTCCCAGCGGATCAATGCTGCGTTCGACATATTGACGGCGGCCCTAATGGATCCAGCCGACGCTATTTCCGACCGGACCTGCTCCAGACTGAACATGCTACGTCTCCCCCAGAGCGTGATACCGAAAAGTGTAGGCGGTTTTCGGACGAAACCCGGCTCTACTTCTTTGAGTCTAGAGCGGATTCAGATTTTAGGTCGAACAGACCTAAAATCATCCGGCTCTAGTGCGAAAACCTGGACGCAAGTGCTTCCGATCCTCTGGCAAGGAGAGCAACATCGACGCCAACAGCGGTGAACAGCGTTCCCTGCGCAATGCAGCGAGCCGCAAACTTCTCGTCAGGCGTCAAGATGCCCGAGGGCTTACCGACGGCTTTCAAGCGCTCGATCGCATTCTCGATTGCCGAAACTACCTCGGAATGTCCCGGTTGGCCGGGATAACCGAGGCTGGCTGCAAGGTCTGCCGGACCGATGAAGATCCCGTCGACTCCGTCGACCCCTGCAATGGCTTCAAGCCGATCGAGCGCCTCTCGCGTCTCGATCTGCAGCAAGAGGCAGATTTCCTGTTCGGCGGTCTGCGCGTAGCTCGGCACGCGCCCGAAACGGGTGGCGCGGGTGAGGGCGGATACGCCGCGGATACCTCGCGGTGCGTAACGCGCCGCCGCCACGGCCGCCTTCGCCTCCTGTTCATTCTGCACATATGGAATGAGAAGCGTCTGGACGCCGATATCCAGAAAACGTTTGATCAATACGGGGTCGTTAAAGGCTGGGCGAACCACGGGGGCGACGTCGTACGGCGCGACCGCCTGCAACTGTGGAAGCACAGTAAGAACGTCGCTGGGAGAATGTTCGGTATCGAAAAGCAGCCAGTCGAAACCGGACGGTGCGACGATTTCCGCTGTATAGCTGCCCGGAAGGCCGCACCACAATCCGATCTGACTTTGACCGGCCTGGAGTTTTCGCTTGAAGCTGTTGACGGGGAGTTCCATTACATCCTCACACGAATGAGACGCCAATTGAGCCGACGGGACCGTAGTCGGCCTGGATCACGTCGCCCTGGGCTATGTCCACAGGGCGGGTGAAAGAGCCGGCCAGCACGATCTGCCCCTTTTTCAAACCCCCGCCCACGGCATGGAGCTTGTTTACCAACCAGGCGATCCCGGCTGCCGGATGGCCCATGATCGCTGCAGAAACACCGGATTCCTCGATAATGCCGTTCTTCGAGAGGGTGGCGCCCACCCAGCGGATATCGACGTCCATTGGCCGAATGATGCGCCCGCCAACAACGATCGCTCCGAAAGCGGCATTGTCGGCAATCGTGTCGGTGATCGCCCTTGGAACCTCGGTGCGATAGTCGATGATCTCGAGAGCCGGGACTACGAATTCGGTCGCCCTCATCACGTCGTAGATCCGCGTACCAGGCCCCTCGAGATCCTCGCCCATCACGAAGGCGAGCTCGACTTCGAGGCGGGGCTTGATAAAGAGCTCCGCCTTGATCTGCGCTCCGTCGTTGTAGAGAGCGTCGTCGAGGATGACACCATAGTCGGGCTCGGTCATCTTGGATGCCATCTGCATCGCGCGCGACGTAAGACCGATCTTGTGGCCTACGACCCGAGCACCCCTAGCAGTCCGAGCCTCCGCCCAGAGCGCTTGAATTTTGTAGGCGTCTTCAAGCTCCAGACCGGGATAGGTCTTGCTCGGTTGAACGATTGGCTTGCGATCGGTTTCGGCCTTCAGAAGGGCGTTGGCCGCCTCTCGGCGTTCCTGTTCTGTGATCATCGGTTCGGCTCTGTCGTTGGTTATTTGATTGGCGGGCGCGGCAGCACGGCTTCGCCGGGCTCCATGACGTAGGTGTAGTCGAGCGAGAACCAGGGTCCCTCGATGCCGGGTTCGGACGGATGCGGTTCGTCATGGCGGACGAAGTCGCCGGTCAGGGCTGCCGTCACTCCAAACTGAACGTCGGAATCGATGTTGGGATCGCTTGGATCGAAGACCTGGGAAATCAGCGTCTTGTATCCCTGCTTGAAGATCAGGGCGTGAAGATGCGCTGGTCGGTACGGGTGACGTCCCTGCGCCTTTAGCAGTCGGCCGACGACGCCATCGACCGGGATCGGGTATCCGACCATCTTCACGGTACTGAACCAGAAGCGGCCGTCGGCGTCCGTGGTGAACTTGCCCCGAAGGTTCATCTCAGCCTGATCGGGGTCCTGATTCTCATAGAGCCCAACAGGAGAAGCATGCCAAACATCGACCTCGGCACCCGCGATCGGCCTGCCGTCCCGGTCTACGACCCTGGCGCGGACATAGAGCGGCGTGCCTGGCGTGTCGGAGCGGATGATCGTGCCGCCATTTTCGACACGGGGAGAGTTCAGGCGCCAGAACGGGCCAAGAAGAGACTGCGACGTCTCCGTCTGGCCGCCGTCGCCGTTGTTCAAAAGGCAAACCAGCGAGGACACGCCGAGAGATCCGGCCATGAGAACAAACTCGTTGTGGCTGTCCGTCTGCAGTTGTCCGATCTCGTTGAGTATCGCCGTGGCTTCGCGGAACTCGACTTCGGACAATCTCACCTCGCGCACGAATGCATGGAGATGCTTCACCATTGCCATGAGGATTTCTCGCAGACGTGGATCCTCGGTTTTGTTCATCACCGCGAGGACGGCAGGCGTCAACTCGCTTTCAGTTTTTACGGCCATAAGGGTACCTCCACTGGCGCCGACTATTAAAAATAATCGATTATCTGTCAATGAACGTTGTGACGGCTTTTTCCATTAGCGGGAGGAAGATTGGCTCTAAATTGTATTAACATACTGAATTTATTGAATTAAATTTAAGATGCGATAGAGTTTCAACTATAAAGCGGGCCCTTTTTCGCTTTCTCGTTGACATAAATAATCGTTTATCATATCGATCATCGACAGTTGATCAGAATTGTCAAGGAGTAGGGATG
This sequence comes from Rhizobium sp. BK491, assembly GCF_014194925.1. Classification (NCBI taxonomy): domain Bacteria; kingdom Pseudomonadati; phylum Pseudomonadota; class Alphaproteobacteria; order Hyphomicrobiales; family Rhizobiaceae; genus Rhizobium; species Rhizobium sp. BK491. The sequence goes on from NZ_JACIAR010000004.1 coordinate 139,115, forward strand.
AGCTCGACCGACGACAGCGCCTCTGCGCCGATGACAGACGAGGAGACGGCGTCCGCGGGTTTTTCCGATGATGGCAAGAACACGATCGGAAGCCAGTTGGCGTCGCGTCTGCGCGAGGCGATCATCTCTGGCGAACTGGAAGCCGGCAGCAAGATCAATCTCGACAAGGCGCGCCGCACGTTCAACGTCAGCTTAAGCCCTCTGAGGGAGGGGCTTGCCCGCTTGATCTCCGACGGCCTGGTGGAGTTTCAGGACAATCGCGGCTATCGCGTAGCGCCGATCTCGCTGGCGAATCTGGAAGAAATCACGACGCTCCGCGAAGAGCTCGAAGTCTTCGCGCTGCGGGAATCCATGCGTATCGGCGATGTCGAGTGGGAGGGCAATATAATGCGCTCGCTTCATCGCCTGAACCGCACGGAACGAGATGCCTCACGGCCTGAGACGCTCGAGCAATGGGAGACTCTTCACCGGGAATTCCATCTCACGCTCATTTCCGGTTGCGGCAAACCGCTTCTGCTGCATTTCTGCGGCCTCTTGTTGAACTTGAATGACCGATACCGCCGGGTCTTCCTCATCAGGACTTCCGGCGACCGAAACGTCGGGCAGGAGCACAGCGAGATTGCGCAAGGAGCGGTCGCGCGGGACATCGAATACGCCACCGAGAAACTGCGACAGCACATCCACCGCACTGGGACGAACCTTCGAAATCATCTCGCGACGAAAGGGATCGTGTGATGGTGACACCTGGATCGAAATCAGAGCAACAGATTGGCGTAGCGCACTTCTCCGCCATCTCCCTGGCGCCGAGCGATTTTGCGAAGGCCGCGGCGGGGGCGGGCTTTTCCAGGATTGGACTGAGGCTGAACCCGGCATTTCCTGGAGCGCCATACTACGAGCTGCCCGTAGGCGGCCGCGCAGCGGAAGAATTGAAAGCCGTATTACGCGGCGAAGCGCTCGAGGTCTTCGATATCGAGTTCTTTGTCATCGATCCCTCATTCAATGCCTTGTCTCTGGAGCCCGTAGTGGCTGCGGCTGCCAACATCGGGGCCAGGCGTCTAAGCGTGTGCGGCGACGATCCGGAACAGAGCAGGCTGCAGTCGAACTTCACCGAATTCTGCGGCCTTGCAAGCAGCTACGGATTGGCAGTCGATATCGAGAACATGGGATGGCGGACGGTCAGAACTTTCGCTGATAGCGTCGATCTCCTGAAATCGAGCGGCGCGTCCAATGCCGGCGCACTCGTTGACGGAGTTCATTTCTTCAGGAACGGCGGAACGTTGGCATCGCTGCGCGACGAGATCGATAGGGTCAAGCACGTTCAGTTGTGCGACGTCATCGGACCCGCTCCGAGCACGGCGGAGGCCATGATCGCTGAGGCCCGAGGCAAGCGTCTTGCCCCTGGCGAGGGCGAATTGCCCTTGGGCGAATTGGTCGTGATAGCCAACGGGGCAGCATCGGTCTCGGTCGAAGTACCTCTTTCAGGCTCGGCAGACGCGGGGGAGCATTTGAAACGCCTGTTCGAAGGGACCTTACGAATATTTAAGCCGGGTCAATGATCGCGGCGGCGGCGAGGTGAGAGCTACGCCGAAGGGAGGAAGCCAGCAGATGGGTTACAGGTTTGATTTTGGCGCGGTCTTCGACCGCGCCCCGGAATTGTTTTGGGGTTCGCTCGGAACTTTGGGTCTCGCCTTCGCCGGGATGCTGCTCGCTCTCGTGATCGGAATCCTGGGCGTTGCAGCAAGAACCTCGAAGACCGCGTGGGTTCGCGCTCCGGTGATCGCGTTCGTCGAAGTCGTCCGCAACACGCCGTTCCTGGTGCAGATCTTCTTCATCTACTTCGCCCTCCCGCTTATGGGCATCCGCCTGAACCCGACGGTCACCGCAATCATCGCGCTGGGGATCAACGGAGGCGCCTACGCTATCGAGATCATCCGCGGGGGCGTTGAGAGCATCAGCAAGGGACAGATCGAAGCCGGTTTTGCGCTCGGGCTGCACAAGGCCGACGTCTTCCGGCTCATCGTTCTGAAGCCGGCACTGCGAGCGATCTACCCCTCTTTGACGAGCCAGTTCGTGATGCTGACCTTGACCACGTCGGTGTGCACCTCGATCGCCGCATATGAGCTGACTTCCGCGGCGCAACGCATCGAGTCGGATACGTTCCGAAGCTTCGAAGTCTACTTCACCGTGACCGCAATCTACCTGGTCATCTCAAGCCTAATGATGGGAATCTTCTCCCTGATCTCCCGTTCCTACTTCAACTATCCGACTCGATAGGAGGCGCTCATGGGTCCCATCGGCGAAAACGAGCTGTTCTTCATCCTTCAGGGTCTGAAATGGACCGTATTGCTGGCGGTTATCGGTTTTATCGGCGGGGGCGTGTTCGGCATTTTGATCGCGCTTGCGCGCACGTCGAAGCATCGGTTCGCCCGGCTTGCATCATCCGGCTATATCGCGCTCTTCCAGGGCACGCCGCTCCTGATGCAGCTCTTTGTCGTCTACTACGGCGTTGCCTTGCTTGGCATCGACGTCAACGCCTGGGTCGCTGTCGCGATCGCGTTCACTCTCCACGCAAGCGCCTTCCTCGGCGAGATATGGCGCGGTTCGATTGAAGCCGTTCCCAAAGGGCAGACCGAAGCCGCGAACGCTCTTGGCCTGCATTACGTCTCCCGAATGAAGGACGTGGTTTTGCCACAGGCTTTGAAGATTTCGATGCCTGCGACCATCGGCTTTCTCGTGCAGCTCATTAAGGGGACGTCGCTTGCTGCGATCGTGGGCTTCATCGAGCTAACCCGGGCTGGCCAGATCATATCGAACCAGACCTACCGCCCGCTGCTCGTCTTCGGGATCGTCGGCATAATCTACTTCATGATTTGCTGGCCTCTTTCCCACGTCGGAAGCGGCCTTGAGAAACGGATGGCAAAAGCCGCCCGCTAAACCTGCTTCGGGAGAAGTAAACAGCACAAGAGGAGGAAAGTGCAATGAATACCAATCGTCGGAAATTTCTCGGTCTAGCGCTGGCAACCGCTACCTTCGCCGCCATTGGCGCTGCGGCAGCCAACGCGGCATCTGTTGAGGAGATCAAGTCGAAGGGAACGCTCGTCGTGGGCATTCAGGGCGACAACGCGTCTTGGGGCTTTGTGAACTCGAGCGGTAAACAGGACGGCTTCGACGCCGACGTGGCCACGCTGTTCGCCAAGGAGCTCGGCGTGAAAGTCCAGTTCCAACCGCTCGCGGTAGCGAACCGTATTCCCGCGCTGACGACCGGCAAGGTCGATATTCTCTTCGCCACGATGGCGATGACGGAAGAGCGCGCCAAGGCGATCCAGTATAGCAAACCTTATGCGGCCAACACGATTTCGCTTTATGCCGCCAAAGCCGACGCCGTGAAATCGCCGGCCGATGTGGCTGGTTGGGAAATAGGCGTGCCGAAGTCCAGCTCGCAGGACAAGGCCGTAACCGACGCGGTCGGATCGAAGGCCACCATCCGCCGCTTCGACGATGACGCGGCCACTATCCAGGCCCTGATCTCCGGACAGGTAAAGGCAGTGGGCGGCAATCAGTTCTACGGGCAGAGGCTCGATGCAGCCAGCGCCGGCACCTATGAACGCAAGATCGACTTCCTGACGACTTACAACGGCGTGGGAACGCGACTCGGCGAGAAGGACTGGAACGAGACCGTCAACGCCTTCCTCGATAAGATAAAGGGCAACGGGGAACTCGCAGCCATCACCAAGAAGTGGATGGCAATCGATCTTCCCAAGTTCCCTGAATCCATCCCCAACATCCCGTTTACGGTCAAGTAAAGCATAAATGGAGGGCGCCGTGCTCAATTCTCCCAATGATCAGTCGACCTTGATATCCCTTGATAAAGTGGAGAAATGGTACGGCGCCTTCCATGCCCTGAAGAACATCAATCTGTCGGTTCGCAAAGGAGAGAAGATCGTCCTTTGCGGACCGTCCGGTTCCGGCAAGTCCACCCTGATCCGCTGTATCAACGCTCTTGAACTGATTCAGGGCGGCAAGATCGTGGTGGAAGGTCAACTGCTGGACGGCACCGCCAAGGCGGTCGACGCCATTCGACGTGAAGTCGGAATGGTTTTCCAGAACTTCAATCTGTTCCCGCACATGACCGTCCTGCAAAACTGCGCGCTTGCACCCATGAGAGTGCGGGGCGCAAGCCGCGCCGACGCGGAGAAGTTGGCACGAAAATATCTCGAGCGCGTTCGCATCCTCGATCAGGCGGAAAAGTATCCGGCACAACTCAGCGGTGGACAGCAGCAGCGCGTCGCCATCGCGCGCGCCCTGTGCATGGAGCCGAAAGCGATGCTTTTCGACGAGCCCACATCCGCCTTGGATCCCGAAATGGTCAAAGAGGTTCTCGACACCATGATCGGCCTCGCAAGAGACGGCATGACCATGATCTGCGTGACCCATGAAATGGGCTTCGCCCGGCAAGTTGCTGACAGGGTCATCTTCATGGCTTCCGGAGAGATCATCGAGGAGGCGGAGCCCGAAACCTTCTTCAAGAACCCCACGCATGAACGGACGAAGGCATTTCTCGGCGAAATCCTTGCGCATCACTGATCGGGCAGAGATATGGACAACAACAAATTCCTGGTCGGCCTCATTGGCGCCGACATCCAGATGTCAAAGTCGCCGGCGCTCCATGAAACGGAAGGGCGCCACCTGGGGCTTGATTACGAGTACGAGCTCGTGGACCTGGCGGAGCGCGGATTGCCTTCTTCCGCGCTGCCAGATCTTTTGAACGAACTGGAAAGCCGCGGCTTTGCGGGAACCAACATCACCCATCCATGCAAACAGACCGTGCTGCCTCACCTGACCCGCCTGTCCGAGGACGCTAAGATGCTTGGGGCCGTAAACACGGTCGTGCTTCAGAACGGCGAGCGGATCGGACACAACACCGACTGGTATGGCTTCTACAAGAATTTCGAGCGCGGATTGCCCGACGTCGCGAAGGCTCATGCTGTTCTGCTTGGGGCTGGCGGCGCTGGGGTGGCCGTCGCGCACGCTGCCGTGAAACTCGGCATAGAAAGGCTCTCGATCTTTGATCAGGACGAGCGTCGTGCCTCCACGCTCGCGGATCAGCTCAACGAGAGATTTTCAGGAGAGGTTGCGAGGCCGGTCCGGAACGTCGGTGCTGCGCTCGCCAACGCAGATGGCCTGATCCACGCCACACCGACTGGTATGCCAAGCCATCCGGGGCTTCCGATAGATCCCGATTGGATACAGCATCATCACTGGGTGGCGGATATTGTCTATATGCCGTTGGTGACCGAGCTCCTTGCGTTGGCAAAGCAGAAGGGGTGCCGAACACTCCCAGGCGGAGGAATGACCGTGTTTCAGGCGGCCGCAGCCTTCGAGCTTTTCACAGGCCTGTCGCCCGATACGGAACGAATGTCGCGCCATTTCGACGAGCTATGCAGGGTGACAGCCTGATCGGGGGACTACTCCATGCCGCATATTATCATCGACTACAGCCGAGGCGCAGCGGAACGCGTCGCCATCGAAGAGCTGACCCGCGCTGTTCATCGCCAGGTCCGCGACGGAGGGCTGGTCAAGCCAACCGTGGTGCGCACCTTCGCTAGAGAAGCCACCGTCTCCTGCGTCGGCGACGAACATCCCGACAACCACTTTGTGCAGATAATTGTACGCATGGCCCCAGGCCGTCCTGCGGAGGTCAAACGAGAGCTGCTGAAATCGGTGCTCGAAGCTGCGCGTGACGTCGCGGCTCCCGCACTGGAAACCGGCCGGCTCGGGCTTCGCGCAGATCTCTACGAATCCGACCCAAACTTCGCGTTTCAGGACATAGCCTTCGCCTGATCCCGGCAACGCCCAACAAGGATAAATGCAATGAGCATCATCTACGTTCTCAACGGACCAAACCTAAACCTCCTCGGCAAGCGCCAACCACATATCTACGGGCACGAGACGTTGGCTGACGTCGAGGCGGGCTGCCGAAAGTTGGCATCGGAGCTGGGGCACGAGATCCGTTTCCATCAAAGCAACCGCGAATACGAGATCATCGACTGGATCCACCAGGCACGCGAGGACGGCGCCGGCATTGTCATCAACCCGGCCGCGTTCACGCACACTTCGCTCGCTATCCTCGACGCCCTGAATACCTTTGAAGGCCCCGTCATCGAGATCCATATCTCCAACGTCCACAAGCGCGAGAGTTTTCGCCACCATTCCTTCGTGTCCCACCGGGCCGATGGCGTCATCGCTGGTCTCGGCACCGAAGGCTATCAACTCGGCATCCGCAGAGTTGCGACCATGCTCAAGACTGCGAAGAAGGACTGATAGCGATGGCGAGCCGGGTCAAGCTGGCAGTCCTTGGGGCGGGGCTGATCGGCACGCGTCATATCAAGCACGTGATGGAAGAGCCCGCCGCAGAGCTGATGGCAGTTGTGGATCCCACGCCAGCCGGCCAGGCGATCGCGAGTGAGGCTGGTGTCAGATGGTTCCCCAGTTTTGCCGACATGATGATTTCCGAGCGCCCCGACGGAGTCATCATCGCAACGCCGAACCAGGTGCATGTTCAAAATGGGTTGGAAGCCGTGGAAGCGGGCGTCCCGGCGCTGATCGAAAAGCCGATCGCGGACGATATCGCTGCCGGCGAGAAGCTTGTGCAAACGGCCGAGGCCAAAGGCGTGGCGCTGCTGACGGGACATCACCGCCGGTATAATCCGATGATGCAGAAAGCGAAGGAGATTATCGACAGCGGGACGCTCGGTCGGATCCTGATCGTGAATGCGATGTTCTGGCTGTTCAAGCCGGACGAATACTTTGACATCCCCTGGCGGCGAGAGCGTGGAGCGGGGCCGGTCTTCCTCAACCTAATTCACGACATCGATAACCTCCGTTTCCTTTGCGGCGATATAAACGCGGTACAGGCGCGTGAATCCAACGCTGTGCGAGGCAATGCCGTCGAGGAAACCGCTGTTATCCTCATCGAGTTCAAAAGCGGTGTTCTCGGCACTGCTTCCGTGTCCGATTCCGTTGTCGCGCCATGGAGTTGGGAGATGACGACGGGAGAAAATCCCGCTTACCCGAAAACTCAGGAGATTTGCTACATGATCGGCGGAACACACGGATCTATGGCCGTGCCGTCGCTGGAAATATGGAGCAATGCCGAGAAGCGAAGCTGGACCGAGGCATTTGAGCGCGACAGAGCCGCATTCGAAAACGAGGATCCGCTTGTCATGCAGATTCGTCAGTTCTGCAGCGTTATCCGGGGCGAGGAAGCTCCTCTAGTCAGCGGCCGGGAAGGCTTGGAGACATTGAAAGTCATTGAGGCCGTCAAGCGCTCGGCCGCGATGGGAGGACGCATCGTCCTCTAGACAGCAGTGAAGGCAAGCGGCGAGAAAACGCATAGCTGTTCCATAATAGCTCGTCGCCGCAAAAGGCATGTAAGTGAGATAGGCATCAGAGAAAGCGACCTTCTCCTGCCTGCCTCGGTCGCTCCGATCATCGCTACAGCAATGTCGAAGCGCCGATTGGCAACCGACGGCAGCAGGGCGGAAAATTCCCGGCCAGTGAACCTACCTCAGTTCATATGCGATCGCCCTGCCTAACCGACGAGCAGCGATACCAGATAGCATCACGTCAATTGCAACTCCAGAGAACCCTCAGAATTAGAACAAAATTCCACTTCTCTTTGGATATTCGCAAAAAATTCAACAATACTGGATATTGCGGTGCTGACGAACGACCCCTTGGTGTTGAATGACCAGCGAACTTGATCTTCCGACTGTCCTCTTCTTGCAGAAAACGTCCTATATTGCTGGCGCTTTGACCTTGGGTTACTTGCGGCTCACCTCGGCGGAAAGCCGTGGGGTCGGGCTTCTCGCAGCGAGCTTTGTGGTCCTTGCCGCGGGATCGACACTGGCGGGGTATGCAGAGCTTTATCCCGCGCTTTATGGCCTCCTAAGTCTTTTCAATATCGCGCTTGGGGTTCTGGGGTATTGCCTTCTTGCCTTGGCCTTTGTCCTGATCAGCGATCCCGATCGTAAAATCAACCCATGGCTTGTATTCCTGCCAGCAATCGGAACTTTGGCGGCTGGATTGATCACAGCATTCCATCTGACTAACATCTACCGGGCGACAACTTTCACGGTTCTCGGGTGTTTGACGATGGCTGCTACCGCTGTTGTCGTGTTTCGGGATGCATATCGTGAGCCGCTGCCGATCCGCAGGTTGATTGTAGGACTGCTTGCCGCCGCCAGTCTGCTTTCGTTAATTATGGCGCTGGAATTCTCCACCAGGTCCTTTCCTGTGCTCGCTGTGGCTAACGGCTTCCTCCTGATGATCATTTCCAAGTTCGTGCTTGCGATTGCAATCGTGATCTTCATCAGCGAGCGTCAACATGCCAAGATTAAAAATCTTGCTGACCGCGATCACCTCACGGGCCTCTACAATCGTCGCTTTTTTAATGCAAACGCGCCTAGCCAGCCACATCCCGGAGACGCGGTTCTTTTTCTGGACATAGATCATTTTAAGCAATTGAACGATCGCTGGGGGCATGCAGCGGGCGACGAGGTTCTTTCAGCGATGGCGCAGGCGGTTCAGTCAACCTTACCGAAAGGGGCGTTGCTAGCGCGCCAAGGGGGAGAAGAGTTTATCGTCTTCCTTCCGGCAAAGGCGGGGGACGCGTCATTTTATGCGGAGCGGATCCGCAAGACCGTAGCCGAACTCCGCTTTCCTACACTTGGTCCCGAGATTACGGTGACGATAAGTGGCGGGGTTGCGAGAGCTTTCCACGGGACTGAACTTGCGAGCCTTTGTCGGGAGGCTGACCGAGCACTGTATCTGGCGAAAGCTGCGGGACGAAATCGCATATGCGCCGCTGACCTCGACGCAGTTCCGCAAAACCGCCTCCGATTGGCTTAACGCAAGACCAAGGCGGCTTCTCGTGACGGGCGCTTGCCGAAATGCTGTTGAACAAGCTGCACCATAATTGGCACAAGATCACGCAGATCGAAGCTGAGGCAGAAGAGCGCCGCAAGCCTCTTGGCTCGCCGCCATCGTGGCCAAAGGCGAGACTGCAACGAAAAAGAATCCTCTTCAGCGGCAGCGCCTTTGATTAGGCTCTCGTCGGTTGCGGCAACGAAATTGTCTTGACGGATTTCCTCAACGATCTTTAATTAACTGATCTGCTGGACCAACCAGTGGACCGGGGGACGCGATGGACGAAAGTCCGATCTTGACCGAGGTGCCGAATATCGCGCGGAGTCTCGCCCGCCGAACGGCGCGTGATGTCATCGCCGAGAAGCTGATGGTCCTGATCGCCACCAACATGTTGCGACCGGGCGACGAGCTGCCGGGCGAGCGTGAATTGGCCAACGTTCTTCATGTCAGCCGCGAAACGGTGCGTGGCGCTATTCAGGCGCTCGCCGCGCAGGGCATTATCGAAGTTTCGCATGGCAGCCGCAGCCGCGTCTGTGAGGTCGATCTCAGCCACATTACGGTGACGATCGCCTCTCCCAATGCAATCGACGGCTATGATCTGGAATCCGTCCACGCTGCCCGTCTTCACATCGAACTCAAGGTTGTCCGCGACGCCGCCGAGCGCATCGATGACGTCACTCTGGCAAAGCTGCAGGCGCTGCTGGAGGCCCAGCGTCTCGGGGGCGACGATGCGATGCGTTTCCTGATCTGCGACCGCGAATTCCACGTGGCCATCTATCGAGCCTGCGGAAACCCGCTCCTCGCCGACTTCGTCACCGATTTATACACCTACATGATGAATTACCGCCGCCATGCCATGGCCAAGCCGGGTGCCGTCGAGGCGAGCTACAGCGATCATCTGGCGATCTTTGAGGCGCTCGCTCGCCATGACCAAGATGCCGTCGTTGCGGCGTTCGAGCATCATCTGACGCGTATTTACGACACGACCAAGGTTCAACTGGCGAGCGGCAATCCTGTCTGATCTGGCCAGTATGAGGAGATATGGCTGAGATGCACGTGAGAGAGACAAAGATGCCGGTCGGCGGCGGGGTATAGGACGTCGAAGTCGGATTAATGCATTCTGGCGGTTCGTGCCTCGGAGGAGGGCTGACCGCAAGTCAGACAGGTGAAAGGTTCTGGGAGGAGCTTTTATGGCAGGTGTCGAGTTTGTCGATGTCAGGAAATCATTCGGGGCGTTCCCGGTTATCAAGGGTGTGAATATCGATATTGCGGACGGGGAATTCGTGATCCTGGTGGGACCGTCCGGATGCGGAAAGTCCACGCTTCTCAGAATGCTTGCCGGGCTCGAGAATATTTCCGCCGGCGAGATCCGTATCGGCAATCGCGTGGTCAATGGAATGGCGCCGGGCGACCGCGACATAGCCATGGTGTTTCAGAATTATGCACTCTATCCGCATATGTCGGTGGCCCAGAACATGGCTTTCTCGCTGATGCTCAAACGCGCGCCGAAGGCGGACATGGACCAGCGCGTCAAGAAGGCGGCGGAAATCCTGGGTCTGACCAAACTTCTCGACCGCTATCCCCGCCAGCTTTCCGGCGGTCAGCGCCAGCGTGTCGCCATGGGTCGCGCGATCGTGCGCGATCCCCAGGTCTTTCTCTTCGACGAACCGCTTTCCAATCTTGACGCCAAGCTCCGGGTTGCCATGCGCGCCGAAATCAAGGAGCTGCACCAACGTCTCGGCACCACGACCGTCTACGTCACGCATGATCAGATCGAGGCCATGACGATGGCCGACAAGATTGTCGTCATGCATGATGGCGTCGTGGAGCAGGTGGGAAAGCCGCTGGATCTCTACGACACGCCTGCCAATCTTTTCGTCGCGGGCTTCATCGGTTCGCCGGCGATGAACATGATCAAAGGCCGCCTCGATACGGAGAGTGATGGTCGGTTCATCGCGTCGGACGGAACTGTCCTGCCCGTCGCAAATCCGCCCGCTGGCGCCAGGGGGCGCGACCTCGTCTATGGGCTGCGTCCGGAATACATCACGCTCGATGCCGAGGGGCTGCCTGCGGAAATCATCGTGATCGAACCGACGGGCTATGAAACGCAGATGACGGTCCGGTTCGGCGGCAGCGATGTCAACTGCATCTTCCGGGAGAGGATCAATGCCAAACCCGGCGATACGCTGCGCATTTCCATCGATGTGCCGCATGTCCATCTCTTCGACGCCGAAAGCGGTCAGAGATTGACGATTTGATGCCGCTTCGGTGCGGAGCCGGAAGAAGAGGAGTCTTCCTGCTCACCCATCGATGCGGAAGCATTCGGCCGGTTCGAATGCGATAGTCGTCGTTCACCAAACGGGAAGGTGGGCGCCGGGGGAATTTGCTCCCGTTTTTCAAAGGAGGAGTATCATGCCATTCAAGAGACGTGACTTTCTAGCTGCATCGGCGGCCGCCGCCGGCATCGCCGGCCTCTCGCCACTCGGTATACGCCCATCTTTCGCCCAAGCCGAACCGGGCTACACGCCCGAAAAGGGCGCAAGTCTCCGGCTGCTTCGCTGGACACCCTTCGTCAAGGGAGACGAGGATGCCTGGCTTGCCAATACCAAGAAATTCACCGAGGCGACGGGCGTCGAGGTTCGTGTTGACAAGGAAAGCTGGGAGGACATCCGACCGAAGGCTGCCGTCGCGGCCAATGTCGGTTCAGGGCCTGACATGGTGATGTGTTGGTTCGACGATGCTCATCAATACCCTGACAAACTCGTCGACCTGACGGAGCTCGCCACCTATCTCGGCAATAAATACGGCGGCTGGTATGACGGCGTGCGCGGTTATGCGACCCGCGGTGACAAGTTCATCGCCATGCCGCTGACGGCGATCGGCAACGCCGTCGTTTATCGCGATAGCCATGTCAAGGCCGCCGGTTTCAGCGAATTCCCCAAGGATACCGCGGGATTCCTTGAGCTTTGCAAGGCCATGAAGGCGAAAGGTACGCCCGCCGGCTTCCCGCATGGCAAGGCGGTCGGTGACGGCAACAATTACGCCCATTGGCTGCTTTGGAGCCATGGCGGCAAGATGGTGGACGAAAGCGGCAAGGTGACCATCAACAGCCCTGAAACGCTGGCGGCCATCCACTATGCGCAAGCCCTCTATGCAACCTTCATCCCCGGCACGGAAAGCTGGCAGGACATCAACAACAACCGGGCCTTCCTTGCCGGGCAGGTATCGCTGATCGCAAACGGCGTTTCGGTTTATTACGCAGCTAAAAAAGATCCGAAGCTTGCCGAAATCGCGGCCGATATCAGAACCACAAACTTCCCGATCGGCCCGGTCGGCAAGAGTGTCGAACTGCACCAGACGAGCTCGCTGGTTCTATTCAGCCATACCAAATATCCGGAAGCAGCCAAGGCCTATATCAAGTTCATGATGGAAGGCGACCAGATGAACGCCTGGATCCAAGGATCGAGCGCCTATTGCTGCCAACCGTTGAAGGCCTTTGCCAACAATCCTGTCTGGACCGCCGATCCCGTTCACGCACCCTATGCACGCGCCTCGGAAACGCTGCGCCCGAACGGCTATGCCGGCCCACTCGGCTATGCTTCGGCAGGTGTGATGGCCGATTACGTGCTCGTCGACATGTTCGCGGCCGCCGTAACCGGCCAGATGACGCCGGAGGATGCGATGAAAGAGGCTGAGCGGCGCGCAAACCGTTATTACAAGGTTTGATCCCCCAGAAGATCTGCAGCATGCCGGCGCCGGCATGCTGCGACCGTTCATCAGGAGATAATGCCATGTCGACCGTGACATCTGGCGATACGACGCGCGGCCCGATCAGATCGCTCATGCAGAACAACAATATGCTCGGCTTCCTCTTCATGTTGCCGGCAGCCATCTTTCTGGTTTGCTTTCTCACCTACCCACTGGGACTTGGTGTCTGGCTCGGTTTCACTGACACGCGGATCGGGCGCGCCGGCAGTTTTATCGGCTTGGAGAATTATCAATACCTGGCCAATGATTCCGTCTTCTGGCTGTCGGTCTTCAATACACTGCTCTACACTTTCGTAGCTTCCGTCCTGAAATTCGTGCTGGGCCTTTGGCTGGCGCTGCTTCTCAATCAGCACCTGCCATTCAAATCGTTCTTCCGGGCAATCGTGCTCCTGCCCTGGGTCGTGCCGACGGTACTTTCGGGATTGGCATTCTGGTGGATCTACGACTCCCAGTTTTCCATTATCTCTTGGTCCCTGATGAAAATTGGCCTGATCCATAGTCCGATCAATTTCCTCGGCGATCCGACCAATGCAAGGATCTCGGTGATCATCGCCAATGTCTGGCGCGGCATTCCTTTCGTCGCGATCTCGCTGCTTGCCGGCCTGCAGACGATTCCCGCTTCGCTTCAGGAGGCGGCGTCCCTTGATGGCGCCACAAGTTGGCAGCGCTTCCGGTATGTAACGCTGCCGATGTTGACGCCGATCATCGCCGTCGTGATGACGTTCTCCGTGCTGTTCACATTCACGGATTTCCAGTTGATCTATGTGCTGACCAAGGGCGGGCCGGTCAACGCGACGCATCTGATGGCGACGCTTTCTTTTCAGCGCGGCATCCCGGGCGGTCAGCTCGGCGAGGGTGCGGCAATCGCCGTGGCAATGATCCCCTTCCTGCTTGCCGCCATCATGTTCAGCTTCTTCGGTCTGCAGCGCCGCAAATGGCAGCAGGGCGGACAGGACTGAGATCGGGAGAACGCCATGACCATAAAAACCGAAACGGCCAATCCCGTTCTGACCGACGACATCCAAGGCATGGGCTACTTGAACCGCCTGCCTCGCCGTATCGTCATACTCTATCTGCCGATGGCGGTCTTTGTCTTCGTTCTTCTGTTTCCCTTCTACTGGATGGCCATGACGGCGATCAAGCCGAACGCACAGCTGACCGACTACAATAACTACAGCCCCTTCTGGGTCGTGGAGCCGACGCTCGATCACATCAAGTACCTGTTCTTCGAGACCTCCTATCCAGGCTGGCTCTGGAACACGATATTGGTGGCGGTGGGATCGACGGCGTTGTCGCTGCTGGCGTCGATTTTTGGCGCCTACGCAATCGAGCGTGTGCGCTTTACCGGCTCTCGTTCGATCGGGCTGCTGATTTTTCTGGCCTACCTCGTTCCGCCTTCGATCCTGTTCATTCCCTTGGCTTTCATCGTCTTCAAGCTGGGAATTTACGATTCCAGACTTGCGCTCATCTTCACCTATCCAACCTTCCTCATTCCATTCTGCACTTGGCTATTGATGGGCTATTTCAGGTCGATACCCTTCGAGCTGGAAGAAAGTGCGCTGGTCGATGGCGCCAGCCGCTGGCAGATCCTTGTCAAAATTATTCTGCCCCTGGCGGTGCCCGGACTGATCTCGGCCGGCATCTTCGCCTTTACGCTGTCCTGGAACGAATTCATCTATGCGCTCACTTTCATTCAATCGTCGGAAAACAAAACGATCCCGGTCGGTGTCCTGACGGAATTGGTTCGCGGCGATGTTTTCGAGTGGGGGTCGCTCATGGCCGGCGCATTATTCGGTTCACTGCCGGTCGTCATCCTCTACTCTTTCTTCGTCGACTACTACGTTTCGTCGATGACCGGTGCCGTGAAGGAGTGACGAATGCCGCGGCGGCGGATCGCTGATGCAGCGGTCCGCTTTCCTCGGGGCTTTCTGGCATTCAACTCTGTCTTGGTTGCGTCTCGCCCCTCGAAACGGTTGAACCACCGCTTTTCATGAATGAAAAACACCCTGCAGATTTGGCTGTTTATCACTCCGGCATCTCTGCCTATGTCTGCCTGTAACGGTGGATGATCGTGGAGGATGACATGCTGACCAAAGCCGATAGTGCGACCACAATAACGCTCTGGAATGACCTGGAAATTCCACGCCTTGGCATGGGATGCTGGGCAATCGGCGGACCGTTTTACGCTGGCGACGTGCCTCTCGGCTGGGGCGAAGTCGATGACGATGAATCGATCCGTGCTATCGACCGGGCGGTGGATCTCGGCATTCGCTTCTTCGACACTGCCTCGAATTACGGGGCTGGGCATTCTGAAGAGGTGGTCGGCAGAGCGCTCGGCAATCGCGACGATATCATCATCGCCACCAAATTCGGCTTCGCGACGGACGAGAAGACCAAGCAAGCTACAGGCGCTTTCTCCGATCCCGCCTTTATCCGGCGGTCCGCCGAGACATCTTTGCGCCGTCTGCGCCGCGATCGTCTGGATCTGCTGCAGTTCCATCTCAACGATTTTCCGCTTGAAGCGTCTGACGAGGTATTCGAGACACTCGAAATGCTCAAGGCTGAAGGCAAGATTGAGGCCTTCGGCTGGAGCACTGACCACCCGGATCGTGCGGCACGTCATGTGCATCGCGCAGGGTTCGTCTCGGTTCAACATACGATGAACGTCTTCGAGCCGGTTCCGGCGATGATCGATGTCATCGAGCGCAACGGCTTGATTTCCATCAATCGCGGTCCGCTTGCCATGGGGCTTCTTAGCGGCAAGTTCACGCCTGACAAGGCTATCGGCGAGAAGGATGTGCGCGGTGCGAGCCTCGACTGGATGGTCTACTTCAAAGACGGCAGGATCGCGCCTCAATTTGCTGCTCGCTTAGAGGCGGTCCGTAATCTGCTGACCGAGGACGGACGCACGCTTACGCAGGGTGCGCTTGCCTGGTTATGGGCGCGTTCGCCCCGCACGCTGCCAATTCCCGGCTTCCGTACAGTTGCCCAAGTCGAGGAAAACGCCGGTGCTCTGGCAAAGGGACCCTTGCGAGCAGATGTGATGGCGGCGATCGATCAAGCGTTGGCCGGCCTGTAGATCGGCCCATACATATGCCGAGAGGAGGATCGTCGGTATCACATATTCCCAAAAACTCGTCCTTCGCCATCCGGCGGTGGAGCCAGTTGACGTGCCGGTTCGTATCCTCGATATCGCAGGTCTCGCAGCGGACGCGGAACTTGTCCGGCATGATGTTTTCGCTAAGGTGCCCAATCTCGGGAAACTCACCGGTATGAAGCGTCTTGTGGGGTCGTTCGATCGCTTTGAAGCCTTCCCGGAAGGTCGATGGTCATTGCTTTGTGCGCTCTGAGTGGGCGCCCAGCGGAACCGACGAGCGCGGAAAGTTCCCTTTGAAGGAGACTGCCATGACCGTCTCGTCGCACGGCGAATCTTCATTCCGCTTCGGAAATACCTTTCTTCGGCCGAGGTAGATAAAACCCATTCTCAAATAGCCGCGTCAGAACTGACCTGGTCAGCCGTCGGGACGGCTCATCGAAGAAGCGCCAAAGCAGGTATGAAATGCATATCAGAAGCAGTACGGTCATCGTCACAACGGTTTCCGGCGAGGCCGTCGCTCCGACCTTATTGAAGATTACGTAACCGATGTGCTGATGCAGTAGATAAAAGGGATAGCTGATGCCGCCAAGCGCGAGCATCACGCCTCCAGGCAAAAGCGAACGTTGTCGCTTTATTGCCAAGGCGACAATTGCCACAATGGCAAGACAGGAACTGACAACAACCAGATCGCTATAGTCCACACCGTAATTTTCGCGATTCCATTGGGTCATTTCCAAGGATTGGTACAGGGCAACCGCAACCGATAAGGCGAGCAAAACGAAATTGCGAAGCGTGTAGCCTTTGCGAAACGCGGCGTAAAAAACCAAGCCGATACAGAAAAAACCGCTTTCGTCGGTCAGCGCGAGATGGCGCATCAAAGGATTGGCAAAGAAAGCACGATCTACTGTTGAAACAAGCAGCCAGCCGACAACAATGGCCGGATACAGCCGCGGCTTGAAACCGCCCAGTTTTATCAGAACGAAAACCCAACCGTAAAACACGACCTCGTAAGAGATCGACCAATAGGAGCCGTCCATGATCTCTTGCCCCAGCAGTCCGGGCTGGAGGAGCAGATTAGCGGCCCATTGCGCAACGGTCGCGTTGATCTGCGGCGCGCCATAGATGGCGACGATCAGGGACGTCAATGTCATGCATAATACGAACATTGGATAAATTCGCGCAAAGCGCGCGATAGCAAATTGCCCCGGTGTTCGCCCTTCCGCCGAGTAGGCGATGACGAAACCGCTTATCACGAAGAACATCTGCACGCCCAGATATCCGTATTTCAACACGGATATCCAGTCTGGAAGATTCATCTCGGTAAAACCAAGCGTTTTGCCTCGGAACCCGAAATGAAAGAGCGCCACCGCAAGTGCAGCCAGGAACCTGAGCTCATCGAGTACGCCGATCCGCTCAGCGGAAGTGACATGTGGCACCTGCGTCATAGCGACGTCCAAGTCATTCAGCGAGCCCCGCGGTAAAGACAATCCCAAGCTTCACCATCCTTATACTCAACCGAAAGTCGGAACAAGAAGGCCACTATCGAGCGAGCGTCGACCCGCGACGCCTTGTCCTTCGCCTGCAGTTTTCGGCCTGGACAAGCGCCGCCTGCCCAGGTTTCACAGGCGGTGTTCGTCCGGACTCGACCAGGATTTCAAGCGGATTTTTGGTTGAGAAACGCCACAACCTCTTCGGTGAAGGCTTGCGCAAACTCGATATTGGAGAAGTGCACGGCCGGAAAGGTTTTCAGCCTTGCTCCTGGGATCGTGCTGGCGATTGCTTCACCCATGGCGTGCGACGTCACGGTGTCGAACTCGCCGGCGATCACGAGCGTCGGGCTCTGGATGAGGGCGCTGGTACGGCGCATGTCGGCATCGCGCACGGCGGCAAACAGGCCAGCGAGTCCCTTGCGCGATATGTTCAGCAACATCTCTCGAAACTGGCGAACAACCGGTCCGTTCGCCGCGATCATCGCTTTCGGAAACCAGTTGCCGAGGAAGGTCTCCGCGGCTTCGCTCATGTCCGGCGCAGCGAGCGTTGCGGCTATCGACCTGTCGAAGGTTTCGGCGGGGCCGAGGTAGGAAGAGGTATTGCTGAGGATCAGACGGTCGATCCGTTCCGGCGCGTGGATGGCAAGCCATTGGCCGACCCAGCCGCCGAGGGACAGGCCAAGAAAATGCGCTCTCTCAATCCCGAGCCAGTCCATCAGCTCCAGCACGTCGCGGCCGAGCCTTCCGTCGGAATAGGCGCCAGCCGGCACGTCCGAGCCGCCATGACCGCGGTAATCATAGCGGATGACCCGAAAGTGTTCGGCGAATTTGGGAATCTGGAGATCCCACATCTGCAGGGTGGTCGCAATGGAATTGGCAAGGATTAGTGCCGGGCGGTCGTCCCGCCCATCGATCCTGTAGGCGATCCGGACGCCATCGCCGGTGGTGAAGAACGACAGGGCGGCCGGCTCTTCGGGATTGAGTGTGGCGAGTTCTGCGGAATTATTCGTCATCGATATGGTCCTTCTCTTGTTGTTGGCACCTGCCGCATTGCCGCAGAATCTGGTTCCGGAAAGCGGGGCGGGGTCGAGAACAGTCCGACGCTAATTCTCTCTTCCTTCCAAAAAAATTGAAAAGATTGGAAAGTCATTGTAAATAGAATCTACAATGCAGCCATTCACGCTCCAGGAAATCCAATGTTTCGATGCGGTGGTCCGCGAAGGCGGCTTTCAAGCGGCAGCCTCGGTGTTGAACCGGTCGCATACGGCCGTGTTTGCAGCGATCGCCAAGCTTGAGGCCAATCTCGGCGTCGTCCTCCTTGATCGTACCGGCTATCGCGTAGATCTCACCGAAGCTGGTCGCTCCTTTCATCGCAAGGCGCAGGCCCTGCTCGGCGAAATGGAAGCGCTGCGGGTGCATGCCCGTCAGCTCACAATGGGAGAGGAGACGTATCTGCGCGTGATCCTTGGCGACACCTGCCCGTTGCATGATGGCCTGCAATTGCTCGGTGGCTTCTTCGCCGCCTGTGCGAACACGCGGCTCGATCTGCATTTCGAGACGATTGGCGGACCATCCGAGCGGCTTTTAGAAGACGAAGCCGACCTGATCCTCCATTGGATCGATAAATCCGATCCGCGGCTCGAATGGATCGATCTCGGCGCGATCTCCTTCGTGCCGGTGGTTGCTCCCGACTTCCTGCCATTCGCACCCTCGCGATCGATCACTCCAGAACAAATGCGTGGGTTGACCCAATGCATCATCCGAGACACGGCGCGCGATATTGCAAAACCCAGTTTCTACGTGGTCGAGGGTGCACCGCAATGCACGGTCGCCGATCACGCGATGAAAAAGGAGATCGTCCTTCGCGGCATGGCCTGGGGGCATCTGCCCCGCTTCATGATCGAGGAGGAGTTGCGTGACGGACGTCTGCTCTCCATCACGGGACAGCATTTCCCGGGCATGGATATCGACCTTGTGGCGGCACGCCGCCGCGACCGCCCGCACGGACCCATCGCCAGCCGACTCTGGCACTACATCCAAACGCATCCCCGATTTGCGGATAAGGCCTCGACTTCATCGCCGAGATGAGCAGAATGAGTAGGAGATCGCTCTCCATCAAGAGCTTTGCGGCTGGCCTACGGCAAGGTTAGGCTAGCATTGAATGGGAGCCATTGGGTATTTTACCGGAGACGAAGCATGTTCACTCACGTCATGATCGGCAGCAACGATTTGGAACGAGCCAGAAGCTTTTACGACGCCACATTCGGTGCATTGGGTGGTAATCCGGGCGAGATGGATGAGCGAGGCAGGCTGGTCTATATCCACGAGGGTGGCCGGTTGATGATCACGAAACCGATTGATGGCAAGCCTGCGACCGCGGCTAACGGCGGGACTATCGGTATAGCCGCCGCGAGCCCCGGCCATGTTCTGGCGTGGCATGCCGCCGGTGTCGCGCATGGTGGCATGGCGATCGAAAGTCCGCCCTCCGAGCGCCCGAACGGAGCATTCGTCGCATATCTTCGCGATCCTGACGGAAATAAATTGTCCGCGCGGTCTCAGCCGACGAAATGAAATGAGCGTCAAGCGACGCCTGGGGGACAACAGCCACAGTAATGTCGAGTTCGGGCGGATTTCCGTCACGGCAGCATCAGGTCAATAGCGGTCAATCCCTTCTTTCGGGGATCAGGCGTATCTGAGTTCCATGACGTGCCGAGACCTTGATCGCCGTCGATATCTCACGAAGTGGTCCACGCGCGACGAGTGCCTCCGGCTGAGGGACATTTCCAGGACCCGCATCGACAAAGGCGGCCCAGTCGTCTTCGGAATCGAGCATCGCCATGAACGACGTTGCGACGATTGCTTTGCCGCAGGCGGCGCATCGAAGTATGTATGAGCCTCCGTGAACGATCGATTCGGTCTTGTCTAGTCCGCATGAGGTGCAGACCAACGTATCACTCATTGCGTCACCCAATGTCCACTGGCTCAAAGACGTCGCGACAACAGTGTGTCGACATGCGTTCCAAGAGGACCGATGGCGACACACTATTGTCTGTTCCGTATCGCCATGAAAACCCAGCCTATGCGGCGAAATTGCCTTTCGCTGAACACAATGCTCAGCGGTTGCCGATCGACGGACTGAACACCATGAGGCTGAGTATCTCGAAGAGCACCTGAGCTCCGGCATGTGCGGTGTTGGTCGTCGCGTCATATTGGGGAGCGA
Organism: Rhizobium sp. BK491; assembly: GCF_014194925.1. Taxonomy (NCBI): domain Bacteria; kingdom Pseudomonadati; phylum Pseudomonadota; class Alphaproteobacteria; order Hyphomicrobiales; family Rhizobiaceae; genus Rhizobium; species Rhizobium sp. BK491. The sequence goes on from NZ_JACIAR010000004.1 coordinate 159,618, forward strand.
CTTCGACGACGTCGCCGCCTACGAGATTTATGCCCTTCAGCCCGCGTATCAGCTCAAGCACTTCGCGCGTTGTCAATCCGCCGATCTCGGGCGTGCCTGTACCGGGGGCAAAACTCGGATCGAGGCTGTCGATGTCGAAGGATAGATAGGTCGGGCCGTCACCGACGATGGATTTGGCCTTGGCGATGATGGCTTCCATCCCCATTGCGCTGATGTCTTCTGCGTGGATCACGGTCATTCCCGATTTATAGGAGAATTCCCATAGATATTCCGCCGAACCGCGGATGCCGATCTGGATCGTCCTTGTCGGATCAAGCACGCCATCCAGTACGGCGTTGCGAAACGGTCCGCCATGATGAAACTTCGTCTGATCGAAGGCGCCGCTGGTGTCGCAGTGCGCATCGATATGAATGAGGGCCACCGGCTCCTTCCGACCGACCGCCTTCAAAATGGGATGAGTGATGGAGTGGTCACCCCCGACCGAGAGAGGCGCGACGCCGGCATCGACGATCTGGCCGATACGCTTTTCGATGTCGTCGTGACTGAGCTCCAGCCTATAGCGGCTCTGGAACGGTACGTCGCCAATGTCGGCGACGCGCAGATCGAAGACCGGCGCGGTTCCCAGAACGTGGTTATAAGGGCCGATCCTCTCAATGGCGCGAAGTGCGCGTGGTCCGAAGCGGGAGCCGGGGCGGTTGGTGACGCCGAGATCCATCGGAATTCCCGTGATTGCGACCTGGAGATTGCCGAATTCAGGCTCGTCGGCTGCGACCTGCATGTAGGGCGCGCTGAGGAAAGTCGGCACACCGGCATATGGTGCCAGTCTCGTGCCGCTCTTGGAGATGATCTTCTCTGCGACTTTGCGAAACTTCTCGTCGAATATCTCGCCGCCTTTGCTGTCTGCAAATTCCGCACGCAGCTGTTCGAGCCGCATCTTGTCCCACACCATGCGCATGCGTCTCCACTTGAGATCCGTATCACTCAACAAAGAGGTTGAGAAAGCAATTGGTATCGTTGTAGCAATCGGTATCAAAGAGAAATCGATATGACCGCTGCAAAATCCAATTCGCTTGTTGCCCGCCTCTCCCCTCCACCCATCCCTTCCGTCGTTGCCTGGGGCCGCGAATACAAGGGATTGAAGGGGCCACTCATTGATCTGTCGCAGGCCGTGCCCGGTTATCCTGCGCATCCTGAAATGCTGCGTCTGCTTGGCGAGACAGCTGCACAACAGGCGATGACGGGATACGGCCCGATCGAGGGCGAGCCTTTGCTGCGGCAGGCCTATGCCGCACATGTCGCAGAAGTTTACGGCGCGGACATATCTGCCGGCAATATCCATATCACGGCCGGCTGCAATCAGGCGTTCATGTGCACGGCGATTGCTCTTGCTGGCGCCGGCGATACGGTCGCGCTCACCAATCCTTTCTATTTCAATCATGACACGACGCTGTCGATGCTGGGAATCGGGCGGGGGCTGGTCGAGTGCGATCCCGCAACCGGCTTTCTTCCGGATCTCGGTTCAGCAGAGGCCGCGCTTTCCGCCGGCGCGAAGATGCTTGCCGTCGTGACGCCCAACAATCCTACCGGAGCAGTCTATCCGCCCGAGCTGCTTCACGCGCTTTTCAGGCTCTGCCGAAAATATGGCGCCTGGCTGGTCGTTGACGAAACCTACCGCGATTTCCTGGCCGAAGATTACGGCCGGCCGCACTCGCTGCTGTCGGAGCCGGGTTGGGAAGATACGCTCGTTCTTCTCTACAGCTTTTCGAAATCCTTCTGCATCCCAGGTCATCGCCTCGGTGCTGTCACGGCAGGTCCCGAGCTCATTTCAGAGATCGCGAAGGTCATGGACAATATGCAGATCTGCGCCCCGCGTTCGGCTCAGATCGCAGTCGCTGCGGCTCTGCCTGTCGTTGCCGACTGGCGGGCCGGCAACCGGCTGGAAATTGCTCGCCGTGCCGATGCCTTGAGGGGAGCGTTTTCCGAGTTGGCTGGCTGGGAGATTGCAGCGATAGGCGCCTATTTTGCCTTTGTTCGCCATCCTTTCGAGGGCCGATCGTCGTCCGAGGTTGCCGAAGAACTTGCGAGGGAACGCGGCGTGGTCTGCATACCCGGGGCATATTTCGGCGAGGGGCAGGAGCGCTACCTTAGACTTGCCTTTGCCAATGCCGATGTCGCTTCGATCGGACTATTGCCGGATCGGCTGCGCTAGGCAGCGTTCGTCAACCGCGGTCGGAAGGTCATGATAGCCGCCTCGCCAGTAGAGCAGCGGTCCGATGTCCTGCCGGATTTCCATCGCACAGATATGCCCGATCAGAATGGCATGGGAATGGTGATGGAATGCGGTTTCGAGCTTGCAGTCGAGGACTGTCAGGGCATTTTCAAGTGCGGCGGCGCCTGTCTTGAGGCGATACCACCCGGCACCCTCGTAGCGGTCGGCGCCCTTGCGTCCGCTAATACCGGAAAAGGATTGCGCGACGTGCTGTTGGTCGGCTGCAAGCACGTTGACGCAGAAACAGCCATACCGCTGCAGCGCCGGCCAGGAGGAAGAGGTCCTGTTGATGCTGACGATGACGGAAGGCCGATCGGCCGAAAATGAGGAAACCGATGTTGCGGTGAAGCCGGTGCGGTCTTGGCCATCACCCACCGTTATCACGCTGACCGCACCGGCCAGATGACGCATCGATAGTCTGAATTCCGCGTCGCTGATCAGAGCCTCGTCACCCATTGGATAGGCCCTCAGCTCTTGGCAAAACGGTTTGCCGGCGTTGAAATGCCGAGGTTTTCGCGAAGGGTCTTGCCTTCATATTCCTCGCGGAACAGTCCGCGGCGGCGAAGCTCCGGCAGGACGAGCCGCACGAAGTCGTCAAGGCTGGATGGCAAGGTCGGAAACATCAGGATAAAGCCGTCGGCGGCACGCGTCTCGAACCACTCTTCCATGCAGTCGGCGATCTGGGACGGCGTGCCCGTTATGCCATTGCCGGTGTGTTTCTCCGCATAATGCCGGATCAGCTCACCGACGGTGTGACCGCTCTTGACGAAATCGACCAGTTCGTCGAACAGGGCACGCGACCCTTTCGGAGCGGCCGGCAGCCGGTCCATCGGGAAAGGCGCATCGAGAGCCACGCCACGCAGGTCCGCCTCCAGGAATTCGGAGAGCATCAACCGCCCGACATCGGGATGCATCTTGTCGATCAGATAGTCCACCTTCGCCTTTGCCTCGGCCTCGGTTTCACCGACATTGACAACGATGCCTGGCATGATTTTCAGATCATCCCGATCGCGGCCATGGGCGGCCATCCGGCTTTTGACATTGTCGTAGAAGGACCGGTTCCGTTCGATGTTCGATGCGAGGCTGAAGACGATCTCGGCGGTGCGTGCCGCCATATCCATTCCGGGTTCGGAACCGCCGGCCTGGGCGATGACGGGACGGCCCTGTGGCGTTCGGGCGATGTTGAGGGGTCCGCGAACCTGGAAGTGCTTGCCCTTATGGTTGAGCGTGTGGTGCTTGTCCTTGTCGTAGTAAACACCGTTTTCGCGATCGAGAAGGAGCGCGCCTTCCTCGAAGCTGTCCCATAGGCCGAAGACAACGTCGACGAATTCGTTGCCGCGTTCATAGCGTAGCGCGTGCGGATCGAGCCCCTCGCGATTGAAGTTGTAGCCGGTTTCGTCATGGTCTGACGTGACGACATTCCAGCAGGCGCGGCCCTTGCTCAGATGGTCGATCGAGGCAAACAGACGGGCTACATTGTAGGGCTCATAGTAACTCGTCGAGACCGTTGCCACGAGACCGAGATCGTTGGTCGTGACCGCGAGTGCCGAGAGCAGCGACAGGGGCTCGAAGCGGTTCATCTTGGTTGGAATCCGGGCGAGCGCATTCGGATCGCCGACAGCCGCTGCTGGAGAATCGGCCATGAACATGAAATCGAATTTCGCCGCCTCGGATCGTTTGGCGACATCGAGCAGATGCGCGAAGTCGTTGGCGCCGTTGACATCGCTTGCCGGATGCAGCCAGGAGGCTGGATGAAAGCCGAACGTATAGACGAAAGTTCCGAGTTTCATCTTGTCGGTCCGTGCCATCGAATTCTCCCTTTATATCGGCCACGCAGTCCCGTTGACGGCGGATGCGTAAATTATCGCCAAGCGCAAAATTTCATCAATATCGTGCACCTGAGTTCCGTTTTAGTTTTTCTAAAATGTTGGTGCGGGCGCCGATACCAGACCCTGCTGGCGGGAAATGGCGACGAGCCAATCGCGAAACTGGCGCCCGTGCGGTTTTTCCAGGGCAGCCCGGTCCCAGGCGAGAAAGTAGCTTTCGCGCAGGGGAATACGTATGTCGAGGGGAATGATGAGCGTCTGCGCCTCCAGCTCATCTGCAATCATCGACATCTGCGCGAGAACGACGCCACGCTTGTTGACGGCGGCATCAATTGCGCTGCTCGAGAGCGTGAAGGAAAGGCCGGCGGCGGTTTCCTCGAGTGCCGCTCCCGTCTTCGCGGCGAATTCAAGCCAGCTTGGATAGGGCGTGAAATGCCGCTCCCATTCGACATGCAGGAGCGGATATTGAAGAAGTTGCGTCGCAGAAGGCGCTTTGCCCTTGATCAGGGCCGGCGAGCAGGCGGGAACCACCCAATCGCGGAACAGCTCGGTATAATGTTCGTGCTGCAGTACGTCCGATCCGTAGCTGATGCGGAAATCAATGTCGTCGAAGCCCATGCGTGGTTCCTTGTCGCGACCGACGATCCTGACATGCGCATTTGGATGAAGGACCTGCCAGTCGAAGATCCGGCGCCCGATCCATTTGTTGACGACGGAAGACAGCGCGCTGAGAACCAGGGCATTCTCGTTGCGAGCCCGTTCCAGGATCTGCTCCGCGGCTGCGAATTGTTCGAATCCCTTCGATATTTCCTGATGATAGAGCCGCCCCCATTGGGTGAGCTCCACCGTTCGACCATTGCGCTCAAGCAAGGTGACGCCGAGAAAGCTTTCGATCTTCCGAATCTGCTGACTGATCGCCCCGGGCGAAACCTTCAGCTCCAAGGCTGCGGCGCTCACGCTGCCGCAACGGCCGACGGCTTCAAAGGCTTGCAAGCCCTTAAGCGGAACTGCCCTGTTAATCCGTTTGTCGTTCAAGAAGTGCTTCCTTGCGGTGGTTGATCGATGACGCCTCTTTCATTGGGATGAAAGTCGCCGGCGAACTGGAAACGATCGCCGGGATGGATGAATTCGACATAAGTGACCGTGCGACTGCTCTGCCATGTCTGACGGATGAGCGTCAGGCAGGCTTCACCGCGTTCGGTCTCAAGCAAGCGAGCCGTCGCAGCATCGGCCGAGACGGCTCGAATGACATGCCGGGCCTTCGACCAGGGCACCCTGTCCAGCAACCATTTGCCTGGTGGTACCGAAGCGAAACTCTCGGTTCTTGCTGAAGGCACCAGGTCCAGCATGATGATGCGCCGCTCCAGCGCATTCGCTTTGCCATCGACCGCATGCAGGCAATGGAGCCGCAGGATTTCCGCCCCCATGGTTTCGCCAAGCCGCATCGCCGTGGCAGAATCGAGCTTTTCGACTTTCCGCATCAGCATCGTGTGGCTATGTTCGTGTCCCGCCAACTCCGCTTCTGTGGAAATATCCTGGATGTCCATGACCGTGCGATCGATTTGCCGCGAAGCGACAAAGGAGCCGAGCTTGCGACGACGTATGATCATGCCACGCTCAGCCAGGGTCGAGAGCGCCTTGTTCACGGTCATCCGAGAGCATTGATATTCTTTCAGCAGCTCGTGTTCGACAGGTATTCGGTACCCCGGCGGCCAGATGCCGCTCACGATCCTGCTTTCGATATCCTTCAGAATTTTCTGATGAATTGGGACCAACGCTCGCCTTGCTCCGGCAATGAATTCAATGTCCGTGAAAACCGCTTCTGCCCGATCCATCGGGCATCATGCGGCATAATTCTTGCGTTCGTTATGTTTTGTATTTGACAGTGTAGGCGAGGCTGTATCTATTTGTATAGACAAAAAAGGTCATAGAAATCGGCCTGACGGGACAATGCTTGGGGAACCTGAACCTTCCAAGGGAAGGGTACAAAACTGGAGAGAAAGACATGACGAAGAATTCGCTTCTGAAGGGGTTGGTTGGCGCCGCACTTTTATTTGGCGCAACGATTTCGGCCCATGCGGCTGACACGCTTGCCGCGATCAAGGCCGCCGGCACCCTGAAGGTCGGCACCGAGACGGCCTTCGCCCCGTTCGATTTCATCGATGCAGGCAAGCACGTTGGCTTGAACGTTGACCTCTTCGACGAGATCGGCAAGGAGTTGGGCGTGAAGATCGAATGGGTCACGCTTCCGTGGGACGGCGTTTTCCCGGCGCTTGAAGCCGGCAAGTTCGATGTCGTTGCCGGTCCGGCAACCATCACCAAGAAGCGCATGGAGCGCTATCGCTTCACGCCGCCGTTGGCCGAAGCGACCATTGCGATCCTGAAGAAGGCCGGTGACAAGACGATCAGCAAGCCGGAAGACATCGCCGGCAAGAAGATCGGCGTTGGTAAGGCGACGGCGCAGCTTGATCAGCTCAAAGAGTTTTCCGAAACCTTGCCGACTAAGGTCGATATCCGCGAATATCCGGCCTTTACGGAATCCTACGCCGACCTCGCAGCCGGCCGTATCGCCGGCGTTGCCAACTCGTTGCCGAATATTGCGTTCGTCGCCAAACAGCGTGAAGGCACGTTCGAAGTCGTGCTGCCGCCCTTCGGCAAGAAGTCCTATTTCGGCTTCATCGGCCTGAAGGACGCCGATCATGCACCGTTGATGGACGCTATCGATGCCGCCATGTTGAAGATCAAGGCCGACGGCCGCATGGCGACGCTGCAGAAGAAATGGTTCGGCGCAAGCTTCGACACGCCTGACGCTGTCAAGGACCCGGCATTCTGATCAGTCCTCGGAAACCGGCCGTGCCCGCTTTCTTGTCGGGCACGGCTGACGACCGAGATCCCAGCTTCCTGGTCACCACGCGGGCGAACACTCAACAATGTCCATCGAGCTCTTTGGATTGCTTGTACAGGCATCCATCTACACGGTGACGATCAGCTTTGTGTCGATCTTTATCGGTTTTGCAATTGCGATCCTGATTTCGGGAATGTTGCTGACGGGGCGTAGCCTTTTCGTGCGACCTGCCCAGTTTTTCATCAGCTTTTTTCGCGGCGTGCCGCTGCTGGTGCAGTTGCTGCTGATTTACAATCTGCTCCCGGCCGTCGGCCTCAACGTGCCAAGCATCGTCGCCGCCGTCATCGGCCTGTCGCTCTGCACAGCTGCCTACCAGGCAGAGAATCTGCGCGGCGGCTTTGCCAGCGTGCCGCTGGGCCTTGTGGAGTCGGCGGAGATGGTTGGCCTGACGCCGCGCCAGATCTTTCGCCGCATCAAGGTTCCGATCGCGCTGCGGCTAACCTTTCCGGCTCTTGTCAACGAGGCGATCCTCATTCTGAAGGCATCGTCGCTGGTCTCTGTCGTCGGCATCGTCGAACTGACCCGCATGGCCCAGGATCTTGCCGGCAGCACCTTTCTGCCGCTGCAGATCTTCGCCTCGGCCGGCCTTATCTACCTCGTGATCAACTGGGTAGTCGCGCTTGCCGGCGGCCTGATCGAAAGCAGATTGCCGGGGGTAGCGCGATGACCTTCGACATCAACGTCCTGATCGGGCAGTGGCCCGCCATCCTCAGCGGCGCTGGCGTAACGATCATGATATGGATTATAGGCACCATTGCCGCGGCCGTTATCGGTTTCCTGATGGCGGTTGGCCGGCAATATGGCGGCGTGGTGGTCGACAAGGTGCTGGGTGCCATCGTGGCGGTGCTGCGCGGCACGCCGTTTCTTATCCAGATCTTCCTCGTCTATTATGGCGGCCCTTTCGTCGGCCTTGAGCTCGATCCAGTGCCTGCCGGACTGATCGGCATTTCGATCTATGGAGCGGCTTATTTCAGCGAAATCTTCCGTTCCGGATTTCGGGCCGTGCCGAAAGGTCATATCGAGGCTGGCGAATGCGTCGGCTTGACGCGGGGGCAGATCATCAGGCGCATTCTCTTGCCCGAGATGACGATGCTGGTGCTGCCGCCCTGCGTGAACATGACCGTCATTCTGATGAAGGAGACGGCAGTCCTCTCCATCATCACCGTGCCGGAATTGACGGCGACGCTCAGTGCGATCGGATCGCAGCAATATGCCTTCGTCGAGGCGCTTTCGGCCCTGGCGCTCTTCTACTGGGTGCTGGTCGAAGTCACCGGCTGGCTTGGCAACCTTGCCGAAACGAAACTTTCCAGATTCAGGTTTTTCAACGCATGAGCGTCCCCGCTATAGAAGTCAGGAATCTCGTCAAGACGTTCGGAGAGACCACGGTCCTTCATGGCATCGATCTCGCCATCGAGCCGGGGCAGGTTTCCTGCCTCATCGGTCCATCCGGTTCCGGCAAGAGCACGCTCTTGCGATGCATGGCTTTTCTTGAAGAGGCAACGCGCGGGACGATCTCTATCAACGGCGAGGTCCTTGGCTTTGCCGAGGATTCTCAAGGGCGCCGTGAACGGATCTCGGCAGCCACCAATCGCTCGATCCGCGCCCAGATTGGCATGGTGTTCCAGCAGTTCAATCTTTGGCCGCATATGACGGCGCTCGGCAATGTCAGCGAGGCATTGAAGACGGTTCACAAGATGAGCCGAAAGCAAGCCGAGGATGCGGCCATGGTGCAACTCGTCAAGGTTGGGCTTGAGGCGAGAGCAGGGCATTATCCGTCACAGCTTTCCGGCGGACAACAGCAACGCGTGGCGATCGCCCGCGCCCTCGCTTTGAAGCCGAAGATCATGCTGTTCGATGAACCGACATCATCGCTCGATCCGGAACTGACCGGCGAGGTCTTGAACGTCATGCGCGACCTGGCAGCCGAAGGCATGACGATGGTTGTCGTTTCGCACGAAATCGGTTTCGCTGCGACCGTCGGCCAGCAGATCATCTTTCTCGATCACGGCAAGGTGCTATTCAGCGGGCCGCCTCAAGAAGTGTTCAAGAAGCCGAGAAATCCTCGTCTTGAGCAATTCCTCGATACCTATCTCGACCGTGGTGCATCGATGTTGCTCTGATGCTGATGTGGGTGACCGGAGTGAGTGCAATCATCTCGTATGACGGTACTCACTCGTCGGCGTTTTTCCGTTCGGCATCGGTGAACCCGCCCCGTACAAAATATTTTATTGGTCTCCGAGGCTGCTTTGCTGCGAGCGAGGCAGCTCATGGCTGCCAATTGCCTGGGTTCTTGCGATCAGGCCATGAAGGACGATTTGCAATGCCTGCAGGAGAATCTTTCTCATCTCGTATCTCCTTTAAGCCGTGGCATTCGCGGCGCGAATGAAATTTCGCCAGCCGCCAAACCCGGTGATATCCTTGGCACCGGCCGTGGCATGGGCTTCACAGAGGAATCCGGAAACATGGCTGCCGTCCTCAAGCTGGATCTTGCCGATCCCCAGCGGGGCGGGAATATTCTGGACGAAGTGGGCAAATGCGGTCGGCGGTAACGCCCATACCTCGATTTCGATACCGTTGCCGGCAAAGTTCGGATCGCGCACCAAACCCGGCTTGGGTGGTATCGTCCCCGGCAGGGCGAAGAGTCGGTAACTGCCGTCCGTTCGATCCGTCTTCATTCTGTATCCGCCTTTTCCGGTGAGCTCGTGGTTGAGCGGCATACCGGTCAGATGCGCGCCGACAACGACGATCGGAACGACGTCAGCGGTTTTGGGTGTCACGCGGCTTCTGTCCGGCAGTGCCGCCATGCGATCTCTACCCATTCCGCTATTTACCGCTCGGTGCATGGCATCGGCGAAAGGCGCCAAAGCATCGTCGGTAAAGGCCGGCCCGACGAGCATTACACCGGCTGGCAGATGGCCGTCGGCATCGAAGCCTGCGGGTATGGCGATCGCCGCGCAATCAAGCAGGTTGGCGAAATTGGTATAACGGCCGAAATGGCTGTTTCTGACGATCGGATCGGCCTGCATTTCCTCGACCGTATAGGTCGTGGGCGATGTCGGCAGCATCAGGAAATCGACCTTCTCCCACTCCGCCTTCGTCTTTTGCCGCAATGCCTCCAGCCTGTACTTGCCTTCGAAGGCCGCGACCGCGTCGTAGCCTTTCGCGCCCTCGATGATGGTTTTGACCGTCGGATCGAAATCGCCGGCATTGCTTGCGAGGAAGTCCTTTACCGCCGCCAGGCGCTCGGCAACCCAGGGGCCGTTGTAGAGCAGTTCGGCAGCCCGGCGGAAAGGCGCATAGTCGAACGGGACGATCTCTGCCCCGAGCGATCTCGCCCTGTCGATGGCGGCATCGTAGAGGGCCTCGACATGCCTGTTGCCATAAAATTCGCGCTCGGCTCCATCCAGCACGCCGACGCGCGGGCGCACCGAAGGTAGGCTCGCTGGAGCCGCTTCCCGCGAGAACGGATCACGGACGTCGTAGCCTTCCATGATCCGGCGAATGGCGACCCCGTCACCAACGGTCGCGGCGAACACCGTGACGACATCGACGCTGCGGCAAGCCGGTACGACGCCAACATTGGGAACAAGCCCTGGCGTGGGCTTGATGCCGACGAGATTATTGAAGGCAGCCGGCACTCGGCCAGAGCCTGCAGTATCAGTTCCCAGCGAGAAGCTCGCAAGACCAGCAGCGACCGCTACAGCGGAGCCGGAACTGGAGCCGCCGGAAACATAGGCGCGATCGAAAACCGAGCGGGGCGCACCGTAAGGCGAGCGCGTGCCGTTGAGGCCGGTTGCGAACTGGTCGAGATTGGTCTTGCCGATGACGATGGCGCCGGCAGCCCGCAGACGCGCAACCACTGTCGCATCCGCTTGGGGATGATAGGCAAAGGCCGGGCAGGCGGCCGTTGTCGGCAGGCCTGCGACATCGATATTGTCCTTGACTGCAAAAGGTATGCCCCAAAGCGGCAGGCTGTTTGGCTCGGGTGCCGTCGTCAGCAATTCCGTCGCCGCAACTCGCAAGGCCTCAGGAGATGTCGGCGTGATGAAGATTGCCGGATCATCTGACGCCCCGCATCGGGCGATAATCTCCTCCACGAGGTCGAGCGGCGATAGACCTGCTCCATAAGCCTCTTTCAACGAGGTTAGGTCGAGAATAGTAGGCAGCATCAGATTTCCTCCAGAATGACAAGCACGTCGCCGGCCTTGACGTTGCGCCCAGGTGCTGCGCGCAGATCGCGGACGCGTCCCGCAGCGTGGGCGGTGACGTTGATTTCCATTTTCATCGACTCGATGATGGCCAAAGTATCGCCGGCTGCGACCGGCTGGCCTTCCTCGACAAGTATCTTCCAAACATTGCCGGGCACCGCGCTTTCGATGCCGAAGCAACCTTCCGGTATATCTCCGGCAAGGGCAGGGCTCGCTCCTTCGTCGACCGAGAAGCTGTCGAGCCCCAGCTCCTTCCAGCGTTGCCGTTCCGCCTCGAAGGCTGCCTGCTGCCTGGACTTGAAAGCACCGATCGCCGCAGCCTCGCGTGCGAGGTCCGCCTCATAGGCAGCGTAGGAGAATTCCGTCTCCTCGATCCTGATTGGATAGCCACCGTGCGGGAAGGCCGCACGCGCTTCGTTCAGTTCGTCATGCGTGACGGGGAAGAAGCGGATCTGGTCGAAGAAGTTGAGAAGCCATGGCTTGTCCTTGGCAAAAACCGGCGTCTGCCGCCAGCTGTTCCAGACCTGGATCGTGCGGCCGAAGAGCTGATAGCCGCCCGGTCCCTCCATGCCATAGATGCACATATAGGCACCGCCGATGCCGACGGCGTTTTCCGGTGTCCATGTGCGCGCCGGATTGTATTTCGTCGTCACCAGCCGATGGCGTGGATCGATCGGTGTGGCGACCGGTGCACCGAGATAGACATCGCCAAGACCGAGCACGAGGTAGCTAGCATCGAAGACGATATCGCGCACCGCCTGCTCGTCGGGCAGGCCGTTGATGCGGCGGATGAACTCGATGTTGGAAGGGCACCATGGCGCATTCGGGCGCACGAGCTCCTGATACTTACGCATAGCAAGCTCGGCCTGCGGATCGTTCCAGGAGAGCGGCAGATGCACGATCCGACTTGGGACTTTGACCTCTTGCGCCGGCAGCAGTTTTGCTTCGATCTCGGTCAAAAGGCCAACGAGGCGTTTCCGCGTCAGCGTCGTACCGTCATAATGGATCTGCAGCGAACGGATGCCGGGCGTCAGGTCGATGATCCCAGGCAGGCGTGCCCCGACGACTGCCTGCATCAGCAGATGCACGCGCAAACGCAGGGCGATATCAAGTGTCATTGGCCCGTATTCGATAAGCAGGTTGTCATCACCCTGCCGGCGATAGACGACAGGCACTGGCCCATCCTGGCTTTGGCCGACGATCGCCGATCCGGTCTCCTCGGGTGCACGGCGAACTGTCGGACCGGCGATAGCGTCCTGGCTGCGCGCCACCGGGTGAAAACGGATTTTGTCGCCCGGCTTGAACTGGCCCATCTTCCATTGCTCGTCGCGCGCAATGACGGCCGGGCAGACGAAGCCGCCAAGGCTCGGTCCATCGGGACCAAGAATGATTGGCATGTCGCCGGTGAAGTCGATCGCGCCGATCGCATAGGCATTGTCGTGAAGGTTGGAGGGGTGAAGACCAGCCTCACCGCCGTCGCTACGCGCCCATTTGGGAGCAGGGCCGATCAGACGGACGCCGGTGCGGGCACTGTTGAAATGCACTTCATATTCGGTCGAAAACAGCGTCTCGATGTCTTCGTCCAGAAAGAAGTCCGGCGCGCCGTGCGGCCCATAGACAACGCCGACCTCCCAGGTGCGCGTGAGGGCTGCCGGCATGTCCGCAGGCTTGGCCTGAGGCTGCCGTGTCCGTGCCAGTCGCAGCACATGGCCGGTCTGGAGTGTACCGGTCGCGTGGCCTCCGAAGCGGCCGAGGCCGAAGGTTGCCCTGGAGCCGAGCATGAGCGGCGCGGCGAAACCGCCCGCAACGGCGAGATAGGAGCGCTGGCCTGGGCCTTCTATGGCGCCGATGGCAAGCGTCTGCCCTGTTTTTGCGATGACGGCCTCACCATGCGGTAATGGAACGCCATCAAGGCTCATCGGCATATGGGCGCCCGCAAGCGCGATCATGACGTCGGAGAAGATCTTGAGCACCGGGCCGGAGACGGTCAGCTCCAGAGCCGCGGTCTCATCGGCATTGCCGACCAGCCTGTTTGCCTGGCGAAACGAGCGCTCGTCCATCGGCCCGCTCGGTGGCACGCCGACATGCCAGAGCCCCAGCCTGCCGGGAAGCTCCTGGATGCTCGATTGCGCGCCGGGCGCCACCACCTCGATCACGTCAGGCACGAAGGGAAAATCCTTCAGCGCCGTCGTTGCCACCTTGCCGCTGGCGAGCAGTTCCGATCCGGCAATTGCCTTCAGATAGTCGAGGTTGGTCTCGATGCCGGAGATGGAGCTTTGCGAAAGTGCGGTTTTGAGTTTCTCGATCGCGGCCGGCCGGTCTTCGGCCGCAACGATCACCTTGGCAAGCATGGGATCGTAATAGGGAGTGACCTCCGTACCCGTCTCGATCCAGCCGTCGACGCGCGTGCCTTCCGGAAAAGTGACTTCGGTCAAAAGGCCGGCGCTTGGCCTGAAGCCCGCATGCGGCATCTCGGCATAGATGCGCGCCTCGATCGCCGCACCCTTCGGAACAAGTCGATCGTTGCCTGTGATCACCTCTTCGCCGGCCGCCTGGCGGATCATCCACTCGACGAGATCGATGCCATAGACGGCCTCGGTGACCGGATGTTCGACCTGAAGCCTCGTATTGACCTCGAGGAAGTAGAATTCCTCGCATGCGGGGTCATAAATGAATTCGACCGTGCCGGCGGACTGATAGTGGGCGGAGGTGCCGAGTGCCACCGCCGCTGCATGGAGACGTTTGCGCACCGAAGGCGAAAGATCGGGCGCGGGCGTCTCTTCGATCACCTTCTGGTTCCGGCGTTGCAACGAGCAATCGCGTTCGCCAAGCGCGATCACACCGCCTTTGCCGTCGCCGAAGATCTGTACCTCGACATGCCGAGCCTTGGAAACGAAGCGCTCCAGATAGACACGGGCATCGCCAAAGCTTGCTTTTGCCGTGCGTTGCACGCTGTCGAAGGCGGCCTTCAGGCTGGCAGCGTCCTCGCAGAGTTGCATGCCGATGCCGCCGCCGCCGGCCGTAGACTTCAGCATAACCGGATAGCCAATCTCCGCCGCGGCAACGAGCGCCGCTTCGCGGGTTTCGACGAGGTCGCTACCCGGAAGCAGCGGCACCCCGCTTGTGCGCGCCAATTCGCGCGCCGTGTGCTTGAGCCCGAAGGCGGCGATATTGTCCGGCGTCGGCCCGATGAAGACGATGCCTTCCTTTGCCAGCCGTTCGGCAAAGCCGATGTTTTCCGACAAGAAGCCATAGCCGGGATGCACCGCCTCGGCGCCGGTTGCCTTGCAGGCGGCAATGACGGCGTCGCTATTGAGATAGCTTTCCAAAGCCGGCGCCGGGCCGAGCCTGACGGCTTCGTCGGCCATCAGGGATGCCTTTGAGAAACGGTCTGCATCGGAATAGACGGCGACGGAGGCAATGCCCATGCGCCGCAGCGTCCCGATGATCCGGACGGCGATCTCGCCGCGATTGGCGATCAATATTTTCTTGAACATCTCAGGCCTCACCGTCCCATACGAGGACACGGATCGGCGTCGGGTCGAAGCCGTTGCAGGGATTGTTGATCTGCGGGCAATTAGAGATGACGAGGAGCACGTCCATTTCGGCCTTGAGCTCGACATAGTCGCCAGGAGCGGAGATGCCGTCGACGATCGTCATCTCACCTGATGGTTCGATCGGCACGTTCATGAAGAAATTGATGTTGGGCACAACGTCGCGCTTGCCCATGCCGTGCTTTGAGACTTCCAGCACGAAATTGTCCCGGCAGGCGTGAAGATATTTCGTGCCATGGCCGAAACGCACCGTGTTGCTCTCGCAGGAGCAGGCGCCCGCCGATGTGTCATGACGGCCGCAGCTGTCGGCGGTCATCGTCAGCATGACGCGCCCCTCGTTGGAGATGATCCGGGTGCCTGTGGTGATATAGGCGGCACCCTGTTCGCGCATCGTGTCCTGGTTGGAATAGCGCTCGGAATAATCCCCGGCATTGTAGAACAGCGTGTCGATTGCCTGCTGGCCGTAGCTATCCTCGATGCGCAGCGTCTGGCCCTTGCGCACGATCATCGAAAATGGCGCCTCGGCAGCGATGAAATGATCCTGCACCGCGTTGTCGAGCGTGCGGGACGGCGCGGTCTGAATGAAATCGCTCATGATCGTCTCTCCCGGCTCAAAGATTGGCGAAGGCGTTGTTTTCAAAGCCACGCACGGCTTCGGCGGTGGCCGTGCGACACAGATCGTCTTCAGCGATAGGCTGAGCGGCAATGCGGGTCACGGTCACCGGTTTCGGTGCGTAATGCGGGTTTGGATCGAGCGGGTGAGGGCAGTTGGAAAAGCCGACAATCATGTCCATTTCGGCGCGAAGATGGATATAGTCGCCATCGTGCAGTAGTTCCGGCTTCCACACGAACTTGCCGTCCGCATCGACCCGGACGGGCGCGAAAAGCGTGAAGGCGGCGGGAATATCGCGCCGATCCAAGCCTGCTTTCGTTGCGAGCAGGATGAAGTTGTCGCGGCTGTTGCGCAAGCCTTGGCCATATTTTGCCTCGTTGGAGGCGGCGGTGGAGCCTCCCATCAGGCAATCATGGGCGCCGGACGAATCTTCCGTCACCGAGAACATGATACGCCCCATGTCGGAAAAGATCACGCGGCCCCTCGACAGAGCCGTCGTCCATTGCACCTTAACCGTATCGACGAGGTTCAGCCGTTCGCTCGGCTCAGCCGCGTTCCAGGCAATCAGGGATGCGGCGGAAAAGCCCTGTTCCTGCGCGATGCGCAACGTCTCGCCCGCCCTGATGCGTGTCGACCAGTACCAGCCGCCGGGGACAGTCTCCCGGTGGAGGATAAGGGCGGGGTCGATCGGCCGAGCGGGAAGTGGGCTTGGCGCCGGCAATGCTTTGGGCGCGAATTCCAGCCCCTTCCTTTGATGGTCTTCATACCGCGCGCGATTGGCGGCGATTTCTTCCGGCGAACGTCTGACGTGCTGCATGGCTAAATGTCTCCCGATGGTGCCAGGTCGTCCCGGTGGTGCCCCAGGGAAGAGACCGGGCCGTCCCGGTCGGGGCCAAAGATCGAGGCTGTGCCGGCAATGCGCGGCGGCCAGATGGAAATGTCCTTGGTAATGGTCGCGCCGTAGCGCTCCTTCTCCTCCGGCCGGTCGCGGCGGCGCTCGAAGGCGACGACGCGGGTCGCAAGCGTGAAGGCCTCGCGCATGTCATGGGTCACCATGACCACGGTCATCTGCGTCTCGTGCCAGAGGCGTTTCATCAGCGTATGGATTTCGGCGCGGATGCCCGGATCGAGCGCACCGAAGGGTTCGTCGAGCAGCAGCACTTTCGGCCGCATGATGAGCGCCTGGGCAAGAGCCAGGCGCTGCTGCATGCCGCCGGAAAGCTGGGCCGGATATTTGATCTCGGCGCCGGCAAGACCGACTTCTGCAAGAAGCTGGCGTGCCTCCTCTATGGCGTTCCGGCGCGCCGAGCCGAACAACCTAGCCTTGTAGCGCGAGGCGGCGAGCTCCTTGCCGAGCAGCACGTTGCCGAGTGCTGTCAGATGCGGAAAGACCGAATAGCGCTGGAAGACCACGCCGCGATCGGCGCCGGGTTCCGCAGGCAGCGCCGCGCCATCGAGCAGGATCGTCCCGCGTGTCGGCTGCTCCTGCCCCAAAAGCATGCGCAGGAAGGTGGACTTGCCGCAGCCGGAGGGCCCGACGAGCGCGACGAAGGCACGCGAGTCGACCGTCAGCGAGACATCCTCAAGCACGATCTGGTCGCCATATTCCTTCCAGACCTTTTCGATTTTGAGTTCGCTCATGCCTGCTTCTCCAGTTCGGACCAGGGGAAGACGGCGATGCGGATGCGATCGAGCAGGTAGTTCATGAGCACGGCGAGCAGTGTGATCCAGACAACATAGGGAAAGATCACGTCCATCGAGAGGTAGCGGCGAACGAGGAAGATGCGGTAGCCGAGGCCGGAATCGGACGAGATCGCTTCGGCGGCGATCAGGAACAGCCAGGCCGGGCCGAGCTGCAGCCTGAGGCAGGTTATCAGCCGCGGCAGGATCTGCGGCAGCACGACACGAAGGGCGATCTGCCAGGATGAGCCGCCAAGCGTCTCGGCCTTGACGATCTGTTCGCGCGGCAGTTCCAGCGCCTTCAGGGCCAGATCCCGGACCATCGTCGGTGCGACGCCGATGACGATCAGGGCGATTTTGGAGGTTTCCCCAAGGCCCATGACGATGAAGAGGATGGGTAGCAATGCCAGCGGCGGGACCATGGAAATGACGGCGACGAAAGGCGAAAGAAGCGCTCTCAAATAGGGCAGCATGCCGATCAGCATGCCCAGGCAAAGCGCGATCGCCGTGGAAATGCCAAGGCCGGAGAGCAGCCGGACGAGGCTTGCCCCGGTATCGGACCACAGAAGGTAATCTCCCGTGCGCGGATCGGCGATGAAGGCCATGCGGTTGATGGCGTCGGCAAAGCCGGCGAAATTCGGAAGCAGCTTGTCATTGGCGTTTTCGGCAAGCCTTGAGGCAGAGCCGATCGCATAGGCAATGATGA
Organism: Rhizobium sp. BK491; assembly: GCF_014194925.1. NCBI lineage: Bacteria > Pseudomonadati > Pseudomonadota > Alphaproteobacteria > Hyphomicrobiales > Rhizobiaceae > Rhizobium > Rhizobium sp. BK491. The sequence goes on from NZ_JACIAR010000004.1 coordinate 177,379, forward strand.
GCAGCGCAAACGGCAAAAGCGTCAAGGCAAGCTGCGCACCGGGACTTGGCTTGGTATTGATCCAGCGCATGAAAGGCTCCGCGGAAAGGCTGGCGGCGCTGGCGCGCCGCCGTTCAAGGAGGCTTAGAGCGACCCGTCGGTGGCCGACTTCATGTAGGCTTCGGTGAAGCGAAGCTTGACGTTGTTGCCGTCGCCGAGGACCTTGCCGTCGGGCATTTCGATGCCGATGACATCGGCGGAAGGCGCGCCATTGCCCAGAAGCCCCTTCTGGAAGAGGAAGTTGCGCACCAGATCCATGGTCTTCGGCAGGTTCGGCGAGGTGGTGAAGGAAAGCGCGTCGGCGGGCTTGTCGAAAAGCCGGGTTGCGGCGAGCTGCGCCTCGAAGCCCTTGAGGTCGGTGCCCGATGCCTTACCCATGGCCTCGCGGGCGGCCTTGCCCTCCGGCGTGTCGGCCTTCATAAGCGCGGCCGTTTCATACCAGATACCGGCGAGTGCCTTGCCGAAATTCGGGTTGTCCTTGAGCACATTGCTGTTGGCGACCATCAGGTCGATGATTTCGCCTGGCACCTGCGAACTGTCGAAGACTTTCTTGGCCGTCGGGTCCTCGAGAATGGTCGAAACCAGCGGGTTCCAGGTGACAACAGCCGAGACGTCAGGCGTCTTGTAGGCCGCGACCATATCGGCATCCGAGGTGTTGACCACCTTCACGTCGCGTTCGTTGAGCTTGACGCTGTCGAGGGCGCGGGCAAGCAGATAGTGCGAAACGGAATATTCGACGAGGTTGACGTTCTGGCCCTTGATGTCGGCAAGGCTCGTCTTGTCCTTGAGGATGACGGCGTCATTGCCGTTCGAGAAGTCGCCGACGATGACGGCCGTCGTGTCGACGCCGCCGGCAGCGGGAATCGACAGGCCGTCCATGTTGGTCAGCGTCACCGCGTCGAAGGCGCCGGCCGTATACTGGTTCATCGACTCGACGTAGTCGTTAAACTGGGTGACCTCGATATTGATTCCATATTTGTCGGCCCATTTCTTGACGATGCCGTGGTCGCTTGCATAGCCCCAGGGCATCCAGCCGACATAGATCGACCAGGCGACCTTGAAGCTGGTCTTCGGCGCAGCACTGGCGGCGGAACCGAGCCCGAGGGCCAGCGAAACGGACAGGGCTGTAACGGAAAGGATTTTCGAAAAAGTCTGCATTGAAATTCCCCTTTTGCTTTTGTCAAAAAGGGATCGGCAAAGACCATCGCGCCGCCAATCCCTTGGCTTACGAGGTCTCCCGGGCTTTTATCCCGCCGTGCATCCGGTGGGATTTCTCCCCCAGCCGGTGGTGGCTCTCGGACCAGCCACGCTCTCAACGGAGCGCCGGAACCCTAGCCACCAACTCAGCAAAATACGAAGCAAGCGGTGTGCCAGATCGTAACCTATTGATTTTGTTGCCAAGAGGGCGTCACGATTCTGGTGTAAAATTAAGCAATAGAAAAATTTGCACAAACAGTGTGCAAATTTAAGGGTGCGTTCGACTTGGCACAAGGCGGAGAATTGCCTTAGCGCACCAGTGCATCCTTGGGGAAACCGGCGGCGAGGCTATCGATGAAACTGCGGACCGCTGGCGGAAGACCGCGGCGCGTCGTGAACACAATATGGACCAATCCCTTCACCCCGCGCCAGGTTGGCAATACGCGCACGAGTTCGCCCTGATCGAGCGCTTGCCGGCAAGTGTGATCGGGCAACAATGCGACGCCCAGCCCTGCAAGCGCGGCTGCCCTCACGGCAGTAAAGTCGGCGCAGCCCATTCTCGGCTCATGGCGGAATATATGCGTCTTGCCCTCCTCCGACTCGAGAAACCAATTGACCTCACTCTGGTCATCCGTCGTCGAAAGCGTCGGTTGGGTCGACAGGTCATTGAGGCTGTGGATGCGGGCGGCGACCTGTGGGTTTGCGACGAGAATCCGGACCGAATTTCCGAGCGACCGCATGGTCAGCGACGCATCGCCATCGAGCGATGTTCGGACCCGGAGCGCGACATCGATCCGCTCCTCGATGAGGTTGACCGGGCGATCGATCGCGACGAGTTGCAGGCGCACCTTCGGATGCCGTGTCAGGAATTGCATCACAAGCGCTGAGATCGGTTCGACCAATCCTGTCGGACAGCTCATACGGATCAGGCCATGTGGCTCCGATTGAGCTTCGGCCACCAGGGCTTCGGCGCGCTCGGCTTCCGCCAGCATCGCCTTGCAGCGCTCATAGAAGGATTGGCCGATATCGGTCACCCGAAAGCGGCGGCTCGATCTTTCGATCAGTCGCACTCCGAGCCGTTCTTCCAGCCCCGCAACTCTCCGGCTCAGCTTCGACTTCGGCTCGCGCAGAGCTCGTCCCGCGGCGGCGAACCCGCCGTGGGCGACGACCTCGGCGAAGTAGAATAGATCGTTGAGGTCAGATCGCATCATCGTTCTCCATTTGGAACGATGAGTATCAAATTTGCCTGCTATTTGCAGCATCGTTCTGCTGGCATGTTCTTCTCAACGGCAACCAGCCGCAACAAAGGAGCATGACAGTGAGCAGGAAATTCGAAAACAAGGTCGTGATTGTAACCGGCGGCACGAGCGGCATTGGCCTTGCCACCGCAAAAGCTTTCTCCCAGGAAGGAGCTGCGGTCTTCATCACGGGCCGGCGCAGGGAAGCGCTCGATGCTGCCATTCGGCAGATCGGCGGCCGTGTCAAAGGTGTGCAAGCCGATATGAGCAAGCTTGTCGATATCGACCGCCTGTATGATGCTGTTCAGCAGGAGCATTCGCACATCGATGTGGTTTTTGCGAATGCCGGCGGCGGCGAGATGGTGCCTCTCGGCGCGATTACCGAAGAACACTATCAGAAGACATTCGACACCAACGTGAAGGGCACACTCTTCACCGTGCAGAAGGCGTTGCCGCTCCTGCGCGACGGCGGTTCGATTGTCCTCACCTCGTCGACGACGAGCATTTCCGGCACACCTGCCTTCAGCGTCTACTCTGCAACCAAGGCCGCCGTGCGCAACTTCGCCCGCAACTGGATCCTCGATCTCAAGGATCGCCATATTCGCGTCAATGCAATTAGTCCTGGCGTGACGGAGACAGCCGGCCTCAACGAACTCTTCGGCAATGGTGAGAGCGCGGAGAACACGAAGAATTACCTCGCGAGCCTCATCCCTGCCGGCCGCGTCGGGCAACCGGAAGAGATCGCCAAGGCCGTCCTATTCCTGGCCTCCGACGACGCTTCCTTCATAAACGGCATCGAACTCTTCGTCGACGGCGGTCACGCCCAGATCTAAGGCACGATCGCAAAGAGAACGACCAGATCAGGCATCGCAACGGTGCCTGATCTGCCTCCGGCTTATTGAAGAGGTTTTACGTGCCCGAATGCGAGCGTTGGAGCGGCGTCGCCATAGCATGGGGCGCTCGCTCCTCGACGGCGCGGGTGCGGATCTCTGCGAATGAACGCTGTCTGAATAGTGCCTTCAGCTTCCGTTCCAAGGACAAATTATAGAAGGGAGACGTTCAACCGCGGTCTTATCCGCCTGAGGAGACTTAGTCATGATCCGCACGTCTATCATTGCAACCGCACTCGTCGCACTCGTCGGCATCACCGCCGCAGCCCCCGCCATGGCCAATGATGTGCGTATCGAACAATATGGCTGGTCGAACTCCGCAGGCGGTGCTCAGGAAGGATACGGAAATCGGATCAGAACCTATCAGAACGGCGGTTATAACCGGATCATCGGCCATCAATATGGTCGTCACAATCTTTCGGCGGTCGGCCAGGAGGGCCATGACAACTATGGCGCCACCTATCAGAACGGCGACCGTAACGTAGCCGGCATCGGTCAGTTCGGCTCCAACCATACAACCATCCTTACCCAGGACGGGAATGGCAATATCGCGGCCGGCGTACAGGTCGGTCATGGTTGCAGCGCCAATGTCAGCCAGGGCGGTAACGGCAATGTCGCGGCCTTCGTCCAGGCATGCCCTTAAGGCACGGACACGACTGCGCAACGACAAAGACACCAGGATACCAACTGCAGGCCGTTAGGAGGATGATCCATGGCAAATAACGTCAAATATCCGCGCCACCTGATGGCGATTCTAGCGCTGGTCCTGCTTCCCGTCGGCGCGGTAGCGGCCATGACTGCGGCCAATCAATCCGATGGGGCACGGCTTTGCGAAATCAAGGCAACGCCTGGAGCAGGTATGGTGAGACTGGATGCGCTCGTCCACGCCGACAAGCATGTCGGCGGGACCTACACTTTCCATGTCGAAAAAGCCGGAAACGGTGGAAGTTCCGCAATCAACCAAAGTGGCGATTTCGACGCCAAGGCGGGACAGGCAGCAATCCTCAGCTCCGTTTCGCTCGACTCCAAAGGAACGGAATACAAGGCGACGCTGGATGTCGTGATCGGAAACAAGAGTTTCAGCTGCATAAAGCGAAGCGGCGACGACTGATCGGCCTACAAGACCCCGCAAATTCCCTAAAAGGGCGCCGACTTCCGGCGCCCTTTTGTCTTTCATCAGCCTGAAATGACTGAACGAGAACTGAACGGGTAATTCCGAATTGGTTCAGCCGCGAAATGCGAGAGTTGATCATCGGCCAAGGCAGCCGACACATGGAGATCAGGATGACCCGCAGCGTGTTTAAGATCCTTACCGTCACCCTTCTTGCCGGGACCCTGGGGCAGGGGGCATTGGACGCGCCAGCCTATGCCGGCGGCCGGATCTCGTTCAACCTCGCGCCGGATAATGCCGAGGATGCCAATATTTTCTCCACCGGATTGCGGGTCTATTCGCTCTACCGCGATCTGAAGGGTGCCGACATCCGGCAGCTGGGACGGGGGAATGCGGCCGGCATCGCTCAGGCTGGCCGCGGTAACATCGGTTTCATCCAGCAACGGGGCAATGGCCATTCCGCGACCTTGCAGCAGAATGGCAATAACAATGCCTATGGCATTTTCCAATACGGGCGAAATACGGAAACCAACGTGGTACAGGATGGGGATAACGGTATTGGCGCCACCTTCAGCTATGGCTGGTAAGGCAGTTCACAACAGTCCGAGAGTGATGGACATCCTCCGTCATCGCTCTATTGGCAATGACCCATTAAGGCGTATCCGCCTTGGACCACCGATGCCGAACAAGCCGTCGATATTCTATTGAAAGGTATTTCGGATATACCGTCGCGACTTTTTACGGCACTTAGTCAGCCGCGTTCTTGAGCGAGAAATTGGCGGAACCGAAGCGATCTAGGTAATGTGAACATCTCGGCCAGCTTGCCTTCTTCTATCACGCCCTCATGCAGAAAGACCACCTTGCTCGAGACATGCTGCGTCAAAACCAGCCCTTCACCTTGAACCAAACCAGTGTGATGACGGTGCTCAATATGATGACCGCCCAACCATATTGATATCCCCAAGCCCAATCATATTCGGGTATGTTCTTGAAGTTCATGCCATAGATGCCGGCAATAAGGGTTGGCGGAATGCCCGCGATCGACACGATGGTAAGAACCTTGAATATGTCATTCTGAGCAATGCCGATCAATCCGACCGTCGCTTGTCGAATTTCCGGACCTGGCCTTCGCGAGACTCACTGCTGATCGCAGATCGGGATCGGCCGGGCAGGCGGTGCGGGATGGTCCTTCTTATACTGGACGATGATCGGCTCGAGGGTCTCCTTGGGCCAGAACTTGGGCGTGCCAATTTCTTTCAGGCAGGATTCGTTCCAGTACAATCCGGATTGGGCAGGGGAATGTCCGGTCGCAACGGCCTTGGCAACCGCCTTGATATCCGAGGATTCGGGATAGATGTAAAGCGTCGTCGGATTGTCCTTCACCATGGAGATGATCTGATTGGCGTCTGAGGCCGACCAGCTTGTGCAGCCGTCGCTGCGGCCGCCGGCATATTCGACCAGCTTCCCGAGCGGAACATATCCGTCCCGGTTGGCATAGGGGCTCTGTGGGTCTTTCTTCATGCAAATGCCGGCGACCTTAGCCGCCGCATGTCCGCCGATGGCCCGCTGCCGCGCATTGGCGGTTTCGCCCTCGCCGTCAAACTGGAGGAAGGTGCGAAGGTAGGCGACCTCCTTCGCCTGCGAGAGCTTGTAGTAACCCTTGAAGGTCGTCTTCGTCTCTTCCGTCAGATAGGAGCCGCCCGTCGTCAGGTTGGAATCCATCGCGTTGCCGAAGTTCTTCGCACACATGCGGCCATTACCGAAATCGGCAACACCTTTGAGATCGCGACCGCTGCCGTGGCCCGATGAGACGATACGAAAGGTCTGGGCCGCCTCGCAGACGATATAGAAGCGGCCTGCCGACTTGCCGTCATTCGGCGTGTTCGGACGGGTGGCGTCCATGGCGAAGTAGCAGGGATTTTTGACCGTGCCTTCGCTCACTTTCCGCATGTAGAGCGCACGGGCTCTCTGCAGGACCGGCAGGGCAATCTGCCCGTCACCGGCGCCGACATAGGCGCCGAGCCATGCCGGAATATCCGGCTGCCGGGTTGCTGCCAGAGATTGCGATGTGGCGGGGATGACGAGGGCGAGGGAGCAAAGGCTGAGCATCTGGGCGACGCTTCGAAGGGCATATCTCAACCGCACGGAAATGGTTCTCCTATCAAATATCCTGGATCCACACCCGGCGCTGCCGCCTAAAGCAATCTTGAAAGCTGGCCTGCTCCACAAGCCCGGCTATCATGCGCTCGAATCCAGAAATCATATTTGTGCGCTGCTTTGCTGAACGAGACCCTAACAGGCGCGGGAATCTCTGCTGACTAGGAAAATTCTGTGCCTGCGATTCATTTTTCTGCCGGTTTGCGTCAGCATTCCTCAGCGATCGCGGCGCAAATATGGCAGGCGTCATGCAGCCCTTGGGTTGAATATCCCACGTCCGGGATCCTACTTCTTCTTTCGAAGCCGCCGTGTCAAATTGAGAGTGGAGGATACTAGCGGGCACCATGGCTCGATCGATATCGGCCATAATCGGCTATTGCCTCCGGTGCCAAATCCTGCAGCTCCTTCGAGGCCGGCCGCCCCTTGAGGTGGATAAATATCGGTCGCGGCTTGCTGGTTTGATTAAGCATTAGATAGGCGCTTTCTAATGGCCGCTTCGTGAGCCAGTCGGAATCATGACCGAATGTTATGTTCAGCTGCGCGCGATCGAGCCGGTATGCACTTGCAAACGGTCCGATACAGCTTGTTTCGACAATCGTCGTCGAATCAAGCAGAACCGCAGTCACCGTTCGCAGAGAGGCTGATATCCCCGAAACTATCGCGAAGATCACACCCCAGACTGCCCATATGATCAAACGCCTGCGCGTGAAGAATGGACCCTGGTCGAGCATTTCGATCGCAGGTCCATAACGATTCGGCCTGCGAACTAATGCGGCAAAACTGGAGACGATGGCTGTCTGCAACAGAAAACTGCTGAGGAATATCGCAGCCATGCGATAGCTACAGTCGAAGCTTGAGAAGAAACCATCGTCCAGGACTACCATCACACCCCCCGTGCTGAGTGGGAGACTATTACGCATGCCCAAAGGAACTCTTACTTCTCAACTCCGTGGAGTTTGGATCATTATCCAACGGAATGAAGATTAAACTGCTCAACCTGTGATGCGGAGAAAACCATGCATATTGCTTGGGGGTGCACCAGCTCATGGCCGCCGCATCAAGGCGAAATAGAAAAGGGCCCCGAAGGGCCCTTTGTGATCGATCGGCGCGAAGCTTAGCGCTGGAGGTTGACCAGCACGTCCAGCAGGTCTGAGCCCGTCTGGAACACCTTGGAATTGGCTGTGTAGCTCTTCTGTGCCTGGATCATGTCGGTGAGCTGGCCGGCCAGGTCGACGTTCGATGCCTCCAGCGAGTTCGACTGGATGTAGCCGAGGCCGTTGCTGTTGGCGAAGCTGGTGACGGTGACGCCGGAATCGGCGTTGGCCTGATAGACGTTGCCACTCATGAGCGTCAGCTTGTCCGGGCTCGCGACGGTTGCGAGCGGAATCTGATAGAGCGCCTTCGGATCGCCCTTCGCATAATTGGCGTAGACGACGCCGCTCTTGTCGATGGTGATGCCGGTGACGGGCGCTGCTGCCTGTCCATTGGTGGACCCGGTGGAGGCGAAAGCCGAGGCCTTCTGGGTCATCTTGGTCAGGTCCATTGCGATTGACCCCGCAGTCTTCGGATCGGTGATCGTAAAGCTGCCGCCGCTCGTCATATTGCCGTTTGTATCGAAGGTCAGCGTGCTCGTTGCAACAGGACCGGATGAGTAGGGGAAGGATGAGCCGGTACCCGTCGCCGCGTCGGCATTCCGGTAGACGGCGACTTGCCACTGATCCGTCTTCGACGGTGTTGTGGTGATGTCGGCAGCCTGCGTCTTCGTATAATAGATGTCATACATGACAGTGTTGCCGAGCTTGTCGTAGGCAACCACCGAGCTCTTCTGGGTGTCCGTCGTGGTTGTCGCCAAGTTTGCGCCCGGTAACGTCTCGGTTGCGCTAGGCACCACAACCTTAGCACCCGAATTCAGGTTGCCTGTAAAGCTGCCGGAGGTCGAGGGAGAGTTGGCAAGGCCGCTCTGGTTGACGTTGATCGGCACGAGGCCGTCGAAGCCGTTGACGACGACGGCAGGCGCGCCCGATGCATAGGAATAGCCCATCAGGGTATAGCCGGCGGAGTTGACGAGATTGCCATTGGCGTCCGGCTTGAAATCACCTGCACGTGTCAAAACCGTCTTGCCGTCGGCACCCTGCACGACGAAGAAGCCGGCGCCTCGGATCGATAGATCGGTGCCGGAATTGGTGGATATGGCGTCGCCCTGCTGCGAGACCGAATAGCTGACATTCGTCTCGACGCTACCGGAATTGTAATTGCCGCCGCCCGATGGCAGAATCAACGACGAAAAGCTGGCCGTTGCCGACTTGTAGGCCGTCGTGTTGACGTTCGCGATGTTGTCCGACACGGTGCTAAGCTTATTTGCTTGCGCGTTCATGCCTGAAACGGACGTTTTCATGCTACCAAAGATGCTCATTGGTTCCTCGCACGTTGCTGATGCCGCCACGATAGCGAGGGTGACTTGTGTGAAGCTGGCTTTTTCCTGTGTTGCAAAGTCGAGAAAAGTTTTCCGCTTCGATAATCAGCTTGCGGCGGAGCTTTGAATTCCGGGGCTGTTAGAGTGCAGGGCGTGCCTATTGCGCTGGCAGATGCGGGGCAGGAAAGTCCAGCACGCGGCTGGTATAGCTTTCAATCAGCGCACTGAACGGCGTGCCGTCCGGCAGCTTCAATACGGCGTGATGTTCGAGAAGAAACGGAGGTAGGGCGAGCGGCGCGCCGGCGGATGGTGGGAGATCGGCACCGGTGTCCCAACCTTGCGGGAGAGGCGACCAAAGCAACTTTGCCGACAAATTCGTGCGGGAGAAATTAAGGGCCTGAACGGCACGACCGAAGGCGACGTCGCTCGTTTCAAGGGCCTTGTTCATATCTGCCGTAAGCTTTGCCGGCACATACCAGTTATCCGCCTCCGATAGCACGCGATCGCCGCATGCGAGGCGCACGCGGCGATAGGCGATAGGCTCGTCAGCTCCAACCGCCAGCAGTTTCCGGATTTCAGTGTCGGCAGTCTTGTCCTGACCGCGCACGCGCTGCGCAACGATTTTCGAGCCTTCCGGGGCAAGCTTATGGGCAGCGCACCAGCGATCGAGCGTCAGCGTGGCGCTGGCATTGCTGAGGAGATCGGCATTCAGTGTCTGCAGGATTGCCAGTGCTTCCAGACGCGAGGTCGGCGTGTCGGGCCACGGAGAAATAGCTGCCATCTCCTGCGCGATCGCCGTCTGCGTGCCAAGGGCAACAGCGAGGGAACTGCCGAGAGTGATCATACGGACGAATGACGGGGGCTTTGATGGCATGCGCTGAAATCCTCCGGCGGATTTGATTTTACGGCCGAGGCCTTATGGCTGACTAAAATGTCGCTGGCATAAATGGCAGGCCCGCCGCCATTGGCAAGACCCGAAATATTGGGGATGCGCGTCTATGATCCGATTGCGTTCAGACCTGTGACGGTCATCCGAATAAGACCTGCCGTGGCGACGAAAGCCAGAGCGGAGACGAACAGTGCCGCCAGGATCAGCACGCCATCCCGTGCCATCAGGGCGACCGCGATCGCCACGAGGGCAGCGACCGGCAGATAGTTGCCGAGCGGGATCGGAAGGGCAATGGCGATCGCCAGCAGGAATATCGGAAATGAGAGCAGCCATTGCATGGTTGCGCCCGTAAAAAGGGCCAGCCGTCCGGGACGAACGACCGCCTCGATCCTGGCGAGGATCGGCGCGCTGTAACGCACGGTGAGTTCCACGATTGATGGCGAAAGCCTGCGTCGGCTGAGGAAGGCCGGCAGCCATATGGTCCGGCGACCGATTGCAATCTGCGCCGCCACCAGGGCAAGCGCACTGCCGAATACGACGCCGAACGGTCCCGGTATCGGGATCAGTGCCGGCAGCGAGAGAAAGAGGATGATAAAGGCCAAGCTCGGGTGCCCGAGGCCACAGAGCGCCTCGCCGATAGAGATGCCGCCCTGTTCATGGGCGAACCTGGCGAGCTGGTGCAGGCGAGTGGATGCCCGGTCATCATGCTCAGTCGTGCCGGCAGCCTGTTCTGTCATCGGACATCACCAGATGAGGACACCGGAATTTCTTGCTTACACAAAGCATCAAGCTTCATCGGCACCTTCGCCGCTTCCTTGTATAAGCTTGATGATGGGCGCACAGTCCGGATTGCTTTTGTCGAGCAGATTGGCGGGGCTGCTCCAGCCGGTCGAGAGGCCGATGACGGTGGAAATCGTCCAGAAGGTGTCTTCGGAGGCGCGCCGCGTGAGGGCAGGGACCTCGGACGAGAGACATGCCTGCGATTGCCTGATGATCTCGACGGGCTGGCCGGCGGCAGCCGCATGCCGCTCAATTTCGGCTTGAAGCGGACCAAGGGCGAAAGTTGCAAAGAGGGCTGCGAGGAGATTGGAGATCATATTTGTACCTTGTCGGAGATCTGTTTGAAGCGGGGAGGGACGTGCCCCGGAGTGGGGGCACCTCACGGCATCAGGCGCTTTCGGTTTCGGTTTTGTTGCGTGTCTTCAGCAGGCTCCAGCCGACGCCGCTTGCAATGATGGCGAAGGTGATGCCGAGCGAGAGGGCGGCGGGGAATTTTTCCAGACCCAGCATGTCGGCGACGAAGATCTTCGAACCGATGAAGACGAGCACGATGGCGAGCGCCGGCTTCAGATACTGGAAGCGATGGATCATGGCGGCGAGTGCGAAGTAGAGGGCGCGCAGGCCGAGGATAGCGAAGATATTCGACGTATAGACGATGAACGGATCGGTGGTGATCGCGAAGATTGCGGGAACCGAATCCACGGCGAAGATCACGTCTGCCACTTCGATCAGCACGAGCGCCATGAAAAGCGGTGTGATGAACCAGACCATCTTACCGGTCTGCGGATTCGGCTGCTTGATGAAGAAGCGCTCGCCATGATGATGGTCGGTGACGTTGAAGCGGCTGCGCATGAAGCGCACGAGCGGGTTCTTCGACACATCCGGCTCGGTATCCTTCACGACCAGCATCTTGATGCCGGTGATGATGAGGAAGGCGGCGAAAACATAGAGCAGCCATGAGAACTCGGCCACCAATGTCGCGCCGACGCCGATCATGATGGCGCGCAGCACGATGACGCCGAGAATGCCCCAGAAGAGCACGCGGTGCTGATAGAGACGGGGCACGGCGAAGAAGGCGAAGATGAGGGCAATGACGAAGACGTTGTCGAGAGCCAGCGTTTTTTCGACGACGAAGCCCGTCATATAGGCAAGGCCGGAATCGGCGCCGAGATACCACCATACCCAGCCGCCGAAGGCGAGGCCAAGGGTGATATAGAGGACAGAGAGCTTGATGCTCTCGCCGACGCCGATCTCCTTGTTTTCCTTATGCAGGACGCCAAGATCGAAAGAGAGGATGGCGATGACGAGCGCCAGGAAGCTCATCCACATCCAGAGCGGCTTTCCCAGCCACTCGACGAAGAGAAAAGACGTTTCCATGAGAGAAAACCCCTGTCGGCGCAATGTCGGAAACGGTCCGACATCGCAAGAGCGCCGACGGCTCTCACCAGAGGGGCCCGGACCAGCGGGTTGGCCAATAGCTGGGAAGCGACTGTTAGCCTTTCAAGAGGCTTGCGCGCATTTTGCAGCAGAGCAGCAACATCATTTGCCCGTCTCACCCGTCGCCCGACCGATGTGAACGCCGTAAACGCTTGCCCTCTCCTGTGCGACGAAATCCGCCAGGGCAGGGGGAATTTCGACGTGACCGCTGTGCCGCCCGAGGATGTGGAATCCTTTTGGAAGACAGGTCGCGATGCGGTCGATTATCTTTTCATAATCGACAACAAGCATCTCCCGTCCCGCCATGAGGCTGAAAAGCTCCGCGTCGGCGATAACGTGCTCATTTTCGCAAAACCAGTAGGAGGAGATCGTCAGGTCGGGAAGATAGCCGATCGGTGCCGGCAGGTTTCGTTGCTCGAACTGGAAACGCCCAGGCAGTCCGGCAGCCGATATCAGTTCCCGGGCGAGAGAAAGCTGATGTTCGGATATGTCCAGACCGTGAAGCTGAAGCTCGGGATTGCCGGCGAGATAGGCAAAGGCAAGGCTGAAAGCGCCGGAGCCGCAGCCGAGGTCACATACTCTTCTATACTTGTGAACAGTTGCACGAAGGCTGGTGAGCGCCTGCAGGCATTTTAGTGAGTTCCGCATCCCGAATGCACGCATAAAGGCATCGGCGGCGCGGCTATAGTCGAATATCTCTATCTGACGCCTGCTTTCGACGGCATTGCGCAAGGCGATGGAATCGTTGCTGGGATGATACAGATGATTGCATCTGAGCAGGACTTCGGCAAATTCTTCGAAATGCCGCGTCTGTACATCCGTGGTCATGCAAGCCGATCCTCGCCAAGGAGATTGTCTTTGGTATGATTGGAAGGGCTGTATGCGCAGAAAGCAACCCCTCAAAACTTGCCCTTGACGCTCAACAGGGCACGGCCGCGTGGCGGTGACCGCCAAGCGCCTTCGCCATATCAGCCGTGCGGCAAATGAACCGGAAATCCCTCGAAGGTCTTGAGGGTATCGAGGACGATCGCCGTCTTCACATGCTGGACCGATTCATGCGGAAGCAGCACGTCGTTGACGAAACGGGAGAGATCGGTAAGCCCGCGGGTGGCGACCTTCAGGTGATAGTCCATTTCGCCCGTCAACGCATAGGCTTCCAGCACCTCGGGCAGACCGTTGATGAGCTGCGAAAACCGGCGGGCGTTGTCCCTGTTGTGAGTGGCAAGCGTCACAGAAATGACCACGAGCATGTCCAGCCCCAGCCTCTGCCGGTCGAGATTGGCCTGGTAGCTGCGAATATAGCCCTCCGCCTCCAGTCGCGTGCGGCGGCGCGAGCATTGCGAAGGCGATAGCGCGATGCGTTCACCCAGCTCGTTGTTCGTCAGTCTGCCGTCTTTCTGAAGCTCCTCCAGCAGGCGTAGATCCAGTTTATCGAGCTGTTCTTCCATTGCGAAAAATCCTCAAAGTCCTCACGAAACGTGCGTAATATTTTCCCCTTCGGTTAAGATAGCAAGTTTTCACTCACGGTGATCGGTATAGCTTGCATGATAATGGATTGCGGATGACGACGAATTGACGGGACCGTTTGCATGTGTACGCAGCATTTTAGATGCGGCACATACAATCAGGATTGCTTATCGGTTTATGTTTTGGAATTAGTGGTTGTGGAAAGTTGACCCATTTTTACATGATTGTCATCTGGCTTTTATATGTGGGGAGCGGGAAGCAACCAAACGCAGGGGGTGTAAATGCGTAAACTTCTTCTCGCCATGATGTCTGCGACCATAATGTCCGGCGCAGCCCATGCAGCGACAGTCTATCCGTTGGACCGGGCAACGGTACTCGCCGGCTCTCCGTTCGATTTCAAGGTGGAATTCAGCCAGGTCGTGAAGCCGGAAGACGTGAAGGTCACGGTCAACGGCGAAAGCTACGACGCGGTTTTCGGCAAGGCGGCTGATTTCGTCGGCGAAGAAAAGGGTGCTGAGGACAAGGTTCTCGGATCTGCCCTGATCCTGCGTGGCGTCAAGCTCGCAAAGCCCGGCCAGTACAAGGTCGAGGTTTCGGCCGGCGACGAGAAGAAATCCGTCAACTGGGATGTTTATGGCACTTCGGCGACGCCGAAAGCCAAGAACATCATCTTCCTGCTCGGCGATGGTCTCTCGGTTGCGCATCGCACCGGCGCCCGCCTCATGTCCAAGGGCATGACCGAAGGCAAGGCCAATGGCCGCCTCGCCATGGACGACATCCCGCCGGTTGCCTTCATCGGCACGTCCTCGACCTCGGCGATTGCCACCGACAGTGCCAACACCATGTCGGCTTACATGACCGGCCACAAGTCGGCCGTGAACGCCCTCGGCGTCTATGCCGACCGCACGCCGGCAAGCCTCGATGATCCCAAGGTCGAAACCATCGGCGAGGCCCTGCGCCGCACCGGCAAGAAGTCGCTTGGCATCGTCACCACGGCCGAAGTCGAGGATGCGACGCCGGCAGCGCTCGTTTCCCATACCCGCAAGCGTGGCGACAAGGCCGATATCGTCGGCATGATGTATGACGTCAAGCCGGATGTCCTGCTCGGCGGCGGCTCGGCCTATTTCCTGGCGAAAAGCGTGCCCGGTTCCAAGCGCAAGGACGATAAAGATTATATCGCGCTCTTCAAGGATGCCGGCTATGCCGTTGCGACCGACAAGAACGAACTGGCGGCTGCCGCCGGCTCGAACCAGGACAGGCTGCTCGGCCTTTTCCATACCGGCAATCTCGACGTCACGCTCGACCGCGAATTCCTCAAGAAGGGCACTGTCGACAAGTTCCCGAATCAGCCAGGCCTCGTCGATATGACCAAGATCGCGCTCGGCAAGCTTTCCAAGAATCCGGATGGCTTCTTTCTGATGGTCGAGGGTGCGTCCATCGACAAGATGAGCCATCCGCTCGATTGGGATCGCGCTCTGGTCGATACGATCGAGTTCGACAAGGCCGTTGCCGTCACCCGCGAGTTCCAAGCCAAGAACCCGGATACGCTTGTTGTCGTCACCGGCGACCACACGCATGGCGTCTCGATCATCGGCACTGTCGACGATAACAAGCCGGGCACGGAAATGCGCGAGAAGGTCGGCACCTATGCGGCGGCCGGCTTCCCGAACTATGAGGACAAGGATGGCGACGGCTATCCGGACCGCGTCGACGTTTCGCGCCGCCTGTTCATCGCCGCCAACAACGGTCCTGACCACTACGAAACCTTCCGTCCGAAGCTCGATGGTCCTTTCGTTCCGGCGATCCAGAACGAGAAGAAGGAATATGTCGCCAATGAAGCCTACAAGGATGTGCCCGGTGCCGTCTTCGTGCAGGGCAACCTTCCGAAGGACGAGGACAGCGGTGTCCACGCCGTCGATGATGTCGTGCTCCAGGCGGCAGGTCCAGGTGCCGAAGGCTTCCGTGGTTACATGGAACAGAGCGATGTCTACCGGGTGCTGGCCGATACTTTCGCGCTCGGCACCGAAAAGATGTAAGTCCTGACAGGCCATGTGAATAGGGCAGGCGGTGTCGAAACCGCCTGTTTTCTCCATTTTTATGAGGGTACGCGATGTCGAAGCATCAGATCGCCACCATCAATCGCCGAGACTTTCTGGCCGCCGCTGCAGCCTTGCCTGTCATGGGCATTGTGGTACGTGCCAATGCCTCCGAGAAACTAGGCTTCGGCGAGCTCTACAAGAGTTTCGGTCCGCTCGGGCTCGAATTTTCTGACAAGGTCAAGCAGTCGAGCGGCAAGGACGTCGCCATCAACGGCTTCATGGCACCACCCTTGAAGGCGGAGGCGGCCTTCTTCGTGCTCACGGAAATCCCGATGTCGCTTTGCCCCTTCTGCTCTTCCGATGCCGACTGGCCAGATAATATCGTGGTCGTCTATCTCTCGTCCAAGCAGACATTCGTGCAGTACAATGCGCCGATCATGGCGCGCGGCGTGCTGGAGTTCGGTTCGTGGACCGACCCCGAAACCGGCTTCATCAGCCAGCTGCGTCTCAGGGACGCCTCGTTCAGGACTGTCTGATCCTCATGCTCGCTCTCGATGTTTCCGGCCTGAGGATGCAGTTCCCCGGCCTTGCCGCACCGGTTCTCTCCATCGACCGCTTCCATCTGCCAGCGGGCGGTCGGCTTGCGATCACGGGTGCGTCCGGCTCAGGCAAGAGTACCTTCGTCAATGCGATTACCGGGCTGGAAGACGTCAGGGATGGCAGCGTCTCCTGGAGCGGAACGGAAATCACGCGCCTCTCTGCCGGCCGGCGCGACGCCTTTCGCGCCCGCAATATCGGCCTCGTCATGCAGGATTTTCATCTGTTTCCTGGCCTGTCCGCCTTCGAGAACGTCGTGTTGCCGATCAAGCTGACACGGCGCCTTGCGGCCAGCGAACGGGAACGAGCGCTTTATCTGCTGGCGGTGACCGGTATCGCCCGACCGCAGCAAAAGATCGAAACCTTGTCGCGCGGCGAGATGCAGCGCGTTGCCGTTGCCCGCGCACTGCTGTCGCGTCCGGGCGTCATCGTCGCCGACGAGCCGACCGCCAGCCTGGATCGCCAGGCAGGCAACGAGGTTGCAGAGCTGCTGCTGCAATTGTCGGCAGAAGAAGGGACGACGCTCATCGTGGTCACGCATGACACAGCGCTCGCCGCGCGTCTTGGTCGCCGCATCAATCTGGCAAGCGGGCGCATCGAGGAAGACAGCCAAGAGGTGGCCGCGCAATGATAACCTTCATCCTTGCCGACCTCAGGCGTTTCTGGAGTGGGGCGCTGGCTGTCGTCGTGCTGATTGCCCTGTCGGTCGCGCTGAGCGTGACAGTGACGCTGCAGGAGCGGGCCGTCCGTCTCGGTAGCGCTCGCGCCGCCGAGAAATTCGATCTGCTTGTCGGAGCCGCGGGTAGCGAGACGCAGCTGGCGCTTTCCGCCGTCTTTCTGCAGCCCGCGCCGCTGCCGCTGATGGACGGCGCCGTCCTTTCCCGCCTTGCCAACGATCCGCGTGTCGAATTGGCCGCACCCGTCGGCTTCGGCGATTCTGCCTACAGGCATCCGATCGTCGGCACAACCACAGGCCTGATCTCGTCCCTTTCGCCAACGCTCTCGCAAGGTGCGATGTTTGCACACCTCGGCGAAGCGGTTGTCGGCTCCGATGTCGCCTTGTCGACCGGTGCGGAAGTCAAGCCGATGCACGGCACGGCCGAGGCCGGTGGCGAAACCCATACGGCCATCGCCTACAAGATCACGGGCCGCATGGCGCCGACGGGAACCGCTTGGGACCGCGCGATCCTCGTGCCGATCCGGGCGGTCTGGCAGTTGCACGGCATGCATGGCGGGGAATATCACGACCATGATGGCGATGAAGCAGATGCGCACGGCGCGGCCAATCCTGAACAAGATCGTCATGAAGGCCACGAACACGGGCATATCGACGCTGATGCGCCGCTGGATGAGCATTTCGACGCGCAGACACCGGGCGTGCCCGCCGTTCTCGTCAAGCCGAAGACGATTGCCGATGCCTATCGCCTCAGGCAGGAATACCGCACCGGCACGACCCTTGGCGTCTTTCCAGCGGAGGTGTTGACCCGGCTCTATGCGACGCTCGGCGATGCCCGCAGTCTGCTTCTGGCGATCGCGCTTGGGACGCAAGCGATCGTCATTGCCGCCATCGTGCTTGTCACCATCATGCATGTCGGATCCAGGCGGCGGCAGATCGGTGCCTTGCGGGCGCTCGGAACGCCGCTCCGCTCGATCGTCATGCTTGTCTGGGGCGAGCTCTTCATTCTGTTTGCCGCCGGCATCGCGCTCGGCATCGCGTTTGGTTATCTCGCAGCACTGACGATCTCCGCGAGACTCGCGGCTGCGACGGCGGTGCATTTGCCGGTTGGCTTCGTCTTCGACGATCTATGGCTTGTCGGAGGTTTCGCGGCCGTTGCGGCGATCATCTCCGTCGTCCCGGCGGTCAGTGCCTTGCGCTCCAGTCCCGCTGCGGCGCTGCGCGCCTGACGGCAGCGCCCTTGCGCGCGTGGGCTTGGCCACTCTTTTCCCGCAGTAGCCCCAGTGGCGCTATGATTGCCGATATAGCCTCGCGCAAGGTCTGGTTGCGATAACCGATGGGGGGTTGACTACTGATGAACTGCGCTGTGGGGGCGATCTATGATTTCGACGTATCTCGGCTATGTGTCCGCGACAAAGGACATGACATCGACGCTGGCGGGCATCGCCAAGCAGGCGACGGTCAAAAGCGATCAGCAATATTATGATGCGCATATCGGCAAGGTTAAGAATGTCGACGAATTTCTGAACGACTACAAGCTGTACAGCTATGCGATGAAAGCCTATGGCCTGGAGGATATGGCCTACGCCAAAGCCTTCATGAAAAAGGTTCTGACGAGCGATCTCAGCAACGCGAGCAGCTTTGCAAACAAGCTGACGGACAGCCGCTATCGGCAATTTGCCGCCGCTTTCAATTTTGGCGGCGCGTCGAAAAATCAATCCGCCCAAAGCGATTCCCAGAAAACCGATACGATCGGGCTCTATGAGCAATCCTTCGCCAATGAAACGACCTTGGCCAAGAAGGAAAGTAAGTTCTACGATACCTGGATCGACAAGGTGTCGAATGTCGACGATATCGTCAACAGCAGCAGGATGACGGACTATATTCTGCGGGCGCACGGTTTGAGCCCCGACAATATATCGAAAACGTTCCTGAAGTCGGTTCTGACCAGCGATGTCAACGACCCCAACAGTTTCGTTAACACGGCGAGCAACTTCTCTTCCGTATCGGTCCAGGCGACATATAAGCTGATTGCGTCGCAGTTCGGCTTCAAGGCGGATGGAACGCTTTCCGGCGCGACTGCCCAGACAGCGCAGCAAAAGGACGCCATGATCTCGCGCTATGACAGCATGGTCCCGAATCTGCTGACACCGGCTGCGGCCACCAGCAATGACGACTATTATCGCCAGGCAATCACGAAAGTTCAGTCGCTCAGCGAGATCACTGGCGACAACAGGCTGTTTTCCTATATCAAGACGGCATTCAACCTCGATCCCAAGCTCACCCCGGTCCAGTTCAACCTAGTCTTCACGAATTCCGACTATGCCGCATTGACCGGAATGACGGATATGGTCGCGCATTTCCAGTTTGCATCCGACGGAACGTTGCCGGCCGGTCAGCCGGCACAGACGCCGCAGGCCATCGACGATATCTCGATCAAATATTTGAAGCAGGCCAAGGGCGCGAAACAGGCTCTGTTCACCGATGCCGAGAAACACTACAAGACCGCGGTTGGTGAGATAAAGACGATCGCGGACTTCTTTGCCGCCAACGACATAAAGAGCAAGGGTCTTCCCACCGTGGAAGATATGGCGCTTCGCGCCTTTGGCATCGGCAAGAATGAGGTCTCCAGAGATCAGCTGCGCAAGATCCTGGAAAGCGATCCCTATGACAGCAAGAGCTATGTCAACTCGCTGAAAGACAGCAGGTTCGTCGAGCTTGCCAAGGCATACAATTTTGACAGCAAAGGCAATCTGCGGGCGCCTGTCACGGCGCTGTCGCAGACTTCGATCAACAGCTTGATCTCAGCCTATTCCAAGTCGAAGACCTTCGGACTGACCGGCGAGATGCGGGACAAGGCGGTCAAGGATGCCAAGGACGCAGCGACTGAATTCAACAAGTCGATCGTCAAGATCAAGACCGTCGATGATCTCCTGGCCGACAAGAAGCTGACGGAATTTATCCTCGTTGCGAACAATATCGATCCTAAGTCGGTCGACAAGGCTACCTTGAAGAAGGCCTTCACGGCAGACGCCGAAGATCTCAAAGGCTTTTTGAATACGCAGGCAGGCCAGCGCTTCAAGGTGATGGTGAACGTCTTCAACTTCGATGCCAAGGGAAATCTGACGACGGCCAAGATCGAGGCGGGACAGAACAAGGGCGCGCGTCTGGCAACCAACGATCTCTATCTTCATCAGACCCTGGAATCGCAACAGGGCGACTCCAACGAAGGCGTCCGCCTCGCCCTCTATTTCCAGCGCAAGGCGCCGCAGGTCAATTCCGTCTACGATATCATGTCGGATCCTGCGCTCTACAATGTTATCAAGACGACCTATTCGCTGCCCGCATCCATGTCGAACATGGATGTGACCCGCCAGGCGGCGATGCTGGAAAAACTATTCCCCGTCAAGGATCTGCACGATGCTGGGAAGGTGGACAAGCTGCTCAAGCGCTTCTCGGCCGTTTTCGATGCGGCAAATGGCGGAAGCACCGCCTCAGCCGCGTCAGCCATTCTCACACGGGGTGCCGGGATCGGCATGAGCGCGGACCTCATGCTCTCGATTGCCCAGCTTAAATCGCGATAGCGCGTTCCAGGCGCTCCGGCGCAAGAGTTTCGTCGCCTCGCTTGCGGGGCGATCTTCTGATCGCCCCGATTGATCTGCATGTCTCGTCAAGCGGCGTCGAGGGCAGCCGCAAGATCGGCAATCAAATCATCGGGATGCTCAATCCCGATCGACAGGCGGATCGTCGATTCCAGCACACCGATGCGGTGGCGCACATCCACAGGCACGCCCGAATGTGTCGTTGTGGCAGGATGGGAGGCTAGCGATTCCGTGCCGCCGAGGCTGACGGCGAGCTTGAAGATCTGCAGTGCGTTCAGGAATTTGAACGATGCCGGCTGGCCGCCCTTGATGTCGAAGGAGAAGGTGGAGCCCGCGCCGGTGCACTGGGCGGCGAATGTGCGGCCGGTCGCCGAAGAGGGATCGATGTAGGGCAGATAGTGGATCTGCTCGACCTTCGGATGGTCGCGCAGGAAATCGGCAACCGCCCGTGCGTTGCTGTTTGCCCGCTCCATGCGGATCTGCAGCGTTTCCAGCGATCGGCCGAGCATCCAGCAGGAGTGCGGATCGAGCTGAGTGCCGATCGCTCCCCGCAATGCCTTCACCTGTTTGATGATGGCTCTGGAGCCGAGTGCGGCGCCGGCGATCAGATCGGAATGGCCGCCGACATATTTGGTCAGCGAGTAGAGGGAAATATCCGCGCCATGCTCGATCGGCCGCTGGAAGACAGGGCCGAGCAGGGTATTGTCGCAGGCGATGATCGGCGTGTGTCCCTGCTTCTTGCCGATCGCATCGGCAACGCGGCGGATCATCGCGATATCGACGAGGCTGTTTGTGGGGTTAGCAGGCGTTTCCACGAGAATGACCGAGACGCGGCCTTTGGCCATGGCCTCCTCGGCAGCTGCCGTCACCGAGCCTTCGTTGACACCGTCGGCGAAGCCGACGGCGGCGACCCCGAGATTGAGGAATGTCTTGGCGACTAGCGTTTCCGTGCCGCCATAGAGCGGCTGCGAATGCAGGATCGCATCGCCCGGGCGTGTAAAGGTGAGAAGGGCCGTCGCGATCGCCGACATGCCGGAGGAAAACAGCGCGCCGCTTTCCGCCTTTTCATAGACGGCAAGACGATCCTCGACGATTTCGCTGTTCGGGTGATTGAAGCGCGAATAGACGAGGCCGACGCCCGTGCCCGCCGGCGGCTCGGTGCGGCCGGAGATATAGTTGAAGAAATCACGCCCGTCCTCGGCCGATTTGAAGACGAAGGTGGAGGTCAGGAAAACCGGTGGCTTGACCGCGCCCTCGGAGAGCTCAGGATCATAGCCGTAATTCAGCATCTGTGTTTCGGGGTGGAGGGGGTGGTTGCCGATATGCGTTTTGGACGGATGCGGCGCAGTCATGACGGTCTCCTCGGCCGATGATGTGAATTTTAGACTCACATTATACATCACTTAGAGTGCCGGCTCGCTATTCGTCATCATCTACGATGCTGCTTTGGCTCTGAACCCGATATGAGGCGAAACTATCCAACCAGCGCATGACTATCCGGAATACGACAGAAAGGTCGCTATATGCATGAGTGGCGCTCGCCTTGACGCCGTACCACCCCAATTTTCGAGAGCTTCCGGCTTCGCTGTCGCGGTCCCGCAGAAATGGGGCGTTTCTTGATCGACCGGTCCTAACCGATGAGCAGGCTCGGAGGTGAAATGCATGAAGAGAACCAATGAGGTTTACATTTGAAATCGGGCGTTCGAAAATTTGTATTTCGCGATCTTCAGAAAATCGATGGTTACATCGACCCGCCGGATGCACTTGTCTTCCTGTCGTTGATCGAAAAGCAAAGACAGGAGAAACTTTACGGCGGTCTCGCCGAAATCGGCGTTTATTACGGGCGGTCCTATTTTTTGCTGCGCAAGATCAGTGCCCCCGACGACAATGTGCTTGCGATCGATCTTTTCGACATAGAAGCGGATGGTGCGCAATATCAACGCTTTCTCGACAACGGAAGATCACTGGGCATTCCCGTTGATGAGGACCTCGTCATAACAGGTGATAGCACCAGGCTCGATCCGCAGGCCATCATCGACAGGGTTGGGCAGGTTCGTTTTTTCAGCATCGATGGAGGACATTTGCTTCGCCACATCGTTGCCGACAGCCGGTTGGCGAAGTGCGTACTGGCCGATCACGGCATCATCGCCTTCGACGACACGTTCAATCCGGCTTGGCCGGAGGTGACGGTCGGCGTCTCGGATTTTCTGCGCAGGAACAGCGATACATTTGCCGCCTTCTGCATGACGAAGTATAAGACCTACGTCTGCCGCCGGGATTTTCATGAGTTCTATCGGGCCGCACTTGGCAGGGCACGACATCTTCTGCCGTTCGAGCATGCGGAGATGGATTTTCTTGGCTCGAAAGTCCTCAGGCTGCATGATCCCATCAACCGGAGGGTCGCCTATGAGCTCTTGCGGCGGCTGGGCTTGGGCGCCATATCCGAATGGGCCTATCGCTCGGCCTGATCTTGAACCGGCCTTGCTTGCCGGCGGCGGAGTTAGTGATTTCGTTTTTCAAGCAATCCTCAGAGGGGCCCGCCTCGGGCAGGCCCCTCGTCGGCGTGATCAGTAGATTTCGGGCACGTACATTTCCGGCGGTACCGGCGTACGGTGATAGTCTGCATTGCGCATGCGTTCCGGCAGCACGATTTCCGGCTTGGGCACGCTCTCGTAGGGAATCTGGCCCAGAAGATGGGCGATGCAGTTGAGGCGCGCCTTCTTCTTGTCGACGGCGTGGACGACCCACCACGGCGCTTCTGGAATATGGGTGCGCTCCAGCATCTCTTCCTTGGCCTTGGTGTACTCTTCCCAATGCACGCGGCTCTGCAGATCCATCGGCGAAAGCTTCCACTGCTTCAGCGGGTCCTGAATACGCATGCTGAAGCGGAATTCCTGCTCTTCGTCGGTGATCGAGAACCAGTATTTGAGAAGAATGATGCCGGAGCGTACCAGCATGCGTTCGAAATCCGGCACGGAACGGAAGAATTCCTCCAGCTCCTCCGGTGTGCAGAACCCCATGACGCGTTCCACGCCTGCACGATTATACCAGCTACGGTCGAACAGGACCATTTCGCCCGCCGTCGGCAGATGAGCGGCATAGCGCTGGAAATACCACTGGTGCCGCTCGCGCTCGGTCGGAGCCGGCAGTGCGACCACGCGGCAGACGCGCGGATTGAGGCGCTGCGTAACGCGCTTGATGGCGCCGCCCTTGCCGGCGGAATCGCGGCCTTCGAACAGCACAACGACCTTGAGCTTCTTGTACTGCACCCAATCCTGCAGGCGCACGAGCTCATGCTGAAGACGGAACAGTTCGCGGAAATAGACCCTGCGGTCGAGGGTTGCCTCGCCTTCGCTGACAAGCCCTTCGGCAACCAGCTCGTCGATACGGTCCTCTTCGAGCTGCATCTCCAGCTCTTCGTCGAAACTGTCGACGATCTCATCCTTGATGCGGCTGAGCGGGTCCTGGGTTTCATCGGTCATTGTGCGCCTCCTGCTCTGTTTTCATGTTGGTGCCGCGGCCTGCGGCCGCGGAAAGCCGGTATGGTCCTCGAACAAATACCGGCTATGGGTTTCGGTATTATTCGGCGGTCCAGCCGCCGTCGACGGAAAGCGTCGTGCCGGTAATCTGCTTGGCGGCATCGCCGCACAGGAAGACGGCGATGGCTGCGACTTCATCCACAGTCACGAATTCCTTCGTCGGCTGGGCGGCGAGCAGCACATCATGCTTGACCTGCTCTTCCGTCATATTGCGCGCCTTCATCGTCTCGGGGATCTGCTTCTCGACGAGCGGCGTCCAGACATAGCCGGGCGCGATGGAGTTGACGGTCACGCCGTTCTGGGCGGCTTCGAGAGCGATGGTCTTGGTGAGACCGGTAATGCCGTGCTTGGCCGACACATAGGCCGACTTGAAAGGCGAGGCGACCAGCGCATGCGCCGAGGACGTGTTGATGATGCGGCCCCATTTGCGCGCCTTCATGCCGGGGATGGCAGCCTTGATGGCGTAGAAGGCAGCAAGCAGGTTGATGCGGATGATCGCTTCCCACTTGTCGTCAGGAAATTCCTCGATCGGGGCAACGAACTGGATGCCGGCATTGTTGACGAGAATATCGAGGCTGCCGAAGGCTTCCTCGGCTTCGCGCACCATGGATGTCACTTCCTCGCCATTCATCATGTTGGCGCCGGAGTAGCGGCACTTCACGCCGAAATCGGCCTCGATGGCAGCGCGTTCCTTTTCGATCGCATCGGCATCGCCAAGGCCGTTGATCGTGACATTCGCGCCTTCAGCGGCAAAGGCGCGCGCAATCGCAAGCCCGATACCGCTCGTCGAACCGGTGACCAGCGCATTCTTCGAAGTCAACGAACCCATGATGCAACTCCTGCAATCGTAATGACGTGGTTGGGTAAAGGGAAATGCTCAAGATGGGTGCACACTGCCAGCCGGATATGTCGCTTTGATAACAGTGCGGTTTCGCCTCTCGCCGCAACCCTTCGGCACCTGACACTTCACTGTCATGCAACCGTGCAAATTTGCCGCCGGCGCCTCGCTGTTTCCTCCAACGACGGAAAATACGATGAAGGTCGAAGACATTCTCAAGCATGCCTATGCAATGCCGCTGACCAATCCCTCCTATCCTCCGGGGCCTTATCGGTTCTTCGATCGCGAATATATCATCATCACCTACCGGACCTCGCGCGAGGCGCTTGAGGCCGTCGTGCCGGCCCCGCTCGAAATCGACGAGCCGCTGGTGAAATACGAATTCATCCGCATGCCGGATTCCACTGGCTTCGGTGATTATACCGAGACCGGACAGGTCATCCTGGTGACCTATCGTGGACAAAAGGGCGGCTATGTCCACTCCATGTATCTGGATGACGATGCGCCGATCACCGGCGGCCGCGAGATCTGGGGCTTCCCGAAAAAACTAGCCAGTCCGAAGATCGTCAACGAGGGCGAGGTCATCGTCGGCACGCTGCATTATGGCAGCGTCCTTTGCGCCACGGGAACGATGGGTTACAAGCACAAGCCGATCGACCAGGGACCGCTTCTGTCCGCTCTCTCGGAACCCAACTTCCTGATCAAGATCGTGCCGCATGTCGACGCCACCCCGCGCATCTGCGAGCTTGTGCGCTACTACTTAACCGATATCACCATCAAGGAAGCCTGGACCTCGCCAGCCGCCCTCGATCTCAGGCCGCATGTCATGGCGGACGTCGCGCGGCTGCCTGTGCTGGAAGTGGTTTCCGCGGTTCATTTCACCGCCGATCTGACGCTCGGCCTCGGCGAAGTCGTTCACGACTATCTCGCAGAGCGCAGATAACCAAACCTCATTGCTATTTTATGCTGGAGACGGACCGTGCTTGAACGAAACACCAAGGCCGCAGCCCCGACTATCCCGGAAATTGCCGCTCAATATGATCGCGTCGCTCTGGTTTTCCAGGGGGGCGGCGCGCTCGGCGCCTATCAGGCCGGCGTCTACGAGGCGCTTGCCGAAGCGGGATGCGAGCCGACCTGGCTTTCCGGCGTCTCGATCGGCGCGGTCAATGCCGCGATCATCGCCGGCAACGAGCCTGGTCGGCGGCTGCAACGTCTGGAGCAATTCTGGCAGATCATCTCCGGCCGCAAGATCTGGGCCTATACGCCCGAAGGCGATTTCTTTCGCGATATCCGCAACCGCACCAGCTCGTGGATGACGATGACCATGGGCCAGCCCGGCTTCTTCAAGCCGCGCTTTCCCAATCCCTGGCTGGAGCTGCCGGGTGCGGAAGGTGCCACCAGCTTCTATGACTCGGCAGACCTCAAGAAGACGCTGGAAATGCTTATCGATTTCGACGTGCTGAATGACGGCAAGAAGCGTTTCAGCGTCGGCGCGGTGAATGTGCGTACCGGCAACTTCGTCTACTTCGACACCGACAATATCCGCATCGGCCCCGAGCACATCATGGCGAGCGGCGCTCTGCCGCCGGCGCTCCCGTCCATCCGCATCGAGGGCGAATATTACTGGGACGGCGGCATCGTCTCCAACACGCCGCTGCAATATCTGCTCGATCAGGAAGAAGACCGCAGTTCGCTCGTTTTCCAGGTGGATCTCTTCAGCGCTCGCGGCGTCCTGCCGCGCAGCATGCCGGATGTCCTTTCGCGCCACAAGGACATCATGTATTCGAGCCGCACGCGGCAGAACACCGATAATTTCAAGCGCATTCACGGGCTGAAGATGAAGCTCCTGGGTGCGCTGAAGCGTGTCCCTAGGGATCAGCTGACCGCGGAAGAGGAAGAACTGATCGCAGATTATTCCGATGCCGGTGTCGTCAACATTGTGCACCTGATCTATCAGCACAAGAACTACGAAGGTCACGCCAAGGATTACGAGTTCTCTGGCACCTCGATGCGAGAGCACTGGGATATGGGCCTCGAGGATACGAAGCGGACGCTGCGCCATACCGACTGGCTGTTGCCGCCCTTCACGGATGATGCGGTCGCCATCCACGATCTCCACCGGGAAGACCCGGCGTGAGACCGATGTTGCGCCAGAGCAGTTCCAGCAAAAGTGCGAAGCGGTTTTGCTCAACAAAGCCCGCATTGGCGGGAGGCTGTTTCCTGCTCATCGAAACCATGTGTTTCTCCTGGCGTGCTGTCCGTCAAATGGATTGACACCATCGCGCCGCCTTCCGGCCGGTTTGCGAATTCCAGGTGCCCGCCATGGGCAAGCGCGATTGCCTGCACCACGGATAGCCCCAGTCCGGTGCCGCCGGTCGCGCGCGAACGCGAGGGGTCGCCACGCCAGAACGGGTTAACGGCGACGGCATCCATATCCAGCGGAAATCCGGGGCCGCGATCGAGAACGCGGATGATGACGCTATCGTCCGTCACCTGCTCGGTTTCGCATCGCAGCGAGCCGCCCTCTGCAGCGTAGCGGCATGCATTTTCGAAAAGCGCCAATACAGCCTGGCGGATACGGGGAGAGTCGGCTGAAATCCAGGCGGGTTTCAGCTCCGTTTCCACCTGCAGCCTGCTGGCTTCCAGCATGGGCTTTGCCACGGCGATGACAGTCTCGACCAATCGCGATGCGTCGATGCGTTGGCGCTCCATCACCAGCTTCTGGCCGATGGCGAGCGACAATGTGCGCAAGTCTTCGACAACCCGCCCCAGGCCTTCGACCTGCAGGAGGAGATCGGAAATGATTTTCCGGTCCATTGGAAATACGCCGTCGAGCATGCTTTGCAGCGATCCTTGCAGGATGGTCAACGGCGTGCGCAGCTCGTGTGCAACCGCCATGTTGTTGAAACGCAATCGCTCTTCCATCGTCTCCAGGCTGGTCGCAAGAGCGTTGAAGGTTTCGACAAGGCTCGCGACTTCGCGGGCGCTTCGATAGGGGGCGGGGACGCGGACGGAGAAGTCGCCTGATTTAAGGCCCTCGGCGGCAGAGGTGAGCTCTTCGAGCGGATGTGTGAGCCGACGCGCCAGGAAGACGCCGATCACGGCGCAGAGGAGCGCTGACATGAGGCCGAAGACAAGCACGGAAAGCTGCACCTTGAGATCCGTCGGCTCCGTCAGCGAATTGAGATGTTCGACAAGCAGCTTGAGCGAATCCCCATCGGGGATCTTGTTTTCACTCAGCATCTTGTAGGCGGTTGCGGCTCGCGGCGGCAGGGCATCGCTGATACCCTGCTCCAGATAGGTCGCGTACCAGTTGACCCCCAGATAGGTCAGGCCGACGCTGAGCAGCAGCATGATCGTGATGACGACGGCCGTGAGCGTGGCAAGCGGCGCGCTGGGAAATCTCGGTTTCTTCATCTCGGGTCCGAAAAGCGATAGCCGATGCCGCGCACGGCAGGAAAGAAGCCGATCTGCCCCATTTCCTCCAGTTTGCGCCTGAGATTGGAAATGTGCGTGTCGACGGTACGCACCAGAGCATCGCTTTCCGGCAGGCAGGCATCGAGAATATCGGCACGCGCGAAAGCCTGGGTCGGATGGCGGATCATATAGGCGAGGATGCGGAATTCGCTGAGCGTCAGCGGCAATGCAATACGGCGCTCGTCCTTGTTGATGAAGACGGTATAGCTGCCGAAGTCGACCTCCAGCGCGCCGAAGCGCTTGATGGCGTCTGCTCGCTCGCCCTGCGTCCGGCGCAAGACCGCTCTGACGCGGGCGACAACTTCCTGCGGGTTGAACGGCTTGACGATGTAGTCGTCGGCACCAAGGCGCAATCCGCTCAGGCGGTCGATGTCGTCAGCAACGGCCGTAACCATGATGACCGGCGTCGAGCCGGCCTGACGCAGGCGGCCGAGCACGCCGAAGCCGTCCAGTTTCGGCAGGCGAACATCCAGCAGCACGAGATCCGGCTTCAAAAGCGCATGGTGCTGCAGCGCGGTTTCGCCGTCGCCGGCGCGAACCGTGCGAAAGCCGTCCCGCGTCAGATAGCCCTCGAGTATCTGCGCGATCGCCGGTTCATCCTCGACAATAAGAACGAGACTGTTATCCACCCCTAGCGCCCTGTGCTTCTTCCGTTTTCCGTTCGACTTTGTCGCCCGAACCTTACTATTGCGGACTAAGCCCGCTTCCGCAATTTCCAAACAGTTTTCCGATCGTCCGATGGCCGATTCTGAACAGAGCCTTCATGCGATCTTCGCCATTTCTTGACAATCGGGCTTCAGCTTGACGCCGTTCCGCCTCTGGAGACATGGCATGTGGAAATTTGCATCAAATTCTTGGAGCGCCGGCTCCGGTCAAATGCGGCCGCGTCAGCTGCAGGCAACTGCGGATAGCGAATTGGCTGTTATCGGCATGCTGATCGTCTGGACCAGCTTCGTCTTTGTGGTTTTTCCGAAGCTCGATCTGGCGGTCGCGCGCCTGTTTGCCCATGGGCATGCTTTCTGGCTGGTGGAGAATCCCCGGCTGAAAGCGGTGAGGGACATCGCTCGCCAAAGCCAGCCCTATATTGTCGGCGCCATGGCTGTCACCGTGGTTCTGCATGTCTTCCTGCCGCGGCGACTGCGGTTCTGCCCTCCCCACAAGCCATTGTTCGTGCTTCTGAGCTTTGCCGCCGGGCCGCTATTGATCGTGCAGACGCTGAAGGTCGCAATCGGACGTGTACGCCCCCGTGACTTGATCGAATTCGGGGGCACGGCGGACTTTACGCCGGTATGGCAGTTTTCTGGGGCGTGCAGCCGCAATTGTTCCTTTCCCTCCGGCGAAGCCGCCGCGGCTGCGGCGGCGTTGTCTCTGTTGATTCTCGTGCCTGCACGGCACAGATGGATTGCCGCGGCGATCATGGTGCCATGCTCGCTGTTCGTGGCATTCAACCGCGTGATCTTCGGTGCTCATTTCCTGTCGGATGTCATGCTCGGGTGGCTTTTGACCATGTTCGCCATGGCCATGATCTGGCGCTGGATCGGCGCGAATTCGCGGGCCATCGATCGCTACGTCACGCGCCTTATGTTCAAATGACCCTATCGCCAGGGTGTCTCCGCAATGCGACAGTTCCAAGCAAACGGATGTTACAAACCTTAACACAACGTTTCTTCACCTTTCCTTCGATCAGCGTTTACCTATTTAGCGTTCGCCATGCCGCCGAACGCGATCGAGGCCGGTAAGGCGGACGGCGAAAGGACCTGGTCAGGGTGAGAGTGATGGGATGGGGTTGGTAGATTGGGCGTTGCGGGGAATGCTCGAGATGGATGGCCGGCGCAGGATGCGGTCCCGCAAAGACCATTACGAGCCGTGGGTCCTACTTGCCGTCGAGAGTTTCGAGCGGGAAATGCTGGCCTTCTACAGGCGTTCGCAGTTTACGGTGATCAAGAAAGCCGCATGACAGGCAATTGATCTCCAAACATGAGCTGTGCGTCTCACGGCAGGTTCGCCTTCAGCCGATACAGCTTGCCGACGAGCATATAGCGCCGACTTTGCCGGATCGGCCGGTTATGTTAGGCTGGATCGTCCTGCCTTTGCGGAGAGCTTTCAAATGGTTACGCTGCGCGAACCGATCCTGCATCCAGTTCCCATCGAAGAATTGAGACCCACCCAGATCACCGTCGGCATGCGCGAGGTTAAGGCCAAGCGCAAGGCTTGGCGCCTCAAGGCGGAAGCGGCGGGCGACAAGGCCGGTGAGTTCCTCGGAAATCACATGGTGCCGACCATTCGGGGACCGCGCGGAAAATACTATGTCATCGATCATCACCATCTTTCCCTCGCGCTCTACGAGGAGGGAGTGAAGGATGTTCTCGTCACGACCGTTGCCGATCTCTCCCGGCTCGAGCGGGACGCCTTCTGGTTCGTCATGGATTGTCATGACTGGATGCATCCCTTTGACGAAGAGGGGAAACGCCGTGGCTATGAAGACATCCCGAAGAGCATCAAGGATCTGATCGACGATCCCTATCGCTCTTTGGCTGGCGAGCTGCGGCATGTCGGCGGCTATGCCAAGGACACGACCCCGTTCAGCGAATTTCTCTGGGCTGATTTCTTGCGCCGCCGCATCAAGCGCAAAGATCTAGAGAAGAATTTCGAGGCCGCGCTGGAAAAGGCGCACGATCTTGCCAAGCACAAGGATGCGGATTACCTGCCCGGCTGGTGCGGCCCCGTCGCCGAATAAGTCTGAACCGATCTCGCAAGCCTGAAGCTTCGTTGGCCGACCGCTCAGCTTGGCGAGCTCGGATTGACTCTGATTTAGCAATCGCATATTGCAGACGTAGTCAGCCTTGCTGGCCGTAAGCGTTTGACGTCAAGCAACGCACTCAACGATCCTCGTCGGTCGGAGTGCGTTTTTTTATGCCTTCGCCGATCGAGGAAAAGCCTGGAGATTATCATGGCTTTTCAATCGACACCTGATCCGGCGCGCGGCCGGCTGATGCTGCTCAGCGCCATTCTCTTCATTTCCTATCTTTGCATCGGCATTTCGTTTCCGATCGTACCGCTTTACGTGAGCGGACAACTGCAGCTCGGCAATGTCTGGGCGGGGCTCGGCGTCGGCATCGCCTTTCTGGCGACGATCCTCACGCGCGGTTATGCCGGCGTGCTTTCGGACCATCGTGGCGCCAAGGTGGCTGTGACGCGGGGGCTTGCATTCTATATCGTCGGGGCTTTGACGGCTCTGGTCGCCGGCCTGCTGGCGCACATGCCATTGTCATCCTTCCTGCTCCTCCTTCTGGGACGCTTGGCTCTGGGGTGGGGTGAGAGTCTGGTTGCCGTCGGCATCATCGCCTGGGGCATCGGCTTTGTTGGCCCGGCGCGCTCGGGCAGGGTCCTGGCACTGGTCGGTGCTGCCATCTATGGAGCGCTTGCGGTGGGCGGGCCGATCGGGTTGATGTCGTTCAGCCGGTTCGGCTTTGCCGGGACGATGGCGATCAGCGCCGTCCTGCCGTTCCTCGGGCTGGTGGCGATCTGGGGAGTTCCCGGCGTTGCGCCGCATCCCGATGAGCAGCGCCTGCCATTTTGGGATGTCGTCAGCAGGATCTGGCTGTATGGGGCGATCGTGTGCCTTCAGGGCATAGGCTTTGCCGTCATTGGCGCCTTCTTCACGCTCTATTTCCTCGACCAGGGCTGGAACTACGCTGGGCTGGGCTTGACCGCCTTCGGCGTCGGCTTCGTTCTGGTGCGCGTGTTCTTCGGCCATCTGCCTGATCGTATCGGTGGCTTGCCGGTCGCCCTCGGCTCACTGGCCGTCGAAGCAGTGGGCCAATTGTTGATCTGGAGTGCCACCGATCCCGTGCTCGCGCTCGCCGGTGCCTTTTTGACCGGTCTCGGATGCTCGCTGATCTATCCTTCCATGGGCCGCGAGGTCGTCCGGCGGGTGGAGCCGCATCTGCGCGGCACGGCGCTTGGCGGCTTCTCGGCCTTTCAGGACCTCGCCTACGGGCTGACCGGGCCATTCGCAGGCCTTTTGGCCGACCGGGCCGGCTATGGCAGCGTCTTCCTGGCGGGCGCTATCGCTGCGATGGCTGGCCTGTTGATTGCGTTCTCGCTCCGTAGAATACGAACCGTCGCATTCAATTGAACGATACACGGTCCCTGCTGCCCGGCGGGGGGCGCATAAAGCACTTCGCGACAACTGCGTTGTGCCGGCAATAGCCAGATGCGGTAGAAAGCTACCGCATCTGCAATATGATCGGGCTGCTGCTGGCCGGATCCGTATGCTCCCGCAACGCCTTCACATCGTTTGCCGCAACCGCTCCGCCATGATTTCCCCAGGATGAGCGCACGAATGTCAGGACGTCGGCGATCTGTTGGTCCGAAAGCTGCTGGCGGAACGGCGGCATGCGATAGGCATCCGGAATGCCGCTCGCCACGACCCGGCTGGAGCCGTTCAGCGTTACATTGATCTGCGACGCGTTTTCCTTCGCAAGTGAAGCGGCAGAGCCGGCGAGCGGCGGAATCCATTGCTGCTTTCCGCGTCCGTCGACGCCGTGGCAGAAGCTGCATTTGGCGACGAATGTCTGGGCACCCGGGATGTTCTCGCGGTTGGAAAGCGATACGTTCTGGGCGGTACCTTCGTCATATTGCCAGGGGGTGCCGTCGCGGGCGGGATCGCCGGGCAGGGATTTCAGGTAATGGCTTATTGCCTTCAGATCGTCATCATTCATGAACTGTGTCGAATTGTTGAAGGCATCCGCCATCGAGCCGAAGACGACGGCATGACCGTTCCTGCCGGTCTTTAGTAAGGCATAGATATCGTCCTCGCTCCAGCGCCCAAGGCCGGTATTGGGGTCGCCACGCAGGCTCGGCGCATACCAGCCGTCGAGAAGAGCGCCGGAAAGATAGAGCGGGCTGCTCTCATCCAGCGCCTTTTCAGCCATGGTGATGGCGCGGGGCGTATGGCAGCTGCCGCAATGGCCTGGCCCTTGAACGAGATAGGCGCCACGGTTCCACTGGTCATCGCCGGCCGTTTTCGGCTGATAGGTGCCGCCTTCGGTGAAGACCGCGTTCCAGAGCGCCAGCGGCCAGCGCATGTTCATCGGCCATTTGATGTCGGAAGGTTTGTCCGCCTGCTTCACAGGCTCGACCCTATTCATGAAATAGGCATAGAGCGCACGAATGTCGTCGTCGCTCATCTTCACATAGGAAGGATAGGGCATGGCCGGATAGAGGCGATGCCCATCGCGGGCAACACCCTGGCGCACAGCGCGATCGAAATCGGCGAGCGTATAGTTGCCGATCCCGGTCTCCTTGTCCGGCGTGATGTTGGTCGTGAAGATGGAGCCGAGCGGCGTCCCCATCTCCAGCCCGCCGGCAAAGGGGGCGCTCTTTGGCGTGCTGTGACAGGCGACGCAGTCGCCGAGGCGCGCGACATATTCGCCGTGCTGCAGCAGGTCCTCCGAGGGCGCCTGTATCGCGGCGACATTGTCGAAGGGAGATGCCGGCGTGCGGGTTACGAACCATGCGACGCCGCCGGCCACAAGCACGATAATCAGGAGAAGAACCAGAAGAAGTTTCTTCAAAGGTGTGCCCTCATGTCTTTGCTTCGGGATTTTTTACGCGGCTAGAGCCAACCGAGCCGGCTCTCGGACCAGAAATGAGCCGAGAGCCGGAAGTGTGCTTGGCGCAGCGAGTGCTGCGCCTCAGCTTTCAAAGGTGTAGTTGGATAGAGGCATGCTGCGTATCCGCTTGCCTGTCAGCGTGGAAACCGCATTGGCGACCGCTGGCGGGATGGCTGGCAGGCCCGGCTCGCCGATACCGCCCATCTCCGCCCCGCTTTCGACGATGCGGACGTGTACGCGCGCCATGCGATCCGGTGGCAGGATCGGATAGAGGTCGTAATTGCGCGCCACCGGCTCGCCGTTCTTATAGACAGCCTCCTCCATCAGCACCTGCGACATGCCGAGTGCGGTCGCCGAATTGACCTGAGCTTCGATGATTGCCGGATTGACGATGCTGCCGGGGTCGATCGCTTCCCAGACGTCATGGACGACGACCTGGCCGTTGCGGATCGACACTTCGGCGATGGCAGCAGTGTGGCTACCGAACGGAGAGGCCATTGCCACGCCGCGCGCGCGCCGCGAACCGTCGCCTGCCGTGAAGGGCCCCCGTTTCCAGCCGCCGGAGAGGTCGCCGGCCGCTTTCAGGAGATTACTCAGCCGCTCGTTCTTTTGCAGCAGCTTGAGGCGCAGCTCATAGGGGTCCTGCCCACCCTTGTCGGCTAGCTCGTCTAGGAACGTCTCGTAGAAGAAGTCGTTCATGGAATTGCCGACAGAGCGCCAATAGGCGAGCGTCGTCGGGTTTTTGACGTAGATCTGCGCGATGCGGTAGTTCGGGATTGCATAGGATTTGCCGGCAAGGCCCTCCAGGGCCGTCGGATCGAGTGAATCCTCCTTATGACCGTAGACGCCTTCCGTCGGACCCTCGCAAGCGCTGATGGCCTCGAGTGCCACCGGCATGCCGCTGGCGTCGAGTGCTCCGCGAAAGCGTACTGCGGCCATGGGACGCATCGGATCGCGCAGGAATTCCTCCTCCCGGCTCCAGATGAGCTTGACCGGCCGCCCGACCTCTTTTGCGAGCTGGATGGCCTGCGGATAGGGATTGGCCGATGGATACAGGAAATGCCGTCCGAAGAAGCCGCCCAGGATGGGGCTGTGGATTATCACTTTCGATGGATCGAGGCCGGTCAGCTTGGCTATGTCGGCCTGGAATTGCTCGGGCGCCTGATTGGGCATCCAGAGTTCGAGACTGCCGTCCGGGTTGAAGCGGGCCAGCGTGGACGGAGGCTCCAGCTGCGCATGATGCAGATACTGGCTCCTGTAGGTGGCGGAAACGACTGTCTTGGCGCCGTCGAACGCCTTGGCGATATCGCCGACATTCTCCGCTTCCTTGCCATTGCCCGGTTCGTTGGCGAGCCTGTCGTTAAAGGCTGCGGTCGAGAAATCGGCGGGCATGTAACGGAAGGCGGGATCGGCGTCCGGGCCGGGCTCGCGCCAATCGACCTGAGCGGCCTCGGCTGCCCGCTTGGCATTCCACCAGCGCTCGGCGACGACTGCAACGGCGCCGGGCAGGCTGTGGACGGAATGAACACCCGGCATTGCCTTGAGCTGCTCTTTGTTGCGGATCTTGCCGACGGTCAGGCCGAGGCGCGGCGCGTGCTGCACGGCGGCATGCAACATGCCGTCAACCTTGCAATCGATGGCGTAGACTGCCTTGCCTGTCGACTTGTCGTGGATATCGAGCCGCTCAACCGGTTTGCCGATCCAGCGGAATTTGCTTGGGTCCCGAAGCGCCACGCTCTCAGGGGCAGGAACCGGCAGATCCAGTGCTTCGCTCGCTACGTCGCCATAGGCGAGGCTGCGGCCCGATGCGGCATGGATCACGTGGCCCGGCTCTGTGGTCAGTTCGGTAATCGGTGCGTCCAGGCGCTTGGCGGCGGCTTGCAGGATCATGTTGCGGGCGAGCGCGCCGAGCCGGCGCATCGTCTCATAGCTGGTGCGCACCGACATGCTGCCGCCGGTGATGCGCATCTGGCCATGTACGACCAGATAGTCGCTGCCCGTGGGCGCGTTTTCGACGACGAAGGTTTTCGGGTCCGCATCGAGTTCTTCGCCGACGATCTGGGCCATCGCAGTGAAGACGCCTTGTCCGCCTTCGACGAAGGGGCTCATGAAACGGATGCTGCTGTCCGGGCGGATTTCGAGGAATGCCGGAACACGGGTGCCTGGAGGCATTGGGCTTGCCGCCTGCTGGGCTCGCGCGCGGCCAACCGGAACGCCGAAGCCGAGAACGAAGGCGCCTGCTGCAGCGCCGGCAGACGTCAGGAGAAAGTGCCGGCGCGAGATATTGACCGGCGATCCGGTGGGGAATTCATCCTCCGGAACGAGATTGCGGTTGGTTTCGGTCATAGCGTCTCTCCTTGCTTGGAGGAGAGGTCTTTGACCGCTTCCTTGATCGCATTGTAAGTCCCGCATCGACAGAGGTTGATCATCGCCGCGGCGATCTCGTCATCGGAGGGATTGGGCGTTTGCTTGAGGAGCGCAGTCGCTGCAACGACCTGCCCCGATTGACAGTAACCGCATTGCGGGACCTGATGCTTGACCCAGGCGGCGACAACACGCTTTCCAACCGGGTCCGCCTCGATCGCTTCGATCGTCGTAATCTGGCGGCCGGCGACGCTGTCGAGCGGAGTTACGCAGGAGCGCACCACTTCGCCATCGACAAGAACGGAACAGGCACCGCATTGTGCCAACCCGCAGCCATATTTCGTGCCGGTCATGCCAAGCTCGTCACGGATGATCCAGAGGAGCGGGGTATCTCCCTCCGAATCGACTTGGTAGGATTGGTTATTGATTTGAAGATTCATGAGGCGCCTCCTGAGGCTTTCGATCGCGAACCTTCAATGCCAACGCAGTTCGATGATCTGGATGCTCAACGAACGGACGCATAGCTCAGGCTCACAACCCGGACTATAACACTGAACCGCCTGCATCAAAAAGATTAGTGGGTGAATCTCGATAGACGTTAGAAGCCAGATTCATAAATTGGCTTCCAAGCCCATTTTGACCGCCGAAGCAAGGTCCTCCCTAGCCGATGGGGAGACGATACGGTCTTCGATCTACGCCGTAACTTACTGATCTCAATGCGTTATTGAGCAACTATGATCCTGCACGTCCTCGCCGCCCATGCCGGGCACTGCGACATCGGTGAGGACAATGAAACCGGGGCCGTCGGCGAAATTGGCGCCGACAACCACGAGATTGTGATCGCCCATTTCCTTCGTCGGGTTCTTCAATATCCTGGCAAGCGCCAGGAACGGATTGAAGTCGCCCAGTGTCTCGCCCTTGACACGGAGCGCCGTGAACTTATGCCCGGCGATGGTATCGGGAAGAGGTGCCCAGTCGGTACCGATCTTGTCGGCATCGGCCTTGAGGGCAGCTCGAGCATCGGCGCTCAAGCAATCGACGTGGATATGCAGCTGGTTCTGCGAGCGTGCCTGCTGTGCGTTGACGGCCAAGCTGAGGCCGTCGCGCGGGAGCGCATGCGGCAAGCGGGCCTCGACGTCACCCCGCTCCGCCCACGCATCGGCAAAATAGTTATGTGTTGCAGGATCGAGGAGTGCCGCGCTCTCCATGCCTGTGATCTTATCGGTCGGAATCAGCAAAACTTGCGCAACGCCGCGAAGATCCTTCAGCATCGCATAGTGCTCGTTCGTATTTACCGAAAGGCAGGGTGCAGTTTGTACGACGCACTTGTCACGAACGATCTTCCAGAGCACGTCAGAGTCGGCGAAGGCCGGCGCGAAAAGGAGGGGGAGGAAGGATGCGGCAAGAGCCGTAATGCGACACGAGAATGTCATGGCAGGAAATTTCCCAGGTTCAAACGGTTTGGCATTGCCCGAAATTCCGGAGGGCTTAGCACAGACCTATTAGGCTGATGTGACGGCTTGACGGCGGCAAGTGTCAAATGCGGGCAGGTGCGTGCCGTAGAGATTGCGTGATATCAGCTTCGATTCATCATGGGCTAAGGCCGCTTTCAGTTTGGTTGCCTAAATGGCAGGAGCCGGGGAAAACCATGCCTCGCCCCAGGGAGGAAAAGGTCACCTGCAGTGACCTTCCAAACATCCACTGCGAGGCGTTCGCAACGCTCGATCGCCGCAATTTGCGGCAGACAAAAAACGATCAGGAGCTTGAAATGGGTATCGGAAAGCTGATTGAAGAAGTTGCAGGTGCCGTGGCCGCCGACGAGGCCGTTGAGGCTGTCGACCCGAATGCCGGTTTCCTGACGAAGGCCGCCGCCGCCGTCGCCGGCTTTGAAGGCGTCAACAAGCTGACGGACGTGCTGAAGGAAAAAGAGCAGGAGCCGGCTGCCGACAATAGCAGCGATCAGAACGGTTGACTGGAAAGCAGCAGGCGCGCGCGTCGAAAAGATTTTGAAAGCCGGGCATGTCCCGGCTTTTACCTCAGGTTTATCAATCTTCCATCGGTTTTCAGCCATCGGCCTCGACGGAGATAAAGGGGCGAAAGAATTCAGTCGGCTGCAGGATCGAACTGGCGATATTGGCAATGATCGGGCCTGCCCTCTCGCTCCTAGCCAGAGCCTCCCTCCAGGCCGGATCAGCCACGAATTCCGCCCATTTCCGCTGGCGCTCCTCCAGCGATTGCCATTCAAGGAAATAGATGAGGTCGTTGCTGGAGGGCCCGACCATCGTCGTCCAGAAACCGAGGGGGCGGATGCCGAGCCGGCTCCAGATCGCCAGTGTCGCCGTTTCGAAGCGCTCCTGCAGCGCTGGCAGCTTGCCGGGCAAGCAAGTATAGATGCGCATTTCATGGATCATGAAAAATCCTCCTTGGGTGAATTCAGAGCAGGCCGAGCATGTTCCCGCGAGCCAGATTTAAAAATAGTTGAGCGATAACAGTGGGTTGTGATTCCTTGTAGTGCTGAAACAAAACGGCGTTTTCGATGATGTGCTCTACTATTGCTCGGTTTGAGCATAACTGACGTGGGCTTCATTTTTCAAGTGATTTTACGGACCGAGAATGGGCATTGATCAGTTCCCTGATTCCGCCGGCGTGCAGTGGTGGGCGACGTAGGACAAACAGCAGGGGCTCTTTCTCATCTCGGTTCAAGATTTGCCCGCCTGCCGGGGGCTTGACGAAAACAAGCCAGGCATTAATTTAAACGGAGGCGCCTCCGTTTATTGATGGCGCCCTTTGCTTCCTTATTCAGATGAGAACCGACCGTGACACCACAATTCCATCGGCTCCGTCTTCCTGAAAGAAACCCACAGCAACCGGTAGACCGACGAAGAGTTTCTACTAGATTTCGTAGGTCTCATCTTCGTGACGATGGCAGGAGCTTATCATGACACGAATCATCCATATCGCGCTCGACATTAACGGGCAGCGCCACGAGCTCGATATCGAGCCACGTGTGACGCTGCTCGATGCGCTGCGTGAGCATCTTTCCCTCACCGGCACCAAGAAGGGCTGCGATCAGGGACAGTGCGGCGCCTGCACCTGCCATGTCGACGGTAAGCGCGTGCTATCCTGTCTGACGCTCGCCGCGCAGGTCGAAGGTCGCGAGATCACGACGATCGAGGGGCTCACCGACGAAGCCGGCGATCTGCATCCGGTGCAGGC
This sequence comes from Rhizobium sp. BK491, assembly GCF_014194925.1. NCBI lineage: Bacteria > Pseudomonadati > Pseudomonadota > Alphaproteobacteria > Hyphomicrobiales > Rhizobiaceae > Rhizobium > Rhizobium sp. BK491. Next base: position 216,963 of record NZ_JACIAR010000004.1, read on the forward strand.
GGCTTTCATCGAGCAGGATGCCTTCCAGTGCGGTTATTGCACCCCGGGCCAGATCATGTCAGCGGTCGCCTGCATTCGCGAAGGGCATGCCGGATCGGATGCGGAAATCCGCGAATATATGTCCGGCAACCTCTGTCGGTGCGGGGCCTATAACAGCATCGTTGCGGCGGTGCGCCAGGCCGCGGAGGTGGCATGATGCGAAACTTCTCCTATCTGCGCGCCACATCGACAGCGGAGGCTGCCCAGGCGGCGCAACAGGCCGGCGCCCTGCTGCTTGCCGGCGGAACGACGCTGCTCGATCTCGCCAAGTGCGGTGTCGGCGAGCCCGATACCGTCATAGACATTACTCATCTCTCCGGCATGAGCGGCATCACTATTAACGCCGATGGTGCAACGATCGGCGCGCTTGCCAGGATGAGCGAAGTCGCCGACCACAAGGATATCCACGCTGCCTTCCCGGCAGTTTCCGAATCGCTGTCCCTGGCCGCCTCCGCCCAGCTCCGCAACATGGCGACGATCGGCGGCAATCTCCTGCAACGCACGCGCTGTTCCTATTTCCGTGATCCCGGCGCCTTTCCTGCCTGCAACAAGCGCAATCCCGGTTCCGGCTGTTCGGCGATCGGCGGTATCACGCGCAATCACGCCGTACTTGGAACGAGCGAGGCCTGTATCGCCTCCTATCCGGGCGACCTGGCGGTAGCCCTTGTTGCATTTGACGCCGTAATCGAGACGGATAGCCGCAAAGTTGGCATCGACGATTTCTTCCTCGTTCCCGATGAGACGCCGAACAAGGAAACCGTCCTGCAGCGTGGCGAGATCATCACCGCCATTACTATTCCTGCCTCCGCCGCCGCCCGGAACTCCACCTACCTCAAGGTTCGCGATCGGCAGTCCTATGAATTTGCTGCCGCGAGTGCCGCAGTCGGCCTGGAGCTTGAAGCCGACGGCAGGACGGTCCGCGATATTCGCGTGGCCATCGGCGGGGTCGCCACCAAGCCCTGGCGGGCGCGCAATGTGGAGCAAGCGCTGATCGGTAAGGCTCTCACCTCGGAAGCCGTCGAAAAAGCCAGCCGGTTGGCCATGGAGGGGGCCGTCGATCATGGCGGCAATCGTCACAAGATCGAACTTGCGCCGCGCGTCATTGCCCGCGCCATTTTCAAAGTGGGAGGTCTCGCATGACCATGATGGAACCCCGTAAACATGGCGATGCTTCCGACGGCACGGTCGGCGGTCGTCAGTCGCGCTTCGAAGGCAGGATGAAGGTGACGGGTACGGCGACCTATGCCCTGGAATATCCGGTCGAAAACCTCGCTTATGCCGTCCTCATCCAGAGCACGATTCCGGCTGGCCGCGTTGTCAAGGTCGATGCTTCGGCAGCACTTGCGATGCCGGGAGTGCTGCTGGTGCTGACGCCGGAGGACGATCTCGGTCTCAAGCTTTCGGCTGATTGGGGCGGCAACAAGCCTGCCGACGGCCCGTATTATCCGCTGCCGCGGGAGGTGCAGTTTAACGGCCAGTCGATTGCCGCCGTGATCGCCGAAAGCCGGGAATTGGCGACGGAAGCCGCCAGGCTGGTGCGCATCAGCTATGAAGAGAGCAAGCACGTCGCCGATCTCAACGATCCGAATGCCGGCGAGGGCAAGCTCATGGAGCCGCTCTCGGTTGCCTGGGGTAATGCCGAGGCTGCACTTGCCGCTTCCCCGGTGCGGATCGAAGCCGAATATTCCACTCCGCGCGAATATCACGTGGCGATGGAGCCGCACGGGCTGACGGCGAAATGGGATGGTGACCAGTTGACCATCTGGGAACCCAGCCAATGGTCGCATGGCATGGCGCGCATGTATTCCGAATGGTTCGACATGCCCTATGAGAATGTCCGGATCATCTCGCCCTTTATCGGCGGTGGTTTCGGCTCCAAGGGGCAGCCGCTCGCCTATGGCGCAGTCGCCATCGCGGCCGCCAGAAAGCTCGGCCGACCAGTGAAACTCGCGGTCACCCGCCCACAGAATTTCACCAGCTACGGCGGACGCGCAGCGACCAGACAGAAGATCGCGCTTGGCGCGACGGAGGATGGCATCCTGCAGGCGATCGTCCACCGCGGCGCCAGCGAAACCTCGCTTAATGCGGACTGGCCCGAACAGACGGGGGCGGCAACGTCAATCCTCTACAAGGTCGAGAACTTCTCCTCGCAGCACCGCGTCGTGCCGGTCAATAGCGTCACGCCTGGCGCCTTGCGGGGGCCGGGTAAGAATCCCAGCGCCTATGGCATCGAATGCGCGATCGAGGAACTGGCCTACAAGCTCGGCATAGACCCGCTCGAGCTTCGGCTGAAGAACTATGCCGATCACGATTATCAGTCCGGCAAACCGTGGTCGACTCGCCGGCTCCGCGAGGCGCTGACGGAAGGTGCGGAAGCCTTCGGCTGGTCGCGGCGCAGCCACGCGCCGCGCTCGATGCGCGATGGCAAGACGCTGATCGGCTGGGGCATCGGTTGCGGCACTTTCCCGGTCATCCGGGCACCGAGCGAAGCGATGATCCGCATCCTCGGGAACGGCCGCGTCGAGGTCGTCAGCGGTGCGATCGATATGGGGCAGGGGACCTATACGATCCTTGCCCAGAGTGCCGCGGAAGTCTTCGGTATTCCGGTCGATCAGATCGACGTCCATCTCGGCGATTCACGCCTGCCGGGCTCGGCGATCGCTGGGGGCTCGATGCTGGCCGGATCGATCATGGGCGCCGTCCATAAGGCAGCGGTCGCGGCCCGCGACGAACTCATCGGCCTTGCCCTCAGCGATGCCAACTCACCCTTCCGCGAGACGGGCGCGAACACGCTGAATTTCGCCGAGGGGCGCATCGTGGCACCGCGCGGCGAAACCCCATCGCTGACTCTGGCCGAGCTGATGTCCGCGCTGAAACGTGAGGAGATCGAAGTCCGGCGGAATACCCTGCCCGACGGTGCGAACGCACAGGAACAGCTTCAGGCCTGGACCACTATGGCTAAGGTTCAGGGGCCGACCATGGGCGATTATTCCATGCACAGCTGGTGCGCCCATTTCGCTGAAGTGCGGGTCGACGAGGATTTCGGTACGGTACGCGTCTCCCGCATGGTCTCCGCCTTCGATTGCGGCCGTCTCTACAATCCCAAGCTGGTCGAAAGCCAGTGGCGCGGCGGCATCATCATGGGTATCGGCCAAGCGCTTCTGGAGGAGGGCCTGATCGATCAGCGCAACGGACGAACCGTCAACAACAATGTCGGCGATTATCTCGTGCCGACGAATTCCGACATTCCGGATATACAGGTGATCTCCGTCGGTGTGCCGGATTTCAATGCCTCGGCACTTGGCGGCAAGGGGGTCGGCGAGGTCGGTATCGTCGGCGTGGCGCCGGCGATTGCCAACGCCGTATTCCATGCCACCGGCAAGCGCGTTCGCGACTTGCCGATCACATTGGAAAAGCTGCTCTAACGTCTATCAGGAGTGCCTTTGGGATTGTCCGAATGCATTTTGGCCTAAGCTGCGTTAGGACGCCGGGAATATGGCAGCGATATCGATATGTGCTGCCCCGACAGCCGTGGCTCATTTCCGACGGGCGGAAAAGTCTGCGGATAGGATGGCGGGGTCACGCTCTGCCGCGGCTGATCCCATAGGTAAGTGCGAGCGCACCGACGAGAACGGCGCCTTTGATGAAATCCTGCGTGTAATAGGGCGCGTTCAGCATCGTCAGGCCGTTCAGAAGCACGCCGACGAAGACGGCGCCGATTGTCGTGCCGAGAACGTTCGGACGGCGCAGTCCCAGCACGGCAAAGCCGATGAGCGAGGCTGCGACGGAATCCATCAGCAGCGAGGCACCGGAGGAAACGTCTCCTCGACCGACACGGGCAGCGACGATGATGCCGCCAAGCGAGGCGAGAGTACCCGAAAGCACATAGGCAAAGGTCTTCAGGCGGGCGACATTGGCGCCGGCCAACCGTGTCGCCGCTTCATTGCCGCCGGTGGCGTAGAGAAGGCGACCAAGACGCGTACGCTCGGTCAGCACATAGAGCGCGAGCGCGACGATCAGCATGAGGATGACGGGAAAGGGAATGATGCCGAACAGGCTTGAACGTCCGATCGTTAAAAAGGCGGAGTCGACCCTGCCTGACGCCGTCGTCCCGTCGGGAAGGATCAAGCCGACCGAGATCGAGCGCCCCGCCGTCGGAATCAGCTGTAGCCCCGTCAGGAGAAACATGGTGGCCAACGTGGCCAGCAGATCCGGTACCTTCAGCCTGACGATCAGCAGAGCATTGGCAAGCCCGACGATCGCGCCGAAGGCAAGCACCAGCGGCACGGTTTCATAAGCATTGAGACCCCATACGATCATCGCATAGCTCGCGGCCATGACACTGGAGGCAGCCACCGCGCCAACGGAAAGATCGAAGCCGCCGATGGCGAGCGTCACCGTGACCCCGGCACCGATGATGGCAACAACCGAAACCGCCTGCAGGATGCTCATCAGATTGTTGATGTTGATGAAGGCCGGCTGGGCAAAACTGAAGATGATGACGAGGGCAAGAAGGAGGAGAAATACCGCCCCCCGCCGCACGAATTCCTGCGGTGAAACCGTATTGCTTGCTGGCCTGACCTGTTCGGGGATTTCTGCGGTACCTTCACTCATCAGGCATATTCCTTGTTCTGTCGGCCGCCTGCGGCCGCGTCAGCGACGTCTGTGAGACCATGATGCTCCATCAACAGCACCCGATCAGCGACTTCGAGCGCCTCTTCCGGATCGGATGTCGCGATCAGCGTGGCGCGGTCGGTGTGGGCGCGTATGGCCGCGATAATGTCCTGGCGTGCGCCGACGTCGACCCCTTGGAAGGGCTCGTCGAGAAGCATGAGCCGGCTTGGCTCCGCCTCCCAGCGGGCGAGCACGACCTTTTGCTGATTGCCGCCGGAAAGCGACCAGACGGATGCCTCGGGACCGGGGGCCTTGATGCCGAGGCGCCGGATGGCCTTTTCTCCCTCGCGGCTTTCCCGCCCGGAAAACAGGAAGCCCGACGGGTACCAATGTTTCAGATGCGGCAGGCTGATCGTTGCCGCAATACTCTCTCCCGGCCAGTCCGATGGCATGAGAGAAGAGCGGTGGCGGTCAGCTGCGGCCATGACGACGCCGCGGGCGATTGCATCGGCGGGTGAGCCCGGCTGAAATGCAATGCCGTCCAGGAGTGCAGTGCCTGAGGCAAAGCGCTCAAGGCCGAAAAGTGTCGACAGAAGCCGGCTCTTGCCGGCGCCGAGAACGCCGGTGATGGCGACGACCTCGCCGGCATGGAGCCTCAGATCGATCGGTGGGCTGTCGGCAAGCAGCCGGACAGCCTGAAGTTCCAGTATGGTCCGGTCGAATTGTTCACGGCGATGTGGGCGAGCCGCCTTCAAGGGGCGGCCGATCATGGTTTCAATGGCGGCATCGAAGTCGATTGGGTGCGAGAAAGCTCCAACATTGCGGCCGCCCCGCAGGACATCAACGCGATCGGCGAGCGCATCGAGATCGGCCGTACGGTGCGAGATATAGAGAATGCCCAGGCCGCGGGCCTTCAGCCGGCGGACGATATCGTAAAGCCGGGCCGTTTCGCGCGCAGAAAGGCTTGCGGTCGGCTCATCCAGGATCAGCAGCTGTGCCTTGTTGGAAAGGGCGCGGGCTATGGCGACCATCTGCCGGTCGGCTGTGCCCAGATCGCCAAAATCGCGGTCGAGCGGCAGGTCGAACCCGGCTTCCGATAGGATTGCTTCCGCCTTCCGCCGGACTGAACGCTTCGACAGAAAGAAGGGCTGGCGTCCGTCAACATATTGGTTGAGCAGCAGGGCATCCGCGACCGAAAGGCCGGCGATCCCGACGACGTCGGTCGATTGATGCACGGTAACGATGCCTCGCGCCGTCGCCTCGGCGGGGCTTTCGGGGCGATAATCCGCGCCATTCCATAGAATACTGCCTGAATCGGCGCGATGAATGCCCGACAGGATTTTAACCAGCGTCGACTTGCCCGCGCCGTTGGCCCCCATCAGCGCGACGACCTCGCCGCGATCGACGGTCAGAGACGCTCCAGCCAGAGCCTGTGTCGAGCCGAAAGCAAGCGAAAGATTTTGGGCATCCAGCAAGGTCATGGGCAAGGGGTCACCGATTGTCAGCGGTACTCGTAAGCCACTGGCATTCAATTAAAAGGACAAGCCTTGCTTTGTTTATTTAATCTATAGAATAAATTTTTTCTGCGCTTCTGTTCGCTCCCGTTCCGGTCTCTACAGGTGGGCGGCGGGACTAAGTAAGCCTCGCTCACGCCTGTCTCCGGGGAGTTTAATTTGTCTGAAATTGCAGGGGAACCGCAAAACCCTTCCTTTAATCTACTATTTTTGTAGACAATATAAAACCAATAAATGTCAGCAATTTCCGCGGTGGTGAGTATTCACGTCGCGCTTGCGGAAACGTTCGGCAGGGGTTTTCATGGATACAGTACTCTATCTCGCTTCTCTCGCAACGCGGCCAAGTCTTGCTGCGACCAAACGCGTTTGGTCGATCCTGCAGCATTTTCTGGCGGGCCTGATGGTCCTCTTTTCGCTTCTGGTGCTGCTGCATGCATTTTGCGGAAGCTGAGATTCGAGCTTCGATCAGAAATGGATGAGACGAAGAAAAAAGCCCGGCGTGCCGCATGTGAACGCCGGGCTTTTATGCGGTTACTTGATGCTGTTCAGATCGACGCCCTTGGTTTCGCGAACGAAAATTAGGCCGATGACAAGGGTCATCGCAGCGATCGCGATCGGGTACCAAAGGCCATAATAGATATCGCCGGTGGCAGCACTCATGGCGAAGACCGTTGCCGGCAGCAGGCCGCCGAACCAGCCGTTGCCGATATGATAGGGCAGCGACATGCCGGTATAGCGGATGCGGGTCGGGAACATCTCGACCAGGATCGCGGCAATTGGGCCGTAGACCATCGTCACGTAGATCACCAGGATCGTCAGGATGAGGATGGTCAGTGGCCAATTGATGGCTTTGGGATCGGCAACCATCTTGAAGGTACCGCCATTGGCGATGGTGTAGACCGGCATGTCGGTGGCGCCGCCAGCCTGATCCGCGGTCAGAAGCTTCGCCTTGACGAGATCCGTAACCGGCGTGACGGTCTTGTCGCCCGCCCGTACGGTCGCCGCGTTAAGCCCCAGTTCGGGATTGGCGGCGATGAAGGCATCAAGCTTGGCGTCCGGCACCTTGGCGGGATCGCGCGCCAGCGGGAAGCCGGCCTTCTGCAGGGCAAGGTTCATGTCGTGCGTGAATGCCGCATTCTTTGCCGCTGCACCGGCCCCTGCCGCCGTTGCATCGTAAGAGGTTATGGTCGCGTCGCCGACCTTGACTGTCGCCGGCTGCCCGGCTGGGCCGTCGACAATCGTATAGGGCACGGAAGACTTCGCCAGGAAGGAGGTGGCGATATCGCACGAATTGTTGAACTTGGCGGTTCCCACAGGATTGAACTGGAAGGTGCAATCGCCAGGAGCGGCTGTCACCGTCGCCCGGATGGTTTGCTCCGCTTGGGCGAGGGCGGGGTTGGCGGCGTGGGTCAATGCCTTGAACAGCGGGAAATAGGTGAGGATTGCCAGCGCCAGGCCCGCCATGATGATCGGTTTGCGGCCGATCCTGTCGGAAAGCCAGCCGAAGAACACGAAGAAGCCGCTGCCGATCAGAAGCGCGATCGCGATCATGATGTTGACGGACTGACCGTCGACCTTAAGTACGTTCTGCAGGAAGAACAGCGAGTAGAACTGGCCGGCATACCAGACGACCGCTTGGCCGGCGGTGAGGCCGAGCAGCGCGATCAAGGCGATCTTGGCATTCTTCCACTGGCCGAAGGCTTCGGAAAGCGGAGCTTTGGAGCCCTTGCCCTCCTCCTTCATCTTCTTGAAGGCCGGCGATTCGCTGAGCGACAGCCGGATCCAGACGGAGATGGCGAGCAGAAGGCAGGAGAGAAGGAAGGGAATACGCCAGCCCCATGCCGCGAAAGCCTCCTTGCCCAGCGCATTCTGGACGATCAGGATGACGATCAGTGACAGGAACAGGCCGAGCGTCGCAGTCGTCTGGATCCAGGAGGTGTAATAGCCGCGTTTGTTGTCGGGCGCATGTTCGGCGACATAAGTTGCAGCACCGCCATATTCGCCGCCAAGCGCCAGACCTTGCAGCATGCGAAGGATGATCAGGATGACAGGCGCGGCAAAACCCCAGCTCGCCGATCCGGGAAGGACGCCGACCAGAAAGGTCGAAAGACCCATGATCAGGATCGTAACGAGGAAGGTGTATTTACGTCCGACAAGATCGCCGATGCGCCCGAAGACGAGGGCGCCGAACGGCCGCACGAGGAAGCCTGCGGCAAAGGCGAGCAGGGCGAAGATATTGCGGGTTGCTTCCGGATAGTCGCTGAAGAAGGCCGTTCCGATGAAGGCGGCCAGAGAACCATAAAGATAAAAATCGTACCATTCGAACACGGTTCCAAGGGAGGACGCGAAGATGACCTTCTTCTCCTCCCTGGTCATGCCTCGACTCGTCGTCTCGGCCACGGACGTGGATGCCATGAATCAATCCTCCCAATTGCACCAGGGACATGGTCAAAAGACCCGTGTCATGTCCCCCATAATGACATTACGCAGGACTTTCCTGCCGACGGGCGCGGAAAGTCGCGCCAGTGGGTGCTCTCCTGATTTCCTCCCCCAGAAGATCACGCACCTGATGCATATGTGAGTGTTGGCCAAAAATTGAAAATTGCAATGGCTGCAACCGCTGCCGCTTATGAAAATCTGTGTGTAAGCATCAAGAAATACGAATGTGTCCTCCCCAGCGTGGCGGCAAGGGCTTGTCGCCGAGAAAAGCGCTGCCGGGCGCGGCGAAATATGAGGCACCCGGCACGGTTCACAGAAGCGGATTCGGGCCGTTTTCGGCTTGTTTCAAGCCGGCTGCAGCTGCAGGCGTCGCATTGGCGGAAAGGCAAGTGCGATGGCGGCCGCCCCCAACCCCACCATCGACGAGCCGATGAAGAGCCAGGAGTAGTTGGCGAACGTATCGAAGATCCAGCCGCCGATCAGAGGTCCGGCTGCCATGCCGATGCTCGAGAGCATCGATGCCGCTCCAAAGACGGTGCCGATGACGCGCGGCCCGAAATATTCGCGCGCCAGCACGGCATAAAGCGGCATCACGCCGCCATAGGCGCTGCCGAAGACGACCGCCAGCGCATAGAACTCGCCGAGTTCGCTGACCAGCAGATAGGTGGCAAGTGCCGCCGCCTGCACCAGGAGGCCGGCGACCAGCACCGGTTTCACACCGAGCCTGTCCGCCAGCGTCCCGTAAAGGAGGCGGCCGCCAAGACCCGCAAGGCCCTCGACACTATAGATGCTGACCGCCGCCATCGGCCCCACACCACAGATGGTGGCGTAACTGACCATGTGGAAGATCGGTCCGGAATGGGCCGCACAGCAGGCGAAGAAGGTCGCGCCGAGCACGAGGAACTGCGGCGAGCGGAAGATCCGGCCAAGGGGCAGGCGCTGCTCTTCCCTTTGCCTGTCTGCGCCGGTCGTCTCGGCTAAGACCGGTGCTCGCCGCACCAGCAGCGCCGCCGGTATCAGCAGAACCCAGGCCATGATGCCGATGACAAGCATGGCAAAACGCCAATCGTAAGCCGAAATCAGGTAGCGGGCGAAAGGCGACACCGTCATCGGCGCTACGCCCATGCCGGCTGAGACCAGCGACACCGCCAGGCCTCTGCCCTTGTCGAACCAGGCGGTCGTTGCCGCGATCATCGGTGCGAAGAAGGCACTGGCGGCAAGGCCCACGAGAATGCCGTAGGTCAGCTGGAATTGCAGAAGCGAGCCCGCCCGGCTTGCCAGGACAAGCGCCAGCCCGAGCAGCAGCGCGCCTATCACAACCACGATGCGGATGCCAAAGCGATCGCTTGCAGCACCCCAGGCAAAGGCACCGAGGCCCATGGTCAGGAAATTCAGCGTCATGGCGGCGGCGATGCCGGCATGCGACCAACCTGTATCGGCGGCGATCGGCACCTGGAAGATTGCCAGGGAAAACATCGCGCCGAGCGCAACACAGGTCATCAGCGCGCCGGCGCCAACGATCACCCAACGATAGGACGAACTCATTTGCAGCTCCCTTCATCCGGTTCAGCTCAAGGCGCGAAAGATCCGATAATATGCTTTCGCGCCATGTCTGGAATAAAGACGATTGCATCGGGACGATTTCGACATTGCTGCCGAAAAAATTTTTAGCGGCATTGCAAACCATGTTTATGAGTACCTGCCGACGAGATCGCCAGGAGGCAATGGCGTCGTCAGCATCCCGAATTTAATCCTGAGCTCATATAGGGCTGCTAAGACAGCCGCCTCGATGCTGGAAGACCCTGCTTCGCAGCCGAAAGGCCGGCGCATGCAGCTGCAAATGACATACAGGCTCAAAGCAATACCGAACCAGATCTTCATATCATGGAGCGGACCATTCAATGGCTCATATCGTCATCATCAATCCGCGTTTCGAAACCTCTTATTGGGGCATGGAGCACGCTCTGCCGCTGTTCGACGTCAAAGCTAACCTTCCGGTGGCGTGCCTGCCTTTGCTGGCGGCGCTGACGCCTGCGGAACATACCGTCACTCTGGTGGACGAGAATATCGAGCCGATAGACTACGGCCTTTGCGAGAGGGCCGATATCGTTGCGCTGACGGGGATGATCGTCCAGCGCTTTCGTATGACGGAAATCCTGACCGAGCTCAAACGGCGCAACTGTTTCACCGTCGTCGGCGGACCTTGGGTTACGGTCAAGGAGGATTATTTCGGCAACCTCGTCGATGTCTCCTTCATCGGCGAGGCCGAGGAGACCTGGCCCAAATTCCTGGCTGAATGGCAGGAGGGCCATCATGCCCGGCGCTATGAACAGGCTGACAAGACGGATATGAGCAAGGTGCCCGTGCCGCGCTTCGATCTCCTGAAGATGGATGAATATGCTGTTGGCAGCATCCAGTTCTCGCGCGGCTGTCCGTTTACCTGCGATTTCTGCGATATCATCGTGGTTTTCGGCCGCAAGCCGCGCATCAAGACCAGCACGCAGATCGTCGCCGAGATGGAGGCCCTGCTCGCTTCCGGAATGGATACGGCTTTTATCGTCGACGACAATCTCATCGGCAACAAGAAGGCGATCAAGGAGGTGCTGCGCGATGTCGTCGCCTGGCAGGAGCGCTATCATTACCCGATGACGTTCCTGACGGAGGCATCGATCGATCTGGCTGACGATGCCGAACTGATGCAGCTGATGGTCGATGCCAATATCCGCACCGTCTTCATCGGCATTGAGACGCCGAACGAAGAGGCTCTGCGCGAAACCAAGAAGCTGCAGAACCTCCGCAAGGGCGGGACGATGCTGGAGAAAATCCACGCGATCCAGCAGACCGGCATGGAAGTCTGGTGCGGCATGATCCTGGGCTTCGATAGCGACGATGCGACCATTTTCGATGCGCAGCGGGTCTTCATCAGGGATGCGCGCATCGTCAACGCCATGATCGGCATGCTGGCGGCGATCCCGAAGACGCCGCTCTATACACGTCTCGCCAAGGAGGGCCGTCTCGATCATGACGATCCGCCCGCCTACGGCACCAATGTCATCCCGCTCAAGCTCTCGCGCGAAACCTTGCGGGACGGATATCTTTCGGTCTTGAGCGATCTGCATGAGCCGGCCGCCTATTTTGATCGGCTGGATGCGCTTTACATCGATGCGCGTATCGAACCGGAAAGTACCCGCTTACGCCACTTGCGCCGCCATCCGCTGCGTTTGCTGGCGCTCAACGCGACATGGGCATTCGAGGCGGTCGGGATTTTCCTCCGGTTGATGCGCCGGGTGAAGGAAGCGGATCTGCGCGCCACTTACCGTGCACGGCTTTTCAATCTCCTGCGGCATCGGCGCTCGCCCGTCGTCCTGCAAATCTACGCGATCAAATGCGCCATGCACTACCATGCCCATATCATGGTGCAGCAGATGCGCACGGGAGGGGGCATCGTCAATTCGTTCTAGTGAGCTCTGAAAGTTCTGCTCGTCGTCGGACCTGCCTTGCAGCTGATTTGACACCGTCATCACCGTTGCTTTGATGCAACATATTGTGCCGGATATTTGCAATTCGAAATTGTGGGGTTGCCGATTTCCGAATCTTGCGTATGATAGACGCATCCGCAAATCGAACAGGGAGGCGTGATATGCATAATCTACATATGTTTACATACGTCTCCGGCGGAATGATGTCGATGGCCTTGGTGTGTGCTGCACCAACTGCACGACGACTCTATAATTAAAGCTTTAAATAGCTTTATCTGTCGCCGTTTAGGCGTTTTCCCATTAAACCTATATGACCTGCCCAGGGAATGACTTGGTGCGTCGTTGACGCATCCACTCCTGAAGTCGGTCAAGCTTCAAGAGGACCTGGTCGCGTGATTGCGCCAGGAAAAACGATGACTCATTCACAATTTATAGTTGCCAAAAGTTTGACGGCAACGGTCGATGAACTGTACCAGAAATTCGGTGCCTGGAGGACTGTACGTGCCCTGTTGTTTGTCGCCTGGAAACGGCGGCAGATCTATCAGCAGGTATCTGAACTATCGAATTATCAGCTTCGTGATATCGGCCTTCCCGAGCGTGAGGAAGGTCTGGACTATCGCAGCTTGCTGGCATTGCATATGAGCCGCCTCAAATGAGGTGGGCTTGATGCAGGTAAACGCTTCACGGCTCTTCCTTCTCGATCTCTGTTGCTTCGAGAATGGCGGCGCGGCAGCAAAATCAGGACGGGCGGGAAACCATTTGCATGGTGGGCTCACTCCTCCGTTCGCTGTAGCTTACCTATCGGCCACCGCACGGCGGATATCGCAGGGGGAGGCGATGCCTTCCCCTGCGACTTGACTGGCGTCGAAAGCCGAACTGGCTGAGATATTCGGATACCGGCAGCATATCGGTTCAAATTCTCCAATGAATAATAAAGTGTAGCCCGGATAGGGTCGCAATCTTCCCGCAATCCGCTTATGCAATGCAGTCGTTCCATTTTTGGGGATGGTTCATTGCGGATCTTGTTACTAGAGGACGAGCCGGAAATGGCTGCGGCGCTGAGCGCTGGGTTGCAGGCTCGCGATGCCATCGTCGATCACGTGTCGATACTGGCTGATGCCGAAGAGGCTGCGATAAATCTTCCCTATGATGTCATTCTCCTCGACCGGCAGGTTCCGGATGGAGACGGCTTATCGATCATTCCAAAGTTGAGGGCTGCCGGCATCGATACGCCCGTCATCGTGTTGACGGCGCGCGGCGATCTCGGCGATCGCATCGGTGGTCTCGATACCGGCGCCGACGATTACATCGTCAAACCATTTGCCATTGAAGAACTGCTGGCGCGATTGCGCGCCATTCTGAGACGCCCCGGCGAGTTACGGACCGAGGTGGTGAATTTCGGCAAGCTGTCCTATGACTTCGGCTGCCACGATATCCTGATTGGAGGCGAGCGACTCGAATTGCCGCGCCGGGAAGTTCTGGTCTTCGAGGCGCTTGCGCGCCGTCTTGGCCGCACGGTACCGCGCCATGCTCTGGAAGAGGCTGTTTACGGGTTCAGCGAAGATATCCAGTCGAATACGCTGGATGCGCATATCTCCCGTCTTCGTCGCAAACTTGCCTTGGTGGAGTCCGGCCTGGAGATTCATCCCGTTCGCGGCATCGGCTATCTGATGAGATTGAAATCATGAGCACAAGCCAGCCTTCCCTGCGATGGCGTCTCGTATCGCGCCTGTCATTCCTGCAGGCGATCTTCTTGTCGTTGCTTGCGGTGCTGATCGTCGCCGCCTTGTGGGCGACCGGCAGCTTTATCTCGCTTCAGCCGGAAGACGAGACCATCGATGCCATCTCCCAGTCGATTGGCCGCGATCAGAATGGCGCCCTTGCACTGAAAGAAACATCGGCGCTTCTGGTGCGGCGCGAGAACCTGCCAGGCCTCTGGTTCGTCGTGCGCGATCGCAGCGGCGCCACGATCAAGGACGGAAACGTGCCTGCGGCCTATGCAGCGTTCGGCGCTGCGCTCGACGGCATCGGACAGGCTCGTTTCGGCAGCAATCTCGGTGGCAGCACCGTGCCCGCCGCACGGCTGCAATGGGTGTCGTCTCCGGCCGGCGAGATCCAGGTCCTGACGGGCGTGGACGGTACCGTGTCGACGGTCCGCATCCTTGGTGCGGTCGGCATCGTCTTCTTCAGCGCCCTTCTGCCGCTGTTGATCGTTACGGCGATCGCAACGATGATTGCAGCACCGCTGGTGGTTCGCCGCGCTTTTTCGTCGCTGGATTCCGCCGTTGCCCGCGCCGGGCAGATCGATATCAATCGCCAGGGGACGCGGCTGCCGGTCGACGATGTCCCGCGTGAAATCCTGCCGCTTGTCGAAGCCGTCAATGATGCATTAAGGCGGCTGGACGAAGGCTATGAGCGGCAGAAGCGTCTTTTCTCCCATCTTGCCCATGAATGGCGGACCCCGGTTGCGATCCTGCAGGCACGTCTCGATGGCCTGCCGGCAGGCCCTTTGAAGGAGCGGCTCTTCGAAGATACCGTCCGCCTTGCGACGCTTGCCGAGCAGTTCCTCGATCTTCAGCGCCTCAATCACCGCTTCGAGCCGGTTTCGGTCGATCTCGTGGAGGTCGCTGAACACGTCGTTTCAGAACTAGCGCCGCTCGCGATCGCCGCCAATTATGAACCCTGCTTCATCAAGGACGAGGAGGCCGTGGAAGTCCTTGGCGATCGCATGGCCATCGAGCGGGCCGTTACCAACCTCGTACAGAACGCGATCCACCATGGCGGTCGCCGTGGCAGGATCACCGTCCATGTCAGCCGCGCCACCGGTATCACCGTAAGCGACGAAGGAAGCGGTATCCCGGAGGAAGAACGGGACCGTATCTTCGAGCCGTTTCATCGTCTCCAGGGACGCACTAAGGGATTCGGCCTCGGGCTGAACCTCGTCCAGGAAATTGCCAGGCTCCATGGTGGAAAGGTTTGTGTCCTCGGCGGACCGACGGGTGGCGCGGCCTTCAGACTGAGCTTTCCGATGGCCGAATAGTCTATCGGCTCCCGATGCAATGTTCTCGCAATCGGCTCCTCCTAGGAAAAGCTTGTCGTGCAGGCGAATCTCCTGAGGCCCTATTGGCGGGAACACATGTCAAACACATCACTATTTCTGCGAACTCTATTGACCAATCCGCGCATGGTGGGAGCGATCGCCCCCTCCGGCCCGGTACTGGCCGATCTGATCACAAGCGAAATCGGTCCTTCGGCGAGACCGGTTCTCGAGCTTGGCCCGGGCACGGGAGTGTTCACACGAGCCCTTCTCGCACGCGGCATATGCGAAAGCGACATTACGCTGATTGAATCCGCTGATAGTTTTGCCAGCCTGCTTCGCCAGCGGTTTCCTGATGCCCGTGTCATCTGCGCCGATGCCGCGCGGCTTGATGCTTACGGCTTGCCGGAAGGAGAGCAGTTTGGCTGTGCTATTAGCGGATTGCCGCTGCTCAACATGTCGCCGAAGACGGTCATTGCCATTTTGACCGCGGTCTCGGCGAGACTGCGCGAGGGCGGCGCGCTCTATCAGTTCACCTATGGCCTGCGCTGTCCGATACCGCATCGCCTGCTTGACCGGTTTGGTTTCAAGGCAACGCTGCAGGGCCAGGTGCTGCGCAATTTTCCGCCTGCCAGGGTCTATAAGATCGTCCGCCGCAGGCCGATAAATTCTCCGGCTGCCGCCACATGAGCGGCTCCTCCTATCTATTGGATGCTCTGCCCGATCTGGCGGCATGGGGGCTGTTCGGCCTTGCATTGTGTTCCGCAATCGAGAAGCTTGTCCCCATCCTGCCTTCGATCGGCTTGTTTTTGATGCTGGGCATGCTGGGCATCGCCCACCCGGTTGATCTGCCCGCAGTGATCGCCGTTACCGCTGCCGGTTCAATGGCAGGTTCGCTGTTCTGGTATGGAATAGGCCGTTGGCTGGGACCCAAGCGTGGCGACCTCTTCGTGCTGAAGATGGTCCGGCGTCTGGAGATTAAAGAAGAGTGGTATCTGCGCCTGAAGCGCAATTATCATGGTCATCCCGTGCGGGCCACGTTCTTCGGTCAGCTTGTGCCTGTCGTTCGCGCCTATATGGCTTTGCCGGCAGGCGTGCTTGCCATACCGGCGCCAGGCTTTGCCATCGCGACATTCTGCGGCGCATTGATCTGGAATACGCCGTTTCTGGTATCGGGTTATTTGTTGCGTCAACAGATATTGGCGCCAGATACAGCAGCGCCTACCGCTATCGCAGCAATCATCTTGGTCAATGTTCTGGTGCTTGCGCTGCTGCGACTTTGCCGGCCAAGCCGCAGCGCGGCTTAGCCGGCTATCACGCTTGCGGTCGGCTATACGGTCAGAACGGCGTATATGACGCCGCCGTTTTCGCCGCGTGTCAGAGAAACATCCGCGATCGGGTGCTTGACCTTGTCGATGATCGACTGGACATCCTCATCCGTTCGCCAGATCAGCGGCCAGTTCATGAAGGTTTCCATGTAACCTTCGACACCGATATCCTTGGCGAAGTTTGCAAGCAGGAACTTGCCGCCGGGCTTCAGCATCTGCAGGCAGCGCTCCGTCAGACGCACGGCTACGCTTTCGGCCAGATAATCGTAAAGGCCGGCTGCATAGATGAAGTCGAACGTGCCGAGCTTCTGCGCGCGTCCCAAAATGGTGCGAACGGAGCCGTTGATCGCTTCAATGCAGCTGCCATGGAAGGCCGAGGCCACCGTCCCGACGCTGACCGGATCCTGATCAAGTGCGACCCAGCGCTTGAGCCTGCCGCTCTGCAGAGCTTGGGAGAGCTCGGCTTCGCGAAGATGGCCGGCCGCGATTGCCAGGACTTCGGCGCCATCCGTCGCCTCCGCCACCGCATCGACATGGGCTGCCAGGATCTCGCGCCTTTCGCGCACGGCGACGGCGGATGCTGCGCGCCGGGTGAAATCGTAAACTTCTGCGCCCAGCGCCGAAGCTTCCGCCACCTGTGCGGCAACGGCTGGATGTTCATAGATGAAATCCAGCAGATACGCGTCCCCGCTATAGCCGCGCGGCTTTTCGAAAGACCATCGCGTCAGAGGGTCCTGCAGCAGGTAGGACGACACGGGGTGCCCCTGCGCCACCGAGGCCAGATGCGCCCAGGTCAGGGGTGTCGTCTTGTTTTTCAGCGCCTGCAGACGCTCCGTCAAGGCTTTCATGGTGCCTGGAACGGGCGCGTTTGCTTCGAACGCCTGTTGCGTAAGCGAGAGAATGAGGGCGAGTTCGGCCTCGCCCTCCTTTATTTGGTCGGTTGCAATGTTGTTACCGGACGATCTCGTATGTTCCGAGATGGACTGAGTGGTAACGAGGCTGAAGCCATCTAGAGCGGTTTGAAATTGTTTCAATTTTAAATCATTCCGTGAACACTCCGCAAACCATATCTCAGATAAAAATTGAGCGCTATGGTTTTGTTAATGTCGCTGCGTCAACGCTGTCGTTATCAAACGGATCAAATTGGCCGCCGTGGTGAAGCGAGCGATTGGTTCATTCGAGCGACGCAAAGGTAACGCGGTGGACATGAAGTCTCGGCTAACTCGGGTGATGATGAGCATGCGTCAATTGTCGGGAGGAAGCGAACTTGGCCGGAGCGCTGCTCTGGGCACGGATCATCCCGATGAGCTGCGTGTGCTCTACAAAGCCTATAGCAATGATGCGCGGCGCGCCCTGGCTCGCAGCGGTCTGTGGCTTGCCGTGCCCGTCTATGTCCTTTTCCTCATCACGGATCTGGTCTTCATTCCGGATGTCTCGCATGTGACGATCCCTGCACGGTTTCTGATCGGCGGGTTTTCGCTTCTGGTGCTGGAAATCCAGTTTTCCCGCCTGCGTCGTGCCGGCGAGCTGGAGGCGACCTGTGCGGCCGCTGTCGTTCTCGGATATGTCGTGTGGCTGCTGCCGGCATTGCAGACGACGAATGCGGAGGCATTCTCTTATTACGCCGCGTTCGGTGCCATCTTCATGATGGGCGTTAACCTGTTCTTCAGTCTCGAGTTCGGTCTTGCACTTGCCTCGTCGGGGCTGATCTTTGCCTTCTTCCTGCTATCGCTGACGGAATTTCACTACAGCGCCGCCTATTGCCTGGCTTTTACGACCTTCTATCTCTGCTGCTTCGTGTTCACCTCCTATGTGAACTGGAAATTGAACAAGGAACGTTTCAACGTCTTCCTCAATGCGCGAGAAGCGGAATTGCAGCAGCAGCAGGCAACGGAGCGCGGCGAGGCGCTTCTGCGGCTTTCCATTACCGATTCCCTGACTGGAATGGAAAATAGGAGAGCCGCCGATATAAGGCTGAAGCAGTTTTGGGATCGTTGGCGCGAAAAGCGCGCTCCCTTTGCCATTCTTCTAGTCGATGTCGACTTCTTCAAGAAGTACAATGACTATTATGGCCATCAGGAGGGCGATCACTGTCTCGTCACGGTTGCCAACGCGCTGTCGAATATCGTCGCGCCACTAGGGGCGACGGTCGGGCGTTATGGCGGCGAGGAATTCATCGTTATTCTCGATCTGGAGAGCAGCTCGGATGCGCTGGCGCTGGCGGAGGCGATCTGCCAGGGGATCGAAGCTCTCGATATCGTTCACGCCCAGCGCCTGGACGGTTTCCGGCATGTCACTGTCAGTGTCGGCGCGACCATTACCAGAGATCTCGCTGGTGCAAAGCTGGAGAATGTGATCAATGAGGCCGACCGCGCGCTCTATTCCGCAAAGGCGAGCGGCCGCAATTGCGCACGGATCTTCGACCCGAACGAGCTGCCCGGCGGCGACGCAAGCGAAAACATCGCGGCCATCCTGAAGATCGCCATTCAGCAAAATCTCGTTTCGCTGGTCTATCAACCGATTCAATATCTCAGGACCGGAGAGATCGGCGCCTATGAGGCTCTGATGCGTCTGCAGCTGCTCGATGGGTCGAATTCTTCGCCGGCTGTCTTTATTCCTGTCGCCGAGCGTACGGGTGCCATCATCGAGCTCGGTTACTGGGCAATCAGAAGAGCATGCTGCGATTTGCTCACACGCGACATTGTCGACACCGTCAGCATCAATGTTTCCCCGATCCAGCTGCGGGCCCCAGGCTTCGCTGCGCAGGTCGCCGCCATTCTGGCGGAAACGGGCGTCTCCGGCCACAGGGTTGCGTTCGAAATCACTGAGGGCGTCGACATGGAGATACGCCCGGATGTGCTCGACAGCATCCAGGATCTGAAGAAGCTCGGCATCAAATTCTGGCTGGATGATTTCGGCACAGGCTTTGCCGGGTTGTCATGGCTTCGCCTGATGGAGTTCGAAACCGTCAAGATCGACAAATCCTTCCTGCATGATGCGGCAAACAACGACGGCGCCAAGATTCTGCTCGAGGATATTATCGGCCTGGTGCGTAATCGCGGTCACCGCATCCTGGTGGAAGGCGTGGAAGACGAAGAGCAGCTCAATCTCGTCAAATCCTTTGGCATCGACGCCGTTCAGGGATACCATATCGGCCGACCGGCACCGGCGCTCAAGCATCCGATTGCAATGATGAATGCCGGCCACCGCCGTCTGCAGGCGACTGCCTGAGAAACCGGCTGTCACCCAGCCGAGGGTGATGAGAATGGCAAGCACCGACCTTTCCGAGATCTATCGAGGGTACATTGCCTGTCTCAACGGGCAGGATTGGCCGAGCCTGCGCAAATTCGTCCATGAAGACGTGTGCTATAATGGCGCCCATGTGGGGTTGTCGGGCTATCGGCAAATGCTCGAAGGTGATTTTCGCGCCATCCCCGATCTTCATTTCGATATCGCTCTGCTCATCTGCGAGCCGCCGCGTGTCGCATGTCGCCTGCAATTTGATTGCAGACCGACGGGGCTGTTGTTCGGCATGGCGGTGAACGGCAGAAGGGTCCAATTCGCTGAGAATGTCTTTTATGAGTTTCTGGATGGACGGATTCGGCACGTCTGGTCAATCATCGACAAGGCCGCCATCGCAGCCCAACTCTGACAATCACCGCCACCAATGATGCTATTCGTGCCCAAGGCGCAGTGCCATGAACCCAGCCGCAAAAGCGGCGAGGCCGCTTGCGATAATCGGGCCGGAATAGCTGCCGGTATGGTCGAAAATAAAACCGGCTGCCGTCGGCCCGATCAAGGCTGCGATACCGACCGCCGTATAGAGATATCCGATGACGGCGCCGATATTGCGCGTCCCGAACAGATCGGCCGCCACAGCGGGATAAAGGCCGACGCAGCCGCCATAGCTCATGCCGAACGTCAGTGCGAACAACGTCAGCTGGGTCATGCCTGATGCCGATGCCCAGAGAGCAAAGGACGCGGCGACGGCAAATGTCAGAGACGCCAACAGCCGGCGCCGGCCGAAGCGATCGCCGAGCCCGGCCAGGAAAAAGCGCCCGACCACGTTGCCGACGCCAATAAGGCCAACAAGAGTGGTTCCGTCTTGCAGCGAGAGACCCATGTCCTGGGCTGCTGCAACGATATGGACATAGGGAATGAAAGTGCAAAACGACGACAGAACAAGCACGGCATAGAAAAGATAGAAACGTCCGTCCCGCCATATGGCAGCATTTGCATGCTTGTCCGCTCGACCCCGGGATGGATCCGGATTGTCACGCCTTTTGCGGATGAGCATTGCGGCCGGCAATCCGAACACGGCAAATAGACACGCAAGCGCGGTGAAGCAGCCTCGCCAGCCGATGAAGGGAAGCGCCTGGCCGATCGCAAAGGGCAGCACCAGGGTGCCAAGGCCAATTCCAGCGGTCGCGATGCCCGAGGCCTGGCTGCGTCTGCGGATAAACCAGGATTGCACGGCGCCAAGGGCTGGAACGTAGGAGAGGCCGATCCCCAGGCCAACGCCGAAGCCGTACCAGATATAGAGTGACACGAGCGATCCCGCGCGGCTGGCGCCGATATAGCCGAGGATCATGGCAGCAAGTCCCAGAAGAACCAGGCTGCGAGGCGACCATCTGTCGGCGAGCGGCCCGGCAATCGCGCCCAGGGAATAGAAGAGGCATGCGGAGATGGAGAAGACGAGGGCAATCTCGCCGCGAGAGGCGCTAAACTCCGCGGCAAGCCCCGGCAAGGTGGCGGAGAAGGAATAGGCGGCGCCGAAGGTCACGGCCGTCAGCACATGGGTCGCGGCGACGACCTTCCATCCCTCCCGCGTATCGGCTTCTTCGTGGTCACGCGAAAGGGCAAGGTCGGACATCGGTGCGCTCGGTCAAATCATATTGCCGGCCAATATGGACTAGGAGGTAGCATAGGAAAAATGAATAGCGTTGATGTGTTTTATTGATTCTCCTGATCCGTCTCACGGCTGATGGTCGGCCTATTCGCGAATTGCCTGCGAGGAGGAGGCCAGATCTGTTTCGATGAAAATGCAGGATCTGTCGGCGGTCTGCAGCACCGTGTCGGCGACGCTTCCGTAGGAAAGGCTGCCACTGGCTCTTTTGCTTACGCCGAGCACGATCAGATTATATCCGCCGCTGCGCGCATGCCGCAGGATCGAGAGCTCCGGCGAAGGTCCTTGCTGAACGACCTTTTCGATCTGCACGCCATAATAATCTGCAATGGCGCCGACCTTATTCAAAATATCCCGATGGTCATTGCCTCGGTCGCTGATACGCGGAATAGCGCTGGCGCGGCGCGGCTCGACGATTAATAACAGCGCGCAATGGGCGTTTGCCGCCTTTGCGATCGCGAGCCCGAATTCGGCGGCGCGGATGGAGCGCTCGGTGCCACTGACGGGAAGCAGTATCCGCAGATCTCCCGGATGCTTTGGAAGCGGGCCGCGTGCCGTGATGATCGCCGGAGTTCCCTGGAACGCCGATGTCATGACCTGTAGCGACGGGCCGAAGCGACCATCGTCTCCCAAGGAGGGTTCGATGCCCGCCAGGAGAAGATCGTGGCCTGTATCGGAGACGTCTTCGAGTACGGTTTCGAGCTTGTCGCTCTTTTCTCGGATTGTCACATGGATATCGCCTTCGCCGGCCAGGTTCTGCTCCGGTGGCGCCGACGCAAGCAGATCAGTGGCGTATTGGCGCAGATCTTCGGCGATTGCCTTGGCGTGCGACGCTGGATGCAAGGCTCCCATAGCACCGGGCGTGTCTGGAGTTTCATCGGCTCCGCGCGCATCCATCACCGTGACGGGCATCTTGCGTGTCACCGCGAAGAAAGCGGCTATCCAGGTTGCCAGGCGGCTGCTTTGCGAACCGTCGACAGCCAGCAGGATGCGCTCAAAATTTCCGAGGAAGCTCTCGCGTTCGAACTGTTCGCGCTCCAGACGATTGCGCTCCTCCTCACGCAGTGGCAGGCGGGCAAGCGCCCACCGAAGCGTCGGCGGCATCGCCATGGTGGTGATGACGGCCATGGCGACGATGACGGAAAAGAGTTTTTCGTCCAGCACGCCGACCGAGAGGCCTATGGTCGCGACGATCACCTCCGTCGATCCCCGTGCATTCATGCCGCAGCCGAGCGCCAGAGCCTCCGATGCCGAATAGCCGCCGAACCTGGCGGCGGCAAAAGCGCCTCCGAACTTGCCGACGCTCGCTATGACCACGACAGCAGCCGTCAGCAGCAGGATGGAAGGATCGGCCAGCACGGTGAGATCGGTTTGCAGACCGGTCAGTCCAAAAAAGACCGGCATGAACAGAGCCGTCGTCAAAGCCCGAAGCTGCACATCGATCTGACGTGTGAGAATGGGCGATTCACCGACCAGAATGCCGGCGACGAACGCGCCGAGCACGGTATGGACCCCGATGAAATTGGTGATGATCGCCATCGTGCCCATGATTGCGATGATGGCGCTGAGCACGGGCAGGTCGCTACGGAAATTGTCGTTGGTCCAGCGGATGATTTCGAAGACCGCCCGTCTGCCGACGGTGAAGCTGACGGCCATGAAGGCCAATGTGCCGACGACGCTGGTCGCGAGCGTCGTCAGATCGACCGTGCCTTTTTCGGCCAAGCCGAACGTTATGGCAATGATGACCCATCCGATCGTGTCATCGATGATGGCGGAGGCGACGATGAGTTGGCCGATGTTCCGGCGCATGAAGTCCATCTCGCGAACTACGGAAGCGACGATCTTCACGGAGGAAATGGAAAGCGCAGTGCCCAGGAAGAGGGAGGTTACCAGCCGCTTTTGAGGATCGGGAAGCAAGGCGTCGGGAATGAGTTCGCCCAAGGCAAATCCCGCAGCAAACGGGATGACGATACCGGTTAGCGAGACGCCGGCCGCAGATTTGCGCAAGCGTTTTGCAAGACCCAGATCGGTTTCCATGCCGGCAAGCAGCAGGAGAAAGAGAATGCCGAGCTGGCCGATCGCGTCGGTCATGCTCTTTTGTGCGCCGTCTGAAGGAAAAAGGCTCGCTCGCGCATGCGGGAAGATCAGGCCGAAAAGGGAGGGGCCGAGAATGATGCCGGCGATGATCTGGCCCATGATCGATGGCTGACCGATGCGCACCATCAATTCGCCAAGCAGCCTGCCCGATACGACAAGCAGAATGATCTGGACCAGAAACAGCCCTTCCGAAGGGTGGCTGGCTTTCTGCCCCTCGGCTGCGAAGGCGGATTGCGCAATCGACAGCAACAGGGTGATGGCAATGAGAATGATAACGGCGCTTGGCGGAAATGCTTTTAAGACGTTCTGGCGTGACGGCATGGACTGATCCCACTGAGCAGCGGGAAAACGCGCCAAAGCCTTTACCGTTCCAGATCATCGCTGATCGCCGCCGTCGCGGGCTAATATCGCGCACTCAGCAGCGGGCATGGTCCGCCGCGCATCGGGCTGCGGACCATGGGCTGATCGGAACGATCAGACCCGTTCTAGCGCTATGGCAATGCCCTGGCCGACGCCGATGCACATAGTGGAAAGCGAATAGCGCCCGCCGGTTTCCTTGAGCTCCAGGGCAGCCGTGCCGGCGATGCGCGCGCCCGACATGCCAAGCGGATGGCCAAGCGCAATGGCGCCGCCATTGCGGTTGACGCGCGCGTCGTCATCGGCGATGCCGAGTTCGCGCAGCACAGCAAGCCCTTGCGAGGCGAAGGCTTCGTTCAATTCGATGACGTCGAACTGCTCTTGGCGCATGCCGAGGCGGGCCATGAGCTTGCGCGAAGCCGGTACGGGGCCGATGCCCATGATACGCGGAGGGACACCGGCGGCCGCCCCGCCAACGATGCGAGCAATCGGCGTAAGGCCATATTTTTTAGCTGCTGCTTCAGACGCAATGATGAGCGCGGCCGCGCCGTCATTGACGCCAGAGGCGTTGCCGGCCGTCACCGTGCCGCCTTCCTTCTTGAAGGGGGTGCCGAGCTTGGCAAGCGCTTCCATGGTGGTTGCGCGCGGATGTTCGTCCTTGCCGACGATCACGGGCTCGCCCTTGCGGTGCGGGATCGTCACCGGTGCGATTTCCTTGGCAAGCCTGCCGTTATCCTGCGCTGCGGCAGCCTTTGCCTGCGAGCGAACGGCAAAGGCGTCCTGATCTTCGCGGCTGATCTTGTAATCTTCCGCGACGTTCTCGCCGGTTTCCGGCATGGAGTCGACGCCATACTGCTTCTTCATGACAGGATTGATGAAGCGCCAGCCGATGGTAGTGTCGTAGATCTCGGCATTGCGCGAAAAGGCGCTTTCGGCCTTGGGAATGACGAATGGCGCGCGCGACATGCTCTCAACGCCGCCGGCGATCATCAAATCAGCCTCGCCGGCGCGGATGGCGCGGGCAGCCGCGATGACGGCATCCATGCCCGAGCCGCAAAGCCGGTTGATCGTCGTGCCGGGCACCGAAATCGGCAGGCCGGCCAGCAGGCTTGCCATGCGCGCGACGTTGCGATTGTCCTCGCCCGCCTGGTTGGCGCATCCATAGATCACGTCGTCGATGGCTTCCCAATCGACCGAGCCGTTGCGCTCGATCAACGCCTTCAGCGGCGCGGCACCGAGATCATCGGCACGAACCGAGGAGAGCGACCCGCCAAAGCGGCCGATCGGCGTGCGGATATAGTCACAGATGAAGGCTTCGGTCATGGTCTTCTCCCAACGGCATGTTGCGCAAAAGCGGCCTGCGAAATATTATAAGCTTAAAGCATCGCGCGCGACTCTGAAAGATGGCAACCGGCTTCAGAGCTTCGGCACGACGAGGTCGGCAACGGGACGATCTATGTGGAGCGGGGCGCCGGTCATCGCCTGCAGTTCGTCCATAGTCATCGCAGCGAGCTTTTCACGGACGACGAAACCTTGCTTGCCAATGTCGATGACCGCATGGCTCGTATAGATGCGGGTGATGCAGCCGACGCCGGTCAGAGGAAAGGTGCAGGCCTCCACCAGTTTCGGCTTGCCGTCCTTCGTCACATGTTCGGTGATGACGAAAACCTGCTTGGCGCCATGGACCAGATCCATGGCGCCGCCGACGGCAGGCACACCCTTGGAGCCGACGCGCCAATTGGCGAGATCGCCATTCTGCGCGACCTGGTAGGCGCCGAGGATCGCGACATCCAGATGGCCGCCGCGCACCATGGCAAAGCTATCGGCGTGATGGAAGAAGGAAGCGCCGGGCTTCAGCGTGACAGCCTTCTTGCCGGCGTTGATCAGATCCCAATCTTCTTCGCCTTCCGCCGGCGGCTCGCCGAAATTCAGGATGCCGTTTTCAGTGTGGAAGATCGCCTGACGGCCTGGGGGCTGGTAGCGGGCGACCATTTCCGGAAAACCGATGCCGAGGTTAACATAGGCGCCATCTTCGATATCCTGAGCTGCGCGCCAAGCGATCTGTGCGTTGGAGAGCTTGATGTCTTCGCGTGTGTCGATGGTCATACGTAGGCCACTCCGGCTCGAATGAGATTTTCTTCCTGCTGCGGATCGGCGACCTCAACGACGCCGTTGACGAAGATGCCGGGGGTAACAATGTGTTCGGGATCGAGCTCGCCGGCGGCAACGATTTTCGAGACCTGCGCGATCGTCTTGGCCGCGGCCATGCACATCAGTGGATTAAAATTGCGGCCAGCCTTGTTGTAGATGAGATTGCCCTGCACATCGCCGACTTCAGCTTTGACGATGGCGAAATCGGCCTTGAGCCAGCGCTCCTGAACATAGTGGCGGCCGTCGAATTCTGCGATGACCTTGCCGTTGGCAAGCTCGGTGCCGTAGGCAGTCGGGGTGTAAAAGGCTGGAATGCCGGCGCCGCCGGCGCGGATGCGTTCGGCAAGAGTCCCCTGAGGCACCAGCTCCAGCTCGATTTCTCCGGCCAGGTAACGGTCCGTGAATGCGCGTGGATCGGATGAACGCGGGAAGGAGCAGATCATCTTCCTGACCATGCCCGCGTCGATCATCGCAGCGATGCCGATACGCCCGTTGCCGGCATTGTTGTTGATGACGGTCAGGTTCTTCGGGCCTTTGTCGATCAGTGCGTGAATGAGTTCGATCGGCGCGCCGGAGCCGCCAAAGCCGCCGATCATGACGGTCGCGCCATCGCCGATGTCGGAGACGGCGGCTGCCGTGCTCGCAATTGTCTTGTCCATGCCGAAACTCCCACTTGCCATGCGGGCGGATTGAGACGACCCGTCCTCTTCCTTTCGAATAGATCAGCATGGTCTGGACGGCAATCATTTTGTGCGTTATTTGATTTTTGTTCATATATCGCACAAAATGAGTGAGAGATCGGAGGCTGATATGCGCGAAACGGATTTCGTCAGCGGCTTTGCCAAGGGATTGAAAGTCATCGAAGCCTTCGGCGAGACGCGGCAGCGTCTGACGATTGCCGAGGCATCGAAGCTGACCGGCCTCGATCGCGCCACGGTGCGCCGTTCGTTGCTGACGCTCTCCGAACTCGGTTATGCCGTCTATGACGGCAAGTTCTTCACGCTGACGCCGAAGATCCTCAGGCTCGGTCATGCCTATCTGGCCGCGACGCCGCTGCCGACCATCATCCAGCCGCATCTCGATCAGCTTGCCGAGCGCGCCGGGCAGAATGCTTCAGCCTCGGTTCTCGACGGCACGGAGGTCGTCTACATTGCCCGTGCCTCGCAGCGCCGGGTGATGTCGATCAACCTGACGCCCGGCAGCCGGCTTCCGGCCTTCTGCGCCTCAATGGGCCGCGTCCTGCTTGCCGCCTTGCCGGAAAGCGAGGCCCGTTCGGTGCTCGAGCGGAGCGACCTCAAGGCGAATACTCCGAATACAAAAACCGATCCTCAGGAGCTGATGGCCGAGTTTCGTCGGGTCAGAGAGCAGGGCTATGCGGTTATAGACCAGGAACTGGAAATCGGCCTTTGCTCGATTGCCGTGCCGGTGGAAAACGATCGCGGTCAGACGGTAGCGGCGATCAATATTGGCGCGCCGGCCGCTTATGTCCCTGCGTCCGATATGGCGGAGCGGTTTCTGCCGCTGCTGAAGGAAACGCAGAGGGCTTTGCGGCTGGTGCTGCCGTAACCATCACATTCCCAGCCTCACCCGTTCTCCCATCCGCCAGGCGCGCGGGGTCTGTCCCGTCTGCTTGACGAAGAAGCGGGAGAAATAGGCGGGGTCGGCAAAGCCGAGGCGATAGCTGATTTCCTGGACGGTCGCGAAGGTGAAGACCAGTTCGCGCTTGGCCTCATCCAGCAGCTTGCGTGTAATGAACTCATGCGCGCCGCGCCCGGTTTTGCTGCGGACGATGCGGCTGAGATGGGCCGGCGAGATGCCGAGGCTCTCGGCATAGAAGGCGGCCGGCTTGTGCGAACGGAAGTGGCGCTGGATGAGACCCTGCAGCATCTCCATGCGGCGCTCGTTCTCGTCGCTGAGCGTCGATCCTTCATCGGCCTTTTGAGCTATGCGCGCCGTCAGCAGCAAGGCCGAGGTCAGATAGGCATCGAGCAGATCGTTGCGGCCGTTACGATGGCTGGCAAATTCTTCGCCCAGGCGTTTTAGCGTCTTGGCGACATACGCCGCGTCTTCGTTTTGAGTGTCGAGCGAAGTCAGATGCGGCTCGGCAAGCCATGTTCCGAGCCGGCTGCGATCGCCCGGGGATGCCTTCAGATGCGAGAGCAACACCGTGATGACGAAGCCGTCTATATCTCGCGAAAAGCGGAATCCGTGATTGAGCCGTGGCGGAACGGTAATGACGGCGGGTGGCGTGATGGGATGGGGAGTTCCGTCAAAGATGGCGTCACCGGAACCGGCATCGATGTACAAGATTTGAAAGAAGCTCTCGTGCCGGTGCGCACGGATTTCCCAGTGATGAAGACTGCTGCGAGAGGGAATTGTCTCGCAATGCAGCCAGAAATCCGGCTTCCGGCCGGTATTTTCGCCATAAAGCTCATAGGTCGGCACGGTCTTCATCGCGGCTCTCCTCCCTTGCCATGCTCGATTTGTGCAATTTCATGACCGAAATGTCCATTGCGGACTTGCCTCGAGCCGAAGAGACTTGAAGCAAGAAATACGCATGGGAGGAGACGATGCGCACTCAAGTCGCCATTATCGGTTCGGGGCCGTCCGGCCTGCTGCTCGGCCAATTGCTGACGGAGGCCGGTATCGACAATGTCATTCTCGATCGCGTCGGCAAGGATTACATTCTCGGCCGCGTCCGCGCCGGCGTTCTTGAGGAAGGCACCGTCCGGTTGCTGGATCAGGCGAAGGCAAGCGAACGTTTGCATGCCGAGGGCTTGCCACATGATGGCTTCTCGCTTGCCTTCGACGGCCGCGATCATCGCATCGACCTTCATGGTCTCACCGGGGGCAAGCGGGTCGTCATTTACGGTCAGACGGAGATGACCCGCGATCTGATGGCCCGCCGCAAGGAAAGCGGTGCTCCAACCATCTACAGCACCGCCAACGTCCAACCGCATGGCTTCGATGGCGATACGCCCTATCTGACTTACGAGAAGGACGGCATTTCGCATCGCATCGATTGCGATTTCATCGCCGGCTGCGACGGCTTTCACGGCGTCAGCCGCAAATCGCTTCCGCAAAAGGCGATCCGCAATTTCGAGAAGGTCTATCCCTTCGGCTGGCTTGGCGTGCTGGCGGAGGTGGCACCCGTCAATCACGAGCTGATCTATGCCAACCATCCCCGTGGTTTCGCTCTATGCTCCATGCGATCGATGACACGCAGCCGCTATTACATTCAGTGTCCGCTCGACGAGAAGGTCGAGGACTGGAGCGACGATCGCTTCTGGGACGAGCTGCGCTGCCGCCTGCCGGCCCATCATGCCGAGGCTCTGATCACCGCACCATCCTTCGAAAAATCGATCGCGCCGCTGCGCTCCTTCGTCGCCGAACCCATGTGCTTCGGCCGTCTCTTCCTTGTCGGCGACGCCGCTCACATCGTGCCGCCGACCGGAGCCAAGGGGCTCAATCTGGCGGCAAGCGATGTGTATTATCTGTTTTCGGGCCTTGCCGAGCATTATCAGGATCGCTCGAATGCCGGATTGGAAGCCTATTCCGCCCGCGCGCTCGCTCGCGTCTGGAAGGCGGTGCGCTTCTCCTGGTGGATGACGACGATGATGCATCGCTTTCCCGATACCAGCGATTTCGACCAGAAGATCCAGGAAGCCGAGCTCGATTATCTCACCCATTCGCGCGCCGCATCGACCGCGCTCGCTGAGAATTATGTGGGCCTGCCGTTCTAGGCGAGATTAAAGCTTCTTGGCGACCTCGCTTGCCGCTTCCCGGATTGTCTGCATCAGGATCGACAGTGGCAGGTTTGGAATGGCGTCGGTGCGCATGGTCAAGCCGACCGGTCCTTTCGTCTCGCTGGTATCGATCGGCAGAAGCGCCAGCAGGCCATCATCGACATCCCCGGCAACGACGCCGGCTGAGATGATCCAAATGGCATCGCTCGATCGCACGAAGGCGCGGCCGAAGGAATCGGAGACGGTCTCGATCTGGTTGGGCAGTCCGCCGGCGCCGTTGGCAATCAGGAAGCTCTCGACAAAAGGGCGGATGATCGAGCCGCGCGTCGGCATCAGGATCGTGTAGCGGTTGAGATCGGAAAACAGCGATTGCTGGGCGGAAAGCAGCGTATGGCCGGCCCGGACGGCGAAGACGACCTGTTCGGAGTAGAGATGCTCGAAGGAAAAGCCGGTCATCTTGTCGGGGCTTGCCAATCGGCCGACGACTAGGTCGAGATCGCCGATCCGCAACTGCTCCAGAAGCACCGCGTTTTCGCCTGTCACGATCTTGATGCGGCTCCAAGTCTCCTCCCTGAGAAACAGGTCCATCGCTCGCGGCATGATGCGTGTCGAGACCGTCGGCAACGCACCGACGCGGATCGGCGGCGCTTCACCGGAACGCTCCTGTGAGACGGAATCGAGGCCCTGGCGAAGTGCCGTCAGAGCGGCGCCGGCATGGCGGAGAAAAACATCGCCGTAGCGGGTGATGCGGATGCCACGCCCGTCGCGCTCGAAGACAGCAACGCCGAGCGCTTCTTCGAGTTCGCGGATGGTCTTCGTCACCGCCGGCTGGCTGATATTCAACAGGCCAGCCGCCTTGATCACGCTTTTCTGGCGCGCAACCTCGACAAAAGTCTGCAGATGGCGGAACTTGATGCGTGCGTCGAGCATGCTCACTCATAACCCTGGAGTTATCGTAGAGCAAAGAAATATCATTTTACCTAACCGGATTATACATCCAATCTCGCGTCCGAGGAGATTTCCAGTGCAGTTTGCCCGCATTAACGACGTCACGATCCACTATCAGATCATCGGCGGTCCGGCCGACAAGCCGGTGCTTGTCTTTGCCAATTCGCTCGGCACCGATTTCCGGATCTGGCGGGATGTGATCGTGCGGCTCGCCGGCGATTTCGCCATCGTGCTCTACGACAAGCGCGGCCATGGGCTCTCCGATCTCGGCCAGATGCCCTATTCCATCGAGGATCACGCCACCGACCTTGCCGGCCTGCTCGATTTCCTCTCGGTCAAGAATGCCATTATCTGTGGGCTGTCGGTCGGCGGGCTGGTCGCCCAGTCGCTCTATCAGCGCCGTCCGGATCTGGTGCGGGCGCTGATCCTTTGCGATACCGCCCACAAGATCGGCACGGCCGAGAGCTGGAATGCCCGCATCGCGCAGGTCGAAGTACATGGCATTGAATCCATCGTCGATTCCATCATGGAGCGCTGGTTCACGCCAGCCTTCCGCCGTCCGGAAAACATCGCCTTCGCCGGCTATTGCAACATGCTGATCCGCCAGCCGGTCGCAGGCTATGCCGCGACCTGCGCTGCCCTTCGCGATGCCGATTTGACTGAAGCCGCGGCCAAGATCGCCGTGCCCACCATCTGCATCGTCGGTGATCAAGATGGCTCGACCCCACCGGAACTGGTGCTGTCGACGGCAAAGCTCATTCCGAATGCGCGTTATAAAGTGATCAAGGACGCCGGCCATATTCCCTGCGTCGAACAACCCGAGGCGTTGACCGAAGTCATCCGTGCCTTCATCGACGTCGTCCTGCGTGGAGAACAAGCCTGATGAATGACCCTACCGCGCCGTCCGAGCGTTATCTACAGGGCATGGCGACGCGTCGCGCCGTGCTCGGCGACAGCCATGTCGATCGGGCCCAGCAGTGTTCGACCGATTTCGATCAACCGTTCCAGGAGTTGATCACCGAAGCGGCCTGGGGGCATGTCTGGTCGCGCCCGACTCTCAGTCGGCGGGAGCGCTCGATCGTGACGATCGCGCTTCTGGCAGCGCTCGGTCAGGATGATGAGGTGGCCATGCATGTGCGCGCAACGCGCAATACCGGCGCGACGCGCGACGATATTTGCGAGGCGCTCCTGCATGTGGCGATCTATGCGGGCGTGCCGGCCGCAAACCACGCGATCAAGATAGCCAAGCAGGTTTTCGAACAGATGGACGCCGAACAGGCGGCATAAAACGAGGCAGACATGTCCGATAGAAGCAACAGCAAGCCCGAAACGGGCGCATTTTTTGCGCGGGATCGCGCCTGGCATCCGCCGGCCTTCGCGCCGGGATACAAGACCTCCGTTTTGCGCTCTCCACAGCGCGCCTTGCTCTCGCTCGATGGGACGATCTCGGAGATCACCGGACCGGTCTTTGGCCATTCCATACTGAACGAGCTCGACAACGACCTGATCCATAATTTCGCCAAGCCTGGCGAGAGCGCGATCGGCGAGCGGATCATTGTTCATGGTCGCGTGCTCGACGAGCGCGGCCGGCCAGTTCCGGGCGTCCTGCTTGAATTCTGGCAAGCCAATGCCGGCGGGCGCTATCGCCACAAGAAGGAAACCTATCTCGCCGCCGTCGATCCGAATTTCGGGGGCTGCGGCCGCGCCATCACCGATGGGGAGGGGGGCTATGCCTTCCGCACCATCCGTCCCGGCGCCTATCCCTGGCCGAACGGCGTCAATGACTGGCGGCCGGCACATATCCACTTCTCCGTTTTCGGCCATGGTTTTGCGCAGCGGCTGATCACGCAAATGTATTTCGAGGGCGACCCGATGATCTGGAAATGTCCGATCGTCGGAACGATCCCCGACAAACAGGCGATCGAACAACTGATCGCGCCGCTCGATTGGGGCAACACGATCCCGATGGATGCCCGTGCCTATAAATTCGATATCGTGCTGCGCGGTCGCCGTTCGACCCTGTTCGAAAACCGGCTGGAGGGCAATTGATGGTACAGGATCTCGGCTATCTGAAGGAAACGCCGTCGCAGACGGCAGGCCCTTACGTCCATATCGGCCTGACACCGAACTACAGCGAAATCGGCGGCGTCTATGAGACCGATCTCGGCTCCGTCATGGTCAACGACAAGACGCTCGGCGAGCGCATCACGGTGACGGGAAGAGTGATCGATGGCGCGGGAGCGCCGGTCAAGGATGCTGTTCTCGAAATCTGGCAAGCCGATAGCGCCGGGCTTTACAACAGCCCGTCGGAGCTGCGCGGCACGGCCGATCCGAACTTTACCGGCTGGGGGCGTTGCCCGACCAATTCCACCGACGGCGTCTTCCGCTTCGAGACCATCAAGCCTGGCCGTGTTCCCTTCAAGGACGGCCGCAAGATGGCGCCGCACATCACCGTCTGGATCGTCGCACGCGGCATCAACATCGGCCTGCATACACGCATGTATTTTCCGGAAGAGACTGCGGCCAACGCCGAGGACCCCTTGCTCGCACGCATCGAACATAGGGATCGCCTCGCAACGCTGATTGCCGCAAAGGAAGGCTCCGTCTACACCTTCGATATCCATTTGCAGGGCGACAAGGAAACGGTTTTCCTCGATATATAGGCCATGAGCGTTTCTCCCTTCGATCATCCATTCCTGTCCGGCCTCCTCGGCGACGAGGAGATTGCGGCCTATTTCTCGGCCAAGGCCGATATCCGCGCCATGCTATCTTTCGAAGCTGCGCTTGCGCAGGTCGAGGCGCAGCATGGGCTGATCCCGCAAGCGGCGGCTGGGCGGATCGCGGAGGTCTGCACGGATTTCGAGCCTGACCTGCCAAGCCTGAAGACGGCAACGGCATCGGATGGCGTCGTCGTTCCTGAGCTTATCAGGCAGTTGCGTGAGGCGGTCGGCGAGGATGCAGGCAAACATGTCCATTTCGGCGCAACCAGCCAGGACGTCATCGACACCAGCCTGATGCTGCGGCTGAAGGCGATCGTCTTCCTGTTGAGCGGTCGTCTTTTTGCCGTCTCGGCAGGGCTTCAAAAGCTCGACGATCAGTTCGGTTCGAACAGGCTCATGGGCCGTACCCGCATGCAGGCCGCAATCCCGATCACTGTGTCCGACCGGCTGCGCGCCTGGCGCCATCCTCTCGATCAATATCGGGACCGGCTGACGCTGGAGACCTTCGCGCTGCAGTTCGGCGGCGCGGCGGGAACGCTGGAAAAGTTTGGGTCCAAGGCGGATGATGTCCGGGCTTCCCTGGCGCAGGCGCTCGGTCTGACGGATGAGCCGCAATGGCAGAGCCAGCGCGGACGGATCGCCGAACTGGCGGGGATGTTGTCGATGATCTCCGGCAGCCTCGGCAAGATCGGTCAGGACGTCGCACTTCTGGCGCAGGCCGGAGATGAGATCGAGCTTGCCGGCGGCGGCGGCTCCTCCGCTATGCCGCACAAGCAGAATCCGGTGGCGGCGGAGACGCTGGTGACGCTGGCGCGATTCAATGCCGTGCAACTGTCCGGTATCCATCAGGCGCTCGTTCACGAGCAGGAGCGTTCGGGGACTGCCTGGACGCTGGAGTGGCTTCTGTTGCCGCAGATGGTGGTGGCAACGGCTACGTCGCTACGTCAGGCGCTGCAACTGCTCGGGATGATCAAACGCTTGGGGACGGCATCCTGAACGAGACTTGGGTTAGAATCATAACCTTTGAATTATGGATCGAAGCATTTATTTCATTTTACATCACCATTTCGTATGAGAAATTGGCGATGGTCGAGGTTTGAAGATTGGATGCGGCTCGGAATCCGGGCTGCCGGGAGGAGAAAGAATGAAACGGTTTATCTTGGCCGCCATCGCGGCCGCTGCCCTTGGCGGCACTGCCTATGCCGATACCATCAAGGTCGGCGTCATCGGACCTTTCTCGGGGCCGTTTGCACTACAGGGCAAGAATTTCAAGGCTGGTATCGATGCCTATATGGCAATCAACGGCAAAAAGGTTGGCAATGACGAGGTGGAAGTGATCTACCGCGACGTGCCTCAGGCCGATCCCGCCCAGTCGAAGGCGCTGGCCCAGGAACTCGTCGTCAAGGAGAAGGTCCAGTATCTCGCCGGCTTCTACTTTACCCCGGATGCGATGGCCGTGACGCCGATCCTCAAGCAAGCCAATGTGCCGATGGTGATCTTCAACGCCGCGACTTCGGCCATCGTCACCAAGAGCCCGCTCGTCGTGCGGACCTCCTTCACCACCTGGCAAACCTCGACGCCGATCGCCAAGGTTGCCTATGATGCCGGCGTCAAGAAGGTCATCTCCGTCGTCAGCGATTACGGTCCGGGTGTCGATGCTGAAAATGCCTTCAAGGCCGGTTTCGAGAAGCAGGGCGGCGAAGTGGTCCAGGCGATCCGCATGCCGCTGTCGACAAACGACTTCAGCCCCATCATGCAGCGCATCAAGGATTCCGGCGCCCAAGGCGTCTTCGCTTTCCTGCCGTCAGGCCCGACGACGCTCGGCTTCGTCAAGGCCTATAACGAAAACGGCCTGAAATCCGCCGGCATCAAGCTTTTTGCACCCGGCGACCTCACGCAGGAATCCGATCTACCGGCACTTGGCGACGCCGCACTCGGCATGCAGACGACCTTCCACTATGCGATCTCGCATGACTCGCCCGAAAACAAGGCTTTCGTCGCAGCCGCCGGCAAGGCGATCGGCAATCCGGCCGAGCTGACCTTCCCGGCCGTCGGTGCTTTCGACGGCATGCATGTCATCTACAAGATGATCGAGGCGACCGGCGGCAAGCAGGATGCGCAAAAGGCCGTCGACGCCGTAAAGGGTCTGTCCTGGGTTAGCCCGCGCGGCCCGGTGACCATCGATGCGGAAAGCCGGCACATCACGCAGAACATCTATCTGCGTGAAGTCGCCAAGGGCGATGACGGCAAATACTACAACAAGGAAATCCAGACCTTCGAGAAGCAGGGCGATCCAGGCCTTGCTGCCGCGAAGTAAGCGCTCCTGAAGCTCCATCCTTGATCGGAAGCCTCCGGTAAGGGATGTGACGACAGCGGCCGCGCAACAACAACCGGACCAGCAATTTCAATGCAAACCGTGCTCAGCATAGCAGTCGATGCCCTCGCTTACGGCATGGTGCTGTTCGTCATTTCCATCGGGCTTTCCGTCACTATGGGGTTGATGCGCGTCGTCAATCTGGCCCATGGCGCCTTTGCCATGATCGGCGGCTATATCGCCTCTTATGCCGCACATGATCTTGGTCTTGGCTATGCCGCCGCCGTATTGCTGGCCGTGGTCGGCACGGTCATCATTTCCATCCCGATCGAACGGCTGCTTTATCGGCGCATCTATGGTGCGCCTGAGTTGACGCAGGTTCTGATGACGATCGGCATCACCTTCTGCATCATCGGTATCGCCAACTACGTCTTCGGTCCGACCTTGAAGACCATTCCCTTGCCAGGCAGCCTGCAAGGCTCCGTCGACCTTGGCTTCCGTACCATTGGCACCCATCGCATCTTCGCGATCGTCTGCGGCCTCATCGTTGCTTTGGCATTGTGGTACACGATCGAGAAGACCTCCTTCGGCGTGAAGTTGCGCGCTTCCGTCGATAACGCCGCAATGGCGGCGGCTCTCGGTGTCAGAACGGAAGTGGTCTACGCCGTCAGTTTCGCCGTTGCCGTTGGGCTTGCCGCCTTCGGCGGCGTGGTGGGTGCCGAACTGCTGCCGGTCGAACCCTACTATGCTCTGCGCTACATGGTGACCTTCTTGGTTGTCGTCTCCGTCGGCGGCGCGGGCTCGATTTCCGGCGCGCTGCTTGCCTGTCTCATCCTTGGCTGCATCGACACAACAGGCCGCTATCTCATGCCGGAATACGGGGAATTCTTCTTCTATCTGGCCGTCATCGCCATCATCTGCGTCTTCCCGCGCGGCTTTGCAGGGAGAATGAAGTAACATGGCTTTGACCCTTGAAAGAGAGGCCGCACCGATCGTGACCAGACATCGTACATTCGGGCAGGATCTGATCGCGGTAGCGGTCATCGTCCTGTTGGCTGCCGCCGGCTACCTGTTGTTTCCGGACAACCTCGCTCTTCTCACGCGGCTGATCGCGATCGCGCTTCTCGTGCTGTCGCTCGATCTTGTCACCGGCTATTGCGGCGTGGCGACCCTCGGCCATGCAGCGCTGTTCGGTGCCGGCGCCTACGCTGCCGGCATCGCATCCGCCCATTACGGCATCAACGACCCGCTGCTGATGACGCTTGCCGGCATCGCCGGCGGCGCGGTTGCCGGGTTGATTTGCTCCATCGTCATTTTGAGAGCTCATGGCCTGCCGCAGCTCGTGCTATCGATCGCGCTGATTTATCTCTTCCACGAATTCGCCAACAAGGCATCGAGCTGGACAGGCGGAAGCGACGGCCTGTCGGGCATTTCAGCCGATCCTTTGTTTGGTGTTTTCGAGTTCGATCTCTATGGGCACACGGCCTACCTCTACGGCGTGGCACTGCTTCTGATCGTGCTCGTGCTTTTGCGCTTTCTCGTTCGTTCGCCCTTCGGCATGCTCTGCCGCGGTATCCGCCAGGATCCCTTGCGCATCCGCGCCATGGGAGCCTCGCCCAAGGTGGCTCTCACCAAGATGTATGTCATTTCCGGTGCCGTTGCCGGCATCGGTGGCGCCCTGACTGCTATCTCGACGCAGGTCGTCGGCCTCGACAGCCTTTCTTTCACACAATCGGCCGAGGCGCTCGTCATGCTCGTGCTCGGCGGGACAGGTTCGCTGTTCGGTGCGCTCGTCGGCACGCTGATCTTCATGCTGTTCGAGGATTACGTCTCTGCCGCCAATCCCTTCCACTGGCTGACGATTGTCGGTGCGCTGTTGATCCTCGTCGTTCTCTTCGCGCCGAAGGGTATCTACGGTACGGCCGCCGCCTATGTTGCCCGTCGCCGGGAGGCGCGGGCATGAGTGCGATTTTCGAGGTTAGCAATCTGAAGAAGGCGTTCGGCGGCCTGACGGTGACGAACAATGTCAGCCTGTCGATGGCGCCGGGAGATCGTGTGGCTCTCATCGGCCCGAACGGCGCGGGCAAGACCAGTTTCGTCAATCTCGTCACGGGCAATCTGCAAGCGGATTCCGGCGAGGTCCGCATCGGCGGTCAGAGCGTCAACAAGGTCGATGCCATCGGCCGTGTCAGGCGCGGCCTCGTACGCTCGTTCCAGGTGACGCGGCTGTTTCAGGATATGACGCCGGCCGAGCATGTCGGCATGGCCGTGCTGCAGCGAACGGGTCGCTCCAGTCGCATGTTCGGCAATTTCCTCGCGATGCGCGATGTCATGGCCGAGACGGAGGAGCTGCTCGGCACGCTTGGTCTCGCATCCCTCGCGCATCGCAAGGTCAGTGAGATTGCTTACGGCCAACAGCGGCTCCTGGAAATTGCCGTTGCCATGGCCCTGAAGCCGAAGGTGCTTCTGCTCGACGAGCCTGCCGCCGGCGTGCCGCAAAGCGATACGGGCCGCATCGAACAGGCGCTGGCCGATCTCCCCGCTGATCTTGCCGTGCTGATGATCGAGCATGACATGGACCTCGTTTTCCGTTTTGCCAAGCGCGTGGTCGTGCTCGCCGCCGGCACGATCATATTCGATGGTTCGCCGAAAGACGTGACGCAGGACGCGCGGGTGCGCGAAGCCTATCTTGGGAGCTACGCCAATGCCGGCCACGCCGCTTGAAGTCGAAAACTTGTCGGCCGGCTATGGTCCGACGCGGGTGCTGGAAGGGGTTTCCTTTTCCGTGCCGGCCGGCGGCCGGCTTGCCGTGCTCGGCCGCAACGGCATGGGCAAGAGCACGCTGCTTGCCACGCTCGCCGGGCAGACCCGGCGCTATGATGGCCGCATCCGGCTAGGTTCGGCCGACATCGCCAGCCTGCCGAGCGCCCGCCGCGCCCATCAGGGCCTCGGCTACGTGCCGCAGACGCGCGACGTTTTTCCGACGCTGACGGTGGA
Organism: Rhizobium sp. BK491; assembly: GCF_014194925.1. Lineage (NCBI taxonomy): Bacteria > Pseudomonadati > Pseudomonadota > Alphaproteobacteria > Hyphomicrobiales > Rhizobiaceae > Rhizobium > Rhizobium sp. BK491. The sequence continues at coordinate 255,649 of NZ_JACIAR010000004.1, forward strand.
GGAAAATCTCTCCGTCGGGCTCAAGGGCCGGCCGAAGACCGCCCTGCAGGAAGCCTACGATATGTTCCCGCGCCTGAAGGAACGCCGCAAAAATTTAGGCGGTCAGCTTTCCGGCGGCGAGCAACAGATGCTGTCGACGGCCCGCACCATCCTCGGCCGCCCCTCCGTCCTGCTGCTGGATGAGCCGCTGGAGGGGCTTGCGCCCGTCATCTGCGAGGAGTTGATGACGGCCTTCGCCAAGCTCGCCAAGTCGGGCGACATGACGATCCTACTCGTCGAGCAGCGCATCCAGAGCGCGCTCGATTTTGCCAGCGATGTTATCATTCTGGAGCGCGGTCGGCTTGCCTGGAAGGGGACGCCCGAGGCGCTAGCTGCGGATCATGGTGCGGTCGAGCGTCTGCTCGGCGTCGGTGGACTACATTAGCGCATCCACTCCGGCTGCGCTCGAATCGAGCGCGGCCTTATAATGAAACCCTATGCTTCTAGCCGCCTACGGTCGCGGCGACTGTTCCTTTTATCGTAGACAGTCCGCCTGCCTGTTTTTGAGGAGGTGCAAGATGGATCGATTTACCGGCGGCTGCCTGTGCGGCAAGGTGCGGATCGTGGCCTCGGGGCGCCCCTATCGGGTCGGCATTTGCCATTGTCTCGACTGCCGCAAGCATCACGGCGCGCTTTTCCATGCCTCCGCGATCTTTCCCGAGGATGCGGTGACGATCGAAGGTGAAACACGCGACTATGCCGGCCGCTTTTTCTGCCCTCACTGCGGCTCGTCCGTTTTCTCGCGAAGCGCGGACGAAATCGAAGTGAATCTCGGGTCTCTCGATGCCCCTGATCAGCTAAGGCCGACCTACGAACTCTGGACCGTCCGCCGCGAATCCTGGCTGCCGCCGTTTCCGCTAGCAAGGCGATATGATTACGATCGCGAGGGAACGAGCCGCTTCGAGGATTAGGTCGGGTTCGCTGCAAGCGTTATGATGGCAAAAATTGTTAACGGCGATGAGCATCGATTCATGTTGACGACAAAACGTTGACGATTTATCGATATATTGTCATCGTTGTTGGTGTAATGCTGCTGGAGGCGGATTTGTCGGATAAGATTTCGGATCGTTGGGATTTCTGGATCGATCGCGGCGGTACCTTTACCGATGTCGTCGGGCGTGATCCGTCCGGCGCTCTCCACGCCCGCAAGGTCCTCTCGGAAAATCCCGAGGCCTATCGCGACGCAGCCGTCCACGGCATCCGCCTGCATCTCGGTCTCGGCAAGAGCGAGCCGGTTCCTGAAGGTGCGATCGGCGAGGTCCGCATGGGCACGACGGTCGCCACCAATGCGCTGCTCGAGCGCAAGGGTGAGCGCCTTGCGCTGGTGACGACGAAGGGTTTCCGCGACGCGCTGCGCATCGGCTACCAGGAGCGCAAGAAGATCTTCGCGACCGAGATCGTCAAGCCGGAAGCGCTTTACGAAGATGTTGTCGAGATCGAGGAGCGCGTGCTTGCCGACGGCACCGTCGAACTGGCTCTGGATGAAAAGGCTGCAGAAGCTGCGCTGCGCGACCTTCTTGCTAGGGGTTATCGCTCCGTCGCCATTGTTTTCATGCATGCCTATAAATTTCCGGCGCATGAGGCGGCAGTCGCCCGGATCGCACGATCGATCGGCTTCGAACAGGTCTCAGTAAGCCATGAGGTCTCACCGCTGATCAAGCTCGTCGGCCGCGGCGATACGGCTGTCATCGACGCCTATCTCTCGCCGGTGCTCGGTCGCTATATCCGTCAGGTCTGCGATGAGCTTGATGTCGAGCGCACCGGCGCGCGCGTCATGTTCATGATGTCGTCGGGCGGATTGACGGCCGCAGACATGTTCCAGGGCAAGGATGCGATCCTTTCAGGTCCGGCCGGTGGCGTGGTCGGCCTTGCCAAGACCGGCGAACAGGCGGGCTTTGCCAATGTCATCGGCTTCGACATGGGCGGCACCTCGACGGATGTGGCGCATTTCGATGGTGAATATGAGCGCGCCTTTGAAACGGAAGTGGCGGGTGTCCGCGTCCGTGCGCCGATGATGTTGATCCATACCGTTGCGGCCGGCGGCGGCTCGATCCTGCATTTCGATGGCGATCGTTTCCGTGTCGGCCCGGATTCGGCCGGCGCCTTTCCTGGGCCTGCCTGCTACCGCAACGGCGGCCCGCTGGCCGTCACCGACGCCAATGTCATGGCCGGTAAGCTGCTGCCGGAATTCTTCCCCTCCATCTTCGGACCGAACCAGGATCAGCCGCTCGATGTCGAGACGGTGCGCGCCAAGTTCGCAGCACTCGCAGCTGAGATCGGCGATGGTCGCAGCCCGGAAGATGTCGCCGACGGTTTCATCCGCATCGCGGTTGCCAACATGGTCGAGGCGATCAAGAAAATCTCGGTGCAGCGCGGCTATGACGTGACGCGCTATGCGCTCAACTGCTTCGGCGGTGCCGGCGGGCAACATGCCTGCCTGGTCGCAGATGCGCTTGGGATGAAGAGCATCCTTCTGCATCCGATGTCCGGTCTTCTCTCCGCCTATGGCATGGGGCTTGCCGATATCCGCGCAACGCGCCAGAAGGCGCTCGGTGTTTCCCTCGATGACGCTGCACCAGCAGCTATCGCAGCGCTTGGCAGCGAACTGCGCGGCGAATGCGTGCCCGAGTTGGAAGCCCAAGGCGTCGCAACGGCCAAGATCAAGACTGTCCAGCGCGCACATATCCGCTACGCCGGCACCGATACGCTGCTGGCGGTCGAGACGACCTTTCCTAAGATTGACGCTCCCGCGCGGCTGCGCAGTCAGTTCGAGACGCTGCACAAGCGCCGCTTCGGCTTCGTTGCCGAGGATAAGCCTTTAGTGGTGGAAGCCGTCGAGATCGAAACGATCGGCGGTGCTGCCGCCGATATCGCAGTCGAGCTGGAGACGATAGCCGAAGGTGAAGCTGAGGCGGCAAGGCGCACCGCCTTCTATTCGAACGGTGAAAGTCACGATGCGGCCGTCGTTCTGCGCCAGGCGATCAAGCCCGGCCAGACCGTGACCGGCCCGGCCATCGTCATCGAACCGAACCAGACGATCGTCATCGAAGACGGCTGGCAGGCGCAACTGACCGCAAGGGATCATATCGTCCTCACGCGCATCAAGGCGCTGCCGGAGCGCAGTGCCATCGGCACCAAGGCCGATCCCGTCATGCTGGAGATCTTCAACAATCTCTTCATGTCGATCGCCGAGCAGATGGGCATGACGCTGCAGAACACGGCCTATTCGGTCAACATAAAGGAGCGGCTGGATTTCTCCTGCGCCGTCTTCGATGCCGAAGGCAATCTGGTCGCCAACGCGCCGCATATGCCGGTTCATCTGGGCTCGATGGATGCATCCGTCGCAACCGCGATCCGCGAGAACGCCGTCATTCATCCGGGCGACGTCTTCCTCATCAACGCGCCGTATAATGGGGGCACGCATCTGCCCGACTTGACGGTTTGCACCCCAGTCTTCGATGATGCCGGTGAGAAGATACGTTTCTGGGTCGCTAGCCGCGGCCACCATGCCGATATCGGCGGCATTTCGCCGGGATCGATGTCGCCGCTTGCCACCCATATCGAGGAAGAAGGCGTCTATATCGACAATTTTAAGCTGCTCGATCGCGGCCGATTCTGTGAGGCAGAACTTACCAAACTGCTGACAGGTGCGCGTTATCCGGTGCGCACGCTGGCGCAGAACATCAACGATCTCAAGGCCCAGGTTGCCGCCAATGAAAAGGGTGTCGCCGAGCTGAAGAAGATGATTTTTCACTTCGGCGAAGATGTCGTCGACGCCTATATGGGTCACGTTCAGGACAACGCCGCCGAAAGCGTGCGCCGCGTCCTCGACCGTCTGTCGGATGGCGAATTCAGCTATGAGATGGATCAGGGCTGCAAGATCGTCGTCAAGATTTCGATCGACAAGGACAAGCGCGAGGCAACGGTCGATTTCACCGGCACCTCGGCGCAACGCCCGGATAATTTCAACGCGCCACAGCCGGTGACGCGGGCGGCCGTGCTCTATGTCTTCCGTGTGCTTGTCGAGGCCGATATTCCGATGAATGCCGGATGCCTGAGGCCGATCCGCATCATCATCCCCGAAGGTACGATGCTGACGCCGGAATATCCGGCCGCCGTCGTTGCCGGCAATGTCGAAGTCAGCCAGGCCGTGACCAACTGCCTGTTCGGCGCGGTCGAGGCGCTCGCTGCAGCCCAAGGAACGATGAACAACCTGACCTTCGGCAACGATGCCTATCAATATTACGAGACGATCTGCTCCGGCGCACCGGCAGGACCGGGCTTCAACGGCGCCGATGCCGTCCACACGCACATGACCAATTCGCGCCTGACGGATCCCGAAATCCTCGAGACGCGGTTCCCGGTCGTTCTGGAGGATTTCCACATTCGTCCGAATTCAGGCGGACGCGGTAAGTGGAATGCCGGCAACGGTACGCAGCGCACCATCCGCACGCGCGAAAAGCTGGAATTCGCGATCCTGTCGGGACATCGGCGCGTAGCGCCCTTCGGCGTCAAGGGCGGCGAAGCCGGCCAGACCGGCCGCAACTATGTCCGTCGCAACGATGGCAGGATCGAAGAGCTGATCGGCTCGGCCCATACCGTGCTCGAAGCGGGCGAGGCCTTTACCGTCGTCACTCCCACCGGCGGCGGCTACGGGAAGCGGGACGAATAGGAATCTAATGTTGGAGCCGAGCGGCAATCGCCCACTCGGCCTGTTGGTCTGCAGGGCCTTGATCCGGGTTCGAAGGAGTTTCAGGTGACGTCCGAAGAAAATAGCGAACGGCGTGAATTGATCGTATCGTCGGCCCATCTGGCCGGTGGTAGCTCGCCGGCCCTGTCGGAGCTGGAATATGGGTCGATCCTCTTTTCGCATGCCTTCAATCGATGGCTGGTGCGCTGCATGGCGGCGGCCGGCGTACCTGGCCTTTCGCCGATCGAGATCCTGATCATCCATTCCGTGCGGCATCGCGACCGGCCGAAAACGCTTGCCGATCTCTGCCTCGTCCTCGACATCGAGGACACGCATGTTGCCAATTACGCCATCAAGAAGCTCGAGGCGGCAGGCCTTGTCAAAAGCGGCAAGGCCGGCAAGGAAAAGACTATCCGGGTCACCGACAAGGGCCTGGACGCGCTGAAGCGCTATACCGAAATTCGCGAGCGGCTGCTTGTCGAGGCGACGAAAGTATCGGGTCTCTCGCAAGATGACCTCTCCGATATCGCCTCGCATCTCAGGGCATTGTCCGGCTATTACGAACAGGCCGCACGGTCGGCCGCGACGCTGTAAGATAAAGGCGCGCAAGTTTCTCCCAAATCTTCTTGGCTCTACCCAAGATTCGCTTTTCATTAAGCGCTAATATAATTTGGGTCGCCGGCGTCACACGCAAATTCCCGCCTCTTATCTATTCTGCCATTTCATACCTATATTAGATCTGTGCGATCCGTTGGCGGCAATCCGTTCAGCGATCTGTGTCGGCCGACCGATGAGATCCAGTTTTTACCACTGCACGACTTTTAGAAATTGCTGGCTTCGCACGATAGCAAAAGTGTGCTTTTTTTGACCGAAAGGGGAATGGTGTAAAAACTTCCATGAACAACGATAGTTTTGAGCTGAAATTTTGGGGCGTGCGGGGAAGCATCCCTGTATCGGGACCGGAATTTGAGCGGTACGGCGGTAATACGTCGTGCATAGAATTACGGCATGCGGGCAGGCATATCTTATTCGACGCCGGAACGGGTTTGCGCGAAGCGGCCGGTTCGCTTGCCAAGGAGGGGGTCCACGATATCGATCTCTTCTTCACTCACTCCCACTACGACCACATCATCGGGCTGCCTTTCTTCAACGCGATCTACGATCCGCGCGTCAGCGTCGATCTCTGGTCGGGCCATCTGGCCGGCAAGACGACGACGCGGCAGCTGATCGGCCAGTTCATGCGGCCGCCATGGTTTCCTGTTGAACCCGACATCTGTCGTGCGACGATGAATTTCCGCGATTTCGCCGCCGGCGATACGTTGAAGCCGCATCCGGGCATCGTCATCCATACGACGAGGCTGAACCATCCCGGCGGCTGTATCGGCTATCGCATCGAATGGGCGGGTCGGGTGATCGCCATGGTCTATGACACCGAGCACGTGGCAGGCAAACTCGATGAGGCGGCGCTTGAACTGATGGCGGATGCAGATCTTGCCATCTACGATGCGACCTATCTCGAAGCGGAGATGCAGAAATATCTCGGTTTTGGCCATTCTACATGGCAGGAGGGCATCAAGCTTGCCAAGAAGGCCGGTGCCAAGCGGCTTGCCATGTTCCATCATGCGCCTGGCCGAACTGATCGAGAACTGGATGACATGCAGCACGATGCGCAGAAGAGCTTCCCCGAAGCGTTCTTCGCCTTTGACGGACAATCGCTGCAGCTCTGACGTACGTTTGGCCGCAAGCACCCATTGTTAGACCGGGCAGCACCCCGTAGACTGGAACGACTTTCGGGAGGTTGCAAGCATGGCCGTCAAACGGATGGACAATGTCGGAATCGTCGTCGAAGACCTCTCCGGCGCGATCGATTTCTTTGGCGAGCTTGGCCTTGAGCTCGAAGGGCAGGCGACGATTGAGGGAGAGTGGGCCGGGCGTATCACCGGGCTCGGCGATCAGCGCGTCGAGATTGCCATGATGCGCACACCGGATGGGCACAGCCGGCTCGAGCTTTCCCGCTTTCTCGCGCCGGCTGTCGTTGCGGACCACCGGAATGCACCGGTCAACGCTTTGGGCTACCTCCGGGTTATGTTCGCCGTCGACGACATCGACGAGACGCTTGAAAGGCTCCGCAAGCGCGGTGCGCAGCTCGTCGGCGAAGTCGTCCAGTATGGCAACGCATATCGCCTCTGCTATATCCGCGGGCCTGAAGGGCTCCTCATCGGGCTTGCTCAGGAACTTAGCTGAGCGCGATGCGCTTTAGTATACGAAGTTGCCGACTGGCCGCCATTCGATGGCGGCATGGTCGGCCGTTTCCTCGAACAGTGTCTCGACGAAATCCCAGGCGAGATCGTCATGGACGAGATGGTGCGTCATCACCCCGATCGGTTCGTCGTGACCGTCGAAGCGGATCCGGAGCTCTTCCACGAGACGTCCGATCACTTCGGCATGTGATAAACCGCCACGCACCCCGTGCCATCTCATGATATCGATATGCGTATTGATCAAGCCGATAGGGCCCTGTTTTGCCAATCCGAAGACGGAGACGGCGCGATAGCCGAAGGGCGCGAGATGCGGCAGCAGCGCATCGTCGATCCGGTTCCACGGCGGCACCAGCAGCGGTACGAACTGCTTGCCATAAAGAGCTTCGAGCTTATCGAAACCGCGATGCAGCTCGTCGAGCACGACCGCCTGCGGCCGGTGCAGGCCGAGTTCCTGCTTCTTGGTATCGTCAGGCGCATAGTTCTGGTGGGTCCAGCCATGCACGGTGGCGGTGACGCGGCTTTCGCCCGCCAGCCGTTCGGCGAGTGCCTTGCCCGTCGGTTGCGGAATGATCGCAAGCGCGATAGGCACGTCGAAACGATTGGCAAGCGATAGAAGCCGGTCGAGGGGAGGGGTCGGCTCGATGGCGTCGTCGTCGCGGAACCATAGCTTCGCCTTTCGCCCGGCCGCGCTCCATCGCTGCAGCTCGTCGCGCAGGGGCTGCCAGTCGGCTCTATCGCTCATAATAGGTGTCTCCCAGATATTTTCGAAGAATAGTTTCCAGCCGCTTCGATGCGGCGGGCAGTGAACGCTCCTGATGCACGAAGTCATAGGCTGCGTCTGCCATGGCCCGATGCCGGCTCGCGTCGTTCAAAAGCTCGGCGATAGCCCCGGCATAGGCCTCGATATCGCCTTCCTGTGTTAGAAGTCCTGTCATGCCCGCCATCACCACTTCCGGCACACCGGCCGTTGCCTGCGCGACGACGGGCAGGCCCGCTGCCTGCGCCTCGAGATAGGCGAGGCCATAGGCTTCGTTGCATCCTGGCCAGACGTAGAGACCGGCTGTCGCCAGCTCTTGCGCGATCTCTGCGGTAGAACGCTCTCCGCGCCAGATGATGCGGTCTTCGCCAAATGCGGAGAACAGCGACGTTACCTCGCCGCGCATCGGCCCGTCACCGATGACGGTCAGGGTCCAATCCTGATCGCGGATGAGATCGAGCGCACTTGCCAGCATGACGTAGCTATCGAACTTGTCGCCCCTGCGTAGCATCGCCACCGTAATCAGCCGTCGCGGATCGGCGAAGGAGCGTGCAAAGGGCGCGGTGTCGATGAAGGGCGGGAAGCGCTCGTAACGGCCCTCGGGAATTGCATCGGCCAAACCGATCCGGTCGCGCTCGGTGAAGCACAGATTGACGGCGGCAAGCCTTACCGCATCGGCAATCAGGCGCTGGTTCTCGTGCCAGCCGGTCTCGTCATGACGGCGGGAGTAGGAAGCCTCGGCCGTGACATAGGGGATATTAAGCCTCCCGGCGACGAACGGGCCGATGAGATCGGGTGTCTTGTAATAGGGATGATAGGTGAACCATAGATCCGGTGATGCCGTATGCTGCCACTGCTTCAGCAATTGCTCCTCCTCACTTTTCGCCTGCCGGGCGATCTTCACGCGTGGGCCGGCGTCCGGAGTGGGCGTAAAGCTGCGCAATTCGGAAGCGACGTCAACCTGATGGCCCGCCATCTTCAATGCTGCGATGATCTGGCGCGCCATCAGCCGGTCACCGGATGGGACCGGATGGGCAGGCGACTTCAAGGGAGCGTAAAAGGCGATTTTCATGATGTCGTCACACGGTTGACGATTAAGTGATGGCAGGAACCCGAATCGTGAAAGGATTGCCCGAATTCCGACCGGTTGCGTGACAATAAGATCCCTGCTTCAAAAAGCCGCATCCTCGACAGCATGCGGCGTTGCGGCTACTGCATAATTCCTTAAATCGGGATCGATTTGAGGATAAAATTATGCAGCAGGTTAAAAGTGCTACAGCGACCTTTGCGCGTCATATTTGACGCGCGGCGCTGTAGATGAATAGGCGATAACCGTTTTCGGATCAGTTGTGAACGGGCAATATACATTGGGTTTGATGACCATAGAGGCAAGAAAGCCAATCATGACCGATCGCCTTGTGCGAAAGCTGCGTCTCGGCTCGGGTCTTATCGTTTTTGCTTTCGTCATCATGCATTTGGCCAACCATTCCCTCGGCCTGATCTCACTCGGCATGGCCGAACATGCGCAACATTGGTTCATGGTGGTTTGGCGCAATCCGCTCGGAACCGTGCTGCTCTATGGGGCGCTGATCCTGCATATCCTGCTCGTGCTGCGAATGCTCTACAAGCGCAGGACGCTCGTCATGCCCGCCGGCGAGGCTTTTCAGATCGTTACCGGTCTGCTGGTGCCCCTCCTGCTGATCGACCATATCGTTGCGACACGCATCGTTCATGAGGTCTACGGCTATCACGACACCTATAAGGCGGTCGTGCGCACCTTGTGGGTGACTTCGCCGTTCAATGGGATGCGCCAGTCGTTCGTCCTCCTGATCGTTTGGCTTCACGGATGCATCGGCGTTCATTTCTGGCTGCGCTACCGCCCCTGGTATATGACGATCGCGCCCGTCATGCTGTCGCTTGCCATCGTCCTGCCGATTCTCGCTTTGCTCGGCTTTGCCGCAATGGGCAAGACGGTGGCGCATGAGGTCGCCCAGGAGGATGAGCGCGGCTATCCAGGCGGCTATTACAGCGACGTACGAAGCTTTGGCGAAACAGGCTCGGCGCCCGGCGGTAGGATGGCGGAAGACTTGTGGCCTTACCGCGCCGGATTCTATGGCGCCTTCAGTCTGTCGATCGCCGTTCTTTTTGCCTTCCGAGCGCATCGCAGACTGCGAGAACGGCAATATCAGGTCGCCGTTCGTTACGCAGGCGGGGAAGTCGTGCATGCACCGCGCGGCTTTACCGTGCTTGAGGCAAGCCGTCTCGGCGGCATCCCGCATTATTCGGTCTGTGGAGGCAAGGGGCAATGCTCCACCTGCCGCGTGCAGATCGTCGAGGGGGCGGAAAACCTGCCGCCGCCCGAGCCGTTGGAGCAGAAGACCTTGAACCGTATCGGCGCCACACCGGATGTCAGGCTTGCCTGCCAGCTGCGTCCGACCGGCAATGTCAGCGTGGTGCCGCTGCTGACGCCGATGGCCGAGTCGACGATCCCGGTCTACACGCAGGCCGCAAGTCCCGGCCGCGAGCGCGAGATCGTCGTCTTCTTCTGCGATCTACGCCATTTCACCTCGCTAACGGAATCGCGGCTACCCTTCGACATCGTTTTCCTGCTCAACCGCTATTTCGCCATCGTTGGCCGCATCATCGAAGAAAATGGTGGCCGGATGGATAAGTTCATCGGCGATGGCGCCATGGCGCTCTTCGGCCTTCGCGCAACCCCGAAGGAGGCCAATCGTCAGGCCCTGAAGGCGGCCGCCGCAATCATCCGCGAGATCGACAAGCTCAGTGCCGAGCTGGCTGATGACTTGGCTGCCCCGCTCGAAATCGCCATCGGCATCCACACCGGCCTCGCCGTCGTGGGATCGATGGGCTATGGCAGCGTCAAGAACGTGACGGCAATTGGCGATACCGTCAATGTTGCCAGCCGTCTGGAAAGCGTCGCCAAGGAATTCAACGCCGCGTTGGTCTTTTCGGAGCCGGTGGCGCAGCTTTCGGAAACCGATATCGCCGACACCGAAAGCCGCGAGATTGCTGTCAGAGGCCGGGGTGAGCCCTTGCGGGTCTATATCGTTTCGAAAGAGGCGAGCGCCCATTTTGCCTGATTTTCGGAGAGTGGCGGCGGCGTCGCCCTTGTCCGTTTGCAACGGAATGGCGCCGGTGTAGAGATGGCGCTCATGTTTGACGCCAAGATTCTCACAAGAAAATACTGGAAGCGAGCTTTTCGCCGCAAGCGGGACGCGATCGCCACGCGCCTGTTCGACACCAGGCTCGGCCGGGATATTCTTATCAGTGCCATAGGTCCCCGCGTGAAGGCGATGACCGTCGATTGCGGCGATCACGTCCTCAGTTTCTCGCCGGCCGACTACATCGGCCGCAAGGTTTTTCGCAAAGGGCATTTCGAGCGCGACCATGTCGATCGCCTGCTGAGCGTCCTGCGCGAGCACGGCCTGTTGCGCAAGGGATCGGCGCTCCTGGAACTTGGCGGCAATATCGGCACGCAGACCTGCTATTTTGCCCTCAGCGGTGCCTATGACCGCATAGTCAGCGTCGAGCCGGACCCGCGCAATTTTCGCCTGCTGGCAGTCAATATTGCCGATAATGGCCTGCAGGAAATGGTGAGTGCGGTCAATTGTGCCGCCGGCGATCGCGAGGGGCAGCTCGATTTCTATCTCAATCACAAGAACCATGGCAAAAGCAGCGTGCTGCGGCAAAGCCCGACCGACGAGAAGATCTCGGTCCCCGTCCGTCCGGTTGGCGATATTCTCCTGCAGGCAGGCGTCGATCCCGCCGATATCGGACTGATCTGGATGGACATCGAGGGGTACGAGCCGGTTGCCTGCCGTTCGATGGGCGCATTGATGGCTCGAAAAGTGCCGCTTTATATGGAATTCACCCCGGCCTTCTACGGCAAGGATCAGACCAAAGACTTCATCACCGATCTTGCCCGGCACTATAGCGAATGTCTCGCTTTCTTCGAAAGCGGCGAGCGGATCATGAAGGTGGTCGAACTGCCGGTGGCGGGCGAACAGTTCGATGTTCTTTTCCTGCGCTGAACCTATCTGCGCCGATAGATGAAATAGCGCCCGTCCTTGACGCTCGAGGGCAGCGGCAGCACAGCGAGATCCGGATGGTCGAGGGGGAGGCCGCTGATCGCAAGCCCGCCCGGTGCCAGCACGCCAGCCATGATTTCCGGCAGCCAGGTCAATGTTATCGCATCCTTGTCTTCATAGCCGGTGCCGATATCGGCATGGGCGAGCGAGGCGTTGGCGCCAATGAAAGTTCTCGCCGTGTCCTTGATCTCACCGAGAACAAGGTTTTCGGCCGACGGCATGGAAGGACCATAGGCATTGACCGTCCGGTCGAATGCGACGATGCGATGATCGGGGAAGAGTTCGCGCAGATGATCGAATGTGCGGCCGTTGCCGAGGCCAAGCTCCAGCACCGGGCCGTGGAGCGTCCTCACCTCATCGGCAACGGCATTGAGAATGTCGCGTTGCGCGCTGAGGCGGCGAATGAAACTATCCAGGCGGCTCATCGTATTTGAAATATCCTTGGCGTTCTATGCCTCTCCCGCCGTGGGCCTAGCACGGCGGGCATCCTGGCGTCGACCACCCGCTGGCTTTTCGAGGCATTTGCTGTAGGGATAGATTGTCGCGGCGCGCACCAAAGGAGGATATCATGGCCGAGCCGTCCAACGATGATTTCTTCCACAAGCTTTCGGGCTTCACTCGTTTCGAGGGAGTGACCGACAGCGCCAACTACCAGCCCCTGCCGGGTGACTGGTTGATTGCGATCGCCGACATCGTCAGCTCGACAAAGGCGATTGCCGCGGGTCATTACAAGTCGGTCAACATGGCCGGCGCCAGCGTGATTTCCGCCGTGCTGAACGCTTTGGATCGAGGTGATTATCCCTTCGCCTTCGGCGGGGATGGCGCATTGGTGGCAGTCCCGCCCTCCGGCGAGGAGCGGGCGCGGCAGGCGCTTTCAGCGGTGCGGGGCTGGGTGATGGAAGAGCTGCAGCTCGATCTCCGCACCGCCTTGGTGCCGATGACCGCCATCCGCGACGAGGGGTTCGACGTGCAGGTCGCGCGTTTTAACCCAAACGACCATGTTTCCTACGCCATGTTTTCGGGCGGCGGCACGAGCTGGGCAGAACGGCAGATGAAGGAAGGACGCTTCATCGTCGAAGCGCCGCCGGAAAAGGCGGAGCCCGATCTAACAGGGCTTTCCTGCCGCTGGAATCCGATAAAGGCGCAAAATGGCGAGATCATCTCCATCATCGCCATCCCCGGCGAGGCTGGAAACGGTCCGCAGTTTCAGCAATTGGTCGCCGATATCATCGCCATCTCTGCAGAGCAGAGCCGCGACAGCCACCCCGTACCGGTGGAAGGCCCGACGCCAGCATTGAAGTTCGATGGTGTCGATATCGAAGCCCGGGCTCTTGCCGCTCCGGCCAACCGTTGGTGGCGCAAGCTTCTTATCGACGCCCAGGTCATCCTGCTCTGGAGCCTCGACAAGTTCCGCGTGAGGGCAGCATTCTTCGATGCTAAGGCCTATCGGCGCGATCTCGCTGCGAATTCCGATTTCCGCAAGTTCGATGACGGTCTGAAAATGACCATCGATGTCGATGCCGAACATCTCGAACGTATCGAGGCACGCTTACGCCAGGCAGAGGCAGAAGGCGTGTGTCGCTTCGGTCTGCATCGGCAGGACAGTGCGCTGATGACCTGTTTCGTTCCGACGCCTCTCATGCGCGACCATATGCACTTCATCGATGGGGCGAGCGGGGGGTATGCGATGGCAGCCATGGCGTTGCGGGGAAAGCGGCCGCCCGCGCTTGCCGCGGGCGAATAATTTCATCTGCAACGCGCAGGGCTGCAGTCGCAATTTTATCGATCCATTTGCTTTTTGCCCATTGTGTCAGTTGAATATGCGCCTTATCTCAATGAGAACAAAACGAGAGTCGTTGGTTGCGGCGGCTGTCCTTTTGCCGCATTTCACGTGCGGGGTGTGAGGAAATACAGTCGATATTTCGGGTGCCTGCACGATCCAAGGTGGCAATGGAACGTGTCGGTGCCATCGCATGATGCTTCTTTCAGTCTTTGACGATGGGCTGGCAGTCCCGGATATGGATGCTGGCGAAATCGACGGTACGCCATAGGCGGGTGGAGGCATCCAGCATTGCAGAATAGGCCGCGGGAATAATGGCAATCAATTCGGGTGTCTCTGATATTCTTATCGATAAAGTTGCGGAATGGCTGACGCAGGCCGCCCTAACGGGCGAGAACCTGGAAACCGTCGTTCGCGGTTTCTGCGAACGCATGGCCGCCACCGGGATGCCGCTCAAGCGCGTGCATCTCACCTTCTCCATGCTTCATCCGCTCTATGACGCGCTCGGTTTTACTTGGCGTCGGGGTGGCGGTCTGACGATCGAGGGCTACCGGCACGGGAACGAACAGCCGGAACGCTTCATGCGCAGCCCCTATTATTATCTTCTCTCCAACAATCTTCAGCACCTGCGTCGCCGGATCGACAGTGACGGCGCGGTCGAGTTTCCGATCTTCGAGGACCTGCGCAAGGAGAAGGTGACCGACTACATGGCCTTCGTGCAGACATTCGGGGCCGGTTCGATGCAGGGCATGATGGGCTCCTGGTCCACCGACAACATCGGTGGTTTCAGCGAGGATATGATCGGCGCGTTGATGCGCATGCAGAACCATCTCGCCATGGCCGCCAAGATGGCGGTTCTCGGCAAGCTCGCCAACAATATGCTGACCACCTATCTCGGCGGCGATGCCGGGAAGCGCGTGCTGAACGGCCAAATCCGCCGCGGCGATGGAGAGACGATCCGAGCAGCGCTCGTCATGGGCGACATGCGGCAATCCACAGTTTTTGCCGAAAAGGAAGGGCGACAAGCCTATATCGATACGCTGAACGAATTCTTCGATGCGATTGCTGCGCCTTTCAATCGCAATGGCGGCGAGATCTTGAGCTTTCTCGGCGACGGTTTTCTGGCGGTCTATCCGTGCGGCCGGCACAAGGACCCGTCCAAGGTCGCGTGCGAAGCCGCGCTGTCGGCTGTTTTCGAGGCGCAGCGCCGCGTTGCCGCGCTCAACAGCGATCGCCAGTCGCGTAATCTGAGCGAGGTGCGCTACGGGATCGGCCTGCATGTCGGCAACGTCATGTTCGGCAATGTCGGATTGAAGGACCGGCTGACCTTTTCGGCCTTTGGCGCGGCGGTCAACGAGGTCGAGAGGCTGCAGTCGCTGACCAAGAAATATTCGACGGAGGTCGTCGCGAGCCAGGCTTTCTCAAGTTACACCGATTGCGAATGGGGGACGCTGGGAGAAGAAAAGCTTCGCGGCGTGCGCCAGCGCTTCACAGTCGTCTCTCCGAAGGCCGCGGCAGCAGCCAGCAGCGCGCTGGAGATCTTTCAGGAGACGGCGGCCGACGGCCTCTCCGAGGCCGAACAGGTTATTCTCTTGCACAGGGATGCCAAGAAGTTCGAGGGCCGTCTTCAAGTCGAAAACCTCGCTCCGTGACGGCACATGCCTTACGCTTCAGCATAAGCCGATATATCACTGGAAAGGCGACAGTTTTTTTACAGTCTCCGCATTGCTTTGACCAGCTAGACACCCGTTATGGCCTACGTTAGTGTGCCGCATAAGGCCACAAAGGTCATGTGAGCGGGAAGTAATATGTATGGCGTCAGGGACTGATCTACTGCGTATCGAGAACCTAGACGTCTCGTTTTCCCTCTACGGGGATAGTCTGCGCGTCGTCAAAAATGCCGGCTTGAGAGTGCTTCCAGGCAAGGTTACGGCGCTCGTCGGCGAATCCGGCTCCGGCAAATCGATCATCAGCCAGTCGATCATGGGCATTCTTCCGGCGGCGGCGAAGGCGACCGGACGGATTCTCTTCACCGATCCGCTCGACGGCAAGACCACCGATATTCTCCAGCTGCCGCGTGACGGGGTCGCTATCCGCGCGCTGCGCGGCGCACGCATGGCAAAGATCTTCCAGGAGCCGATGACCTCGCTGTCGCCGTTGCATACGGTCGGCAACCAGATCAGCGAAGCGCTGCGCATTCATAGCGCAGGTACCAGCAGAGCCGAGCAGCGTGAAAAGACGGAAGAGATGCTGCATCTCGTCGGCTTTCAGGACCCGGTTCGAACTTTCGACATGTATCCTTTCGAGCTTTCCGGGGGCATGCGCCAGCGTGCAATGATCGCCATGGCGCTGATCTGCAACCCGGCGCTCCTGATTGCCGACGAGCCGACGACCGCGTTGGATGTCACCATTCAGGCGCAGATCCTCGGCCTGCTGCGCAATCTCCAGCAGACGTTCAACATGGCGATGCTGCTGATCACCCATGATCTCGGTGTTGTCGCGAATATGGCCGACGAAGTCGTGGTCATCTATCACGGCGAGATCATGGAAGCAGGCCCGGTCGAGACGATCTTTCGCCAGCCGCAGCATCGCTATCTGAAGGCGCTGATGTCGGCGGTGCCGCATTTCGATATGAAGCCGGGAGAGCGATTGAAGTCCCTGCGGGACGTTCCGGTCAATCTCGGCACCTTTTCCGGCAAGAAGAAGCTTATCGGCAGCGGCGTGCCGGCTGCGGGCGCCGCGCCCGATGTCCTGCTCAGTGTGCGCAATCTGACCAAGACCTACACGTCGAAGGCCGGCGGACTGTTTGGGCGGCGCGATGGCACAAAGTTCCGTGCGGTCGATGATGTCAGTTTCGATATTCGCCGCGGCGAATGTCTTGGCCTGGTCGGGGAAAGCGGCTGCGGCAAGACCACCGTCAGCAAGATACTGATGCGGGGTGTCACTGCCGATAGCGGTTCTGTCAGCTTCGACGACGGCAGCGGCAAGATCGATGTGCTTGCCGTCAAGGGCGACGAATTGATGGATCTGCGCACGAAGATTCAGATGGTGTTCCAGGATCCGGTCTCTTCGCTTTCTCCGCGCATGACCATCCGCAACATCCTCAGCGAACCCTTGGAAATCCATGGGCGTGGCGACAGCGACGAGCGCAAGGAGAAAGTCAAGGCGCTGATGCAGGCGATCGGGCTCGACAAGCACTATCTGAGCCGCTATCCGCACAGCTTTTCAGGTGGCCAGCGGCAGCGTATCGGAATTGCGCGCGCGTTGGCGCTTGGACCAAAGCTTCTGATCCTCGATGAGCCCGTCTCGGCGCTCGATGTGTCGGTTCAGGCGCAGATCCTGAACCTTCTCAAGGATCTGCAGAAAGAGCTCGGTCTGACCTATCTGTTCATTTCGCATAATCTCGCAGTGGTGGATTACATGGCTGACCGCATAGCCGTCATGGCGCGAGGACGCATCGTCGAAATCGCTCCGCGGGAGGTCATTCTGCGCGCCCCCGTCCATCCGTATACGCGTTCTCTGCTCGCCGCCGTTCCGTTTCCCGATCTCGACCGACCGCTGGATTTTTCCGCCCTGAACAGCGAAGGCCCTGCTGCCCGGCAGAAATGGGGGCCGCAGTTTTCGGACGGTGCCGACGGCGAGCTTACCTATGCGGATTTGGGCGGCGGACATTTCGTGCGCGTGCGCCGGGGTGTCGATGCCCAGGAGTTGCGCAAATGATCGGCCGGCGTACGTTCCTTGGCCTGATGGCTTCCGCAGTTTTGCCGCAGCCTCTTCTGGCGGCTGATGTCGACAATGAGCCGGAATACCTCGCCGATTGGCTGAGGGCCGGCCAGATGCCGCACCTCGCCAAACGCCTGCCGAAGTTCCCCCGTGTCATCAACGTCGCGGCCATGGGCCGCGTGGCGGGCCGTTACGGTGGCTCCGTACGCACGCTCATCGGCAGCCAGAACGACATCCGCCTCATGACCATCTATGGCTATGCCCGCCTGGTTGGCTACGACAGCACGCTGACGCTTCAGCCGGATATTCTCGAATCCTTTTCCACCGTCAACGATATGGTGTTCACCTTCAAGCTGCGCGAGGGCCATAAATGGTCCGACGGAGAGCCGTTTACGGCCCATGACTTCCGGTATTGGTGGGAAGACGTTATCCTCAACAAGGAGCTAACGCCCGGTGGAGGTGCTTTGGAGCTCCGCCCGCACGGTAGCCTGCCGCGTTTCGAGTTGCTCGACGACTTGACGGTGCGCTATTCCTGGGATGATCCCAACCCGAATTTCTTGCCGATCCTGGCTGCCCCGCAGCCGCTCGTCATAGCCGGGCCGGCACATTATCTCAAGCAGTTCCATAAGAAATACCAGGACAGCATTCGCCTTTCCTCGCTGATGAAGGAAAGCCGCGTGAAGAAATGGCAGGATCTGCATATCAAGATGGGTCGCTCCTACAGGCCTGAAAATCCCAAACTGCCGGTACTCGACCCATGGAAAAACACGACAGCGCCGCCGGCCGAGCAGTTCGTATTCGAACGCAACCCCTATTTCCATCGCGTTGACGAGAACGGGCGGCAGCTGCCCTATATCGACCGCATGATCCTGAACATCAGTTCTTCGGCGATCATCGCTGCCAAAACCGGCGCGGGGGAAAGCGATCTTCAAGCGACCGGCATAGACTTCAACGACTATACGTTCCTGAAGGAGGCGGAAAGGCGCGATCCGAGCAAGATCAAGGTCGATCTCTGGAAGGCGGCGCGCGGATCGCGCGTTGCGCTGTACCCCAATCTGAATAGCGCCGATGCAGTCTGGCGCGATCTCTTGCGCGATGTTCGGGTGCGCAGAGCGCTGTCGCTTGCGATCGATCGTCACGAGATCAACATGGCCGTGTTCTACGGTCTCGGCACGGCAAGCGCCAACACGGTGTTGCCCGACAGCCCGCTTTTCAAACCTGAATATGCCTCCGCCTGGATCGAGCACGATCCGGATCAGGCCAACGCTCTGTTGGATGCTGTCGGCCTGGACAAGCGGGACGAAGACGGTGTCCGTTTGCTGTCGGATGGTCGGCGAATGGAGATTACCGTTGAGACCCCTGGCGAAAGTACGCTCGATTCCGACGTGCTCGAGTTGGTGACCGATCACTGGCGCAAGATTGGCATCGCGCTTTTCATCCGCGTATCCCAACGTGATGTTTTCCGCAGTCGCGCCATGGGCGGCCGCATTTTGATGTCGTTATGGTACGGCCTCGATAATGGCGTGGCGACGGCCGACATGAATCCGGGCGAATTGGCGCCGACGACCAGCGACCAGATGCAATGGCCGCTTTGGGGCATGTATTATCTTTCGCGCCAGACGCAGGGGGTGGCTCCCGATGTGCCGGAAGCCGTCGAGCTGATCAAGCTGCTGGGCGAATGGGAAGAGGCCGCCTCCTCCTTCGAGCGTGCCGAAATCTGGCACAAGATGCTGAAGGTCTATACGGATCAAGTCTTCTCCATCGGTCTGGTCAACGCGACTTTGCAGCCGATCGCGCATTCGGCCAGCATGCAGAATGTACCGGAAAAGGCGTTGTACGGCTTCGACCCGACCTGCCTGCTCGGCGTGTACATGCCGGACACCTTCTGGATGAAGGAGGATCGCCGGAATGCTTAAATATATCCTCTGGCGCACCGCCGTGATGATCCCGACCCTGGTCATCATCTCCATGTTGGTCTTCACCATCATCCAGCTGCCGCCGGGAGACTTCTTCGACAGCCAGATCGCCGAACTGCGCGCTCAGGGAGACACCGCCAATCTCCAGGATATGGAGAATCTTCGCCACGAATACGGGCTCGACCAGCCGTTGCCGCTTCAATACCTGCACTGGGCCGGGGGCATGCTGCATGGCGATTTCGGCTATTCCTTCGAATATCAGCTCCCGGTATCCGATGTCGTCGGCGACCGGCTCTGGCTGACAATCCTCGTGTCGATGACAACAATCCTTTTGACCTGGCTAATCGCTTTTCCGATCGGCATCTATTCGGCAACCCATCAATATAGCTGGGGCGATTACGGCCTGACTTTCCTCGGTCTGCTCGGTATTGCCATTCCGAATTTCATGCTGGCACTGATCCTGATGTATTTCGCCAATGTCTGGTTCGGCGTGTCGATCGGGCATCTGATGGATCAAAAGTATCTTTCGCAACCGATGAGCTGGGAAAAGGCGCGTTCGATCCTGTCGCACCTTTGGATCCCGGTCATCATCGTCGGCACAGCCGGAACGGCCGGCATGATCCGCCGCCTCCGCGCCAATCTGCTCGACGAGATGCAGAAGCAATATGTCGTCACTGCGCGGGCCAAGGGGCTGCATCCCCTGAAGGCGCTGGTGAAATATCCGCTGCGCATGGCGCTGAACTTTTTCGTTGCCGATATTGGCTCCATCCTGCCGTCGATCATTTCGGGCGCCGAGATCACGGCAATCGTACTGTCGCTGGAGACGACCGGTCCGATGTTGATCCGCGCACTGCAGAGCCAGGACATGTATCTCGCCGGCTCGTTCTTGATGTTCCTCGCCTTCCTCAACGTCATCGGCGTGCTGATCTCGGACATCGCTCTTGGCTTTCTCGACCCCCGCATCCGCTTGCAAGGCAGGAGCACAAAGTGAGCGTATCCCTGCCAAAACCCGGCGCCCCCCTGGAGCATTATGTCTCGAGCGCGGATTTCGATCCGGATCAGTTCGAGGCCATGTCGGCCGGCCAGCAGCGCTATTATATGGCTTCGCAAAAGAAGCTGATGTGGTGGAAGTTCAAGAAGCACAAGCTTGCGCTTGCATCAGGCATTTTCCTGCTGCTGGCCTACGGCATGATCGTCATTGCCGAGTTCCTCGCCCCCTACGGGCTGCATACCCGCAACGTCGATTACATCCATTCGCCGCCGCAGGCGGTGCACTTCTTCAACAACGGAGAGTTTGTCGGACCGTTTGTGTACGGCCGCAAGATGACGCTCGATATTGATACGCTCCGCCGGGTCTATACCGATAATCCCTCGGATGTACAGCCGATCCGCTTCTTCTGTCGGGGCGACGCCTATCGCTTCTGGGGCCTGGTGGATTCGAACGTCCATCTGGTCTGTCCTGCGGTCGGCGGACAAATGTACCTGCTTGGGACGGACCGTTTGGGCCGCGACGTGCTGTCGCGCATCATCTATGGCGCACGCATATCCCTGACCATCGGGCTGATCGGCATTGCGGTCAGCTTCGTGCTCGGCATCGTCATCGGCGGTCTGGCGGGCTATCACGGCGGCCTCTTCGATCTCCTCGTCCAGCGCGTGATCGAGGTGCTGCAATCGCTACCGAGCCTGCCGTTGTGGATGGCGCTGGCGGCGATCATGCCCGTGAGCTGGAGCCCGATCATTGTCTATTTCGGTATCACCATCATTCTCGGCATTCTCGACTGGACCGGTCTTGCGCGCGCCGTGCGCTCTAAGCTTTTGTCCTTGCGCGAGGAGGATTATGTTCTCGCTGCGCAATTGATGGGCGCCAGCACGCCGCGCATCATCGGCCGGCATCTCGTTCCCGGCTTCATGTCGCATCTCATTGCTTCGGCAACGATCTCCGTTCCGAGCATGATTCTCGGCGAAACCGCACTTAGCTTCCTTGGGTTGGGGCTTCGACCGCCAATCACGAGCTGGGGTATTTTGCTGACCGAGGCAAGGAGCGTCAGCGTCATCGCCTTCTATCCATGGCTCCTTTTTCCTATGATCCCGGTGATTTTGATCATTCTGGCGTTCAACTTTTTAGGAGACGGCTTGCGCGATGCCGCCGATCCCTACAAATAGCAGGGTGAACGGCGAAGACAGGATTGCAATTCGAGAAGCGGCCCGCGGATGTCCTTTGTCGACATACCGCGTATAACTTTCACCCCCAGAGGTTTTGCCTATGAAGCGGCGCTTAGAAGATGCTCGAATCCTCATGTATAGCCATGACACGTTCGGTCTCGGCCATCTGAGGCGGTGCAGAACGATTGCCCATGCGCTTGTTGAGGACTATCGCGGCCTGAACGTGCTGATCATATCCGGCGCAACGATCGCCGGGGCATTCGATTATCGCGCCCGTGTCGATTTCGTCAAAGTGCCGAGCGTCATCAAGCTGCGCGACGGTGAATACACGTCTATGGCGAGCCATGTCGCGCTGCAGGAAACGCTGAAGATGCGGCAATCGATCATTCGCCATACGGCCGAAACCTTCCAGCCCGACGTTTTCATTGTCGACAAGGAGCCGTTGGGGCTGAAAGGCGAGGTCGAAGAGACGCTTACCTATCTGAAGGCGCGGGGCACCACGCTTGTTCTCGGCATGCGCGATGTGATGGATGCGCCACACCTGCTGGAAGCCGAATGGAAGAAGAACAACGTCCTGCAGAAGATCGATCAATTCTACGATCGCGTCTGGGTCTATGGTCCGCCGGATTTTCACGATCCGCTCGTCGGCCTCGATGTTCCCTCCGGCGTGCGCCGGAAGATGGAATTCGTCGGCTTCCTGCAGCGCAGCGTCTCCACGCTGGGCACGAAGTCGGAACATGTGCCTGACGAGGATTATATCCTGGTGACAACAGGCGGCGGCGGCGACGGCGCCGATCTCGTGAGCGACGTCATCGCCGCTTTCGAGGAGGACAGTTCTCTCACGCAGAAGACGTTGATCGTGCTTGGCCCCTATATGCCGGCCAAGGAGCGCAGCCAGCTTTTGGAGCGCGCCAGCAAGATCAACTGTCTGCAGGTCATCGAGTTCGACAACAAGATGGAAGAGCTGATTGCCGGTGCCAAGGCGGTCGTGGCTATGGGTGGTTACAACACCTACTGCGAAATTCTGTCCTTCGACAAGCCGGCGCTGATCATTCCGCGCACGCGGCCACGCGAGGAGCAGCTCATCCGCGCGCAGCGGGCAAGCGAGCTCGGCCTCGTCGACATGCTGCTGCCGGAAGAATCGGCCGACCCGAAGCAGCTTGCAGCTGCCTTGAAGCGCCTGCCGAACCGGGCGCCGCCCTCGGCGAGCAACAGCAATATGCGCCTCGAGGGGCTCGTGCACATCTCGCACACCATCGGCGAATGGTTCGATGACCGCGAGCGCTACACGCCGCTATCGATCGTTGCCGAGTAGATCACCGGAACCTGTCGATGCGGAAGAAAATACTGGTGGTCCTGAAAGGCTATCCCCGCCTGTCGGAAACCTTCATCGCGCAGGAGTTGCTCGGCCTGGAGAAGGCTGGCTTCGACCTGACGCTGATCTCGATGCGCAAACCCACTGATAAGAAGCGCCATCCTGTCCATGACGAGATCAAGGCGCGCGTCGTCTATCTGCCGGAATATCTGCACGACGAACCGCTGAGAGTGCTTCGCGCCTTCTTTGCCGGCATCGGCAAGCCCGGGTTCAAGCCGCTCCTGAAGCAGTTCTGGGCCGATCTCAAACGGGATATCACACCGAACCGAGTGCGGCGTTTCGGTCAGGCCTTGGTGCTGGCGCATGAATGGCCTGACGGCGGTGAATGGCTGCATGCGCACTTTATCCACACGCCGGCCTCGGTAACATCCTATGCCAGCATCATGACCGGTATCCCCTGGACGTGTTCGGCGCATGCCAAGGACATCTGGACGTCGCCCGACTGGGAGCTTTCGGAAAAACTCGGCCGCGCCCGCTGGACTGTGACCTGCACGCGGACCGGTTTCGAGCATATGCACGATCTGATCGGGGCGGGCGACAAGGTTTATCTGAGCTATCACGGTCTGGATCTCGATCGCTTCGATCCTTTCGCCGGCGAACGTTCTGGCCGCGATGGCAGCGACGCTTCCGATCCCGCTTTCCTTCTCAGTGTCGGTCGTGCAGTCGAGAAGAAGGGATACGACGTGCTGCTGAAGGCGCTGGCATTGCTTCCCGACGACCTCAACTGGCGTTTCTCTCATATCGGCGGCGGTGACGGTCTGACGAAATTGAAAGCCTTGGCCGATACGCTCGGGATTGCCGATCGCATCACCTGGAAGGGCGCGTTGGCACAGGAAGAGGTGCTCGCCCATTATCGTCAGGCCGATATCTTCGCGCTCGCCTGTCGAGTGGCCGCCGACGGCGATCGCGACGGGCTGCCGAACGTGCTCGTCGAGGCCTCGAGCCAGCGTCTTGTCTGCGTCTCCACCAATATTTCCGGCGTCCCCGAACTACTCGAAGATGGTATGAACGGTCTCGTTGTTCCCCCGGAGGACCCGCAGGCACTTGCCGTGGCGCTGGAATCCGCCATTCGCAACCCCGCGCAGCGCCACAGGCTGGGTGAGGCGGCCGAAAGGCGGGTGCGCGAGCATTTCGACTATCACGCCAGCATCCGGCAGCTGACCGGGCTGTTCGAGGCGCAATGGCAGAAAGAAGATCAATGGCGGAAATCCGCGTGACAGCCTCGCATAGCCTGCCCTTGCGGGTCTTTTTCTACGTTCAGCATCTGCTCGGTATTGGCCATCTGGCGCGGGCCAGCCGCATTGCCAGCGCGCTGGCGAAAGACGGCTGCCAGGTGACGGTGGTCACAGGCGGCGTGCCGGTCAACGGATTTCCCGGCGCGGATGTTACCTCGGTGACATTGCCTGCCGTGGTTGCCAGTAGCGCCGGTTTTTCCGGCCTCGCCGATCAGTCAGGCAACCCGGTCGGCGAAGAGTTTCTGTCCCGCCGGCGGGATCTTCTTCTCGAGGCCTTCCGGAAGGCTGCACCCGATGTCGTTGTTATCGAGGCCTTTCCCTTCGGCCGCAGGCAGATGCGTTTCGAGCTCCTGCCGCTGCTCGATGCCATTTCTGAAGCCGATCCGAAGCCGAGGCTCTACACCTCGGTGCGCGATATCTTGCAGCAGCAGAAGAAACCGGGGCGCGACGAAGAGACGGTCGGCCTCCTGCGGGATCACTTCGATGGCGTGCTCGTTCACGGCGATCCGCATTTTGTCCGGCTGGAGGAGACCTTTCCCCTGACCGAGGCAATCGCCGACAAGATCATCTATACAGGTCTTGTCGCACCCGCTTTGCCGCCGAAACCGGTCGAAACCTTCGACATCGTCGTTTCGGCCGGCGGCGGTGCTGTCGGGCGTGATCTCATCCGCGCCTCGTTGGAAGCGGCAAGCCGCGTGGCGAGAGATCGCCGCTGGCTCTTGATCGCCGGGCCGAACCTGCCGGAGCAGGATTACGCCGATCTCGCCATGGATGCGCCTGGCAATGTCGAGCTCGTTCGCTTCCGCAAGGATTTTCCCTCCCTTTTGCGTGGCGCCGAGCTTTCGATTTCGCAGGCAGGTTATAATACGGTCGGTGATCTTCTGGTGGCCGGCTGCCGCGCCATTCTGGTTCCTTTCACCGCCGGCGGCGAGACGGAGCAGTCCGTCAGGGCCGAACGGCTGGAGAGATTGGGGCTGGCCTTGGCTCTGCCGGAGGCAGGATTGACGACGGATATGCTGGTCGACGCCGTGAAGACGGCGCTATCGTGCCCCAAGCCAGGCAACCCGGATATAGATCTCGGCGGTGCCGCCAGAACATCTGCCATTCTGCGTGAGGGCAGGTAGACACCTGTGCGGCTGATATTGGAGACTCCTGTCGTTTTATCTTCCTGGATTCCCGCAATCTTGTGATATAAATCGAAAAATAGATGAATCGGGAGGAGCGTGGACGAAGGACCGGGCGGCGTCCCTTTTCACATATGGGGCCACGTATCCGTAACGAAACCTTCCCGCATCTCTGCAACATTGGTGCCGGCATCACGCCGGTGCTGGGCGTTGAATTTGAAAGCCTGCAGTAAGCAATGGAAAAAAGCCTAGCACGCTACATTTGGTCGAATACTCGGCTGGAGCAGATCTGGATACTGCTCGTCGTCGCGGCCTCGATGATCCCATACTTCCTGTCCTTCGACTTGCCGAAGCAGATCGTCAACGGGCCTATCCAGGGCAAGGGTTTCGAACATCCCGGCGACACGCAGACCTTCATGCACATCGCCTTCAATGTGCCGCTCATCGGCCATGTCGAAATTTTTCAGGGCGTGCAGCTGACGCGCATGTCGATGCTCGTTGCACTGAGCATGGTATTTCTGGCACTCGTCGTGCTCAACGGCCTCTTCAAGCTCTATATCAATACCTACAAGGGGCGGCTCGGCGAGCGCATGCTCCGCCGTATCCGATTCGAGCTGATCGACCGCGTGTTGCGGTTTCCGCCGTCCCATTTCAAGCGGGTCAAGCCCGCCGAAATCGCAACCATGATCAAGGATGAGGTGGAGCCGATGGGCGGCTTCACCGGCGATGCCTTCGTGCAGCCGGCGCTTCTCGGCGGCCAGGCGGTGACGGCGCTCGTCTTCATCATCATGCAGAATTTCTGGCTCGGCATGATCGCCGCGGCAATTGTCGCCGTACAGGCGATCGTCATTCCGCGCATGCGCAAGCGGCTTCTGGAACTCGGGCGCCAGCGGCAGCTGACGGCACGCGAGCTTTCCGGCCGTGTCGGCGAAATCGTCGATGGCATCGGCACCATCCATGCCAACGATACGACAAACCTGGAGCGCGCCGATATTGCGCACCGGCTCGGATTGATCTTCTCGATCCGCTACGATCTCTATCAGTGGAAGTTCCTGGTCAAATTCATCAATAACTTCCTTGCTCAGGTGACGCCGTTTCTGTTCTATCTGATCGGCGGTTTCCTGGCACTGCAGGGTCGCCTGGACATCGGTCAGCTCGTCGCCGTCATCAATGCCTATAAGGATCTGCCAGGGCCGCTGAAGGAGCTGATCGACTGGGATCAGTCGCGTCAGGACGTTCAGGTAAAATACAATCAGGTGGTCGAACAGTTCAGCGTCGACCATCTGATCGATCCGAAAATCCAGGCGGTTTCGCCCGCACCCGCGGCCCGCATAACCCATTCTCTCGTCGCAACCAACGTCACCATCGTCGATGACAGCGGTGCGCGCGTGCTGGATCACGTTTCGGTTGAAATTCATCCCGGCGAAAGGGTGGCGATCGTTGGCGACAGCGGTGCGGGCGGCGAATATCTTGCAGAGGCATTCGGTCGCCTGACCTGGCCGGATAGTGGCCGCATCTCGATCGACGGCCACGATATTCTGGAACTGCCGGAATCCCTCATCGGGCGACGCATCGCCTACGCCTCCTCCGAAACGTTCTTCTTTCACGGTACCTTGCGCAGCAATCTGCTCTATGGTCTCAAGCATGCGCCGCTCGCTGCCCCCGTCTACAGCGAGGATGAGGCGGCAAAGGTCAAATGGAGCATGGCCGAGGCGCGTCGTGCGGCCAATCCGGAATTTGATCTCAATAGCGACTGGGTGGATTATGCCGCCGCCGGTGCAACGGGGCCGGATGATATCTATTCCGCAATCCGTCCGGTTCTCGATGCCGTCGCCATGTCGCAGGATATTTTCGACATGGCCTTGCGCTCGAATGTCGATGCGGCCACACACCAGGATCTGACGTCGCGCATCGTCGAACTGCGGCAGGCATTGCGGTCCCGGCTTGAGGAGGAAAAGCTCGAGGATCTCGTGGTTCCCTTCGAGTTCGATGCTTACAATCCGCAGGCGACGGTCGGTGAAAATCTGCTTTTCGGTACGTTGAAACGGCCGCAGATGACCAATCGCAAGCTGGCGGCTCATCCCTATTTCCGGCAGATATTCGCCGAAACCGGTCTGGTATCCGATTTGTACGATATGGGCCTGGAGATTGCCGAAAACGCAGTCGAACTCTTCACGGACCTGCCGCCGGACCATCCGTTCTTCCAGCAGCTGACCTTCATGACGGCGGAGGACATCCCGACCTATGAGGCGCTGCTGCAGAAGCTGAACGGCAAGGGCTATGAGGCAGCTACCGACGACGAGCGTGCGGCCATCATCCGCCTGAGCTTCTCCTATATCGAACCGCGTCACCGCTTCGGTCTTCTGACGCAGGTGCTCATGGAAAAGATCGTGCAGGCGCGCGCGAAGTTCTACGAGAATATTCCAGCCGATCTTGCCAAGGTCATCGAGCGCTACGATCCGGAGCGCTTCACTGCGTCGGCGACCCTGATGGATAACGTGCTGTTCGGTCGCATCGCGCATCAGCAGGCGAATGCGCCGGAGCGCATCCACCAGATCATGTATGATGTGTTCGGGCGTCTCGGCATGCATGACGGCGTTCTGTCGATCGGGCTGGATTTCGACGTCGGCTCGGGCGGCAAGCGCCTGACAAACGTGCAGCGCCAGAAACTCAATCTGGGTCGCGCCCTTTTGAAACGTGCCGATTACATCATCTGCAATCGCCCGCTGCCGGCGCTCGACCATCGTGTTCAGGATCAGATTGCCAGGGCCATTTTGGGCGAACTCCATAGCGGCGACTATGCGCCGGCGATTATCTGGGTTCTTTCCAATCCCAGTTTTGCCGAATTGTTCGACCGTGTGCTGGTTTTCGATCACGGCAGTCTCGTTGAAAACGGCTCCACCACTGATCTTTTAGAGAAAAACGGTATGTTCAAAGAACTGTTATCGTAATATCCTATCTCGACAGTGGCGTCTGGGGCCGAACACTGGGGGTATTGAAGCTCATGCTTCTGAAGGATGAAGTTGAAATGCTGAAGCGGGTGCCGATTTTTTCGCGCATCGCACCCGCGAAATTGAAACTTTTGGCGTTCACGTCCGATCGTGTCAGCTACAATGCTGGCCAAACCCTGTTTCATCAGGGCGATCAAGGTGACGCGGCCTATGTTGTTCTTTCAGGGACTGCTGATATTCTCGTCGATAGCCCAGCCGGCGAGATCAAGGTTGCCGAAGTCGACATCAACTCCATCGTTGGGGAAATCGCAATCCTTTGCGATGTCTCCCGTACTGCTACTGTGAAGGCGACCTCAAGGCTTGAAGCGCTGAAAATCAGCAAGGAACATTTCCTGAAGCTGCTCAGCGATTTCCCGGAAATGGCCGTCGAGATCATGCGCGTGCTCGCTGATCGCCTCAACCACACGACCTCGGAACTGACCGCCGTTCGCAGCCGCCTCGACCAGCCGCAGTCGATGTCCACTCATTGAGATTGAGGGGCCAGGTGCTCTTGCTTTCGAACAGTGGGCGCCTCATTTTAATATCGCGAACCCATCGGTGCCGCAGAGTTGAACGCGAAACTGCATATTTCCAGTCTCGCGTTCGGTGGCTGGCGTTTCAAATCAATGCGCGCCGCGCGAGATTGCGCATCAGATGCGAGGCGCCGAACGTCCATGGCGCGCATTCAGTCGACAGCAGCACGCGGTTGCGCAGCGCTCCGAGCTTGTCGTTGGAGATAGTAACGATGTCTCCGACCTTGTGGGTAAAGCCCTGACCGGGCGTGTCGCGATCCTCGACAGGGGCGAAAAGCGTTCCCATAAAGAGCACGAAGCCATCGGGATACTGGTGATGACGGCCGATCGTCTGGGAGACGAGATCTAGCGGATCACGGCTGATCTCCTTCATCGACGAGCGACCATGCAGCACATAGCCGTCCTCACCTTCGACCTTGAGGTCGAGATCGGCGTTGCGAACGTCATCGAGAGAGTAAGTCTCATCGAACAGGCGGATGAAAGGCCCGATCGAGCAGGAGGCGTTGTTGTCCTTGGCCTTGCCGAGAAGTAGGGCGGAACGGCCTTCCACGTCGCGCAGGTTGACGTCGTTGCCGAGGGTGGCGCCCTTGACCCGGCCCTGGCTATCGACGGCAAGCACGATTTCCGGCTCGGGATTGTTCCATTTGGAGATCGGATGCAGGCCGACATCCGCACCTTGCCCGACGGAGGACATGACCTGCGATTTGGAAAAGACTTCCGCATCCGGCCCAATGCCGACTTCGAGATATTGCGACCAGACACCTTCCTCGATCAGCGCTGCCTTGACCTTGGCGGCCTCCGGCGAACCCGCCTTCAAGTTGCGCAGGCTGTCGCCGATCAGCGCCGTCACCTTGCCGCGGATCGCTTCGGCAAGGTCCGGATTGCCGGCTGCGCGCTCTTCGATGACGCGCTCCAGCATCGAGCGGGCGAAGGTCACGCCGCAGGCCTTGATCGCCTGCAGATCGATGGGGGCGAGAAGATGGACGGATGCGGCATCAGCTCTGGCAGTCAGCAAATCATCAAGCTTTGCGCCGGCCTCGCCTTTTTGCGCGCGCACGAAAGCGACCGGATCGTCCTTCTCCAGCAGGTCGCGCATGGTCGGCGCGTCGTTCGAGGTGATGTCATAGAGCGTGCCATCGCGAAGGGTGACGAGGGCAGGACCTTCCACATCCGGGCGCCAGATGCGGCCGACAAAGGTTCCGGTGGTGAATGTATCTGAGCTCGCCATGTCGTTCGTCTCCTCCAAACTGCGTGTGTTTTCTAACCCAGGCGAATGTGCTTTGCCATCCGTTATCGGGGGCAATATTCGCCTGCGTTTTGGATTTTCATTTTCTCCGGTGCGGTAAAAATGGAAGGCCCCGCGGCAGCACCGCGAGGCCTTTGAGCCGCAAGCCGGGAGAGTGGCTTCAGGCGGCCTGAACCTTGCGATTGCTGCGTGCCCATTCCGGCAGCCAATCGCCATGGGCCGCCAGCAATTCGTCGACGAGCGACCAGATCTGATCGAGATCGAGTTCTGCTGCCGTATGTGGGTCCATCATCGCGGCGTGATAGATGTGCTCGCGGTTCTCTGTCATCAGAGCCTTTACCGTCAGTTCCTGCACGTTGATGTTGGTGCGGATCAAGGCCGTCAGCTGTGGCGGCAGGTCGCCGACATAGGTCGGCTGGATGCCGGAGGCGTCGACCAGGCAGGCGACTTCGGCTGCGCAATTATAAGGCAGCGAGGTGATGCAGCCATTGTTGCGGACATTGCCGTAGATGACAGAGGGTTCGCCGGTCCAGACCGAATTGATGATCGAAGAGGCATATTCCTTCGACTGCTTGACCTCGATCTTTTCCGCCGTGCGATATTCCTCGGCCTGGTTCTTCCAGCGCGCCACCTGCTCGATGCAGCGCTTCGGATATTCGTCGAGCGGAATACCGAATTTCTCGATCAGGTCCTCGCGGCCTTCCTTGATGAAGTAGGGCGTATACTCAGCGAAATGCTCGGAGCTTTCGGTGACGAAGTAGCCGAGCCGGGTCAACATCTCGTAGCGCACCTTGTTCGGGCAGCGCGGGTTCCAGCCGGGCTTCGGTGCGCGTCCTTCGCGATAGGCACGCACGAGATCCGGATAGAGATTGCGGTAGGAACCATCCGCCTGGCGGTGCTCGAATTCGAGATAGAAGGCCATGTGGTTGATGCCGGCGGAACGATAGCGGATCTCGTCATACGGAATGTCGAGATCGTGAGCCAGCTCCATCGCCGTGCCCTGCACGGAGTGGCAAAGGCCGACCTGCTTGATCGTTGGGTACTTCTCGCCGATCGCCCAGGTGTTGATCGCCATCGGGTTCACATATTGCAGCATGATCGCATTCGGGCAGACCGCAAGCATATCCTCGCAGATCTTCCACAGATGCGGAACCGTGCGCAGGCCGCGCATGATGCCGCCGACGCCGAGCGTGTCGGCGATCGTCTGGCGCAGGCCATATTTCTTCGGAACCTCGAAATCGGTGACCGTGCAGGGCTCGTAGCCGCCAATCTGGAAGGCGACGACGACGAAATGTGCACCGTCAAGCGCCTTGCGCTGATCGGTAAAGGTCTCGACCGTGGCCGGAGCGCCAAGCGTCGAGGCGAGCTTGCGGGCAACGATGGCGCTTTCATCCAGCCGCTGCGGATTGATGTCCATCAGCGCGATCCTGGCTCCTGCCAGGGCCGGGCGCTGCAAGACGTCGCCGATGATATTCTTCATGAAGACGGTCGAACCGGCTCCGATAAATGTGATCTTGGGAGTGCCTGTCATGTCAAATTCTCCTGAATGCTATGAAGCCACCTCGAACGCCGCTCTGACAAGGCGTTCGGTGTAGGCCGTCTTGGGATGCGATAGGACTTCTTCGACCGGCCCTTCCTCCATGATCTTGCCGTGCTGCATGACGATCACACGATGGCAAAGGGCGCGGACGACCTTGAGGTCGTGGGAAATGAAGAGATAGCTCAGACCCCGCTCGTCCTGCAGCTTGCGCAGGAGGTCGATGATCTGGGCCTGGACGGAAAGGTCGAGGGCCGAAGTCGGCTCGTCGAGCAGAATGAATTCCGGCTCGAGCGCGATGGCGCGGGCAATCGCGATGCGCTGGCGCTGGCCACCGGAAAACTCGTGCGGGAAGCGCGAGAGAATATTGGCCGGCATGCCGGCACTGACGAGCGCTTCCTTGACGCGGTCCAGGCGCTCGGCCTTGTTGGCGCCGAGATTGTTGACAATCAGCCCCTCGCAAATGATCTGGCCGATGGTCATGCGCGGATTGAGCGACGAGAAAGGATCCTGAAAGACGATCTGCATGCGCGAGCGCAAGGGGCGCATTTGGGCGCGCGACCGGCCGTGGATCGGCTGCCCGTCGAAGAAAATCTCGCCGCCATCGGTATCGATCAAGCGCAGCAGCGCCTGGCCGAAGGTGGTCTTACCCGAGCCGGATTCACCGACAAGGCCGAGCGTCTCA
The DNA here is from genome assembly GCF_014194925.1 of Rhizobium sp. BK491. Lineage (NCBI taxonomy): Bacteria > Pseudomonadati > Pseudomonadota > Alphaproteobacteria > Hyphomicrobiales > Rhizobiaceae > Rhizobium > Rhizobium sp. BK491. Next base: position 287,812 of record NZ_JACIAR010000004.1, read on the forward strand.
TGGCGGCGCAGCTGAAGACTGAGTCCGCCGACGGCGACGAGTTCGCGCATGTCGGGTTTGAAGAAGCTGCCGTGACGCAGCATGAAGGCTACCTTGACGGACTTGCCTTCGAGCACCGTGTCGCAATTCGGCGGCAGCGGCTTTGCGTGCCCGCGCGGCTCCGACGTCAGGAGATGCCGCGTGTAGGGATGCTGCGGATTGGCAAACAGTGCTTCGGTCGTATTGTGCTCGCGCATCTCGCCATGCTGCATCACATAGACGTAATCGGAGAACTGGCGCACGACCGTCAGGTCGTGGGTGATCAGGATGACCGCCATGCCGAGCTGCTTTTGCAGGTCGCGTATCAGGTTCAGGATCTGCGCCTGCACGGTTACATCGAGCGCCGTCGTCGGCTCGTCGGCAATCAGCACGTCCGGATCGTTCGCGAGCGCCATGGCGATCATCACGCGTTGCCGCTGTCCACCCGAGAGCTGGTGTGGATATTGTTTCAGCCGCGCTTCCGGATCGGGGATCTGCACCTGCTTCAGAAGATCGAGCGCACGCTTTTCGGCATCGCGGCGGCTGACCTTGCGGTGCACCCGTATCGCTTCGACGATCTGGCTGCCGATCGTGTAGATCGGGTTGAGCGAGCTCATCGGCTCCTGGAAAATCATCGAGATGCGGTCGCCGCGCAGCTGCCGCCGCGCCTTCTCCGAAAATTTCAGCACGTTCTTGCCGTCGTAATGAACGGCGGCTTTGTCTGAAACCACGGCACGCTTGGTCAGGAGGCCCATGACAGTGCGGGCCGTTACCGATTTTCCGGAGCCGGATTCGCCGACGATCGCGATGGTTTCTCCGCGATAAAGCTGGAAGGTGATGTCCTTGACGGCATCGACCATGCCGTCCTCGACCTTGAACTTGACGGCAATATTGCGGGCGTCGATGACGGGCGAGGTGGTCTTTTCGCCGGCATCGTGCCTGGTGTCGGGAGCATAGGGATTGACGAGTGCGAGAGCCATATCCGTTCTCCTCAATAGGGGTCGATTGCGTCGCGCAGGCCGTCGCCGAGCGCATTGAAGGCGAAGACGGTGACGAGAACGAAGGCGACGGGCGAGAGGATCCAGGGATAGGAGCCGATGACCGAATAGGTCGAGGTATCCTGCAGCATCAGACCCCATGAGATCAGCGGCGGCTTGACGGCAAAACCCAGGAAGCCGAGGAAGGATTCCAGCAGTACGACGCTCGGGATAGCAAGCGTCACCGCGACGATGACGTGGCTCATGACGTTCGGCAGGATGTGCTGCAGGATAATGCGCCAGTCGGTTGCTCCGACCGCCATCGCGGCGCGGACATACTCGATCCGCGCCAGCGCTAGCGTCTTGCCGCGAACCTCGCGGGACATCTGCGCCCAGCCGAGCGCCGACATCACGATAATGACGAAGGCGAGGAAGACGTTCGTAGGCGCAGTCACCGGGATCAGGGAGGTCAGCGCCAGATAGAGCGGCACTTGCGGGAAAGCCAGTACAACTTCGACGAAGCGCTGGATCCAGGCGTCCACCGTACCACCGAAATAACCGGAGATCATGCCGATCGTCGTGCCGACGATGGTGACGATGGAAACCACGGTCAAGGCGATCATCAGCGAGATGCGCGAGCCATAGATGGCGCGCGACAACACATCGCGTCCGAACTTGTCTGTGCCGAGGAAATGCACCGGACCGCCGTCGATCGCGCCGAAGAGATGGCGGTTGCCGGGGATCAGACCAAACAGATAGTAGGGATCACCCTTGACGAAGAAGCCAAGCAGGCGCGGGTGGTCATAGTCCGGCCCGACGATCGGCTGGAAGGTGACCGGGTCGAGATCCGTCGTCTCGGCGAGCGCATAGACGCGGGGCAGAAAGACGAAGTTGCCGTTCTTGTCATGGAAACTGATGACCTGCGGCGGCGCAAATCCGGTATCGGTCGCCTTCGGATCGAGAGGCGCGACGAATTCGGCAAAGATTGCCATCATCAGCAGCAGGATGACGAGAACGAGACCGCTCATGCCCGTCCAGGAGCGCTTCAGGCGCCGCCAGACCAGTGCGATATAGCTTTCATTGCCGCTTTTGTGCTGGATCTTTTCTTCCGGCGATGGCGGGGAGTTGCTGAAGGCGAGCATCAGTGTATTCCTCCCTGTTGACGGACACGCGGATCGAGCAGCGCAAGCAGCATATCGGCGATGATATTGCCGATGATGAGGGTGGCCGAAAGCACCATCATGAAGGTTGCCGTCACATAGACGTCGCCGATCGCCATCGAGCCGACGATGGCCGGGCCGACGGTCGGCAGCGTGAAGATGATGGCAGTCTCGATCTCGCCGGTCAGCATGTAAGGCAGGACAACCCCCTGATACATTACGAGCGGATGCAGCGCGTTCGGCACCGCATGACGCATGACGACGGCGGCTCCGGAAAGGCCTTTCGCCCGCGCGGTCTCCACATATTGAGCATTCAGCGTGTCGAGAAGATTGCCGCGCATGACGCGCATATTGTAGGCAAGGCCGCCGAAGGTCGCGATCGCAACGACAGGCCATACATGCCTGACCAGATCGACGAACTTGGCCCAGGACCAGGGCGCGCCGCCATATTGCGGCGAGAAGAAGCTGCCGATCTCCGAGACGTTGAGCTGGAAGACGAGAAGATAGACGATGATCAGCGCCATCAGGAAGCGCGGTACTGTCATGCCCAAAAAGGAAATGCCCGACAGGAGGCTGTCGATCCAGCTATATTGCCGTGTCGCGGCCCATATGCCGAAACCGATGCCGAGAACGGATGCGAAGATGTGGCAGACCAGCGCGAGAGCCAGTGTCCGCGGCAGGCGCTCTCCAACGACATCGGCGACGGGCTTGTTGTAGAACATGCTGTAGCCGAAATCGCCTCGGGTGACGATACCGCCGATCCAGTTGACGTATTGAACGACCAGCGGTTTGTCGAGCCCATGTTCGCGGCGGTATATCTGCGCTTGTTCGTCGGCTTGCGCGAAGGATGCACCGCCCTGGTTCATCAATTGCGAGCGTATGTAATCAGCGTAGTCGCCGGGTGGTGCCTGAATGATCGCAAAGGTCACCACGCTCAGGATGAAGAGCACGGGAATGGCGGAGGCTATTCGCACGAGCAGGAATCGTAACATAGAACGGTTCGCTTCTCTTGATGCTGTCGGCGGTCTCGTCCCATCGGGATGATATACGCCAGCGGTTCAATTCTATCCCGGCGACAGCTGATCGCTGGATGTTTCAAGCCCCATGGCAACCGGCATCATACCGACTGCCATGGGTATTTCATGCGACCTTACTTGATCGGACCGGCGCTGCCAGGAGCACCCGGAAGCTCTTCTGGGAAGAGTTCGTACTTGCCCTGCTTGTCGGCCGCGACCCAAAGGCGCTCGCGGATGATCGAGTCCTCTGCCCAGTTGAACAGGAAGATCGGCGTGCCCGGAGGAACGTTGGAGAAGCGCTTGTTGATGATCAGTGCACCTGGATATTCGGTCAGACCGATATTGTAGAGGTGTCCCGTCGAGATCTTCTGGAACTGCTTCATCAAAGCCACGCGTTCGTCGTTGTCCTTCGATGTCGTGAATTTGCTGACGACATCCACCATGTCCTTTTCGAAGGGCATGAGATCGACCGTACCATCCGCACCCGCGCGATGGTTCCAGCTCGTGCGGGGACCGACAGGTGCGAGCTGCTCCGTATTCTGGACGACCGAGGCGAGCTCCGTAGTGTTACGCCGAACCATCCAATCGAAACGGCCGCCATAATTGGCATCGTCACGCTTGGGTCCGTCGAGCGCATTGATGATGACGCGCAGCCCGAGCTTCTCCATCTGGCCAACGACGCCTTCGGCCAGGCTCTTGTCGGTGGTGTAGTCGTTGCTGACCAGCAGGGTGATCTCGACATCTTTGCCGCCGTTGACGCCCGCCGGGAAGTTTACGATGCCGTCGCCGTCGGTATCCTTCAGACCAGCCTTTGCAAGCTCGGCCTTAGCCGCAGTAAGATCGAACGGATAATAGACGGTGGAATTACGATCGTAGAAGCTGCTGCCGGAGGAAAGACCGCCCGGATAGATCGCCGTGAACGGGCCCTTGACCAGTGACTCGCCGAGGGCCTTGCGGTCCAGTGCCATCGTAACGGCCTTGCGGAAATCTTCATTGCGGTTCAGGTCGCGAACGGCCTGAGCACGGGGATCGGGGCTGCCCCAGCCATTGGCGGAGAAATTCATCTGCAGGTTATAGCCGATGAGGCGAGGGCCGAAGGCAAGACGAGCCGGTGCATCGGGCTGTGCGGCGCGCTTCAGCGAAGCGACGAAATTTTCCGGTTGCTCCAGGTTTGAAATGTCGCCAGAACCGGCAACAGCCTGCACGTCGCGATCCGCCCAGGTCGAGAGCTTGTAGTGCAGCTCATTGAGGTAGGGCAACTGATTACCCTTCTCGTCGACCTTCCAGTAGTAGGGATTGCGACGCAGAACGATGATATCATCCGGCCGGTATTCGACTGGAACCCAGGCACCCATGACCGGAATGTTCATATATTCCGGCGGGAAAGCATTCTTGAACTGATCGTAGGTGTTCTTGGAATATTTCGGGTGCTGCGGCTTCAGGATATGCGACGGGCCTGGGCAGAAATTCGGATAGGCCATCGTATAGAGATATTGCTTCGGGAAGGCATCCTTGAACGTCCATTCGACGGTGTAATCGTCGATCTTCTTCAGCGTCGTTCCTTCGCCGAAGGCTTCCGGCGATGCGCCGCCGCCAAGCGGCGAGACGTTCGGGTCGATGACCTCGTCTTCCCAGTAGAACATGATGTCATCGGCATTGAAGGGCACGCCGTCGGACCATTTCGCGCCTTCGATCAGATGCATGGTGAGCTTATGACCGTCGGGCGACCATTCCCAGCCCTTGGCAAGGTTCGGCAGCGGTTCGGTATCCTTTGCCTCCACCTGGAAGAGGGGAGCCGTGCGCGTCAGGCACTCCGAAAGGGCGATGTCGATGCCGCCCCAGCCTTGGGTTTGCCCGGCGCCGTAGTTCCAGCCTTCCGGCCTGCCGCCGATAACATGGCGCATCGTGTCGCCATAGACGCCGATGCCGTCGGGCATGTTGCCGGTCTTGAAGACCAGCGGCTCTTTCGGCAGGCGATCCTTGACGGGCGGCAGCTTGCCGGTCTTGACGAACTTGTCCGTGACCCAGGCGGGCTCGTGATATTCCGGCAGCGCCTTGAACTCCAGGATGGAGTTGCGCTCGACATATTTGATCTTGCCCTCAGCCGGGAAAACCGGCGGAACGGGCGGCACTGTCGGCTCGGCTGCATAGGCGCTGATAGCGATCGCGGATGTGGCAATCGTCAACGCGGCGAGAAGGCCGATCGGTCGAAAATGTCTCATCTTGTTCTCTCTCCCAATATCGCGAGCTTTCCGTTCGAGGCGTCGCGTTCCTCCCGTAAAATGGAAGACGGCCGGCCGCGGCGGGATATCACCCCTCTGCCGCCGCAGCCATTGTCTTCCGATCTGCTGTTCGTTAGCCGGCCTGCTTCAGCGCGGCCTTCTCCGCCCGCAACTCTTCGATCGACCGTACGTTGCGGCTTGCCGCACCCTTCCAGTCACGCGTCTTGACCTTGCCCTGGGACAGGCGCTCCTTCGCGCCATCAACCGCATGGGCATATTGCGGCAGCCAGCGCGCTTCCGCGACGACCATTTCGTCGACCATCTGCCAAACCTCCTCCGGTGTGGCGACGGCACCGACCAGCGGATCATGCAGGACGGCAAGCTTCAAGAGGTCGATATCGCCGCTGATAGCGGCATGGACCGACATGCGCTGAACGTTGATCGAGGATATGCAGGTCGCTGCACATGCCTCCGGCAGAGTAATTCCCGCCACCATGTTGATGCCGAAGCGATCGACGAAGCCGGGTGACTCGATGATGGCATCGGCGGGCAGATTGGTGATGACGCCATTGTTCTTGACGTTGAAATGGCCACGATAGACGCGATTGGTTTCCAACGCCTCGAGAATATGGCTGGCATGCTCATTGGAGCGGCGTGCCGGGTCGATCGGTTGCGAGGCGCTATCGAGAATCTGCTGGAATTCCGTCTCGAACCAGTTGCGTGTTTCGGTGGAGTGACGCAGATAGCCGCCGGTCTCGCCATGGATCCAGTCCGACATGTCAATCCACTTGTTGATCTCGTCGGGGCGCTTGCGATACCAGGGCAGGTATTCCGACAGGTGTCCGTTACTCTCCGTCGAATAGACGCCGAAACGCTTGAGAACGTCGATACGCAGCTTTTCCTGCTTTGAATAGACCGGATGCGCCTCGAAGGCTGCGATCAGCTCATCCTTGCCGATCTTACGGCCGTTAAGGCGCAGATCGACGAACCAGGTCTGGTGGTTGATGCCCGAGCAGATATAATCGAGTTCGTTCTTGTCCTTCGCGCCGAGCACTTCGGCGATCTGTTCGGCTCCATGCTGGACGCCGTGGCAAAGGCCGATCGTGTCGACCTTGCCGTATTCGATCGCCGCCCAGGTGTTCATCGCCATCGGATTGGCATAGTTCAGGAACTTGGCGCCCGTCTCTGCGACTTCGCGGATATCCTTGCAGAAATCGAGAATGACCGGAATGTTGCGCTGGCCGTAGAGAATGCCGCCGGCGCAGATCGTATCGCCGACACATTGATCGATGCCGTATTTCAGCGGGATGCGGATATCTTCGGCATAGGCTTCGAGGCCGCCGACGCGCACGCAGCTGATGATATAGCGTGCGCCTGACAGTGCCGCGCGGCGATCCGTCGTGGCCGTGACACGTGTTGGCAGCTTGTTGGCTTCGACGATGCGATCGAGGATCGCCTTGATCATCGTCAGATTGTGCTCACTTACGTCGGTCAGCGCGAATTCGACGTCGCGGAATTCCGGCACGCAGAGAATGTCGGTGAACAGCTTTTTCGTGAAGCCGACGCTGCCGGCGCCGATAATAGCGATTTTGAAACTCATGATCCTCACCTTCAAGTCGATCGAATAAGCAGCGGCAGGGAAATCGACAGCATTTTGGTCCATGATCGCAGCGATTGCGAAACTGGCCGAAATCGTGATTTTTCCTCCGATCGCCGTTCCTCGCCGGCGAGCATGCGCTGTTTTCTGGCGGGATTATGCCTATAATCACGGAGGCGAACAGAGAACTATTATGCTTTTGAGGGTAATTTTGTGCTGCAAGAATTGATCGATAACGGACAGGTCATGCGGACGGTTTCCCTGCCGCGTGGACGCCACCGCTTGCACGCCATGCCGACCAGTGCGGGATATGAAATCCGCGACGACGAACCCTATGATTGGGATGGACGACGGCGCGGCCTCACACCGTTCACCGTCCTACAGCACACGATCAGCGGCACGGGTCGACTGCGCTATGAAAGCCGTAATTATCGCGTCAATGCCGGTGATACGCTGCTCGTTCTCGTGCCGCATAATCATCGCTATTGGCTGGAGAAGGGGGAGCGTTGGGAATATTTCTGGATCTCCATGAACGGCGAGGAAGCGCTGCGCATCCATCGGCTGATCCTCGCCGCAGCCGGTCCGGTGTTGAAGCTGCAGCAGGCGACCATCGATCATCTTGCCGATTGCAGCCTTCGGCTCGTCAAGGGCGCCACGACGCCGGCTTCGGCTTCGGCGATCGCCTATGAAGCGGCCATGGCGCTCTATGACGACGTCTTCGGCTCGCATGCCTTTGCTGCCGACCGCTCCGTCATGCAGATTGTCATCGACCACATCAATGCCAATCTCGACAAGCCGCTGCCGGTCGAAGAGCTTGCAAAGGTGGGCGGTCTCAGCCGCGCGCATTTTTCGCGCGTCTTCGCCGAGAGCGAAGGCGTGCCGCCGGCTGAATTCGTGCTGCAACAACGGATGCAGCGCGCGGCGAAGCTGCTGACGAAGGCTGCCTTCATTCCCGTCAAGGAAGTCGCGATCATGTCGGGCTTCGACGATGCCAATTATTTCTCCAAGGTATTTCGCCGCATCTACGGCATCAATCCGACGGAGTTTCGCACGACAGGCATGTATGCCGCCGTGCGCAGTCCGGTCGAGGAGACGAAGAACGCGCGGAGCCGATAGATCCATGATGGGTCGGCATCCTTGCTATCGCTTGTATGCCTTGAAAATCGAAATCCGCCAACTGGTCGCATTGCGCAACGGCGGCGGGCCTGTATAGATATCGCCCCGCGGCGTCCCGCCTGCCTCGCCGCATGCCTGACTTCCCAGCAACATCTGTTCGTCATCCGATGCGACGGGCTTAATCGATAGGATTGAATATGCGTTCTGTTGTCGCCTTCAATGAATCCTGGACGTTTCATGAAGGGTTTTCGCCCGAGGATGCCGGTCGCCAGCAGGAAGGGCAGAGTGTTACGCTGCCGCATACGGCCGTCGAACTGCCTTTCAACTATTTCGACGAGAAATCCTATCAGCGCGCCTTCACCTATCAGAAGATCATCAACTGGGACGAGGCCTTCGCAGGCCGCGAGGTATCGCTGATCTTCGATGCGGCCATGGCCGATGCCGTCGTCTATCTGAACGGTGAGGAAATCGTTGCCCACAAGGATGGCTACACGCCGTTCGAGGCCCGCCTGACCGGCCGCCTGCGCAAGGGTGAGAATTTGATCACGGTCAAGATCGACGGCAGCGAGAATCCGCAGATCCCGCCTTTCGGCGGCCGGATCGATTATCTCACCTATGCCGGAATCTATCGCGATGTCTGGCTGAAGGTTGCCGCGCCCGTCTCCGTCGCCAATATCAAGGTCGAGACGACGGATGTCCTTTCCAACCGCAAATCCGCGACGGTGCGCTGCGACATCTCCAATCCGCAAAATCTTGCTTTTAAAGGTACGGTGACGGTTACTTTGCGATCTGCCGACGGCGTAGCCATCGCTTCCGGCCAGGCTGACACCTCGGGTGGAAGCGTGACGCTCCGCTTCGCCGACCTTTCCGGCCTTTCGCTGTGGGAGCTCGACAATCCCGTCCTCTATTCCGCCGACGTGGAGCTTGCGAGCGAGCACGGGATGGACCGTCTTGCCGCGACTTTCGGCTTCCGCACGGCGAACTTCACCGCGGAAGATTTCCTGCTGAATGGCAAGAAGCTGAAGCTGCGCGGCCTCAACCGCCATCAGGCCTTCCCCTATGTGGGCTATGCCATGGGCCGTTCCGCCCAGGAGCGCGATGCCGAAATCATGAAGCGCACGCTGAAATGCAATATCGTGCGCACCTCGCATTACCCGCAGTCGAAATGGTTCCTCGATCATTGCGACCGTATCGGCCTGCTGGTTTTCGAGGAAATCCCCGGCTGGCAGCATATCGGCGATAAGGAATGGCAGCAGGAATCGATCCGCAATGTACGGCGCATGATCGAGCGCGACTGGAACCATCCGTCCATCGTCATCTGGGGCGTGCGTATCAACGAATCCCAGGATTCGCATGATTTCTACACGGAGACGAATCGTCTGGCGCGCGAGCTCGATCCCACGCGCCAGACCGGCGGCGTGCGTTACATCACCGAAAGCGAAATGCTCGAGGACGTCTATACGATGAATGATTTCATCCTTGGCAATGAGGAACTGCCCGGCGCCAACCGGCCGCGCACGCCGCTGAGGCCGCAGCAGGAAAATACCGGCCTTTCCAAGGATGTGCCCTATCTGATCACCGAATTCGGCGGCCATATGTATCCGACGAAAATCTATGATCAGGAGCAGCGCCAAGCCGAGCATGTGCGCCGGCATCTGGAAGTTCTGAATGCCGCCTATGGTGACCCATCGATCTCAGGCGCGATCGGCTGGTGCATGTTCGACTATAATACCCATAGCGATTTCGGCTCGGGCGACCGCATCTGCTACCATGGCGTCATGGACATGTTCCGCGAGCCGAAATTCGCCGCCTATGTCTATACCAGCCAGTGCGAGCCCTCCGAAGAGGTCGTCATGAAGCCGGTCACGATCTGGGCACGCGGCGAGCGCAATATCGGCGGCGCCCTGCCGCTGATCGTGCTCACCAATTGCGACGAGGTCGAGCTGCGCTACGGTTCTCTGACCAAGCGTCTCGGTCCGGACCGGGAAACGTTCCCGCATCTACCGCACCCGCCCGTCGTTTTCGATCACCGCTCCTTCACGCCGGACGAACTCGGCGTATGGGGCATGGAGTGGGAGGACGTGCATTTCACCGGCTATATCGGCGGCAAGCCGGCGGTGGAGCAACACATGGTCGCCAATCCGCTGCCGACCTCGCTGCAGGTGGAAGCCGATGCCGATACGCTGCGCGCAGGCGAGCGCGATACGGTGCGCGTTATCGTTCGCGCGCTCGATCAGGCCGGCTCGCGTCTTCCTTTCCTCAATGAAGCCATCACGATCAAGGTTGATGGCCCGGCGAAGGTCATCGGGCCGGAAACGGTGGCATTCCAGAGCGGGACCACGGGTTTCTGGCTGCAGGCAACAGGAGAAGCCGGTGCGATCAAGCTCGAAGTCTCATCTCCGCGCTTTGCCCGTCAAAGCGTGAGCTTTACCGCAAAATAACGCGCTGCCGGCCTGCGGTCAGGCGGCGGAGCCGGCAATTTCGCCTGCGGCTTGCGGGATCGACTGCAACAGCGTCTGTCGCGCCGAGGCAAGGTGCAGGCGGCAGGCGGCATCGATCCTTTGCTGGTCGCGCGATTGCAGCGCTTCGATATAGTCGAGATGCTCCGCCACGGCGCGGGCATTCCGCTCGCGGGCAAACGCCTTGTTCCACTGATAGTGATAGTGAAAAATGATGGCAATGACGTCGTAGAACTCGGTGATGAAGCGGTTCTTCGAGGCGCGATGGATGAGGAGATGGAATTTTTCGTCAAGGCGCGAGAAATCGCGGTAGTGCGCGTCGAAATCTTTAAGCAGTTCATGGTGTTCCTGCTCGATCGCCTTGAGATCCTCCCAGGCGTGATGATTGGCCGGCAGGCGGCCGAACTCGGCCGCCGAGTGCAGCTCGAACATTTCGCGCACGTCGGCAAGCTCGAGTGCGAATTCGCTGGTGAAGCCCTTGAGAATCCAGTGGCTGTTCGGCCGCTTCTCGATCAGGCCGAAGCGGCTGAAACGGATAAGGAATTCACGAACGACGGAGGTGCCCGTGCCGATTTCGCGCGCCAGTTCCAGCTCGTTGATCTGCATGCCCGGCTGGGCTTCGTCGGACATGATGCGCGTCATGAAGCTGCGCTCGATGATATTGTGCAGGGAATCGGTTTCTTCCTTAGGGAAGAAATCCGCCTGGGTCGGCAGGCGAAGCACTGTCTTCTGCCGCTTGTTCCACAGAATGATGCCAGCGTCGCTTAGACGCATGAGGATCGCTCGCGCCGTGCTGCGGCTGACGCCAAGTTCGGCTGCGATTTCAGGCTCGCTCGGCAGCTCGGTATCGAGCTTCAGGCGAGCCGCATAGCGATTATAGGCTTCCTTGAAGAGCGTGTTTTGCCTTGCCATTTCCCCCTCACGTCTCGTCGCCGCTCTTTGCCGGTGGCGCTGTCTGAACCATGTCCCGATGGCAGTCAATTGCAGGAGTTCTGTCGAAACCGCAGTTTCCGTCGTCTCCCGCGACGGTCCCCATGATTTCCTCGTTGACACCAAAATGTTTATTGTAGATAAAAAACAAAATCAATGGCGATGGATGTCGAGAGCCTCCGTTAACGCCACCGAAATTGAAATGGCGGCCATCACAAGGGAGAGGTGATGCAGACGAGAACAATCGGCAGGACGGGCCTTGAGGTCACAGAGATTAGCTTTGGCGCTGCGGCGCTGGGCGGCCTCTATCGCGCCTGCCCCCGCGACCAGGCAATGGCGACCCTGCAGGCCGCATGGAACAGCGGCATCCGCTATTTCGACGTTGCTCCCTGGTATGGCTTCGGCCTCGGCGAGCGTCGCGTCGGCGATTTCCTGCGTGATCAGCCTGAAGACAGCTATGTTTTGTCAACGAAAGTCGGCCGCCTCATGCGCCCGGTGCCGACCGACAAGGTGCCGAACTACGGTTATGTCGATCCCCTGCCTTTCGATGCCGATTATGATTATTCCTATGACGGCATCATGCGCTCGGTAGAGTTCAGTTATGCCCGTCTCGGCCTTAACCGCATCGATATTCTCTATGTCCACGATATCGGCGGCTATACCCACGGCAAAGCGCTCAATGAGCACTATCTCGGCCAGCTTCTAGGCTCCGGGCTGAAAGCTCTTGAGGAGTTGAAGTCGTCGGGCGCGATCAAGGCTTATGGTCTCGGAGTCAATGAGATACCGGTCTGCCTGGATGTAATGCATGCGGCCGATATCGATTGCATCCTGATTGCCGGCCGTTACACGCTGCTGGATCGTTCAGCTGTTGCCGAGCTGCTGCCGCTTTGCGAGAAGAAGGGAACATCGCTGGTCGTGGGCGGCGTCTTCAATTCCGGCATTCTGGCGACAGGACCCGTGCCCGGCGCGCATTTCGACTACCTGCCGGCGACGCCGGATATTTTGGCCAAGGTCGGAGCGATGGAGGAGATTGCCCGCAAGCACGGTCTGCCGCTTGCCCAGCCGGCGCTTCAGTTCCCGCTGCGCAGTCCCAGCGTGGCCTCGGTTCTGATCGGTACGGCGAAGCCCGAAAGTCTTGTTCGCAATATGCAGCTGATGGAGCCAAGGCTTCCCGACCGCCTGTATGAGGAATTCGAAGGGTTGACTGTGGTCGCGCCTCCTTTGGGAGACGAGGCTGTGAGAGTCTAGTAAATTGAGAGCTATCGAGCCGGCCGGAGAGGCGGCTTCGTAGAGGAGGAAAGCCTGTTTTGGCGTCAGTGGCAGTTCCACCGAGCCAAGCGTGATGCCTCAGGGCGTTACGATACCGAGCCGTAAGCGTTCAACGGCGGGTGTGCAGGAGAATAGAGCGCTTTGAGAGGAGAAGCAGATGAAAATTGCCAAGTCACTTCTGTCCCGCCGCAGCTTTGCCGGCCTTGCCGGCGCTGCCGTCATCGCCATGGCGATGCCCATGCAGTCCTTCGCGGCCGACGTGACCATCCCGATCATCGTCAAGGATACGACATCCTTCTACTGGCAGATCGTTCTTGCCGGCGCCCGCCAGGCAGGCAAGGATCTCGGCGTGAAGGTGCCGGAACTCGGTGCTCAATCGGAATCCGACATCAACGGCCAGATCAGCATTCTCGAAAACGCCGTCGCCGGCAAGCCGGCTGCGGTCGTCATTTCGCCGACCGAGTTCAAGGCGCTCGGCAAGCCTGTGGATGAAGCCGCCAAGTCCGTGCCGGTCGTCGGTATCGACTCTGCCGCCGATTCCAAATCCTTCATCTCGTTCCTGACCACCGACAACGTTCAGGGCGGACGTATTGCCGCTGACGGTCTTGCCGCCGCTGTCAAGGGAGTTACCGGCAAGGAAGAGGGTGAAATCGCCATCATCACAAGCCTTCCGGGTGTCGGCTCTCTCGACCAGCGTCGCCAGGGCTTCCTGGAAGAGGTCAAGAGCAAGTATCCGGGCCTCAAGGTCGTTGCCGATAAGTATGCGGACGGCCAGGCAACCACCGGCCTGAACATCATGACCGACCTGATCACCGCCAATCCGAAACTGGTCGGCGTCTTCGCCTCCAACCTGATCATGGCACAGGGTGTCGGCCAGGCGATCGCAGAAAACAAGCTCGGTGACAAGATCAAGGTCATCGGCTTCGACAGTGACGACAAGACCGTCGGCTTCCTGAAGTCGGGCGTTCTTGCCGGCCTGGTGGTGCAGGATCCCTACCGCATGGGTTACGATGGCATCAAGACGGCGCTTGCCGCTTCCAAGAAGGAAAAGGTTGCCGCCAACGTCGACACTGGCGCCAATCTCGTCACCAAGGCGAATATGAGCGATCCGAAGATCGACGCTCTGTTGAACCCGAAGGTCAAGTAAGTCTAAGGGCCGCGCCCGCGAAATCGGGCGCGGCCCTTTCGTCTGGTCGCTTTCCCAAGGTGGCCGCGCGGCGATGCGAGAGCGAGGAGATCCCATGACGAGCCTGGAAGAAATCAGCCATCGGCACGACGACACCGTCAAAACAGAAGCAAACCGAATTCGGGCCGGTTCGCCCATCCTTGAGCTTAAGGGCCTGCAGAAACGCTATGGTTTCGTCGAGGCGCTGAAGCCCGCAACGATAACGTTTCTCGCAGGAGAAATTCACGCGATTGTCGGTGAAAACGGTGCCGGCAAATCGACGCTCATCAAGCTCCTGACCGGCGTCATTACGAGAACGGCGGGTGAGATTTTCTGGTGTGGTCATCCGGTTGCGCTCGCAACGCCGAACGAGGCGATCGCCCGCGGCATCAACGCGGTTCATCAGGAGGTGGTGCTCTGCCCGCACCTGACGGTCGCGGCCAATCTCTTCCTTGGGGATGAGGTCAATCGTTTCGGCCTTATGCGCAAGAAGCAGATGGTGGCGATGGCGCAGACCGTGCTCGACGATCTCGGTTTCGGATTGCCAGCCGGCGAACTCTTGAGCTCGCTCACGATCGGCCAGCAGCAGCTGGTGGCAACGGCAAGAGCCGCGATGCGCGGTACGCAGTTTCTGATTTTCGACGAACCTACCGCCTATCTCACCCGTCAGGAATCGGCGCAGCTGTTCAAGCTGATCCGTCGGCTTCAGGGCGAGGGCGTAACGATCGTCTATATCAGCCACCGCATGGAAGAGGTGTTCGAGCTCGCTGACCGGGTCTCCGTCCTGCGCGACGGCACGCATGTCGGCACCCGCACGATCGCAGAAACCAACGATGACGAGCTGATCAAGCTGATGATCAATCGTTCCATCGATCAGATCTATCACAAAGAAGAAATCCCGATTGGCGACACCATCCTTGAAACGCGCGGCCTTTCCGGCCCCGGTTTCGAGAATGTTTCGCTGAGCGTCCGTGCCGGCGAGATCGTCGGCCTCTACGGGCTGATCGGAGCCGGCCGCAGCGAATTCGCGCTCGGTCTTTATGGACGCCAACCGCTTTCTGCAGGCGAAATCTACTGGCAGGGGCGCAAGGTCAATATCCGCAACGAGCGCGACGCGATGGAGCTCGGCATCGCACTGGCGCCCGAAAGCCGGCGCGATCAGGGGCTTTGTCTCAACCTGCCGATCGGCCTCAACATCAATCTGCCCGTGTTCGAGCGGCTGAGCCATGGCCCGATCATCAATAACAAGAGCGAAGCGGCCAATGCGGACAAGCAGATCCGCGATCTCAGCATCAAGACGCCGAGCCGACGGGTTCTGGTCTCCGCCATGTCCGGTGGTAACCAGCAGAAGGTCGTCATCGGCAAATGGCTGAGCCACGGCGCCAAGCTCTTCATCTTCGATGAGCCGACGGTCGGCGTCGATGTCGGAACCAAGGCCGAGATCTATCGCCTGTTTGCCAAGCTGCTTCGTGATGGCGCCGGCATCATCGTGATCTCGTCTTATCTGCCGGAAGTCTATGAGCTGGCCGATCGCCTGCACGTCTTCCGTAGCGGCCAGCTGGTTGCCAGCCATGATTTCCACGCGGCAACGCATGAGGAAGTCCTTGGCGAAGCGATTGGCGTCTAAACGATAAACAAGTCTAAAGAGGGAGAAAAAAATGGCCGCGAATACGACAGAAGGCCCGACCGTAGCGCCGCGGCGCAAGATGAACATCCTCTTCAGCCTGACGCTGATCCTGCTGCTTCTGGCGCTCTGGATTGTTCTCGGATTCTGGACCGACAAGTTCTGGACGCCGCTCAACATAACCAATCTGATGCGTCAGGGCTCGATGACGGCCATTCTTGCGCTTGGCCAGACCTTTGTCATCATCACGGCGGGCATCGATCTTTCCGTCGGCGCGATCGTCGGCTTCTGTACCGTCATCATCGCCTGGCTGTTGCAGGCGGGTTTCCCGGTGTGGTCCGCCATCCTCATTACCTTGTTGTTCGGGGTACTGATCGGCGCATTTCATGGGTTCGGCATCGTGCGCATGGGTCTGCCGCCCTTCATCATCACGCTGGCAACGCTGACCTCGCTTCGCGGCATAGGGCTGCTGATTACCAACGGCTCGACGATCAACATCGTCAATGACGATTTCAGCAATTTCGCAGTGTCCGATTTCCTGGGCATCCCGAGCCTGTTCTGGATGGTGATCCTGGTAGCGATTCCGGCTGTCATCTTCCTGCATCTGAGCCGCTGGGGCCGTTATCTCTTCGCCGTCGGCTCAAACCGCGAGGCGGCACGCCTGTCCGGCGTCAACGTCAACTGGATGATCTATCTCGCCTATATCCTGTCGGGAACCTGTGCCGCCTTCGTCGGCATTCTGCTTGCCTCGCGCATCGCCATCGGCAATGCCACCCAGGCCGACGGCTGGGAGCTGCAGGCGATCGCCTCCTCGGTGATCGGTGGCACCAGCCTGTTCGGCGCCGTCGGGACGGTCTACGGCCCTTTGATCGGCGCCTTCATCCTGGCGACCATCAACAATGGCGCCAACCTGCTGAACCTCAACTCCTTCTGGCAGCGCATTATCACGGGCGTCCTGATCATCGTGATCGTCTATTTCGATCAGCTGCGCCGCCGCCGCGCTTAGCAGTGTAATTGATACGCGATGCAGCCAAATCGGGCGGGCTACCCCGCCCGATTGCTGTTCGAAACAAGGGCCTCACGATCGGGTTGGACGATCGCCCAAAACGTGGCGCCGACCGGAGCCCATATAGTCCCGAATGCAAGTGGCACGCAGGGGCGATGGATGATGATCTCCAGCAGGTATGAGAGCGAGAAGCGCAGCCCGTCAGGTCTCAGGCCGGTGAGGGCCGGGATCTCCGCCAACTCAGGCCCTTTAGCAGATTGCGCAACGGCTTTTCGACGGCTTCATAGGCGACAACGCCGAGGAGCGTGCCGGAGATGACGCTGACGAAGGTAACGGCGTCTGACGGTATCTGTAGCGACGACAGCAGCTTGACGATCACCGAGATCGCGAGCGTATGCCAGAGATAGATCGAATAGGACGCGTTGCCGAGATAGGTGAGGGGAGGGACGGATGGCAGCTTGCCGCTGCGCTCAATGGAGACCGTGCCGAGGACCAGGGCGACGGCAAGCGGACCGCACGTCATCTCGTTGAAGTCGAGGGCAAGCAGCTCGATGGCGGCAAAACCGGCGATCGATACGATCACCAACGCGAGGCCAACGCCAATGCTAGGAACATGTCCTTTCAACCAGAACCGGGCAAGCACTGCGCCTGCCACGAATTCCAGAATAATCGGTCTGACATAGGTGGCAAGCATCGGCGATTGCGGATGGATGAGAGCGCCGATCGCGACGAAAGCGGCAAAGATGCCGATCAAGCTGCCGAGCCGCAGGCGCTGCGGCAGGAGCAGGCAGGCCGCGAAGATCACATAGAAGAACATCTCGAAATTCAGCGTCCATCCCTGCACCAGCACAGGCCATATCTCGCCGCTGCTGGGCGACCTGACGGGAATGAACAACAGCGAACTGAATATATGGCTCGCCGTCAGCTTCATGTTCGGAAACAGTCCCAGCACGGCGCCAGCAATCATGATGATGGTCACGATCCAGTAGGATGGCGCGATGCGCTGCAGCCGGTCGAGCACGAAACGCAGCGGCGTCACGGGGCGGCGCTCGCTCATGGTCCACATGATGAAGCCGCTGATGACGAAGAAGACATCAACGCCGGCGGCGCCGATGCGGAAATGGCCGCCGCTGCGCTCGGCGGCATGAAACAGCACGACCGCAAGAGCAGCAAGAGCACGCAGATATTGGATGCCGTAAAGCGTCTTCATTGGCCCGTTCGCGGCTCCCAATTGACCGGCGGCGCGAATGGCATCTGCTCGCCCATGTGCGGGGGCGCCTTCGCAGGAATACGTGTTCGCATGGAAAGCTTTCCTGCCGTGAAATAAAACAGGAAGGAACCGACATGGTACGGATTCAGAATATCGATCTCCACGAAAGACCGGATCAGCAAAAGCGTCGCAATTCCCAGAAGCAGATAGGATTCGTCGTTTCTGACATCGCTCAGAAAGCGGCTGATATGGCCGATCACAGCCGTCAGCAGGATGGAGGCGAGCAGGCACACACCAATGAGCCCGGTCTCGACCATCGTCTCGATATAGGTGTTGTGGAAATGGAAGCCCGCGCGCGAGGCAATGTAAAATTCCTCCCACAGCCGTTCGGGCTCAGAAAAGCCCTGTACCCAGTACGCCTGGTAGCCGACGCCGAAGAGGAGATTCTGCTGCGCAGTCGCGATGCCCTGTTGCCAGAGATAAGTGCGCCCGGTGAGCGTGGAATCCTTGCCGAAGGCGCCGAGGACGAGATCGACCGCACCGAGGTAGACGCCCGCGACCGCAAGGATGACCCCGACCACGGCTACCGTCACAAACAGCCTTTTCCGCTGTTTGGGCGACAGATATAGGATAATACGCAGGCTCACGCACAAGAGCACGACCAACATCGTCGTCAGAACTGATGTTGCCGATGCCGAGGCATGCAGGCAATAGGCCGATAACAGACCGGCAATTCCAGCACCGATCATCCAGATCCGCCGCTCGCCCAGAACAAAGACGGCGGCAAAGGCGAAATAGATGCCGAGCGAAGCATAGAAGCCGAGCTGGTTCTTGGAATCGAAGGCGCCGACGAAACTGTAGGTTCCGTCTATGGGATCATAGGCATAGTAGCCGAACAACATGGAATAGAGCAGCACGATGCCGGTGCCGACGATCGCGCCGCGTGTCAGCGTGCGGATATCGAGCGTGCGCATGGCGACCAGGGCGCAGAAGATATGCGTCATATACTGGATGGATGCCCGTGCCGTCGTCGGGGGGACGACCGACCAGAAGATCGACAGAAAGGTGAAGAAACCGAAGGCAAAAAGCCAGAGCTGCCTGTGATAGCTGCCAAGTACGTTCCGGTAGTCCATCATGACAAGCGGAAACCACAGCGCGTAGTAGAGCAGGATCGAGGGCTGACCGAAGCGGGAGGAGTAGGCAAAAACGAAGAAGGACAGGGTAATCGCCACCGTGCCGTAGGCGGCGTTGCTGCCAGGACGGATAAAGATCGATTTGGCTATCCGCATCGATTTTCCTATCGAATGGCAAGCCCGGTGCTGATCTTGATCAGATCGCCGGGCAATACCTGCGTGTTTTCCTGGGCCTGTATTTCCTTCGATTGCCCGTTGTCGTCACGAATGATGGTGTAGGAGATGCTCACCCCGGGGCCGCTTGGGTCGAGATTGCCGGCATCGGCCGATTGAGCGACAGCTTCCTGCATGAGGGACTGGCTGGTCGACAGTTTGAGCTGCAGCGTCTCCAGCTGCGTGTCGGTATCCTGCATGTCCCGGGCCAGCGAACTCTGCCAGTCGTTGCGCAAAGTAATCTCGTCCTGATTGGCCTTGTTGATATCCTGCTTGGCTTTCAGCGCGGCGGTTTCCGTATCGAGGAGTGTAGCTTCCAGATCGGAGGCGCGCTGTTCGGCGGAGATTCGGCGGGAGGCAAGCTCCAGCCCGCGCTCGGCCAGACTTTCGACCTTGTCGCGGTCGGCCTTGGCCAGATCAAGCTGACGGCTCTGCGTGTCGTTCTTCTTCGAAAGCGCCTCGACTTCGTTTTGCAGAAGCGTCTTCAGATCTTCTAGGGACTGCAGCTGCGTCGTCATGCGCTTGGCACGCGTATCCATCAGCGCCTTCTCGCTCGCGAGCAGATCCGCCATGTGCGGCAGCTGCTTGAGCTCGGTGGGGACGTCGATATCGTCCTTGCCGGCCAATTCGGCCATCAGGCGCGCTTTGCGCATCAACAGGCGGCTACGCTCCGCCATATAGACGACAGCGTCACCCTTGGCATTGATGAAATCGCGCGCAAAACGCTGTCCGGCATCGGCTCGGCGCATGCCGCCGCCGAGGCTTATAGCCTTGAGCACGGTCAGGTTGGGCGCGAACGGATATTCACCGGGATTCTGGACCTCTCCGGAAAGGTAGATCGGCCGGAACTGTGACATTTCGACCGAAGCCGAAGGACGATCACGCAGGCCGAATTGCTTCTGCAGGCCGAGACCGATAGCTTCGGCGATCTGATCCGTCGTCTTGCCGACGGCCGGCATATCCCCGATGAAGGGAACCGAGATCGAGCCCGAAGGGCCGACGGTGTAGTCGCCCGATACCATCGACCAGTCGCGAATGGTGCCTTCGGCCGTTTGCCACTCGGCAACGCGCACATGCAGCTTGTCCATGACGCCTAGATGATATCCGGCAAGGTTTTCGGCTAGCGCCGGAGTAGCAGCTGCGCCAAGGCTGAGAGCAATAATAGCTGCGCAGCGCAGCGATGAATTGACACGTAGAAGCCTCGTCGAAGGCCGGAATTCAATCATGCAGGATCTTCCCTGTTACCGGTAGGCAATCCCGCAGGACGCGGGAAAACCGCAGGACGCATCCCGCGGTATCTGCCAGTCATCATCAATAGCTGCCGCGTGAAAGGCAGACTGCAGGAATGGTTTTGGCGATGATCACCATGTCGCTGCTGAGCGACCAGTTCTTCACATAATGCGTGTCGAAGGCGACGCGGCTTTCGTAGGAAACGTCGTTTCGGCCGCTCACCTGCCAAAGACCGGTCAAGCCCGGACGGGACTGCAGATAATAGATCGCTGCGGTCTCGTAGCGCTCGAGCTCGTCTTCCACCACCGGGCGTGGCCCGACGACGCTCATCTCGCCGCGGATGATGTTGATCAACTGCGGCAGCTCGTCAAGGCTGAGCTTGCGCAGGACAGAGCCAACGGTGGTGACGCGAGGATCGTTCTGCAGCTTGCGCGTGGCGCGCCACTCTTCCATCGCTTTCGGATTGGCCTGCAGGTAAGAATGCAGCACCTTGTCACCATTGACGACCATGGTGCGAAACTTCAGGCAACGGAAGGTCTTGCCATTATGGCCGATACGGCGGTGGCCGTAGAAGACGGGACCGGGGTCTGAAAGTTTTACCAGCAGCATCAGCAGCAGAAAGAGCGGGCTGATGAGAACCAAGGCGGTCAGAGCGGTAGAAACGTCAAAAATGCGTTTCAATACTCCACCAGTGGGCGGAAATACGTCGCTTTCCGCAGCGCTGAAAAAAGCCGATGTGGCCGATCTCGTCGCAGATTTCATAGAGAAAACTCCATTCATGTTGACGATTGGTCGGAAATTCTCGGACGCGTAACTAGAGCCGCGATGGCCGGAGTGTAGGTTGGGATTGAGACTTTTTAAGCCAAATTTTTGTAGCGATATGGCATGGTGGTATAAATTTACCGCATCAACGGTGACTTGGTTTAGTGCAGTGATCAGTAGTTGATGAATTGTACTGTATCATGTTGTGTATAATGTCGATCTCGACAGCTCTGTCGTGTCGCAGTCGACCCTTTCTAAGGATATTATAGGCATGGAACGCTAAGCTGTTCATTATCATTAGCTTCGCTAGCCTCTGCTCGGTTTCCTTTCAGCTTCATGCCATCCTGCTTTCTTCTGAAGATATATTGCAGTGCAGCAATATTTTGCAGCGCACATACTGAAAGCAGATTCCTCAGGACTTTGTAATAAAAGTTGATTGAATGGACGAGAACACCCTATCGGCTGGATGGCCCGGATGCTTCTTTCAGATTGTATTATTTCGATATGCCACCATCTAATTGCAATGAGAAAGATGAACAAATTCAATTGTAATTATAATCGATGCGTAGTTTTAACAGGCTTGGCGCTAGGATCGTCTCAAATCGCAACGGATCTTGGTAACTTGGTTGAATCTCAATGAATCATAAAATATATTTAAGACTTAGGTCTGATAAGGGAGGAAAGACCTTGAACGCTTTTTATTTAACGTCCGAACGGGCGGGGTGAGATTATGTACGCGCCCCGCGTTTTCTTCAGCATGCTAGGCACGCTGATCGTATTTGCCATCGCAACATATTTCCTGACGAACTCGCTTTCGACCACCCTGATCGAAACGGCTATCTGTGCCGTCCTTCTGCAGATAGGTTATTTCCTGGGCGTGCTTTACCTCGTTTGGAAAGAGCGCAAAGCGCATGAGGCCCTGTTGAACGAAAATAAGGGCCCGGCATCGATACAGGAAGACAGCAAGGTCGCCGGTCTGTCCGCATCCAGTTTAAAGCGGTCCGAGCCCTTCAACCCCTGAACTTCGGGGAAACGGTCAGATCTTTTGGAGCTCGGCGGTTGCCGGATCGTAGCCATGTCCTAAGTCTCCGTCTGAACCCTTGGAGGCCGATGTGACCGACCCTGCAGAAAAAAGCGTCTGCGTAATCATTGCCGCGAAGAATGCCAGCGAAACCATTGGGCTTGCCATTGCCTCGGCTCTTCGGGAGGCCGAGGTCGCCGAAGTCGTCGTCATCGATGACGGCTCGACGGATGGAACGGCCATCGCCGCCGCCAAAGCCGATGACGGCAGCGGCCGACTGATTGTCCGGGAATTCGAAAAGAACCGCGGCCCTGCCGCAGCACGCAATCACGCAATCGAGATATCCAAGGCGCCGTTGATCGGTATCCTCGATGCCGATGATTTTTTCTTTCCAGGTCGTTTCGCAGCGCTGCTTGCCGCTGACGACTGGGATTTCGTTGCCGACAACATCGCTTTCGTCAGCGCCGATACCGTGCCTGATGCGCATGCAAGGCTCGATCATTTCGACGCGAAACCGCGTTTTCTCGATCTTGCTGCTTTCGTCGAAGGCAATATTTCCAAGCGCGGCGTGCGTCGCGGCGAGATCGGCTTTCTGAAGCCCTTGATGCGGCGCTCCTTTCTGGATGCGCATGACCTGCGCTACAACGAGGCGCTGCGTCTCGGCGAAGACTACGATCTGTATGTCCGTGCGCTGGCTCACCAGGCCCGCTACAAGATCATTCATAGCTGCGGTTATGGCGCGGTCGTGCGCAGCGATTCCCTGAGCGGCCGGCACAGGACCGAGGATTTGCGCCGCCTTTACGAGGCTGATCGGACCATTCTTGCCAAGGGCGGGCTTTCTTCAGCGGACGCAGCCGTGATCCGTCGTCACGAACAGCATATTCGCGATCGTTACGAGTTGCGGCATTTCCTCGATATCAAAGCACAGTCCGGGCTATTGTCGGCGGCCGCCTATGCGCTATCGCACCCCTTCGCCGTCCCGGCTATTGCCGGCGGCATTCTGGCGGATAAGACGGAGCGTTTCCGCAAGCGGAGCACCACCACCATTGCCCATCCCGGCGCAAACGGCCTGCGCTATCTGCTGCAGGCCGCTCCGGAATAGGGTATTGCGGCTTAGAGATAATCGCGGCGCACGCCTTCGATTACGTTCAGGAGGCGCTCCTTGCAGGCTGCCAGCGCGCTATCCTTGCTCAGCTGCGGCTTTGCCTTGCTCGCCTGCCACAGAGCCAGAGCCGAAGGTACGGCCAGCGCCTGCTTTGCCATGACGCGCAGCGTGGTCTGCTCGGGATCGGCAAGCATGACGTTTTCGCCATAGCGTTGCTTTTCGAGCTCGGCTGCCGCCTGCTTGTTGCGCTCGAAGCCGACACCCCAGAATTTGGCCCCTTTGGCGATCGCCTCGGCCCGGGTGGAAACGGGGATGTGTTTCGGCTGGTAGGTGACGCCGAGTGAGAGAGCCCAGTCGTTCCATTTGAAACTGTTGATGGAACGCGAGGAGCTGACCGCAATCCACGGAACACGGAAGGCATCGGCAAGGATGGCGCCATGCATCGATTCCGCCACGATCAACTCGGAGGCGGCAATCTCGCGGATGACGGCCTTCGCCTCGCCGCGCGGATCGAGATAGGAAAGACCGACGGTCTTGCAGATTTCAGGCCAGAGGCCTGCGGCAGCCGATTCCCAATGCGGAATGAAGGTGCGCTTGCCGTTTTTCGAAATGGCCTGGAATTCCGGCATTTCCGTCACCAGCACGGCAGGATCGACGATGCCCATTTCGTTGGGCAGACCAGCCTTTTGCGCTGTCAGCGGCCCACGCACGCTACGGACATCCCATTGCGAGGTATCGCGCATGTCCGGAAGAGAACCGTAGCCGAAACCACTGCCGATAACGAGCTTGTGCCCCTTGTCAGGCAGGATCTCCGTGTTGAGGACGGTTCCGACGCCGACCAGCAATGTTTCCTCTCGAACATCGCGAAGGCCGGGAAGGAGGAAATCCCAGAGCCAGAGATTGAGATCGTCACCGAAATTGCCATGGGTGGATTCCCAGTGGAACGGCTTCATGCAGGACTCCTTGCTGATCCAGACTATAGCGGGTCATGCCGTGGCTCTTCGATGCGGCATGTGCAGCCCATGCTGCACCGCAAAATCTAGGGCGCTAGTTTGCCCACGGCAAGCTGCATGGCGCTTTGTAAAATTCCAGGATCGCGCAAGGCCCATTTTGCCAGCAATCCAAATTGCGGCAGGCGCCGCCGCCGCACCTGCCGCGCCTGGCTCCAAAGCGCCTGCTGGCGGGCGCGGTTCTTATAGAGACGGATGGATTCCACATCCTGCGGCCGGCGCGAAAATCTCTGCTCCAGCGTGTTGAGCGCCGTCCATGTGTTGAATTGCTGGCGCAGGAATTGCGGGGAATCATTGTCGATGCTGTGAAATATGTTCACGCCTTCGCCGCGCAGCGCGCCGGCATTCTCGCAAAGCAGGACCCGCTTGGCGGCGAGAACGCAGTCGCAGAAAAACAGAACGTCCTCTGCCGCCAGTCGCAGGGACGGCTCGAAGCGGATCTTTTCGAAAAGCGGCCGCCCGATCACCATGCAGGACATGTGCAGGAAACTCCAATCCTGCAGCATGACACTGGCAATATTGGGGATTTCGACGACGGCCGGCCTATCCGACAAACGCACTGTATCGGTCGATTTCCCAAGCTCGGCGATGCTGAAATGGTAATAGAACTCCTTGCCCCCATCGATGGAGTCCCAGTAGCAGTCGGCGTTGTAATGGGTCAGCGTTCCGAAGGCATTGCTAAGATGTTCGGGCGCCCATTCGTCATCGGAATCCAAAAAGGCTACAAACCGGCTCTCGGCCGGTACGCTGTTAAGGCCGGTATTGCGCGCCCCGCCAGGACCGGCATTGGCCTGACGGATGACACGGATACGTTTTCTTTCCTCGCTGCTCAGCGATTGTAGCTCGCTTTCCGCCGAAAGCGGCGATTGATCGTCGACGACGATGATATCGAAATCCTGAAATGTCTGTCGGGAAATCGATTTCAAAGCGCGCTGCAGAACGCCGGCTTGCTTCTGATAGAACGGAATAACAATCGTGATAGACGCCATTTTCCCGCCTTTACGGTTTTAGTTCAAGGGCTTGCGGTTCATGTCTTAGGGCATGATTATTGGCTTTTCTAACGACATTCGCCGCAATTTTCCGGCAGATGAGCCATAGCGGAGGTCGTTGTGACGCCAACAGGTAGCGTCCAATCGATGTCGAGCAATGATGAGAGGCGAGATTTTCTGAAACTTTCATCCCAGCGCGCCAGCGGTCAAGGCCATCCGCCGATGAGCTATTATAACACATGGCGCGCCAGGATCGTACGCTAATGCAGCCATTGGCAGAGCGATACGAATCGGTTTTCTCATTCTGATTGAAGCTTTGTCGCATTTTGGTCACGCTTTGCATGCCAACTCATGCTGCGCTGCAAAAAATCTTCACCTTCAGCGGAAATTATGGAAGGCTCGGGAACGTTCGATCGGAGCGCAAAACGAGGCCTCGGGTGAGGGGCTAAGTGCCTTTCGTAACTGCGTTTTCTTGCATCTAAATCGATTTTTCACCCCTTTACGCAGGACAAAACCATGTTTTCTGTGCGAGGCGACATATCGTTTTTTGCTCATTTTTGCTGCGCTGCCATATTCCCTTTCCGAAGAGTGCCCTAGGTTATCCTTGCGAGTTCTGCTGTGTTGGAAATGGCTGCGAGGGGGGATGCAGCCCGAAGAAGGGGTGACAGACATCGTGAATGTGACTGCCAACGTGTCTTCGCGGATAAACCTCATGCGTAGCATAATGCTCCCGGGCACAGTTTCTGTCCCCACATCATTCGAGCCCCATACCTGGCCGTTCAACCGCGCCTATGGTTTTTTCGATTGTTTGCGGGGATTGCTGCGCGACACTTTGTTCCCTGTAGGTGTGTCCTGCGTAAGCAAGAGTGATACCATGACGACATCGAAAAACTGCATGTACAGACTTGGTCTTGTTTCAATCGCTCTCATGAGCGCCTTCCTGATGCCGCAGGTCGCATCCGCGCAGGATGATCAGCCGACGGGCGGTTCCTTCGTCGACAATTTCGAGCATCTGGACACCAGTCGTTGGTATATTTCCGACGGCTGGAACAACGGGCCACATCAGAATTGCACTTGGTCGCGCAAGCAGGTGGGTATCAAGGATGGAACGCTGCAACTGCAGTTCGTCCAGTCCAAGATCGGTGAACGTAACTATGCCTGCGGCGAAATCCAGACGACGAAACGCTATGGCTACGGCACCTATGAAGCGCGCTACCGCACCGCTACCGGGCCTGGTCTGAACTCTGCCTTCTTCACCTATATCGGCCCGACCGACAAGAAGCCGCATGACGAGATCGATTTCGAGGTGCTCGGCAAGAATTCCGGTCAGGTTCAGGTCAATCAGTATATTTCCGCCAAAGGCGGCAACGAAAAGCTGGCGCCGGTTCCAGGCGGTGCCGACAAGGGTTTCAACGATTATGCCTTTGTCTGGGAAAAGGATCGCCTGCGCTACTATGTGAACGGCAAGCTCGTCCAGGAGGTTACCGATCCTTCGAAAATACCGACGAACCCGCAAAAGATCTTCTTCAGCCTCTGGGGCACCGATACGCTCAGTGGCTGGATGGGCAAGTTCGCCTATAGCGGCGAGCCGGCGACCATGGAGATCAAGCGCGTCGCCTTCACCGCTCCGGGAGAGAAGTGCCTCTTTCCGGAATCGATCACCTGCAAGCTCGATTGAACACGGCTGGCCGCGCCATCGCGCGCGGCCAGTGGCAACGCCATCATGCAACACCAACCACACCAAGTGCCTGGCTTCGGCCGGGCGCAAAAGCGGAAATTTTGATGCTGCATATACTGTACTTCGTACATGATCTTGCCGATCCGGCTGTGCGCAGGCGGGTGCTGATGCTGCAGGCTGGCGGGGCGCTCGTAACGCTTGCGGGTTTCCGGCGCGATGACAATGCGCTGGCTGCCATTAGCGGCGTCGAGCCGATCGAGCTCGGCAAGACGCGGGATGCCCAGTTTGCACAGCGGATCGCGGCAGTGGCCAGATCGGCGGCGAAACTGCGCAGCGCGCTGCGCTCCATCGCAAGACCGGACATCATCATCGGCCGCAATCTCGAAATGCTGGCGCTCGCCAACCGCGCCAAATCCGTCTTCGGCGGCGATGTGCCTATTGTCTACGAATGTCTCGATATTCATAGGCTGCTGTTGCGCGATGATGTGGTGGGCAGTGCGCTTCGCAGTGCCGAGCGTCATTTCGGCTCGCAGGCATCATTGCTGGTGACCAGTTCGCCCGCCTTCATCGAGCGCTATTTCCGTCCGCGTTCCGGGCTGCAACTGCCGGTCATGCTGCTTGAAAACAAGGTACTGGCGCTTGAGCCCGCGGCGCGCGTCATCGCATCGGCCGCAAGGCCGCCGGCTGCGGGCAAGCCTTGGAAGATTGGCTGGTTCGGCGCCCTTCGCTGCCGCAAATCCTTGGCGCTGCTCGACCAATTCTCGCGCCGGATGGAAGGCCGTTTCCAGATCGTTCTGCGCGGTCGTCCGGCCTATTCCGAATTCGACGACTTCGACCGCACCGTCCGCGATGCACCCTTCATGCATTTTGCCGGCGCCTACAAGAACCCTGAGGATCTCGCGGCGATTTATGGCGAGGTCCAGTTTTCCTGGGCGATCGACTTTTTCGAAGAGGGACTGAACTCCAGCTGGCTGTTGCCGAACCGCCTCTATGAAGGCGGTCTTTACGGTGCCGTGCCGATCTCGATCAAGGATACGGAAACGGCAAGATTTCTTGCCAGCCGAAAGATCGGGCTCACGCTTGACCGGGCCGACGCCGAACATCTGACGGCGCTTTTGGGTGAGATGGACGTAAAGCGCTATCTCGCCGCTTTCGAGGCCGTGGCATCCCAGGATCATAAGCAATGGATGATGGATCGCGCCGACTGTCAGCTGCTGGTGCAGCGGCTGGCATCGCTGACGCGCGCCAATGAGCAGATGGCCGAGATACAGGCCCTCCCACAACTGCATCGCAATAGAGGTGGATTGCAATGATGACCGGAAGTTCAGGGGATATGCGTTGCGTAATCGTTATTCCTTGCCTCAACGAGGAAAAGCATATCGAGCCGCTGATCGACAAGCTCGGGCGGGCTCTTGACGAACTCGATGCGAAGATCGTGGTGGCTGATGGCGGCAGCACCGATCGCACGCGTGAGATCGTGAGCCATATAGCCGAGAGAGATCCGCGCGTTCTTCTGCTCGACAATCCGAAGCGGCTGCAAAGCGCGGCGATCAATCTCGCCATCGAGACTTTCGGTGACGATCACGAGTATTTCATCCGCATCGACGCCCATGGCGACTATCCGGATGATTACTGCCAGACACTGGTTCAGGAGGCTGGCGCGACCGGTGCCGATTCCGTTGTCGTCGCCATGCGCACCATGGGCTTCAGTGCCTTTCAGAAGGCGACGGCCGTCGCCCAGAATTCCAAGCTCGGCAATGGCGGCTCCAAACATCGCGAAGGCGCCAAGGGCCATTGGGCCGAGCACGGGCATCATGCGCTCATGCGCGTTGCCGCCTTCCGTGCCGTTGGCGGCTATGACGAAAGCTTCAGCCATAACGAGGATGCGGAGCTGGATTATCGGCTGAACAAGGCTGGGTATCGTATCTGGCTGACCGACAAGACGGCGATGACTTATTTTCCGCGCGCCAGCATTCCGACGCTCTTCAGGCAATATCTGGGGTATGGCCGTGGCCGCGCGCGCAATATACTCAAGCATCGCAGCATGCCGAGCCTGCGGCAGATGCTGCCGCTTGCGGTCGTGCCGATCTTCATCGGCGCTTTCCTTGCCGTCCTCAACTGGATCGCGGTTATCCCGGTCGGCCTCTGGGCCGTCGCCTGCATCGCCTATGGCTTCTGGATCGCTCTCGGACATAAGAACCCCTATGGGCCGCTGGCAGCCATTTCCGCGATGGTCATGCATTTCGCCTGGTCGATGGGGTTTTGGATGGAAGTCCTGAGCTTCCGCAATCGCAGGGTGGCGTCATGACACAGGCTCATCGGCGCCCGATAAAGATCGACATTGCGGTCTGCACCTATAGGCGGGCCGAACTCGATCAGACGCTGCTGTCGCTTGCCGTCCTGAGTATCCCCACAGGTGCCGTCGTCCGGATCATCGTTGCCGACAACGATGTGACCCCGAGTGCCCGGGACCGCGTCGACGCCCTACGCTCGGCCGTTCCGTTCGAGATTGTCTATGTCCATTGCCCCGCATCGAACATCTCGATTGCACGCAACGCCTGCCTGGATCATGCAAGCGGCGATTTTCTCGCGTTCATCGATGACGACGAGACTGCTTCGGAAGACTGGCTGAGCGAATTGCTCATCATGGCCGACACGACGGGCGCCGACGCCGTTCTTGGGCCCGTTCACGCCGTCTACGGGAATATAGCTCCGGGGTGGATGCGGCGCGGTGATTTTCATTCGACTTTGCCTGTCTGGGTCGCCGGGGAAATCCTGACCGGCTACACCTGCAATGTATTGCTGCGTCGCGGCGCACCCTCGCTTGCTGGCCGGCGCTTCAATATCGCGATCGGACGCAGCGGCGGCGAGGATACCGAATTCTTCGCTCATATGCATAAGGCCGGCGGCAGGATCGCCTATGCGGCGGATGCGCTGGTCTACGAACCCGTCCCGGAAGGGAGGGCGACCGTCTCCTGGCTCTCGAAGCGCCGGTATCGCATGGGCCAGACCCATGGCCGCATGCTGCTGGAGACCGCAGGCGGCCTCGGGCGCTGGCGCGCGATTGCACTGGCGGCCTCGAAATCCGCTTATTGCTTCGTTACCGCAGCGCTGCTCTTTGCATCGCCCATCAAGCGGAATCGCTATGGCCTGCGCGGCATCATGCATGCCGGCGTGGTCAGTGGCCTCTTCGGAGTCCGCGAAATCGAACAATACGGAAATCTGGAGAAGGCACCGCAATGACGGATTTCATCCCCGATGTCAGCTTCGTCATTGCTGCCTATAACGCCGAGGAAACGCTCGAGCGCGCCATCGACAGCGCGCTGGCGCAAGGCGCCGTCAGTATGGAAGTGATCGTGGTCGACGATTGCTCGACGGACAATACGCGTGAGATTGCCGGCAACCACCCCGATCCGCGTGTACGACTCGTTGCCATGGCCCGCAATGGCGGTCCGGGCGCTGCCCGCAATGCCGGGCTCGATGCGGCCCGGGGCCGCTGGGTGGCCGTGCTCGATTCCGATGATGCCCTACGTCCGGATCGGATGGCCCGCCTGATCGCCAGAGCGGAAAAAGCCGAGGCACATATCGTGGTCGACAATCTCGACGTAATCCGTGAGGACGTCGGCACGATACTGCCGATGTTTCCCGAGCCGATGCTCGCGCGCATGCCGATACTGACGTTGGCTAAGTTCATCGCCTCGAACATGATTTTCCAGTCGGAACACAATTTCGGCTATATGAAGCCGGTCTTCGAGCGTGCCTTCATCGAGAAACATCGCCTGCGCTTCGAGGAGACCCTGCGGATCGGCGAGGATTATATTTTCCTCGCTTCGGCTCTCGCTCGCGGCGGCGTCTGCGTCGTCGAGCCGAGCGTGGGTTATCTCTATTACATCCGCGATGGGTCGATCTCGCGTGTTCTCCGGCAAGACCATGTCGAGGCCATGCTTGCCGCCGACGCCAAGTTCTTCGCCGAACATCACTTCGGCGCCGCTGCCCTTGCCGCACAACGGCGGCGCACGCGCAATCTGAAGGAAGTCATCGCTTTTCTTAAATTGGTCGACAGCATCAAGCAGCGCGAACTGCAGGAGATGCTCAAGATCGCATGCCTCAACCCGCGGGCGGTGCGTCATCTCAGCATGCCGGTCTTTGCCCGTTTTCGCCGGTTGGCCGCGTCGCTGCGGAGCCGACGCCAGCCGACGCCCTCTCAACTTTCCTCCCCTCTGCCCAATATGGGCGCAGGCCCTCACTCTAACAAAGGATAGAGCCATGGACCCCAAACGTCGTGTGAGAAAAGCAGTGATCCCGGTTGCCGGCAACGGAACGCGCTTCCTGCCCGCCACCAAGGCGATGCCGAAGGAAATGCTGACGATCGTCGATCGCCCCGTCGTTCAATACGCCGTTGATGAAGCCATCGAGGCCGGTATCGAGCACATCGTCTTCGTCACCAGCCGCAACAAGTCGGCGATCGAAGATCATTTCGATGATACGCCGGAGCTGATCTCCTCGCTGCAGCGGGCCGGCAAGAGCCAGCAGGTCAGCGAGTTGGAGCGTCTTCTGCCGCGTCCGGGCTCGGTAAGCTTCACCCGGCAGCAGGCGCCGCTTGGCCTCGGCCACGCCGTCTGGTGTGCTCGCGACCTGATCGGAGACGAGCCCTTTGCGCTGCTTTTGCCCGATATGCTCTGCTACGGTATGCGTGGCTGCATGGCCGGCCTGATGGATCTCTATAACGAGACCGGCGGCAACATCGTCGCCGTCGAGGAATGCGCCCCGGAAGAGACGTCGAAATACGGCATTATCGGCAAGGGCGAGTCCGTGCGCCATGGCTTTGCCGTGACCAAAATGGTCGAGAAGCCTCATCCGTCCGAGGCGCCTTCAAACTTTTACCTCAATGGCCGTTATATTCTGCAGCCCGAAATATTCGATATTCTGGCCCGCCAGGAGCGCGGTGCCGGTAACGAGATCCAGCTGACCGACGGCATGCTACGCCTGTCCGAGACGCAATACTTCCATGCCCAGGTCTATAATGGGCGTACGTTCGATTGCGGGTCGAAGCACGGCTTCATCGAAGCGAACGTTGCCTTCGCGCTCGCTCGCGCCGATATCGGCGGTTTGGTCTATGACTCGATCCGCAACCTGGTCGTCTCGCACGAAGCGCAGATGACCGCCGCTTAAGCCTGTCACATTGTGGCCTGCGGCCGGGAACGCCGCAGGCCATGGCAATTGTTCATTCGGGCTTCTCCGACAAGGTGGTCGCCATGCATCAGAAGAACTTCACTTTCCACAGCGCTCTCCCGCAAGCGGAGTCGCAGGATAGCTTTATCGATCTCGATCGGCTGATGGCCGTCGTGGTCCGGCGCATCCGCACCATCATTTTCGCCATGGCCGCCTTTGTCATCCTGGCCGTCGTCTATTTGTTGACGGCCACTGCGAGCTATACCTCAATGACGCAGATATTGCTCGACGAAAGCATGACGAAATATGCCGAGGATCAGCCGCCGGCGGCAAGCAGCCAGCAGGCGGACATGGAGATTGCCAGTGCGGTCGAAATCCTCAAATCAAATGAGATGGCGCTGCGCGTGGTCGATACTGCCGGCCTTGCGGACAATAACACATTGCTCAACCCGCCCGCGTCTCCGGCGGCGTTGCTCAAATCCGGCGTCGGCCTGATCGTCAGCGTCTTCACGCCCGGTCGGCCGCCGATGACACCTGAGCAGCAGCGCGAGGCCCAGCGTCAGAAGGTTGCTGCCGTTCTTCAGGACAATCTGAAGGTCGAGCGCGTCACACGAAGCTCGGTCGTTGCCGTCTCCTTCAGCTCGACGGACAAGCTTCTCGCCGCCAAGATCACGCGCGCCTATGCCGACGCTTATCTGACCGACCAGTTGAACGCCAATTTCGATGCGACGGAACGTGCCTCCGTCTGGTTGCAGGAGCGCTTGAACGATCTGCGCCAGCGCGCGCAGGAGGCTTCGCTTGAAGTGGAGAAATACAAGGCCGACAATGGTCTGACCTCGACCGGCGGCGAGCTGATGTCGGAACAGCAGATTTCCGACCTGAACAAGCAGTTGATCATCGCGCAAGCCGATACGGCCAGCGCATCCGCCCGCTACAATCAGTATAAGTCGATCGTCGACCAAGGCCCTGACAACGCCGTCAAGAACGCGACCATCTCGTCGAGCTCCACCGACAACTCGGTGCTGCAGGATTTGAAAACACGCTATCTCGCTGTCGAAAAGCGCGAACAGGATGTCACGCAGAATTTTGGCGCCGATCACCCGCAAGCCGTCGCGCTCAAGGCTGAGCGCAAGGACATTACCCGGCAGATCTATCAGGTTCTTCAGCAGCTGACTGCCAGCTACAAGAACGAGCTTGATGTCGCACAGTCGCGGGCGGAATCGCTGCGCGAAAGCATCGACAAGGTTGTCGGCAAGAATTCCGAGGCTAACAAGTCGTTGGTTCACCTGAATGAGCTGAACCAGAAGGCATCAGCGCTGAAGACACTTTACGAATCCTATCTCGGCCGGTTTGAGCAGGCGACGCAACAGCGCTCGTTCCCCATCGCCAAGGCCCGCGTCATATCACTCGCCGGCGTGCCGACTGCGCCCTCCAGTCCGAAGAAGACGCTCGTCATGGCACTTTCGATCATCCTCGGCCTGATGGTCGGCTGCGGTGTCGCCGCGTTCCAGGAGTTCCGCGATCGCTTCTTCCGCGTCGAAGCCGATGTGCGGGCTGCTCTCGGATTGAAGTTCCTCGGCTATCTGCCGCTGCTCGGCCAGCAGGGCAAGAACAAGAAGAAGTCACGCAGGGCCGGTGCAGGACCGGAGCCGGCGACGGCGGAAGATGGAGAAAACGGCGTTGCTTTCGAGCGCATGATGCGCATATCCGTCGAAGCGCCGCGCTCGATCTTTGCCGAGACCCTGAGAAACGCGAAACTCGCAAGCGACGTGATGCTGCAGGGCCGCGCCGACCGCGTCATCGGCGTCATCTCAGCACTCCCCGGTGAGGGCAAGTCGACGACGGCAGCCAATTTCGCGGCGCTGCTTGCCAGCAGCGGCAAACGTACGCTGTTGATCGACGCCGACTTGCGCAATCCCGGCCTCAGCCGGACGCTGAAGTCGCAGCCGCATGCCGGCCTGATCGAAGCCGTGCTGGGCGAAGTGCCCTGGACGAATGCCGTGAAGGTTGACCCGCGCACTAAACTTGCCATCCTGCCGGTGGTGGTGCGCGATCAATTGCTGCACACCAGCGAGCTTCTATCCTCTCAGGGCATGCAGCATCTGATGGAGAATGCGCGCAAGATGTTCGACTATATCATCGTCGACCTTGCTCCGCTCGGTCCCGTCATCGACGCGAAGGCTTTTGCACCGCAGGTGGATGCCTTCCTGCTGGTGACCGAATGGGGTGCGACCCCGACCAATCTGGTGCGTCATGTCCTGGAACAGGAGCCGCAGATCAACTCGCGCATTCTGGGCGTCATCCTCAACAAGACCGATATGTCAGAACTGCCGCGCTACAGCGATTTCGGCGGAACGGAGCGTTACCGGCAGAAATATGTAAGCTACTACACCGAGGCGCAGCCGCGTGCCGAGGTGGACGCTTAGAGCAACTCCGGGAAAAGTGCGCAGCGGTTTTCCGTCCGGAATTGCGAGACAGCAAAGAGATAGAGCGGTTCGGAGATTCCGTGAAAAACCGAACCGCTCTATCTCGTCTGTGTCTTGCCGGCCCTGAGCCGGGTTCTCGCCAGGGTATGTTCTCGCCAGATCGTGAATATGCCTGCCGCAACGACGATGAGCGCGCCCACAATCATGGGCGCGCTCAATTTTTCCCCGAAGATGGTGACGCCGATAAGGGCGGAGAAGACGAGCTGTAGATAGGTCAGGGGCTGAATCACCACCGCGTCGAGCATATCGTAGGCGCGGATGAGGAAATAATGGCTCGAAACGCCTGTCAGGCAGAGAATGCCCATGAAGACCCAGTCATGCGGCGCAAGCGGCGTCCAGAAGAACGGTCCTATGCAGGTCATGGCGACGGCACCCACCACACCCGTATAGAAAAAGCTGGTCATGGCGCCATCCTCGCGGCTGACATAACGCGTCAGCACAACATAGAGCGAAAATAGCAGCGCACCGAAAAGCGGCACCAGGAAGCGCGCATCGAAGACACCGCTCTCCGGCTTCAGGATCAGCAGCACGCCGACGAAGCCA
The DNA here is from genome assembly GCF_014194925.1 of Rhizobium sp. BK491. NCBI lineage: Bacteria > Pseudomonadati > Pseudomonadota > Alphaproteobacteria > Hyphomicrobiales > Rhizobiaceae > Rhizobium > Rhizobium sp. BK491. The sequence goes on from NZ_JACIAR010000004.1 coordinate 322,923, forward strand.
AAGCAAATTGCCAGCCATCGCCGCCAGCCGACCTTCTCGCCGAGGATCGGTATGGACAGTAGGGCCACCATCAGCGGTCCGGATGAAAAGATCGCCTGCGTATGGGCGAGGCCGACGATGACGAAGGACGAGATCGCGACGACGATCTGTGCGGCAAGCAGCAGGCCGCGGGCAATCTGCAGGATAGGCTGCTTGGTCCGGGCGTTGCGCTGCAATCCGCCTGGCGCGCGCGAGGCCATCGCGACGGCGAAGAGCATGAAGGCCCAATAGCGGATCATCGCCACCAGAAGCGGCGGATAGGCGCTGACAAGATGTTTGGATATGCCGTCCTGTATGGCGAATATGCTGATTGCCAACAGCGTGAAGACGTAACCGGTACTATTGGATTTCATGATTTTCGAAGGAAGAGAATGTGCAGGGCCCCGGCGACGCCGGGTCCGGCGCCTCGATTCACATTAGGCTATTCCTTGACCCAATCATAGACTTCCGGCTTACCTTCGGTTCAACCGGAAAGCCGTTAATCAGCCTTTCCTGCGCTCTGCGACGAAAGCGGTGAAGCCTTCGAGGAAAGCCGAGAGATTGTGCTTCACCTTCTCATCGACGATCGCCCCGTCTGCATCGAAGACGCTGCCGGCGCGCGACACCATCAACCGGCCGCCAAACCATGCTTCGGCACCGAGCGTACGCAAGACCGCCAGCCAGGCATTCTGGCTGAGAATGGTGCCGAAATTGCCCGGCGACGCGCCGAGAACTGCGATCGGTTTGCCGCCGAAGACCTGCGCGATGTCAGTGGAGGGGCGGCTCATCCAGTCGATGGCGTTCTTGAAGACGCCAGGAAGCGAATTGTTGTATTCCGGTGTGAACAGAATCAGCGCGTCGGCCGAGATGGCCAGATCCTTGAGCTCCCGCACCTTTTCCGGAATGCCGTCCGCTACCTCGAGATCGGCGTCATAGAGCGGCACGCCATGGATGGTGTGCGCGATCAGTTCGACACCGTTTGGTGCGAGTTCGACGGCGGCGTGGAGCAGAGCCGTGTTGAAGGAGCCTTTGCGCAGGCTGCCCGATATGCCGAGTATTTTCATTGCTTCCTCCATTTGCCGTGAGGGGAAGACATTTATGCTTCGGCCTGCTGCGTCAAGGCCCGACGGCGATATTATGCGGCAAGCAGCGACTTCAGCTTGACGGAGCTTGCCGCCAGAGCGGCGTGATCCGGATGTGCACGGGCGGCGATCAGCATTTCGGCAAGACGGATGTCGCGCGCGATGGCATTGCCGCGCCCGATGCCGCTGGCGGCAAGCACTCTTCCGTCCGCGCCGAGATGGAAGAGAATGAATGCCCCGTCATCGAGGTCGCGCCGCACATGAGTGACTGCTTCATCCGCCAGCCCTGCGATCTGCAGCGTAAAATCATATTGATCGGACCAGAACCATGGGACGGCGGATATTTCAGCACTTTCGCCCAGCATGTTGGCGGCGGCCAGATTGGCCTGCTCCTGCGCATTGCGCCAGGATTCGAGGCGAACGCGTCTTCCGCCATAAAGTGACAGCGGAAACGAGCAGCAATCGCCTGCCGCAAAGATATCCGCATGGGAACTCTCCAGCCGCTCGTTGACGGCAATACCATTGTCGATCGCGAGCCCCGCTTCTGCGGCCAGCGCGACATTCGGCAGCGCCCCGATGCCGACGAGCAACAGGTCCGCGGAGATGACTTCGCCGCTCACTAGACGAACGACCACCTTATCGGTTTCTTCCTGCAAGGCTTCGATGGTCCGGCCGCAACGAATATCCACGCCTTCCTGGCAATGGCGTTCGGTAATCGCTTCAGCGATCTCTTCGGGCACGCCGCGCTTCAGGACGCGCGGCAGGCCTTCGATGACGGTGACGTCGGCACCGCGGATACGCGCCGTTGCCGCCACCTCAAGGCCGATGAAACCGCCACCGATGATGGCAATGTGCCGTCCGGGATGAAGGGCTGCATGCAAAGCCACCGCATCGGCGTGGGTGCGCAGCACGCGGATGCGCTGCGATGTGCTGTCAACGCCTGGAAACCCTCGCGCCGCGGCTCCGGTTGCAAGCAGAAGTTTGTCATACGTGAGAGCCTGCCCATCCGAGAGCCTAAGGGTCTTCGTCGCGGGATCGAGTGCGATCACGGTCGTCTTGAGCTTCAGATCGATCGATTGCTCCCCATAGCGCTCCAATGCGGCAATGAATTTCGGTTCTCGCGCTTGATCCGCGCTGCCTTTTGACAGTGGCGGCCGTTCGTAAGGTGCCAGCGGCTCGGCGCCGATGAGGGTGATCTCACCCTCAAATCCCTTTTCGCGAAGTGCGAAGGCTGCGCGGGCGCCACATTCTCCGGCTCCGATAATGACGAAATGAGCCACGCTTGCCTCCTCACAACCCGATGAAGACGATGCCGTTTTCGATCTTAACCGGATAGGTCTGCAAGTTGACGCAGACCGGCGCGCCCTTGGCTTCGCCAGTGCGGTAGTCGAAGCGGCCATTATGCTTCGGACATTCGATGATGTTGTCCATGACCAGTCCGTCGGCGAGATGGATCTTCTCATGGGTGCACAGGCCGTCAGTCGCGAAATAATCATCCTCAGGGCTGCGATACACCGCGAAGGTCCGCCCATTATGGTCGAAGCGAATGACGTCCTCTTCGTCGATCGCATCAGCGGCGCAAACTTCGATCCAATTGCTCATCGTTTCCTCCCTTTTTATGTCCGATTTATTGAGCTGCGGCGGCCGGTAACTCGCCGTGAAATTCCTCGCGGTAAGGCCGCGCCGTCGGCGGCAGCTCGCGCTTCAAGAAATAATCCTCGTTGCGCAATTGCCGCAGGAATGCCGGGATCATCTCGCGATAGCCGGACCAGATGGACGAATTCGGCGCCGGCAGATCATGCTTGATCATCGCATGCAGCTTCGGCAGGGCGTGGTAGGGCACCATCGGGAACATATGATGTTCGACATGGTAGTTCATGTTCCAATAGATGAAGCGGCTGATCGGGTTCATCATGACGGTGCGGCTGTTCAGCCGGTGGTCGACGACATTGTCGGCAAGGCCGCCATGCTGCAGCAGGCCGGTCAGAACATGATGCCAGGCGCCATAGAGCCGGGGAAGGCCGACCAACATCAGCGGTAGGATCGAGCCCATGGCGATCGCGCTCGCAATGGTGGCGATATAGATGGCCAGCCAGATGCGGGCGATGCGAATGGCCTTCGGCTGCTCCATCTCGGGAATGAAGGTTTTTTCTGCCGCACTGACGACGCCGCAAGCATTGCGCAGCATGTCGGCGATCGCATGCCAGGCATCGAGGATGCCGAAGAAATTCAGGACGAGGCGAAGAAGATCCGGCGGCCGCATGACGGCGATCTCCGGATCGCGGCCGACAATGACGGTATCGGTGTGGTGGCGTGCATGGCTCCAGCGCCAGGTGACCGGATTGCGCATGATCATGAAGCAGGCGAGCTGATAGACCGCGTCGTTCATCCAGCGTGTCTTGAACGCCGTGCCATGGCCGCATTCATGCCAGCGGCTGTCGGAGGCCGAACCGTAGAGCACACCATAGGCCAGGAAGAAGGGGACACAGATCCAGGAGCCCCAGAAGTAGACACCAAGTGCTGCGAAGACCACCATGCTGCCAAGCCAGATGATGGTGTCGCGGATCGCCGGCGCATCCGAGCGCTGCATCAGCGCCTTCATGTCCTTGCGCGGCACATCTGTATGATACCATTCGGCGGCCGCAAGTCCGGTTTCCACCGCCAGCCTGCCGCTTTCGCCGAGCAGATCATAGTCACGCTTGATTATCGTCGTCATTCCCGCCTCCCGCGATGTGCAACAGCGCACCGCCCTCGATGCCCAAAACGATAGATCTACTTTTCGCTTGCCTCAATGCATGAATGATGGAATCTATCAAAACATATCAAACTCTGACGTCATAAATGATGACATATTTCAGGAGTAGCCATGCGTCGCCCCACCATAGCGGATCTTGCCAAGGCGTCCGGCGTCAGCGTCGCAACGATCGATCGCGTGCTGAATGGGCGCCATCGCGTACGGGAAGAAACGGCACGCCGCGTCTATGAGGCGGCGCAGGAAATCGGCTATCATGCCGTGGGCCTCCTGCGTCAGCGCGTCTTCGAGGACTTGCCGCAATATCGGTTGGGCTTCGTCCTGCAGAAACCGGTTCAGGCTTTCTACCAGGCATTTGCCAGGGAGATTGCGGCGGCAGCGCAGGCAGTCACGACAGCGCGCATCAACGCGCAGATCGATTTCGTCGCAGCCTCGACCCCGACAGCGATCGTCGAGAAGCTGAAGACGGTGGCATCACGCAGTCAGGCCGTCGCGCTCGTCGCACCGGATTATCCGGCGGTCACCGCAGCAATCGAGGAGTTGAAGGAAAAAGGCATTCCGGTCTTTTCCCTCCTGTCAGATTTTTCCACCACCGCGCGCCAGGGCTATATCGGTATCGATAACCGCAAGGTCGGACGCACGGCCGCCTGGATCATCGCACGCTCCGCACGGCGTCCGGGAAAGGTCGCCTGTTTTGTCGGCAGCCACCGCTTCCTCGGCCATGAGCTGCGCGAAATCGGCTTTCGCTCCTATTTCCGCGAAAATGCCCCGGAATTCGAGGTGCTGGATACGCTCATCAATCTCGACACGCCCGAGATTACCCATGAGGCGACGCTCGATCTCCTGCAGAAGCATCCCGATCTCATTGGTTTCTACGTCTGCGGCGGCGGCATGGAGGGCGCGATTTCCGCCATACGCGAGGAGCGTTTATCCGGCAAGCTGATCGCCGTCGTCAACGAGTTGACGACGGAATCGAGGGCAGCGCTTGCCGACGATGTCGTAGCCATGGCGATCGGCACGCCGCTGCCGGCGCTTTGCAAGGAACTGATGAGCCTGATGATCAAGTCCGTCGAGAGCGATGAGGGCGCTGTTCCCGGCCAAAGCTTCCTGCCCTTTGAAATTTTCGTCTCGGAAAACATCTAACAAGGGTGATGTAATTCTATCATTATCTCAAGAATTCTATCAGGAATGATGGCCGATGCCGATGGAAGAAGGACAGGAATGTCGCTAGTTCTTCGCAAAGCAGGCGCAGCGGATCTGGAATGTCTCTTGCTGCCGGACGCCTTGAGGAGGAGTGCCCATCATGAGTTCCATTCGTTTCGCGCTCAATCATATGTGTGCGCCGTCATTGAGGCTCGAATCGTTCTTTGCCGCCGCAAAAGAGCTCGGCATCGATAGCGTCGAGATCCGCAATGACCTTGCCGGGAACGCGATCCTGGATGGTACGCCGGCAGCGGCCGTCAAGGAGCTCGCGGCGCGACATGGGCTGACGATCATCTCGATCAACGCTCTGCAGCGTTTCAATGAGTGGAATGACGAGCGTGCCCGGGAGGCAGCGGAGCTGATCGACTATGCGCGCGATTGCGGCGCCAGGGCGCTCGTCCTCGTTCCGGTCAACGACGGCAGCGGCCGCGAGCCGGAGGCGCGGCATGCCAATCTCCGCAAGGCGCTGTCAGCCCTGAAGCCGATGCTGGAAGCGGCCGGCATCATCGGCCTGGTAGAGCCGCTCGGCTTCGAGATCTGCTCGCTGCGCCTAAAGAGCGAGGCGGCGGCTGCGATCGAGGAACTCGGTGCGAGATCCACCTTCCTTCTCGTGCACGATACATTCCATCACCATCTCGCTGGTGAGGCGGCAACCTTCCCCGAACTGACGGGTCTCGTGCATATTTCCGGCGTCAGCGATCCCGATGTTTCCGTTGGGGACATGCGCGATCCGCATCGTGTTCTTGTCGATGCGAGGGATCGTCTCGATAATGTCGGTCAGCTCCGAGCGCTGCTCTCTGCTGGCTATGCCGGTCCGGCATCCTTCGAGCCCTTTGCCCCGACGGTGCATGCGTTGAAGGAGCCGGTTGTGGCTATCAAGGAGAGCATGGCTTATATCGCCGATCGGCTCTGACCGAGTAGTCCGCGGGGGAGCCTGCCTGCCCGCTCAATCGTGCGAATGCGTGTCGGAGTGCTTCGCGCCGTCGTCCGATGGGATGATGTGCAGGTTTCCGAAGCGCACGCCGCGCTGCGTCACCACGCTGTCGGCAAATGCCCTGATGTCATCCGTCTTGCCCTTCAGCACGGAGACTTCGAGGCAATCATGCCCATCGATGTGAACATGAAGTGTCGAGATCGAAAGATCATGGTGATCGTGCTGCGCTGTCGTCAGGCGGCGCGACAGATCGCGGGTTTCATGTTCATAGACATAGGCGAGGGCGGCGTAGCATCTGGCTTCGCCATCCACGGTCGGCTGCGCGCGCGTAACGGCGTCGCGAACGAGATCGCGCAAGGTTTCCGAACGGCTGGCATAACCGCGCTGTGCGCTGATCTGGTCAATCGTCTCCAGAAGATCGTCGTCGATGGTAATGGTAATCCGCTGCATATCCCGATCCTCTTTTGCCCCGTGGCTTGCCGCGATCGACTAGAGGAAATTTCGAGCGGATTTGCAACGGTGCCCGGCGTTATTGACGGCCACGGAAGCGACGCTGATAGGTCGGGTCGTAGAGCGAGCTTTCGCGGAAATCGCTGGCGCCAAGCGATGCACCGACAAAGATCAGGGCCGTGCGTTCTATCGGATCGGCGGCCACTTTCGCTTCGATCGTCGCAAGCGTGCCCCGAATGATCCGCTCGTCGGGCCAGGATGCCTTGACGACGATCGCAACCGGGCAGTCTGCGCCGTATAGCGGCGCCAGATCCTCGACGACCTCTTTGAGCGCGTGGATTGCCAGATGGATCGCGAGCGTGGCGCCGGTCGCGCCAAATTTTTCCAGCGTCTCGTTGTTCGGCATGGGCGAGGCACGGCCTGAAACACGAGTCAGGACGAGACTTTGAGCGATAGCCGGGATGGTCAGCTCGCGGCCGAGCGCGGAAGCTGCAGCCGCAAAGGCCGGGACGCCGGGGGTCAGCGTATAGTCGATGCCATGCTTTTCCAACCGGCGGATCTGTTCGGCGACCGCGCTCCAGACCGAGAGGTCGCCGGAATGCAGACGCGCAACATCCTCGCCTGCTTCGGCTGCTTTCAGATATTCCGCCTCGATCTCGTCGAGCGACATCGGCGCCGTGTCGATAATGCGGGCGCCGGGCGGGCAATATTGCAGCAGTTCCGGCGAAACGATCGAGCCGGCATAGAGGCAGACCGGGCATTTGCCGATCAGGTCCCGGCCGCGCACCGTGATCAGGTCGGCGGCTCCTGGGCCCGCGCCAATGAAATGCACTGTCATCACTCTACCTCGATCTCAATTATGGCTTGGTCCACGACCATTGCGTTACCGGCATGGCCGGCCGCCAGCCGGTCATGCGTCCGACAGGTGCGGCGCGCGCAATGTCGATGCGGATCAGCGAGCCGCCCCGGCGCGTGTGCTCGGCCAGCAGTAGCGCTTCCATTTCCGTCGTAACGGCATTGGCAACCAGCCTGCCGCCGCTTTTCAATCCGTTGATAGCCGCCTCGAGTACGCCGGGATCGCTGCCGCCGCCGCCAATGAAGATCGCATCGGGCGCAGCGAGGTCAGAAAGAGCAGCCGGCGCCTCGCCTTCGACAATCACCAGGCCAGGTACGCCGAAATTGCCGGCATTACGGCGGATACGCGCCGTACGCTCGGGCGATGCTTCGATGGCAATGGCGCGCAGCGAGGGATCGGCCAGCATCCATTCGATGCCGATCGAACCGGAGCCGGCGCCGATATCCCAGAGCAGTTCGCCATGGCGCGGGGCGAGCGCCGATAGCGTCATCGCGCGAATCTCCCGCTTGGTGATCTGGCCGTCATGTTCGAAAAGCTCGTCGGGAAGACCCGCGCTCAGCGGCAGGATTCGTGCGCCAGCGTCCGCCTTGACCTCGACGCCGCAGATATTCAGATCGTTGATGCCGGATAGGGAAAAATCGGCCGCACTCTGGCGAGAGGTCTTTTCATGCGGGCCGCCCAGCGCTTCCAGAACCGTAAGCTCAGATGGGCCGAAGCCGGAGCTTTGCAGCAGGGCCGCCAATTCGGCAGGACCTTTGCCGTCGGACGTCAGCACCAGGATTTTGCGGCCGGCATGCAGATGCGGCCGGATCAGATCGATCGGCCGTCCGTGCAGCGAGAGAACCGTCGTCTCCTGCAAAGGCCAGCCGAGGTGCGAAGCGGCGAGGCTGAAGGAGGAGGGCGCCGGGATAACAGTCATTTCAGCGGCCGGAATGCTCCGCGAAAGTGTCGCGCCGACGCCGTAGAAAAAGGGATCGCCTGATGCGAGAACCACCGTCGGCTTGCCGCGCCGGGCAAGCACCGCCTCGACGGATTTTTCGAATGGCGAAAGCCATGCTTGCGTTTCGCCTGATATCAGCGAGCTCATCAACTCGATATGGCGCCTCCCGCCGAAGACGACCGGTGCCGAGGCGATCTGCCGTTTGGCCTCGTCGCCGAGACCGGCTGGACCGTCTTCGCCGATGCCGATAAGAGTGAGCCAGCGTTGAATTGAAGGTGTCTCAGCCATGGGCAAGGCCCGTATTCTGATCCTCGGCGGCACGACGGAGGCCCGAGCGCTGGCGGCAGCTCTTGCCTCGCGAGCCGATCTCGAGGTCGTCCTGTCGCTTGCCGGCAGAACCACCGATCCCGCCCCGCAGCCCGTTCCGGTGCGCAGCGGTGGTTTCGGCGGCGCAGAGGGGCTTGCCCGCTATGTCAGTGACGAAGAGATCGACCTGTTGATCGATGCCACGCATCCCTTCGCAGCCCGCATCTCGGCCAATGCCGCAGCCGCGGCTGCTGAATGCCATGTGTCCGCCTTCGCGCTGCGCCGTCCGGCGTGGGTGCCGGTCGAAGGCGATGATTGGCTTTCCGTGCACAGCGTCTCGCAGGCTATCGCCGCCCTCGGCGATGCGTCCCTGCGCGTTTTCCTCGCGACCGGCCGGCAGGAGGCGCATCAGGCGAACGCCGCGCCGCAGCACCATTATTGGGTCCGCAGCGTCGATCCCGTCGAACCGCCGCTGGCGGTTCCGTATGTCAATTACATCCATGGTCGCGGTCCGTTCCGGTTGGCCGACGAACTCGACATGCTGCGACAGCATCAGATCGAGGTCGTCGTCGCCAAAAACAGCGGCGGTGACGCGACCTATGGGAAGATCGAGGCCGCAAGGCAGCTTGGCATCAAGGTGATCATGGTCGAGCGCGCTGAGGCCGCCGGTCTGCCGGTGGTCGAAACGGTAGACGCTGCGCTCGGTAGGATCGATCATTTCGCCTCTTCCCTGATGAAACGCGGCGTATAGACCAAATCTGGATGGCCTTCGCGGGCGATGACGCGCGTTTCGGCCGAGCCGATGATAACGCAGGTCGCCATATCTGCCTGCGAGGCCTCGGCATTCGCGAGCCCAGCGATCGTCATCCTCTCGTCTGGACGACCGGCGGCCCGGCCGAAGACGACAGGTGTTTCACCGGGCAGTAGGGCGCGCAGGATTTCGAAGGCCTTGCCGAGCTGCCAGGGGCGAGCCTTGCTGATCGGATTGTAGAGCGCGATCACGAAGCCCGCTTCGGCGACGGCGCGGAGACGACTCTCGATCAGCGGCCAGGGCTTCAGATTGTCCGAAAGCGAGATCGCACAGAAATCATGTCCGAGCGGCGCGCCGATCCGGGCCGCAACGGCAAGCATGGCCGTGATACCCGGCACGACGATAAGGTCTACCGTCCGCCATTCTGCTGGACCGTCATCGATCGCCTCGCAAACGGCGGCCGCCATGGCAAAAACACCGGGATCGCCGCCAGAGACGACGCAGACATTAATGCCGGCTGAGGCCCGCTGCAGCGCCACCTTGGCGCGGTCCAATTCCTCGCGATTGTCCGATGCCTGACGGATCTGGTCGTCGCGCAGCGTCAGGCGGTCGAGATAAGGACCGTAACCGTAAAATTCATGAGCGTCCGCGACCGCAGCCAGCGCCTCCGGCGTCGTCTGCTCAGGCTTGCCGGGGCCGGTGCCGATGACATAGAGACGCCCGCTCATGGTCTGCTTTCCCAGCCAGGAACCAGCACAAGAGAGAAATAGGGCGCCTCGGCATCGTCGCGGCTGGCAAGCGGCGTCATGGCACCGTTCGCCATCGTGCCACGCTCGACGTAAATCGCTTCCCCCAGCCGGCCCGCGGCATCGAGCGCGCGGCGGATTTTTGGCAGGTTGCGGCCGACTTTCATGATGACGGCCGCCTGTGTATCGCCCAGGCGGCGGGTAAGCTCAGCCTCCGCCATCGTTCCCGGCAGCACGGAGAGAACGTCGTCTCCCTGCACCATCGGCAAGCCGGCGAGCGACCAGCAGCCGGACATGGCCGTCACGCCAGGGATGACCTCTGTAGGAAAGCGATCGGCAAGGCGCACATGCAGGTGCATGTAGGAACCGTAAAACAGCGGATCGCCTTCGCTAAGCACGGCAACCGTCTTCCCCTCGCGAAGATGCGCCGCCACCATCTCGGCCGAAGCGTCGTAGAAAGCGGTGATCTGATGGAGATATTCCGGCGCGTCCTTGTCGATCTCGGTCGTGACCGGATAGTAAAGCGGCAGCAGCTTTACGTCTGTTCTCAGAAACTCGCTGACGATGGCCTTGCCGTTGCCGCCTCTGCCCTGCTTGGCGAAGTAGGCAACCACGTCGGCGCGCTCCAAGGCCTTGACGGCCTTGACCGTCAACAGTTCGGGATCGCCGGGGCCGGTGCCGACACCGATCAGGCTTCCATTGGACGGCGCGCTCATAGGCCAGGCCTCGCGAGAGCGTTGATCGCGGCTGCCGTCATGGCACTGCCGCCAAGCCGGCCGCGCACAATGGCAAAAGGAACGCCGTAGGAGTTCTCGGCAAGCGCATCCTTCGATTCCGCCGCGCCGACGAAGCCGACGGGCATGCCGATGATGGCGGCAGGCTTCGGAGCGCCGTCACGCAGCATTTCCAGAAGGTGGAAGAGGGCGGTCGGTGCATTGCCGATGGCAACGACGGAGCCGGCAAGGCGATCGGTCCAAAGATGCATGGCCGCAGCCGAACGCGTGTTGCCGATTGACTTGGCGATCTCCGCCGTGCGCGGATCCTGCAAGGTGCAGATGACATCGTTGGCGGCCGGCAGGCGTGCGCGGGTGACACCGCGGGCGACCATCTCCGCGTCGCAGAAGATCGGTGCGCCGGCAGAGAGCGCCTTGCGGGCGGATGCGACGAAATCGGGGGAGAAGAGAAAATGCTCTGCTGCTTCCACCAATCCGCAGGCATGGATCATGCGGACTGCGACATCGGCCTCGGCTTCGGGAAAACGCTGGAGATCGGCTTCGCTGCGGATGATCGCGAAGGAGCGTTCATAGATCGCATCCCCCTCACGGATATAGTCATAGTCAGGCATTTCTATCCCTGTCGTAAAGCCGTCGCGATTGCGTCCCGGCCGAGCCGTTTAAGACACTGCTGTGCCGATTCGCCAGCAGCTTTGTTGTTCCGTACCAGTTTCCCGAGCGCAGTCAGAGCTGATTTCAGGTCTTCCTTGTGGATGTAAGCCACCGGCTCTGATGATGATGACCCATTTACGACAATAGCATAGCCCGTTGCAGCACCGACAATGGTCAGCATTGCCGGAGACGGATGGGCGCAGCCTTTGGCGCAGCCGGATAGGTGCACTTGGAGCGAGCCGTCAAGCAGGTCGGAGGCTAAGTTGATGAGATCTGCGGCTGCCTGCCTCGTTGAATAATGCGCAGAGGCACATGCGCCGGCGCCGGAGCATGGGATTGCATAATTGGCCGGATCGTCAGTGCGTGTTTGAAAGCCGCATTCAGTTGCCGTGGCTAGGATGTCTTCAATGCGATCGCGAGGAAGCCCGAGCAATAGCAGGCTGTGCGTCGGCCCCGTCCGAATATCATGCACTCCCGCCACCTCAGCCGCGTCGAGAAAGCGGATGAGATCTCGGGCGTGGATCCGACCGAAGGCCGGTCGCAGGCCGAGGGCCGCATGCTGCTTGCCGAGCGGGATGAGGCCGACAGGCGAGGCCGGGGTAGCGCTTTCGACGGGTGAGGAATGGGGAGCGGCCGGAAGTTGCGCTTGCAAAGAGGAAATGTCCAGATCGCGGCCGCGAGCGCGAGGACCTATTTCGGTCAATGCTTTGACCAGGGTGATGACGCCAGGAATCGCTTGTTCGTCGGTCAAGTTGGCAAGCGGCGTGGCCGTCGCCTGTGTTCCGGCAATCGCAAGCTCCCACAGTTGCCTGCCATCTACGGCGTTGATCGCCTTCAAACGGATATCCGCCGAAATTTCATCGAGGATCACCCGGCCGCCGCCGTCGACGATGATGGCGAGCTTGGCAGCGAGCACTGGCTTGGGATGTAGGGAATCGATGGCGTTTCGTAGCCGTTGAGCGACCCCACGCGCATCGGCGATCTCCGACGGATCGACATCGCCGAGCGGCGGGACTTCGATCGCGACGCCGCTCTCCGGCACGATGCCGGCGCGGTCGATATCGGCGGCCAGTCCCGGCATGCTTTGCGGCGTCATGCCACGCAGCTGAAAATTGCCCCGCGCGGTGATCTCGATCAGGCCATTGCCATGCTTTTCTGTAGCCTCAGCCAAGGCGCGAAGTTGCGCAACCGTCAAACCTGGCGTTGATGGCCGCAAGCGAACAAGAAGACCGTCGCCGGTCTGCATCGGCGCGCTCAGCGAGGGGCAGGCACCGCGAACCATGGAGGGCAGGGGCGACGCAATGTCATCCTCGGCGGCTCCCCCCTGAGGGATGCACGCCTGGTCCTCCATTGTCTGCGTGTCGGCCGCAACCATAAAACTGCCCTTCATAAGGGACATTTCCTTGCACAAACCGGATCGGCGGGCAAACGATTTGGTATTCGGCTCTTATTCGAGATCGTCGAAATCCTGCCCCTTGCGCATGAGGTAGATATCCATGATCCATCCGTGCCTGGCGCGGGCTTCGGCGCGGGTTGCGAGAATGCGCTCGGAAACGTCAGCCAACCTGCCGGCAATCGTGATCTCATCCCGAGTGCCGAGATAGGCGCCCCAATAGATATAGGCATTGGGATCATCGATCTTGCTGAAGGCTTGCTCGCCGTCGAGCATGACAACCGCCGTTTCGGCAGTGCCCGGAAAGCTCTCGGCCAGCCGCCGACCGGTGGTGATCTGCACCGGCTTGCCGACGAGGTTAAGTGGGATGCGATGGCTTGCCGTCAGCGCCTGGATGCTGGTGATGCCGGGAACAACGCTGTAGTCGAGAGCGATCTTGCCGCGAGCGACGACACGCTCGAGAATGCGCAGCGTGCTGTCATAAAGGCCCGGATCGCCCCAGACGAGAAAGGCAGCACTCTCTCTCTCCGTCAGATGTTCCAGAAACAACCGCTCATAAGTCGCGGAAATTGCGTCATGCCATTCGTCGACGCTCTGCACATAGCTGCGGTCCGCCATCTGGCGCGAGGGCACGTCATAACCAACGAAACGCGTGGCCGGATTGGTGACATAGCGCTGGCAGATGTCGCGCCTGACATCGGCAAGTTCCGTCTTGGCCGCGCCCTTGCTGGGAATGAGAATGACATCGGCTGCGTTCAGCGCATTGATCGCCTGCACGGTGAGATGCTCCGGATTTCCCGTGCCGATACCGACGATGTAAATATGCCGCATATGCCTGCCCTCGCTCTTGGTGCAATTCCAGGAAAAGTGCGCAGCGGTTTTCCGTCCGGAATTGCAAGGAAACAAAGAGATAGAGCGGCTCAGAGATTCCGTGAAAGGCTGAGCCGCTCTGGCGCTGTTTGCCGGAAGCGTCCGGTCATTTCAAGAGGAGCTTCAGGCCGATTGCCGCTCAAAGGTCCAGCGGCCGGCCATATAGCTGCGCGGCGAGGTGCCGAGCATGCGGCGGAACATGGTGGTGAATGCCGCCACGCTCTCGTAGCCCGCTTCGAGCGCCACATTGGTAACGGGTTGGCCCTCGGCAAGCTGTGGCAGGCAGGCGAAAACGCTCGCTTGTTGTCTCCATGTGGTGAAGCTGATGCCGGTTTCCTTGCGGAACTGCCGTGTGAACGTCCGGCGGCTCACAGAAAGCTTCTCTGCCCAATCGTCCAATCTGGCGTTGGGCGATGGAGTGGACAGATAGTCGCGGCAGAGCGCGGCCATCCGACGGTCGGACGGGAAGGGGAGGCCGAGGGGCCGTTCCGGCAGCGTCGCGATCTCCTCGACGAGAAGCGACAGGACCAGCCTTGCCTTTCGATGACTGAGGGGCGCCTCCCGCAGCCGAATGGCCTCCAATAGCAGGCTGCGGGCGAGGTCCGTCACTTCCACGACGCGCGGGGCCTCATCCTTCGGCGGCTGGCTGCGCGGCGTCACGTAGACGGATTTCATGCTGACATCGCTCAGGATTTCGATCGAATGTTCCAGCCCAACGGGGATGAAAAGGGCATGGCCGGGCGGCACCATCCAGCGGCCGCGCGCTGTCATGATCAGGGCGACGCCGGCGAAGATGCACAGCAGTTGCGTGCGGCGGTGGCGGTGCCACGGAACGGTATAGCCCTGCGGCGGCTCGGCGCTATGGACGAGAATATCCGCGGGCGAATCCTCCATCCAGCGCATGTTCTGCACATGATCGTCGGCGAGGGTTGCCAGCAACTGTTTCGAAAGCTTTTCCATTTTGGCCCAATCGAGAAACTATTGGACCAGAACACGAAAGAAGGACACGCGCAAGCCGTGCTAAAGGCGGATCAAGTCATATGCTTGGCAAATCTGCCGGCACAGGAAGGATTACCCCGATGGTTGCGGAAGTCTTGGGCACGCAGGCCCGATATCAGAAGACGACGATGTCGGTCGTCATGGCCGTCAGCACGTGTCATATGCTGAACGATACGATGCAGTCGCTTTTGACATCGCTCTACCCGATGTTCAGAGAGAATTACGCGCTTGATTTCGTGCAGATCGGCCTGCTGACGATGATGTTCCAGATCACCGCATCGCTGCTGCAGCCGGTGGTCGGTATCGTCACTGACAAATGGCCGATGCCCTATTCGCTGCCGGTCGGCATGGTCAGCACCTTTGCAGGACTGCTGCTGCTTGGCTATGCCGGCAGTTTCGGCGTGCTCCTGATCGCTGCAAGCCTGATCGGCTTCGGTTCGGCCGTCTTCCATCCGGAGGCATCGCGCGTCGCCCGGCTGGCGTCGGGCGGACGTCATGGCCTGGCGCAGTCGCTATTCCAGCTCGGCGGCAATGCCGGTTCGGCAATCGGGCCGCTGATTGCCGCTTTCTTCGTCCTGCAACACGGCCAGAAGAGCGTCGCCTGGCTTTCGGTGCTCGCGGTGATCGGGTTCATCGTTCTGAGCTGGGTTGGCAATTGGTTCATCAATCACCGCCGCCAGCAGTCTGCCCGTCCAGCGCCGAGCCGCGCCTTGCCGATCGCACGTAGCAAGGCGATGTGGGCGCTTGCCATTCTCATCCTGTTGACGGCGACGAAGAATGTCTACATGGCGAGCATATCCAGCTATTTCACCTTCTACGTCATCGACAAGTTTCATCTCGATGTCCGCGACGCGCAGCTGATGCTGTTCCTCTTCCTCGGTTCCGTCGCCGCCGGAACGATCATGGGCGGCCCGGTGGGCGATCGCTTTGGCGCGCGTTTCGTGATCTGGTTCTCGATCCTCGGTGTCATTCCGTTTGCGCTGCTCATGCCCTATGCGAACCTGTTCTGGACCTGCGTCCTGACAGTCGTCATCGGCCTCGTGCTGGCCTCGGCCTTCCCCGCGATCGTGGTCTTTGCTCAGGAGCTGATCCCCGGCCGCGTCGGGCTGATCGGCGGCATCTTCTTCGGCTTCGCCTTCGGCGCGGGTGGATTGGGGGCTGCGGCGCTCGGAGATTTTGCCGACACGCATGGCATTCCCTTCGTCTACACGCTCTGCTCGTATCTGCCCTTGCTCGGCCTGTTCACGATCTTCCTGCCACGAATTCCACGGCATTGATCGAAGTGGGCGGGCAAGCAGCCCGCCTCTTTTCTGAAGCACTTATGCGCAAGCCGCTTGTCAGGCGTAGCGGCTGACGGCGAGGTCCGTCGCGTCGATATCAGGCTTGCGGCCGCTGACGAGATCGCTGATGACGCGCGCCGAGCCGGAGCTCATGGTCCATCCGAGCGTGCCGTGGCCGGTATTGAGGAATAGTCCCTTGATTTTCGTCGGTCCGATGACCGGCGTGCCATCCGGCGTCATCGGCCGCAGGCCCGACCAGAAGGAAGCCTTGGCAACATCGCCCCCGGGGAAGAGGTCGGTGACGGAATGCTCGAGAGTCTGGCGCCGGGCAAGGCCGAGATCGTTGGTATAGCCGGATATCTCTGCCATGCCGCCGACGCGGATGCGATCGCCGAGGCGGGTAATGGCGATCTTGTAGGTTTCGTCCATGACGGTCGATTCCGGCGCGCGCGACGCATCGGTGATCGGGATCGTCAGCGAATAGCCCTTGACGGGATAGACGGAGAGGCTGATGCCGAGCGGCTTCAGCAAAAGCGGCGAATAGCTGCCGAGCGCGACAACGATCGCATCGGCGTTCAAGCGCCCACGGTCGGTCATGACGGCGCGCGCCTGCTCCCCCTGAACGTCGAGGCCCTTGATCGTCGTGCCGTACTGGAACTTTACGCCGAGCTCGATTGCCTTCGCCGCAAGCGCATTGGTGAATTTGAAGCAGTCGCCGGTTTCGTCCTTCGGCGTCAGTAGACCTCCGACGATCTTGCCGCGGACATGCCGGAGCGCCGGTTCAACGCTGACGCAGCCGTCGGGATCGAGCACTTTATAGGGGATGCCATCGGCTGCCAGGGCCTTGACGTCCTTGGCGGATGCATCGAGCTGCGCTTGCGTGCGGAAGAGCTGCAGCGTGCCCTGCATGCGTTCGTCATAGGCAATGCCCGTTTCTTCGCGAAGCTGAGCGAGCGAAATGCGGCTGTAATCGGCCAGGCGCAGCATGCGGCTCTTGTTGATCGCATAGCGTTCCGAGGTGCAGTTCGACAGCATCTTGACGAGCCATGAAAGCATGGCGCCATCGACCTTCGGGCGCAAGATCAGCGGCGCGTGGTGCATGAACAGCCACTTGATCGCCTTCATGGGGATGCCGGGTGCTGCCCAGGGCGAGCAGTAGCCGAAAGAGACTTCGCCGGCATTGGCGAAGCTAGTTTCCAACGCTGGCCCCTGCTGCCGGTCGATGACCGTGACTTCGTGACCCGCCTTGGCGAGCTGATAGGCTGACGTCACGCCGATGATGCCGGCACCCAGAACGACGACTTTCATGATGTCCTCAGAGACTTGAGAGATGGGGAGGTCAGCGATATTGACGGTGGAAGCGATGGCCGAGACTGGTCAGGATTTCATAGGAAATCAAGCTGGCGTCGCGCGCAAGATCATCCACGGTCTGATGATCTCCAAGAACTTCCACCGTGCTGCCGAAAGAGAGTGCACCCTCGGGCAGGGCGCTGATATCGATTGTCGTGCTGTCCATTGAGATGCGGCCGACGATCGGCAGGCGAACGCCGTTGTAATAGACCGCGCCGCGATCGCTGAGGCTGCGAGGCAGGCCATCGGCATAGCCGGCGGCGATCGTCGCGAGCCGGGTCCGGCCCTTCGTCACATGCACGCCGCCATAGCCGACCCGCGCGCCCTCCGGAACGGTTCGCATCTGTACGACTGCGACATCGAGTCGAACGACGGCCTCCATGGGGTTGGCAACGCCACCGGTCGGAGCGCCGCCATAAAGGGCAATCCCCGGGCGCGCCAGTAAGCCATGGAAATCTCCGCCAAGAAAGATGCCGCCCGAGTTTGCGAACGAAACATCGTACTGCGGAAACTCCGCTGCGACGCGACGCATTTCGGCAAGCTGATCGGCGTTCTGTCCGCTGCTCGTCTCGTCCGCAGAGGCGAGGTGACTCATGATGAAGAGAATGTCGATGTCGTCGGACGCCTGCAGGTGAGTTGCGACGGCGCTTCTGTCTTCCGGCGGTATGCCAAGCCGCGACATGCCGGTATCGAATTGCAGAACCGCCGGGAGCCTGCGCTGAAGAGAGCGTGCCGTCTGCGACCATTGCTGCAACTGATCGAGCGAATTGATGACAGGCACGATGCCGCCATCGGCGCAGGTAGCCTCGTTGCCGGGCAACAGGCCGTTCAGTACAAAAATCGTCGCATCGCCAGGGAGTTGCGGGCGCAGCCGCAGTGCCTCGATGAAATGGGCGACGAAGAAATGCCGGCACCCGCGCCCGTAGAGCACTTTCGAGACTTGATTGGCACCGAGTCCATAGGAATCGGCCTTGACGACGGCAGCTGTTTTTGCCGGCGCAACGATGGCGGATAACTTGTCATAATTCCGGGATAGTGCGGCCAGATCGACCGTCAGATAGCCACATGCTCCACTGTCGATCGCCGATTTTAGCACTCGAGAATTCACAATGCCGCCGTCCATGTCCGCCCCTCACTTCTTCAAAGGCAGATTATTGAAAGGATCGTGAAATTGTTCGCCAAACAGTGATTGATTATTGTGTAATTGCAAAGATATTGAAATGATCTGCGATTTTTTGAAAGAATCCACATGGCCGCGCTCGACGCCATCGACCGCAATATTCTCCGCCTGCTTCGACTTGATGCCCGTGTCAGCAATGCGAAGCTGGCAAGCGAAGTGGGACTATCGCCATCGGCCTGCCTGCGGCGCATCAAATTGATGGAGCAGGCCGGGGTAATCCGCGGTTACACGGCGCTGGTGGACACGTCGCAGGCGGAGGCATCGATCGCCGTCATCATCAACATCACACTCGAGCGGCAAACGGAGGAGCATCTCGATCGTTTCGAGGCGGCGGTGCGCAAACATCCCGAGATCAAGGAATGCTTTTTGATGACAGGCGGCTCCGACTATCTGCTGCGTGTCGAAGTCGCCAATCCCGGCGACTTCGAACGTATCCATAAGGATATCCTGTCGACCATGCCGGGAGTGCTGCGAATCCATTCGAGCTTCTCGATCCGCAACGTGCTTGCGACGCGGCCGAAGGGGCTGCGTTGAGCCGATGTCAGCTCAACGTAGGAAAGACCTTATTCCGCCGTTCCGCGATCCTGATCCCAGCCGATGCCGGCTGCAGCATCCACTTCGCAGATCAAGCCGCTCGGTTCGTAACTCATTCGGACCTTGCCGTTCAATTCTGCCGCCAGCAGACTTTCTATCAAGCGGGAGCCGAAACCCCTCCGGGTTGGAGGTGTTACGGTTGGTCCTCCCGCTTCCTGCCACCGCAACTTGAGGCGTTCGGCCCCGCCGCTTTCCAGCGACCAAGTAATGGCAATGCGTCCATCAGGCACCGAAAGCGCGCCATACTTGGCCGCATTCGTTGCGAGCTCATGCAGGGCGAGCGAGATGGAAACAACAGCCCGCGGCGCAAGCTTGATGGCAGGGCCGGAGATTTCGAACCGGTCCTTCGGATAGGGCGACAATGCCTGGGCTGTGATTTCAGTCAATTCGGCCTGCTCCCATTTGCCATGGATCAGCAAATCGTGAGCACGTGCCATTGAGGAGAGCCTTGCCTCGAAGGTCTCGACGGATGCCTTGTCGACGTCATCTCTTCCCAATGTCTGGCGTGCAATGGCCATGACGGTTGCGAGCACATTCTTGACACGATGATTGAGCTCGCCCACCAGCACCGTCTGCAGGCGCTCGGCCTCCTTCTTGGCGCTGATGTCATGAGCAGTCTTCGAAGCCCCCACGATCCTGCCATAGACGTCATAGATCGGCGAAACGCTGAGGAGAACATCGACAAGCTCGCCGTTCTTGTTGCGTCGCTTGGTTTCGTAAGGCTCTACCTTTTGGCCCGAACGGATCCGCGCCAGAATCGCCGGCTCTTCGTCACTGCGGTCCTCCGGAACGAGCATCATCACGGACTGACCGATGGCCTCTTCGGCCGATTGTCCATAAAGCCTTTCCGCACCGCTATTCCAGCTCGTGATGATCATATTGAGATCGATGCTGAGGATGGCGTCGTCCGATGAGGCGACAATAGCCGCCAGCTGCCGCTCTACCTCCTGTGCACGCTTGCGTTCACTGATATCGGTGACGATCGCGGCGGCCCGCTGGATGCGTCCCGAACTGTCTTTCAAGCCGGAAACGGAGTTTGCAACCCAGACGAGGCTACCATCCTTGCGAACATAGCGTTTTTCAATCTCGAAGCTTTCTCCCGTCGCCATCATCGTTTCGAACAGGCGGGTAGTCTCGTGCAAATCGTCCGCATAGGTGATGTCATAGGTCCGCATGCCGAGAAGCTCGTTCTCGGAGTAGCCCACAATTTCGCAGAAACGCTCATTCACCCTGACGAAACGGCCGTCGAATTCGCACTGGGCAAACCCTGTCGTCGATTGCGAGATGACGGCGCGAAACAGCTCTTCACTTTCACGCAGCGCCTGCTCCGTGCGAACCCGTTCCGTCGTTTCGTTGACGATGCAGAAGACACCGAGCGCCCGGCCGTCCGCATCACGGACGGGCGAATAGGAAATGTCGAAATAAACCGTTTCGGGATATCCGTAGCGCTCGATATAGAAGGGCCGGTCCTTGGCGACGACTGCCATGCCGTCATGAAGAACCGAGCGAAGAAGCGGTTCGAGGTCGCTCCAGAGTTCGGCCCAGTTTTCCCGCGCAGGCCGGCCGAGTGCGCGAGGATGCTTGTCGCCTATCGTCGGCGCATAGGCGTCGTTGTAAAGTGCAATAAAGTCCTCGCCCCAGAACATAACGATCTGAGCTTGGGCGGGGAGCATGATATCGACGGCAGCTTTAAGGCATGCGGGCCATTCCGACCTAGGCCCAAGACTAGTGGCTGCCCAATCGAAGCCGGAGATAAGGTCAGCCATTTCGTTCGGTTGTCTAGCCAGTTCGGGCACGATGTTCAGAATGCATCCTCTCGTTAGCGACTGCAGTTCGCAAGAATTGCCGGGTCTCCCCGATGCTTGCGAATTCATAGCATATTCTCCCTCACAAAGTGCAGGGAGAAAATTGCTAATTTCGATGTATTTTAAGTGAGATAAGTGAATGTCCGCTACGAATATCTGGGGCATTCAAAGGGAGCGCCATAAACTCTCGTCTTGGCTGGGCGTCAATTTGACGCTTGCTTCGAGTTGGCTATCAGAAATTCGGGAGCGCACGCGTTTCGGCACATTTTTTCACGAGCCAGGACGCACGGCTTGCTGGGGATATGTGGCGTTTATCAAAGCACGTGCGGTTACGGCCAGCCAGCCGCTCCAGGGCGCGGTCGCTCGCCTGTCGTGGGCGAAGTCGCTTGCCAGCTGTTCCGCCACCTCTAAGCGCAGTCAATGGCGGGAGCGGATTGTATTGATCTGATGTCCCGGGATGAGCTTCCCTTTCAGTGCGGGAGATCAGATCATTTTCGCGCTCTTTCTTTGAGTTGCCTCAGGCTGCCCGTAGCAGCATGCCGAAGAGGTCGCGCGGATCGTCTGGATCGGCGATGATATCGAGCTTCTGGAAATAGTCCGTGCCGGCCAGCTTTTCGCGGACATAGCGCAGAGCGGAAAAATCCTCGATCGCGAAGCCGACGCTGTCGAAGAGCGTGATTTGCCCGTCGCTGCTGCGGCCCGGTGCCCGGCCGCTGACGACCTGCCAGAGTTCGGTGACCGGATAGTCCGCGCCCATCTGCTGGATTTCGCCTTCGATGCGGGTCTGCGGCGGATATTCGACAAAGGTGTCGGAGCGCAGCAGGATGTCGCGATGAAGCTCCGTCTTGCCGGGGCAATCGCCACCGATGGCGTTGATGTGGACGCCGGCGCCGACCATGTTGTCTGTCAGAATGGTCGCGAATTGCTTGTCGGCCGTGCACGTCGTGATGATATCGGCGCCTTCGATGGCAGCCTGAGCCGAGGTGCAGGGCACCAGACGCAGGCCTGTTCTGGCGAGATTGCGGACGGTCTTTTCGGTTGCTCTCGGATCAATGTCGTAGAGGCGGACTTCCTCGATGCCGAGGACCGCCTTCATCGCCAGCGCCTGGAATTCCGCCTGTGCGCCATTGCCGATCAGGGTGAGGCGCCGCGAATTGGCCGGTGCCAGATGTTTGGCCGCCATCGCCGAGGTGGCCGCCGTGCGCAGCGCCGTCAGCAGCGTCATTTCCGTCAGAAGCACCGGATATCCGGTCGAGACTTCTGCAAGCAGGCCGAAGGCGGTCACCGTCTGCAGTCCCTGCGCCATGTTCTTCGGATGGCCGTTGACATATTTGAAGCTGTAGACGGCGCCATCCGAGGTGGGCATCAACTCGATGACGCCGTCATGCGAATGGGAAGCGACGCGGGGCGTCTTGTCGAAGAGGTCCCAGCGGCGGAAATCCGCTTCGATAGCATCCGTGAGTTCGATGAGCACGGTTTCGATGCCGATGTGATGGACGAGCCGCATCATGTTCTCGACGCTGACGAAGGGAATGAAAGCTCTTTCCGATGGGAGCGGTGCGGACATTCTCGTATCCTCGATAAAAATCATTTCCCTAGGGTATCAAGCGGATCGATTGACTGAAATCGCAAAACTGTGTCAGTTCTGGTATGAGTTTATACAAATTGCCCAGGATTTTTGACAGATTATACAAGATCAGGATCTGCGATGACGCTTGCCAAGTATATTCCCGATGATCTCGACCGGCGTATCATCGCTCATCTGCGTGCCGATGGGCGGGCTTCGCTCTCCAAACTGTCTGATGTTCTGGGCGTCGCGCGCGGCACGGTGCAGAACAGGCTGGATCGACTGATAGAAACCGGCACGCTGCTCGGCTTCACCGTAAGGGTCCGGGAAGACTATGAGGAGCAGACCGTGCATGCCGTCATGATGATCGAAGTCGTGGGGAAATCGACGACGCAGGTCATCCGCAAGCTGCGCGGCCTGCCGGAAATCTATTCGCTGCATACGACGAACGGCAATTGGGATCTCGTCGCCAATATCCGCGCGACAAGCCTGTCGGACTTCGACCGGGTCTTGCGCGAAGTGCGGATGATCGACGGCGTCGCAAACAGCGAGACCAGCCTGTTGCTGAGCAGTCTATGATAGCTCGCGTTCAAAGCCACTGATCGCGGGGGATGGTCTAGGTGGGCTCATTTATGAAGTGCTCATTCCAGGCATCGTAATTTGCCCGGCTCCATCGGGACTTAGCGAACCTCGTACACCCTTCAGCGCTATTTCAGAGCCCGCGAATGTCTATGTTCCATATACAACTAACGCTCGGATGGTTTGCCGCTTTGGCTCTCCAGCCGATAGCGATGTCCCGGATAAACCAGCCGCGCCGTGGACACGATGCCGCGCGCCGACCATGTGCGCCTCCAGATCGTCAGGCAGGGTTCGGTCTTCAGGATCGTCAGCAGCTTGCATTCCCAGGCTTGCGGCATGACGGCTTCGACGACATGTTCCGAGCCGCTGAGCGGGGCGACGGCCGAAAGGTAGGCATTCGGTGTCATCTCGGTAAAATCCTGCTGCAGGTAATCGGGCGCGGCGTCCGGATGGACATGCCGGTCCTCGATCTGTACCGGCACGCCGTTCTCGCTATGCACGATCAGCGAATGAAAAGCCGGCGATCCGATGTCGAGTTCCAGCGCATCGGCTACGTCGGGCGAGGCGGCCTCCTGGGCCAGTACGATTACGCTTGCTTGATGGGAGTGGCCGCGTTCGGCGATCTCCTCGGCGATGTTGCGGACCTCGAAGAGGGCGGAGGCTCCCTTGCGCTCGGCGACGAAGGAGCCCACGCCCTGGATGCGAACAAGCTCGCCTTCATTGGCCAGTTCTCGCAGCGCACGATTGGCCGTCATCTTACTGACGCCAAGCTCGACCACCAATTCGTTTTCGGAGGGAACGCGATATTTCGGCGGCCACTCACCGCTATGAATGCGGCCGAGTATCATCTGCTTGACGCCGGCATAGAGAGGTGCGGTATCATTTTCCGCCAGTTCGCGTTTCATCTCGCCGGAACGCTTCATTGCCTATTCCCTTTGCACCGCGTGAATCTGCCTCGAAAACAACTTTCCTACTTGCATATCATAAATTATCTCATATGGTACCCTATACAACCTCGCAATCAATCCTAAAAATTAATTGGGAAAGCGGGCAAGCCGGCGAAGATCGGTAGGAAGTGCTGCAAAGCCTGTTTCAACCTCAGAGGAGCTCAACACAATGAAATTCAGTGCATTTCTCTTGTCAGGCGTCGTAGCTGCCGCCGTTTTCGCCGCGCCTGCATTCGCCAAGGACTGGAAGACGGCAACGATCACCCTGGAGGGTGCCTACGCGCCGTGGAACATGACGAACGCCGACGGCACGCTCGGCGGGTTCGAGCCGGAGCTTGCCAAGGTTCTGTGCGAACGAGCCAAGATCGATTGCAAGCTCGTTGCTTCCGACTGGGACGGCATGATCCCGGCGCTGAACGCCGGCAAGTTCGACGTCATCATGGATGCTCTGTCGATCACCGACGAGCGCAAGCAGGTCATCGGCTTCACCATTCCTTACGCCGCGACACCCGCTGCTTTTGCGACCGCCAAGGACAGCCCGCTTGCCAATGCCGCCGGCACCGGCACCACGATCAAGATGACCCCCGGCCAGACCGGCGTCAAAGAAATCGACGTATTGAAGGAAGCCTTCAAGGGCAAGACGATCGGCATCCAGGCTGCAACCGTCTATGCCAAGTTCGTCTATGACAATTTCGGTTCGATCGCCACGATCCGCGAATACAAGACCGGCGCCGACCGCGATCTCGATCTGCAGAACGGCCGTATCGATCTCGGCTTCGATGACGCCGTCTACTTCGCGAACGCCTTTGCCAGCGCCAATGATTCGCTCGCCTTCACCGGCCCGGAAATCGCCGGCTCCATTTGGGGCGAAGGCGAAGGCCTCGGCATCCGCCAAGCCGATACCGATCTGCGCGACAAGTTCAATGAGGCGATCAAGTCCGCGCTTGCCGACGGTACCATCAAGACCCTGTCGATGAAGTGGTTCAAGGTTGACGTCAGCCCGAATTGATGAGCGCGGCCTCGGGTCGTTTTCATCGGTCTCCGGCTTTGCGGCCGGAGACCATATGATATCCTGACGCCTGAAACTGCCACGGACGGGGATTGGATCTATGGCAAGCTTGCAATTGCTGGGCTTCGGCTCGAACGGATGGGGCGCGCTGCTGCTTGTTGCCGCCTTGATGACGCTTGCCGTCACGGCAACCGCCTTGGCCATCGGCGCCGTTCTGGGCGTGGTCATAGCCTCCGCGAAACTCTCCGGAAGCCTGGTGCTGAAGACGCTCGGCAATATCTATACGACAGTCTTTCGCGGCGTTCCTGAGCTTTTGATCATCTATCTGATCTATTTCGGCGGCTCCTCGGCGGTAACGTCCATCGGCAAATGGCTGGGCTATGAAGGCTTTCTCGGTCTGCCGTCTTTTGCCGCAGGTGCTCTTGCCGTCGGCATCATTTCCGGCGCCTATCAGGCCGAGGTGTTCCGCGGCGCCTATCTTGCCATTTCCAAGGGCGAGCTTGAGGCCGCGTCTGCCATAGGCATGCATCGCGGCCTGCGCCTGCGCCGCATCATCATTCCGCAGGTCTTCCGCTTTGCCATTCCCGGGCTCGGCAATGTCTGGCAGCTCAGCCTCAAGGATTCCGCTTTGATTTCCGTGACCGGCCTTGCGGAGCTGATGCGCACCAGCCAGGTCGCAGCCGGCTCTACCCGTCAATATTTCCTCTTCTTCATCGCCGGCGGCATTCTCTATCTGGTCCTGACCAGTCTGTCGGACCGCATCTTCAACAAGGCCGAACGTCACGCCAATCGCAGCATGCCGGCTGCGACGATTGGCCAGGCTTGAGGAGGACGGCATGGATTTCGGTTTTCTTTCGAGCACGATGGTCACGCTGCTGAAGGCGGTGCCGATGACGCTGCTGCTCTTCTCCCTGTCGATCCTCTGTGGCGGCCTTCTCGCTCTCGTCATCGTTGCCATGCGCGTCAGCGGCAATCCGATCCTGTCCGGTTTCGCCAAGGGCTATATTTTCGTGTTTCGCGGCTCGCCGCTGCTGATCCAGATGTTCCTGGTCTTCTATGGCTTGGCGCAATTCTCCATCATCCGCTATTCGTTCCTCTGGCCGTTCCTGCGCGAGCCCGTCGTTTGCGCGATCCTGTCGCTGGCGCTTTGCACTGCCGGCTATTCGGCCGAGATCTTTCGCGGCGGCATCCGCGCCGTTTCGCCGAAGGAGATCGAAGCCGCGCGTTCGATCGGCATGTCCGGCTTCCTGCTCGTGCGCCGCATCATAGCGCCGATCGCCTTTAGGCATGCGCTGCCGGCCTATTCGACCGAGATCGTGCTGATGATGAAGTCGACGGCGCTCGCAAGCCTCGTCACGGTCTGGGAGGTCACGGGCGTTGCCCAGCGGCTGATTTCGCAGACCTACCGCACGATGGAAGTCTTCATCTGTGCCGCGATCATCTATCTCGTGCTGAATTTCATCATTCTGCAGGCCATGGCCCTGCTGGAATATTCTCTGTCCCGCCATCGCCGCGCGATACCGCCGGCGCTGAAGGCCTAAAGCTTACTGGAGCAGGCAAACCATGCCAGGTGTCACCCGACTTTCCGTCCGCAACGTCCGCAAGAGCTTCGGTACTCATGAAGTCTTGCGCGGCATTTCCCTCGATGCTCAGGATGGCGATGTGATTTCGCTGCTCGGCGCTTCCGGCTCGGGCAAATCGACTTTCCTTCGCTGTATCAACCTCCTCGAAATCGCCACGGATGGCGAGATCTGGGTGGATGGCGAGCAGATTCGCATGATCCATAAGAATGGCAAGAGCTACCCAGCGAGCCACAAGCAGGTGGATCATATCCGCTCCGAACTCGGCATGGTCTTCCAGAGCTTCAATCTCTGGTCCCACATGACGATCCTGCAGAATGTCATCGAAGGGCCAGTGCATGTTCTGAAGCGCTCACGCTCGGAATGCGTTGCCGAGGCCGAAGCGCTTCTGGAGAAGGTCGGCATTGCCGACAAGCGTCATGCCTATCCCGCGCATCTCTCCGGCGGCCAGCAGCAGCGCGCGGCAATTGCCCGTGCGTTGGCCATGAAGCCGAAGGTTATGCTGTTCGACGAGCCGACCTCGGCGCTCGATCCGGAACTCGTCGGCGAAGTGCTGCGCGTCATGCGCGCCCTTGCCGAGGAAGGCATGACCATGCTGGTCGTCACCCACGAGATGAGCTTCGCCCGCAATGTCTCCAACCGCGTCGTCTTCATGAAGGAAGGGCTTGTCGAAAGCACCGGCGCGCCGGATGAGATGTTCGGCGGCGGCGCCTCGCCGGCCTTTCGCCAGTTCATCGGTCATTTCGGAAACGGACAATGACCGTTACGATCGATAGGCCGCTATCCTGGCGCGACGTCGCCCGCGTCGGTGGCGGTGAACCCTTGTCTCTCTCCGATGCTGCCTGGGAGCGCGTTGTTCAGGCAAGCCGCATCGTCGAGCGTATCGTGGAAACCGGCGTTCGCGCCTATGGCGTCAATACCGGCGTCGGCGCGCTTTCCGATACGGTGGTCGATCGCGATTCACAGAGCCGGCTGTCGCGCAATATCATCCTCAGCCACGCCTGCGGTGTCGGTCCGCTCTTGCCGGCGCGCGAGGTGCGCTCGATCATTGCGGTGCAGATCGCCAATCTCGCCCATGGCCATTCCGGCGTGCGGCCAGAGATCGTCAGGCATCTGGCCGCGTTTCTCGAACATGACTGCATTCCGGAAGTCCCGTCTAAAGGCTCAGCCGGCTATCTCACGCACAATGCCCATACCGCGCTCGTCCTGATCGGCGAGGGCAGGGCTGTCGTGAAAGGCAAGTCGATGAGCGGTGCCGAGGCGCTCGCGGCAATCGGCTTGAGTCCCTTGGTGCTTGGCGCCAAAGAGGGCTTAAGCCTCGTCAATGGCACGGCCTGCGCCACGGGATTGTCGGCGCTTGCCGTCTCCCGTGCCGAGCACCTGCTCGATTGGGCCGATGCCATCGCCGCGCTGACCTTGGAAGCCGTTGGCTGCCAGATGGCGGCTTTTGATGAGAAGGTACTGGCGCTGCGCCCATCGGCTGGCATCGCCAAGGTCGGGCGCAGCTTGCGCAATCGCCTGCATGGCAGCGGTCTCGTTGCGGCTGCCGTCGGCCGGCGGACGCAGGATGCGCTGAGCTTGAGGTCGGTCCCCCACGCCCACGGCGCGGCCTGGGATGTCTTCGAGCAGACGGCTGATATCGTCGATCAGGAACTCGCCTCGGTCACGGATAATCCGGCTGTTTCAGGCACGCCGGAGCAGCCGGTTGTCTCTTCCGAGGCGCATGCTGTGGCGCCCGCTCTTGGGCAGGCAGCCGATAGTCTGGCAATCGCGGTTGCACAGATCGCCGCGATGAGCGAACGCCGGACGGATCGCCTCGTCAATCCGCTGGTCAGCGGTCTGCCACCGTTTCTTGCGAGCGACGCCGGCAGCCATTCCGGTTTCATGATCGCGCAATACACGGCCGCGGCGCTGAGCAACGACAACCGGCGGCTCGCCGCACCGGCATCGCTCGACGGCGGCCTGACCTCCGGCCTTCAGGAAGACTTCCTGGCCCATCCGACCGCGGCGGCCAACAAGCTGCTCGCCATCCTCGACAATGCCGAATATATCCTGGCCATCGAGCTGATGGCTGCGGCGCAGGCACATGATTTCCTCGTTTCGAAGGGTGCCAGAGCGCCAGGAACGGAGCGTATCCACGCAGCTGTCCGTTCATGCGTGCCCGTTTATGGCGACGATCGTCCCTTGAATGCGGATATGGAAGCCTTACGGGCCATGATCGCCAAGACCGCGCCGCCTGCGGAAAACCAAACTGGAGCATGAAATGACTGCGGAATTCGACCTTGCCGTGGTCGGCCTCGGCGCGATGGGAAGTGCAGCCTTGTCTTTCGCAGCGGCGCGCGGCGCAAAGGCGATCGGGATCGAGGCGCATTTTCCTGCCCATTCCCTCAGCTCCTCGCATGGCGACAGCCGCCTGATCCGTCTCGGCTACTTCGAAGATCTGTCCTATGTTCCCTTGCTGAAGCGTGCCTATCAAAACTGGCGCTCGCTGGAGGCAAGGCTGCGGGCCGAGATCCTGACAGTAACAGGTGTCCTGCAGATCGGCACACCCGACAGCAAGATCGTCAGCGGCACGCGCGCTTCCTGCGACATGCACGACCTGCCGCATGAGATACTCGATCGCGACGCCATGAAACGCCGCTTTCCGGCTTTCGCGCTGGACGACGGGGAGGTCGGCCTGCTCGATCCTCAGGGCGGCTATGTCAGGCCTGAAGCGGCGATCATGGGCTATTTGAAGCTTGCGGCCGAAGACGGTGCCGTCCTGCATTTCGGCGAGCGCGTCATCGCGATCGAGCCAGACGATACGGGCGTGACCGTCGTTTCCTCAACTGGGCGATATCGCGCCCGCAAGGTGATCGTTGCAACCGGCGCGTGGATTGCCGAGCTTGTGCCGCAGCTGAAGGCGCATGCGCAGCCGATCCGGCAGGTGGTTGCCTGGTATCAGCCGAGGGATGGCTTCGTTGCCGAACCGCGGCGCATGCCATGCTTCCTGCGTGATGAAGGAGCGGAAGGTTCCTATTTCGGCTTCCCGGCCATCGGGGTCGATGGTGTGAAGATCGGCCGCCATGCGCATTTCCGTGAGCCGATTGACCCGACCCTTCCCAATCCGCCGGTGAATGATACCGACACCGATCTGCTCGACAATTTTGCTCGCAAGCGGCTACCGAATGCAGCCTCATTTCGCGGGCGCGCGACCACCTGCCGCTATACCATGCTGCCGAGCGAGGATTTTCTCATCGATAGGGTTCCCGGACAGCCGAATGTGGTTGTCTCGTCGGCCTGTTCCGGCCATGGCTTCAAGTTTACGAGCGTGATCGGCGAGATCCTGGCGGATCTCGCGCTTGAAGGGGGCAGTGCGTTGCCGACTGACCTCTTCTCTTTCAAAAGACACTTTGGCGGCAAAGCGGCATAGATCGCCGCGGGTTCGGCATTCTAGCCGACCGTCATGCGGCGCAGAACGTTCGATCTGAAATAGAAGTGCTGAACGAGCGCGCCGAATATGTGAAGGACGACGACTGTCCACAGGACCGCCTTGATCGGGCCGCCATGCAGGAAAGCGGCCGTGTCGACGCCGAGATAATAGGCCGCCATTCCCGAGAGCGGCATCGCGAAAATCAATGCGTAAAGCAGGACATGCGTCACGCTGGCGACGTAATGCACAATCACGGGCTGGCCGTCTGGCATTGCGGGAGCTTCCGATGAAAATTTGAATACGAGACGCACGATGGCGAGCAGCAGTATGGCAATGCCGGCATAGGCGTGAATATTGGCGCTGGAGATGTCGGCTGGCGTCGGCACCTGGCCATGACGAATAAGACGCCGCCATGCATTCATCCCATCCGGAAACAAGAGATTGAAGAAGATCAGCAGCGCCATGAGCCAATGAAGGACGCGTTGCGGAACGGAATAGGCGGATCTTGCAGACATCGTGCCTCCTTAGATTGGAATTATTCTAAAGGTAGGACATGATTCTAACGGGAACCTGAACGTGCCTCCCGCAATGAAGTTTCATTACCTGTTCACATAAAGCTGAGGTTCGATCTCTTTTATTGCCTCTAGGTTCGGGCATCGAAGCCAGCCGCTGCGATCCGCATAAGGATAGGCGGCGGCCTCGTTCATGAAGCCGCCGCTCGGATTGCCTTACTTGCCGGCGTCCTTGGCCGCCTTCTCGATCACGGCGGCCACCTTTTCCGGCTGCGAGGCGAAGACGGCATGACTTGCCTCGATTTCGGTCACGTCGCTGCCGGCACGCTTTGCCATGTCGCGCTCGAGCTCGGGATTGATGGAGCGGTCATGGGTTGCGACGATGGCCCAGCTCTTCTTCGCCTTCCAGGCAGGATCCCCAACTTTGGCGGTGAAGGCGGCCTTTGATGCAAAGACCTGCGATTTCGCCAGGAAACTGGCTTCATCCTTCGGCAGGTCGGCTGCGAAGTCGGCGGCGAATGTCGCGGGATCGAGATAAAGATATTGGCCGTCTTTGGTTTCGCGGATGTTCATACTGCCTGCAGGCTTCGAGCTCGCAAGGCTGATCAGGCTTTCGCCCTTGTCCGGCTGAAATGCAGCGACATAGACGAGGCCCGCGACATCCGGGCGATTGCCCGCTTCGGTGATGACCATGCCGCCATAGCTGTGACCGACGAGCAGGCTCGGGCCGTTCTGAAGGTCGAGCACGCGACTGGTGGCGGCGACATCGTCGGCAAGCGAGGTGATCGGTTCCTGCACGACGGTGACGTTGAAGCCGTCCTTTTCAAGGATGTCGGCGGTCTTGCGCCATCCTGAACCGTCAGCCAGAGCGCCGTGGACGATGACGATATTCTTGATCTCGGCTGCCTGCACCGCGAAGACAAAAGTACTTGCGGCAAGCCCGAGGGCGGCGATGGAAAGAAAACGGATCTTCATGATGTAACTCCTGTGTGTTGAGGTTCATGCTTGGGGTAAGGGGGAAGTTTCAGCCGAAGGTGAAGGCGTAGGCCTGCACCCCGGGATCGAGGAAACGGATCTCGAAGTTGTGTGCGGTGACGTCACCGGACTGGCGGACGAGTTGGTAGAGCTTGGTGACAGTCACGGTGCCGTTGCCGTCGGCATCGATATCGGAGCCGTGGTCGGCGTCGGGCGCCGTCCCATCCACAGTCACCTGGAAACGGATCGGTTTTCCGTCCGCCGAGGGACCAAGGACGAGATGCAGGTCGCGGGCGCTGAAGCGATAGCTGATGCCGCCGCCTGCCTTGTTGAGCGTCGCCTGCTCGGACCCGACTGTCCAGATGCCGGCCAGTCCCCATTGGTTGAGGCCGGGACTGGCAACGGAATAGTCGGCGGCGGTGTCGGCCTTCAGGCCTTCAGGGGAGACGAAACCTGTTGCCTGGCTGTAGCCGACATAGGTTTCGCCGGAGCGGATATGGCCAAGGTCGGGGCTCGCTTCCGCACCCTTCGCATCCGGAACGACCGGGCCGCTTTGGGCGATCTCGCTGCCGGCTTCGCGCAGCAGGTCCTGGATTGCCTGTTCGGTCTGGCGGTAGTTGCCTTCGCCGAAGTGCTGGTAGCGGACCTGCCCCTTGGCATCGATCAGGTAATGGGCCGGCCAGTAATTGTTCTCGAAGGCGCGCCAGATGCGATAGTCGTTGTCGATCGCGACCGGGTAGCCGATCTTGAAGTCGGCGATCGCCTTCTTGACGTTGTCGACGTTCTTTTCGAAAGCGAATTCCGGAGCGTGGACGCCGATCACGACGAGACCCTGATCCTTGTACTTTTCCGCCCAGGCACGAACATAGGGGATGGTGCGGATGCAGTTGATGCAGGAATAGGTCCAGAAGTCGACGAGGACGACCTTGCCGCGAAGTCCGGCCGTCGTCAGCGGCTCAGAGTTCAGCCAGGTGACGGCGCCGTCGAGCGAGGGGGCGGGGCCTTCGATCGGAAGATCGCTGTGGAATGGACGTGCCGCGTCTGTGGCAACCTTCATGGCACTGTTGCTGGCAACCTCGGTCTCCGGGGCTGAGGTCTTGGGGTGCAGCTTCTCGAGCAAAGCCTGTTCGAAGGAGCCGGTGCTTGCATAGGAGAGGCGGGCGAGCAGGCCGGTATCGAGGCCGAGCGCGATGGCGGCAACGCCGGCCAGAACAGCCGCGCCTGCGACCTGGCGAATGCGTTCGCTGACGCCGAGGGACTGCTTCATGCGGGCAAAGATCTTGCCGCCGGCAAAGAGAGCAAGAGCAAGCGAGGTCGCGGCACCGGCGCCATAGGCAAGCAGCAGGAAG
The DNA here is from genome assembly GCF_014194925.1 of Rhizobium sp. BK491. NCBI lineage: Bacteria > Pseudomonadati > Pseudomonadota > Alphaproteobacteria > Hyphomicrobiales > Rhizobiaceae > Rhizobium > Rhizobium sp. BK491. The sequence continues at coordinate 355,747 of NZ_JACIAR010000004.1, forward strand.
GTCGTCTGCAGATTGGCGCCCTTCAAGGCCGCGCCTGTCAGGACCAGCCCGAGGATCGGGCCGGCGCAGGGCGCCCAGAGCAGTCCAGTCGCAATGCCGAGTACGAAGGAGCTTCGGACGCTCGACGTAGCGCGTTGAGCGTCGGCGGCGTTCAGCAGGTTGTTGCCGAGATTGACGGCTGGCCGCGAAAGCGCTGTCGCTATGCGGGGTGAAATCAGGCTCAGGCCGAAGAGGCCGAGCAGCACGATTGCCGCGAGGCGACCATATTCATTGGCACGGATCGCCCAGGCGCCGCCGACCGCGGCAAGGGTCGCGACAACTGCAAAGGTGAGCGCCATGCCAGCCAGCATGGGCAGCGTGCTTCGGACGAAGGGCTGTCCGGCGCGGGCAAAGACGAAGGGGAGGATGGGCAGGATGCACGGACTGAGGATCGTCAGCGCACCGCCGAGATAGGCAATGATGAGAAGCGTCATCGTCTTGTTCCTTTAGAAGCAATTGACCGGCTGCGAACGGCGACGTGCCGTGCTCAGCAGTGACGCTATCTGTCGGTAGCGACGTATCTCGAATGTGTCTGAGTGGATGGGAGAATGTACCGAAACGTCAACGTTCCCCGTTTCGATACATTGCGATACAAACTGGCCGATTTGGGTGCGATTTCGCATGTGGCGCAGCTGCTTGCCTATGCGGTCGGAGAAAGGGTCCTGGATTGTATCAGACTGTATCTGTGCGGCCTGAAGCTACACAGATATTCAAAAGGCTGCTGCCTGCGACACATCGGAGATACATGTGGCTGGCTTTCTTGGGCTCACGATCCAATCTACAGGAGAGACAGATGTCCGAGGAAATCAACCACACCCGCCGCCGCTTTTTTGGCATGGCGGCCATCGCTGTTGCCGCCGCTGAATTCGGTCTGCCTGCAATCGCCGGTGCGCAGGAAACAAAGGCTTCCACATTGACCCTGCCCGTCGTTAAGGCCGGCACCCACACGTCTTTCGACGCGCTGAAGCAGATCAAAGCCGGTGTGCTCAATGTCGGTTACGCCGAAGCCGGTCCGGCCAACGGCCCCGTCGTGCTGCTGCTGCATGGCTGGCCCTATGACATTTACAGCTTCGTCGATGTCGCGCCGCTTTTGGCAGATGCCGGCTATCGCGTCATCATTCCCTATCTTCGCGGCTACGGAACCACTCGTTTCCTTTCGAAGGACACGCCGCGTAACGGCCAGCAGGCAGCACTTGCCGTCGATATGATTGCGCTTCTTGATGCGCTGAAGATCGAAAAGGTCGTCGTTGCCGGTTACGACTGGGGTGGCCGCACCGCCGATATCATGGCGGCTCTCTGGCCGGAACGCTGCAAGGCGCTGGTTTCGGTCAGCGGCTATCTCATCGGCAGCCAGGAAGTCAACCGCAAGCCGCTGCCGCCAAAGGCAGAGTTTGCCTGGTGGTACCAGTTCTATTTCGCCACCGAGCGCGGCCGTCTCGGCTACCAGGAAAATCGGCACGATTTCGCAAAGCTGATCTGGCAAACCGCCTCGCCGCAATGGGCCTTTGATGACACTACTTTCGATCGGTCGGCTGCCGCTTTCGACAATCCCGACCATGTCGATATCGTCATTCACAATTACCGCTGGCGGCTCGGTCTCGTCGAAGGCGAGGCGAAGTTCGATGCTTATGAAAAGAAGCTCGCCGTCGGCCCGGTGATTTCGATCCCGACCATCACCATGGAAGGCGACGCCAACGGCGCGCCTCACCCGGAGCCTTCGGCCTATCGCGGCAAGTTCTCGGGCAAATATGAACATCGCACGATCACCGGCGGCATCGGCCACAATCTTCCCCAGGAAGCACCGCAAGCCTTCGCCCAGGCTGTGATAGATGTTGATCGTTTCTAGTTCGGCGGTAGCGTGCGGGAGGGCGCCGGCGTAAGCTGTCGCCCTTAGCCGTTGGCGCCATAAGGGATGAATATTCGTAGCTTGATGTTTACGATGATGAGTGGGAAATCAAGATGGATCATGTCGACCATATCCTGATCGTTGATGACGATCGGGAAATCCGGGAGCTGGTGTCGAGCTACCTGAAGAAGAATGGGCTAAGAGCGACGACGGCTGCCGATGGCCGCCAGATGCGCAGTTTTCTCGAGGCCAATTCGGTCGATCTGATCGTGCTCGACGTGATGATGCCGGGCGACGACGGCCTGGTGCTGTGTCGCGAGCTTCGCGCCGGAAAGCACAAGGCGACGCCTATCCTCATGCTGACGGCGCGTAGCGACGAGATGGACCGCATTCTCGGCCTCGAAATGGGCGCAGACGATTATCTGGCGAAGCCTTTCGCCGCCCGCGAGCTGCTTGCCCGCATCAAGGCGGTTCTGCGCCGCACCCGTATGCTGCCGCCCAATCTGCAGATCAGCGAGGCCGGCCAATTGCTGGTCTTTGGGGACTGGCGGCTCGACACGGTCGGGCGTCATCTGCTGGACAAGGACGGCACGGAGATCACACTCAGCGGCGCGGAATACCGCCTGCTGCGCGTTTTCATCGATCACCCGCAGCGGGTGCTCAATCGTGATCAGCTTCTGAATCTGACACAAGGCCGCGATGCCGACCTCTTCGACCGCTCCATCGACCTGCTCGTCAGCCGTCTCCGCCAGCGTCTGGGCGACGATGCGCGTGAGCCGATCTACATCAAGACGGTGCGCAGCGAAGGTTATGTCTTCTCCGTGCCGGTGGAAATTGCGGAGCTTCGCCCATGACTGTGATCGACCTTTCAGGCCGCCGGTCATGGTGGCCTAGCACCCTGCGTGCACGCATTTCGCTGATCCTCCTGGCGGGGCTCGCGATCGCTTACGGCCTGTCTTTCAGCGTGCTCTATATCGAGCGCTACATGTCGGCAAAGGCGGTCATGCTCGGCACGCTGGAAAACGACGTCGCGACTTCGATCGCCGTGCTTGATCGCCTGCCGGCCGATGAGAGGGCGAATTTCGTCGATTGGCTGAGCCGCGGCAATTACAGTTTCGAGTTGGGGACGGGCCAGCCCGGCGTGCCCGATACCTCCGCCCATGGCGCGGAGATCGCCGCCAAGATAGAGGATGCAGTCGGCCATCGGTTTCCGATCCACATGGAAGCAATACCGGGACCCATCTCGCGGCTGCAGGCACATCTCAATCTGAGCGATGGCAGCCCGCTGACGATCGATGTTACGCCAAAGGGTGTCATGCCGATCGCGGCCTGGCTGCCTTATGTCTTCGTTGTCCAGATGCTGTTGATCGTCCTTTGTACCTGGTTTGCCGTCCGACAGGCCACGCGTCCGCTCGCCGAGCTTGCTGCTGCGGCCGATGCGCTCGATCCCAACAAGAAGAGCCCGGCCTTGAGCGACCGAGGGCCGAGCGAAGTGGCACATGCCGCAAGAGCCTTCAACGCCATGCGGGATCGAATTGCGCATTATCTCGAAGAGCGCGTGCAGATCCTCGCCGCCATCTCGCACGATCTGCAGACGCCGATCACCCGCATGCGCCTGCGCGCCGATATTGCCGATGATTCGCCCGAGAAGACCAAGCTGCTGCAGGACCTCGGCGAGATCGAGCGTCTGGTGCAGGACGGGATCGCCTATGCGCGCAGCGCCCATGGCAACGGCGAGAAAAGCGCGCGCATCGACCTTGCCTCCTTCATCGAAAGCATCAGCTACGATTATCAGGACACCGGCAAATCCGTCGAGATTCTCGGCCTCATCCAGGGCACGGCGACGACGAAGCCGCATGCGCTACGACGTATCCTCACCAATTTCATCGACAACGCCCTGAAATTTGCCGGAACGGCGGAAATCGCCGTGGAGCGGCGGGACACGGGCCAGATTGCGATCACCGTTCTGGATCGAGGTCCCGGCATTCCGCAAGACCAGATAGAGGCGGCCATGCAGCCCTTCTTCCGGCTGGAGCAATCGCGCAACCGCAACACCGGCGGCACCGGCCTTGGCCTGGCGATTGCCCAGCAGCTTGCCCAGACGCTCGGCGGCTCCGTCAGGCTCTATAACCGCGAAGGCGGTGGTCTGGCGGCGGAAGTCGTTATTTCCTGATTGTTCCTTCGAAAGACTTTCCGGCAATTTGTAAGCATTTGTATCCGGCCCGTTAAGGCCTACGTTTTGTGACACTTCCGGCTTTTCCGGAAACATGCCGGATACGTCGATCCATCAAAAACAACTCCGTCAACAGACGTTGCCCAACGCCACAACATAGCGGGCAACGCAACAAAGGAGTGTTCCATGACCAAGATCGACAAGGTTCTCTACACCGCCAAGACCCACACCATCGGCGGCCGTGACGGCTCGGCCCGCAGCGATGACAACCAGCTTGATATCAAGCTTTCGCCTCCCGGCAGCGCCCATGCCGGTACCAATCCCGAGCAGCTCTTTGCGGCCGGCTGGTCGGCCTGCTTCATCGGTGCCATGGGCCTTGCCGCCGGCAAGCGAAAGATCAAGCTGCCGGCCGATCTCGCCGTCGATGCCGAAGTGGATCTGGGCATGACCGAAGGCGCTTACTTCCTGCAGGCACGGCTGACCGTCAGCATGCCCGGCATCGAGCCGGAGCTCGCCCGCACGCTGGTCGAAGAAGCCCACCAGACCTGCCCCTATTCGAAGGCCACTCGCGGCAACATCAATGTCGAGCTGAAGCTCGCCTGAGAATCGCCCATGCATCGATATTGCGCGCTGCCCCGGAAGGTGCAGCGCGCCGAATCGTTAATTTTTCCGCGTCGAATAATCAGCAAGTCAGTTTCTGCTTTGCGCCTGGAGAGTCTCATGAGACCAATCATTCTTCTCCTTGCAGGAGCTGCGATTTTCGCCGCTCCATGCGTCTACGACCCCAGCTCCAACGAGCCTTCGGCACTCGCGAGCATCGCTGTTTTATGGGGCGGTTCGGGCTCGAATGGAGCCTCGCGTTAACCACTTGTTAACCATATGAGCGGTACACAGGATCAACGATTTATTCACATAGATGACCAAAGTGCTAACAGACGCTCGTTCGATCCGTATCAAGGGCCGCTCCTTTCTTGCGGTCATGCTTTCGCCGGATCTTCCGCTGGACCAGTGGTTGATCAGGCTTGACGACCTCGCAGCCCGTTCGGCCGGCTTCTTTCTGGGGAGGCCGGTCGTGCTCGATATCACCGACCTGCCGATCGACAAGGCGCAGCTCAAGGAGCTGATATCAGAGCTTTCGGCCCGCAATGTCAGCATCATGGGCATCGAGGGCGGCCGCCCGTCGATCGCCGGCCCCGGCATGCCGCCGATCCTGAAGGGTGGGCGCCCGGCTGCTGATTTCGAGGTTTCCGAGGCCGAGCCGGTCGTGGAGCGCCGCAACAGCGAGCCCAAGGCGCCGCCGCCGGAAATCCGGCCGGTCACGCAGTCGCTGATCATCCGCGAGCCGGTGCGTTCGGGGCAGTCGGTGATCTTTCCAGAAGGCGATGTCACGGTCATCGGTTCCGTGGCGTCCGGCGCGGAAGTCATCGCGGGTGGATCGGTCCACATCTACGGCGCCCTGCGCGGCCGCGCCATGGCAGGCTCGATCGGCAACGCCTCGGCGCGAATCTTCTGCCGCAAGCTCGAGGCCGAGCTTTTGGCGATCGATGGCATTTACAAGATGGCCGAAGACATATCACCCGGCCTCAGGGGACAGGCCGTCCAGCTCTGGCTGGATGGTGAAACGATCATGGCCGAAAAACTAATCTGAGCCGAAGCCGGCCAAAACAGGAGAGCAAGATGGGCAAGGTAATCGTCGTCACATCAGGCAAGGGCGGAGTTGGAAAGACGACTTCGACGGCCGCATTGGGGGCGGCTCTGGCACAGAGAAACGAAAAGGTCGTCGTCGTCGATTTCGATGTCGGTCTGCGCAATCTCGATCTGGTCATGGGGGCGGAACGCCGCGTGGTCTATGACCTCGTCAACGTCATTCATGGCGACGCCAAGCTGCCGCAGGCGCTGATTCGCGATAAGCGGCTGGAGACGCTCTTCCTCCTGCCGGCCTCGCAGACGCGCGACAAGGACAATCTGACGCCCGAGGGTGTCGAGCGCGTCATCAACGAGCTCAAGAACTATTTCGATTGGGTCATTTGCGACAGCCCGGCCGGTATCGAGCGCGGCGCCACCCTTGCCATGCGCCATGCCGACGTCGCCGTTGTCGTCACCAATCCGGAAGTCTCCTCGGTACGCGATTCCGACCGCATCATCGGCCTGCTGGACTCCAAGACGCTCAAGGCCGAGCGCGGCGAGCGCATGGAAAAGCATCTGCTGCTGACCCGCTTCGACGCCGGCCGCGCCGAACGCGGCGACATGCTGAAGGTCGACGACGTGCTGGAGATCCTCTCCATTCCGCTCCTCGGCATCATTCCGGAAAGCACTGATGTCCTGCGCGCCTCCAACCTCGGCTCGCCGGTCACGCTTGCCGATGCGCGCTGTGCACCGTCGCTTGCCTATTTCGACGCCGCACGCCGCCTTGCCGGCGAGCAGGTGCCGATCACCATCCCCGGCGAAAAGCGGGGTATCTTCGGCAAAATCTTCGCAAGGAGGGCCGCATGAGCATTTTCGGACTGTTCCGCAAGCAGAGATCTGCACCGATGGCGCGCGAGCGTCTGCAGATCCTTCTTGCCCACGAACGCGCCTCCGTGGGCTCGGATCTCGTATCCGTGCTGAGAGAGGAAATCCTCGCCGTCATCGCCAAGCATGTACAGGTCGATCGTGACAAGGTGCAGGTGAAGATGGATCGCGACAAGGATGTCTCCATGCTGGAGATCGACGTGGAGATCCCGCGTGATGCGACCTTGAAGGCCGCCTGACGAGGGATCAACGCCCGTCAAATGTGCGAATTCTGTCACATGGAACTCTCGTGTGGCAGAATAGCTAAAATTTTCGCAGCCGGCTCTTGCAAAGGGTGCGATTCGCGATTATTTGCGGGTCATCACCTGTATCGATGGCCTGTCGCGCTGACATTTCTGTGTCGAGCCGGCGTTCGCTGTCCGGGTTAAAAAGCAAGGGCGCTCCCCAGAAATGGGTAGAGCGCCCTTTGCTTTTGTCGTGCTCGCGGCGCTTTTCTTGTTCCATGCGATGTGCCAGTTTGCGGCGACGATACGGGGAGGCGGCTGGCTTGGGCGGATTGAATCATCGAAGGAACGCGGTCTTGAGATGGCTGCTCGCCGGCATCCTGGCTGCGGCCTGCGCCGTCTCCGCTCGCGCGGCGGACGGGACGATCTTTCTGACATTCGATGATGGGCCCTTGCCTGGAACGAAGAACATTCTTTCCGTGCTGAGCCAGGAAAATGTCCCCGCCGCCATGTTCATGGTCGGCCAGCATGTCGAAACCATTCCCGCCGGGCGCGATCTCTTGGCAGAGGCCAAGGCCATGCCGCTGGTAACCGTCGGCAATCACAGCTACAGCCACGCCAATAATCGCTACAGACGATACTATTCCAACACCCAGGCCGTCGTCGCCGACATGCTTCATGCCAATGAAGTGCTCGGTCTGACGCCGATCGTCAATGCGCGATTGCCGGGCAGGGACGTCTTTCGGCTTCCGACCGTATCGAGGGAGGATCTATCCATCAACGTTGCCCAATGGGAGCGCGAATGGCTGGATTACGAGCTTGTCGCCGAAGCGGGATTCTATCTCTACGGCTGGGATTTCGAGTGGGTACACAGCGACGACGGCAAGCCCGTGCAATCGGTGGATCATCTCGTCAATGAGATCGATCACCTCTTTCAGTATGGTCGCTTCACGCAGCGGGGCAAGATGATCCTGCTCATGCACGACGAGATGTTTCAGGATCAGTTCAACGGGCGCGAAAACCTGCAGTCGCTGATCCGCAAGCTGAGGAATCGCGGCTACGCTTTCGGCGATATCCGGAATTACGCGCCCTCGAAACAGTAAAAACCATAAATCCGGCTAGCCTTGTCGTGCGGCGGCCCCGGCTGCGACCGTCAGGATGAAATCGTCGAGCTCCTGTTCCAGGCTTTCGATCGGCAAGCCGACGAAACGCCCCTCCAGGCTGATGCTGACGACGCCATGCACAGCGCCGAAAAGCGTTCTCGCCCTGATCGCGCGCGCCGTCTCCGACATGTTCGGCTGCAACTCCGCGAGCGGCTCGGCAATGACGCCCATCAGGAACATGTGCTCTTCGAGATGCCATTCGGGGCTGGGGCGGTCATCCGGAGGCCGATGGTCGAAGAGCGCCTTCCATAGATTGCGATGGGTAACTGCAAAGCGCAGATAACCGCGTGCGAGATTGCGCAGCCGGTCTGTCGGTGTGTGATCCCGAACCTCCGTCAGCGCCAGCGATGCCTCAAGCGCCTTCAGCGTTGCCGAATTGACGTGAATGACGAGGTCGTCGAGATCGGCAAAGACAGTGTAAAGACCTCCGAGAGCGCAACCTACATCCTGCGTGACATCGCGCGCCCTCAGGTTCGAGAGCCCGTCTGCAGCGATGCGATTGCGTGCCGCCTCGATCAGCCGCTGCTTCAGATCCTCGCGCTTTTCCAGGGTTTTTCTCGCCATTAACTATTCCAATTCTATTTTTTGAACATTGTTCAAAATTATTCTTGAACAATGTTCATGATTCTGGCATACATCGTTTTGTGAACATCGTTCATAAACGGGAGACGACAAATGTTCAATTCAATTCTGACGCTCATTCGCGGTCGGGCCTATGATGCGGAACAGGCGTTCATCGATCGCAATGCGGTACCCTTGCTGACGCAGCAGATCCGCGAGGCGGCCAGTGCCATCCAGTCGGCACGGCGGGCCGTGGCAATTGCCGTCGCGCAGAATGAGCAGGAAAAGAACCGGCACGCAGCGATCATCGGCCGCATTGCGGACCTGGAAACGCGCGCCGTTGCCGCCCTCCAGAGGGGAAGCGACGAACTTGCGCGGGAGGCGGCCGAGGCGATCGCCCAGCTCGAAGCCGAGCGGGATGCTTCCGAGAAGGCCCAGACGCAATTCACTCAGACGATCGGCAAACTCAAGGCAACCGTTCGCACATCGGAAGCACGGCTGCAGGAATTGCAGCGCGGCGAGCGCCTGGCGCGGGCTACCGAGCAGACACAGAAGCTCAATGCCGCCTGCGACGACAATTGCGGCCTGGCGACGCTCGATGACGCCGAGGAGACGCTCGCCCGTCTTCAAGCCTACCAGAGCCGCTGCGAGATCGCAGCCTCGACTATGAAGGAAATGGATGCCACGAGCCGGCAGGCCCATATCATCGAAAAACTCGCCAATGCCGGCTGCGGCGCACCGCTCGGCCCTTCTGCCGACGACGTACTTGCCCGCCTGCGCCAACGCTTGAATTCAGCAGCCTGAACGAAGACATCAAACACATCAGATAATTGAGAGGATACGATCATGAACGACAGCTTCCAGAAACATTCCCAGGCTTGGGTCAGCTTCTCCTACATCTCTTTTGCCGCAGCGGCTTTCATGCTCCTCGTCGGCCTTTACATGATGCCGATCGATCTCTGGGGCAAAGGCTATCTCGCCATGGGCATTCTGATGCTGGTGCAGACGGCGGTCAACGTCACTAAGACCGTTCGTGACAACAGCGAAGCTGACAAGCTGATCCGCAAGGTAGAAGATGCCCGTACGGAAAAGCTTCTGGTTAAGTTCAATCGTGACGGTCAGGACTAATCTTTATTAACGACGCCATAGAGTTGTATCCGCGCTCAACCTTTGCGTAACAACTCTGTGGCGTCCTGTTGGCCGAATGAGGGATACGCTATGCAAACGCACCTGATGAGATCGAGGAAGTTCGCGCCGCTGTTCTGGACGCAATTCCTGACTGCCTTCAACGATAATTTCTTAAAGCAGACTCTGGTTTTCGTTATTCTCGCGCAGATGGCGACGGAGGGCGCGGCGCTGGTCACACTTGCCGGCGGCATCTTCATCGTGCCGTTCCTGCTCCTGTCGGCGATTGCCGGTGAGCTTGCCGACAAATACGACAAGGCCAGAATGGCGGAGCTTTTGAAGCGCTGCGAACTCCTGGTGGCGGCGATCTCGGTCGTCGGCATCGCCTTCTCCTCGATCTGGATCCTGATGCTCGCCCTCTTCGGCTTCGGCGTCATTTCCTCGCTCTTCGGGCCTATCAAATACGGTATCCTGCCCGATCATCTGGCAAACCGGGATCTCCCCAAGGCCAACGCCTGGATCGAGGGCGGCACCTTCATCGCCATTCTCACCGGCACGATGGTTGCGGCCGTCGCCTTCCGCGAGGGCGAGAATGTCTGGATCTTCGGGCCGATGATGATGGGGCTTTCGATCCTCTGCTGGTTTGCCGCCCGCATGATTCCTGCGACCGGCTCCAAGGCACCCGATCTCGTCGTCGACACCAATGTCATGCGCTCCAGCTACAGGTTGGTCAACGAGCTTCGCGCCGATAGCCGCATCTGGCGGGCGTCGCTGATGAACTGCTGGTTCTGGTTCGTCGGCGCCTTCATCATGTCGATGCTGCCGGTCATGGTCACGGACATTCTCGGCGGCTCGGAAATCGTCGTTCCAGCTTATCTTGCGATCTTCGCTATATCGGTTGCCATCGGCTCAGCCATTGCCGGATGGATGGCGGCCGGCCGCATCGTGCTTTTGCCGGCGCCCATCGGCATGCTGATCGTCGCTCTCTTCGGCCTCGATCTCGGCTGGAACCTCTGGGGTTTGCAATCAACCAGCCATGCTGAAACCATTCTTGCCTTCTTCGCCGGACCGAAGACGATCCGTGTCGCCATCGATCTGGCCGGCATGGCGATCGGCGGTGCTTTCCTGGCCGTTCCGACCTTCTCGGCCATGCAGAGCTGGGCGAATGAGGATCGCCGCGCCCGCGTCATTGGCGCATCGAATGTGCTCTCCGCGCTCTTTATCGCTGTGGGCTTGGCGCTTGTGGCCGTGCTTCAAGCCGTGGGTCTGTCGATCCCGGTCATCATTCTCAGCATCTCAGTGCTCAATATCGCGATTGCCTGGTTGATGCTGAAAATGCTGCCGACCAACGCCTTCCGCGATCTGATCTCCATCATCTTCCGCGCCTTCATGCGGCTTGAAGTCGAAGGTCTGGAAAACATCCGCAAGGCAGGCCCCGCGCCGATCATCGCGCTCAACCATGTGAGCCTGCTGGACGGCGCACTCGCGCTTGCCATCACCGAGGAAGAGCCTGTCTTCGCCATCGACTATGCCTTCGCCAAGAAGTGGTGGATGCGGCCGCTTTTGAAGATGTGCAAGTTCCTGCCGCTCGACCCGACCAAGCCGATGGCGACGCGCTCGCTGATCAAGGTCATCCAGGATGGCAGCCCGGTCGGCATCTTCCCCGAGGGGCGCCTGACCGTCACCGGCACGCTGATGAAGGTCTATGACGGCGCTGCCATGGTCGCCGACAAGACCGGCACGATGATCGTTCCCGTCCGCATCGACGGACTGGAAAAGAGCTACGCCTCCTATCTGACCTCGAGCCATGTTCGCCGCCGTCTCTTCCCCAAGGTCAAGGTGACGATCCTCGAGCCGGTCAAGCTCGATGTTCCCGCCGAGCTCAAGGGCAGGAAGCGCCGTATCGCCGCCGGCGCTGCCCTCTACCAGATCATGTCGACGCTGATGTTCCGCACCGCTGACACCAACAATACAGTCCTCGGCCGTGTCATTGACAGCGCCCATGAATATGGCGGCAAGAAGCTCGCCGTCGAGGACCCGATCGCCGGCAAGCTCTCCTATGCCAAGCTCCTGACAGGCGCTGCGGTGCTGGGTGCGAAGTTTAGAAAGATGTTCCCGAACGAGAAGACGCTCGGCGTGATGCTGCCGAACGCCAACGGTACGGCTGCAACCGTGCTCGGTGTCATGTCGGCGGGCAAGGTTCCGGCCATGCTGAACTTCACGGCTGGCGCTGCGAATATCCTCTCCGCCTGCCGGACAGCGGAGGTCAAGCATGTGCTCTGCTCGCGCGCTTTCATCACGCAGGCCAAACTCGGCCCGGTGGTCGAGGAGCTCGAAAAGCATGTTGCCTTTGTCTGGCTGGATGAACTGCGCACGCAGATCACCTTCTTCGACAAGATCGTCGGCCTCATGCGCAAATATCGGCCACTGGTGAAACGTGGCGCCGATGATCCGGCCGTCATCCTCTTCACCTCCGGTTCGGAAGGCGCGCCCAAAGGCGTGGTGCTGACGCACCGTAATGTCCTCTCGAATGCCGCCCAGGCCGCCTCGCGCATCGACTTCCACCCCGGCGACAAGGTGTTCAACGTCCTGCCGATGTTCCACTCCTTCGGCCTGACGGCAGGCACGATCCTGCCGCTGGTCTCGGGCGTGCCGGTGTTTTTCTATCCCTCGCCGCTGCACTATCGCATCGTGCCGGAGCTGATCTACGTCTCCAACGCCACCATCGTCTTCGGCACGGATACATTCCTGAACGGCTACGCCCGCACCGCTCATCCCTATGACATGAGATCGATCCGCTACATCTTCTCGGGCGCCGAGCCGGTGAAGGCATCGACCCGCGAGGTCTATATGGAGAAATTCGGCCTGCGCATCCTGGAAGGCTATGGCGTGACCGAGGCCGCCCCGGTGATCTCGCTGAACACGCCGATGTACAACCGCACCGGAACGGTCGGCAAGATCATGCCGGGCATGGAATGGAAGCTCGAGCCGGTTGCCGGCATCGATGAGGGCGGCCGCCTTCTCATCCGTGGCGCCAACGTCATGGCCGGCTACCTGCGCGCCGACAATCCCGGCGTTCTCGAACCGCTGTCTGAAGGTTGGCACGATACGGGCGACATCGTCACCATCGATGAGGAAGGTTTCGTCAAGATCCGCGGCCGAGCCAAGCGCTTCGCCAAGATCGGCGGCGAGATGATCTCGCTTGCTGCTGTAGAAACACTTGCGGCACAGCTCTGGCCGGGTGCCCTCAGCGTTGTCTCGTCCGTACCCGATGCCAAGAAGGGCGAGCGCCTCGTGCTCCTGACCGATGCGCCGGGTGCGACTAGAAGCGATTTCCTGGCCTTCGCCAAATCGAAGGGTGCCACGGAAATGATGGTTCCCGCCGAAGTGACCGTCGGCAAGGTGCCTGTCCTCGGTTCCGGCAAGGTCGATTTTGTCACCGCGCGTGCGATGGCTTTGGAAGCTCAAGCGCAGTCAGAGGCAGCGTAGGCTCCCATCTCGAAATAGTGGTGCGGCCGATGGTTTCAGCCTTCGGCCGCCTTTTTTTGTCGCCGGCGGCTCATGGCGGAGTGCGCCGTTTTAGGCGGCAATGGGAAGGATGATCTGAAATGCTGTGCCATCCTTGCTGCTCTCAAGCAATTCGATGCTGCCTCCGTGGGAAGCGAGCATGGCTCTGACGATGCCGAGCCCCATGCCCGTGCCGCCATCGTCCCGTCGCGTCGAGAAGAAGGGTTCGAAAATGCGCTCCCGATTGCCATCGGCAATGCCGCGACCATTGTCGCGAATTTGGATCGATATCCCCCGCCCTTCGCCGCTTGCCTTGATTGCAAGGTCTGTCGCGCCGTTCTGAACGGCATTTTCCGCCAGATTGGCGAAAATAATGCCGGCTGCCTCGCCGGGCAAAGCCAGCGTCTCGTCGGCGCTGCCTTCATAGATGATCGTCAATTGGCGAAATTGCATCTCCAACTGGGCAATGATATCGCGAAGGCTGCTGGAGCCCTGTTGGGATGGAAGCTCGGCCTTTGCCAGTTCCCGCAGGCGCGACAACAGCCGATCCAGCCGTTCGGTGTCGGCGATGATGTTTCCGAGGAAGCGGCTGCGCTGCTCGTGGCTCATCGGATTTTGGTCGTCATCATCACGCAGCAGTTCCGCCGCTCCCTTGATCGAGGTCAAGGGCGATTTCAGTTCGTGCGAAACATGGGTGGCAAAGGAGCGCACATAATCGGAATGATCGACCAGCTTGCCGGCGAGATCGAGAAAGCTCTGTGAAAGGGTCGCGACTTCGCGCGTGCCGTAGATTTCGAGTGGCCGGATCGCCGAGCGTCCGCCGCGAGCGATCTCCTCGGTTCGGGCAATCAGGGCATTGATCGGCGTAGTCAGCGTGCGCGTCAGTACGTAGGCGACGATGAGGGTAAGGATCAGAACGGCGGCGAGGGTGGCGATCTCCGCCGGCGCCATGGCGCCGGAGGCGGCGCGCACGGCGCGAAACCAGATGATCGTGAGCATCGGCAGCATCATCACGGTCAGAAGCACCGCGTAGACGATGAGGGCGAGCGGCGGCCGCCATTTCGACTTCACCCGCGGCGTACGCATCAAGCGTTTCCTTCTGTAGCCGATGTCAGTTTAAAGCCGACGCCGTGCACCGTGGCGATGATGCCCTTGCCGCCAACCGCCGAAAGCTTGGCACGGAGATTGCGGATATGGCTGTCTATGGTGCGGTCGGCGACCTGCATGTCAGCGCCATAGGCCGCTTCCATCAGTTGATCGCGGCTGAAGACGATCTCGGGGCGCGAGAGCAGCGTCTCGAGGATCGAGAATTCGAGCGCCGTCAAGGTGAGCGGCACATCGGCGAAACTGGCGGTGCGGCTACCGCGATTGAGCCGCAGAGATCCCGCGGACACGGAGCCATTGGCCGCATCCGGCTCCGAGCCATGGCGGCTTCGCTTCAAGATGGCGCGGACCCGGGCAACCAGCTCGCGCGGACTGAAGGGTTTGGTGACATAATCGTCGCCGCCGATCTCCAGACCCAGAATCCTGTCGATTTCTTCGTCGCGCGCCGAGAGGAAGAGGATCGGAAGGTTCGATGCCTTGCGAATGCGGCGGCAGACTTCCAGCCCATCCATGTCGGGCATGCCAACATCGAGGACGATCAGATCGAGACCGCCTTTGTGAAAGGCCATCATGGCCTCTGTGCCGTTGCGCGCGGTCGTCGTCTTCATGCCGGCGCGGTCGAGCGCGAAGCAGATCACGTCGCGGATATTCGGTTCGTCGTCGGCGACGAGGATGCGCGGTGCCATGTAGTGCCTGTTCTGGTTATTCTGCTCTTTGTCTTCGTTTCGGCCTCATCTGACAAGGGTCGCATCATTTTTGAGGTAAGCATCGAGACGAGCATCGCGATAGGTCCAGCTCCACCAATCGTGCGAGCGTCTGACATGCTGCCATAATAGTGCTTCGCGCACCTTGCGAGCATTCACGTCGGCAGGCAGCGATGCCAGATAGGTGTCGAGTGCCGGAATGGCGGCAGGGCCAAGCGTCGAGAGATAATCGAGATCGAGAACGACGCCTTCGCCCGATATTTCGCGGCTATGGGCAACGTTGAAGCGGGCGATGAAGGCGGGAATGTCGGCGAATGCGGCGGCATAGAGTGTAAGAACCAGCGCTGCGGAGCTTAACGCGATCAGCCACTCGTTGGAGCGACGAAGCAGGATGCGCAGGAGGATGAGGAAGAGGCCGACTGCGACCAAGCCCATCCAGATGCCGGCCGCAACGCGCAGCTCCGTCAGCGAATAGACTTCGACATAGAGATCGAGCCGCAGAATGGAGGAAAGGCAAAGCAGGATGTTCTGCGCGATCCAGAGAAGTACCAGGCCGCGAAGCAGGGGACTTCCGTCGCCCGGTCCGCCGCGCCGCATGGCGGCAAGCACGAAGACGGCGGCAAGGATTGCGGTGAGTATCAACGGATAGGCGCCGCGATGGGCGTATTCGGCATGGCTCATGCCATCGGGCAGGCTGGCGCCACCCCAGAGATAGGTGAGATCGAGTAGTGTCTGCACGGCAAACAGCGCGTTGAAGACCAGAAGCGAGCGCAGCAATGCGGCATGGCCGAACAGTCCATCTTCAATCCTGGTGGTGACCGCTGCGACCCCTTCGCGATGGTGACGGCGGCGCCTCAGGCGTGGATGAAGCAGCGTAGAGAGGAAGATTGCGATGACGAGCCAGAAACCGATGCGCCACATGCTCAGCAGTTGCAGCAGGAAAGTGAGGTCGATGCTGCGCAGCGTCTTTTCGATCAGCGGATTGGCCATCGCGAAAAGAGCAAGAAAGCCGGCGGCAAACGCGAGCGGCATGATCCAGCCGCGCAGATGATGTCGAACACCGTCCGGCGCTGGCTTCTGCAGCCGCCGCAGCCAGCGATAGCTCGCCTGGCGGAAGGGCCGAACCGGCAGATCCAGCAGGAAACGGAGCAGCGCCAATGGTAAGCGCGTCGATTGCCCTGGGAGCAATCCGCCAACACCCAGCGATATCAGGCAAAGCCCAAGCAGGCTGGTGGTGATGCCTATCCAGGATGCGGTCTCGACAAGCGGCGCTGACGCAACAAGGCAAAGGATTACAAAGGCTGCGATCTTTGGAATCGATTGCCTTCTTCTGGAGGAAATCATCAGACCGGCGGCGACGGCATTGGCGAAGAGAAAGAGATTAACACCCGGCACCTCGTCGAAGAGAAGAATGTCGGCCAGGGCGATAAGGGAAATGAATGTGAGGAGTTTGCGATAGGGACTGCTTATGGGGTTTGTGGGGAGGGCAAGTGTATCGGATAGGCTCATCGGTATCGGCTCCGTGAGGGATGTTCGGCCAAGGCGAAGGGTATGATCCTGGCTTCCTGAACCGGCGGATCGGCTGGCGGCTGACGATCGTCCTCCAGCCACCAGCCTTCCTTGAGAAGACTGCGTGGCAGGCGGGCGGGTGGAATTGCGATTGTCTCGGGCGTGTTGTTCATGGCGCGACGATGGCGTCCGCCTTTGCAGAATTTGTGCAGAAGCTGAGGAGCTCTTCAGGAAAATTGGGCAAGTCGGAACGTTCAGATCATCGCGCTTGTATGAGATCTGAAAAGAGTTGCCGCCGACGAGGCCATACTGGACGAGGCAAATTTAGCGTTGCGTGAAATATGTCTCAAAATGGGGCAGTCCCTTGTGGAGTTTAATCCTGTGTTTCCCAGCTTCCAGTCCGCCTATGGATTGCCGGTGTGAAAATCGATTTCTTGACCCGGCTGTCGTACTCACCCCTGACGACAGCCGGGAATCTCGGAAGCGGCCTTCAGCCGCGACCGGGATTCTCGTCAGAAAAAGGAAGGCACCACATTTGCGATGAGACGCAAACGGACCTGAGATGGGGCAGGGCTGATCGAAAGACCGGCCAATATGGATGCCAAATTGCTGCATCGTCGCCTTGCTGCATGCGCGCTTTGATTGTAGCTTTCCCTGACGGTCGTTGAGCGAAGGGTGGAGATTGCATGGTCATCACGCAGGGCAATTCATCCTCGTCACCTGATCGCGGAACCTTGCAGGCCATGGGTTTTGATCCAGAGCTCCGCCGTAAGTTTGAAGCCGGCATCGAATCCGGCTTGCTGCGCGATCTGCATGTCGTGCTTGCCGCTCGTTCCGGGCGTGTATGCCTGGAATATTACGCCATCGGCTCCGACGAAAATTGGGGAGATCCGCTCGGGGATGTCGCCTTCGACGCGGATACGCTGCACGATCTTCGTTCGGTCACCAAGAGCATTGCCGGCCTTCTTTATGGCATTGCACTCGATAGAGGATTGGTGCCGCCGCCGAATGCATCGCTTTATGAACAGTTCCCGGAATACGGCGATCTCGCCAAGATCCTGCGCGCGCCAAGATCGCCATTGCCCACGCGCTGACGATGACGCTGGGGATGGAGTGGGACGAGGATCGTCCCTATACCGATCCGCTGAACAGCGAAATTGCGATGGAGAATGCTCCGGACCGATATCGTTTCGTCCTGGAACGTCCGGTGATCGCAGAGCCGGGAACGCGCTGGATTTATTCCGGCGGCAGCGTCGCGCTTGTGGGTGCTATCATCGAGCGCGGCACGGGCAAGCGTCTGCCCGATTTCGCGCGCGAGGTTCTCTTCGAACCGCTGGGGATTGCCAAATTCCATTGGAACGCCGGGCGTGATGGCGTGGCGTCGCCTGCATCCGGGTTACGCCTGACTGCTCCGGACTTGCTGAAGATCGGGATGCTTTTCGTGCAGAATGGCGCGTGGAACGGGAAAAGGATCGTCTCGGAAGAGTGGATCGCGCAATCCCTCGCGCCGGCGATTTCGACCGGGGACGGTTTGAGCTATGGCAGATTGTGGTTCTCAGGCGATGCACCGGTGCCGGCGTTTGACGGTCAGCGGTCGTGGTATGCGGGCTTCGGCAATGGCGGGCAAAGGCTCTGGCTGATGCCCGATGCGGGTATCGCCGCTGTCATCTATTCCGGTAAGTATAATTCCTGGGATGCCTGGATTACGCCCACCCGCGTCTGGCGCGAGATTATCCTTGCCAATCTGCTGAAAGCATGAAGATGGCGCCTTCAAAAGCCGAGTTTCCCACACTCGTCACCGAGCGGCTGCGGCTTCGAGAAGCAAGCATGGACGACCGCGACGATTTCCATGCGCTGATTTCAATTCCGGAGGTCACACGGTTCTCGAACTGGGTTGATGCGCCGAAAATGGCGCAGATCGAGCGCTCTTTGCGATGGATGATCAAAATCTTTCCCAAGGGAACGGGTTGCTCATGGATCATCGAGGATCGGGTTTCCGGCCAATTGCTCGGAGCCATTCGCTTCAACAGCTTCGATAAGCATGCCAGATGCGCAGAACTGGGCTATGAACTGCATCCCTCCGCCTGGGGCAAGGGGCTGATGAGCGAAGCCGCGCGTGCCATCGTCCGATGCGGCTTTGATGTCTTCTCGCTCAATCGCATCGAAGCCTGGACATTGCCGGGAAACACCGCGTCCGACCGGGTTCTGGAAAAAGCGGGCTTTCAATATGAGGGCACGCTGCGGCAGAAGGCGCGATTCAAAGAGGCCTTCCACGATTTCCGCATGTTCGGCTGTCTGGCCGGCGACCGGTAAACTAGCCTCTAGTCGGTCCCCGGCCGATTTCGCCAGTCGGTCTTGCATTATCAATCAATCCGCTTCAGCCAGCCTCGATAATGAACGACGGGGCCGATGAGCGGCAGGGCAATCGGTACATCGAAGTGGAAGCGGCCGTCTTCTGCCCATTCATGAGCGACGCTTTGGGGTGCCAGAAAGAGCGGCAGCGGAATGCGCAGGAACGACCAGTGTCGCATCGCCATGCTGAGTCCGTTGCCACGGATGGGAAGATCGAATGCAAAGCGGAAGGGGCCGAAGCGTTCGACGAGGTGGCCATTCTCTTCGCTCAAATGGCTGCGGAAACGCCGGCCGGAAAAATCCCGCGTCCATTCTTCGATGCCGTTGTTTTCCTCGAAGGAGACATGCAGCGCGTGCTTTCCGGCTGCGGGAAAGCCGAATATTTTCGCGACCAGCCGGGCAAGAGGAGAACGCCCGCGGGTGACGACTGCCTCTCCTTTGGCGCCGCCATCGCCGAAGACATGGTGCATCGCACGTACCGGCTCGGAAAGATGCGCGAAAGCAGGACCCATGACACGCTGATAGAGCGGCGTATAGGGTGCTTCCGTCATTTCCTCGGTGATTGCCAGATCGCGAAACAAGGTCCGGAAATCCTCAAGCGACAGGAGCCCGCCGGCGTGACGGGCGCCGGGTAGAAGACGGCCGTCGCGCAAGGCCCGCGCCAGCAACTGCGCCGGAAGCGTGGGAATTTCCACGCCGTGGCCATTTTCGGCAATCAGGGTCCAGCGGCGAGCCTTCATGGCGCCTTGCTCAATGCCCTTGATCTCGATCGTCATAGCCGAGCGCGCCGTGCCAAGTCTCGCTGTCAGGCGTTGCAGCGGCAGCAGAAAGCGACTGATCTTCTTGAGCGATGTCAACCAACCCCAGGCAACTGGCCAGGACAGCAGCCAGAGTGCCAAAGTCTGAAAGGCGAATTCCGGCCCCGCCCGGAAGATGACACTGGGACGCTCGGCAAAGCTTTCGACCAGCAGGTCGTGATCCGGCACGTCGGCCAGCGCCACCAACCGGTGCAGGGGGCGGCGGCCGGCAATGGCATAGGTTTCGCGCTTCAGCATGTGCCAGCCCATCGCGTCTTGCCAGCGCCGGCCGCGCCAAAGCCGCACCGGCCTGCCGACATAACTCAGGATCGCCGATGTGACCGAGGCGCCTGCGGTCGCGAGGTTGGAGGCGCTGATCGACATTTCTATCGAACGAACCTCGTCCATGTCCTTGGCAAGGTCCGCCACCACGGCGCTGGAAAGCGCCGGCACGCTCGACGCCCCCGAGATGACGGCGACGCCGGCAGCCTTCGCCCGTTCATCGAGGCATCTAATCGCGCCGACGAAATCGCGCGCGTCGGCAAGATCGAAGTAGTGGATGCCGGCCTCCATGCAGGCTCGCGGAACTCTGTCATCACTTTGCTGGAAGGGACCTGCCGCATCGATCAACAGAAAGGGCCCGTGCTCGCCGAGTATCGCAGAGATATCGCCCTTTCGATCGGCTTGCAGACCAATCGCATGGGGCAATCGAGCGGCGAGCGCTTTCGCGGCTTCGAGATTGCGTCCGGCGACCAGAACCTCGAAGCCGTCGCTGGCAAGGCGCCGCGACAGCCGCGCGCCGAATCCGCCATAGCCGCCGAGAACGAGGATTCTTTTCAAAGGATGCGGCTCGCCTGCTCGGGTGTCGGAAGCCAGCATGTCTCCCGTTTGCCGAAGATGCGGTAGCGATTGCGCGCAAGCCAGAGGTAGATCGGATCGCGCAGCATGCGGGGTATGATGCGCAGCACGGAAATCGCTTTCCAGGGCCAGCCGAGGCCGGCATAAATGGCCAGCACTGCGTCGCTGTCGCGCAATACCTTTGCGCCGTCGACGATGATGAGGCTGTCGGGATCGGCGGGATCCATGCCGCAGCGGCGATAGAGCGCGATGCCGGTTTCATTCTGCATGGAGGCAAGACGGAAACGACCAAGATGGTCGTGACGAAGCACGAACCGGGCGTTGGCGGTACACAGGACGCACATGGCGTCGAAGACGATGATCGGCCCTTGATGGTCGCTGATGGTGCTTTTGTTCATGCTGGCGGCGTCTTTTTCCGTAAACCGGTCTCGCCACAGCTTTGACCAGTTGCATCGCGGCCGTCAATTGCACGTTTCCGTGGGCTGCCATGTCAAACCGGCAAACGACCGTGAAGTTTATATCGCAGGGCTAGGCTGCGGAAGGATCGAAAAAAGCAGGCCGATCGATCTGTCGGTTGGCATGGGGCCCGATCTGCTAGACCGGGCCACGCGCATCGCGGAAGAGTAGCTTAGCGATAACGCCAGCCACCATGCCACCACTCGCGATGCACCCAATAGCGATGTCCATCCCAATAGCCACGGCCAGGATAGAAGATGCCATAGGCCGGAACCGCCGGCACGACGACCACAGGCCGTCCATTCGGGCGGCAATAACCGTACGGCCCGCGATGCCAGCCGATACCGCACCCGTCGCGAGCCTCAGCCGGTGAAATGGCGGCAAGGCAGGCGATTGCGGCGAAAGTCAGCAAAATGATCTTTTTCATGATGTCCTCATTCGTCCTTGAAGAGCTTCAAGCTGTTATCCCTTCAGCGCTTAAACGGCGGCGAGTGGCAAATCCGTCGCTGCATAGCGATGATTTTGCATTCGGATGCGAAAGGCTGGTGGCTTCGGCGGCGCCGAAGTGGACAGGCGATGCAGGAGAGCTGCACCCGCTGCGGGATCAGGATCGAATTTCAAAGGCTCGGGATGCAAGGCCAGCCTGAGCCGGGCACGATTTTGCCGCAGGCAGGGTTTTCTTGCCGATGAAGGGCATGCGCCGGATCAAAGCGCGCAGAACGGCGAGAACTGCCTTGTATTGTTCCCCAGGACACAAGCGGCCATTGGAATCATAGGCGAAGAGGAGGCGCCGTCGCGCGAATGCGTGCGCCAGCCATAGGGCAAAAGCGACGCCGACACCCCAGCCCATCAGCGTGTCGCTTGCCCAATGCGCGCCAACCCATTGGCGCGACAGGCAGATCAGGATACCGATCGGCATGAAGACGGGGCGAAGGCGGGGGAAGACGAGCGCCAGCGACATCGCCATGGCGCCGGCCGTTGCCGAATGTCCGGAAGGAAAGGAGGCGAAGTCGGCATGGAAGGCGAAGGGGCGAAAGAAAAAGGCGCCGTTCATATCCAGGAGTTCCGGCCTGGCGCGACCGATGATGTTCTTGGCGAGCGAATCGACAATGCCGCCGCCGGCGACCGCCAGGAAGACGAAGGCAGCCGCAGTCGCGATGAGATCTGCCCCTGTTCGCATGGATTTCCGCAGTTTGTGCGCAGGCGCGAGGATCGCAAAAATCAGCAGCGCTCCGCTGAATGAGAGCACAAGAAGCCCGGTGCCGAGGCTGCTGATCCACCTCGCCGTCCCTCGCAACTGCGCGGGAAAAGACTTCATCCAGATGCCCAAGGGATAATCGGCCGTCCACATGACGAGCAATGACAGCGCGAGGAAAATGGCGATGATGACGATCGGGCGCTCGAGAAAAGCACGATTTGCAGGGGGCTTGATGGTCGGTGTGTTGAAGAAGCAGCGAAGGCCGCCGGCCATTCGTCTGCGACCGGTGTCGGCGGAACGCCCCAGCATTTCTTTTATGGCCTCTCGGCCTCGCTGCCATGCCTGCATAAAGCCGACTTTCCGTTGCTGTCGAAACAGCCTCTTGTGGAGCCGGGCCACCAATCGCCTTTCGCTCCTTTTCCCTTGGAAAGCTGCTACCGCAACACACTGACAGCCGCCTGAAAGATCTCGATGGGCAGGCCGGATCCCGGTTGTCGGGACGACAAAGCGAAAGCCGGGCATCGACCAGCCGATTTCGACGACCCGAATTGCAAAGTCGTGGCTGAAGGGATGAGCAGTGCCCAAAAAGAACTTTTATCAATGAGATGGTCGCTACTTCCGGCTACCTTGAACGAAAGTCGCCAGGAGGATTGCTTCATTGGCCATTTTTAGCGACAATTGGGTTAGCGTTCGGTGGGAGGAGCCAAATGCACGACTATTCCGCACATGCGGATCAGGTTTACGCGTCGGCGCAATCGGCGGCGGCGAGTTCTTCGGTTGTTGCCTCCTGGCGACGGTGCATGGTCATGCATCGTCTTGCGCCGGAGGAGAAGCGTCTGCCGATGCGCTTGACTAGCCAGGAATTTCAAACGGCGCTGGAGCGATCGGACCGGTTGGTTGCCGAAGCTGCCAATGAGTTGGATCGCCTGTTTCTCGCGGTCGGCAAGGCCGGCTGCTGCCTGCTTCTGACCGATCGCAATGGTATCGCGCTGGAACGCCGCGGCGCCGTCGGCGACGATAAGGAGTTCCATGATCTCGGCCTATGGACCGGTTCTGTCTGGACGGAAGCGAGTATCGGTACCAACGGCATCGGGACTGCGCTTGCCGACGAGCGGGCCGTTGCGATCTTCCGAGACCAGCACTTTTTCTGCTCCAACATCAATCTCAGCTGCACCACGGCGCCGATCCGCGATCATCGCGGCCAGCTTGCCGGGGCACTCGACATTTCGAGCTGCCGCGACGATGTGAGCGACGGGACACTGGCGATCCTGTCGCAGACGGTGCGCGACGCGGCAGTGCGCATCGAGCTCAATCTTTTCCGCAGCGCCTTTGCCGGTGCTCGCTTCGTCATGGTGCCGACGGATATCGCATCCACTTCGGCACTGCTGGCGGTTGACCGCAACGACCTCGTGCTCGGTGCGACCCGCGCGGCCCGCCTTGCATTGAAGCTCGACGATCATCGCATTGCCGCGGGCATTCCGGCCTCCGATGTTCTTCGCGAGCAGCAAGGGGGCGCGGGCGAGGATCTGATTGAGGCAGAGCGCGCCGCCTTGCTCAGGGCTCTTTCACGCGCTAACGGCAATGTCTCCCAGGCGGCCACGGCGCTCGGCATGAGCCGTTCGACGCTGCATCGGAAGATGAACCGGCTCAATCTGCACTGAAGTGCCGTCAACGCGCATTCGATCCGGCGGATGTCGCAGAGTTGCGACACTGTGCGCTGCAGCACGGCAAGCCACCTCTATCGCCGGCCGCGATGTGGCCGCAGACTTCTCCCATCGGTTCGCTCATCGAACCTGCCGACCAAGGGAGGATGGCATGCTGCATCAAAAGATCGTGGAATCTCCGTTCAAGCTGAAATATGGCAACTATATTGGCGGCGAGTGGCGCGAGCCGATTGCCAGAAGGTACTTCGACAACTTGACGCCGATCACCGGCGGCAAGATCTGCGAGATACCGCGCTCCGACGAAAAGGACATCAACGCGGCCCTCGACGCCGCTCATGCGGCGAAAGACAAATGGGGCCGGACCTCCACGACCGAGCGCTCCAATATCCTGATGAAGATCGCCCAGCGCATGGAAGACAAGCTGGAAGTGCTGGCGCAGGCGGAAAGCTGGGACAATGGCAAGCCGATCCGCGAGACTATGGCGGCCGACATTCCGCTCGCCATCGATCACTTCCGCTACTTCGCTTCCTGCATTCGCGCCCAGGAAGGCTCGATCGGCGAGATCGACCACGATACCGTCGCCTATCATTTCCATGAGCCGCTCGGCGTCGTCGGCCAGATCATTCCCTGGAACTTCCCGATCCTGATGGCCGCCTGGAAGCTTGCGCCGGCGCTTGCCGCCGGCAATTGCGTCGTCATCAAGCCTGCCGAGCAGACACCGGCCTCACTTCTGGTCTGGGCTGAGCTGGTTGGCGATCTCCTGCCGCCGGGCGTGCTCAACATCGTCAATGGCTTCGGCCTGGAGGCCGGTAAACCGCTTGCAACGAGCCCGCGCATCGCCAAGATCGCCTTTACCGGCGAGACGACGACAGGCCGGCTCATCATGCAATATGCCAGCCAGAACCTGATCCCCGTCACGCTCGAACTCGGCGGCAAGTCGCCGAACATCTTCTTTGCCGATGTCGCCGCCGAGGACGACGATTTCTTCGACAAGGCGCTCGAAGGCTTTGCGATGTTCGCGCTTAACCAAGGCGAGGTCTGCACATGCCCGAGCCGAGCGCTGATCCAGGAATCGGTCTACGACCGCTTCATGGAGCGTGCTGTCAAGCGCGTGGAAGCCATCAAGCAGGGCAATCCGCTTGATGCCGCAACCATGATCGGCGCCCAGGCATCGAGCGAGCAGATGGAGAAGATCCTCTCCTATCTCGATATCGGCAAACAGGAAGGCGCCGAAGTGCTGACGGGCGGCGGTCGCGCCGATCTCGGCGGCGAGCTGTCGAGCGGCTATTACGTCAAGCCGACCATCTTCAAGGGGCATAACAAGATGCGGGTCTTCCAGGAGGAGATCTTCGGCCCGGTCGTATCGGTCACGACCTTCAAGGATGAGAAAGAATCGCTCGAAATCGCCAACGACACGCTCTACGGCCTCGGCGCCGGCGTATGGACCCGCGACGGCAATCGCGCTTATCGCTTCGGCCGGGAGATCCAGGCTGGCCGCGTCTGGACGAATTGCTACCATGCCTATCCGGCGCACGCTGCCTTCGGCGGCTATAAACAATCGGGCATCGGGCGCGAGACGCACAAGATGATGCTCGATCACTACCAGCAGACCAAGAACATGCTGGTGAGCTACAGCCCGAAGGCACTCGGCTTCTTCTGAGTTCTCCCAACCAAGCGAGCAAGGCTCCCGGCTGCGGCCCGGAGCCTTCCGGCATTTTCAGGGGGTGATGGAGGATCATAATGGACGACAGTGGATCGGAGCCGCGGGTGCTGGCGACCGATAAGGCGCTCGAGCTTATCCGCGAGATACAGCAGGACCATCCCGATATCCTGTTCCATCAGTCGGGTGGCTGCTGCGACGGCTCTTCGCCGATGTGCTATCCGGCAGGCGAATTCATGATCGGCGACAACGATGTCAAACTCGGCGAGATCGGCGGCGTGCCGGTCTACATCAGCGGCAGCCAGTTCGAGGCGTGGAAGCATACGCAGCTCATCATCGACGTCGTGCCGGGGCGCGGCGGCATGTTCTCGCTCGACAATGGGCGGGAGAAGCGATTTCTGACCCGCTCGCGCCTGTTCGGCGGTAGCGAAGCCTGCTCAGTCCCGGACATCAGCCGTGCGCCGGCGCAATAGGCAGGGTCATAAACGGTGTGTAGTATTGGCCTAATACCCACAACCGCAGGCGCTTTGCTAGACTGCCGTCCGTTGGTTTTTGAGGGAGGACGACGATGCCAGCAGCAAAGATTTTGATGATCACCGGTGATTTCACCGAGGACTACGAGACCATGGTGCCGTTCCAGACGCTGCTTGTCTGCGGCTATACGGTTCATGCCGTCTGCCCCGGCAAGAATGCCGGCGAGACCGTGGCAACGGCCATTCATGATTTCGAAGGTGATCAGACCTATTCCGAGAAGCGCGGCCACAATTTCGCATTGAACGCGACCTTCGCCAGTATCCGGGCTGAGGATTACGACGCACTTGTCATTCCGGGCGGTCGCGCGCCGGAATATCTGCGCCTGAATCCAGAGGTCATTAAGGCCGTTCAGCATTTCTTCGGGGCAGACAAGCCGGTTGCCGCCATCTGCCACGGTGCGCAACTGTTGGCAGCGGCCGGTGTCCTCAAGGGACGCACCTGCTCGGCCTATCCCGCCTGCCGTCCCGACGTGGAGCTTGCCGGCGGGACCTATGCCGATATTGCCATCAATGACGCGGTTGCCGACGGTAATCTCGTCACCGCACCGGCCTGGCCGGCGCATCCGGCATGGTTGCGGCAATTCATGGCTATGCTCGATGCAAGCGCATTGTCGGAAGCCAATGCTGCTTGAAGCTGAAAGGGGAGGCGTGCATGTGCGAATTGTTCATCAAGGCCGATGCCAGGCTATGGGAAAGCACCACGCGCTCCCTACGCATCGACGGTATGGTGACCAGCGTCAGACTGGAAAACTTCTTCTGGTCGAAGCTGGAGGAAATCGCCCGGCGTGACGGCATGAACGTGGTGCAGCTGATTACCAAGCTGCACCATGAATCGATCGATGCCGGCCATGATCTCGGCAATTTCACCTCGTTCCTGCGGGTCTGCTGCGCACGCTATCTCGACTTGCAATTGGCCGGCGACATTTCGAGCGATCTCTCCCAGCCGATCGCTAGCGTCGACGCGCCCGCCATTCTTGGCCGCGAGCGTCTGAAGTATCATTGATCCTATCGATGCGGCAGCGCGGCATCCGGAAATCGTCGCACGGCCGGTTTCGTGGTGGCCGTCGCGTCGACAATAACTCTTATGGCGGAATACAACTTATAGGGAATATTTCGTGGCGAGGCGTATCCTGGGTTATTCAAACCTTAACTAACTTCCGGTAGTAATTGAATCATCGACTATCGCATGAGGCATAGAGCTTTGCGTCAGGCTTCCATGAGGGAGAGGCTGTGGCGCTTGAGGATAAGCGATGACATCGATTTCAAATGTGCCTTCGGCGGCTTTGGCCATTCTCCGGCAATTGAATAAGGGCTCGACAATATCGGAGCAGCCTCCATCCGCCGCCGATGGCCTCATCGCGGTGGCGACCGGCCTGACGAATAAGGTGGCCGTTTCCAAGCAGCCCACTCAAGCTCAATCGAAAGTTTCGGAAGCCATGTTCAGCATGAGCAAGGACAGCATCGCGAAGCAGAAGCTTGATCTTATCGAGCGGACAGGCAGGGCTCTGGGGGTCGAACGAAGCGACTATTCCTCCATGGACGAGTTTGTTGCAGCGATGAAAAAGGTCTATGGCGAGATAAAGGTGCAGGCTGGGGGCATGGCGGTGTTTCATGCGCTTGAAAGGCAGCTCGGCCTCGATAAGCTTGGCCTGTCGATTGAAGACGTTATCGAGAGCGCTCAAGATGGCGACAGCAACGACAAGGTCACGAAAGCCCTCGAAAGGCGGGCGAAGAAAGAAAAGGACGAGGCGAGTGGAACCGGATCGGATCAGGCTATCCAGATCGATGCGGCTGCTGCCAATCTCTACGGCCTGCTTTCGTTCAACTGACATGGTTTGTCAGTCGCGGAATCGAGTTCTGGCGGTGCCGTCAGACGACTTTTGACGAGCTCGGCTGCCGCATCCGCCGCAGTTTCCATATAGCTCGGATCGCGATGGAGCAGGACCACGGCAAATGAACCGTCGAGGAGCAGCATGATCTGGCGCGCGAGCGGCAGGGCATCATTGCCGGCTCCGGCTTCCATAAAGGTTGAAGCAAGCCAATCCTCGACGCGCTTCTTATGGGCGCGAGCAGCCACCAGAGCCGGATGGCCGGGAAGGTTGATGAGCTCGACCGAGGTGCGCAGGAACCCGCAGCCCTTCCATTTAGCGCTACGCGCCGATTGTGCCAGATGGCGAAAAATGCCGGCAACCTTCTCGGCTGTATCGCCTTTCGTTTCCTCGAACCAGCGTTTGAAGAGGACGAGGTTCGGCTCGTCCCGCACCTGCAGATGGGCGGCGATCAGGTCGTCCTTGCTGCGGAAATGATAGTAGAGGGTACGCTTGGTGATGCCTGCCTTTTCGGCGATGGCATCGACACTGATCGCGCGGATGCCATCGCGATGGAAGAGTTTTCCGGCCGCCTCAAGTATGCGTTCGCGTGTCGGCTGCGAGCTGTTTTTCATGACTCAATGTATACCGGGTAGTGAATATACACAATGCGGCGGTGGCATCATCCTCCGTCCCATGAACGAGCAACACATTCCATCATCCTCGGGGCCGCGTAGCACGCCGATTTCCATTTCATGTGCCGACAGCGTCGTTCTCGGCGGTCATCTCTGGCTGGCGGAGACGGCCAAGCCGGAAGGCAGCGTTATCATCAACCCGGCCACGGGCGTGCTTGCGCGCTACTATCACCGCTACGCGCAATTTCTGGCTCGGCATGGGTTCGATGTCCTGACCTATGATTATCGCGGTATCGGGCTATCGCGGCCGCAACGGCTGCGTGGATCCCGCTATCGCTGGCGGGATTGGGGTGAGCGGGATTTCGATGCCGCACTTCAATGGCTGGCTGGCTATCGTCGCAGCGGCCCATTGATGGTGGTCGGCCATAGCGTCGGCGGTTTCCTGCCGGGACTGGCCGAACATGCTCCTATGATGGACAGGATGCTGACAGTCGGCGCCCAATATGCCTGGTGGGGCGATTACCTGCCGCACCGCCGCGCTGCCCTCTTTTTCAAATGGCATGTCGCCATGCCCGCAATCACTGCGCTCTGCGGCTATTTTCCCGGTCGCCGGCTTGGCTGGCTGGAGGATCTGCCGAAGGGGGTAGCAAATGAGTGGAGCTTTCGTGGTCCTCGGTTCGAGCGCAGCCATCCAGCGGCAGAGAGGCAGGATGCTCTTCGGCGAATGGCCGCGGTCCGGGCGCCGATCCTCGCGATTGCGGTTTCGGACGATGAACTCGGCACGGTGCCGGCGGTTCGCCGCGCGCTGAACTATTATACGGGTGCGCAATCCATCCTGGTGCATGTGCATCCTATTGACCTTGGCCGCGACAGGACCGGTCATTTCGGCCTGTTTCACGATAGCTACAAGGAGAGTTTCTGGGTCGACACGCTGTCGTGGCTTCGCGAGGGCCGCAATCCCTGGTCGGTCTCGGCGTGAAACCGGAAGGTTAGGCCCGCCTCAGGGCTGTCGCTTTGCGCGGCTGCCTGTATTGCATGGGCTGATGGTCTCGGATAGACGCCATTTTCGGATCATGATTGAGATGGAAGCCAGGCATTTGTTGGCTCCGGAATATTTGAAAAAAACGTGAAGTGGAGTTTGGAATGACCGGCCAAAATGACGAATATGTCTATGACGAAGTGACCGGCGAGTGGCGGCCCGCCGCAGAGATGGCTGCCGCAACTGCCGCAACAGGCCTCATCGTACTTGATGCAAGCGGTAACGTGCTTGCCGATGGCGACTCGGTTACCCTCATCAAGGATCTGAAAGTGAAAGGCGCCAACCAGACCTTGAAGCAAGGCACGGTTATCAAGTCCATTCGACTGACCGACAATCCTGAAGAGGTCGATTGCCGTTACGACGGGATCAAGGGTTTGGTTCTCCGCACCGAGTTCATACGCAAGCGCTAGAGCGTGGCGGCGGAGGAATTGTTCCTTTCGTGATATGCGGTTGCAAAATTGAACGGTGTCGCGCCGATTATCCGGATTTCCGAATTGTAAAATTGTAAATTGGTGCTTATCTCCCTTGCTTGATGCACTTACATGATGTGGAAAGTTATGTAGCGGCTGCAGACCGGCTGGGGGATTATGCATGCATCTCGAAGACTATGCCGCACTCGGCCGCTCGGAGTTGCGCGTCAGTCCGCTTGCGCTCGGAACCATGACTTTTGATACGGGGGGCGCCTGGCCATCCCGTGAAAACCAGCCTGCTGCAGTTCTGGCGCGCTATCTCGAACTCGGTGGCAACTACCTCGATACTGGCAATGGAGCGGTCAAAGCGGGCGGCCAGACGGTTGTCGGCACCTATATCGCCCAGAATTCGATCAGACGTGGCGATCTTGTCATTGCTGGCAAATTCAATGTCGAATGGGATGGTGAAACACCTGGCCGCAAGGCCGTGATAGCCGGTTTCGAGCAGGCCCTTCGACGGCTGCGCACCGATTATCTCGACCTTTATTGGCTTGATAATTGGGATATCCAGGCGCCCCTGGAAGACATACTGGCAGCGCTCCACGATCTCGTTCAGTCCGGAAAATTGCGTTACTTCGGCATTTCCGATGCCCCTGCCTGGAAGGTGGCGCATGCGCACCTCCTGGCGCAATCCAACGGCTGGGCTCGGTTCATCGGTCTGCAGATCGAATATTCGCTTGCAGCAAGGCTGTTTGAAAACGAGCTCATTCCGCTGGCAACAGGATTGGGGCTTGGCGTCGTCTCGCATTCGCCCTTGAGTGGCGGTCTCATCAGCGGCAAATATAAGCCTGCCAATAATGCGGGCATGAGACGGGGGCATGCGGCGCAATTGGCGCAAAGGCCCGATGAGCAGGATCTTGAAATCGTGGACGCCTTATTCCGCGTCGCCGACGAGCTCGGTACGACGACCGCACGCGTCGCTCTTGCCTGGGCAATGGGACGCCTTGGCGTATCTTCGACGATTATCGGCGTTCATACGCTGGAACAACTCAATGAGGATATCGGCGCACTCGATGTCCAGCTCTCGCCCGAGCAGACGGCGACACTGGATGCGCTTACGATTCCCAATCCCGTCATGACCCTGCCGCTACCGTTGCACAACGCCGCGCCCCTGTGCTGCGTCGATTGAGCTGCAGCCTGCAAGCGATGCATTGCAGCCGGTGTTCGATGCTTCCAATTGTGTCCGGAAGCATGGCGCCGGAGCAAGAGGACGATTCGATGTGCGGAGGAATGGCCGCTAGAAGCGTTGCCGATTGTCACACGATCATTATTCAATCTCACGAGTGCATGTTTGAGACGTATTCGTAGTGAAATCGCATTACTTCAAATGTTGGCGCTGTGCTTACTTTCGATAGTACTTAAAGTAATTTCATTAATATTGACGCCTTACGGTAGCGGTTCGATAGCGCAGCCGATGGTTACCGATGTCAGAAGCAGGAAGACCGACCTATATTCCGGCCCTTGATGGATGGCGTGGACTCGCCGTCTTGCTGGTATTGATGGGCCATTTCGGCGGCGACAAGTACATGCCCGGTCTTGGATCCGCCGGTGTGGATCTATTTTTCGTGCTCTCCTGACGCCTTATGGCCGAGATCCTTTTCGTCAGGGAGATGCCTTTGGGCACTTTCTTCCTTCGGCGTTTCAGCCGCGTCTATCCAACTTTGTTTATATTTGTTTTGGTGAATACGGCGATCTTCTCGTCAACGTCGCTTGCGCCCGACCTTGCGGCTGTCCTCGCCGCCCTTTCTTTCACGTTAAACTACTTCATAATTACCAGTCACACCTTCGTCTCGATATTCGATCACATTTGGTCATTATGCGTCGAAGAGCACAGCTACCTCCTGCTTGGGCTGCTAGCCTTTTCATTGCGTGGTGCCGGTAACAGGTTCGTGGGGTTTTCCCTCTTGTTGCTTGGTCTTACCGCACTTGCCACCGGCATTTTGCAATATGACGTTTACGGGCAAAATCCATTTATCGTTTTTTGGTCGAGCCAGGTGGCGGCAGCGCCAATTTTGATTTCAGCTGGGTTGTTCCTGCTGATCGGGCAGCGAAGCCGCGGATTACCCCTGGAATGGTTGGTACCTTTGATATTTTTCTGCGGCTTGGCTGCGCGCTTGTTCGCCGATGTCGCCTGGCTATTTTTCGGCGTTAAAACCCTGTTGCTGGCGATCAGCGTGTGTTCGATCGAGAGCGCCACTCGCTTTTCCAGGATTTTATTTGAAGGCTCCATTATTCGGCGACTTGGGCGGATGTCGTTCTCAATATATCTATGGCAGCAGCCGTTTTACGTGCTGGCTCGGCAAGGTCTCTTAGCCGAACTGCCTGCGCTGGTCATAGCCATATGCCTTGGGTTGCTTAGCTACTATCTGATCGAGCAGCCCGCACGCACGGGATTGAATGCGTGGTTCGAAAGAAGCAAACGGCCAAATGCCGTTTCTGAAGGCGGTTGAAAAAGGGCGCGATCACCTTTGATCGCGCCCGATATTTTCAGCATCAAGCGATGTCGAAGCGGTCGGCGTTCATGACCTTGGTCCATGCCGCAACGAAGTCCTGGACGAACTTCTTCTCGGCATCGGACTGGCCGTAGACTTCGGCGATCGCGCGCAGTTGCGAGTTGGAGCCGAAAACGAGATCGGCGCGTGTCGCGGTCCACTTCACGTCGCCGGTTGCGCGGTCGCGGCCTTCGAAGACGTCCTTGGCATCCGAAACGGCCTTCCACTCCGTGCCCATGTCGAGCAGATTCACGAAGAAGTCGTTGGTCAGGGTTTCCGGACGCTTGGTGAAGACGCCGTGCTGGCTCTGGCCGACATTGGCATTCAGCACACGCAGGCCGCCGATGAGGGCGGTCATTTCCGGCGCCGTCAGCGTCAGAAGCTGTGCCTTGTCGATCAGCAGCTCTTCGGAAGAGACGGTGTAGGCCTGCCGCTGATAGTTGCGGAAGCCGTCGACGATCGGCTCGAGAACGGCGAAGGCCTCGACATCGGTTTGTTCCTGCGTCGCATCGGTGCGGCCCGGAGCGAAGGGTACGACCACGTCATGGCCGGCCTTCTTTGCAGCCTGTTCGATAGCGACCGAGCCGCCGAGAACGATCAGATCGGCAATCGATACAGTCTTGCCGCCGGTCTGGGCATCGTTGAACTTCTTCTGGATGCCTTCGAGCGTTGCCAGCACGGAAGCGAGCTGTGCCGGCTGGTTAGCCTCCCAGTCCTTCTGTGGAGCAAGACGGATGCGAGCGCCGTTTGCACCGCCGCGCTTGTCTGAGCCGCGGAAGGTCGAAGCCGAAGCCCAGGCGGTCGAAACCAGCTGCGGGATGGTGAGACCCGATGCAGCAATCTCCGCCTTGAGGGCGGCGACATCGCTGGGCTCGATCGATACGGGACCGGCCGCCGGGATCGGATCCTGCCAGATGAGCTCTTCGCTCGGCACTTCCGGGCCGAGATAGCGCACGCGCGGGCCCATATCGCGATGGGTCAGCTTGAACCATGCGCGAGCAAAGGCATCGGCGAACTCATCCGGATTTTCGAAAAAGCGGCGGGAAATCTTCTCATAAGCCGGGTCGAAGCGCAGGGCGAGGTCGGTGGTCAGCATGGCAGGAGCGTGACGCTTGGACTTGTCATGCGCGTCCGGGATCGAGCCGGCGCCGGCGCCATGCTTCGGCACCCACTGATGCGCGCCCGCCGGGCTCTTCGTCAGTTCCCATTCATAGCCGAACAGGTTCCAGAAGAAGTTGTTGCTCCACTTGGTCGGCGTCGAGGTCCAGGTGACTTCGAGACCGCTACCGATCGTGTCGCCGCCCTTGCCAGTGCCGAAGCTGCTCTTCCAGCCGAGGCCCTGTTCTTCGATGCCGGCTGCTTCCGGCTCGGGGCCGACATGGGCTGCGTCACCGGCACCATGGGTCTTGCCGAAGGTGTGACCGCCGGCAATGAGGGCGACAGTTTCTTCGTCGTTCATTGCCATGCGGGCGAAGGTTTCGCGGATGTCGCGAGCGGCTGCAAGCGGGTCCGGATTGCCGTTCGGTCCCTCAGGATTGACGTAGATGAGACCCATCTGCACGGCTGCGAGCGGGTTTTCCAGATCGCGATCGCCGCTGTAGCGCTTGTCGCCGAGCCAGGTATCTTCCGCGCCCCAGTAAATGTCCTCTTCCGGCTCCCAGACATCTTCGCGACCACCGCCGAAGCCGAAGGTCTTGAAGCCCATGGATTCCAGCGCGACGTTACCGGTCAGTACCAGCAGGTCGGCCCAGGAGATGCTGTTGCCGTATTTCTGCTTGATCGGCCAAAGGAGACGGCGAGCCTTGTCGAGGTTGACGTTGTCCGGCCAGCTGTTGAGCGGTGCGAAACGCTGCGTGCCGGAGGAGGCGCCGCCGCGGCCGTCGCCCGTGCGGTAGGTGCCGGCGCTATGCCAGGCCATGCGGATGAAGAGCGGACCGTAGTGACCGAAGTCGGCCGGCCACCACTCCTGCGAATCCGTCATCAGGGCGGTGAGGTCCTTCTTCAGGGCCTCCAGATCGAGCTTCTTGAACTCTTCGGCATAGTTGAATGCCTTGCCCATCGGGCTGGACAGCGCGGAGTTCTGATGAAGGATCTTGAGGTTCAGCTGATTCGGCCACCAGTCCCGGTTCGAACGTGCGGAAACGCTCGTGTTCCCATGCGGAAACGGACATTTGCCGGCAGTCTCGACTTTTGTATCCATGATACTCTCCCTTACGATGATTTGATTTGTGACGACCGGAGAAGGAGCTTTGCCAGCCCGCCGGGAAATGGCCCGGTTCCAAAACTGGTATGGCAGCGACATGTCAGACGCATGAATCTCTCGTCATTCTGGCCTCGCGTGAAACGGAGACGTGGAAGCAGGCAAAGCTTGGATCCCCTGCCTTCCGACCGGTCCGTGCATCGATGAACTGAACGCAGTCAATGCTCTCATTATGAGCTTCGTATGACAGGCGGCCGCATCTCATCTTTGCTGCGGCACTATAGCCAAGGCTTTCCATTAATTTAAGTTGGATTTCCTGATTGGCGCGATAAGATAGACTTATGGCAAACTTCACGCTCAAACAGCTTCGCTATTTCGAAGCGCTGGCTCGGCTCGGCCACTTCGGACGTGCCGCCGATCTATGCTCGATCTCTCAGCCCGCCTTGTCGATGCAGATCAAGGAGCTGGAGGAGCAGCTCGGCACGAACCTCTTCGAAAGAGGCGCGAGACAGGTCCGGTTGACCAATTTCGGGGAGGCCTTCGCGATCCGTGTCCGCGACATCCTGCGCTCCGTCGACGAGCTGGGAGATCTTGCCCGTGCGTCGCGCGATCAGCCGGTGGGCCGGTTGCGCATCGGCATCATCCCCACGGTCGCGCCCTATCTGCTGCCGAGCATCATCGGCAATCTCTCCCGCATCTATGACGGGTTGGATATCCATGTGCGCGAGACTTTGACGTCGAAGCTGGTCGAAGAGCTGGAGGAGGGGAGGCTGGATACGGCGATCGTCGCTCTGCCCGTCTCTGAGACATCTCTGACGGAAGTGCCGCTGTTTGCGGAAAACTTCGTGTTGGTGCGACCGAGCGAGGACGAAGGCAAGCCGGTTCCCAACCGCGAGGCGCTTCGCGAAATGCGGCTGCTGCTGTTGGAAGAGGGGCACTGCTTTCGCGATCAAGCTCTTTCCTTCTGTAACATCCATTCAGCTTTGCCGCGGGAACTGATGGACGGCAGCTCGCTGTCGACGCTGGTGCAGATGGTCAGCGCCGGCATCGGCGTCACTTTGATACCGGAGATGGCCGTGGCGGTGGAAACCCGCTCGGCCTCGGTGTCGACCGTGCGCTTCCAAAGCCCGCAGCCCTCGCGCACCATCGGCATGATCTGGCGCAGGACGAGCCCTCTCGCCAAACAGCTCCTGCAGATTTCCGAAGTGGTGCGCGAGGCGGCTGACGCCATGCGCGAACAACATGATTCGATCGGACGCGCGCAGGATCTGGAGTTTGATGGGCGATTGCAACCGTCGGCTGCTCGCCACCCCGGCTTTGCTGCCGTCAATGACCCCGCTTCGCCGCGGTAGGCTCCCATCGCGCATTAACGCTGTTGGAATCTTTTCCACAGAAGGCGATATTTCAAACGATTGAAAATATTTTAATCGTTTAAATAATTTAATGCCTTGATTTACAAAGAAACTCCTCCATGTCATGCCAGTCGCATGGCAATGGAGGTCGTGATGCAAGAGTTTGAAAACGTAAGAAATGAAATTCCTACGTATGTGATTGATCGCCTCGAAAATGAATGGCGGGTAATGCAGACTCAGAATGGGCAGCTGGAAGCCGGGCTGGGAACTGAAACGCCTGCAAATACAGCGCCTGCAACGGGCGATAGTCTTGGATCCTTCGATAAGTAGTATTTATAAAGGCAGGAATCGCACTGCGCCGCGGGTCTAGCGGCGCTATTGAAAGCATCGCATTCCGCTTTTTTCCATGACATCCAGAAAACGGATCAGCCCCGGCTTGTTGCCAGGGCTGCTGTTTATCGTGGCGTCGCCGGCTCCGCCTTGCGATCCAGATAGGAACGGGTTCAGGCGTCGAGATAACGCTCGGTCAGACGTGCCCACATAGCGGCACCGACGGTGAGGCTTTCATCGGCGAAATCATACTTGGCGCTGTGGAGGATGGCCGAGTTCACGCCGTTGCCGAGGCGCAGGAAGCTGCCGGGCTTGTGCTCCAGGTAATGCGAGAAATCCTCGCTGCCGGGGATAAGGCCGCAGGTGGCGACCTTCTCAGCGCCGACAAGTTCCTCGGCGACCATCCGCGCGAATTCCGTTTCCTTCTCCGAGTTGACGACGACCGGATGGCCATAGACGTAGTCGATCTCGACACTTGCGCCATAACCCTCTGCAATGGACGCTGTCAGCTTGCGGATGCGCGCCTCAAGCAGCTCGCGCACCTTCGGATCGAAGGAGCGAACCGTGAGCAGCATCTTCGCACTTTCGGGAATGACGTTCGATACTTCGCCGGCATGGATGGCGCCGACGGTGACAACCGCTGTCTGGGTCGGGTCGACGCTGCGGGCGACAATTGTCTGCAGACTGACGACGAGGTTGCAGGCGACAACCACCGGGTCGATAGTCAGATGCGGGCGCGAGGCATGGCCGCCTTTGCCTATGATGGTAATCTCAACTGTGTCGGCGGCCGCCATCAGCGGGCCGGAGCGCAGCAGCCAGGTGCCCTCCGCAGCACCCGGATGATTGTGCAGCCCGTAAATGACGTCGAAGGGAAAGCGTTCGAACAGGCCATCCTTGATCATCGCGGGAGCGCCGCTGACAGCGCCCGCCTCCTCAGCCGGTTGGAAGATCAGGTTCACGGTGCCGTTGAAGCGGCGGGTGCGGGCGAGATATTCGGCCGCTCCGAGCAATATGGTGGTGTGGCCGTCGTGGCCGCAGGCATGCATCTTGCCCGGCGTCTTGCTGGCATAGGCGGCGCCGGTCTGCTCGGTGATCGGCAGGGCGTCCATGTCGGCGCGGATCGCAATGCTCTTCTTGCCGGCTCCAACCGTCATGCGCGCGACGACGCCATGACCGCCGACATTGCGCGTCACCTCATAGCCCCAAGCTTCCAGCTTCTCGGCGACGAAACGCGCCGTTTCCGCCTCTTCGAAGGAGAGTTCGGGATTGGCATGCAGGTGCCTGCGGATGCCGGTCAGTTCGGCCTTCATCGGCTCGAAATCCGAGAGGCGGGCGAAATCGTTGTCGAGGGTCATGGCTATTCCAATGGTTCGCTTTGAGTCGCCTTTCGCCATAGAGCGTGCGGGCATCACGGATGATATGTATATCGCGCTAGATGAAGCGCGACAGGAAGCTTCTGGTGCGCGGATGCTGCGGATTGCCGATCACATCCTCCGGCTTGCCCTGCTCAACGATCTTGCCGCCATCCATGAAGACGACTCGGTCGGCCGCTTCGCGGGCGAAGCCGATCTCGTGGGTGACGATGATCATCGTCAGGCCTTGGCTGGCAAGGTCACGCATGGTGGCGAGCACTTCGCCGACGAGTTCCGGATCGAGCGCCGAGGTCGGTTCGTCGAAGAGCATCAGCTTCGGCTTGATCGCCAGCGCTCTTGCAATCGCGACGCGCTGCTGCTGGCCGCCGGAGAGTTGCCGGGGGTAGTTGTGAGCCTTGGCCGACAAGCCAACGCGGTCGAGCAATGCCAGCGCATTCTCGGTTGCCTGCTTGCGGCTTTCGCCATGAATGCCGATCGGCGCCTCAATGACATTCTGCAGCGCTGTCATATGCGGATAGAGATTGAACTGCTGGAACACCATGCCGATCTTGCGCCGCTGCAGCGCGATCGCATGGCTGGAGAGCTTGACCAGCCGGCCCTTGTTCAGCCGATAACCGATCTGCTCGCCATCGACTTCGATCGAGCCGCGATTGATCGATTCCAGATGGTTGATGCAGCGCAGGAAAGTGGATTTGCCGGAACCGGACGGCCCGAGAATGACGACGACTTCACCGGGCGTCACATCGAGGTCGATGCCTTTCAGGACTTCAAGATGTTCGAAGGACTTGTGGACGTTTCGCGCCTGTACCAGGGGGCTGGCGTTGACGATTGAGTTCACGGAAGCGTTCATTGGCCTGCCTCCTGTGCCGGCACAAGCGCGGGCGTGCCGTCTGCTGCCACCTTCGTCCCGCTGGTGCGGCGGTCGGCGCGGCTATAGTAGCGCTCGATATAGCTCTGGCCGATATTCAGCACCGACGTAATCAGCAGATACCAGATGACGGCGACGAGCAGCATCGGGACGACCTCAAAGGTGCGGTTATAAATCGACTGCACGGAATAAAGCAGATCGGCCATAGCGATGACGCTGACGAGCGAGGTCGCCTTGATCATGCTGATCAACTGATTACCCGTTGGCGGCACGATGGAGCGCATGGCCTGCGGGATGATGATGCGGCGCAGAGCCCGGCTTCTCGTCATGCCGAAGGCTTCGGCGGTCTCGAACTGGCCTCTATCGACCGAAAGCAGGCCGCCACGGATGATTTCGGCCATGTAGGCGGCTTCGTTCAGAGCAAGGCCGGCGATCGCCGCCGTCATCGGGCTGATGACGGAATTGGTATCCCAGCTGACGAAGGTCGGGCCGAAGGGGATGCCGATCGATAGCGTTGGGAAGAGTGTAGAAAGATTGTACCAGAAGATCAGCTGCACCAGCAGCGGCGTGCCGCGGAAGAACCAGATGAACAGCGAGGCGAGCGTGCTTGCCAGGGTGTCTTTCGACATGCGGGCAATCGCCAGCAACAGGCCGAAGACGATGCCGAGCACCATGGCGACGACGGTCAGCCCGAGCGAGACATAGAGGCCGCTGATGACGACGGGGTCGAAGAAGTACTGGGCGACGACATGCCAGCCGAAGTTTTCATTGCGCGCGACCGACCAGGCCCAATAGGCCGCGATCGCAAGGGTAACGATCCAGGCTGCCACACGACCCTTCGGGAACGGTGTGTGGGCATTCGCCACATCCCGCTCCCCCGCATCGCCGGAAGGCGATGCGTTGTTTCTGGAGTTCGAGCTCATTTCGGCAACGTCCCGCCAAGATTGATACCGGGTTCCTTGATCATGTTGTTCTCAAGGCCCCATTTTTTCATAATGGCGGCATAGGTGCCGTTGTCCATAAGAACCTTGACGGCCTCCTTGAGGATCGGACCGAGCGGCGAGCCTTTCGGCACGACGGCACCTTGATAGAGATCCTCGAAACCGTTTTTCTGGCCGACGCCCGTTAATTCGAGCTGGCCGTTCGCCTGCGAGACGAAATAGGTGAGCGGCGCCTGCGAAGAGAAGAAGGCATCGGAGCGCTTGGAGCGGACGGCGAGGATCGAGCTCGGCTGGTCGGTGAAGGACTGGACCTCGATTGCACCCTTGCCATCAGTCTTGCACTTCTCGGCCTGCACCTGGATCACCTTTTCGGCCGATCCGCCGGCCATGACGGCGATGCGCTGGCCGCAGGCGCTATCGAGCGAGGTAATGCCCTTCGGATTGCCCTTCTGGACGGCGAAGACGACGAATTCCTGCACCCAGTCGACGAAATCATTGGCTTCCTCGCGGCTCTTGAAATCGCCGATCGGGCCGAAGGCAAATTGATAGCGGCCGGAATTGATGCCGGCGAGGATGGCGGGCAGACCGCTGACGCTTTCATGCTCGATCTTCACGCCAAGCACCTCGCCGATCGCGTCGGTCAGATCGGCGCTGGCGCCGGTCAGCTTGGTGCCGGTGACGATTTCATAGGGAGGGAAAGAGCCGTTGTTGACGGAGATCATTTTGCCCGATGTGCGGATCGCTTCCGGCAGCTTGGCTTGCAGGTCCTTGTTGACCGAAAGTTTCGGCAGGCTCGCATCCTCGGCGAAGGCGGCGCCCGACATCATCAGGCTTGCCAGGGCGAGGTAGGTCATTTTCTTCAGCGACATGTTCATTCCCCTTTTTGCTTTGTGTCTCTGATATGATGTGGTCGTCAGGCAGCGCTTGTCCGGCTGCCGTCGACGTCGAACGGGAAGAGTTCCTCCGGCGTCATCAGCCGCGGCAGGATGCCCTGCACATGCAGCTCCTCGGCGAAATCGGCGATCATCTTGCGGTTGGCGGCAAAGCCGCTCGCATCCCACCCTTCGGGCAGCTCGGTTGCCGATTTCAACAGTTCGTCGAGCATGAAGGGCGTGGTTTCGGCATATTTGCGCCGCTTGCTGAGCCACATGCGCTGCGATTCGTCGATCAACCTGCTCAATTCGGCAATGACCCAGGGATGCTCGGCGACGATCTCAGCCTTCAGGCCGATCAGGTGCATCCCCGGTACATAGCCCACATCGGCAAAATAGCGATGCTCGGCCGCGCGGAAATCGGGCAGGAGCTGGCGGAAGCCGGAGTTGCCGGCGAAATAGCCGTCCGGCATGAAGGGCGTGAAGATCGCGTCAAGCAGCCCTTCCTTCAGCAGGTCCACCATCGGCCTTTCGCCGGGTGCCGCCTCTATGCGGCCGGGACGGCCAAAGCCATCAAGGCGGTCGGTGATCGGATGGGCTTCAGTGAGGCGGCCGGCATACCATATGGCATCTTCGACGCCGACGCCTTCGCGGCGTAGCGCTGCCCGCGTCCAGGTATTGCCGGAGTCGCGCCAGCCGGTGACGCCGATACGCTTGCCGGCTAATTGGGCGAAGCTCGTGATCGGGCTTTCCTTGGTCGTGATGACGCAGCGATGGCGGAAGCCGCGCATGATGAAGTTCGGTATGCCGACCACGCTCTCGTCGCCGTCGATGCGCATCTGCGTGTAGCGGCTGAAGGATGTTTCCGCCGCGTCATAGGCGTCGCTCTTCCCAACATGCGAGACCAGCGTGCCGACCCGATCCACCTTGATGTCGAGTTTCGGGGAGGAGACATCGCCCAGGACTAAAGGCGTCATATAGTCCCAGTCGCGGAGGGCAAGGCGGAGAGTAAGGGGCATGAAATTCACTCGCGGGAAAACTTGTTTTCTCAACGAGTAAATGTTCAATATAAGTCGATCAAATGTTATTATGTTATTGAACATTAAAAATGGTGTCAAAATGAGCGAAGAGCGGGATGCGAAATGGTTTGCCTCACAATTGAGCGATCGGACCATCCGTGGCATCGCGCTTGAAACGAGCGCGCTCATTCGCGCTGGCGCCCTGCCTGTTGGCACCAAGCTGCCGCCGATCCGCGACCTCGCCTTTGTCCTTGGCGTGAGCCCGGCGACCCTGTCGGAAGCCTGGAGCGAACTCAGACGTCAGAAGATCATCAGCGGACGCGGCAGGAATGGCACATGGGTCAGCGGCGACCGCTTCGTCGCGAAGCCGGCGCGGTTAGCAAGTGTCGGCGATTACGGTTCCGACGCCCTCAATCTGACAGCAGCCGTTCCCGATGTTCGCCTGCTGCCAAAGCTGGAGGCGGCGATGGCCTATGGCGCCTCGGCCGAAAATCTCAACAGCTACGAGCGCAGCCGCATCCTGCCGGAGCTTGAGCGCGAGGTCAGGAAGACATGGCCCTATGAGCCGGAGGCGTTCCTGGCGACCAATGGCGGCTATAATGCCGTCTACACCCTGATCAACGCCCTCGTCATGCCGGGTGCTGCCGTTGCGATCGAAGATCCGACGGGCATGCGGCTTCTCGATATTCTCGAGGATCGGGGCGCCCGCATCATTCCGGTGAAATGCGACGAGGAGGGGCCGCTGCCGGCCTCGCTGGAGGAAGCGCTAAAATATCGCCCGGTCGCTTTCATCTTCCAGCCGCGCATCCATTCCGTCACCGGCCAGAGCGTGAGCCCGGCACGCATGGCAAGCCTCACGGAGATCCTTCGCGATAAGGATACGCTGATCGTCGAGGACGATGGCATTGCCGATATCTCGACGGCACCACGTCATTCGATGGGACATCTCTTTCCGGATCGGGTCATCCATATTCTGTCTTACTCGAAGACGCACGGGCCGGACCTGCGCCTCGCCGTATTGTCGAGCTCACGGGCGATCATCGACCAGATCCAGTCCTATCGCAGCTTTAGTTCCGGCTGGACCAGCCGTATCCTGCAGGCGGCGGCTGCCTGGCTGCTGCGCGATCCGGCGACGGCATCGTGCCTGGATCATGCCCGCAGGACCTATCGGGAACGCCGCGCAGGGCTCATCGATGCGCTTCGCGAGCGCGGCGTCGATGCGTGGCACGGAGAGGGATTATGTGCCTGGGTGCCGGTCTCGTCGGAGCCTTTCGCCATGGTGACGCTTGCTGCCCGAGGCATCGCGGTGCATCCCGGTGCCAAGTTCTCGATCCTGCCCAGCAGCAATTTGCGCGTCGCGACGGCCAATCTTTCGGAGCGGTGCGACGAGGTTGCCGATGCCATCGCACTTGCCGCCGTCCACACATGATTTCTGGAGACAGTCAGCCGCGTTGGCTGGCTTCAATGCCTTTGTGAGCGCCTTTCGAGGCGCCGATATAGCGAACCAGGATTTCCGCCAGCTTGGCCGAGATGAGGGCGATGATGGAAATCGCGACGAGATAGATCGCGACGTAGACGGGCTGCGGCAAGTGGGTATCGCGCATCAGATGCCCGTAAATCTCAGTGAAGCCGCGATGGCACATATAGATGGGATAGGAGAGATAGCCGAGAAAGATACCGAGCCGTTGCAGCCTCTCTGGCAGTTCCAGCATCGTGCCGGCAAGGACGATGAGCGGCGAGATCAGGATGCAGAAAACAAGCGCATATTTCAGCGAATATGTGGGGAGAAACAGCAAGATTAAGATCACCGCAATGGGCAGCAGGGCGGCATAGCTGTTCATGGTCCAGCCAATCGCGGTGCTGTTTCGAAGCCGGTAGATGATCATTCCGAGCGTGAAGGAAAAGAAGACGCGGGCAAAGCCGCCGTCCACCGAGTGCCATTCCCAGCCCAGATCGAGCGATTTGTGCAGGAAGACGGAGCCGATCAGCAGCGCCAGAGATGCGGCGGCTAGGAGGATCAGGCTCCGCGTTTTCAATCTGAACAGCACGAGCGCGAATATGAGATTGGCCAGCAGCTCCCAAAACAGCGACCAGGCGGGGCCATTCAGCGGATAAAGCGCCAAGATGTCGCCCGCCGACCGCGTCAGAAAACTTGGCGAAGGCAGCATGAATATGGTCGTAAGGATGCTCGCGGCAAGATCGGCCCGTCCGACACCGGATGCCTGCCAGCGCAGCAGCAATTGCACAAGGCCGTAGACGCTGCCGATCAGGAAGAGCGGATAGAGACGCGCGTAGCGAGCCTTCATGAAGGCCAGCACGGTCATGCCGCTCGCGAGTTTTTCACCATAGGCCCTGGCAATCACGAAGCCGCTGAGCACGAAGAAAAAATCGACCGCGATATAGGCCGAAGGC
Organism: Rhizobium sp. BK491; assembly: GCF_014194925.1. Taxonomy (NCBI): domain Bacteria; kingdom Pseudomonadati; phylum Pseudomonadota; class Alphaproteobacteria; order Hyphomicrobiales; family Rhizobiaceae; genus Rhizobium; species Rhizobium sp. BK491. The sequence goes on from NZ_JACIAR010000004.1 coordinate 399,542, forward strand.
GCATAGGGCCTGTCGAGGTGATAGACGACGACGGCGAATGCCGCCAACCCGCGCATCGCATCCAGGGCGGCATATCTATGTCTCGTTGTATCAGCCGGCATTGATCGAACCTCATGGGGGGAAAGGTTACGCCTAAGCTATCCGGCGGCCCGCGCGCCGAAGAACTCGTTTCTAAGGTTGCGATCGAGCGGGCGTACCCGCGAAAGGTTGCCCAGGAACTGGCGGGGACTTGTCAGCACCGATCGGTTGAGGAAATGGGTTCTGATGAGATTGGAGGATTTGCTGTGGGCGCCGGCATGGCCGACCCGATAGATCGCGCCGCGGAAGGGCAGCGAGCCGAGCGGAGAGCCGGCGTCGGCCAGCAGCTTGCCGATGCGCACGTGGCTGCCGAGCATGGATTTGATATAATCGATCTCCGCATCCTCGAAGGTCGCCGGCAAGCGATAGAGATCGGAGCGAATGATCAGCGACGTGCCGCAATAATTGGCGAAGTCGTTGTGATGCATAAGCAGTCTGCCGCCTTCGTTCCAAAGATAGCCTCGGTTGATTTTCCAGCCGTTGGCATCGCTATTTCCAGCCGCGAAATCCACGATGTTGGCGCTGACGAAATCATCGTCGTCGACGATCATGAAGAAACGGGTATCCCGCGCGGATAGCATGCCGCTCAGGACGCGGCGGCCCTTGTCCAGCCGGAATGCATCATAGACCTTCTCGCGATCGGCGCCGTTGATATCGTGGAGCTGGTTCGGCGGGAAGGTCACGCGTTCTGCCGTAAAATTCGGCGGCAGATCCGGCAGATCGGCGCCTTCATTGGCGACGACAACGCCGCGCCAGTTTTTGTTGGACTGCCCGGCGATCGATGCAATCGTTTGCGACAGCCGCCGTTTCAGCGCCGGCCAATCATTGGAATTGGCCTGATGGCGAACGGGAATGATGAACGTAACCAGTGTCATGAGGCGCCTTTCCGACTTGGTATTCTATCGCGAGATGGAATGAGCCTTTTCCGTCCTTGTTCGCGACGACTGCTACTGTGCCTTCGCGCGACGGCCTTGCAGCGTCGTTCGCACGAGGAAGAGGACCCTTTCCCTGCATAGGAGAAGGATGAGGGCCGAATAGGCGAGGCCACCGACCAGGACTTCGCAGATAAGGCGTTCTGCCAGGGGCTGGTTGATCAGGGCCGACGAGATTGCCAGCACGGCGACAAGCATGCCGAGATAGGCGGCGATGGGCCTCAGGAACTGACCGAAATATTCCGCGATGCTGAGACCGATCAATCGCGACACCATCCATAGCGTCACCGGCCAGAGCATCACCACTCCGAGCATGAGACCGAAGACGACGGCTGTCACCCCGTATTGGTGAAGAATGAGCACGGTGAGGATCGAGACGACGTTGCGCACCAGCTGATAGTAGAACCACCAGTCGGATCTGCCCTGGCTGGTGATAAGGGAGGCTTGGATGATGCCGATACCGGCCATCAGGCCAATGACGCAGAAGAAACGAACCGGCCAGATGGCGGCGGCCCAGTGCGGTCCGAAGATCAGCGGAATGGCATCGTCGGCGACCGCCGCAAGCCCCATGAAGGCCGGGAAAGACACCAGCGAGCAGCCGAAGGTCGCCATGAGGAAGGCTTCGCGCACCTTGTCCTTATCATGCTGCAGCGAGGAGAGCAGCACGTGGCTGACCGAATTCAGCCCGCCCGCAACGACATTGTTGAGCATCTCGTAGAGCCGCCGAGCGAAATTATAGATACCGAGAGCGGCCGGGCTTACCAGCGTGCCGATGATCAGCTGGTCGAGATTCATGGTCTGGAGGAATCGGTTGCCCGAGGCGAAGATGCCGTAATGCAGCAATTCGCGCAGGCTCGAGAGCTTGATACGGAAACCCGGCAGCCATCTTGCGCCCCAGAATGCGGCAATACAGGCAGCAGCGGGAGCTGCGATCTGGGCAATTGCAAGCGCCCATAGCCCGAAACCGGCGAAGATCAGCGCAAGACAGATCGTCGCCGAAACGGTGGTGGCGATCGCCGTGCGGGCAGCTGCGAGATGGAAGGACATCGTGCGGCCGATCAGGGCGTTTGGCACGATGATCATCATGTCGAAGAAGATTTTCAGGCCGATGATCAGCAGCAGCTTGACGATGTTGTCATGTCCGACCCAATGGGCGAGAAACGGGGAAAGCAGAAACAGCGCGGCATAGAGGATCGCCGCGGAGGCGAAGGATAGCCAGAAGACAGTATCGAGGTGGCTGCGCCGAATGGATTTCTGCTGGATCAACGCCTCGCCGAAGGCCGTCGGGCCGAAACCGGAAGCGAAACTGACGATGGCGAAGGCGAGCGCGACCAGGCCGAAATCCTGGGGCAGAAGAAAACGCGAGGTGACGACGAAGACCAGGCTGTTGAGCGCCGTTGGGATCAACGTGTCCAACGCCGACCAGAAGGCGCCTCTCAATGCGGCCCGCGATCGATTCTCGCTCAGATGTTCAAAGACGACTTCATCCGCTTCGGAAGCCAGCAAACGCATACCTCGCCGTTTTTAGACCTTCGGCGAATGCCGGAAACACGGCGCCCGCCATTGCCGCTTCGCCGTCGCCCGATGAAGCAGGACGGCGTGCTGGATGCATGATCTAGGCCAGCCCCTCGATTTGTCCAGGGAAAATTGTTGCATTGCAACATTGCGTTGCTGAAAGTGATGTGGCGATCAAGGCAAACGCGAAATTTGCCTCTTCCGAGCAGTGAAAAAGTGAGCTTCTACTGCGCGGCCGAGCGGACCCTTGGCTCGTCCCATTCGATCTCGGCAGCCGTTTCCGCTTCTTCCTGAGGCTCGTTCATCTCGTAAAGATAGCCTTCGAGCATGTCGCAGGCGCGTTCGGTGGCGCCGATCTTTGCTTCCGTTTCGCTGATGGCGGTGGCGATCGCTTTGATGCGGGCGCGCAGCATGTGGCCGACTACGTCTTTGCCCGGACGCTTGCCCAGCCGCTCTAAATGAAGGCCGATGCGATTGGAGTGTCGCTCGAGCTCGCTCTTGCTGAAATTCGCCTTGCGAATTTCTTCCAGAAGGCTCGCGCGCATCTTGGCGACCGGATCGAAGGTACCAGGTTCCCGTTCGTCAAGCACGACCTCGGTAATCAGCTTTTCGATCGCGACCAGTGCCTGCAGGTCGACGGCATCGGTCAGCTCGACATCATAGCCGGTATCGTCGAACACCTTGCGCCGTACGGGGTCGAGAAGAAGCTCGTAGGCCTTTTGCAACCGCGCGAAAGCCTCGGTATCGCCGCCGGAATCCGGATGGGCTGCCTTCGCGCGCTTGCGGTAAGCTGCCTTGATCTGCTCTTCGCCCGCATCGCGCGTAACGCCGAGAATATCGTAGGGATCAGTCACTCCAACTCCTGCCGCCACTTATTCCTGTTTTAGGCCTAGCCGCTGATATCGCCGGAGCGGTTTAAACTTCCCGCCCGATCGTTTCAATCAGCTCCGGCGCTATTTGTACCATCACAAAGGCAGAGTTTGGACAAAAAGAGTCAGGTGTCAAAAACGGAAAGGTTTCCGTTGTGGAAAGGCGGCGTTCAGGACATAGGCCACGTGGAGACGGCGAAACAAGACAAATTCGGCCCGCTCCGTTGCTGGAGGCGGGCCGATCATTCAATGCTCCGGATTTTTTAAGCGGCCGAGAACGGCACGGCGACGAAGGTCTTGTTACCGTCGCGCTCGATCAGGAGCAGGACGGACTTGCGGCCATCCTTGCCGGCTTTGGCAACGGCCGTCTGCACCTCATGGGCGTTGTGGACCGGCTGATCGTTGACCGAGACGATAATGTCGCCGGTTTGGATGCCGGCCGCGGCGGCGGGCTTCTCGGGATTGACGCTGGCAACGACGGCGCCCTCGACGCCATGCGGCAGGTTCAACTGCTCACGCACATCCGGTGTGAGGTTGGCAAGGCCGACGCCAATGCTCGGTTGGTTGGAGGGCTGGACCTTGCCGTCGCCAGCGTCGTTGGCAGCCTGCTTATTGCCGTCATTGCCGCCGATGGTGACATTGACGTCCATGCTCTTGCCGTCGCGCCACAGAGTGATGGAACGCTTGTCGCCGGGAGAGAGATCGGCGACCAGCCGCGACAGATCCTTCGGCGTCTTCACGCTCTCGTTGCCGACGGCGGTGACGATGTCGCCGCTCTTGATGCCGGCGCGTGCGGCTGGCGTATCGTCATTGACGCTGGCAACGAGCGCACCCTGGGTCTGCGAGAGGCCCATGGCATTGGCGATATCCGAGGTCACCGGTTGGATGGCGACACCGAGATAGCCGTGATCGATCGAGCCGTTCTTCTCGAGCTTCGCGACGATCGCCTTGGCCTCGGCAGAGGGAATGGCAAAGCCCACACCGACGCTGCCGCCGTTCGGCGAGTAGATGGCGGTGTTGATGCCGACGACATTGCCTTCGCGGTCGACCAGCGGCCCGCCGGAATTGCCGTGGTTGATGGGGGCATCGATCTGGATGAAGTCGTCATAGGGGCCGCTGTGCAGGTCGCGGCCGCGCGCCGAGACGATGCCAGCTGTGACGGTCGTGCCGATGCCGAAGGGATTGCCTATGGCGAGAATCTGGTCACCAAGCTTCAGCTTGTCGGAGTCACCCCAGGCGATGGTCGCCAGCGGCTTCGGCGCGTTGATCTTCAGAACGGCAAGGTCGGATTTGGCATCTGCGCCCAGCAATTTGGCCGGCAGCTCCGTGCCATCATCAAGCGTCACCTTGATGTCGACGGCGTTTTGAATGACGTGGTTGTTGGTGACAATGACTCCATCCGGGCTGATGATGAAGCCGGAACCGAGCGCCATGGCGCGCTGGCTCTGCTGCTGACGCGGCATCTGCTTCGGGAAGGGGATACCCTGGTTTTCGAAGAATTGCCGGAACTGCTCGTCCATCGGCGAATTGCTGCCGTCGGCGCTGGTATCGGTCGCCTTCATGGTGGTGGTGACGGTGACGACGGCCGGCTTGTCGGCATCGACGATCGGCGCGAAGGAGCCGCCGGGTGCGATGATGCCGGCCGGTTCGGCGGCCGAGGCGACGGTTGCGGATGTGCTGAAGGCAAAAGGCAATGCGCCGGCGCCGACGATGATAGCGGCACCGACGATGGCGGCTGTGCGATGTTTGCGGAGAAGAGAAGGCATGGCGAAAGTCCCTTGCGAGATCGTTGGCGGTTTGGCGGCTCGTCCATACCGGGGACGGGCTTCGATTGGTCCGCGTCAATTTTGCGAGCGACTTTGTTTCCCGTTTTTACTACGGGAAGCAAAGTATAGATTTGAATTGGCGCTTGGTGTTAATATGATCCGCCAATTGTGTTTTACAAATTAAATATTGATCATGTTTGTATTGCGGAATGTTAAGATATTACATGAATTTAATGTTGAGCGACCGGAAATTCTCCATATTTAAAGCTGCGCTGCCGGCCAACGCTTGAGGGCCTCTATTCCAAGCTCTGTCAAAGCGTAGATGCCGCGGTCGATGCGTTCGAACCAGCCGTAGACATTATCTCTTAGAATTTGCGGGGCCCTCGGTGCTGCTTCGCGCATGTCTTTCGGGCGTTGCGCTCCGTTTTCGATGGCAGCGGCGCAGGCAAGGGCCTGTTGGCGATAGGCGGTCATGATCGGCTTGCGCGTGCTGCCGCCTAGGGCCGGATCCCCCTTGCGCCGGCGATGCTCTTCCACAAGGCGTGACCTGCGCCGCGCATTCTTGCGCGGCATCGGCGCGACGGGGCTGACGACGATGTCGACGACATCGCTGTCCGAGACGGTCAGCATGCCGAAGCCCAGCCTTCGGCAAAGGTCGCGGAACCGACGATCGCCTTCCCGGCCCTTGCCCTTTGCCGAGACGCGGGCGGCGATCCAGACCTCGTCGCTGGCAGCAGCGCGATCCACCGCCTGCAGGACGAGTTCGAGGTTGAAGGTCATCTTCAGTTCGCAGATGACGACGACGGGCGGCTCGCCATCAGTCAGGCCGACAAGGTCGCAGCCGCCGATCTCGCCTTTTACCGCATAGCCGGCCGCTTCGAGAAATGACTTGATCGGGAGATAGAGCGCCGTTTCCAAATCCGCCTCCGGGCTTTGCACATCCGCACGAGATTAGCCGATTCGGTTAACCAGACGGTCGATAGAGGTGCGAGGGCAGCTCCTGCGGCGAAGCCAACTGTTCGCCGGTTGAAAAGGGGCCGGCGACGCGACCCCTTTCTGTTCACGATTGGCTTAGGCCGTGAAATCCAGCTTTACCTCGCAGGCGCCGATGGAGGCCGGCAACAACGGCTTGTGGATACGCTCGCCGAATTGCCGCTTGAAGCCGAAGACGTTGCCGATCAGGCTCTTAGTGTAAAGGCCGGGGCCGCTCGAATAGATGCGCCAGCCGCCATCGACGGCGATATCGCCCGCCTTGACGCGCGCCCATTCCGCAGATGCTTGATAGCGGTCGTCGAAGGCCGCATCGCTGCTGCTGAAATAGGTGTTGCGCTGGCGCAGAGACGCATGTTCCACCCTGCCGCTGACGGCAATCGGATTGGCGAGCGCGAGTGCCGCCCATACGGCCTCCGGATCCTCTTCGAGCGCCAAGGCCTCGCAGTAGCGCAGATGCGCATGCACATACATGAGCCCGATCTCGCGGCCGAAGAAGGAGGAGGATTCGGCCCGCCGGAACAGCTTCTCCGGACCGCCGGAGTATGTTGCCGGCTTTTCCATCAGCCGCACGCCATCCGGGAACAGCAGGTTCTCGCGGATGAGCTTCATGTGGGCATGGCGCTGATCGGGCGTGAACAGGCCGCCGATCATCGGCTGCGTCATCGCGATCAGCGAATAATGCAGGCCAGTTCGCGTGTCCTCCGGATGCAGCAGCAACTCGACGCCGTCATGGCTCGGATCGAAGACGCCGTAGCCTGCAACGATGCCGTCACGCATCAGGAGACGGTTGAAATCGGCGCGCATGGCGGCGGCGGTCGCCTGTAGCGACTGCGCTTCCTCATTGCGGCTGGCGAGCGTCAGGATGTTGGCGTAGCGCACCAGCTGTTCGTACAGGAGTGATACGGTCCAGCTGCTGACCATCCAGTCGCGCAGGTGCGGATCGGCCGGCTGCAAACTGTCGTTCCAGTCGCCCTCGCCGTAGCGGATCAGGCTCGTGCCCGGCACGAAGCGGCTGCGCACGGTGTCCAGCAGCTTTTCGATGTGATCGGAGATCGTCGCGTGCTCCGATGTCAGCTGCATCGTGTCATCGGCACGCCACGGCACCATTTTGGCAAGGAAGGCGAAGTCGCCGGTCGCCTCGATGTAATCGCAGAGCGCCTTCAGCGGCCAGACGACGATATCGCCATGCGCCTCGCCGGCGCGGATATTGGCGTAGGGCTCCAGCATGAACCATTGCGGCCAGTCGCCGCGATCGCGGTATTGCTCGGAAAAGAGTGTGGTAAGGATCTTCCGGACTTCTTCGTCATGCTCGTAGGCAAGCAGAAATTCGATTGGCCCCTGGCAGACGTCGCGCGTGCCCCAGGCAGCCCCCGTATATTGCTCGAGCCCATGCGGTACGCTCAGATGGATAATGGCGTCATGCGCGATCCAGGGCAGCATCACGGCCTGCGCCGCGACATCTCGGCCATCACCCTCGATGCGCGCGCCCCGCGTCACATGGCTCCAGAAGCGGCGCGCCGGCGCCAGCATCTCTTCGCTTTCGACACCGGCGCTGTAGCGCGCGGCAAGGGCTTCCGCCGCGTCCGGATCGGTCATCGAGCCCGTGACGGCAAAGCGCAATTCCTTCGTCGGATGCGATTTCAGAGCGATGAATGGGCCATTGCGGGCGTTGCCGTCGTTATAGAGCAGTTCATCGCCACCAACGGCTTCGAACGCATCCGGGGTCGAGGTGACGAGATGGTATCCAGCCTTCGGATACCGGTCCCACAGCCAGGACGGCTGCGGCCGGAAAGAGATGCGCTTGGCGGCCGCATCGACTGCGATGTTCGCCACGGCTTCGTAATCACGTTCGCCAAGCACGATATGGCCAAATACGAGGAAGCGGCAGGCGGCGCCCTCTACGGAAACGCTCCATTGCATCGCCGGGTCGTCGCCGGAGGCGATTGCCGATACAGTGATGGTTCGACCGGGAAGGCGGTAGATCCAACGCGTATCGCTGAGACCCATCTCGAAGGCGGCAGGCACGCCAAGCAGGCACCAGCCATCGCCGAGATCAACGAGGATGCGCAGGCCGCTCGACCGGGTCAGATTGTAGGGATCGCGCGAGACCGAAAACAGCTTGTGGAAAGACGTGTTGCCGATGGTCAGCTGCGCCGCGAAGATGCCCTGCATCCAGCAGGTGGCGGCCAGTGTCTGGTCATCGAGCAGCATGTTCTGGCCGCTGCGGACGATGGCGCCATGGCGGCGCGCTACCTGCCGCTCCTTTTCGCGCAGCACGATGTGCCTGTTATGCGGCCCGTCGGGCACGAAGAAGGAAAGCAGCTTCCCGTCGGCGTGTTCTTCCAGCATACGCTGGGGGTAGAGCGTATTGATCGCGGCTTGATCCAGATCGTCGCTTTCGGCAAGCGGCGCGTCCTGCACGAGGCTGCGCACCGGTTGTCCAACGGATATCGTCTCCGCTGCCAGCTCACTTTGAAGCGCCGGCAGGCTATCGAGATTGGCAAGATCGGCGTCGCTGGAAGCGGCCGGATGATCGGCAACGAAGAGGCCGAAGAAGGTCGTGGTCGCCTTAGCACCGGCGGCGAGCGCAAGCGGCTTCGACTGTATTGTCGGGCAGGCGACCTCGTGCTGGCGGCGCGCGCTGGGCAGGCTGGTGCCAAAGTCCGGCACCATGACGCCATCATTGCCCTTGGACGGCACGAGGAGCTGGATTGCATCGGTCGCGTAGGCCGCCGCACCTTCGAGGCAGCCCTGCGCCAGCCACGGATTTCGCCCGCCACCCTGCTTGAGGTTCTGCCTGACCATGATGACAGGGCCGAAGGCGCTATGATCGGCAATGTGGTGATCGATATATTGCGAGGCATAGGCTTCGCTGTTCATCAGGAAGCCGCGATCGCCGAGGCCGACATCCTGAACGAGAACGAGGTCGGCCAAAAGCGTCGCATTGGTGCTGTTTTCCAACGAAACCTGCCAGAACCATGCGGTCTTGTTCGGGTGCAGCCGCAGGCTGACCGTATGCTTCACACCGGCCGTCTCGCCGCTCCACGAAAAGCCGTTTCTGCCATGGCCGAACTGCACGGCAGCCTTTGGCCCGACGATTTCCGCAGTCGCCGGCTTCGCACCGCCGATGCGCAGATAGAGCCGGCCGATACCGCCATAGACGGGCGAACCGAGGACCTGATTGATCATGACGCCGCCCTGCTGGTCGGCAAAGTCGATCGAAAACAGCGTGCCGTTCGGCAGGGCCGAAGCCGAAAGGCCGGCGGTATTGCTGAGGGTGATGAGGCCAAGTTCTTCGCGGCGGGGCGTCTGAAAGCTGCGATTGGTGTCCGAGGACATAAGCGTGATCTCGCTGATTCATGGATCGGATGAGGGGCACTAGATCACAAGGCGCCGTCCGATCATAGGAGGCAATTCGCCATTCACCAGCGCAATCTTTTGTGACGGCATACGGAAAATATAGGCCTAGATCCGGCGCAACGCGCCGGATCTTTTCGCGTACGGAGGCGCGGTTTCAGTGATTTGGAAGCTCCGCAACCTGGTTGGCCGTGCGAAGGATTGCCGAAAGATCGACATCGTCGAAGGCCTCCTTGGAAATGCCTTTGGTCTGGAACGTCCTGCTTTCCCCGGGCGCGAGATTGACGAGCATGTCGTCGACCTCGGCATTCGGATTGATGCGATCGACGAACAGGCAGACATCCCGCAGGAACGACTGCGCCGTGATGGTGACTGCAACACCGTCCACCGTCTGGACGCTCTCGACGTCAAAGCGCGGCTGCGGATATTGCAGCTTCATATCCTTCTCGAAGAACCACCACGCTTCCGCGTCGCCGAGGCGGGCGCGCAGATATTCGCGGCGCGGATCGTTTGGGGTCGCGACCTCGGCCGGGATCTCGATATCCGTATTTTCGAAACGATCGCACAGGATGCGCCAGACGTGATGACGGGCGAGCAGCTTGCCGGTGAAATCGAAACGCTCGACCGTGAAGGGCACGCGCCAGAACAGCGTTGCGTCGTTGACGGCGACCGCAGCCAAGCCATCACCGCGCGGCTGGATGGTGAGCAGATGCGGCGCATAGCTATGCTTCAAGGCATACCAGAGCGGTTTCTTCCGGCCAGCGCCATCGATTGCCGCCCAGGAGGTGACCGGCCAGCAATCGTTAAGCTGCCAGACGATGGTGCCCATACAGGTTGGCCGATGCGAGCGCATATGGTCGATGCCGAAGCTGATCGCGCGCGCCTGGTTCAGCTGCGTGACGAAGAGCCAATCGTCGAAATTTTGCGGGTGGGGAAACCAGCCTTCCAACCCCTGCAGAAGCTTGTCGTTGCCGCCGGTTGCCTTCTGGTGATGCAGGACGGCAGGAGAAGCCGGTGCGCGATCCTTCTCGCGCACGGACTGGGCAAGCGTTGCGAAGGTCGGCGGTGCCTGCCAGCCGAATTCGGAGCAGAAGCGGGGGATATAGCTGCGGTAGGTCTCATAACCCACCTCGTTCCAGACATCCCAGATGTGCCTGCAGCCGTGCTCATCGGCATTCGGCGCGATCTCCATGGAGCCGGAATAGGGGCTGCCCGGCCAGTAGGGCCGGGTGGGATCGATCTCGGCCACCAGCTTCGGCAGGAGGTCGAGATAGTAGCCGGCGCCCCAGGGACGGTTGCCGAGCACATCCTGCCAGCCCCAGTCGAAATAGCCCCAGATATTCTCATTATTGCCGTTCCAGATCACCAGAGAGGCGTAGGGCATGAGCCTTGCGATCGCCTCGCGCGCTTCCGCCTCGATCTCGCTGTAGACGGGCTCCTCTTCGGGATAGGTGGCGCAGGCAAAGAGGAAATCCTGCCAGACCATGATGCCGGCGGCATCGCATTCCTCGTAGAACGTATCGGTCTCATAGATGCCGCCGCCCCAGACGCGCAACATGTTCATATTGGCATCGCGGGCCTGGGCGATCCGCTCGCGATAGCGCTCGCGCGTCACGCGCGGCAGGAAGCAATCATCGGGGATCCAGTTGGCGCCGCGCGCAAAGACCGGCACGTCGTTGACGACGAGCGTGAAGGCAGAGCCGATCTCGTCCGGTGTCGTATCCAGCCGCACGGAGCGGAAGCCGACGCGCCGCTTCCAGCCGTCGAGGGCCGCACCGTCCGAGCCGAGCAGCCGCAGATCAAGATCGTAAAGCGGCTGGCCGCCCATGCCATGCGGCCACCAGACCTGCGGATTGTCGATGCGGCATTCGATGAGCGCGTGGGTCTCGCCCTGCGCGACGCGCACTTCCGCGCGCTTGCCGCCGATGGAGAGCACGAGCGCCACGCTGTCCGTGCCCTTGTCGGCCCATTCGACCTCGACATGCAGGCGCGCGACGCCCTGGTTGCCTTGCAGGGTGATTTCCGGGCGAATGCTGCCGAGACGAGCCTTGGACCAGCTCTCGATAACGATCGGTTTCCAGATGCCCGAGGTGACAACGGTCGGACCCCAGTCCCAGCCGAAATTGCAGGCCATCTTGCGGATGAGATTGCTCGGACCGGGATAATTCTGGGGAATATCGGCGGCGCTGCCGAGCTGCTTGCGGACCTCCTCGCCATGTTCATAGGCGGATTGGAAGTCGACGATCAGCTCGTTACGGCCGCTTTTCAGGTGATCGCCGATGTCGAAGCGGTAGCTGCGATGCATGTTGCGGGTTTCGCCGAGCAAGCTGCCGTTCAGCTCCACGCGCGCCGCCGTGTCGAGGCCGAGGCATGAGAGATCGATGCGCTCGGCATCCTCGCCATCCCAATCGAAAGCCAGGCGGTAACGCCAGGCGGCGCGACCGATCCAGTCCTGCGAGATCTCGTTGACGTCGAGATAGGGATCGGTGATCAGCTGCGCTGCCATCAAGTCGAGATGCACGTTGCCCGGCACCGTCGCGGGGATCGAATTGGGCAGGGCCGGTGCACTTGATGGCGCGCGAAGGCGCGAGATGGTCCAGCCGGTGTCGAGCGTCTGTCTTTTCATGTCATATGTCCGTGATGCAAGGGATGCCTCAAACAGCCTTTGGCGCGATGAATTGCAGGCCCGCCTGCAGGTGGCGGTTCATGTGATAGGCGTAGGCGATTCGATCCCGTTGTTCCAACGCTTCGATGATGGCGCGATGCTCGTGATAGGCGCTGTCGACAGCCTCGCGTGAGCGTTTGCCCGCTTCCATGAGCCGCTGCAACAATGGCTGTAGAATGCCATAGACTTGTGACAAGGTCTGATTGCCGGCGAAGCCGACAAGGGCGGCATGAAACTTATAGTCAAGTTCCGCACCCTCGGCCAATGTCGATGCAGCCTTCATCGCGTCGTTGATGGAGCGCAGCCTTTTGATTGCGGTTTCATCGAGCGCGTCGAATAGGAGATCGCTGAGATTGACCTCGATAAGGCGACGAAATCCCTGGATATCGAGAAAGCTTTCTGCCGAGATGTCGATGGCGAAAGAGAAAAGCTCCATCAGCGCCTGCTGGCGGCGATCCGTAATCACCGCGCCGACCTTCTGGCGGCTTTCGACAATGCCATAGGCCTTCAGGATGCGGATCGCTTCGCGCACCGTATTGCGGCTGGCATTGAACATGGAAGCGAGCTCGGCTTCTGAGGGCAGAGCGTCTCCGAGACCGAGATTGCGCTCGCGCATCAGCCGTCGCAGCGCGTCGACCACCTGATCGACCGCCGAACCCCTATCCTCGATATCAGCGATATCTGCCACCATCTCTCCTCCGCTATCGGACCATATTGTTGGTCAATAAGAGGTGTCAACCGTCGTACGACAGTAGACATTTTGCTTTTCAAGGATATTTTGACCGACAAATGGAGGAGACTTCATATGGAAAGCTGCTGGCGTTGGTTCGGCCCGAAGGATCTCGTTCCGCTCTTGCATGCGCGCCAGGCAGGCGCGACGGGCATCGTCACGGCGCTGCATGAAGTCTCGCATTCGCGCGTCTGGATGCCGACCGAAATCGAAGCGCGAAAGGCGCTGGTCGAGGCGGCGGGGCTGCGCTGGAGCGTGTGTGAATCGATCCCCGTTCCGAGCGCGATCAAGCTCGGCGGGGCAGGGGCGAAAACTGCGATCGGTGTCTGGAAGGACAGCCTCGTTAATCTCGCCCGCTCCGGCATCAAAACCATCTGCTACAATTTCATGCCTGTCGTTGACTGGACGCGCACGGATCTGCGCTTCGAGATGCCGACCACCGCGCTCGCATTGCGTTTCGACATGGTGGAGTTCGTTGCCTATGACGTCTTCGTCCTGCGCAGGAAGGATGCGGAACGAACCTATGCCCCGGACCTGCTGCGGCGCGCCGAGGAGCGGCTGAAGGGGCTCTCGCCGGAGGCCGTGCAACGGCTGGAGAATAACATCATCGCGGGCCTTCCCGGCGGCGAGGACAGCTATGGCCGTGACGCCATCCGCTCGGCCATCGCCCTCTTCGACGGCATGACGGCCGAGGATCTCCAGGCCAATCTAGAAGCCTTCTTACAGGAAGTCGTGCCGGTGGCCGCGGAACTCGGCGCCCGTCTCGCCATTCATCCCGACGATCCGCCGATTTCGCTCTTCGGCCTGCCGCGCGTCGTCTCAACGGCAGCGGATCTGCGCCGCATCCTCGGCAATGTCGATCATGCCGCCAATGGTTTGACGCTCTGCGTCGGTTCTCTCGGCTCTCGTGCCGACAATGATGTGCTGGCGATCGCCCGCGAATTTGCCTCCCGCATCAATTTCGCGCATCTGCGCGACGTTGCGATCGAAGAGGATGGCTCCTTCGTGGAGGCTTCGCATCTGGAGGGGCGCAGCGATATGTATGCCATTCTGCGCACATTGCTCACGGAGGAGGCGCGGCGCCGCAAAGAAGGCCGGGAGGATCATGTGATCCCGATGCGGCCGGACCACGGACATCTGATCGGCGATGATATCGATAAGCCGACCAATCCCGGCTATTCCCTCATCGGCCGCCTGAAAGGTCTTGGCGAGCTGCACGGCGTCATCCATGCGATCGACAAGGCGGGGCTTTGAACCTCACGGCATTTGCGGTCCCATATCGATGAAACGGGACGAAGGGAATAAAGCCTGTCGTTGCATATTCGATAGGCTTTTGCCTAAAGTTTAATCTCGTTACTATTTTGATTTTATTTAGTTTTTTCGTCTATCAATATCCAATTCGCTAATCTTCAAACTCGAATTGGCAAGGTCGACCTTCCTATGAATTCCGTTTGGCCCGACGCCCCGAACGACGATTTTCGGTCGCTTTTCAAGACACATCCGTCGCCGATGTGGGTCTATGATCCGCAGACGTTGAAGTTTCTGATCGTCAACGATGCGGCCCGCGACCTCTATGGCTATGGCGACGCGGATTTCGCGGTCATGACCGTGCTCGATATCAGGCCATCTATGGAGCGCGAGCGGATGCTGGATGCCGTGCACCACCGCACCGACATCGAGACGGCGCAGCGCTGGACGCATCTGAAGGCGGATGGCGATACATTCGAGGTTCTGACCTATGGGCGGGAGATCCGCTTCGACGGCAAGATAGCAATCCTGGCGATCGTGCAGGACCGTACCGAGGTTAATGCGGCACGGCGGCAGGTCGATGCCACCCAGTCGCTGCTCGACAGCATCGTCGACAATCTCCCCGTCGGCGTCTTCGTCAAGGATATGGAGCGGGACGGCCGTTATATTCTCTTCAATGAGGCATGCGGCGCTATCGCTGGGCACGCAGCACAAGATGTGATCGGCAAGTCGGATCGGGCGATATTCTCCGATGAACAGACGGCGCTTTTCCGGGAGCAGGACAAGCTTGCCTTCGAAACCGCCGAAACCGTCTACTTCGAGGAAACCATTCACACTGTGGATGGCATGTTGCGTATTCTGAAGACAGCGAAGCGGGCGCTTCCCGCCCCGTCAGGGCAAGCGCCGCGCTATGTTCTCGGCATTTCCCAGGATGTGACCGAGGAGCGCAGCGTCGAGGCGCGGCTTGCGCATCTTGCCATGCATGATTCCCTGACCGGCCTTCCGAACAGAGCGTTCTTTTCCGAGAGCATCGTACGGCAGGTGGCGGCTGCGAGGCTGGAAAAGCCAATCGCGCTGCTCTACATCGATGTCGATCATTTCAAGCATATCAACGACAGCAAGGGCCATGCCGCCGGTGACATGCTCCTGCGCCAGGTTGCCGAACGCCTCCAGCAGCTTGCCGAGAGGAGCGATCTGGTCGCGCGCCTGGGCGGCGACGAGTTCGCGCTGGTTTTGCGGATGACGGATGCTGGGCGAGCCCGGCGCTTCGCCGATCTGCTGTTGCAATCGCTCTCGGCACCCTTCGATCTCGATGGCGTCCGGGAACACGTGACCTGCAGCATCGGTATTGCCATGGCGCCGGAGCACGGCAACGATGCTGATGTGCTGATGCGGGACGCAGATCTGGCGCTCTATGCCGCCAAGGCAAGTGGCCGCTCAACCTATCGCTTCTACCAGACGGAGATGCGGCTTGAAGCTGAACGGCGCCATCAGCTCACGCTGGAGCTTCGTGAGGCGTTGCAGAACGACGAATTCGAGCTCCATTACCAGCCGATCATCCGGCTGGACGGAGACGCTCTTTCCGGCTTCGAAGCTCTGATCCGCTGGCGCCATCCCAAGCGGGGGCTCATCGCGCCGGCGGAATTCATCCCCGTCGCCGAGGAAACGGGGATGATCGTTCCGATCGGAGACTGGGTGCTGCGGGAAGCTTGCCGGACCGCCATGGCGTGGCCGGAACATCTGAAAGTGGCCATCAACCTGTCCGTCTATCAGTTCCGGCATGCGAGCCTGCTGGCCACGGTCGTCTCGGCGTTGAGCGAAACAGGTCTCTGCCCCGGACGCCTGGAGATCGAGGTCACGGAATCCATCCTGCTTTCCGAGGTCGAGCAAAGCCTGTCGCTGCTGCGTGCCCTCAAAGAGCTTGGCATTCGCATCGCGATCGACGATTTCGGCACGGGCTATTCCTCGCTCAGCTACCTGCGTTCCTTCTCTTTCGACAAGATCAAGCTCGACCGCAGTTTCGTCGCTGGCATGGATGCCGATCCCGGCAATCTTGCCATCGTGCGGGCCGTTGTCGGTATTGCCTCCGGCTTCAATGCGGTGACCTTGGCCGAAGGCATCGAGACGGAGGCGCAATTGGCGAAATTGCGGGCCGAAGGCTATCACGAAGTGCAGGGTTTCCTGCTCGGGCGACCAATGTCACGCGAGGATGCCCTGGCGCGAATTCTAAGCGAAGCCCGCCCCGCCCGGCTTATGCGCGCCTGAATGCCAGCGCATGGATGACCGCCGAGGTCTGGAACGGGCGCGCGAGAATAATCGAAAAAATTCGGCGCCGGTTGTCGGGAAGGATGATCGGCCAACGTCCTTGGAACAGCCCATTGAAAGGGCACGACACCTAGAACCGTTCCCAAGGAGACGAACATGACCGATGCAGCAGATCAGACGCAGTCCCAGCAGCCACGCGTGCCGGTTCGCGGCGGCGTCGTAGCCTATCTGACCGTCGACGGCGCTGTGAAGGCCGCCGAATTCTACAAGCGCGCTTTCGGTGCCGAACAGGCCTTCATGTATCCGGTCGATGAAAAGGGCCGGACCATGCACATCCATCTCTATATCAACGGCAGTTCGGTCATGCTCGGCGACGCTTTTCCGGAATATGGCCATGCGCTGGAAAAGCCGCAGTCCTTCACGATGCAGCTCGTCGTCGATGACCTCGATTTCTGGTGGCAGCGTGCCGTCGATGCCGGCGCCGAAGTGGTCGTCGAGCCGCAGGTGATGTTCTGGGGCGATCGTTGGGGCCAGCTCCGCGACCCGTTCGGCGTCGCCTGGGCAATGAATGCGCCTGTCAATAACTGACACTATCTCAATCGCGGCTAACGGAATGCCCTCGGTGCGGATAGCGCCGAGGGCACCTCTTTTGTCCGGCTGCGAAGACGTTATTCGGCTAGCAATGCCTGCGTCAGCGGATGTTCGGCCTCCATCAGGCCATCCAGAATTGAATAGTGATGCTTGTCGGGCTCCACCACCACCTCAGTGGCAGCGCCAAGTCCTGTCCAGATATTGGCAAGCAGCGCATTCTGGCGGACGAATTCGGCGCGTTCGGCACCTCCAACCCAGCAGGTGAGGCGGACGGTTTCGACCGGCTCCAGAAGCGCCGGGCTTTCGGCCTTTGTCTCGGCATCATCGATGCGAAGCTGCTCGTTCATGCTGCGCCTCATGATCGGCCGCAGGTCGTGAAGGCCGGAAATGGCAAGCACATGCCGAATGCGCTCCCGGATAGCCTCGTTGAGTGGCGATGTCGTCGTCATCATGCGCGCAACGAGCTGACCGCCGGCCGAGTGGCCCGTCAGGATGATGGGGCCGCTGACGAGTTCGGCCGCTGCCGTGATCGCGGCTGAAATCTCCTTGCCGATCCCGGCGATGCGATTTTCCGGGCAAAGCGTGTAGGACGGGATCGCGACCGCGTATCCTCTGGCAATCGAGCCGGCCGCCAGGTGCGACCAGTAGCTTTTGTCCAGTTGCAGCCAGTAACCGCCATGGACAAAGACCACCAATCCCTGCGGTCGGCCTTCGGGCAGAAAGAGATCGAAGCGATTGCGCTCCGCAGGACCATAGGCCAGATCGAGTTTTGCGCGTCCCGCGGTTGTTAGCCTGTCGCGGAAAGACTTAGCCGGCTCGACCCAGGCGGCCGGCCATTGATCGCCGTCGACGATATAAGCGCCGTTGGTATAGGCGGCGTCCCAATCGGTGACCCGGAAATAGCTCATGTTCAGCTTCCTCTCTCCAGCTAACGGCGCCTGTAGATCAGGTCACGGCCGCGCGCACCGCAAAACGCGCGTCCTTCCATGATCCGCTGCTCAGGATTTCCTCGAGCACCGTCACAGCACGCCATACGTCGCGATATGAGACGTAGAGCGGCGTGAAGCCGAAGCGCAATGTCGACGGGGCGCGGAAGTCGCCGACGACGCCGCGCTCGATCAGCGCCTGCATGACTTCATAGGCGTTGCTATGGATGAAGGACACCTGACTGCCGCGCTTCTCGCTGTCGCGCGTCGTCTCGAGCTCGACACCATATTGGCCGCATTTGGTTTCGACCAAGCGGATGAAGAGATCGGTCAGCGCTATGCTCTTCCGGCGCAAGGCTTCCATGTCCACCTCGTCCCAGATGGAGAGCGCCCCTTTCAGAGCCCGAAGCGACAGGATTGGCTGGGTGCCGCAGAGGAAACGCTTGATGCCGGCATCGCCGTCGAAGCTCTGTTCGAAGGCAAAGGGGCGAGCGTGGCTCCACCAGCCGCTGAGCGGCTGAACGATCGATGCGTGATGACGCTTCGCCGCATAGATGAAGGCCGGCGCCCCCGGGCCGCCATTCAGATATTTGTAAGTGCAGCCGACGGCAAAATCGGCATTCGCACCGTCGAGATCGACCGGCAGAGCGCCGGCGCTGTGGCACAGATCCCAGATGACGAGCGCACCCGCCGCCTGGATGCGCTTCGTCAGCGCCACCATGTCGCGCAGCTCGCCGCTCTTGTAGTTGACGTGATTGACGAGCACGACGGCGACGCTGTCGTCGATCAGCTCCTCGATGGTGCTGGCATCACGGCCCTCAAGGCGGAGCGTGATGCCGGGGCGCGTCGAAAGGACGCCTTCGGCCATGTAGATATCGGTCGGGAAACTGTCGCCCTCTGCCACGATCACGTTGCGGCCTGGTCGCATTGCGAGCGCCGCATGAAGCGTTTTGTAGATATTGATCGAGGTGGAGTCGGTGACCACGGTCTGGCCTTCGGCGGCGCCGATCAGCCGGCCGACGCGGTCGCCGAGCTCCAGCGGCAGATGAAACCACCCGGCGCTGTTCCAGCTGCGGATCAGGCCGTTGCCCCATTCCTCCATGGCGGCCTGACGCACTTCGGCAAAGACCTCGTGCGAGGCTGCACCGAGCGAATTGCCGTCGAGATAGATGACGCCGGCGGGCAGGGCGAAGCGGCTGCGGAATACGCGCAGCGGGTCGGCCTCGTCCATGGCCTCGACGGCGGCGAGATCGGGAAGGCTATCCATGATGTCGTTGCCTCGTAATCTATTCGCGAATGGTTTCTCGGGCGGCAGCTCCGCCGCGGCTGCGGCGGATGCTCGGCAGCGCCAGCATGATCAGCACGAACAGGCCGGTTGCGAGCTTCAGGTTCGGCGGCGGCATGCCGGCGGCAAGGCACAGCGACACCAGCTGATAATAGATGATGGAGCCGACGAAGGGCGCCAGTAGCTGACGCAACACGGTCTGCTTGCCGGTAAAGGCTTCGCCGATCATGAGCGCGGCAAGACCGTTGATCAGGATGCCGATACCCATGTTGACGTCGGCAAAGCCCTGCGACTGGACCATCAACGCACCGCTTGCGGCTGAAAAGGCGCTGGCGATGCCGACGCCGCCGATGGTGGCCGCCCAGACATTGATGCCCTGCGCCTCGGCCATGTCGGGATTGGAGCCAACGGCACGCATGGCTGTGCCCTTTTCCGTCTTGAAATAGAGATTGAGGGCGATCAACACGATAATGGCCAGCAGGCCGGCGATGACGATCTTGCTCGCGGGAAAGCCCGGCGTCGTGAAGGGTACCCAGTCGAACACAGTCGGCGAGCCGAAGACGGAGAGGTTCGATTTGCCCATGATGCCGAGATTGACGCTATAAAGCATCGTCGACATCAGGATGCCGGCGAGCAGCGTATGAATGCGGAAGCGCAGGTGAATGAAGGCCGTGCAGCAGCCGGCGGCAAGGCCGACGACGAAGGCGACGGCAATAGCAAGGGGCGGTGCGACGCCGGCGGCAAGCAGAATGCCGCAGACGCAGCCGCCGAGCGGAAACGCGCCTTCACTGGTCAGATCCGGAAAGCTCAGCATCCGGAACGGGATCATGATGCCGAGGACGACGAAGCTCAGGATGAAGCTCTGGGCCAGCGTGACCGGGATGAGCGAGACGAAGCTCGAAACGGTTGTCTGAATGAAGTCCATCATGATCTCAGCTCACCAGCAGCATGCGGTCGGTCTTGACGGCAAAGTGGCCGATCAGCTCGGGTACCGTGATGCGTCGCTTGCCATCCCCGGTAATTTCGAGATGGACGCGGCCGGCATCGAGCATGATGATGCTGTCGCCGAAATCGACGGCGTGCTGCATGTTGTGCGTCACCATCAATGTCGTCAGCTTGAGCGCCTCGACCGTGCGCACCGTTGCCTGCATGACGATATCGGCGGTGCGCGGATCGAGTGCTGCCGTATGTTCATCCAGCAAAAGCACGTCGGGCGAACCGCCGACTGCCATGATGAGGGATAGCGATTGGCGCTGGCCGCCCGAAAGCAGCTCGACCTTGGTATCCAGCCGGTTTTCGAGGCCGAGACCAAGCACGGCCAGGCGCTCCTTGTAGGCGGCGAGGCGGGCCGCATTCAGGCCGGGACGAAATCCTCTGCTCTTGCCGCGCAGTTCCGCGAGAAGCATGTTCTCGCCGACCGTCATGCTGGCAGCGGTGCCCTTCATCGGGTCCTGGAACACGCGGGCAAGCCGCGCGGCGCGCTTGTGGACCGGCATGCCGGTGACGTCGTTGCCGTTGATGAGGATCTGACCGGAATCGAGGCTGAGAGCGCCCGAAATCGCATTCAGCATGCTGCTCTTGCCGGCGCCGTTCGAGCCGATCACGACGCCGAATTCGCCTGTCTTGAGGGAGAGCGTCAGGCCATTGAGCGCGACCTTCTCGTCGGGCTGGCCTTTATAGAAAACCTTGCGCGCGGATTTGATATCCAGCATCCGTGCCTCCCCTGCGGTATAGGGTTATGAAATGGCGGCATCCCTGACGCCGCCATGGAAAGGAATTATGCAGTAGAGGATGCCGCCTATTACTTCGTGAAGCAATTGCAATCGGCAAGCGAAGCCGGAACCTCGGCACCGAAGGCTTTCAACACGGTCTTGTTTATCAGCGGCGCGTGGTCCTTATAAGCTGGGACGGAGGGCTTGATCGTCTTCGGATCGGCACCCTTCAAGATTTGCGCGGCGATCTTGCCGGCGTTTTCGCCAACCTGCTCGTAGTTGACGGCAAAGCTTGCCGGAACGACGCCGTTGCGAACAGCCGCGTCGTCGGAGTTGACGATCGGGATCTGTGCCTGGCGGGCGGCGGCGGCAACGGCGGGGATTGCCGGCTGCAACAGATTGGAAGCGGGCGTGTAGATGACATCCGCCTTGCCGGCGAGCGATGCGATGCGCTGCTGGATGTCATTGACATTGTCGACGCCGACGGGAACCACTTCGAAGCCGGCTGCCGGAGCGGCCGCCTTGACCTTGTCGAGCAGCGCCACGTCGTTGGCTTCGCCTGGATTGTAGGGAATGCCGATACGCTTGGCATTCGGAAGCAGCTTCTTGGTAAAGGTCAGGATCGCGGAGATGTCCTGCAGATCGCTTGAGCCGGTGATGCCGACGTCGCCTGCGTCCCAGGACGGCACGAGCTTGGCGGCGACGGGATCGGTGACCGCAGTAAAGACGATCGGAATGCCGGAGCCGGCGAGCGCCTTCTTGGCGATCTGCGACACCGGCGTCGTGACCGTGTATATCAGCTTCGGATGTTCGGACTGCAGCTTGGCGATCATTTGCGGAACGAGCGAGGCGTCGAAGCTCGTATTGCTCTCGGAGTAGACGACATCCTTGCCTTCGACGAAGCCGTTGTCGGCGAGTGCCTTCTTGAAGCCGGCGATCGAAGCATTGAGCTGCGGATGTTCGCCGAAATTGGCGATTGCGATCTTGATCGGTTCGGCCGATGCCGTCGCAACACTGGCAACGAACGCGCCGGCAACGACGAGGCCGGAGAGCCATTTAGATGTAGATCTCAGCATATTTTCCTCCCGGATAGACAAGGAGCCGTGTTCCATCGGCTCTCTTGACGAGGGATCATAGCGACTGCCGCAAGACTGTCAATTTACGATATATGATATTCACGATAGAGAGGTTTTATATATAATTTTGGCAGCAGATGATTTTATATATAATCCGAGCCTGAGGGGACTGGGACGAGGATCATGCAAGACACGGATGCCCTAAGCAAGACGGAGGCGGCTTACTGGCTGTTGCGGCGCGACATCCTCAATACTAGGTTAAGGCCGGGTGCCTCGCTAAGGTTGAGCATGCTTCGGGACACCTACGGCGTCGGCTGGACGCCGCTGCGCGAGGCGCTGTCGCGGCTGGAAGCTGAAAAGCTGGTTACCGCCGTCAGCAATCGCGGCTTTGCGGTCGCCCCCGTATCGCGCGCCGAACTGGAGGATCTGACGCGGGCACGTATGATCGTGGAGCTGCCGCTTTTCATGGAATCGATCGAGAAGGGCGGGCCGGATTGGGAATCGGCTGTTGTGACGGCGCATTACCGTCTGTCACGCTGCAAGATCGTGCTCGGGGCCTCCTCCGACGAAATGGCGGACGAATGGGACGAGAAGCACAATGCCTTTCATGCAGCACTTGTCAGTGCTGCGACATCGAACTGGCTTCAGCGCTTCCGGTCCACCATCGCGGATCAGCTTCGCCGCCACCATCGTTTTCTCGGTCTGGCACCGACGCAGCGCGCGGCCGCCGGCCTCTCCATCGGCTACGAACAAGCTGCCGCCGCCCTGCAGGACGCCATGGCGATCGAGCATCATACGGCCCTGATGGACGCCGCCCTCGACCGCGATATCGAGCGTGCACGCGCTCTGATGACCGAGCATATCGGCTATACGCTGCAGGTTTATATCCGCTCGGAGGATAAAGACGGGTAACTCCACTATATCAAATTCCACTAAATAGCGCTACTATATCAATTGGTTAGCTTGACACGTTCGCCGATTGGGCGCTACCAATATCCTGCGGTTTTCGGCCGCGGTGGTATCCTGTTCAAAGTCTTGGAGGGCGCTAAATGGGCAGGCGCAGCGTCGTGCTTTTCACCAAGCGCATCGTTGACGCGGCTCGACCCGATCATGAACGCTACCACGTTTGGGATAGCGAGCTTTCCGGCTTCGGTCTTCGCATCGTTCCCACCGGCGTCAAGATATTCATCGGTGATGCGAGGTTAAAGGTAGCTGAAGCCCTTGGCTGATAATCGGCAGCCATGATCCAAGCCAGTGTCAGTTATAAGCGTCATCGTTTTCCGCCCGCTGTGATTGGCCATGCAGTCTGGCTATACGCGCGATTTCCGCTGAGCCTGCGGCTGGTGGAAGAGATGCTGCTGGAGCGCGGCATCGTCGTTTCTTATGACGCGGTTTGATGCTGGGCGAGAAAGTTCGGCCCGGACTATGCCGGCCGTTTCCGGCGGAAATCGCCGAGCGCCAGCGATGTGTGGTATCTCGACGAAGTGGTCGTGACGATTGGCGGGAGGAAGTACTGGCTCTGGCGCGCCGTCGATCAGGATGGCTACGATCTCGACGAGCTCGTCCGGAGCCGGAGCAATACCAAGGCGACCAAGCGTCTCCTGATCCGGTTGATGAAGAAGCAGGGATGCCTGCCGAAGGGCATCGTTGCGGATAAGCTTCGCTCCTATGGAGCGGCGCGACGCCAGCTCATGCCGGCGGTCGAGCCCCGATCGCATAAGGGCCTGAACAATCGCGCGGAGAACTCGCATCTGCCATTGCGAAAACGAGAGCGGGTCATGCAAGGATTTCGATCGCCAGGCGGATTGCAGCGCTTCGTGTCCGTCTTCTCGGCGGTCGGAAATCTCTTCGTTCCGCCTCACTCGAAACACTCAGCCCTCGCCAGCCATCTGCATCGCCTCAGGGCTATTGCACATTGGAAGGCCGTTACCGGCGCTGCAGCCTGATCCAGGTATTTCGCAAAGGGACTATCTCGCGGATTTAACCTGGCTCACCGCGCGTTGGCCAAGGCGTGCGGTGAGACGCCTGCTTTGCTCAACAGGTTGCTTACCCGGTTACGTCGGTGAATAGGAGGAGCCGATTACCGGACGGACAAAGGGCGATATCTGACAGCCGCAGGCGAATATTGTCTTCCGTGTACTGAAGTTCAAAATCGTCGATCATTTGGCATCATGAATGAATAGTATCTAATTTCATAATTTAAAGAATAGGCGACAAAAGCGATAAGATTTGATAAACTTACGTTAGCCGGTTGCGGTTTGATTGTAGATAAAATTCGCCGGACGTCTTTGCAGCGCCAGCCGGTATGTGGTGCAGGAGGAGAGATGTTATGGTGGCATTTCACGTCATGGCCGGTGCGAGCGGCGAATTTGCGCGTCCGGAAGTGCGGAAGATAAGGATCGGGGATCTTATCGATGCGCTGAGATTGGGGTTTAATGATTTCAGAGAAAAGCCCTCACATTACGTTTTTCTCTGTCTTATATATCCGATCACAGGCGTTTTCCTGATCATGTGGAGCTCCGGCGCTAACCTGATGCCGTTGCTTTATCCCTTGATGTCCGGCTTTGCGCTGGTTGGCCCGATTGCGGCCCTTGGCCTTTATGAAATCAGTCGACGCCGTGAACAGGGACTGGATAGCTCATGGTATCACGCGCTGGAGGTCGGCCGCTCTCCGGCACTGCCATCGATCATTGCCGTGGGCTTTATGCTGTTCGCGCTTTTCATCGCTTGGTTATTTGTCGCGCAGCACATCTACACCCTGACCTTCGGCAACGCCGGTCTGACCTCGGTCTCCGGCTTCCTGCTAGATGTGTTGACCACGTCTCGAGGTCTCTCCCTTATATTTTGGGGAAACTTGGCCGGTTTCGTTTTCGCAATAATTGCGTTAGCGACGACTGTGGTGACCTTTCCGCTGCTGCTCGACCGGGATGTCGGCGCAACCGCAGCCATAAATGCGAGCATACGCGCCACGCTTGCCAATCCAGGACCTGTTGCGCTTTGGGGATTGATCGTCGCGGCGCTGCTCGTCGTCGGCACGATCCCGATTTTTGTCGGCCTTGCGGTCGTCATGCCCATCCTCGGGCATTCAACTTGGCACCTGTATCGGAAATTGATTACCGCCTATCCGAACCGCATGTCTTGAATTCACAAAGGAAACTTCCCCCGGATCATCTTCCAAGCCATTACGACCTATCCGATGGGAGTCGCGTCGTTTGGAATAGCGATGAAGAGAGTGAGGACTACCATGTCTTGGCGTTTTCTTCCGATCTGTCTGCTTCTTGCCATTGCCGCCCCGCTTGGCGCTCTCGCGCAGGAGGGCGATGCGACGGCAGGAGCTATTGTTTTCAAGAAATGCGCCATTTGCCATATAGTTGAAACGGACCAGAACAAGATCGGACCTTCGCTGAATGGCCTGTTCGGCAGAACGGCCGGAACACATCCGAATTTCGCGTATTCGCCGGCAATGCAGCAGGCAGGTAAAGACGGCCTCGTTTGGAGCGAGACGTCGCTCCGCGACTATTTGCACGATCCCAAAGTGAAGGTCAAAGGCACGAAAATGACCTTCATCGGGCTTAAGGACGATACCGAGATTACTAATCTGATCGCCTATCTGAAGCAATATTCCAAATAGCCAGATGCCAAGTGTGGACGAGTTGTCTTCTGCGTCGCCGGGTTGGATCGGCGAAATTCGGTTCCGCGATTTGACACAGCCGATCTGTTCGCGCGGCGTCTTTGGGCCCGACATGGTTTGCCAAGATTAACCGCTGTCGTCGCCACAATTGCCCGCCTGACCTCTTCATGAGATAATACTAAAACGTCTCGCGATGGGATTATTGAAATATTCGCGGCCGGGTCAGGGAGGCGACAATGGCTGTCGTCGTGGTTCTCGTTCTGCTGGTGGTGGGATCGATCACGTTCCATCTGCTGAGCCCTTGGTGGTGGACGCCGATAGCGTCGAACTGGAGCTACATCGACAATACGATGGTCATCACCTTCTGGATCACCGGCTTCGTTTTCGCGGCGGTGGTGTTGTTTATTGCTTATTGCATCCTCCGTTTCAGACATCGCCCCGGAAACCAAGCGGCATATCAACCGGAAAACAAGCGGTTGGAATGGTGGCTTGCCGGGGGAACCGCAATTGGCGTGGCTGCGATGCTCGCGCCGGGCCTGATCGTTTGGAAACAGTTCGTGACGGTCCCAGCCGATGCCAGCGCAGTCGAAGTCGTCGGGCAGCAATGGCAATGGAGTTTCCGGCTGCCGGGCGCGAACGGCCACCTCGGGCGAGCTGATACGCGCAACGTTACTGCGGACAACCCGCTCGGTTTGGACAAGAACGATCCCGCGGGAATGGACGATGTCATCATCCAGGGTGGCGAGTTGCACCTGCCCGTCGGAAAGCCGGTCAAATTGCTCCTGCGCTCGATCGACGTCATTCACGATTTCTACGTGCCGCAGTTCCGAGGCAAGATGGACATGATCCCGGGCACGGTCACCTACTACTGGTTCACGCCCACACGGACTGGAACATTTGAAGTTCTCTGCTCGGAACTTTGCGGCGTCGGCCATCCGCAGATGCGCGGCACGGTCGTCGTCGAAACCGAGGTCGCCTATCAAGCCTGGCTGCAGCAACAGCAGACTTTCTCGCAATCGCTGGCGTCGATGGAAAAGCCGGCGGTCAAGTAATGCCGCGCATGCTTGAAGGGAAAAGCTGTTTCGGAGGGAATAGGGAGGATGTGATATGGTCGATATTGGATCCGGCACCGAGCAGGTCATCCGGCCCGCTGAAGTCGAGGATGTGGAGCTTTATCACCCGAAAAGCTGGTGGACGAGATACGTCTTCAGTCAGGATGCCAAGATCATCGCCATTCAGTACGGGCTAACCGCCATCTCGATCGGCATGGTGGCGCTGGTGCTGTCCTGGTTGATGCGGCTGCAGCTCGGGTTCCCTGGCTATTTTTCTTTCATCGACTCAGAGCATTATTATCAGTTCATCACCATGCACGGCATGATCATGGTGATCTATCTGCTGACGGCTCTGTTCCTCGGCGGCTTCGGAAACTATCTGATCCCCTTGATGCTCGGTGCGCGTGATATGGTATTCCCCTATGCGAACATGCTGAGCTACTGGCTTTATCTGCTCGCGGTCATCGTGCTGGTCATCGGCTTTTTCGCGCCCGGCGGACCAACGGGTGCCGGCTGGACGCTATATCCGCCGCAGGCACTTCTATCTGGGACGCCAGGAGGGCGCGATTGGGGCATCATCTTGATGTTGTCATCGTTGATCCTGTTCATCATCGGCTTTACGATGGGTGGGCTCAACTATGTCGTCACGGTGCTGCAGGGTCGCGCCCGTGGCATGACGCTGATGCGAATGCCCTTGACGGTATGGGGTATATTCACCGCCACCGTCATGGCGCTGCTCGCCTTCCCTGCGCTCTTCGTCGCCGCCGTCATGATGCTGTTTGACCGCTTGCTCGGCACGAGTTTCTTCATGCCCGCTATCGTCGAGATGGGCGAACAGTTGAAGCAAGGGGGTGGCAGCCCTATCCTTTTCCAGCATCTATTCTGGTTCTTCGGTCACCCCGAAGTCTATATCGTCGCGCTTCCGGCCTTCGGTATCGTCTCGGACCTGATCAGCACGCATGCGCGCAAGAACATTTTCGGCTACCGGATGATGGTCTGGGCGATCGTCATCATCGCAGCGCTAAGCTTTGTCGTATGGGCACATCATATGTATGTCAGCGGCATGAACCCGAACTTCGGGTTCTTTTTCGCGACCACGACGTTGATTATCGCCATCCCGACCGCCATCAAGGTCTATAACTGGGTATTGACGCTTTGGCGCGGCAATATCCATCTGACATTGCCGATGCTGTTTGCCCTCGCCTTCATCGTCACATTCATCAATGGTGGGCTGACAGGTCTCTTTCTTGGCAATGTCGTCGTCGACGTACCGCTGTCCGATACCATGTTCGTCGTTGCCCATTTCCACATGGTGATGGGGGTAGCGCCGATCCTGGTGATCTTCGGTGCAATCCACCATTGGTATCCGAAAATCACGGGGCGCATGCTTAACGTGACGATGGGGCATATCCACTTCTGGATAACCTTTCTCGGCGCCTATGCAATCTTCTTCCCGATGCACTATCTCGGCCTGATGGGCGTTCCGCGCCGCTATTACGAGCTTGGCGAAACGGCTTTCATTCCGCCGTCGGCGCACACGCTGAACATGTTCATCACCGTTGCTGCGTTGATCGTGGGGGCTGCGCAGCTTGTGTTCCTGTTTAATCTCGCCTGGAGCCTTCGCTGGGGCAGGCAAGCGGGCGGCAATCCATGGCGCGCGACGACGTTGGAATGGCAGACACCGCAAACGCCGCCCGTTCATGGCAATTGGGGTAAGGAGTTGCCGATCGTCTACCGCTGGCCTTATGATTACAGTGTCCCCGGAGCAAGTCAGGACTTCCTGCCGCAGAACCAGCCGGCTTCGGGCGGATTGTCCGAAGGGGCATCGTCATGAGCGCCATTCTCATCTTCATGGCCGGCATCGCCGGCATCATCATCTGGTGGATGGCAGGGCAGCGGTTGACCTCGAAACCCTGGCTGGAAGCAGGGCCGGCGGGCGATGCGCCGGAGATGCGCGGATCACCGGCGACTGCGGCGAAAGTCGGTCTCGGCATCTTTCTTGCTGTCGTCGGCGCCTTGTTCACGCTCCTTGTCAGCGCCTATCTTATCCGTCTCAGCGGCTCCGACTGGTGGAGTATTCCAATCCCGCGCGTGCTTTGGGTCAATACCGCCACCCTTGCCGCCAGTAGCGTCGCGCTGCAATGCGCAAAAACCGAAGCCCGTCTTGACCGCGGCGACGTGCTGAACACGGCGCTTGCCGTGGCGTTCGTGTTGGCTGTCCTCTTTCTCGGCGGACAGGTTCTGGCGTGGCGGCAACTGGTGTCGGCAGGCTATGTGCTCGCGGACAACCCATCAAACAGCTTCTTCTATATGATTACAGGATTGCATGGCCTCCACATTCTGGGCGGACTTTTCGTGCTCGGACGGACGACAATCCGCGCCCGGACCAGCCGTGTGCGGGCAAAAGTCAGCCTGAGCGTGGATCTCTGCGCCATCTATTGGCATTTCATGCTCGTTGTCTGGCTGATCCTTTTTGCGCTCTTCGCGGGCTGGGCAAATAGTTTTGTCGATCTCTGCCGTCAATTGGTCACTTGAGGAGCTTCGATGATGACCGAATCCATAGAACGACCGGCAAACGATCCACTTCTGCAGCCCATGGGACTGCGCGGCGTGGCGGCTGATCTGTCGTCGGACCAGCGGGCGTTCAAAAACGTCTCCTGGGGCAAGGCGATGATGTGGATCTTCCTCCTGAGCGACACCTTCATCTTTGGCTGCTTTCTGCTGGCCTATATGACGGCGCGCATGTCGACCATCGTCCCCTGGCCTAATCCCAGCGAGGTTTTCGCCCTGACGATCGGAGGCACGCAAATTCCACTGATCCTGATCGCCATCATGACGTTCGTCCTCATCAGCAGCAGCGGCACGATGGCCATGGCCGTCAACTTCGGTTACCGCCACGATCGTCGCAAAACCGCCGCGCTGATGTTGGCGACGGCGGCCTTCGGAACGACATTCGTCGGAATGCAGGCATTCGAATGGACCAAACTGATCACGGAAGGGGTGCGGCCCTGGGGAAACCCGTGGGGTGCGGCGCAGTTCGGCTCATCCTTTTTCATGATCACGGGCTTTCACGGCACCCACGTCTCGATCGGGGTGCTTTTCCTTCTGATCATCGCACGCAAGGTGTGGCGAGGAGACTTCGACCAAGAAAGGCGTGGGTTCTTCACCAGCCGCAAAGGCAATTACGAGATCGTCGAGATCATGGGACTATACTGGCACTTCGTCGATCTGGTCTGGGTATTCATCTTTGCATTCTTCTATCTGTGGTGAGGATGGCATCATGGCGCAGGGACAAGCACATTCCGGACAGCAGCATCCAATAAAGCTTTACATGGTCGTCTGGGGACTGCTTTTCGTCCTCAGTACCTTCTCCTATCTCGTCGATTATCTCGGCATTCAGAGCTATCTCAGATGGTTCCTGATCCTTTTGTTCATGATCCTGAAAGCGGGTTTGATCGTTGCCATTTTCATGCATATGGCTTGGGAGCGGCTGGCATTGATCTACGCCATCTTGCTTCCCCCGGTCTTCGTGCTTGTCTTCACTGCTTTGATGGTGTCGGAATCGCACTACACGGTCCTCACCCGACTTGCCTTTTTGGGGCCTGGTCCGTAAGCTCTGGCACCATCCAGCCATCCCTGAAACAGGGCATCAAATGCTCGCCTTATGGCGGGCCGGGATTCTGCTTGAGCGCCTGATCGGCTGGCGCCGGTTTGCCGTTCTATTTTGCGTGAGCGCGATTGGCGGCTCGGCGGCATCGCTTCTGATCAACCCAGACAACATGCTCGGCGTCGGGGCATCGGGCGGGATTATCGGCCTGTTTGCGGCCGTCATCGTGGCAAACTTTCATTTTCCGTCGGGGCCGCTGCCTGAGGCCTTGCGGATAGGCGCGATACGGATCTCGTACTTCCATCCTGCCGCGCCGGCCAGACCGCCGGTGGCATGAATATCGATTATGCGGCTCATCTCGGCGGCGCAGTTGGGAGCGAGGAAGATGCGGTGGTCCCTCCCGCAGTGAGGCGCGGCATGCGAGTTCCGATAGATTTTAGAAGATCTAAAAGACCAACGATGAATTATTTCGGCAGAGTCACGCCTGAGATCTCCTCGCAGATTGCGATGAGGCGGTCTTGAAGCGCTGGATCATGAGCCTGCGGGTTCGCGGTTCGACGCTTCAGATGATAGAAGTATTCTCCCGTGACATCCGCTCTTGGGTCCTCACCGGCTGCCAACCAAGCCTGGGTCAGATGCGCCTGCGCCATGTCGTCGGGCGCGCCAGCGCCTCCCATCTTGGTTGGCACCCACCCCGGCTCTAGCGCATTCGAGAACACGTCCTTCCAGCGGCGCGCGACAGCAAAGGCAAGCATCGCGTCATGCAGCTTGCTTTCCGCGTAGGCCTCAGATCCATTCCACCGACGCTTTTTCCAGAGAATGTCGTTGAGGTTGGCGTCTGCATGATGGTGCATGCCGGAAGACAGGTAGACGAGCCGCTTGGGGCGGTCGATCAGTGCAGTAAAAATATAGGCTGACAGCGTATTGATGGCGAAGACATGCGGCAGGCCCTCGGTGGTGAGATGGTGGGCCTCCCGGTATCCGACAGCGGCGTTGTGGATGACCGCGTCGAACCGGCCAAGCGCGTTGACGCTCGCCGCGACTTCCTTTGCGCCCGCGACAGTCTCGAGATCGCCGATGACGACAGTTTCAGCCTGGGGCAGGGCGCGGCGGGCATCTTCGGCACGTGCGGTGTTTCGGGCATGCAGCACAACTTGATGACCTTGCTCGGCTAAAAGCCCAGCCGCCATGAGGCCAAGGCCGGTGGACGAACCGGTAACAAAGATGCGGGACATGACCAGCCTCCTTTATGTGAACGGCGAATTTCTCTCGCCGGAAATATTGAACGATGGTTAGGCTTTCGAAAAGCGGGCGGTGCGAACGAGCACAGCGCCAATGACAGCGCAGGTTGCGCCGAACAAGTAGACAGATGCATAACCAAATTCTGCTGCAATGGCACCGCTGACAGGGCCTGAGACGCCATAGGCGATGTCGAGAAAAGCCACGAAAGCGCCCATGGCACTGCCTCTGTTAGCAGGAGGCACCCGCTTCAAGGCTTCCACACCAAGAGCCGGAAAGATCAGGGCGCAACCGAGACCCGTAATCAGCGCGCCGGCAAGCGCCGCTGTCTCACTTGACGCTGTCCATATGATCAATTGGCCGGTTGCCTCGATCACCAAAGACCAGAGTGCGACGCGATACCCACTCACCTTGTCGGGCAGTGAGCCGAAGACAACCCGTACGAAGATGAAGCCGACACCGAATGCAGTCATCACGAATCCCGCATTGTCCCAGTGGCGGGCAGCGAAATAGAGTGATGCGAAAGCGGTCAGCCCGGAGAGACCCACACCCTGCAGCATCAGCCCGGCTCCTTCGCGCCAGATTTGACTGATCACCTTGTGGAAGGGCAGGCGAGGGCCGGGAGGGGTAGCATAAGGATGCTCGCGGAGGGCGATGACACCGGCGACCGCTGGCGCCAGAACGCACGCCATCATCGCGGTCTCCAGACCCCAGGCCCGATAAAGCCCCATACCGATCGGCGCGCCGATAGCCAGAGCCGCAAACATTGCGATGCCGGTCCAGGACATCGACATGCCTGCACGCTGCGGCCCTACTGAAGCAATTGACCATGAGACACAGCCGGTGACAAAGAGGCTCTCCCCCAGACCTGCGATCAGCCGGCCGACAAAGATAAGTGCAAGGCTGATATTAGGCGAAAGCACAGGCATAGCGGCTGCCAGATAGAGCGCGCCCGCGGTTGCGCTGATCGCAGCACCCCGCAATGCCGAATGCTTGCCGCCGTGGAGGTCGGTCAGGTGTCCCGCGTAGCCGCGGCTAAGTACAGTCGCCAGGAATTGAATGCCGATGACCACGCCAACGACGAGACTGTTGAAGTCGATCTTGTCGTGGATAAAGAGGGGGATAACCGGAAGCGGTAGCCCAACTGCGAGATAGCCACAGAAGAGCGCACCGATAATGCCGGGGGCGGGGCGGGAAAGGTATGTGGTGTCAGCCTTGGGTTCGGCCGCACCGTTGAAGAGAGATGCTGGCATGACAGCCTCCATTCTGGATAATGTGTGGGTGAAGGCCGCGGCCCTGAAGCGGCGGCTCCGGCTCAAGCCACTTTGGTCGGGATTGATGCGCCGATCTGGTCCAGGCGATGGCCGCTCTTTTCCAGCAGGTAGTCGCGTGAGGCAGTGACGTCCGCCGTCAATTTGATGAGATCGGTGCCGATAAGCTTTCCGCTTCGTTTGCGGATCTCACCTGCGACCATGACCGTGTCGATATCCGACCGCTCCACCGCCTGGACCACCGTACCGACGACATTGTTGACCGGTAGGACGGCGACACTGTCGGCGCGCACCATGATGATGTCGGCTTGCTTTCCGGGTGCCAGTGAACCGACCACACCGTCGAGCCCGGCGGCGCCGGCGCCGTTGACGGTTGCCGCCTCAAGGACGCGTTCGACAGTGATCGGCGACGGCACATTGTCTTCACCGCGGAACTTGCGATAGCGCATGGCCGATCGCTGCTGCGTGAAGAGGGCGTGCATCTCACCGAACATGTCGCTGCCGAATGCAGTGTCGAGGTCGATACCGATGGCCGGGGTTAGTCCATGATCGATGGCTTGTTGATAGGCAAAACTATCGTCATCGAAGCCGAACAGCGCATCCGAGCGCGGATTGATGGTGACGTTGACGCCCGCGTCAGCAAACAGACGCCACGTTTCTTGCGGGATTCGTGTGCAATGATTGAAGATGTTGTGTGGACCAAGCACGCCCTTCTCCGCGAATTCCGGTCCGAGCTTGGCCAAATCGCCGATGAACTCGGTCAGGATGCGCATGTCGAGGCTATGGGCCACTTTCCACCAGTCGAGATTGAGTTGGCCGAATAGCCCGACATGCACAAGGCTGCCGCCTTGGTTCCACTTGCCTGCCAGCCGTTTCAGATCCTCCGGCAAGTGCGCAGACGAGGCCTTCTTGTCCATAGCAGCACCCACCATGTGCAAGGCGCGGATGCCGCTGTCCCTGAGGGCATCGAGGGCTGCGTCGGTGTGCTCCGGGCTACGCGAGGAATGGCACGCGTCGATGACGGTCGTGATGCCAGCGTCGAGGCAGGCAAGCGCCGTGAGCCTGGTGCTGAGATACATATCGAGCGGACGATGATGGGCGCCCAGCCCTTCCGCGACGAAATCAATATAGGCAAACAGGTCGTCCACATTGGGCATCATGCGGCGCATGACGCCGAGCCACATGTGGTGATGGGCGTCGACCAAACCGGGCATGACGATACTGTTCGAAGCGTCTATGACAGCCGCATCATCCACGGCGATGTTCGCTCCGATGGCTGCTATTCTGTCGCCGTCGACAAGCAAATCGCCGATTCCAAAATGGGGAGCCTTCTTGTCCATCGTCAGGATGGTGCCCCCTTTGAAGAGGGTGCGGTGTTTAGGGTTACGCATGATTTGGTCCTTTCAAGATTCTAATCTGGCAGGACCGTTATCGCCCCGAGGCATCCTTGAATGAAGTGCGCTTATGTCAGATACTTCCTGACAAATAATCAGGAGTGATGATATGCCGTTCGATACGCGCATCCTGTCGGGGGTTAGCGTACTGGCCGCCGTCGTCGAGGGCGGCAGCTTCGTGAGAGCTGCCGAACTGATCGGCATCACCGATTCCGGCGTCAGTCGGGCAATCAGTCGCCTGGAAGGGCGCCTTGGGGTAAGGCTGCTCGATCGAACGACGCGCTCGGTGACGTTAACCGACGAGGGCCGGCGGTTTTACGAAGAGGTCAAGCCGCACCTCAATGCGATTGAAGATGCCGCACTGATCGCCTCCGGCTCGGCATCAGCGGTACGCGGTCGGCTTAAAGTGGACATCGATCCCTTCTTTCTGCCACTCGTTCTTGCAGGCCGCCTTGGTACCTTTTGCGAACGTCACCCGGACCTTTCGATCGAGTTCGTAACCAGAGAGCATGTCGGCGATCTTGTTGCCGAGGGGATCGACCTTGCAATCCGGTTCGGGCAGCCGCGTTTTGCCACTCTGATTGCGCGCAAACTGATAGAAGCGCCGATCCTGACTGTGGCCTCGCCTGGCTACCTGGAGCGCTACGGCCATCCAGAGCATCCCCGGGACCTTATCACTCATCGATGCCTGCAGTTTCTTGACCCCTATACCAGGAAGCCGTTCGAATGGGAATTCATCCGGAGAAGCGAGACCATCGATGTTTCGACGACAGGACCGCTGACGTTCACCGACCCGAAGACGATGCTCGATGAATGCCTCGCGGGAACCGGTATTGCTCAGGTGATCGGCTGGGGCATTAGGCAGGCATTGGCGAGAGGATCGCTGATTGATCTCTTTCCTGACTGGCATGGTGAGCGCTTCCCGCTTTTCGCTTTCCATCCAGCGCGCAAGCATCCACCAGCAAAGGTGCGCGCATTTGTCGATTTCTGCGTCGACATCGCTAACGAACTTGAGCATTAGGCAGATAGCCTATATCGCCAATCGGTTTCTGAACCTGAATACCAGGTGGAGGACTACCTCCTTTGGCAACTGATCGTCAAAATGCGGCTGTGCGCGAAAATCGCTTCCTCACACTCATCCTCATTCCATAATTAGGCAGCTACGTCAGCAGGCCACGGGTTCGAATCCCTTCAAGGCGAAACAATTTTATTCAATTGCTTAACGTTGGTGTTGCAGATTTTACACGCATATCTGAAAACGAGCGTGTGGGTCGCCCATATTCTTGCTACTTTTTGCTGTACTTTTTTAGAAATCTGCTATTGAGCGGATCAGGCCCATGATCGGCTACGCCACCCTGTGGTGAATCTTCCTGAATTTTGACCGACATGCCGATTGAGCAAGGTACGCCTTGCGCAAGCGAATGGCTTTGACTTTGGGTAATTTGTATGTCCCCCGCCGAGGGGGCACCCGATACAAGCCTATCGTTCCGCGTATCATATATCCTCGAACCCAAACACGATCCTCACGTACCCGATTGATGGTTAAGAAGCTTTCGCATCAGCCGCTTGTTGGCCTTGGTATTGCAGCGGCTCTGCATCAGCACGTCGAGAACGAAACCATCCTGATCGACAGCCCGGCAACGCCAGCTTTTCTTTCCGCCGATCGCAATCACAACTTCATCGAGGTATCATTTTCGCCAAGCCGACTGGCGGATCGCCTGCGGATTTCGTCGGCAAGGTGCCGACCGAATTTCTCCGTCCACAGGCGCACGGTCTGATGCGAGACAATGATCCCACGTGCCGCCAGCAAATCCTCGACCATGTGCGGACTGAGCGAGAACCGAAAATAGAGCCTGACGGCGTGGCCAATTACTTCAGCTGGGAAACGGTGGCGGCGATAAGGGAGATCACGAGAGCGTTGGCGCATGCCGCAAAATCGTACCGGCCAATCGCCGACAGGTTAACGTTACGATGCCGTTTCGATCGGTTGCGAGGACTGCGAGTTCTCCTTCCAAACCCACTTGCATGACAGGCAGTTCTAGGTTCTGTTATCGTTGAGTTTTTCGACATTTGAGCAGAACTTCTTCGTTAACGTCTCGAGGCAATCCAATGCGTGTCGTGTTTCGCTGTGATCCTGCGCTTGTCGACCATCTGCCTCGCCCCGTTCCAGCTCGCAGCATTCTGCCGGACTGGCTCCGTGCCATGCCCGCGAAGGCGCATTCCGAGATTCATGGCCGGGAAATTCGAACCGTAAAGCAGTGCCCTCCGTTTGTTGACGCCATGTCCCATGGTTTTATGATTCTGCTCCCGTGCGACGTAACCGTTCGAAGCGGTGTGTTCGCATGGGATTGGGGTATCCCAGAACCCTCGACGGAAGGTCATCCGCGATCACCACTCAGCTTTCATGTTGCTGAGCAGCTTGCTGGCGCGCCGTTTTCCAACGGGTTGGCAGCGGTGAAATTCAACAGCTTTTGGACGATCGAACTGGAGGAGGGCTGGTCACTTTTTGCCATGCACCCGGCCAATCGCAACGAGCTTCCCTTCCGTTTGTTGACGGGTGTCGTGGATTCGGATCGCTTTTATGATGCGGGAATCAACTTCCCGGCAATCTGGACCGATCCTCATTTTTCAGGCGTCCTGCCAAAGGGCACCCCGATTGCACAATGCTTTCCGGTCCCGCGCGCAGCTCCCGATCTGATCTTTGAATATTTCGATGGGACGCATAAGACTGCCTACGAGAATACCGTCGCCGAGGTTCTCGCCAATCCCGGAGTCTACCGAAAGCGCTTTCGCGTAAAGCGCCCGCGCGTAGCGCCAGAATCGGCTTGAATGTGAGCTGCATCTAAGATTTGAGCGTTCGCTGCAACGCCTGTCGATCCAACCATAGCTGGCCTCGCGGTGCCGAAGTTAGCGACATGGCGATTGCGCCCAATGTATCGGGCCTTAGGCTGTAGGCCGTCCGATAAGCCGCGATCGCGTCGTCCATATCGCCCATGTCCTGCAACACGATGCCTAGATTGACGGCTGCCTCGGCGTCGTCAGGCCGCTGTTCCAGCGCTTTGCGATAAGCTTCGGCGGCGCCCGCCAACTCGTGCAAGTCTTGCCGCACCAAGCCCAAGTCAAACCAAATCGAGGGAGACCTGTCGATTGCTGCTACACCCTCCAAGACTGCAGCCGCGTCATCGGGCGATCCGTCTTCAAAAAGTATCCGACCGAGGCGTGCGGCAGCCTCCGGAGAAGCAGGGTTGGCACGATTTAATGCCCTCCAAGCGCCGACTGCCCGGCTTCGATCTCCTGCGGCATCGAAGGTGCGAGCCTGCTCAAGAAGGATTTCGACATTCGCAGATAATATGGCGGCGCGACCAAGGTGAAATATAGCTCGGTTGAAATCTCCCAACGATCGCGCGATACGGCCGGCAAGCAGTTGGCCGGGTGCGTTATCAGGCATGCCCGCCAAACTAATTTCAACGTGGATGTTCGCCCTTGCAGCATCGCCGGTGGCGAACAAAATCGCCGCGAAAAGGTGGTTAAGGGTCGGGTCGCTCCGATCCTTCTGCAAGCCTGTCTCACACAAGGACTTCGCTTGGCTGAAACGACCTGCATTGAAATCAGCCACGATTTGCCGCACCTGATTTTCGACCGTCGCAGTACGCATGCCCCGCTCGCCTTTATCCGCTGCCGCCCGGAAAAGCGGCCGATATCGCAGTCATAAGTGCAGACTAAACGGCGCGCCACACAAATTCTGTCGCTTGGGACTTAACGCTAAGATTCCGACCATTTTTCGAGATCGGTAATTTCTCTGATGGCCGGTCTGTTCGGCGTGAATATGCGTCATGAGCATGGCGTCGACCGCTTCCGGTCGGACTGCCTCGGCCAGTCGTTCCAGATCCCATGTTGTCAACATGAACATCGCCTGCCTCAGGCTATCCTCGCTGGAAGGTGCCGGGCGTGCTCGACTGGTCGATCGGCGTCTACAACCGGCACGTCGACATCACCCAGGACACCACGACGCTCTAAGGGCGAGGGCATGCCTATAACAAGGGAGCGATCGTTTGGTGCCGAGTGGCTATGCCTGATACAATACAACCAAAGCAGGTAATGTTCATCCGGAAAAAACTAAACGTTGACGTCGTACCCCTAAGCCCGTATAGAATGATTATCGATCTTTTGCTTGCCGAGCTTTGTCTACCGCACGATCGCCCCCGTGCTCTAAGCGAACTTTTCTTTCAAAAATAGTCGGTCTTTGACTGCGTGGCATCCGCTCCGCAGTTCCTTACTCTATGCTTTGAAAGGGTTCATCATGACCACTGGCACAGTAAAATGGTTCAAC
This sequence comes from Rhizobium sp. BK491, assembly GCF_014194925.1. Taxonomy (NCBI): domain Bacteria; kingdom Pseudomonadati; phylum Pseudomonadota; class Alphaproteobacteria; order Hyphomicrobiales; family Rhizobiaceae; genus Rhizobium; species Rhizobium sp. BK491. Next base: position 438,074 of record NZ_JACIAR010000004.1, read on the forward strand.
TCCACCAAGGGCTTCGGCTTCATTCAGCCTGACAACGGCGGCGCCGACGCCTTCGTTCACATCTCGGCAGTCGAGCGCGCCGGAATGCGCGAACTCGTCGAAGGCCAGAAGATCGGCTTCGAGCTTGAGCGCGACATGAAGTCGGGCAAGATGTCGGCCACCAATCTTCAGGCTGCTTAAGTGATATCGGCTTCTCTTTGACCACGGATGTACTGGCATTGCCGGAAGCACGCTATCATCTGAGGCCAGGCAGTTCGCCTGGCCTTTTCATTTCGGCCCGTTGCCGACATCGAGGAACCCAATGACAGAGACATACAGTAAATCTCGCCAGCAGGCAGAGATCGCCTTCGGCAATGTCCAGGGGGAGTTCTTTGCCAAGAATAGCGCGCTGGAGGAGCTCGAGTCCGCGGCGCAAGCACGCAATGCCAAGACCTTGCGGCTTCGAGAAGCGCGCCTCGCGAAGGAACAAGCCGAGCAGGCGTCGGCAACATCCACCCTGGTCGCCAAACGAGCAAAGGCAGGCTGATCATCACCGCCTGCTACCCTTAGGATACGGATTTGACATACCACGGAAACAACGAACTCGCCGACCGACGGTCAGCTGCCGCCGGCGCCAAAGCATCCCTTCTCCAAGCTTACCGGGCCGCGAAAACGGCGGCCGAGCCTACTCGACTTGCCAGGCAGGCCGAGCGGCTCTTGATTGTAGAAGCTCGGGAAGCCCGCCGTATTGAACGGGACCGTCTAAAGCTTGTTGAGCGCAGCCAGCTAGAGGCCGAGGCAGCAAACGAGCAGGCGGTCGCCGAGGCCGCTCGCAAGGCCGAGCGAGACAGGCGCTATGCCAATCGTAAAGCCAGGCAAGCATAGGCCCTCAGGCGCCTTCCGTCCGATCAACGGTCTTTATCGCCTACGTAGGACTGATGCATCCGCGTCGAAATCACTTATGCTTTAGGAGCGACTGTGACCACTGATACAAAAGAGCTGCAGGCGATCAACACGGCCTGGCAAATCGCGATCCAGGAAATCCTGCGCATGGTCATCCGTGACATGTATCGCACCGAGGGTGAAGCAGCGTTCAACACGCACATCAAGCGCATCGAAGAAGCGGCCGTCGATAGCATCTATACGGATCTAAGGCTCCGCGGCACTGACGAATGGACGGAAGTGCTGGTCAAGGAACGAGCCAGCAACTTTGTCACGACCCTTCTGACCTCCTTCACCTACGACCGGGCTTGATCAGGCGGCGAAAAAGGGCTTCGTTTTTTTGATATTGAAGGAGAAAATCATGTCGGCCGACCAAAGGAGATCGCTTCTGAGTCCTAAAGATAAAGTCGAGGCCAATTCACGAGCCATTGTGGCATCGCTGACGCCGTCTCAGGTGCAAGCCCTGAAGCTCGCGAGAAGTGGAGACCTGCATTCTACGGATGGCAGGTCTTGGACTCATCTTAATGCCGTCGTCACCTACGCAAGGTCGGATCGATTTGAAGAGCGTCCGATCAAAGTGAAGTCGGCCACCACGACAACGGTGGAGCGGCTTACGGAACTCGACCTGCTCAGGAATCTCGACGGAACGGATGGAGAGGCACATTCGCCACGCGCGATCACCATGGCGGGAAAGCTCTGGCTTCTCAAGCACAAGTGACCCTGGTAAATTCGCCCTGCGACCTGACGGCAGGCGTACCATCCACCGCTGAGATTGATTGCCAAACCTGCGGAGCATGCTGCTCCTTTTCATCCGAATGGCCAAGGTTCACGACGGAAGCTGACGATGACCTGGCTTTGATACCCCCTCACTATGTTGAAGCTGATCAGCGCGGCATGCGTTGCGAGGGCTCGCGATGTTCGGCACTGTCGGGTGAGGTCGGGATCAACACGTCCTGTCTCGTGTACGAGGTGCGGCCAGACGTTTGTCGAGCTTGTGTTCCGGGTGATGAAGCATGCACGATAGCGCGCGCCAAAGTCGGTTTCTAGCGTATGATGGTAGACCGAACTGGTGCGTGTATTCGTGACGGAGCTGGCTCAGGCTCGCTCAGCCGCCGCCAAGCGCGACGGGGGTGGGGCCCGTCTCTCATTGAAAATCAGTAGGCTCCGGGCCTTTCCAGGCTCCGGTAGATCCATTCGGAAGGCCTGACTTCATCAGCCGAAAAGTTAGGACGCTGCCTTTTTCATTTGCTTCGCCGGGAAAGCGGGTAATCTGGCGCGTCGTAGAGCGCCCGGATTTGATTGTGGTCGAAACGCGCCTCATTTACTTCCAACAGAGATCCTCGCTGCTGCGCGCCAGGCATGTCTTCGACCGCGAAGCGGAGCGCTTCGGCTGCCGTTTCGAAACGTCTGTAACGAAGTCCGCTGCGTCCGCGTGTCGCTTTGCCCGCATAAACCCCCGCTCCGTCCGTGTAATCGAAACTGATCACGTCGTTGTCCTCCGGGTTCGGTAAGGGGGCTGACCTTCTACCCGCGCAGCGTCTCTGATGTCGCGCTCGGTCTCTCTGAGCTCGCGTCTGCGGCGCTGCATTCTCTCTCGAAGGTTCATTAGCTTTTCGGCGTTTGATCCTGCTTCGGCGCGGGGCACGCGAAAAAGCTTTTCCGCAGATTGTCTGGGGGTATGATTTATCATTGGTTCCTCAAATATTGTGTACGACAGCGCGCCCGCTTAATGGCGCGCCAGCGTGCTATTTCTTGTTCAGATTTGCTGGGGCGCGGCTTGCAAGTTTAACTTGTGCGCCAGATGGGGCGGGTGCCACTCCTGGTGTTTTGTCTTTCTTGGGCTTGCGGATCTCGCGGTTGCTGCGCATTTGGCCCTTAGCCATCGTTTTCTCCTCGGCGCTCGAATAAGTATCGGCGCTGCTTAACTGCTTAAATTTGGATTGGCGTTTCTTCTGATACCGCTTAACTCACGCGGGAGGAGATAACGTTCTGCCGGGCCGTTGGCGTGCAGATTTTCCAAACGGTGCCGAAATTGGGAAACACCGTCATGCTTGCTAAAGGCAGCTTTCGCTCGGCGCCTCGGCCGACGGCAGTTTCCAGGAGCATGCAAAGATCCGCGTGATCACGATATCCGAACGCACTCGTTCGAACCAGGTTTCGTGAAACGCATGCGGAATATTCGTTGGAAGACATCGCGTCCTCCTTTTGTTTGGGCAAGGCCGCCCACCGGGGCGGCGATTCCTATGACACGGCTGTTCACGTCTAGGATGCGCCTGTCTCGCCGTTTGGACAGGCTGCTGCCCTTCTACTGCGCGGTGCGAACCGATCGCACCGGCTGCAATAGTCATTGCGCCGGATCTAGGCGCGGTCGAAGTCGTGACATCGATATTGCCCTCACTGACGTGTAGAAATTCGCACTGTATAAGCGCAAACTGTAGGATGCAGTGCCGCGAGCTTCCAGCACTAAGGCGGAACCTCGTATCTTGCAGTTCGATGTTATCGCGTTATCGCATTACAAGATCTCGAAAACGATCCTGTCATCGGAGCTATGGCAAATACCATTCCAAGCTCAATTCCCAGAAAAACAAAAGGCCGGGCATGGACCCGACCTCTCACAGTCATTCAGCTTGGCTGCCAGTACATCCGTGGTCAGCGGAGCGAATGACAAATTCATGCCGCCTGAAGGTTGTCAGCGGAGCTCTTGCCGGACTTTCGGTCCTGCACGATGTCGTAGCTGATCTTCTGGCCGTCCGAAAGCGAGCGCATTCCCGCACGCTCGACAGCAGAGATATGGACAAACACGTCCGTGCTGCCGTTATCAGGCTGAATGAAGCCGAAGCCCTTGACGGAATTAAACCACTTCACAGTACCAGTATTCATAACGATGTCCTTTCAAAGCAATCGTTGTGGCGCCCGCGATGCCTTGCGGGCTAAGATCGATTATTTGAGAGGAGATCCGACGGGAGCGCAGGGCTCTTGAACGACGTCACAAGCAATGGTCGATGTCCTATATATATACTCAATTTTTGATTTTACAATGGATAATGCGGAAATCGACGGTGCGCACCCAAGCCACGTGCTATTTTCCCTAGACCAGAATTGGTCGCCGCTGGGATCGATGCGGCTGAGCGGCAATCCATCGATCAGGATCTCGCCTTCGTCAGGTTCGACAAAACGGCAAAGGAGGTTCACGATCGTCGTCTTTCCCGCTCCCGATCGGCCGATCAGGGCAGTGGAGCGGCCATGGCCAATCTCGAAACTGGCGGATCGCAGCACCCCAGGCCGCGCGTTGGAACCAGGATATCGAAAGCTCACCTTATCGAATTTTATCTCCCGGTTCAGCCGGGGAGCCGGCAGATCTCCGGCCGGTGGCTGCGGTTTGTCGGAGGCGTCAAGCAGCCAGCGGACTTGCTCGAGCGACCCGCTCCAGCCTTGCATCCGGCTCCATGCCTGCTGCAAGGCGCGCACATGTGGCTGCAGCCTGTATAGCAAGACCACGAAGGCGACGATGATGGGAAAGCTAACGTCGAAGGTCCAGGCGGTGACGACGACAGCAAGGAAAGCGCCGAATGCAGCACCTCGGTCAGCGGCGGCAAGGCGCCCTGACTGATGATGGCTGCCCGCGCTGGACGGATGCGCGTTCTTGCGAAGAGGCGGGCGGGGTATGTCCGACAGCCATTGCGAGTTCATCCTTGCCGCTTCATGGGCGTTGGTTCTAACCCTATCAACTGCTAGAGAACGATGGATCGCGTCGACTTCCTGGGGATGAGTGTCGGGGCCGACACCCGAATGCGATCATCCGGCGGTATAGCCTCGCCTCCCAACAAATCGAGGGCATTTGCAGCAATCTGCTCGAAGGGCACCCGCAAGGTGGTCAGCGGTGTGGAAAGATGGCTGACGATCGGAATATCGTTGTAGCCGACCAGCGAGACGTCGCCCGGGACCGACAGACCCATACGCATCAGGCCCGATAATGCACCGATGGCTGTGTTGTCGTTTACCGCAAATATTGCCGTCGGCGCCTGCGCCAGGTGCATGATTTTCTCGGCGGCTTCCGCTCCGGATTCAATTCCGAAGGTCGACGGGACGATCAGGGGTGGATCGATCGCCAGTCCCATTTCAGTCATGGCCTGGCGATAGCCTTCCACACGGGTCCGCGCGCTGGAGGCATAGGAGGGACCCGCAATGACTCCGATCCTCCGATGACCAAGGTCGAGCAAGTGCCGCGTGGCGAGATATCCCCCAAGCCGGTCGTCGCCGATCGACGAAAGACTATGGCCATCGGTTCTAAGTGCCAAAACCGTCGGCACCCCCCTTGCGGCCAATATGTCGGGAAAGTCATCGTCGTCGCGCGCCGTCGATAAAATGAGCCCATCGACGCCTCGCTTCAGAAGTGACTCCGCAGCGAGGCGATCTGCTTTCGCTCTGTCGTCCGTAGTCGCGACGATGGCGAACCGCCCGGTCCTGCTGCAGGCTTTTGCAAGGGATTCGTAGAGCATCGCCATAACGGTGTCCGTGAGCCTCGGTACGATAATACCGACCGTCATGGTGTTGCCGCGACGAAGACTGGCTGCAGAAACATCTCTGACGTAACCGAGTTCCTCGGCGATCTTTCTGACGCGCCTGGCTGTTTCGCTGTCCGAGCGCGGCAGGCGCTCATCCAAAATCCGCGACACTGTCGACTTCGAAACGCCGGCCGCCGCCGCGACGTCGAGAATCGTTATGCGCGACTGGCGAGCGTTGTCTTCCACTATTGAATTCATTCGGAATTTCCGTGCCGGCGAGTGTGATCTACGTATGGATCTGATGATGCCTGAAAAATCCTGTTGACTCCAGAGAAATCGGAAACGATAGTGGGAACGTTCCCATTAACGATCCCGTTGCTGATTGTGAACCGGACAGCGACGACAAGGAGGAGACTACCCATGCACCCAATGGACCTCAGGGGCTTGAGCCCCGCACCGGTGACCGCATTCACCCGCGACGGTGAAGTCGACTATGCGGCGAACGCTCGGATTGCGAAGTGGCTTGCATCGATGGACGGCATAAAGAGCCTCGTCATCCTCGGCCACGCTGGCGAAGGCACATTCCTGACCGAAGAGGAACGCCTCAAGCTGATCCGTACCTATGTCGAGGCCGTAAACGGCGAAATTCCGATCATCGCCGGCATTACGGGCGAGGGCACCAAGGTTGCCGCCGAAGAGGCAAAGAAATGCAAGGCCGCGGGCGCCACGGGGGCTCTTGTCTATCCAAACCATGGCTGGCTGCGTTTTGGCTTCCAGAAGGGCGCGCCGCAGGATCGCTACAAGGCGATCTGGCAAGAGTCCGGTCTGCAGTGCATCCTGTTCCAATATCCGGATGCCACCAAGGCCTCCTACGATCTGGACACGCAGCTCGCAATTGCGACCCAGGAGGGGGTCGTTGCGACCAAGAACGGCGTTCGCAACATGAAGCGCTGGTATGTGGAAATTCCAGAATTGAAGAAGGCCAATCCGAACTTGCAGATCCTGAGCTGCCACGACGAATGGCTCTTGCCGACCATGTTCGACGTCGACGGCCTGCTCGTCGGCTACGGCAACATCGCACCGGAGCTGCTCATAGATCTCATTCGGGCGGGCAAGGCGCAGGATTATCCGGAAGCCCGCAAGATCTTCGAGCGCCTGCTGCCGGTTACCCGCGCCGTTTATCACCGGGGTTCGCATATGGAAGGCACCGTCGCCCTCAAGCTTGGCCTCGTCCATCGCGGCGTGCTCGATCATGCCACGATCCGCGAGCCGCTGAAGAGCCTCGGTGAAAAAGCCGAGGCTGAAATCTTCGCCGCTTTCGACGCGGCGGGCATCGGCCGTGTCGGGCAGCTTTTGGCAGCGGAATAAAAAACACGCCTCTGCCGTCAATCGGCGGAGGCGTATTCGAGGGGGGAGACTGCAGATGCGTCGGGGAGCGACGTTCTCTAAAGGCGGCGGTTGTGATGCGCCGGAAAGTTGCTTCGCCCATAAAGGACCGCAGCTTCGGATCGCCGCCTGCTGGCTGAGCGGCAGCCGAGGCAAGATGTTCAATACGTAGGTCAATGCCAGGTCGGGGAACGGGAGACCGGGCAGAGGGAGGATGAAATGAATATCGAACAGCGAATGACGGCGCCGGTTGCGCATGTCATCGATCCGCAAGCCGACATAAGTGCGCGGTTGGAGCGGTTGCCCGTCACCCGAGAAGTGTTCTGGGCTCGCAATATCGTCGGCGCCGCGACATTCTTCGACGGTTACACCGTTATCGCCATTGCCTACGCCATGCCGGTACTCGTGCACGAATGGGGCCTGACACCCGGCCAGACGGGCATGATCCTGTCAATGGGATATCTGGGGCAACTGATTGGCGCCGTCCTTTTTGGCTGGCTAGCCGAAAAGATCGGTCGATTGAGGGTTCTTCTCTTTACTATCCTGCTTTTCGTCAGCATGGACATCGCCTGCCTCTTTGCAGCCGGCGCGGCAACGATGATGGCGTTTCGCTTCGTTCAGGGTGTCGGCACCGGCGGCGAAGTTCCGGTCGCCAGCGCCTACATCAATGAGCTGATCGGCTCGAAAGGCCGCGGGCGTTTCTTTCTTCTCTACGAAGTGATGTTCCTGCTCGGCCTCGTCGGTGCGGGCCTGATCGGCTATTTCATGGTGCCGCTCTATGGTTGGAAGGCCATGTTCGTCGTCGGCCTGATCCCGGCTGTGTTGATGATCCCGCTGCGCTGGTTCCTCACCGAGTCACCCCGCTGGCTCGTTGCCAACGGGCGTTACGAGGAAGCCGATCGCATCGTCACCAAGCTCGAAGATAGCGCCCGAGCCGCGGGCAGGACGCTTCCAGAGCCGAAACATGCCGCAGTGCCTGTGCGCAAGCCATCTGACTGGCGGGAACTTTTCCAAGGCATCTATCTCAAGCGCACGCTATCCATCTGGGCCATGTGGTTCAGCGCCTATCTGGTCGCCAACGGCACAATTACCTGGTTGCCCACCCTTTATCGTCAGACCTTCAACCTGCCGCTTGAAACCAGCATATTCTATGGGTTCGCGACATCGGTGGGTGGCGTTGTTGCAGCGGTTATCTGCGCGCTGCTCATCGATAGGGTAGGCCGCAAGCGCTGGTATGCGGGAGCATTGCTCATCGCTCCCATCCCGCTTGCCATCCTCGCATGGCTTGGAGCGACATCCGCCATGCAAGTATTGGTGCTGGCAGGTCTTGCCTATGCCATCGTCCAAACGGTTACCTTCTCACTGTATCTTTACTCCGCAGAGATCTATCCGACGCGCCTGCGGGCAATCGGGACGGGTGCCGGAAGTGCGTGGCTTCGCCTGGGATCCTCGGCAGGCCCGATCGTGACGGGTTTCCTGCTCTCGTCGATGGGCATCCAGTACGTATTCATGGTATTCGCTGCAATTTTGCTGCTCGGCGCACTTGTCACCGCCGTATTCGCCGTGGAAACCAAAGGCCGGACGCTCGAAGAACTCTCTCCGTAATCCAGCCGCGTTACCTGTTCCTTCTGATGAACGCGGGAGCTGCAGGCATTCATGCTCCGTTCAGCCGCCTGGCTTCAGGATGATGGCACTGATGGAGGTTCGCTATGAAAATCTTTAACAATCTGCTTGCTGCATTTCTGGCTGTCGGCCTGATGATCGGTGCCGGTGCTGCGTCGGCTGCACCGATGATGAACATGACGAAGCCAGAGGTCCAATCATCTGTTCAAACGGTCCGTTATGATCATCGTCGCCACTGGCACGGGTCGCGACATCCCCGGCATCACCACTGGAAATCGCACCGCAGCTATCGGAGCCATTACTGGCGCGGCCATCATTACGGTTGGTACAAGCATCGTCACCACCATCGCCATCACCGCTACTATCGCTGGTGATCGCAGCTCGACGGGAGTGGTAGTCTCATGACCAAACCGTCGCGCAACCCAAAGCCGAGCACCGGCGATATCGCCTGAACCGGCTCTGAAAGGCACTGCAGTTCGAAGGCATGACGGCGTCTGCGACAGCAGGCGCCCTTGTCGTATGGATTTGCAAAGTCTGATGGTTGGCTGCCGGGCGGGTACAAGCCGGAGTTCAGACTGCGGGCAAGGGTAACCTCAAACACCTCGCAAAAGCTGCGCGGTGTTCGCCGCGCATATGCTAAAAGCAACGTCGCGCCTGCCGATTCACGAACAAAATTGTACAATGGCACCGGCGACGACGCTTCGCTTCATATCGGGAGGTCCTCCCGAATTTCATGTCCGGGAGGAGGAAAGCCAGAATGACCTATGATCCTTCGAAAGATGGCGCCGAGATGGATTTCCGGCAGCGCATGTCCTACGGCGACTATTTGCAGATCGATCGGATTCTGACGGCACAGCTCCCGCTCTCATCGGCGCATGATGAAATGCTCTTCATCATCCAGCATCAGACGTCCGAATTGTGGATGAAACTTGCGCTATACGAGATCCAGGCAGCCAGGACGATGATCGCAGCCGATCAAACGCAGGAAGCGTTGAAAATGCTATCCCGTGTGGCTCGGATTTTCGAGCAGCTGAATTCCGCATGGGATGTCTTGAGGACCATGACGCCATCGGAATATACGCGCTTCCGCGACGATCTCGGCCAGTCGTCCGGCTTCCAGTCATGGCAATACCGGTTGATCGAATATGCGGCCGGAAACCGGAATCTCGCAATGCTGAAGCCGCACGAACATCGGCCTGATATTCTGGAGATGCTGGAAGCCGAACTTGCGCGTCCCTCGCTCTATGATGAAGTGTTGCGCCGGCTGGCGCGTACCGGCCTGCCCGTGCCGCAGGAGGTGCTGAAGCGGGACTTGCGCCAGGCATGGCAATTCGACGAGAGTGTTATGGCCGTTTGGGTGACGGTCTATCGCGATCCGTCGCGATACTGGGAAGCCTACGAAGTTGGCGAGAAGCTGGTCGACTTCGAAGACTATTTCCGGCGCTGGCGCTTCAACCATGTTACCACGGTCGAGCGCGTGATCGGTTTCAAGCGCGGCACAGGCGGAACAGCCGGGACCTCGTATCTGAAGCGGATGCTGGAGGTGGAACTCTTCCCGGAATTGTGGCGCGTGCGCACTGAACTTTAGCGTGGCTGGAAGCCTGGCCGGCGTTGTTGAAGCGTGCAGCTTCACGTCGTGCATGGTTATCGTCTATGCACGCGGTCTGCGACCATCGCCCAATTTTCAAAAGGTAAGCAGAAAGCTGAGTTCGTGACGTGTCTACTTCTATTAGCAATTTAAAGTAGAATTAATTGTGCGAGCCTCGCCTTGATATGAAAGGTCGCTGTTCGACCGAATCGGAGTTTTCCGCGGAAAATTGGCGTGACGGGTAAAGTTGGAACAATCCGATGCCGCAAACGTAAGGAGCAAGGAGCGAATATTCGAGGGAGGCGGGATTTGTTCAGCGGAATGACACTGGATTATATCGACGTCGGTCCCGGCCTTTTACGCGTTCGCCACGGCGGCAACGGGCCGCCATTGCTGTTGCTGCACGGCCATCCGCGAACGCATATGACTTGGGGCCATGTCGCAGACCTCTTGTCTCCTCGCTTCACGATTGTTTGCCCTGACCTCAGGGGATTTGGGAAGTCTTTCCAGCCCGTTGACAGCGAGGATAGCCGTTATTCTTCGAAACGGGCGAAGGCGCTGGACTGTGTAGCGCTGATGCAGGCTCTAGGGTATCGGACTTTTGCCGTGGCGGGCCATGACCGCGGCAGCTACGTGGCGTTCCGCCTTGCCCTCGATCATCCCGAGATCGTCACCAAGGTCGCCGTGATCGACAGCATTCCGATCATCGAACATCTCGAACGGATGGATTGGCGCTTTGCGCGTGACTGGTATCATTGGTTCTTCTTCGCGCGGCCGGAAAAGCCCGAGCAGGCCATCAATGCCGACCCTCAGGCTTGGTACAGCCGCATTCATCCTGATTTCATGGGGAAAGAGGCCTATGACGATCTGCTGACGGCGATCCACGATCCCGCGGTCGTCCATGGGATGATCGAGGATTATCGGGCAGGATTGACCGTTGATCGGGAAGATGAACTGCAGGACCGCCTTGCCGGTAAACGGATCGCATGCCCGTTGCTTTGCCTTTGGTCGACGAAAGACGATCTGGAATACTTCTTCGGCGATCCGAGGGAAATCTGGCGCTTATGGGCGGTGAATGTCACCGGCCACGGTATCGAAAGCGGTCACCATGTCGCGGAAGAAAATCCGGTCGATCTTGCAAACTCGCTCCAGCGTTTTTTGAGCGAGGAATGAAAAACTGGCCGCGGCTTAAGCTTCATGCAGGACGTGGGCGGCCCTGACAGCTGCTGATGCCCGGTTTTCGACGCCGAGCTTTACATAGATCTGCTCAAGATGCTTGTTCACGGTGCGGGCTGAAAGGCCGAGGATTTCGCCGATGTCGCGGTTTGATTTGCCCTTGGCGAGCCACAGCAATACTTCGGATTCGCGCTGCGTCAGCGCAAAATGCCGGCGCAGGGCTTCGTCGTCGGCACGCTGGCTGGTGGCCGTCAGGCGAAAAAGGTATTCGTCGGCGCCGATGGCACCAAGAAAGGTGAATTGCAGCGCCGCTTGGCCGCCATTGTTCATCGAAAGAAGATTGTCGCGAGCAGGACCGAGCCGCTCGCGTTCCAGCATGAAGGCGGCGATATGTTTCGAGGCGAGCTCAAGGCCATCGTCGCTGCCTGTGGCGGCATTGATCAGGCGGGTTGCCTGGGGCGTCGACCAATGGATAGCGCCATTGCCCTTGACCGCCAGGAGATGGCGGCCCGCGGCATCGAGCGCCACCCTGGCGCTTTGAGCCGAGCGGGCATTGCGCAGATGGACCCGGATGCGGGCGCGCAGTTCGTCGATATTGATCGGCTTGGTGAGATAATCGACGCCGCCGGATTCCAGCGCGTGCACCACATGCTCGGTTTCGGTGAGCCCGGTCATGAAGACGACCGGAATCTGGGCGATGCCGGCATTGGCTTTCAGCCGGCGGCAAGTTTCGAAACCATCCATGACAGGCATGACGGCATCGAGCAGGATGAGATCGGGTGTGATGCGCTCGACGATGTTGAGCGCCGCCGGTCCCGAGGTGGCGATCAGCACGGAAAAGCCGGATTGCTCGAGCGCGTCAGTCAGAAAACCGAGCGCCTCCGGTGAATCGTCCACCAGCAGGACTATATCGCGGGGAAGGGCAGGCTCAGCCAATCTGTTCTACCTTTTCAGTGTCGAAGCTGTGCAGCACCTTCAGGAAGCCGTCGAGATCGAAAGCCTGGACATGGGCGCGCAAGGCATCGATGAAGGGTCTGTTTTCTTCAAGTTTCGCAAGATCCGCAAGCTTTGCTTCGATTCCCCTGACATAACCGATCTCGCCGAGCCGCAGCAATTCGCGGACATGCTCGACCCCAGGGCTCTTCAGGGGCGGTGGCGGCTTCGGCGCGGTCGGGATAGAAGCATCGGCATAGATCCATTTCAGCCCGAGATGCAGCGCGAGCTTGTCGCGAAGCTGGCGGATGTCGACCGGTTTGGAGATGGCGTCGTTATGGCTGTCGTCGCTGTCGGTCGCCGCAGCAGCGTCACCGATATTGGCCGACAGCATCAGGATCGGTGACGTCTGGCCGTTTTCCCTGAGCCGTGAGACGAGCTGCCATCCGTTCATGCCGGGCATGGAAATATCGACCAGGAACAGATCCGGCTTGATCCCCTCTATCAGCGTCAGGCAGTCCGGCCCGCCGGCGGCGGTGAGCACGATGAAATCGAGTGGCGACAGTATCTCGCGCATCAGTTCGCGATGATCCTCATTGTCGTCGACGACGACAATGGTGCGGCGTGGACCTTCGTAGCCGACAATACGCTGCTCCTGCGGCGGCGGCTTCATCGGACGGATTACGGCCGACAGCATCAGGCGTACCCTGAAGGTCGAGCCCACGTCCTTCTCACTGGTGACGGAAATCTCGCCGCCGAGCGTATTCGTCAGCAGCTGCGTGATCGTCAGCCCCAGGCCAAGGCCGGGCATCGGCCGTACGCTGTCCGCCTCGCCGCGCTGGAAGGGTTCATAGATACGTGCGATGTCCTTTGCCGCGATGCCGCGGCCGGTGTCGGACACGGTGAAGGTTGCGACCTGGTTTCTGTAGCCCACCTCGAAGCGAACGGTTCCGGCATCGGTGAACTTGATGGCGTTGGAGAGCAGGTTGACGAGGATCTGGCGCAATCGCTTCTCGTCGGTGCGGACATAATCGGGCAGGGCTGCGGCGCGCTCGTGGACGAAAGTCAGCCCCTTGGCCTGCGCCTGCGGATGGAACATGTCGACGATCTGATCGAGGAAATCGTGGATATTGATCTCGTTGGAATAGACCTGCAAGCGGCCGGCCTCGATCTTCGAAATGTCCAGCAGCCCGTCGATCAGGCCGGAAAGATGTTCGGCGCTGCGGCGGATGACCTTCAGCGAGGATTGCCTGGGTGCCGGAATGGTCTCGTCGCGCTCCAGGATTTGCGCGTAGCCGAGCACGGCATTGAGCGGCGTGCGCAATTCGTGGCTGAGGCCCACGACATAGCGGCTCTTGGCGCGGTTTGCCGCCTCTGCCGCCTCCTTGGCACCCTGCAGAGCAGCGTCCGTTTTCTTGTGCGCGGCAATTTCCTTCAAAAGCAGCGTGTTCTGGCGCGAGGATTCCTCTTCGGCGACCACGCGGCTGTCATGGGCAAGCACATAGAACCAGCACGCGACGCCGGCGATGACGGCAAAGACGAAGAAGACGATGAGGATGGTGCGGTCGACCACGGCAGCGGTCTCGGGAGAGGCGGCGCCGACTTGATGCGCGATCATTGCAAGAATAGCGCCCATGGCGGTCAGCGCCAAGACAACGGCAATTCCATAGCGGCCGAGGCGCGTCGCGAGCCTTGCGACGATGCTTTCCGGCAGCAAGGTTTTTGCGACGGTGGCGACTTGCGTATTGAGCCGGGCCTTCGGTTTGCACATGTCGTGGCAGCGGCTGTCGAGCGAACAGCAGAGCGAGCAGATCGGCGCGGCATAGGCCGGACACCAGGCCATGTCCTCCGGCTCGAACGGGTGCTCGCAGACGGAGCAGGTGATGGTGGTCAGGTTCTTCCAGCTCTGCCGCGGCTTGCGGGCGAGATAATATTTGCCCTTGGTGATCCAGGCGATAGCAGGTGACGCGATAAGCGCGACGATGAGGGTGATATAGGGCGCAAGCGAGACGGCAATCGAACCGAAGGCGCCGAAATGCGCGATGAGAGCGATGGTTGCCGAAAGCGCCATGGCACCGAGGCCGACCGGATTGATGTCGTAGAGATGCGCGCGTTTGAACTCGATGCCGGGAGGTGCAAGCCCGAGCGGCTTGTTGATGAAGAGATCGGCGGAGACGGTGCAGAGCCAGGCCATGGCGATGATCGAGAAGATACCAAGCGTCTCCTCCAGCAGCCGGTAGATGCCGAGCTCCATCAATAAGAGCGCGATGGCGACATTGAAGACCAGCCAGATAACGCGGCCTGGATGGCTGTGCGTCAGCCGCGAAAAGAAGTTCGACCAGGCGAGCGAGCCGGCATAGGCGTTCATGACGTTGATCTTCAGCTGCGAGATCATCACGAAGGCGGCCATCAACAGCAACGCCGCATTGTGCCACGGGATCATGTAGCCGAAGGCGGCCAGATACATCTGTGCCGGATCGGCAGCGCGGTCGGCCGGCACGCCTGACGTCAGCGTCAGGACGACAAGGAAGGAGCCGGCGAGCAGCTTCGGCGCCCCGATAATGACCCATCCGGGTCCAGCGAGGAAGATGGCCAGGCGATGGCGCCATTTGCGGTGACCTTCCGGCGGCAGGAAGCGCAGGAAGTCGGCCTGTTCGCCGATCTGCGACATCAGCGCCAGGATGACGGCGGAAGCGGCGCCGAACTCCACCAGATCGAAAGGAGCGGCGCTGCCCGGCGCGCTTGCGGGGTGGTGAATGCCGGCAAATGCCCGCCAGAGGTCGAATTTTTCCCAGTCGGCAAAGGCGATGAAGACGAAGGGCAGGATGTTGAGAACGATCCAGAAGGGCTGCGTCAGCAGCTGAAACCGGCTGATAAGACGGACACCATGGGTGACGAGCGGGATCACCATGACGGCGCTGATGATGTAGCCGATCCAAACGGGTATGCCGAGCGTCAGCTCCAGCGCGCCGGACATGATCGAGGCTTCGATCGCAAACAGCATGAAGGTGAAGCTGGCATAGATCAGCGAGGTGATGGTCGAGCCGATATAGCCGAAGCTCGCGCCGCGCGTCAGAAGATCGATATCGACGCCATGACGGATCGCATATCGGCTGATCGGCAGGCCGACTGCGAGCATGGCGAGGCTTGCGACGATGATGGCATAGAAGGCGTTGGTGGTGCCGTAGGAGAGCGTGATCGTGCCGCCGATCGCCTCCAGCGCCAGGAAGGAAATGGCGCCGATCGCGGTTTGCGAGATGCGTTGCGAAGAAAACTGGCGGGCGCTCTTGGCGGTGAAACGCAAGGCGTAGTCTTCCAGCGTCTGGTTTGCGACCCAGCGATTGTATTCGCGTCTTACCGGAATGATGCGTTGCCGCGCAGCCATGCTTACCCTTCAGCAGTCCCGCCATCGTCACCTCGGCGGTCCGAAGACGTCGTAACATGGATCGATGCCGTGCTTAAGGGCGTCGGAGTGCCCAAAGCTGCACATTTCGCCCCGGCGTCTACGTCATTTTACGTATGTGGTTTCCTGAGGGCGCGCCGGATAGTCGCGGAAGGCAGCGGCTAATCCTTGTTTACCGGCCGTTGCGGCAGACAAAAAGAGGGGAACCACGGATGAAATTCAAGACTCTCGTCTCCGGCGCGCTGCTCGGCGCCATCATGTCCACCACAGCATTCCACGGCGCTTTCGCAGCCGACGACACCATCAAGGTCGGCGTCCTGCATTCGCTATCCGGCACCATGGCGATTTCGGAAACGACGCTGAAGGATGCCATGCTGATGCTCATCGATGAGCAGAACAAGAAGGGCGGCGTTCTCGGCAAGAAGCTCGAGCCCGTCGTCGTCGACCCGGCCTCCGACTGGCCGCTCTTTGCCGAAAAGGCTCGCGAGCTGATCCAGAAGGACAAGGTCTCGGCCGTATTCGGCTGCTGGACCTCCGTGTCGCGCAAGTCGGTGCTGCCGGTCTTCAAGGAACTGAATTCGATCCTGTTCTATCCGGTGCAGTTCGAAGGTGAGGAGTCCGAGCGTAACGTCTTCTACACCGGCGCCGCTCCCAACCAGCAGGCGATCCCGGCTGTCGACTACTTGATGAAGAACGAAGGCGTACAGCGCTGGGTGCTTGAAGGCACCGACTATGTCTATCCGCGCACGACCAACAAGATCCTCGAAGCCTATCTGAAGTCCAAGGGCGTCAAGGACGAAGACATCATCATCAACTACACGCCGTTCGGCTTCTCGGACTGGCAGACGGAAGTCTCCAAGATCAAGGCTTTCGGCGCGGCCGGCAAGAAGACCGCCGTCGTCTCCACCATCAACGGCGATGCCAACGTTCCCTTCTACAAGGAACTGGGCAACCAGGGCGTCAAGGCTGAAGATATTCCGGTCGTCGCCTTCTCGGTCGGCGAAGAAGAGCTTGCCGGCGTCGACACTAAGCCGCTTGTCGGCCATCTGGCCGCCTGGAACTACTTCCAGTCCGTCGACACGCCCGCCAACGCCGCCTTCATCAAGGAATGGCATGCCTATACCAAGAACGACAAGCGTGTGACCAACGACCCGATGGAAGCCGCCTATATCGGCTTCAACATGTGGGTGAAGGCTGTCGAGAAGGCCGGCACGACCGATCCGGACAAGGTGATCGACGCGCTCATCGGCGTCTCGGTGCCGAACCTCACCGGCGGTACCGCCACCATGATGCCGAACCACTACATCACCAAGCCGGTCCTGATCGGCGAAGTGCAGGAAAACGGTCAGTTCGACGTCGTTTCACAGACCCCCGCCGTGGTCGGCAAGGAATGGTCCGACTACCTGCCTGACAGCAAGGACCTGATCTCGGATTGGCGTATGCCGATGAACTGCGGCAACTTCAACGTCACCACCGGCAAGTGCGGCGGCAAGGGCTCCTGATTTCAGCCGACGCAAGACCGCCGCGGGCAGGATTTTCTGGCCGCGGCAGCTTGAGGGGACTAGCGCAATGTTCGACAAATTCGTTTACCGTATCGCCCTGGCGCTGATCGCCGGCTTCTGCCTGATGCTGGCGCTGACGGCGACAAGCCTGCGCGCCCAGGAAGACGCCCACGGCCTCATCAATTCCCTCGGCCAGGCCAATTTCCAGAAGGCCGGCGATATCGTCCAAAGCCTTGCGAAGTCAGGCGATCCAAAAGTGGTGCCGGCGTTGCAGGCCTTTTCCGACGGTGATCTTTATATAAGAAAATCCGACAACCAGGTGTTTATCGCCAAATCCTCCGGCGACATGATGGATCTGGTGGATCCTTTGACCGGGCAGGCGGCCGGTCAGGAAGCCAAGGACAATCTCGGCAAGATCAAGATCAACAACAATCTGCGCCGTGCGGTTCGCGCGGCTCTCGGCGGTCTGACGCTGATGAGCCCGGATCGCACGACGCGGCTAGAGGCGGCGCAATCCATTCTGAAGGCACCGAGTGCGGATTCGCTTGACGCCGTCGAGACGGCACTGCAGAGCGAGAAGGACGCGGACATTCGTGGTGTGCTTGAACGCGCAAAAGCGGTTGCCGTGCTTGGCTCGGACCGTCCGATCGAAGACAAAAAGGCGGCGATCGAGACGATCAAGAACGAAGGCGGCCGCGATGCCGTCGGCATTCTCTCGTCGGTTTCCGTCGACGATAGCCTGAAGCCCGATGTGGCTGCCGCCATTGCCAGCATCCAGGATCAACTGAAGTTCTGGGACGCTGTGCAGAACGTCTGGTACGGCCTGTCGCTCGGCTCCGTCCTGCTGCTGGCCGCCATCGGCCTTGCGATTACCTTCGGTGTCATGGGCATCATCAACATGGCGCATGGCGAGATGGTGATGCTCGGCGCTTATTCGACCTTCGTGGTTCAAAGCATCATCCGCACCTCCTATCCCGAACTCTTCGATTGGTCGCTCGCGATCGCCCTTCCGGTCGCCTTCGTCGTCACCGGAGCCGTCGGTCTCGTCATCGAGCGCGGCGTCATCCGCTTCCTCTATGGCCGGCCGCTCGAAACGCTGCTCGCTACCTGGGGCATTTCGCTGATCTTGCAGCAGGCAGTGCGCTCGATCTTCGGGCCGACCAATCAGGAAGTCGGCAACCCCTCCTGGATGTCCGGTTCGTTCGACCTCGGCTATCTCTCGGTCACCTGGAACCGGCTCTGGATCATCGTCTTTTCACTCGGCGTTTTCGTGGCGCTGCTGCTTCTCCTTAAGCGTTCGGCCTTCGGGCTGCAGATGCGGGCGGTGACGCAGAACCGGCGCATGGCGTCTTCGATGGGGATACGCACCTCATGGGTCGATGCCTTCACCTTTGCGCTGGGGTCCGGCATCGCCGGCATGGCGGGTGTGGCGCTCTCGCAGATCGACAACGTCTCTCCGAACCTCGGCCAGGGCTATATTATCGACAGCTTCATGGTCGTGGTGTTCGGCGGTGTCGGCAATCTCTGGGGAACGCTCGTCGGTGCCTTTTCGCTCGGCATTCTCAACAAGTTCCTCGAGCCCTATGCGGGGGCGGTGCTCGGCAAAATCCTCGTTCTCGTCCTCATCATCCTCTTCATCCAGAAACGTCCGCGCGGCCTCTTCGCGCTCAAAGGAAGGGCGGTGGAAGCATGATCACGGCCTTTATCCTTCGCTCGCTCGACCGCCGGATCAGCATCGCCATCGCGATCCTGCTTGCCGTCGCGGTGCTCGTGCCGCTGTCGAACCTGGCTCTGCCGGAAACGAGTGCGTTGCATGTGCCGACCTATCTCATGTCGCTCTTCGGCAAGTACCTGACCTATGCGCTGCTCGCCTTGGCGCTCGATCTCGTCTGGGGCTATTGCGGCATTCTCTCGCTCGGCCACGGCGCCTTCTTTGCGCTCGGTGGCTATGCGATGGGCATGTATCTGATGCGGCAGATCGGTTCGCGCGGCACCTACGGCAATCCGATCCTGCCCGACTTCATGGTCTTCCTGAACTGGAAGGAGCTGCCCTGGTTCTGGTACGGCTTCGATCATTTCTGGTTCGCCATGCTCATGGTCCTCGTCGCCCCCGGCCTGCTTGCCTTCGTCTTCGGCTGGTTTGCCTTCCGCTCCCGCGTCAATGGCGTCTATCTATCGATCATCACGCAGGCGATGACCTATGCGCTGCTGCTTGCCTTCTTCCGCAACGACATGGGTTTCGGCGGCAATAACGGCCTGACCGACTTCAAGGATATTCTCGGCTTCAACATCCAGGCCGATGGCACGCGTGCCGTGCTGTTCGCTATTACGGCCGTGTTCCTGGCGCTGGCGTTGATGCTGTCTTCGGCGATCGTGCGCTCGAAGTTCGGCAAGGTGCTTGTGGGCGTGCGCGACGCCGAAAGCCGTACGCGCTTTCTCGGCTATCGTGTCGAGCATATGAAGCTCTTCGTCTTCGTCGTATCGGCGATGATGGCCGGTATTGCCGGCGCGCTCTACGTGCCGCAGATCGGCATCATCAATCCAGGAGAATTTGCGCCTGCCAATTCGATCGAAGTGGTCATCTGGACCGCAGTCGGCGGCAGAGCGACCCTGATCGGACCGATTATCGGCGCCATCCTCGTCAATGGCGGCAAGACTGTTTTCACCGGCCTGTTCCCCGACTTCTGGCTATTTGCGCTTGGCGGCCTGTTCGTGGCCGTGACGTTGTTCCTGCCGAGGGGCATCGTTGGCACCATCGCGCACTATTTCGGCAAGACACGCCGGCCGGCAAGCCCGCCGCCGAAGGCCGCGAAGGATGAAGCCCAAAAGTCCGTGCAGGCTGCGGAGTAGGACCATGATCCCGGATATCAAACCCAACAGCATGCTCTACCTCAACAACGTCTCCGTCTCCTTCGATGGCTTCAAGGCTTTGAACTCGCTGTCGATCGTCATCGAGCCGGGCGAGCTTCGCGCAATCATCGGCCCGAACGGCGCCGGCAAGACGACGATGATGGATATCATCACCGGCAAGACCCGGCCCGACGAGGGCGAGGTATTCTTCAATGGCCAGATCGACCTGACGAAGAAGGACGAGGCTGACATCGCCCAGCTCGGCATCGGTCGCAAGTTTCAGAAGCCGACCGTGTTTGAAAGCCATACCGTCTGGGACAATCTCGAACTGGCGCTCAACCGCAATCGCGGTGTCTTTTCGACGCTCTTCTACCGCCTGACGCCTATCGATCGCGATCGTATCGAAGAAATCCTTGAGACGGTGCGGTTGTCGCATCGGCGCGACGAACTGGCGGCCAATCTTTCCCACGGCCAGAAGCAATGGCTGGAGATCGGCATGCTGCTCGCGCAGGAACCAAAGCTGCTCTTAGTCGATGAGCCGGTGGCGGGCATGACGGATGCCGAGACGGCGGAAACCGCCGTGCTCTTGAAGGAAATCGCCAAGACGCGTTCGGTCGTGGTGGTCGAGCATGACATGGGCTTCATCCGCGATCTCGGCGTCAAGGTGACGTGCCTCGCGGAAGGGTCGGTTCTGGCGGAAGGCTCCATCGATTTCGTCAGCAGCGATCCGAAGGTGATCGAGAATTATCTGGGGCGGTAAGATGCTGACAGTCGAAAACGCAAATCTGCATTATGGCGCTGCACAGGCGCTACGTGGCATCTCCATCAAGGCCGAGATGGGTAAGATCACCTGCGTGCTTGGGCGCAATGGCGTCGGCAAGAGTTCGCTCCTGCGCGCCGTCACCGGGCAGCATGCCTTGTCGGCCGGCACCGTTGCCTTCAACGGCGTGACGCTGAACGGCATGGCGCCGTTCGCGCGCGCCAAGCAGGGGATTGGCTATGTGCCGCAGGGACGCGAGATCTTTCCGCTTTTGACCGTGAAGGAAAATCTCGAGACCGGTTATGCGCCGCTTTCCCGTCGTGACCGCAATATTCCGGATGACATTTATAGCCTGTTTCCGGTGCTTAAATCCATGCTGTCGCGCCGTGGCGGCGACCTCTCGGGCGGACAGCAGCAGCAACTGGCGATCGGCCGGGCGATGGTGACACGGCCGAAGATTCTCGTCCTGGACGAGCCGACCGAGGGCATCCAGCCGTCGATCATCAAGGATATCGGCCGGGCGATCCGCTATCTCCGGGATTCCACCGGCATGGCGATCCTGCTGGTCGAGCAATATCTCGATTTCTGCCGGGAGCTTGCCGACTACGTTTACATCATGGATCGCGGCGAGATCGTGCATGAAGGTCTGGCTGAAACGCTGGATACAGCCGACGCCCGCAGGCATCTGACCGTTTGAGCAACCGTCTCAGGTTCATTCATCTGAAGCGAGGTGTTGAGAAGGCGATACTACAGTCTAACCCTTGAGAGCTAGGCAGCGGAATTCGCAAAGTGATCCGCAGGCCCGCAGGGATCCCAGAAACGGTCGATCAAACCTCTCAACTCTTGTGCCGTCATGCGTTCGAGGTGCGGTCCAAATCCTTTGGGCTCTTGCGGTGGTTGAACGGCCGGCCCGCCATTCTCGGCCTACCAAACCCCAATTCAAACCCCTTCGCGCGCAGTCAAGTACGCGACCAGACCGACGTTGACAATCATGCTCTCTTGCGGGGATACAGAGCGTCATGACGGAACACACTCGCGCTACCCATCCAAAGGCGGTCAAGCGGCTCAAGCGCTCTGAAGACCATGTGAAGAGCGTCACCAGCATGATCGGGGGCGGCAAGCCGTTTCTTGATATCGCTCGGCAATTATCGGTGGCCGACCGACGAGCTCAACACCGATGCGAAATACCTCCGGCGGCATGACCGACCTATTGGCTTATTTCGGATTGTTCATGGCAGCCTTCGGTGCCGCAACGATCCTGCCGATGCAATCGGAGGCGGTGCTTGCTGGCCTGCTTCTGACCGGAAGATACTCCGCGGTCTGGCTGGTGGTTACCGCCGGCGTCGGCAATATTCTGGGTTCGCTCGTCAATTGGATGCTGGGAAGGGGGATCGAACGATTTCGACAGCGCCGCTGGTTCCCCGTTGGTGAGGATACCCTCGATCGTGCGCAGGCATGGTATCGAAAATACGGAAAATGGTCTCTGCTTGCGAGCTGGGTGCCCATCGTCGGAGACCCGATAACGGTGGTCGCCGGCGTTCTGCGCGAGCCGTTGCCAACCTTCCTGCTGCTGGTGACGATTGCCAAGCTCGGGCGTTACGTCATCGTGGCGCTGGCCACGATGAATCTGGGATGACATCTGACGAACGGACGTCGGCCGCCCCGCCATCGTTGCCGCCCGGCTCCACCTCGCTATTCCTCATCGGGCATATGAGAATCGACGCCGAGCGTTTCGAGGTTGTTATGTACGCCCACGACACCCGGAACCGTCAGAACGATCTCCTCGAGATTGCGCGCCAACGAAATCGTCTCGACGCGCCCCTCCAGCGTGATAATCCCGTCGACGGAATGCACTTCGATGTTGTCGGTAACGACTTTGCCGCTCTCTTCGAGCCGCTCGGTGATCTGTGCTTCCAATTCGTCGTCGTCAATTCTGCTGGCTGGCAAGGGAACGGCCGTATCTACCCTCTCCTCGCGACCTGACGCGTCGGCGGTATCTACGGTGAATCCTGTACTCGGATCTTCGTCGAAATTGGCCGGGGTGTCGCCGTAGGGAGTATTGTCGGGATGGCTTTCCAATGGATTGCCATCGACATCCGAATAGGGCCAGCCATCTCGAATTTCCCGATCCTCGTAATCGCGATAGTCTTCTTCGCGAGACAACGGGTTTGGTTTACGTGGCGGTGCCATATTGACCTCCTTACAGCCACCTATCATCTGGAATGATCTAACAGCTGCAATGGGGAAATGTTCCCTTCGCTTGGCCGACGCAGATCTTCGATCGACCCAATCGTCGTGGCATCTGGCCGTTTGCGAAGTTTCGCGGCAGGTTGCCGCTCAGTCAGCAGCTAAAGCGGCGTCGGTTGAAATCGCTATCTGCCTCCCGTCCGGGAATGAATACGAATGCCGATGGCTTGGGAATCCGATATCTAACGCCGTATTTCCTGGTCCTGGGTGTCCGCGAACCTGACCGCTACTTCCGACAGAATTGCTTGCACTTTCGTGATCCGACGAAAACGGAAATGCTCTAGAACCGTTCCATCTCTTGACCGACCTTCGTCAGAAATCGGCTACGGGATATGTCGGTCGAGCGGTTCATGTCGTAGTGAGCAAGGAAGACGACCGGGGCGAAGGGTTTGATCTGAGCGCGCAGCACGCGCTTGACGATCTTCTTCGGCGGATTGCCGGCGATGAAGGCGCGAAACGGATCGGCGCCATAGGTCAAGACAGCGCCGAGCTTGCGGATATGCTGCAGCTTTGAGCGCACCTTGCCGTCGACGAGTTCGAAGGAGACGCCCGGAAGCCAGACCCTATCGAAATAGCCCTTGAGAATGGCCGGAAAGCCGAAATTCCAGACCGGGGTGACGATCACCAAGGCCTCGGTACGCGCGAGCCGGTCGACATAGGATTTGACTGCTTCGGTATTGTCTGGATAGTCGTGGTAGATCATGCGGTCACGACGCGACAGCACGGGATCGAAGCCCTCCGCGTAGAGATTGCAATCGTCGACCTCGTGGCCGGCGCTCTTCAGGCTTTCGATGGTTTTTCGGTGCAGCGCGGCACCGTAGCTTTCCTCGACCGGATGGGAATGAAGGACCAGAACCTTCATGAAGCCTCCATCAGCGCCTCAAGGCCGGGGAAGAGATAGTTCTTGCCGGATTCGAAGTCGAAATTCGGGTCGTCCCAGGCGATCATCTTGCCGGGATTGAGCAGGCCCTTCGGATCTGTTTCCTTCTTGAAGGCAAGCTGGACCGCATCCGTCTGCTTCATGCCGCCTTCCTCCAGCGTATAGCGATGCGGATTGAAGATCGGGCAGCCGTGATCCTGGTGAATCCTAATGATCTCTTCAAGCCGAGCCTCAGACGTATAGCGAACCAGCGGCAGGCCCGAGCATTGGATCTGACCGTCGAACCTAATGAATTCGAGGTGGCCGGGCACCTCGTCGCCGAAGATTTCCACCATCTTCCGGACCTTGGCGACATGATCCGGCCCGGGATACTGCACCTGCAGATAGGTGATCGACGGATCGACCTTCAGGGCGCGCAGTGTGGTGTGGTTCCAGGCAAGCTCATAGGCATGCGGAATGCCTTTCATGCTCTCGACCGTGTCGGAGCGGAAGGTGATTTCACCCTTCTGCTGCATGGTGAAGGCGACGAAAGGGTCCATCGAATGCGGCGCAATCATCAGCGCCACGATCGATTGCCCTTGACGGATGTAGGACTTATGGCGGGTAAAATAATCTTGCGGGATGGGAGCGGCAATCGGAGCGATTTCTTTGACCAGAATGCCGTTGCACTTGGCAAGCGCGTCGGAAAAGCGCACTGCGTCCATGAAATCGTCGTAGCCGACCAGCACGTCGATCCAATCATAGGCCGGCGCCAGCGGCATTTCGATTTCGGTGATGATGCCGTTGGTGCCGTAGGCATGGCTGACCTTGGTCAGATCCCAGCCGGTGAGATCGAGCGTGCGGGGTTCGGCTTCCATCGTCACGACGCGCAGCCGCAGGATGTTGCCGAGATCGCGCAGGCCGCCCCAGGTGATCGAGCCGACGCCGCCCGAACCACCGGCGATGAAGCCGCCAATGGTCGCCATCTGCGCGGTCGAGGGGTGAAAGCGCAGTTCCTGGCCCGAATGGGCCTTGGTCTGCCGGTCGAGCTCGGCAATGACGATGCCGGGCTCGCAGATGACGCGACCGGGATGGATCTCCTTGACCCTGTTCATGGCGGCAAGGTTGAGCACGATGCCGCCGGAAAGCGGCATGGCTTGGCCGTAATTGCCGGTGCCGGCGCCGCGCGGCGTGACGGGGACGTCATGCGCATAGGCGACCTTGAGCGTCCGGATCACCTCTTCCTCGGTTTTCGGGGTGACGACGAGATCGGCCGTGACATTGTCGAGCTGGGCCTTCAGGATCGGCGAATACCAGTAGAAGTCACGGCTTTTCTGGCGTACGAGCGCCGGATTGTCTTCGACGGCAATACCTTCGAGTTCTTTCTTGATGCGCTGATAATCCGGCATGTCAGGCTCCAATGACGCTGTCGAGTTCACGATAATCCGGCAGGCTGCGATCGATCACCTTGCCCTTGCGAAGGACGACGCGATCGGACTGCGGACGAGAGAGGAATTCGCTCCAGCGCCGCGCGCTGAAAAGCACGAGGTCGGCCGGGCTGCCGACGGCGATCCGCCCGATATCCGGGCGGCCAAGTATCTCTGCGGGCGAGGTGGTGATGACCCTTGCAGCCGTATCCAGCGGATGGTCGAGATGCAGGATGCGCACGGCTTCCCGGAACACTTCCACCGGATCGAGATCGCCATAGGCATAGAAGGGGTCGCGCGTATTATCGGAGGCGACGGCCGTGGCAACGCCGGCGGCGGCAAGTTCATGCAGAAGCGTGACGCCGCGCCAGCGTGGTGTGCGGCCGACATGGCGGTCCTGCAGGTACATGTTGCACATTGGCAACGAAACGATGGAGATCCCGGCCTTGGCAACGAGATCGATGGTGGCGCGCGCGACATCTTCATCCTGCCGGGCAAGCGAGCAGCAATGGCCGGCGGTGACCTTGCCCTGGTAGCCATTTCGCAACACGGCTTCGGCAATCGCCTGAAGCGTCAGCACCTGCTTGTCTTCGGTTTCATCGACATGCAGGTCGACATCGAGGCCGTTGTTGGCAGCGGCGCGCAACAACTTGTCAAGCTGAGCATCCAGATCGGGGTTCATCTGGGTGACACCGCCCATCAACCCGCCTGCCTCGCGCACGACGCGAAGCAGGTCGGCGAAAAAGGCATCATCGACCATGTTGTCGAGCGGAAAGAGAGCGACAGCCTGCAGCGCGATCTTGCTCTTCCAGGACTCGCGGACCGAGGTGAAAACCTCGAAGGAAATGCGGTGCTGCGGCGCCAGCGAATCCAGATGGGTGCGGATCAGGCCGGTGCCATGCGCGTAAGCCGAGCGCAGCGAGAATTCCATGCGCTTGCGCACGTCCTCGGCCGACCAGTTGGCCTCGCGGTCGGCGCGCACGGCGTCGAGCGCACCCATGAAACTGCCGTCCGGGTTAGAACGCCGCTCCCATATATGGCCTTTATCGAGATGGGTGTGCATGTCGGCGAAAGTCGGCCAGACCATACCTTCCTTCATATCGACTTTGGCATATTCGACTGGCGCGGTGCCAGGCGCCAGAATACCGCTGACGAGACCGTCGGTGACGACGATATCGGCCTTGACGAGACCCTCGTTGGCAGGCGTCTTGGAACCGGAAAGCGTCACGGCTGGGATGGTGGCATTGCTCAGCACGAAGCGGGCGGCGTTCGGCGGCGACATGAAGGCGTGTGACATCAGTTCTCCCGCTTGAGGCTGCTTTCATGCCAGCGATGCAGGCTCAGCCATGAGATGAAAGAGGTAAAGGCGAAGATTGCAACGCCAAGCGCCGATAGCAGCAGGAGTGCTGCAAAGAGACGCGGCATGTTTTGGCGGTATTGCGCCTCCAGCAGTCGAAAGGCGAGGCCGGAGTTGGGGCCGCCCGAGCCGGCGGCGAATTCGGCCACGACCGATGCGATCAGCGACAGGCCGCCGCCGATCCTCAGGCCCGTCATGAAATAGGGCTGGGCGGCAGGCAGCTTCAGATGCAGCAAGGCCTGCCAACGCGAAGCGCCATAGAGATCGAAGAGGTTGAGCAGGTTATGGTCGACGCTCTTCAATCCCTGCACCATGTTGGAGAGGATCGGAAAGAAGGCGACGAGGAAGCCGCAGATCAGAAGTGCGGCCTCGCGCGTCGGTGCATAGATCAGGATCAGCGGCGCAATCGCGACGATCGGCGTTACCTGAAGGATGACGGCCAGCGGATAGAAGGCAAGTTCGATCCAGCGGGACTGCACGAGGAAGATCGCAAAGCCGACGCCGCCGATCAGCGCCAGCACGAGGGATATGAAGGTGATCTCAGTCGTCACCCACAGAGCCGGCCAAAGGATGCCCCAGTCGGAAACGAGCGCCTTGGCGACGGCGATGGGGCTTGGCAGAATATATTGCGGAATGCCGGTGCCGACGACCAGAAGCTGCCAGAGGACAAGAAGCGCAAGGACGGTCAGGATGGGCACGAAGATGCCAAGCGTGCGTTCGATACTGCGCTTTCTGGCTGCATCTACCGCCGGCGCATCGGCCGATTCAACGGAAAGAGTGGCGGGCAGGCTGGTGCTGTCGCTCATCAATGGGCCTCCGGCCAGCCGATGGCCTCGATCAGGGAACGGGACACTTTTTCGCACACCTGCCGATATTCTTCCGACGAACGATAAAGCGGATCGCGCTCGCCGCTGGTTTTCAGCGGAAAATCGCTATGAACGCGGCCCGGTCGTGCCTTCATGACGACGATACGATTGGAGAGATAGGCAGACTCATAGACCGAATGCGTGACGAAGATGACTGTAATGCCGGTCTTCTGCCAAAGGTTGAGAACATCGTCGTTCAGTTTCTGTCGGGTAATTTCGTCGAGTGCCGCAAAGGGCTCGTCCATCAACAGCAGCTTCGGCTTCGTCACCAAGGCGCGGGCGATCGAAACGCGCATCTTCATGCCGCCGGACAATTCGCGCGGATAGGCTTGCGCAAAATCCTGGAGGCCGACCGTTGCCAGCGTTTCCATGATCTGGTCGTGAGCGGCCGCTTTCGAAATACCCCTGAGCTTCAAGGGCAGATGGACGTTGCCGAGCACCGTCTTCCAAGGAAGCAGCGTCGGCTCCTGGAAGACAAAGCTGATATCGCCTTCCGGCAGGCCCTTGGCGTTGATACGCGAACTCGGCCAATCGATCCTGCCACTGGAGGCACCACCAAGGCCTGCGATGATGCGCAAGGCCGTCGACTTGCCGCAACCGGAAGGGCCGAGCAGGCTGATGAACTCGCCGCTTTCCACATGGAGCGACATGCCCGATAGCGCCAGCGTGCCGTTGGAGAAGACCTTGGAGACCTGTTCCATGACGACGAGCGGCCGCTTGCGTGTCTCGGGTTGGGTGGATTTGGTAGCTTCGGACACTAGCATGGTTTAGCTCTTTATTGATCCACCCTCCCCTTGAGGGGGAGGGTCGGAGCGAAGCTCCGGGGCGGGGTGATCTGTTGCTATCTCAGGCTATCACCCCCACCCGCCGCTTTGCGGCGACCTCCCCCCTCAAGGGGGAGGTGCCAATGTTACTTCTTCAGCGACATCCCGATGCCCTTGCAGACGAACTGCGTATCGAAGGCCTTCTTGTAGTCGATGTCGGCGTCAAAGAGCTTGATCTGGACCATCTCGTCGAAGAACTTCTTGTAGTGGGCCTCAGTGATGCAGCCGATGCCCTTTTCGAGGGCTTCGCCGGATTCGACGATGCCATATTCCTTCATCTTGGCGATGGAATAAGCGATCTGACCATCCGTCATATCGGGATTGTCCTTCTTGATCAGCTCGTTGGCCGCCTTGTTGTCGCCGTAGAGATAATTGTACCAGCCCTCGATCGAGGCATTGACGAAACGTTGCACGAGATCGGGGTTCTTGTCGACCAGCGCCTTCTGCGCGGTGATCATCGTCGAATAGGGCGAGTAGCCGGCATCGGCGATCAGGAAGACCTTCGGCTTCCAGCCGGCCTGCTTCTCGATCTCGTAGGGCTCGGAGGTGACGTAACCCTGTTGCGCGGACTGCTTATCGGCGAGGAAGGGTGCCGGGCTGAAGTTGTAAGGCTTGAACTGTTCGTCCTTGAAGCCCTGGAAATTGGCCTTCATCCACTCGAAATAGGTAATGTAGCCGTCCTTGCTCAGAAACAACGTCGGCAGCTTGGCCAGATCCTCGAATTTTTCCACGCCGGCATCCGGATGGGCGATGAGGACCTGCGGATCCTTCTGGAAGATGGCGGCGACGTCAACGATCGGAATGCCCTGTTTGACCGCATCGATCTCCTGCTGCGGGCCGCCCATGTAGAAATCCAGCTTGCCGGAGATCAGTAGGGCCGAATTGGCCGCGTTGGGGCCGCCCTGGACGATCGTGACATCAAGGCCGTATTTCTTGTAGGTGCCGTCGGCAACCGCCTGATAGAAACCTCCGTGCTCGGCTTGCGCAAGCCAGTTCGTGCCGTAGCTGACTTTATCGAGCGCATTTGCAGGCTCGGCGGCCATAATTGCGGCGGCAAGCCCCATGGCGGCAAAGAATGTTTTCGTCTTCAAGGCTTTATACATGGCTGACTGTTCCCCTTATCTGCCATGGGACGTCGTGGTTGGCGCCCATTTCCTACATTTGAGCGGTTGCTTTGCTCTTTGAAAAGCATCAAAATTCGTGCGCATTGATGCCTTTTCGGCATCTGTTCCCGGGTCTGTGCCTAAATTGTGCGGTCTGGGCAAAAATTAAGCAATGGGGACAGATATGCTGCACTCGCGACGGCTTCTCTATATCAATGAAATCGCCCGCTGTGGCTCGATCCGCAAGGCGGCGGCACGGCTCAATGTCGCCTCGTCGGCCATCAACCGGCAGATCCTGGCGCTGGAGGAGGAAATGGGGGCGCCGCTTTTCGAACGGCTGCCTCGTGGACTCAGACTGACCGCGGCCGGCGAGCTCTGTATCGAGCATATCCGCGAGGTTCTGAAGAATTACGAGCGGCTTGAGGGCCGCATTCGCAGTCTCAAGATGCAGCAGGCGGGCAAGGTTCGCATCGTCGCCACTGTCGGCCTGGCCTCAGGTCCGCTACCCGAGATCATCGCGCGTTTTCTTTCCGAGCATCCAAGAGTCTTCGTCCAGCTGCGCAACGATGCCGGATCGACGACGATGGCGCCGGTCGTCTCAGGAGAAGTGGATCTCGGGCTTGGCTTCAACATTCCGGCAATGCCTGGCATTCGCTCCCTTGCCAATTTCGATATACCGATCGGCGTCGTCCTGCAGCCCGGTCATCCGCTGATCGGGCCTGGTCCCATCAATCTCGCCGATGTCGTGGAGGAGCGGCTATTGCTTGCGCAGCCCGGGACGAGCCTGCGAGAGGTCATCAATCTGATGCTTTCGCGTCTTTCCGTACAGGTCGAACCTGTGCTGGAGAGCAATGCGTCGGAAATGCTGAAGCAGCTGGTAAAATGCGGGGCAGGGCTGACACTGCTCAACCCCCTTGATGTGCTGACCGAATGTCGCCGGGGAGAGCTGGTCTTCCGGCCGATCGCCGAGCCTCATTCGCGGCATCAACCGATGAAGCTCGTCGCCCGTGCACGAGCGCCACTCGACGCTGCGACCAGCCTCTTTGTCGAATACCTGCTTGCCGAGCTTGCGGGGATGGTCGAGGAGCTGCAGGCGAAGGGGCATATCATGCTACCCTCCGAACGCCGCCGCTCGGACGCCTATTTCGAATAGAGGTTGGCAAGCGGATAGTCGCGCAGATCACGCAGCATCTCGATGAAGCCAGCGATCTCATGCCGGCAGATGAGCGCGCCCTTTTCCGCCGTGCCGTTGGCGGCATTGCCGACGACGCCGTTCGGATTGAGATCGTGGGCGATCCAGGCGAGCGAATGGGGCGGCAATGGCTGCAGATATTTGGAGCGCTCCTTCATCCATTCGGCCTTGGAGGAGAAATTCTCAGCCTTGTCCATGCGCACGAGTTCAGGCCGGAAGTGCAGCATGAGCGACGTTTCGACATCGCCGCCGTGAATGCCGAAGCGTTGCTCATGTTCGTCGATCATGCCGTCGGGCGTGCCGAAGCGGGTCCATTGCGTGGCGACGACGGCCATCTGGTAGCGCACGCGCAGTTCGCGCGCGACGATGCTCATAATATCCACGTTTCCGCCATGCGAATTGACGATCACCATCTTGCGGATGCCAGCCTCGGCCACTTTCGCGCCGATGGCGGTCCAGACCGGGATCAGCAGCTCTGCGGAGAGCGACAGCGTGCCGGGGCCGTAGACATGTTCGTTGGCCTTGCCGATCTCCTGCAGCGGCAGCACGAGAAAATCGAGATCGTCCGGACGCTGCACTTTCAATTCTGCCAGCATGCCTTCAGCGATTGCGACATCCGTCGCGATCGGCAGATGCGGACCATGCTGTTCCGTAGAGGCGATCGGCAGGATCGCGATCGTGGTGTCTGGCGAAAGCTCGGCGAAATCATTGGTATTGAGTTCGTTCCAATAGAAGGGCTTCGTCATTGCCATGTCCTCTCGTCAGCGCCTGGTTGCTCAACGGATACGGCAAGGATGGTAACGGTGGAAAGCATCAATTTGCGGCCGTGCCGCTGCCTTTTTGCGTGCGCTGACCGATGGGCAAACTTGGAATAGGGCAGAAGCGATGCGGCAACCGAAGCATTCCGCATCGGTAAGGAGCGTGACTGCCGCGCCGATTGACGCTGTTGGAACGAGATCGCTTCATTCCGGCGCGGGCGCACAATATGGATCCCAGGTCGATTCAAACCATCTCACAGTTCACTCACAAGAATTTTATAAATTAGATTCGACTAAATTCATTTCCGCTATTCTCTTCCGGCCACCCGTTCCTATCTCGCACTTGCGAAATGATCGCGCATTCCAACCCGCCGGGCATGGGTACGCCCCCTGCCTGCCGTCCGGCCCATCACAAGGACTCGACAATGGGTGATTTGCTCAAGGGTATCTCCAGCTTTCGCGGAGCCGTATTTCCCGACCATCAGGCACTTTATCGCAGGCTGGCGGAGGAGGGACAGCAACCACAAGCGCTGATGATTTCCTGCGCCGACAGCCGGGTGATGCCTGAAACGATCACGCAATCCGGCCCCGGCGAACTTTTCGTTTGCCGCAATGCCGGAAATATCGTTCCTCCGTTTTCCACCGCTAACGGCGGCGTATCATCGGCGATAGAATATGCCGTCGTCGCGCTGGGCGTTCGCGATATCATCGTGTGCGGGCATTCCGATTGCGGCGCTATGAAGGGGCTTTGCTATCCCGATCTCCTGAAGCCGATGCCGAATGTTGCTGCGTGGCTGAAACACAGCCATGCTGCCCATTCGATCGTTTGCGAAGCCTATCCTGGCGATCTGCCCGAGCGCCAAAGGGTCCGCGCCATAGCCATGGAAAACGTTGTTGTCCAGCTTGACCATCTGCGCACGCATCCTTCGGTCGCGGCCAAGCTGGCGACCAACGACATTGCCCTACATGGCTGGTTTTTCGACATCGAGACCGGGGAGGTGCTCGTTTACGACGGTGCCGCCGCTCGGTTCACGGATATCAACGAGGACAGGCCCTTGCCCGTCGCCGTCACCGGTCGTGGTCGTCCGCATGTGATGCCGCAAGCTGCGGAGTAGGCCCGATGATGTCAAGCTCTGTTCTTTCGCGAGACTTCGCATCGTCGCTTGTCGTGTTTCTCGTCGCGATACCGCTTTGCCTCGGGATTGCCGTGGCGTCAGGCGTTCCGGTGGCCATGGGTCTTATTTCAGGCATTGTCGGGGGCATTGTCGTCGGCCTTTTGGCCGGATCTCCACTTCAGGTGTCAGGGCCGGCGGCGGGACTGGCCGTGATCGTCTTCGGCTTCGTCGAACAACATGGCGTTGCCATGCTCGGGCCGGTCCTCATCGTGGCGGGATTGCTGCAGGTTATTGCCGGATTCCTGAAGATCGGATCGTGGTTTCGGGCAATTTCGCCTGCGGTGGTCCACGGCATGCTCGCCGGGATCGGCATCCTCATCATCCTTGGCCAGGTCCATGTGCTGATGGGGGCAAGACCTGCTGCCGGCGGCATCGAAAACGTGACTGCCATGGAGCAGACCCTTGGCCGCGTATGGGGCGCGGGACTCACCCAGGAATCGGTTGCTCTCCTAGTAGGCTTGATCTCCTTGCTCGCCATGGTCGCCTGGGAGAAGTTCAGGCCGAAGCCATTGATGCTGGTGCCCGGTGCTCTGGTGGGGGTTGCTACCGGCACGATATTGACGGCCGGGATGAAGCTGCCGATCGCCAGGGTGGAAGTGCCGTCTTCTCTCATCGACAGCATTTCGCTGCCGACGCTCGAGAGTTTTGCTAGAATGGCCGAGCCCGGTATCATCTTGGCGACGTTGGTCATCGCCGTGATCGCCAGCGCGGAAACGCTATTGTCTTCCGCCGCCGTCGATCGCATGCATGATGGCGTGCGGACTCGCTTCAACAAGGAGCTGTTTGCGCAAGGTATCGGCAATGGGCTTTGTGGTCTGCTTGGTGCACTGCCGATCACGGGTGTCATCGTCAGGTCGTCCGCCAATATTCAGGCAGGCGCGCGTACCCGGGCATCTGCCGTACTGCATGGTGTTTGGATCCTTGGGCTAGTGGCATTTCTGCCGCAGCTCCTTGCAATGGTGCCGCTGACGGCGCTTGCCGCAGTGCTGCTGGTGACGGGATGGCGGCTGATCAGTCTCCATCATGTCCGCCACCTCTTCGATCATCACGGCTGGGTTCCCGTCGGGATATGGACCGCGACGGTGGCCATGGTGGTGCTTCAGGACCTGCTCGTCGGCGTGGCGCTCGGCCTTGCACTGTCCATATTGGAAATCCTTCCCTATCTGCGGCGCAAGCTCGCCATCGACAGATTGGAGGATGATGAAACTATCCATCTCGACCTCGTCGGCGTGGCGACATGCAAGGATGTTCCCGCCCTGCTCAACACGCTGGAAACGCTTCCAGAGGGTCGCAAGATCAGGATTGCCGGCGCTCGCCTGCATTATCTTGACCACACGAGCGCCGAAACACTGCGTGAGTGGCTAAAACGGCAGAAAAAATCGGGACGCCTGGTCGAAATCGAGCATCCGCCGCTCGGACGCCATCGACGGCTGAAGCCGATCTTTGAAAAGCTATCGGAAGAGGTTGCCTGATCGGCGACCAGTCATGGCGGCGGGAAGGAAACTCGCACCTTCCCGCGACCTTCAATTTTAAATCCGGCAATATTTCAAGGATGGGCCGAAGCGCGCCAGGTCAAAACTCTTCCCAGGACGGCGACGCCGCAGTGGCAGCGCCGGAGCCTCCGAATGCGCCAGCAATCTTGGCTCGCAGCGAGCGTGCCGGCGATGCGGCAGGGCTGGAGCGCTCGGTGGCTGCAACCGGTCTTGCATGCGAGCGCCCCTTCTGCAGATTGAACTGACCGAGAATTTCGTTCAGCGCCGTCACCTCCTTGGCGAGGCTGTAGCTGGCAGCCGTCGATTCCTCGACCATGGCCGCATTCTGCTGCGTTCCCTGGTCGATGCTGTTGACGGCCGTATTGATCTCCTGCAGGCCGGTCGCCTGTTCGCGGGCGGCTTCGACGATCGCCCGTACATTGCGGTCGATTTCCTCCACCTCCTTGACGATCTGCTGCAGCGATTGCCCCGTTCTCGTGACGAGATCGACGCCGCTGCCGACCTGCTGGCCGGATGTGGAAATGAGCGCCTTGATCTCCTAAGCCGCCGTGGCGGAGCGCTGAGCGAGTTCGCGGACTTCCTGCGCAACGACGGCAAAGCCCTTGCCGGCGTCACCGGCACGCGCCGCCTCGACGCCGGCATTGAGCGCCAGCAGGTTCGTCTGGAAGGCAATATCGTCGATGACGCCGATGATGTTGGAAATTTCACCCGAGGATTTCGAGATTGCTTCCATTGCGGCAATCGCGTCCTGCATGACTTCGCCGGATTTTTCGGCGCCGATGCGCGCGCGTCCGACCAGCGAACTTGCCTCTTCTGCACGCCGGGTAGAATCCTTGACCGTCGTGGTGATCTCCTCGAGTGCCGCCGCCGTCTCCTCGATCGAGGCCGCCTGCTGCTCGGTGCGTTTGGAGAGGTCGTCGGCTGCCGAGCGGATCTGATTGGCGCCGGCGGCGATGGCCTGACCACCCTGACCGACCGCGACAAGGGTCTCCTCGACCTTCGTCATCGAGGCGTTGAAATCCATTCTCAGACGATCGAGATTCGCGACGAAGGGTTGTTCCAGGCGATAGGTCAGGTTGCCGTTCGAGAGCTCTCCCAGGCCCTGTGCCAGACTGTCGACTGCAAACTGCGCGTCGGCGGCATCCTTGGCCTTCTGCGCTTCGCGCTCCAGCCTTTCCTTTTCGGAGAGGCTGCGATTGGCGTCGGCTTCCTGCTCCAGGCGCAGACGCTCAATGGCACTGTCGCGGAAGACTGCGACGGCCGCGGCCATCTGGCCGACTTCGTCCTTGCGCTCGATCCCTGAAACAGGCTCGTCGGTATTGCCATCCGCAAGCGAAACCATGCGCGCCCGCAGACGTTCGATGGGGGCGGCGATGCCGCGTGCTGAAACGAGAATAGCGATTGCAATGGTGGCGGCAAAGAGAAGGCCGAGCGCGATCAAAGCGTCGTCGATGGTGCTGCTTGCCTCTTCTGCCAACATGTTGCTCTTGTCGTTGAGGGATTTGTTGAACGCGTCGAGCCACTGACGAATCGAAACGACCTCGTCATTGATCATCGGATCTACCTGCTTCAAGAGCGTGGCGGCGCTATTGTTATCGTCTATCAGGCCGGCTTTGACGGCTTGGTCTGTAAGAGCGATGATGTCATTTGCCCTTGCGACGAGCTTGTCGATTGTATCTGCTTCTGTCGGAACCAACTGCCTGGCGTTTGCGAAACGCTGCAGAAGTACTTGCTTGTTCTCCTGATAGTCCCTAGAGAACGCCGCCATCTGCGGGTCCTTAGCGGTATATTGCAGGATCTGGTAGGCGTTGTAACTCATGGCGGTCACGCGCTGGCTGGCTCTCGACATCTCGACCGCCGCCGTTTCATCCTTGGCGATAAAATTCGAGTAGGTGCCAACCGTGTCCCTGAACTGGTTCGAGACGACGAGGACACCGGCGATCCCGATCAGGCAGATCGGGATTAAGATCGTCAGGACTTTCGTCTTGATCTTGGCGTTCTGGAGAAATGACATGGCTTGTTTCGCTCTCGAAAGGGTCGGCAACCGCTAGGACGATTGAAGAGGGGCAAGTGCCAGCGATGACCTGCTCTGGATAATGGGGGCATTACAGAGAGGGAGCATCCTGCTCGTCGCATCTTGGCGCTGTTCTTTCAAAATCTATAACCAAGCTGACAAAACGGTTAATCCTGTTGGATATTCGTCCGATAGTCCGACAAATACCGCCACAGATATGGGACATATAATTCTAAATTACTCCATAGTTGTAGCCGCACATATTCCGGAGGCTCGAACTGGAAATTTGCGGCAGCATGCTCGGGTTAAATCGGCGATATACTCTCCGCGTCAGGTACACTCAGACCGCGCTTCGTCGTATTGAAGGAGCTTCTGAGGGCGACGTCCCTGAGTGCCAATTATTCCGGAACATACGATAGATCCGCGCGTTTCAGCAGCTCAACGGCGAGCAAGGATGCGAGCAAGAAGATTTCATTCTCTGGCGCTGCTGTCGCCGTCGTCACACGTAAGTTTAGGTCCGCTGGAGGTTCGTCAATGAGTTTTGCCGTCGCCCTCGTCACCGGAGCTGGCTCGGGGATTGGAAGAGCGACTGCATTGGCGCTTGCGAAGGATGGTTTTGCAATTGGTGTGCTGGGACGCACGCAGGAAGAGATTTCCTCGACATTTGATGAGATTTCCGTCAGGGGCGGGCAGGCGGCCATCCTCCTCGCCGACATTTCGGATGAACGTCAGATATCGGCAGCCGTGAAAGAGCTTGTCGCGCGCTTCGGCCGGCTGGATGTCGTAGTTGCCAATGCCGGCATCAACGGAGTCTGGGCGCCGATCGACGATCTGAGCCTATCGGAATGGAATGACACCATTTCGATCAATCTGACCGGAACTTTTCTGACCATCCGCGCGACGGTGCCGGAGCTGAAGCACTCGGGCGGCGGCTCGATCATCGTCGTCTCCTCCATCAACGGAACGAGGACGTTCACGACCCCAGGCGCGACGGCCTATACCGCCACCAAAGCGGGGCAGGTCGCCATGGTGCAGCAGCTGGCTCTCGAACTGGCCCGCCATCACATACGCATCAATGCGGTCTGTCCCGGTGAAATCGAAACCAATATCGATGCGAATACCAGCCTGCGCAAACGCGAGGAAACATTGATCCCCGTCATCTGGCCTGAGGGCCAGGTGCCGATTACCGGTGGTCGGCCGGGCCGAAGCGAAGATGTGGCCGAGGTGATCGCTTTCCTGGCGTCCGATAAGGCCCGTCATATAACCGGCTCGCCCATCTGGGTGGACGGGGGTCAAGGTCTGCTGCGCTAGATGGCAGAGGCCAGGACTGCCGATGTCGCGGCAGCCCTGCAAATGCTCTCAAGACCGGCAAACGAGAGTGTAAAGGTCATGCATGCCGCTGCCTGGGCCAAACCCGATTCGAGCCTCCTCACTATCTGCTTGCGGATTGGCGAGCTCGCTCTTCAGCTCAGCCGCATTTTGCGGGAAGACCGGCACATCAGCCATCACACCGCATTTAAGATAATATCCCGCGTAGAAGGGCTGCCCCTGCTTTTCGGTGCTGGGCTGGCGTACAAGCAACATCAGCATGCCGTCTTTGCGTTTTGCGACGGTGAGAAAGAATTCGCCATCGTGCGTCAGCGCAAAACTATCTTCGTTTGGGACCGGTTTCCAAGCCTTTGCTTTCAAATTGAAAACCTGCTCCGGCGCGACCAGTATCTCGAAAGATCCCTTACCGGAAGGTTCGCCTGCATGTGAGGCAGCGCCTGTGATGAGGGCACCGATGAATGCGGTGGCGAACAAAGCTGCACTTTTCATTAAAATTCCTCGCTTGCGTTGTATAGCCTATACGGATGAACGCAAGGGAAGTATTTTAAAGCGCAGCTTTGTCAAGACGAGCTGTTCAAGTCCCATGGTGTCGCCTGCCTATGCACGCACGGCGTGTGGGTTAAGGCAGTTAGCGGCGTCATCTGGCGATCAAGCGAGGGATAGCTGGAGAATGCCGATCGCCCATGGGTGTCAATAAAAGGCGTCAGTAAACCAATCGAGCTCTTATCGTTCCGGGGATCTGGCGGAGCGTGTCGAGTATTTCATTCGCCGTTTGGCCGACGCCTTCCACTTCAATAACCACGTAGCCCGTGTCGCCGTGGGTCTGCAGGAACTCGCCGACGATATTCAACCCACGCGATGAAAAGATCGTATTCAGGCTGTTAAGGATCCCCGGGCGATTTTCGTGAACATGGATGAAGCGCGTGCCGTTTGGACGTGGCGGCAATTGAACCTGCGGGAAATTGACCGCGCCCAGCGTCGAGCCGATATCGGAGTATTCCACAAGCTTCCTGGAAACTTCCCTTCCGATCCGCTCCTGGGCTTCTTCGGTCGATCCGCCGATATGCGGCGTCAGGATCACATTATCCAACCCCTGCAGCGGCGTTTCGAAGCGCTCCTTGTTCGATGCCGGTTCCTTCGGGAATACGTCGACCGCCGCGCCTGCGAGATGCCCCTCTTTCAAAACCTTTGCCAGAGCGTCAAGATCGACCACGGTGCCGCGGGAATTGTTGATGAAGAAGGCGCCCTTCTTCATTCTGCGCAGCTCTGCCTCGGTGATCATGTTCTGGGTCGAACTGGTTTCGGGGACGTGCATCGTCACGAAATCCGAGATTTCCAGCAGTTCGCCGAGCGAAGCCATGGATTCTGAATTGCCGTGGCGAAGCTTGTCCGACGGATCGAAATAGCGAACGTTCATACCCATGCTTTCGGCAAGGACGCTCAGCTGCGAGCCGATATTGCCGTAGCCGACGATGCCAAGCGTTTTGCCACGCGTCTCGCGACTGCCTTCGGCGGATTTGTCCCATCCGCCCGCATGAGCGGAAGTCGAACGCGGGAAGATCCGCCTCGTCAGCATGATGATTTCACCGATGACGAGTTCGGCGACCGAGCGGGTATTCGAATAAGGAGCGTTGAATACAGGTATCCCGCGCCGACGGGCCGCATCCAGATCGACCTGATTCGTCCCCACGGAAAAGCAGCCGACCGCCATGAGCTTCTTGGCGGAGCTGAAAATCTCTTCTGTCAGCTGCGTGCGCGAACGAATGCCGATGATGTGTGCTTCGGCGATATGGTTCTTGAGATCCTTGTCGTCGAGGGCCTTCGGCAAATGCGTGAGATTGACGTAGCCCGATGAGGCAAAATAGTCCACCGCGCTCTGACTGATCCCTTCCAGCAGAAGGACTGAAATCCGATCACGGGGAAGAGAAAGTTGTCCGCTCATTGAATTACCTTCGATAGTCGAATTCGATTAGGCCGACGTCGCTCGCCGCCACGACCACATGACTTAGACCATCCAAGGGACAGCGCAAGAACAAACTCAATTCGCTCAGCGGGAGGACCCTTGTTTACAGCAAGTCGCCGTGCTGATGGGCTTGCCCGCCTCTTCAGATGCACTTGCCGCCATCGACATTGAGATCGACGCCGGTAATCATGCTCGCTTCGTCCGAGCAGAGGAAAGCGGCGGCGTTGCCCATGTCCGCCGGTGTCGAAAGCCGCCCGATCGGAATGGTGGCGACGATCCGCGCCCGGCTTTCGTCGCTGTCGGAGCCGATGAAGGTTGAGAGCAGTGGCGTATCGCCGGCGACGGGATTGATGGCGTTGACGCGAATTCCGAAGGGAGCAAGCTCCACGGCCATCGCGCGGGTGGCGGCGATGCCCCATCCCTTCGAGGCATTGTACCAGGTGAGGTTGGGGCGAGGGGAGACCCCACCGGTAGAGGCAATGTTCAAAATGGCGCCGTGCCGCTCGGCCTTGAAATGCGGCAGCACCGCGCGCGCACCGTTGTAGATCGAGCGGATGTTGACATTGAAGATGCGCTCGAACAGGCCTTCATCCATATCCTCCATCGGCATCGGCGGCTGTCCGACACCGGCATTGTTGACGAGGATGTGCAGACCGCCGAACTGCGACAGCGCAAGATCCCTTGCGGCGGCGAGGCTGTCGAGCGTGGCGACATCACCGGCAAGCGGTGCGACCGATCCTTCGTGCTGCGCCGCCACCCGCTCTGCTGCCGCAAGGTCACGATCGACAAGCACGACCCGCGCGCCTTCCTCGACGAATTTCCGGACGATCCCTTCGCCGAAACCCGACCCGCCACCCGTGACGATCGCCACTTTTCCCACAAGACGCATATTAAGCTCCTCCATTTGCTCCAGCATCGGATAACTCGGAGCGATTTCACAGTCCGATTATCTGAACGCTTTTTTAGCTTTCTTTATTTGTATTGTGACCGTCTGATAGCGAATATCGACGACAGAATGAAGCTGGGAGGCCGCGCCATGACATTGACTTTCGACGCCAAGCAAATGGCGGCCGAGCTTTACGACGGCGGCTTTCGGCCAATGTTCATCGGCGGCCAATGGGTTGCCGCCCAATCCGGCGAAGTCAGCGAGACCTACAATCCGGCTACCGGCGCGGTCCTTGCGACAGTTCCGCTGGCCGCGCCCGCCGATATTGATCTCGCCGTTGCCGCGGCGCGACGGGCTCTCGAAGGGCCGTGGTCCAGGTTCTCGCCCTATGAGCGCCAGACGCTGCTCCTGAAAATTGCCGATTTATTCGAAGCAAACTGGGAACGCCTTTCGGTTTCCGACACGCTGAACATGGGCATGCCAATTATGCGCACGCTCGCCAACAAACGACGGGTTATCGGCATGCTGCGGTTTTATGCCGGCATGGCGACCGCCCTTCATGGCGAGGTGATCGACAATTCGATACCCGGCGAGATCGTCACCTTCACCCGTCGGGAGCCGATCGGGGTTGTCGGTGCGATCATCCCCTGGAACGCGCCCACCGCCGCATCGATCTGGAAGATCGCCCCAGCGCTGGCGACGGGCTGCACGGTGGTATTGAAACCCTCGGAAGATGCGCCGCTCACTCCGTTATTGATTGCCAAACTCATGCAAGAGGCGGGCGTGCCGGACGGCGTGGTCAATATCGTCACCGGCAAGGGATCGGTCGCCGGCGCCCGGCTGGCCGAACATCCCGATGTCAACAAAATCGTCTTCACGGGGTCCACCGCCACCGGGCAATCGATCGCTCGTGCCGCGGTCGGCAACTTAAAACGGGTTTCGCTCGAGCTCGGCGGTAAGTCGCCGGTGATCGTCTGCCGTGATGCGGACATAGACCGGGCCGTGCCCGTCGCCGCCATGGCAGTCTTTGCGCATTCGGGGCAGATCTGCATCGCCGGCTCGCGCTTGTTCGTGGCGCGCGAGATCCACGAAGAATTCGTCGCCAAGGTCGGCGAATTTGCCCGCTCGCTGCGGATCGGCCACGGGATCGAAGCCGATACCGATATCGGACCGCTGATTTCGGCTCGCCAGGCGCAGGTCGTCGAGAGCTTCATCGCATCCGGGCAGAGCGAAGGCGCGGCCCTGGTCGCGGGCGGCATGCGCCTTTCGGGCGCGCTCTACGACAAGGGAAACTTCATCGCCCCGACTGTATTCGGTAACGTCAAGGACGAGATGAGGATCGCCCGCGAGGAGATCTTCGGGCCAGTCATTTCAGCGATGCCCTTCGATACGATCGAGGAAGCCGTCGAGCGCGCCAATGCATCGCCCTATGGACTTGCGGCTGGCGTCTTCACCCAAAATCTCGGAATGGCGCACAAGCTGGTGCGCCGCATCAAGGCCGGATCGGTCTGGGTGAACATGTATCATGCGCTCGACCCGGCCGTGCCCTTCGGCGGCATGAAGATGTCGGGCTACGGGCGCGAAGGGGGCATTGAGCACCTGCACGAATATCTCGAAACCAAGGCCGTTTGGATACAGACGGAATAAAACTCAACCTTTACCGCGCAGATAGGTTCGGATGAGGGCGATAAGCTGTTCGGCATAGCGCTGCTGCAGCATATAGCCCAGGCTTGTAATGATTCCGCGAGCCCGCCGGGCGTTGAGATTATGAAGCAGCACGACACGGACGCGGCTTTCGACATTCTGCCCGGCCGCGATGCCCGGCACGATCGATGTGCCGCACTCGGGCGAGGCAAGGGCGATCCGCGTGCTCTCCGCCTCGTATTGAGCGCTCATCGATCTCACCGTTGTCAGAGCTCAAGAAGCGATGCATGCTCGGCACGATTTCATTCCTGCCGAATTGCGGAGCGTATCGTGGATTTCTCTCTAACTGCCGAACAACAGGCGATCTTCGACTTGGCCGCCTCTTTTGCCGCGGAACGCATCGCGCCTCACGCCGCGGCCTGGGAACATGAGGGCACTATTCCAAGGGGTATGCTGGAAGAGATCGGCGCTTTGGGATTCGGCGGAATTTACGTTTCGGAGGAGTTCGGCGGCTCTGGCCTGTCTCGGCAGGATGCGGTGCTGATCTTCGAAGCGCTGTCGCATGCCTGCCCGTCCGTGGCGGCCTTCGTTTCGATCCACAACATGTGCGCCTGGATGATCGATACGTTCGGATCGGATACGATGAAATCGACATGGCTTCCCGATCTCTGCGCCTTCCGCAAGGTGGCATCCTACTGCCTCACGGAGCCCGGTTCCGGTTCCGATGCCGCAGCATTGCGCACGACCGCACGCGTCGTGGACGATCATTATGTCCTTGACGGGACAAAGGCGTTCATTTCCGGCGGCAACTATTCCGATCTTTATATCGTCATGTGCAGGACAAGCGGTGAAGGGGCAAAGGGTATTTCAACACTCGTGGTTCCGAGTGGCAGCGAGGGTATGAGTTTCGGCGCCTTCGAGCGAAAGATGGGCTGGCGCGCCCAACCGACGGCGCAGGTTCATTTCGACGCTTGCCAAGTTCCATTCGAAAATCGGCTTGGTGAGATCGGAGCGGGGTTCCGCTATGCTATGAAGGCTCTGGATGGCGGACGGTTGAACATCGCCGCCTGCGCACTCGGCGGCGCTCAGTTTGCCCTTGATAAGGCGGTTCTCCACATGCGTGAACGCCGCGCATTCGGTGCCGCATTGAGCAGTTTTCAAGCCCTTCAGTTCAAAGTGGCGGACATGGAAACCGAGCTTCAGGCCGCAAGGACCTTGTTATATCAGGCTGCCTGGAAGCTCGACGCCAGCTCCCCGGACGCATCCAAATTCTGTGCCATGGCCAAACGGTTCGTGACGGACACTAGCTTCGATGTGGCCAATGCGGCGCTGCAATTGCATGGTGGCTACGGCTACCTGGAAGATTACGGCATCGAGAAGATCGTCCGCGACCTGCGAGTGCACCAGATCCTCGAAGGCACCAACGAGATCATGAGGCTGATCATTGCCCGTCATATTTTCGATTGATCCAGATACCGACGGCGACCTATCGAATCCCTGATAGCGTCACTCAAATAGACACTTAATACGTCTAGACGCCTATTGCCACAAGCTATGGTTCACCTATGTATGCCTCGGGCCGGAGGGGCCGGGGTTGTAGTTATGGCACAGACGTCATCCGATTTAATCTATAATTTCTCGACACTTAACTTCCCCGAGAAAGACCGATTTCACACTTGGGTTAAGGATAATCATTGCGACTGCAGAATGCAGGAACCTGAGTCCGGCCCGTTCGATGCGGAGGCCACCGGCGCGGCGCTCGGTCCGCTCATCCTCTCCGGCAGACGGCTGCTTCGCCAAGGCCCGCTCCCGGCTTACGAGGTTCTGAGATCCGAGCGACGCATCCGAACCGACGGCTATGATTTTTACCGATTTACCTCAATTCTGAGCGGCCGTTTTGCCTTTCGATCGGCGGATGCGTCGTCGGTCAAGAGGGCGGGCGACTTGTTCATATTGGATGCCGCTCAGGTTAACGACTGCCTGGTCGAGGCAGACAACACGATTTCCATCGCCGTTCCAAGGGATTTATTGCCGAACCGAACAGCGCTCCTGCACGGCCATACCCTCTCAACGGGCGTTGCCCGGCTTCTGACCGATCATCTCGTTTCGCTGCTGAACAATTTCAATAGGTTGCGACCAGGGGAGATCCCCTATGTGGTGCAATCGACGCTGCAGCTTTTGACTGCCGCGGTGTCGTCGGCATCCGAGGCGATGCAGGAAGCAGCCGGACCGCTTCGCGAACTATTACTGGGGCGTATCTTGCGGTATCTTGATGCGCATCTGCTCGAACCCGACCTGACGCCCGATCGGATTTGCCACGATGTCGGGGTTTCGCGTGCGAAGCTTTACCATTTGTTCGAGGGCAATGGCGGCATCATGCGGCAGATACAGCGCAAGCGCTTGCTCAAGGCCTATCAGATGCTGGCAAATCCAAGCGGACCAAAGCTCCACATAGCTGAGCTTGCGTGGAGACATGGTTTCTCGAACGAGAAGTACTTCT
The DNA here is from genome assembly GCF_014194925.1 of Rhizobium sp. BK491. NCBI lineage: Bacteria > Pseudomonadati > Pseudomonadota > Alphaproteobacteria > Hyphomicrobiales > Rhizobiaceae > Rhizobium > Rhizobium sp. BK491. Next base: position 482,358 of record NZ_JACIAR010000004.1, read on the forward strand.
ACCGGCTGTTCAAGGCCGAATTCGGCCACACTCCGGGCGAGACGCTGGAAAACATTTCCCACTCGACCGTCGCTTCAGAAACGATTGGTTTCCATACCCGCGAAAAGCCGGCGAACGGTCCTTCTGGCTGGACATTGCCCTTTGGCGTGCCGGGCCGTTAATTGCGTTTGCGCGAGCATAAGATGTACCAACGGGTACTCGAAATGGACATGAGCAAACCCGACGCTGGCCAGCATGTCTTGAACGATGTTGGGCCGATGACACTCGGACTTCTCGACCGCTCGGCTTTCCAGCCATGGTTCACTAGCCGATATCACGGCCGACGCCGGGGGATTTATGCAATTCCAAACTCATGTGCACCTGTTATGGACGATCTTGCACCCGATGATCGGGTCGTTATTGTTGCTCGATCGGGCTTTGCTGTTATGTTCCCGAACTGGAATGGAAATCAGTCAGGAGCCGCGATCAACCTCACAAGCCCCGATAGCGGCGTCCATCTGTAGCAATGCGTGAACGAGTGGCATACCATTGAGCTTGCCTCCTATTTATCCAAGCCGCGGCGATCACGACGCGACACGCCATTCGATCCCGAACGTCGAAGGCTCAAGTCTTCCAACGCTATCCGGAATCGACTGACAGATCGCTGCGCAGTCGCAAGGCTCGGTCGTTGCCGCGGCATAAGTCATCAAGAAAGTATCTATCAGTATATTCGTCAAAAGAGGAAACTCACCTTGCGTAAGGTCATCTGTGCTTCTGCCTTCGTCGCCCTTTCATTCACGCCCGCAGCTGCCAGCGTATGTTCGCAGCATTATCAAAGCAGCGGCGTTCCCCTCGTCACCGGTGTGACCTACAAGACCTGGATGGAGTTTCCCTCCGTTAGCCCCGCCGCGGCCTTCGACAAAGTATCGAGAGCCGTTCTTGCGGAAGGCTTTGTGGATGTGAATGTCGAGAAGCAACTCGGCACGCTGACGGCACAGCAGGAGACGTCCGGCTCAGGTCGCCCGCAGACATTGCGCGTCGTCGTCCGCAAAACCGGCAAGGGCAGTCGCGTCGATGCGGTTTTCATGGTGCCGCAGGGGCAGGTTGCCCCCAACATGAGCGACAATCTCTGCCGTGTCGTCAACGCCGTGGCTGACTAGGCCGGAAGCGAATGGGTGATGGGAGCGCCTCTGCTTGCATGCTAAGTGGCAAGCTGGCTGAGGCCTGCTCCGCACCCGCTCGGTTGTTTGCCTATGTCTTCGCGCTGAACTGGCGCTATTTAGAAGCCTGTCCTATTCGCTGTCAGCTGCATGCGCGTCTCCGCGTGTGCAACGTAAGCCCAAGCACGATGCGGCTTCGGCCGTTACTGCTCGGCTATGGGATTTGTAACTTGCTTCTGGCCGATCGTCCGGCTAGGTCTTTATCACAAGTGAAGCGCGAATCGCGGTACGGCATCAGCGTATAAATAGCCCTAACCGTCTTTCGCTCCGTTGTCGTTTTGCCTGAATTATTAGATATCGTAGAGAGTTCTGACCGGCGGTTTGTGCCTGTTGGCAGAAATTTCCCGGTGCCTGCGAATGCCGTGAACACGCGGCGTCTTATCGCCGATTTGAGAAAACGTCACCGAATGAGGTGATCGATGCCTACATGCGGACGCTCAACGCGGACAACGAACGGGGTGTTCCTGTCGGTTGGCGTGCCATAAATCGGCCCGTGCCAGACCTTCTCCCCAAATTCGCCGGCTTTCAGCCGATGATGTCTTCAGCCAAGGTCTTATTTTGATGTTTGCTCGCCTGTTTCACTTCCTGGAAAGCCGCATCGATATTTTCGCCCCGTTCAACGAGGACGAGACGCCGCCAACGGGCGTATGGCGTTTCATGTGGCATCATCTCAAGGTGGTCAAAGGATGGCTCGTCGCCATCATGCTGATCGAGCTCGCCTTCAGCGGTATAGAAGCGGCTATTTATTTGATGGTCGGCTGGTTTGTCGACCTGCTCAACAAGCACTCGCCACAGTCGGTGTTTCAGGATTATGGCTGGCCGCTTGCGGGCGCTGCCTTCGTCATTCTGGTGCTGCGGCCGATCCTGTTTTTCGTGACGCAGGTGGTTACCAACCAGATCGTGGTGCCGCCGCTTACCAATCAGATCCGCTGGCGCAATCACATCTATACGCTCGGCCATTCGCTGAGCTATTTCCAGAATGATTTCGCAGGCAGGCTTTCGGCACGCGTCATCCAGGCGGGACAATCCATCCGTTCGGCTATCATCGCCGTGATCGGCGACCTATGGTACGCTCTGATCTTCGCCTCGGTCACGATCGGCTTCTTCGGCTCCGTCAATGTCTGGTTGATGCTGCCGGTTATCGTCTGGCTGGTAGCCTATGCGGTGCTTCTCAGATATTTCGTCCCGCGAGCTCTGAAACGTTCGGAGGCCAATTCCCTCGGCCGCTCATCGACCACCGGCCGCATCGTCGACTCCTATACGAATATTCTCACCGTGAAGCTCTTTGCCCGCGGCGATCTCGAGCGTACCGCCGTTCGGGACTCTCTGAAACGCTGGAACGATAGTTTCCTCGACCTGATGCGGTTGATCCTCGGTGCCAGCCTCGTGCTTCAGATCCTCAATAGCGTTCTGATCGTCATCACTGCCGGTTTGACACTATATTTGTGGAGCCACGGGGCCATGACCGCCGGCGCTGGGGCGGCAGCCATCACCTTGGTGTTGCGGCTTGTCCAGATGTCGGGCTGGCTGATGTACCTGATCCGCGATGTTTTCGACAATATCGGTACCGTGCAGGAGAGCATGCTGACCATTGCAAAGCCGCATGATCTCCTTGATGCGCCTGACGCCGGCACATTGGCGGTTCCCAGAGGCGAGATCGTCTTCGATCACGTTCATTTCCGCTATGGCGGCGCCAGGCCCGTCTTTACCGATCTGTCGCTCGTCATTCGTCCCGGTGAAAAGATCGGCATTGTCGGTCCCTCCGGCGCCGGCAAATCGACGCTGGTCAATCTTTTGCTGCGTCTCTATCCGATCCAGTCCGGCCGAATCCTCATCGATGGTCAGGACATCGCAGGCGTTACCCAGGACAGCCTGCGGCGGCATGTCGGCGTGGTAACGCAAGATAATTCGCTGCTTCATCGCTCAATTCATGAAAACATCGCCTATGGCCGCACGGGGGTCGGACGAGAAGAAATCGAGACCGCGGCCCAGCAGGCGGCCGCCCATGATTTCATCATAGGACTTTCCGACCAGGAAGGGCGTGCCGGCTATGACTCGCGCGTAGGCGAGCGCGGCGTCAAGCTCTCCGGCGGCCAGCGCCAGCGCATCACCATTGCTCGCGTCTTGCTCAAGGATGCTCCTATCCTCGTGCTCGACGAAGCGACTTCCGCCCTCGATTCAGAGGTGGAGGCGGTGATCCAGGGCCAACTTCATCGCCTGATGCGCGACAAGACAGTGCTTGCCATCGCGCATCGTCTTTCAACGATCGCGGAACTCGACCGGCTCATCGTGCTCGACGAGGGCCGGATCGTCGAGGAGGGGAGGCATGAGGAGCTGATCGCCAAAGATGGCCTTTATGCAAGATTGTGGCGACGGCAATCGGGAGGCTTTCTGGCCTTGGAAGATAGCCCGGTGGCATAGGGAAATCGAGATTGCAAAGCGGCAAACCGGTGACCATCTCCGGAGGGTATCACGCTGCCGAGGCCTGAGGCGTCGTCAGCGATCCGTAGACACGGTTGCAATCGACAGTTTTTCCGCGTCATCCGAGCGATAGATGTCTATTTCACGGATCTTGCAAATCGACACCGAACAACTCGTGGTGCATGTGCTCGACGGCAATGCTGATGCCACCGATGAGTGCCGCCCGATTGCCAAACCGACTGATTTCGATGCGCGGCGGGTAGGGTGTGCAACGTGGTAGATATCTGCTGATAGCTTCGACAAGTTCGGGCCGCGCGCCGATACTGCCGCCCATGATCACCAATTCGGGGTCGAGAGTTGCGCCGATTGCGGCAATGGCAAGCGCAATCAATCGCGACGTTTCTTCGATGACCGCGATAGCGGCCGGTTCGCCGGCCACCAGCGCCGAAAAAAGATCCGCTACCGTTGCCTTGCCTTGCCCACCATATCCGCAATAGCGCCGCACCATTGCCGCGCTGCCCACGGCGCTTTCCAGCGTTCCAAGTGTAAAGCCGTCTGGATCAAATGGCTCCCCGCCGAGAGGCAGATAGGCTATCTCGCCGGCGCCGCCCCGCGCGCCGCGCATGAGGCGACCATTTGCAATGATGCCCATCCCGATACCGGTTCCGAGTGCCACGAAGGCAAAATTATCCGACGTGGAGCCGTGCCCTCGCCATCGTTCTCCTTGCGCAGCAAGATTGACGTCATTTTCGATGATAACCGGGGTTGCCATCCTGTCACTCAGGAGCCGGCGCAAGTCGATCGTTTCCACACCCGGGATGTTCGGTGCAACGTTGATATGTCCGGTGGCCGGGTCAAGTATGCCTGGCGTCGCCAGCACGATGATGCGCAATTTGGAAAGATCAATACCGGCGCTGTGGGCAAGATCCTCAATAATGGCCTGGAATTGATCGACCAGGTGGAGCCCGCCGCGTGCGTTCGTCGGCACCTTCGTTTCGGCGACGACATTTCCGACGAGATCGCAGATGATGGCGGCAATCTTGGTTCCGCCAAGATCAATGGAGGCGGCAAAGCCCGCGCTCGCATCGAGCTCATAGGTTATTGCCGTTCGCCCCAAACGCCCATCGGTATATCCGGTCGGCTTCAGCCACCCGTTGCTCTCCAAACTGCGAACGACGTCGGAAATGGTTTGCTTTGATAAGCCGGTTTGCTTGGCAATATCCGCGCGGGAAATAGGGCCTTTGGCAAGGATGGTCCGAATGACAGAGTTCGTCGAGATTTTTCGCGCGATCGGTGTCTGTGGCGCGTTAGGCATGATGGCGGTCTCGCATTCTACCTCTAATTAGTTCGGGACCTTTTCCTAATTCATCCATGTCGTGCTGCGGCAATGTCAAATTCCAGGGAAAATGAACAAAAAGCAAGTAAATCTCAGTCGGTTGGCTGGGCGAAATCATTTAATTTGTCCATATCATTGACAAATTCGGCGCGTGATTTGTAGACTTCCCCAGTGACTAAGCAAATTGCGGAGGGGTCATGAAAGCGAGGCCAACGGATGAGAGAGCTCCTTTCGCCTATGCCGCGGACTTTATAGCGCTCCATTTCGGCAAGATTGCTTGGTATTGCCGCCTGATTTTCATACGTCATCCCATGTCCGACACCGCGCGGTGAAAGGTGCTTGATTTGCCATGATGACTCCCACGTCCCACGGCGAAATCACAACCAGCCACCCGGTCATTCTGCCGATCATGGCGCCTCGGCTGCAGGCGGATGCGCATCCCGATGGCTATCTTGATCTCGCTCTTTGGGGAAGCGGTCGTCTAGGGCGCATACGTTTTTCCAGGCTTACCGGACCTTACATTTATGGGCCGAACAGGATTATTGCCGAAGCGGGTGGCATCTTTGTCGCCCAATCAAGGCCCATCCTTCTGATCCGCAATGCCCGCCTGGAGGGCGTTTATCCGGCGCGTCGCTGCGCTTGGTGGCATGAGAGTGACAAGGATAGTCCGAAGCCCAAGCTCACCAAACGCAATAATCGCCGTATCGTCGTGACCGGTTGGGGTGCGATGATCATCGAGGTCGATGATGGCGATATCCGTATTGCTGCCGGAGCCTCAATAGAGGAAGCAGAAGCTGCATTCGGTCTCGCAAACGACGCTATCGTCGCAGAAGCCGCGAGTTATATAGCCCGCTGCGACCTCACGCCGAAGGCCGATCCCGTAATGCGCAGCATGGTGATGCAGGGAGCACACGCCGCACTTTCCAGCATTCGGCTGGACGAGAATGGCGTGTTTGCCGGTCTGGCTGCGGGTCAGGCCTACAGTGCGCCTGCACGCACCTATTATCGCGATGGCTACTGGACGATGCAAATGCTGCTGAAGCTTGCGCCGGAAGCGGTACGCGATGAAATTCGACTTTTGGCCAAGGGAATCCAGCCTGACGGAGAGGCGCCGAGCGGTGTGATTTTGACCGGACCGGCGCAATCGCGCGCCTGGCAGAACTTCGTTCTCGATGCCACACGAAATCCCGAGAAATATCGCGGGAAGGCTGCTCCGGAGCATCACAATCGTCCCGATGATTGGTGGAGCGATCATTTTGACAGCCCGCTTTTCTTCATCCTCTTCCTCGCCGACTATGTGGAAACGGCGGGCGATATGGCGGAGGCGGTGCGGCACTGGCCGCTTGTGACCGCCATCGTTGAACGATATCTGGCTCTTGCAGGCCCCGGCAGCGTATTGCCGCTGAAGCCGCGAAACGACAGGGATTGGGCGGACAATGTCTACCGGGAGGGCCTCGTCTCCTACAATCTCGGCCTTTTCGTCGGTGCATTGGATGGCGTGGCCAAGCTGGGAGCCGGACATGACCCCGCATTGGCGCAGAAGGCACGCGAGGTAGCGGCCTCCGCTCGTGCCGAAATCGAGGACAGGCTTTTTGTCCCCAGCAGAAATGGTTACGCCGATTTCGTTACTCCTGATGGATTTGTCGAGGATCATCTTGTCCTCGACAGTCTGACGCTCTCCCGTTATGGGGCGATTTCGCAGACACGCGCCACTGGCCTCCTCAAGGCCATGGAAGAGGTCCTGGAGGCTCGAAACAATACCAGACAGCCCTATGGCGATTGGGGTATGTTGTGCGCCTATCCGCCGTTCAAGCGGGCAAGTGACGTGAGATCGAAAACCGCTTTCCCCTTTCGCTATCACAATGGATCCGATTGGCCCTATTGGGACGGTGTCTATGCGGAAGAGAGAATACGCCACGGTCTCGGTGGCGCACGCTATGCCCTTATACGCTGGTGGGAAACCTGCCTGGCAAATGGTTGGGCCGGCGCTGTCGAATATTTCTCGCCACCCTATGGACGCGGTTCCCTGCTGCAGGGGTGGAGCGCGATGCCGGCGGCTGTCGTGCTCAAATATGGCCTGGAAGCGGCGAACGCGGAGAATAGGTAATGAAGGAAGGCCGGCAAGATTTCTGTTCAGATTGCCGGCTGGTCCAATTTCATAACGAAGGCAAGGTGCCCGTCATGGCTGAGTTCTTCGAAGCCGAGATGCCTGTAGAAACCCTTGGCACGTTCGTTTGCGGGACTGACGCCAAGATGGACCGCGGGCACGCCGTTGCTCGAAAGCTTATTGAGCATGGTCTTGATCATCAGGCGTCCCCATCCGCCCGATTGCGCTTCGGGCAGAATATTGATGTGGAGATGCGCGGGGTAGGTTTCTTCAAGGCCCGGCGTGCCGCTGTGAGGACTGGCTATTCGCTCCAGAACATCGGCGTCTTTTTCGGTGCTGGGTACCAGACTAGCGATCTCGCGGCGAACAACCGGCCACCAATCTCTGCCGAGCGCTTTGTCAAAGCCGGCGGTATCCGGCGTACCGACAATATAGCCGACGACCCGGTCATAGCTGGCAAGAACGAACGCGAATTCCGGAGCGAATTTGAGATAGGGCACCGCCCATACGTAACCGGGAAGGCGCGGATTGCTGTAAAGCGCACTCGCATCGGCTCCCGCGTCAGCCGTCACCAGACAAATATGGAAGAGGGCGTCAACGTCGTTCTCGGTCGCCGGACGGATGAAATAATTGTCGATCTTAGGAGGCATCGCACCATCGATTTGCTGGCCGCTGCACGGCGCGAGCTGACATCAGGCAGCGGTAAAACTGGGAAGGTTGAGGCACTGCATCTGCGGGATGAAAGCCCGCTGATCTTTTGAAAAGGATAAGGAAATTCATCAGGTCAGTAAAGGCCTGACGATGCAAGACATTCGGCTCGTCTCAGCAGGACCGGCCGGTTGGAAACGATAGGAACTGCCAAAACGCAGCTAGAGGGAACCAATCAATGTTTAGCGATTTCATCTCCATCAACATGGCATCAATGCTGAAGAAGGCAGGAATTTTGGCGGGCGCCACGTTCGTCGGGCTCGGCATGTCGACGGCTGTCTTTGCCGAGACGCTTACCGTCTGGGACGACCATGACTCGGAGTCGCGGGCTGCCGTGATGACCGAGCTCAACGCCAATTTCCAGAAGGCGCATCCTGATGTTAAGCTCGACCATACGGTACGCGACTTCCAGGATCTCAATCTTACGCTAAAGCTTGCGGTTTCATCCGGCGATGGTCCAGTAGTGACCAAAGTTAACCAGGGCGCCGGCGACATGGGCGCGATGGTGAAGGAAAACCTTCTCGTTCCTGTCGATACCTATCTCAAGAAATATGGCTGGGATAAAAACCAGTCCGATAGTCTGCTTGCGCGCGACCGATGGTCGAGCAAGGGCGAGTTCGGTGTCGGGGAGACCTACGGTATCTCGTCGCTCGCCGAAATCGTCGGTCTTTATTACAACGAAAAGGTCTTGAAAGCCGCCGGAGTCGAACTGCCGATCAAGAACTTCGACGATTTCCTTGCAGCCCTCGATAAGGTCAAGGCGGCAGGCACCCCACCGCTTACCATAGGCACTGCGAAGGGCCACCTGGCGCTCCATATGCTGGCCGGGATCAGTCAGGCGCATATCGATGCGTCCGATCGAAAGGCGCTCGATGACCTGATCTATGGCCGCGGTGGAACCTGGAATACGCCAGGCAATCTGGAATCGGTGAGACTTGCTCAGAAATGGGCAACAAACGGCTATTTCTCCGATGGTTACCAGGGCATCTCGGGTGACGATGCGGTTCAGCTTTTTGTCGCCGGCCAAGGGGCCTTTTTGATTTCTGGTACCTGGTACTTCGGCGATATGCAGAACAATCCGGATATCCATTTCATGCCGATCCCGGCGCCTGCCGGTATCAAGCATCCGCTTTCGGTCGGCGGGGTCGACCTTGCCTGGGCGATCACCAGCCTGGCGAAGAGCGACAAAATGAAGGATCTCGCCGGCGAATACATCAATTACATGGTCTCCAAGGACGCATCCGTGACCTGGGCCCGAGCCGGCTATCTGCCAGCAACTCCCGTTCCGGAAGATGCCGGGGTTAACGCTTCCCCGCTTCTGAAGGAGGGCATCGCGATCTGGAAATCGCTGAACGATGATAACGCACTGGGGCATTATCCCGATTGGGCGAGCCCCACCATGCTCAAGACGTTTGATGAAAATACGCCCTTGCTGCTTGCGAACAAACAAACGCCTGAAGAGCTGATCGGCAAGCTCGATGCGGATTATGCGGCCTATATGAAGAGCAAGTGATTGCCACGGAACATAGCAATCCCGCCGCTGGTCCATTTGATGGGATGCAGCGGCGGGAAACTTCGCTACGTCAATCCTGATCACGGCCAGAGAGGCGCCAGTCGACCCCTGGCATATTCATGAGATGGTGCATGAAACGTTCACCACTTGATGCCAACGCCAGCAGAAATCTCATTTATATTCTGCCTGGTTTGCTGGTTTATTTTGCTCTCGTACTCGGCCCCATTATCGCAGCAATCGGTATCAGCTTCACCGAATGGAATGGAATCGGTTCGCCCAATTGGATTGGCTTCGGCAATTATGCAAAATTGCTTTCGGATGAGACTTTCTATGTCGCATTGAAAAACAATGCGCTCTTTATGGTGTTCTACTGTGTCATCCCGATCGTCGTCGGCCTCTTGCTTGCCGCATTGGTCTGGTCGCTCAGGCAGCGAGAGCAGTTCGCACTGCGCACATTGCTGTTTTTGCCCTATATCATGCCGACCGCCGTTCTCGGCATCATCTGGCACTGGCTCTACAATCCCGCCTTCGGTCCGATCAATCAAGCGTTGAAGCTGGCTGGCCTGGGTTCGATCGCTTTACCCTGGCTTGGCGATTTCACCTTTGTCCTACCGGCCGTAGGCATCGTCGCCAGCTGGTATTTCTTCGGTTTCTGTATGGTCCTGTTTCTTTCCGGTATTCAGCGGATTGATCCTTCGCTGTTTGAAGCGGCGAGGGTGGACGGTGCTTCAGGAAGCAGGATTTTCTTTTTCATAACGCTGCCGCTCCTGCTGCCGGAAATACGCATCGCGTTGCTTCTCACCATCATTGCTTCCATCAAGAGCTTTGACCTGATCTTTACGATGACCAGGGGCGGCCCAGCCAATGCAACCCTCGTTCCCAATATTTACATGTACGAGCTTGGCTTCCAATTGAATCGATATGGCTATGCATCGGCCGTCGCCATCATCGGTGCGATTCTCGTCTTCACAATCAATTATGCCGTTCATCGTCTGGTGCGGCCAGTGAATGAGGGGAGTGCATCGTGAGCAGAAATTTTCATGGGATAGGCGCGGTTCTGCCGTCGCGTATCATTCTTTGGGTCTTTGCGGTCCTGACGGTTATCCCCTTCGCGCTTCTGATACTGACGTCTCTGAAGAGCCGTGCCGATCTTATCCAGGGCGCATTCGTATTGCCCGCCTATCCGCATTTCGAGAATTATGCGAATGCTTGGATCGAAGGCCATTTTAACGTCTATTTCCTGAATTCGGTTCTGATCGTTTTCCCTGTAGTCATTGTCAGTATCATACTCGGGACATTGACGGGATTCAGTTTCGCATTCCTGAGCTTTCCCTTCAGACGCACAATTTTCGTTCTCTTGACTATAGGCATGATGGTGCCGACCGAGGCCTTCATCATTCCGCTCTACTATGAGATGCGCTATGTCGGCCTCATCAACACCTATGCGGCATTGATCCTGCCGCAAATTGCCATGTCGCTGCCCTTTGCGACGATGTTCATGGCAAGTGCGATGCAGCAGTTGCCATCGGAGATCATAGAGGCAGCTGTCCTCGATGGAGCATCCAGACGATACATTCTGTCGAAAGTTATCGTGCCTTTGATGCTGCCGTCGATGTCGACGCTGGCATTGTTCCTTTTTATCTGGACATGGAACGAATTTCTTATTCCACTTGTTCTGGTCAATGACGACAACTATCGCACCCTGCCGATCGGCATGCTGTTTTTCCAGGGACGTTATACGGTTAATACGCCTGTGCTGACGGCGGGCGCTGTCATCGTTATCGGCCCGCTCATTCTCGCTTACATGCTATTCCAGCGCAAACTCATCACAGGCCTCACGGCTGGAGCGACAAAGTAGATCTGTATGTGCTTTGCCGTGCGAGATGAGCAATTCTACGCCGGTGTTTGCTGACCGTCGAGTGACCTTTGATCCACTACTGCGGAAATGGCTCAACCGGAAAGGTGGGCCAGCTTCACCAGTTCCGCCTTGCGGCTGGTGGTTTCCAGTCCGAGTTCGATGAATTGCCGTGCATGCTTGGCAAGGGCAACATTGTCGTCCCAGAGATTGCGCCAGATCGCAGTCTTCAGCGATAGGTCCTTGTCGACGATGGCGGTCGAGAAGGATCGAAGGTTACGTAGTCATTCCAGCCGATTGCGACCAATGCATCGAAAATGGCGGCGAAATCGATATTGCCGGTTCCGAGATAGTCGCGATGGCTTTCGCCGATATGGACGTAGCCGATCTTGTCGCCAGCATGGCGGATAGCGAGCCCGACATCGGCCTCCTCGATGTTCATATGGAACGTGTCGAGATGCAGGAAAACGTTGGAGGCGCCGGTATCGCGAATGTAAGCCATGCCCTGGGCGGCAGTGTTCAGCATATTGCTCTCGAACCGATTGACGACCTCGAGGTTGAGGGTGCCGCCGGAAGCCTTTGCCTGGTCGGCGACCTTGGTGCGATCGCCAGAATCTACGAGGAGCTTGGCGGTAAGATGCACTGGATCGGCATGCCATATCGCGAGATCTACATGCTGGCGATATCCCGTTGGACGAATGCCGAAGCCGGCAGGATCGTCTGCATCGGTGACAGTATCGAGCATGACATCAAGGGCGCGGACGATATGGATCTGGCCTCCGTACTGGTGCGCACCGGCATCCTGGCAGCCGCCTCCCAGCAGGAACTGGCCGAGCTGACGCGGCGACATCACGCAGTTCCGAGCTATCTGATGCCGTGCTTTTCGGTCGACGCAGCGTGAACGGTACGTGCTTGTCCCTGTCCCTGTCCTCAAAGAAAATGGTTCGAAACTCTTGGGTTGATGCGGCGGATCCTGCGCAAAGTCTGGTAGAGGGTGTTCGACTTCATCACAATGTAGCGCGGAGAAACGGTGCCGCCGAAGCCGGAATAGAGCAGGATGGAACCGGCATTCGCCACACCGTCAAAGTCGAAGACCAGCCCCATCGAAGCGGCATTTTTGATGGCACTCCAGATCAACAGAGGGATCGCGCCGTTGCCGCTGTCGGCCGTGCGGGTCGATAACATGTAGTAATACGATCTGGCATCCCAGACACAAAATATAGCTGCCCTGACATCCCCTTTGTCGTCCACTGCGACGTAGAAATGACCACGTCCGCGGTCAAGTGCCCTGGTGGCGACATCTATGCAGGTGACAAAGTCGATATTGGGTTCCTCACCTTTGGCCCTAAGATTGGCGATGGAAAAGCGGAAGAATGCCTGCGGGTCCATGATGTTCGAGACGCCGTAACGCTCCTCTGCCCGACGGATGACATTTCGTGTCTTGTCCCGCATGGCTTTCCACATAACTTCCAGAGGGGCCGGGCCGACTTCGAATGTGAACTGAGCCGTCACCTCGAAATCCTCGGCCTGAAAAGCAAGCACGTCTCTGACGTTGTGGTGCAGCTTCTGACGGAACGAGGAGAACTGTGGCAGCTTGCGGATGAGCTCACGCGTGATCGCCTGACGCTTCACGAAGCGGTTCGGCTCGCTGCCCGAACCGTCGTTGATGCCCGGGCCGAGAAAGTGGGTGAGGGTCGGCATATTGATGCTGTGCAGACCAAGTCTCGTTTCCTTGAGATAGGGCAGCCGGCCCACTGTCCGCCCGCCTTCGGTCACTTCGGATATCTCGGCTCGTCCCTTCGTTGCAGCATCGAGCCACCAGTGCTCGTGAAATATTGTCGGTATCAAAGGATCCAACACTCCGGGCCTCCTCCAAAAGAAATGTGCAAACTTGCTTCTTGAATTGGTTAAGTTGCTGCAGCATCCCCAAAGTACCTCTCTTAGCATACTCAGGCGTCCTCAGAAATGAAGTAATATTTTCCCCCGGCTTAAGATAAAATCCTGCAATCGATCGCTGTTTATATTGATGGGGCGGGCAGTATATTCAGATAGTTTGCGCTTAAACACAGCAATGATTGATGTCAAAACTCTTCGAGAGCGTCCTTAGAATCTCTCGGCCATGTTGCAGCGCTTGATGCTTGCCTCTGTCGCCGCAGCGCTATCATCGGCAATTGTGAGGGTCCGCAGAGTAATTCACGAGTGAAACACTGGCTGCCCGCCATGCGCCGCCGTTCACTCAATCTGTATGCAATCTCCATGAAATCTGCACAGAACCAGGCTATTTCACCGGGCAGTGTTGCCGAGCTTTTCGTTATGCGATCAGCCACAAAGTGCGACTGCAACGGTTACGAAATGGATCGCTTAGTGACGGGATCATGATCGGCAGATCTTATAGTATTGTGTGCCGACCGCACGGCATGGGTCAAAATGACAGTTCCGATATACCGAAGCGCGTACACCGGTGCCTGCAAATCATCCTGTCGATGATGATGTTGGCATTCGCTCTGCCGGCCTGTCAAACGATGGATCTATCTCCACCCGCAGCGCCTCCGCCCTTGCCTTCTGCCTATGCAGGGGCATCGCCCGGCAGCTCTCAGGCTGGCGCCAAGGATCTGGCATGGTGGGAAGGCTTTCACGACCAGATGTTGTCGTCGCTCGTTTCTCGTGCCGCAAACAGCAACCTCACCGTTGCGCAGGCCCAGCAGAACCTTGCAGCGGCAAGAGCGATGGCGCATTCGGCGCTTTCCGGCTATCGGCCGGAGCTGGGGGCAACCGGGATTGCAAATGCTGCAACCGGACCCCGGGTGAATAACGATTTCACGCGGCGTCCGCTGCAATTGAATCTCGAGGCAGGCTGGGAGGTCGCTCTGTTTGGACAAGACAGGCAGGTCCAGAAATCGGCCGATCTGACCGCGCAGATCGCTTATGAGGATCTGGCGGCGGCAAAACTGGCGGTGACAGCGGAAATCGCCGCCAATTACGTTCACCTTCGGGCGCTCCAAAGACGTCGTGCCGACACTGCCGACATGATCGGTCTGTTGGAGAGGAATTCCAGACTGGCAAACGTCAGGGAGCAGGTAGGTCTGGCGACGGCGTCCGACACGGAACTGCAGAAATCGGTCATCGACACTGCCAGATCGAGGCTCGTTGAGTTGGAAAGCGAGATCGCTACGTCAGTCCAGCAAATCGCGACCCTCGAAGGAACGTCGACGCCGACCGCGGACCTCTCTAAACCTCAGCCGCAGCCAACCGTCCGAGCCAGCCTGCTGGGAGGCCGTCCCGCCGATCTGCTGCGTTTGCGACCCGACGTGCGGCGAGCCGAATTCGCGGTAGCCCAAGCGGGCGCGCAGGTCGGCATTGCGAAAAGCGACCTCTGTCCGAAACTACGCCTCTCCGGCACGATAGGGATTGGCGCTCCGATTGGAAGTTCTTTGTTTGGCGCTTCCGGAGGGCCATCGCTGCAAATCCCGCTGTTCGATCTGGGCCGGCGCAAAGACGTCGTCGCGGCGAGCGAAGCCAAATTTCGGGAAGCGGGCCTGGCATACCGGCAGGCCGTCCTCGTTGCCTATGAGGAAGCGTCCAGAGCGCTGCGTGAGTTCAATGCCGCCCGACAAAAGACGACGCTGCTAAGATCGAGGTTGAAGCGAGCGACGATGGTGCGCAACAGCGCTGATAAGCTCGTTCAAGAAGGTCTGGAAGATAAATCGAAGTCCATCAGGGGCGCGCTCGACATATTGGAACTGCGGGCTTCGCTGACAGACAGTCTCGAAGACGAAGCCCGCGCCCTCATCGCTTTCTACAAGGCAACAGGTACCGCGCAGCAGGCTTCCTCACCTCCTGTGCCGGAAAGGCGGATGTAGTCATGCCAGTTCCGATCGCGCGCAAAACCCTTATCTACGAATGGCGGCGCTTTTTGCCGGCCGTCGCAGCCGTTGCCTTTTCCGGGCTTCTCATGACAGCCCAAGGAGCGTTGCTGCTTGGGATTGTGAGTGCGAATTCGCTTTATGTATCGCAATCGACTGCCGATTACTGGGCCGGCTATCCCGGCACGCAAAGCGTCGAACTTGGGCGAACGGTGAAAGCGCGCGTGTTGACGAGCCTCTATTCCGAGCCTCTTGTATCCCATATCGAGCCGTTGCTGCTCGGATCCGGCGACTGGCGGGCCGCCGGAGGCAATGGTGGCGTCGGCGTCACGATCATAGGCATCGATACCGAGACCGGCAGTGCCGGGCTGGCTAAGGTCGTTCCGGCAGGATTGCGCAGCCAGCTGCGCGAGCCCGGTGCCGTGGTCGTTGACGCATCCGACGGTGACAAGCTTTCCACCAAACCCGGGGATCTGGCGGAGGTCAACGGTCATGCCGTACGCGTGGTCGGCCTCATTGACGGGCTTCGCGGTCTGGGTGGTGTGAATGTCGTCGGTTCGCTCGATACCGCGCGCGTGCTTGATCAGACGCTACCTACCGATGGTGCCGCCACCTATTTCCTGTTCGATATCAACACTGGCGATAAGTCCGGGGGCGTGATCAGGCGTCTTAATCAACGAGCCTCTGTCGACCGGTTCGAGATATGGCCTTCCGGCAGGCTTGCGAGCATGTCGACCAGCTATATGCTGTTCGATTCCGGCGCCGGTATTGCGTTCATCTTTGCGACGCTGATAGCCGCAACCATTGGAGCGCTCATAACCAGCCAGACCCTCATGGCGGCAGTCGCAGGCGCGCTTCCGCAATATGCCACGCTTCGCGCGCTCGGCGTGCCCTTTGGCGAGTTGAGAACCATTGTCGCCGAGCAGGCGGCCTGGGTGGGGGTTTCCGGCCTGATCATCAGCGGCGTATTAAGCCTTCTCATCGCCCTCATTGCGCAGGTCTACAAGGTTCCTTTCGTGCTCGACGGCATCGTCATCCTTCTCGCCTCGCTCGTTGTTCTCGTCGTGGCGGTACTTGCCTGTCTTCTTTCGATTCATCGCCTGCGTCAGGCAGACCCGGCTTCCTTATTGAGATGATATGATGCGATCTGCTATCACTGCTCTCAATCTCCACAAGTCCTTCACCGTCCAGGGCGTTCGTACAAACGCGCTCGTCGATATTTCCGTCGAGATGTATCGCGGTGAATTCGCTGTCCTGAGCGGCCCTTCCGGCTGCGGCAAGAGCACGCTTCTAGCGACGCTCGGCGGTATGACCAAACCCGACAGCGGGCAGCTTCGCGCCGGCGAAACCGATCTCTCCTCCTCAACGGACGCGCAGAGAGATGCGTTTCGCCTGAGAAGCTGCGGTTTTATCTTTCAGGGCTTCAATCTCTTTCCGGCACTTTCCGCGCTCGAGCAGGTTCAGGTGCCGCTGGATTACCTCAAGGTTCCGGAAGCCGAGGCACGAGCTCGGGCGCTTGCGGCGCTGGAGCGTGTCGGCCTGCTGCACCGCCAGCATTTACGGCCTTCGCATCTGTCCGGCGGCGAGAAGCAGCGCGTTGCCATTGCGAGAGCCATCGTTAAAGAGCCCGCGATCCTGTTTGCAGACGAGCCGACGAGTGCGCTCGACAGCAG
The DNA here is from genome assembly GCF_014194925.1 of Rhizobium sp. BK491. Taxonomy (NCBI): domain Bacteria; kingdom Pseudomonadati; phylum Pseudomonadota; class Alphaproteobacteria; order Hyphomicrobiales; family Rhizobiaceae; genus Rhizobium; species Rhizobium sp. BK491. The sequence goes on from NZ_JACIAR010000004.1 coordinate 499,033, forward strand.
CAATGGGTCGAGGATCGTCGAGATCCTGCGTGATACGGCCAGACAGTTGGGAACGGCGGTTCTGTGCGTCTCGCACGATAGCCGTCTGTTTTCGAAAGCAGATCGCCTCCTCAGGATGGAGGACGGGCGCCTGTTGCCTGAGGAACGGCTCGCCTCCGGGCGAAACACCGATACACGAGAGTACTGGCATGGATCACACTAAACGTTCGCGCCGTCTTTGGGCGGCCGGCCTATTGGGTTCGTCCCTGACATTGGGCCTTTTCTGGACAGCGGTCGGTGTCCCGAAGGCGGACGAAAATTCAGACGCTGCCATCGTGCCGGCCATCACCGCCGCTGCACGCGGAACCGTCGACGTCGAGGGAGGGCTTTATCGAATAACGGCCGTGCGCGACGGGATCGTTGCCGACGTGCCGGCAAGTGAAGGAGCGTATGTGCGTAAGGGGGATGTGCTTGCCCTTCTCGACAGAAGGCAGGAGGAAGCCGGGGTTCGCATCGCTGAGCAGGAGGTTTCCCAAGCCGAAGATCATCATAAACTCCTCGAAATCAAGGAAAGGAACCTTTCCAAGACCTATGAAAGAATGCGCCGCGCCGCTGCCGGCAAAGCCGTTTCCGATCAGGCACTCGAAGATGCGCGCAACGCCTATGAGACGCAGGCTATCGAGACCAAATCCGCTGTGACGGCTCTGAATATCGCGCGGGAACGTCTCGAAATGGCCAAACGGGAGGTGAGTCTGCGCGAGATCAAGGCGCCGGCCGACGGCATTGTCATACGGCAGGCGATAAAGGCCGGCGAAGCCGTTTCGTCACAGGCGATGAATGAGATGTTCGTCCTCTTGCCGGATGGCCCGAAAATCGTGCGCGCGGACATTCCGGAAGAATATCTCAACCTTGTCGGTCCCGGCATGACTGTTGAAATCATTCCCGAAGGGCGCTCCACACAAACCGTTTCAGGCCGTGTCGGCCGAGTTTCCAAAGTATTGACACACGCGAAATCGACGGAAAACCCCGGAGAACGCAGCGATATACGCACGGCAAACTGCATCATCACTGTTCCGCGTGACGCTCCTTTGGCGATTGGACAGCGCGTGGTTGTCCGAGTTCTGAAATGATGGCTCAGTGCCGGAAGAGAACTCCAGCGCTCTGCGAGAAATTGCTTGAAAGGGAGTGCCCGAGCAATGGAGTGATCAATGTCAAGACAATGATCAGCCGGTGGATGAGACACAAAAGCGACTTCTCCGAGTTCGGCGAAAGGGTCGGAACCTGCTCCGTCACGATATGATTATTGTTCCGCCGTCGAAAGCACGGCCCAGCCGTATCCGGGCAACCGGATCGAAGTCGATCGATCCAGCTCAATCGTTGTTGCTGCAGCGGTTCCAGCAAGCACGTTTTTGGCACCCGGCGCAGGGAGAATGGCGTCGCCATCACGGAGATTAAGGGCGACGAGGATCGTCTGGTTGTTTGCCTCCATGGCCCAGACGGCCTGCCGAGCGGTGAGGTGAATTTTTCGACTTCTGGCTCTGACGAGCCAGGGATGACGGCGGCGAACCCCAATAAGCTGCTGATGAAGCCGGTAAATCGGCCAGCCAAACGGAGCGAGCTCCTCGGGCCTTGCGGGAAAGGCAGGCCGGATTGCATCATCGCCGCCGACCCGGTTTTCCTTGACGCCTCGGAAAGCTTGCTCGTCACCGGCATAGATGGCCGGCGTGCCGCCGACTGTCATAAGAATGGCAAGAGCGTGAGCGATGTGCCGTTCATCAGTCAACCGGCTTGCCAGCCGCGTGACATCATGATTGCCGATAAAGGTGAGTGGTACGAAACGCTCCAGGAACCCATTGTGCCGCTCCAGCGCCCACTGAAGTTCGAACAGGTTGCAGTCATTGATCGCGCTCCAGATTGCCTTCCACAATTCGTACTGCGTCACTGCGTCGACGCCGGTCGCCGTTACGAAGCCATCGTAGTCGCCGTGAATGACCTCGCCGAATATGTAAGCGTGGGGATGGCGCTGGCGGACATCCGTCAACACCGTTTTCCAGAATGGGCGAGATACTGCATAGGCTGCGTCAAGCCGCCACCCTGAAGCGCCACGGTCCAGCCAGTGGTTCATGACATTCGTCACATAGCTGGTAACATCCGAAGAATCGTGGTTCAACGCCACCAGCGCATGATGTCCCTCGAACGTCGCATAGGCAGGGCCGCCTGTGTCGTCCTTGCCGCCGAGCAAGCGGAACCAGCTCGCCTCCTGAGAGGCCGTTCCATTCTCAATGGCGGCACGGAAAAGCGGAAAATCCCTTCCGACATGGTTAAAGACGCCATCAAGGATGACTTTCAATCCACGTCGTCGCGCCTCCATGATGAGCTGGTCGAAATCGCAATCGTCACCAAGGCGGGGATCGATGCGAAAATGGTCGATCGTGTCGTAGCCGTGTGTCGATGAGGTAAAAATCGGCCCCAACAGCAGACCCGATGCCCCCAGCGCGACGGCATAGTCGAGCCAATCGACGATATGGTTCAGGCGATGACGAATGCCCGCATGGGCCCTCTGCTCGGCGCCGACGAAACCGAGGGGATAAATGTGCCAGAAGATGGCGTTATCGATCCAATGCGTCATGAGCATCGATCTCCAATCTGCCTTGATCATCAAAAGCGAGCTTGAGCATAATGTCGGTTGCCGCGATCAACGTCGTGCGCTCGCTTTCTGAAAGCACGCGCAACATCGCCTCGCGCAACCACGCCTGTCGCGCGCGCAGATCATTTGCGAGCACCGTCTTGCCCTTCTCTGTCAGAGCGATGATCAACGCTCGCTGGTCAGCCGGATCTCGCCGGCGTTCGATCAGTCCATCGCCTTCAAGACCGGCTACGATCCGTGTCAGAGATTGAGGCTGAAGGCGTTCCTCGGTCGCCAGTTGCACAGCGGGCATCGGTCCGAGGCGACCGAGCGTTCCCAGAAGACTGATAGCAGCGAGCGTCTGCGCGCCTTGCGGGCGCTCGCCGCGCAGCCGCCGTCCGAGCGCCAGGACGGCGCGCAGGAGAGAGAGAGCTTCTTGATCGACTTTATTTATCATATACTACGCATAGCGTATTAATTGAAGAAAGGCGAGCATTCATCACCATTCCCCACCGCGGATATAAGTCGTACGCCGGTATCTGAACCACCTGGTCGGCTTCGACGGCACGTCCTTTCCAGGTCTCGCCCGGTTTTTCAGATATTTGGGACGCAACCGCTGAAGGACAGCATTGCGCCCCAATTTGGCTCTCGTCATTCAAACGGTACGCTCGGAGCCCCACGCTTTACCGCGCGACCTGACGAGCTTCAGTTACCGGCGGACATTGCGCTCGGATCCATCCATACTGCTTCCCAGACGTGACCGTCCGGATCGGCGAGATTGCGATTATACAGAAAGCCGAGGTCCTGTTTCGGATTGATGTCCGCTTGCCCGCCATGTGCCGCGGCGGCATCATTCATCTGGTCGACGGCCTTACGGCTCTCGCAGGATATAGCCAGCATTACTTCGCTTGAGGTTGCCGGCGGGATCGGGCGGCTGGTGAAACCGCGCCACTTTTCGTGAGTGAGGAGCATGACGTTGATCGTCTCGCTCACCACCATGCAGGCCGAGCTATCGTCACTGAACTGGGCGTTATTGGCAAATCCCAGGGCTGCATAGAAGGCCTTGGACCGGGCCAGGTCGGTCACCGGCAGGTTCACGAAAATCATCTTGGTCATTTTTGGTTTCCTTTCTTCACGGCAGGACAGGGCCGCACCCGCGGTCGATATCCGCTGGTTGATGCCCGCCGTGACCGTTGCGGTGGTTGCTTGCCCGGCAGAAATGCCGCAATCCGACCGTGAAAGAATTGATGTTTGGTAAGAAATCGCGTCAGCCTCTGTCTGGCCTTGTGATAGCGATTGTCTTTCGCAGCCGGCTGAGGCTTTCCGGAGTGATGCCCAACCAGGCGGCGATGTGATGCTGCTTCAAACGCTTATGCAGTTCCGGCTCCTTGCGGATAAAATCGATATAGCGCTGCATCGCGTCGTCATGCCTGAACGCAATCTCCCCCGGTTCTTTGTCGATAATCCAATGGCGCTCCATGTACCTGATATAAAAGGCGGCAATGTCGGCAAAGTCGCTGACGAGCAACCTAAAAGCCGCAAAGTCATATTCGAGGACGGTGGTGTTCTCGATCGCCGTAATCGCGAAAGGGCTGGGCTCACCGAGCAGGGTCGCGCTGACCGAAGAGGCAATGCGGTTCTCAGGAAAGAAGCATTTGATAATCATGTTGCCGTCGCGGCCGACATAGCGCTGACACAGCAGGCCTTTGACGACGAAGGCATAGGTCGTCGGTACGTCGCCCGCCCGAATGAAGGGCTCCTCCTTACGATACTGTCTCGGCCGCAGGAGTGATGACCAGGCGAGCTCGGCTTTTTCTGACAGAGGGGTGTAGGTCCGGATTTTGGTGAAGAATGCTTCTGTGTTCATGAGCTCAATCCGCGAGTCGGCGATGATTTTAATCTGGCCCATCTCATCGCCGTGGGAAAAGAGTAATCTGGTGGCGTCCGGCGACATTTATAGGTTGCGCTTGGCGCATCTTGCCGCCGGAGTTCGTTCGTTTGGTCGCGATGGTCAGAACGCGCTCTTCACCACTCCGCCATCGACCCGAAGCGCTGCACCATTGGTAGCCGAAGACAGGGGGCTTGCGACATAGGCGACCATGGTCGCGATTTCCTCAGGCTGCGTGAAGCGCTTGATCAGGGAAGTTGGCCGGATTTTCTCGAAGAATTCGGTCTCGAATTGCGCGAAAGTCTTTCCTTCCGAGCCGGGCAGCGCGGCGACGAAATCGACGACGCCGCGCGATTTCGTTGGACCTGGCAAGACGCTGTTGACCGTGATTCCGGTGCCTGCAACGGATTCCGCAATACCGCGCGCCACTGCAATCTGGGCCGTCTTGGTCACGCCGTAATGCACCATCTCGGCCGGAATATGGACGCCGCTTTCGCTCGAAATGAAGATGATACGACCCCAGTTACGCTGGCGCATCGAGGGCAGATAAAGGCGGGCGAGACGAACGCCGGAAATCACGTTGACATCGAAGAACCGACGCCAGTCGGCGTCCGGGATCTCTTCGAACGGCTTGGGTTCGAATATCCCAAGGTTGTTGACGAGGATCTCGACATTCGGAAAGCGCCTTACGATTTCATCTGCGGCCTGCTCGGTTGCGAGATCGCCGGCAAATCCCTCCACGCGGCCGCTTCCAATCGCAGCAAGTTCGGCAACCGCACGATCGACCGCTTCTTGGGTCCGCCCATTGACAATAACGTGGGCACCCTCGCGCAAGAGAGTTGCCGCGATTGCGTGACCGATGCCGGCGGTGCTGCCGGTGACCAGAGCTAATTTGCCGTCGAGTTCGAGATTCATGATGCTTCTCCAATGAAAACGTCAGGGGGTGGAATGTGTAGAACGCCTGAGCGCGCGCCGGGCGTTCAACCGTGGCTGCCACAAGGGCATTTAGGGCTTTCAGGCAAATACTGCGATACAGACCGACAGCCAGAGCAAGGCAATTCCAAGCGCCAGCGCTCGCCGCGCGCCGACCACCTTTTCTTCATCCTCGCGCGCCACCGGCGTCGTTACGATCCAGGGAACGGAACCCAGCGCCGCAAAGCCTATGAGTGCCAGGGCCACCACAAAATAATCCGAGACATGCCAGCGCCCTTGCTCATAAACGCCCCAGTAGCCAAGGAACGCCATCCCAACTGCGAACATGGTTGCCGATGCCGAGCAAAGCCCGGTAACCGAACCTGCCGGCGCGCGCATCCTGCTTTCTTCCGGTGTTGATCCGTTCATGATAAGCCCACGACAGCAAACAGCTCCTTCCATCATGTCAGCAAATGAGCAGAAGGTGAAGCGACTGCGGGTGTTACTCCAGGGGAGGTCATCGCAGGAGCGCTACGATCCACATATATGCAAGATTGCGATTTTTAGTTGCGCTGCATGTCGGTCAGCGCGTGTCGCATCGATGTGCTCGAAATGCCGAAAAAGCCGCCATAGGGAAGGTCGAGATCCAGGATTACGAACATGACGCTTGCGACGGAGACGATGGCCACAAGGACAATCGCGCCGGCGAGCGGGTTTTTGGGAGCCTGAAGCCCGAAACTCAAAAATACCAGCATAAGCCAGAAGATGAGAACGCCAAGAAAGGGCGCGGAAAGCGAGCCATGTGCATCTTCGATGACGGTCCATCGCGCGGCCATGACATTGCTGAAAAGCTGGCTGCAACGGGTCGCTAGGGCCTGATGCAAGGGGTCGGCGGGCTGCAGACGGTCAATGTTAAGCCCAACATTATTCAACATCGATCCAAGGGCCGGCGCCTCGCCGGTCAAAGGCAAGTCCGAGATGTCGGGATATTTCTCGCCCTGCGGAAGCGCTTCATCGGGCCAGGTGCTGGCAATGACGGCAGCGGTATAGCTGCGCAACAGCTGCCTCTCATTGTCGAGGGCCGAGCCGTAATTTTTCAGGCAACCGTCCATCTCGGCGAGCCCCGCGGCATAACGATTGCGATCGTGGGAGGCGGCGGTGAAGGCATTGAGTTCCGATGCCAGCAACAAACTCATGACAAGGGCTGCAAAAGTCACGAGCAGTGCGGTTACCACCCGAAGAAAGTCCATTGTCTCGTTGCCGCGATGCGGCGCAGGCAATTTGGTGCGCAGTATCGAGCCGACGAAAGCGCCTAGGACAAGAAGAACAAGCAAGACCAGCGACCAGATCGCTTCTCGTTGCATCGAACATGCTCCAACTGCATCTAATCGTTGAGTATGTCACGTTCCAGCATAAGGGAATACATCTCAATGTCGAATGGCGCAGACGTGGTGCATTTGCTTTTGCTTCACTTTGCGCGGGTTCGAAGCGTGCGCGGCGATTGCACTAACCGCTATCGGCGTGGGGATCGTGCGCCCTGATCCGAGGTCGAATTATCTTTGAATATGGGTCTTCGATCGTCCAAGAGGCGCAAAATCAGGTTCCCTTTTCTGTGGCGGTGAGTGAGTTCGATGTCGCTGACCAGCCTTGCGCCACCTTGGCGGCGTTCCAGGGTAATCTTGCGGCTGTGGAAGGCTTCCAGTTCAGCCCTGTGCGCGACGCTGATAATGGTGACCTTCGGCAATTCGCGGATGATCATCTCCATCATCCTATCCTGGCTCTTTTCATCAAGGGCTGAGGTTGCCTCGTCCAGCACGATGATATCGGGATCGTGCAGCAGAAGACGCGCGAAGGCGAGCCTCTGCTTTTCGCCGCCTGACAACGTCTGATCCCACGGTGCGTCCTCCTCGATCTTTTCGTTGAGATAGTCGAGACCAACCTTTTCAAGGGCGGCCTTGATCTCGTCCGGCGTCCAGTCGTCGGCCGCGCGGGGATAGGCGACGGCGCGGCGAAGTGTGCCCGACGGTATGTAAGGCCGCTGCGGCAACATGAACAACCGGCTATCGGGGTGGACATTGACGCCGCCATGACCCCAAGGCCACAGACCGGAAATTGCCCGTATCAGCGTGCTTTTGCCCGAACCGGATTCGCCGGCGACCAAGACGCGTTCCCCCGGATCGATTTCCACCTCCGTTTCCTTGACTACGGACGTGCCGTCGTCGAGCGTCACGGAGAGATCGTTGAGCGACAACATCGTCTCGTCTTCGGTTTCTCCATGCTTGATCCGTCCGAGCGTATCGTTCTTTTCGGCGCGCTCGAGCCCGTCAAGCGAGGTCATAAGCGAGGCGACACGATGCGCCGAGGCGTTCCAGTCGGCAAGGCGCGGATAATTGTCGACCAGCCATCCGAATGCGCTCTGAACGATGGCGAAGGCAGAGGCAGCCTGCATGACTTGACCGAGCGTCATACTGCCTTCCAGAAATTTCGGCGCACAAAGCAGGACCGGCACGACAGGCGCAATCAACATGGAGACCTGCGACACGAGGGTCGTGCGCATATATTGATGGGCAAGCAACGCCCACTGTTTCAACACGTTTCCGAATGTCCGCTCGAGGTCGTTGCGCTCTTCCTCTTCACCGCCGAGCAATGCGATGCTCTCACCGTTTTCGCGGACATGCGTCAGCGTGTAGCGAAACTCCGCTTCCATCTGGTTTTTGACCTCGGAAACCCGCACGAAATGGCGGCCGATGACCGCCATCGAGGTAGACGTGACCACGGCGTAGAGGACCGCCGTGACGACGAGGAAGCCGGGAATCGTAATGATTGAACCGGCGACCTCGAAAGTCAGGGCGCCGCCGATCGTCCAGAGGACCACGATGAAGGTCGAGGCCGAGAGAAATGCTGAAATGACGCCAGCAATGAAATCGACCGGGGATTCCGTGGCGATCCGCAAATCCTCCGAGAGACGGGCCTCGGGGTTCTTGTGATCGTCGCCGCCGATCAGATTCAGTTGATAATAGCGGCCGTTGGCGAGCCACCGGGCGATCAAAGCGGTTGTGAGCCAGAAGCGCCAGCGTCTTTGCATCATCATACGAACATAGACTTGTATGGTGACGAGGGCGACGCTGCCGAGCACGAGTGGGGGAAACACCGCGCTCAGGACGTAGACGGCATGAGCGTTGCGTTGCTCGATCGCGTCAAAAATCGCCCGGTTCCAGATATTGATCCCATACTGGAAACAGACATTCAGGCCGATTAGGGCAAGGAGGCCAATCGAGCATGGCCAGGCAAAACGGTCTCCACGACGGCTCCAATAACCGCGGGCGCTGATCCAGAAACGGCTGAGCAAATATCGTTTGCGTGCCTGCTCTGTTTGCTCGGGGGTCAAATCCGGGTCAGGTTCTACTAAATCGGGTGGCTGTTCGGCCTCGACAGTCGAACTCTTCCCCCGATGCAAGCTTTCGGCATCAGCCGGCTTGGCGTCATCGACCGATTTCGGACTGGATTTTGCGTCGGTCATAAGCAGGACAACGGCCCAAAATTCAAAAAGTTTCACCCTTGATCATGAGCATGCATGCAGGGGCTTGGAGGACAGGCCGCGCGGAAGCAGCGCGAGGGTTAAAAGACTTGAGGGAACCGTCGACCGCAAAGGGCGTTTCAATGAGAGGAGGAATTCACCATGTGCCCGCAAATGCCGATTACGGCCTCAGACTTCGCACCTGCGCTTGGACTCCCGAACCCCATACAATATTTCCCCGAGCCATCGCCTCGCCTTCCGGCTTCGGAGAGCGAAAAGGAGGCTTACGAAAAGGGGGTGAAGGATGGAAAATGCGACGCCGAAAATAGAAAGAACCCCTATTCCGAGGATAGCGAACAGGCGAAAGCCTACGAGCATGGCTACCTTGATGGGCAGAAGATCCGGTTCGCAGAGTAGATATATAGCGACGGAAAACAGCACACTCGCGGTAGTCCGTGCTGTTGAAGCGAAAGGCTTTCGAACTTAATAGCGTTGATGCCGGTCGCGGAAATTGCTTGGCATAGGTTCATGGAACTCTATGTTTCGACCGACGTTTGCTGATCGCGATCTCTTCGATCCTGGAGATCTTTACAGGAGGCTATCGTGTTTAAATTTCCTGTTTTATTCAGCATCATCCTCTTTCCAACCGCCGTTCTTGCCCAGTCCCCTGATCTAGAAGCAACATGCAAGACCGTCGCCAAGAATTTCTTTTTATCGGACGGGCTTGCGATTGGAACGGTGCAGTCCTTTCCGGAACTCAAGCCGCCTGGCGTTCGTATGACCTACTCCACCCGGCCCGGCACTGCGGCAGCCGAGATGAGCGACACTTTCGAATGCGAGTTCGAAAAGGCGGACAAGCCTCACAACCTCGTCAAATTTTGCGTCTCCAGCACATGCTATGTGCCTAATGACGGGGATGCGGATCGCAAGCGACATTTTGAGGAGATGCGAATTCTTCTGCAGCGATCTGAGAAATAGGGGTGCTAAAGGGCTGAGGCCGCTCTTACCAATGAACCTCTGCCGAGTTTTCGCCGCAGCTATGAAATGTGACGGGAAGGGGCCGTCCCGGAGAATATTTGTCGTAATCAATTAAGGAAGGGCGCCGGCCAGCCCACCGTCATGGTTGATCGGGTGGGCTGGCATTCGGATCATGGTCTCATCGCCTTCAGCGTCTCATCACATTCATGACGAGCGAAACGACGAAGAAGATAAGAAAGATAAAGAACAGGACCTGGGCGATCGACGCAGAGGCGCCTGCTATGCCGCCGAAGCCGAGGGCTCCTGCAATCAAGGCCACGACGAGAAATACCAGTGCATAATAAAGCATTTCGCTCTCCATTGGTTGCTGGATGGAGAACGGAGTAAAGTGCACTTTGTTCCTTGAATGGGGCTGGCGTTACGCCGTGGTTACGGCTTGTTTCAACCAAACTTGCTTTCCGCCGGCGTCCGGCGGCGGCGGTTCGGCGGCATCCAGATACATCTTTACCGGAGCCGTGAGCACAAACCACAGGCTGGCGCCAAGCAGGAAGGTGCCTGCCGCCTCGTCGCCGGCGTAGACACAGAAGGGGAAAATGACGGCGGTAAGCAAAACTGTCAGTCGGGTCGCCCATTCGCTCTCACGCTTACGCGTGGCTGTAGCTGCCAGTGCCTGATAGGATCGTATATCGTAATTGCGCCCCATTCGACCCGGCATCAAAAATCGCAATGACGGAACGGAAAGCATGAAGAGCGTGCCGATGGCGAAAGCGTAAAGCGGGCCATTCAGCAACAGGCCGCTTGCCGCCATAAGGGCAAGAACAACGATAAGGCTCCATGACGGGCTTAGCGTCTGCGGAGAAAGACCGGTTTGTTTGTGCCACAGCCGCATGGCTGCCGATCCGCCGCGAAGCAGCGGAAGATCGATGTAGCGATTGAGGAATTCCATGGTGTGCCCTTCCAATGTCGGCGCAGCTAACCATCAGAAGAATCCGGCACCAGCATGGCAAGACTGAAAATCCGCCGATACAGTTGCGGTTACCTGGCGTTTTCCCCTGCACGGATGGAAGAACGGCCGTTATCGTCGTAGCGGAAACGCGAATAGCCTTTAGTTCCCATGCGATGTGGAATCGAATAATGTCTCTTCTCATCGCGAATGGTCAGAGAGTATTGAGAATGTCTATGCAGCCGATCTACCACAGGCTCAAAAGGGCAATAGCCCTAGGCATTCTGATTATTTTTCCGGCTGTTTTTTGTGCGTCCTGCTCGACGGGAAATAGAACTGGCGGTCAATCGGGTTCCGTAGCGGCAAGCAAATCGACAGATCCTGCCGCCGCCAAAAAAGCGGCCGAGCGTCGGCGATGGGCGGAGAGAGTACAGCGAGACAATGAGCTTGCTCCAGGCGGCTCGACACCGGGCTACTACGGCTCTTTCGGTCCTCGTTTCACTTGGTGAGCGATAGAAGGGCGGTCTTCAGAACTTCGTCGTGCCCTCTTGCTTTTTCGGCTAGCAAGCTAGGTTTGCGTCCTCGTTGCCGAGCCGGCGAAATTCGGGCCTCTTACACCGGGCTCGATCAAGCACGTCAATAGCTAATTAATCCACCCTTCGACCCGACGTGCGATGTTCCGGCTCCAATGGCGTTGGATCAAGGCCTTTCAAAGCCTGGATATCGCCTTGTAATGCGATATGCCACTCCTTATATTTCCGACATCACTCACATAATTGGCCACAGCGGACGGCTGAAGTCGTCGGCGCTCCCGTGCGCAACAGCGCCGGACCGCCATTTCGCCGAATGGCTGGTAAGGAATTTCAATTGAACAAAGCAAATATCCCCGCCGCTCCGGCGGCGATGGAGCCGCGCGACCGCGGTGAACGCATCGAACGACCGGACAAAAACCAGAAGCCATATCCCTGCCTGCTCACGCGCGCCGAATTGAAGGCGATCATAGCCGAGCAGCTCGGTTGAGCGGAACTATCAACGAAACAAGGAGAACGAGAATGCAAGTCATCGTCAGAGACAACAATGTCGAACAGGCCATTCGGGCACTGAAAAAGAAGATGCAGCGTGAAGGTCTGTTCCGCGAGATGAAGGAACATCGGGCCTATGAAAAGCCGTCCGAGCGGCGTGTGCGCGAAAGGGCGCAAGCGATTGCCCGCCAGCGCAAGGCCGTCCGCAAGAGGATGCAGCGCGAAGGGCTTCTTCCTTCCTCCAGGCGCCGGGCGGCTGCTCGATAAATCGTTGGCAGCAACCGCAAGCATCTACGAAAGGATCACATAATGGAAGAACTGCACAGCATTACGGTTTCGGAGCAGCGGCTGGAAGACTGCCGCGATGCTATTGAGTTCGATCTGCAGGAGCTGATCCGGAGCACGATTGTCTCCGGTTTCTCGGCCGAAGAGGTCCTGATTGCGATCAGCGAACTTGTCGCGGAGGATTTCGCCGCGGTCGCGAAAGTTCCAAGTGTCCATTAAACAGAAGGAGCGGCCATGGGCATTTCAGCGCAAGGAAACCTGTTTGCGGCAGTAGAACCGCCGTTGCCGGAGGGTTTCCGCTACCAAGCCGATATCGTTCCGGAGTCCATCCAGTTGGATCTGCTTCGCGAGATACCGCAATTGCCGCTGAAGCCGTTCGATTTTCATGGCTTCGAAGGTAGGCGACGCGTCGTCTCCTATGGTTGGAAATACGATTACGAGGCGCAGCGTCCGAGGCGCACTGGCGAAATTCCGTCGTTCCTTCTGCCCATGCGTAGCATCGCGGCTGAGTTTGCGGGAATAGCGCCTGATGATCTGCAGCAAGCCCTCGTCACTGAATACGCGCTGGGTGCGCCGATCGGCTGGCATAGGGACAAGAAGGTGTTCGGGCGGGTTGTCGGCATTTCCCTGCTATCGCCTTGTACGTTCAGGCTGAGGCGCCGTGCCGGGGATAAATGGCAGCGCGCCACGCTAATCTGCGAACCCGGTTCCGCTTACGTGCTGTCAGGTCCTGCGCGAAGCGAATGGGAGCATTCCATCCCGCCGGTTGATCGGCTTCGCTATTCGATTACCTTTCGGGAAATCGGTTAGCGCGATGTCGAGCCGCAGTGAGTTGCGGCTGGAAGCGAGCCACTGGACAAGACGGGCCGGAATAGCCGGCCCATCCGCAATCAATCATGGGCGATCGCTGTGGGGGCAGCAGCCGGCGCTTCCTGCCGCCCAAGCCGGTCGGCGACCAGCATCGACAACATCATTTCGACAAGACCGTTGGCGGCACCCTTTTCCCCAGCGCCACCGCCGACCTGGATCTGCGGCACGAGAGGCAGCCTGCCGTTCTCGATCGCTTCAGCGAAGCGCATCAGAACCTGCGAATTCAGCTGATAATCCGGCCCGCCGAAGGCTGCGACCTTCTTTTCGGTGGCTTCTGCTTCCGCCAGACCGACGGCGCGCACCTTTTCGGCATCGGCAAGGCCTGTTGCCTTGATGCGCTCGGCATCGGCAAGCGCAATCGCCTTGATGCGGTCGGCCTCGCCGAGGCCCGCAAGGCGTACCTTCTCGGCCTCAGCCTTGGCAGTGACCTGGATGGTTTCCGCCTCCTGGCGGGTGCGGGCCAGCTGCGCCTTACCTTCGTTCTCGCTGATCTCGATGGTCAATGCAGAAGTGGTGATCTTGGCCTGTTGTTCGGCAAGCGCTTCCTTCTCGCGCAATGTGCGCTCCTGGACGGCCGCAACTTCCTGCAGCTTATAGGTCTCGACCTTTTCGACGGCGATCTGGCGTTCGCGCAGCTGGATCAGGATTTGCTCTATGCTGTTCTGGCCGTTGCTGGCGCGCGGGGTGCCGATCAGAACTTCCTGCAGCTCGAGACTGTAAGAGGCGAACTTCTCGCGCATTTCCTCGCCGGATTTGCGCTGGATTTCGCTGCGTTCCTGCAGGAGTTCTATCAAGGTCTTGGTCTGGGCAATATTCTTGAAATAGGCCGAGACCATCGGATCGAGCGTCTGCTCCACCAGGCGCTTGATATCGCCGAAGCGCTGCACGACGAGCGGTGCCTTCATATAGTCGATATGTACGACGACCGAGAGCGGCAGCACGGGTTCGAACGCGTCCTTGGTGATCAGCGATACTTCAGACAGATTCTCATCCAGCCTGTGCTCGCCGAACTGTTCCTTCGTCCATTTGAGTACGAAGTTGGTGGTCGGTACGATGACGATACTACCGGCATAGGTGTTGAACGCATACTTGCCGGGCAGAAGCGGTGCCGACCAGACGCCGCGCGCGCCGGTCTCCACCAGTTCGCCATGGCGATAGGACTTGCCGGAAATGTCTGCGCCGCGGCGGCCGGTATAAGAGACAACAACACCGACCGTGCCGACATCTATAATCGTCTTGTCGACCACTTCGACGGTCGCAAAAATGCGATTAAGGAAGTAGCTGCCGTCGGCAAGCACCTGCAATTGACGGCCGCGATAGCCGCCGGCATTGAGAAATTTCTCCGGATCCTGGAAATTGTTATGGAAGTTTGCATCCGTCGGATCGTTGGCAACCGTCGGTGCGATGATCTCGCCGTCGGGCAGGGCCGGGCCGTCATGGATGGTCACGATGCCGATCATGTCCTCTGCGTCATGAATGACGACGGGCTCGAAGCCCTCCCGCTCGGTGATCTGCGTCGACATGTCGGCAAACAGTTTCTGTTCCGACGAACTGAGGTTGACGGCATAGATCGATTGTGCGGTCAGCACGATGAACTGCGCAAGATTGATGGCATAGGTGCCTTCGCGCAGGATTTTACGCTGCGGGCCTTTCTGTCCGCCTTTGAGGAGAAAGTCGCGCACGTCCTGGAAGTCATCGGCTTCCATGTTCGAGGCAAGCGTCTGGGTGGGCGGCAGCGGCTTGCCGTCACGGGCAAAGACGTAACCGATCTGACCCTGTGGAATGGTCACGAGATTGGCGCGATGCAGGGAATACTGAAACGGCATGAAAAAATGCAGGCCGCCGCGCACGACCTCAGGCTGGAAACCGGCCTCGCCGTTCAGCGCAATGAAACCGTTCTTCACGGAACCGCGAAAGCTCCACAGCTTTTCGAGGATGCCGAGCCTGTCGTTGGGAATATAGCGGATCACGCCGCTCCATCGGAAAACTATCGCGAGCACGATTGCGGCACCGGCGATCTCGATCGCCAGCCATTCCATCGGACTGAGATTGGTGAGGGCTTCCATCTCTTCTCTCCTGTGGGCGCACGGGTTCATCCACCCGACAGCCGCCCGGTTGGTATTGGTTGATAAGACGGGGAGATTGCGCGCCTAAGCACTCGACGCACCAAGGGCGTGTCGAAAGTTTGGGCTGCTCATTGTCTGGAAAAATGACCGCGCGTCTCCAGTCCCCACTGGGGAACTGCGTGGTCGTGAGTAATCTCACATCGGTGTTGCCTTGATAGACATAACGGTAGACCACGTAGGGATTGCGCCTATAGGTTTAAAGATGCTTGGTGCGGAAATCGCATAAGTACTTCCAATGATTCGGCGATTTCGAGCAACCAATCGATCGCAGGCGGGGCTAAAGCAAATTGAAGGGCAAGCCGATTCCGTCCAGCTGGCTCGCCCCTTTTCTCGCAGCGATTCTGCGGTAAGTATTGTGCGGCTGAATTAGCAGGAGCCGACATGGACGAAATAATCGAACAGCTTCTGCACCTTTGTGCAACCAGTTCGACGCTTATGGCGGTTTATGACGCCGAGGATCGGTTGCGATATGCAAACCCTGCCTTTCGATCAGCCTATTTTATCGATCCCGATGAAGCACCGCTATGGCCGGATCTGATGCGGCGCAACTTCACACTTGGGCGCGGTACGGTCATTCGCACGGTCGACTTCGACGGATGGCTACGGTCGACGCAGTCACGTCGCGGGAAGATCGGCTATCGAGCCTTCGAGACGGATTTGGTGGACGGTCGCTGGCTTTGGATGACCGAAACCATGCAGAAGAATGGCTGGATGCTGTGCATTGCGAGCGATATAACAACATTGCGTGCTGAAGGCCGAAGCGTCCGGCAAGATCGCGACCAGGCCATCAAGGCTTCTCAAACCGACGAGCTCACAGGGATCGCCAATCGCCGTTTCGTCATGGCGCGAATAGACGATATGCTGGCCGGCGCCAGGAGTGGCGATATCGGATGCCTTGCCGTATTCGATATCGACAATTTCAAACTGATCAACGATAAGCACGGTCACGACGCCGGAGATCTCGTCCTGCGGGATTTTGCACATAGGCTCCATCAATATGTGCGGCGTACCGACTGTTTCGGGCGCGTCGGCGGCGAGGAGTTCGTTCTCGTCATGCCGGGAACAACGCAGCAAGATGCAATCGAACTTATTGAACGGATGTTGACGACGATCCGGTTTTCCCGACCGCTCACAGCCTCGCCGGATTTCGGTTACACTTGCTCGGCCGGCATTGCTGCCTGCCTGGAAACCGACAGTGCGCCGGATTTGTACCGGCGCGCCGATCAGGCTCTCTACGCTGCCAAGCTCAGCGGCCGCGACCGGGTTCGCGCTGCCTGAAGTATCGTTCCACCTTGCACATCGTTCTGCGGTTCAACATGGCAGCACCTGCCGGTATCCCTTCACTTTCGTGATAAGCAGTTGAGATAACGGCCGGAACTGGTTATCTGCCGGGCTGTCCAATTCGCGAACAGTAAGGCTATGGCCGTATGGCTCCAAATTTCCTCGTCACGCATTCCGGCGGCTTTCATGCCGACGAAGTGTTGTCCAGCGTCATTCTCACGCAGATTTTCCCTGAAGCACGGCTTGTTCGCAGCAGGGCGCCGGAATGGATCACCCCCGGCGCCGATCGCATCGTCTATGATGTCGGCGGCGCCTATGACGCCGCTGCCGGGATTTTCGATCATCACCAGCGCGGCGCCCCGCAGCGCAACGATGGCCAGCCCTTCAGCTCGTTCGGCTTGATCTGGAAACATTTCGGTCGTGACTATCTGGCCGCGCTCTCTGTTCCGGGCGCCTTCGTGGAGACGATGCATGCCGCCTTCGATGCCAGCTTCGTCTTGCCGATCGACCTGGTCGACAATGGCGCACTCAGCCCGGATAGCGCCGGTCTGCTGGCGGGATTGACCCTGCCGTCCCTGCTCGAAACATTGAAACCTGTCTTCGACGATCCGGATCCGGAGGCGACCGATCGAGCCTTCCATGCTGCGGTTGCGATCGCCCGCAGTTTTGTCGAAGCAAAGATTGCCGGGATCCACGCGAAACTACGCGCTGAAACCCTGGTTCTGAAGGCGATTGCGTCCGCCGGGGAGGGCCGTGTTCTCGAGCTGCCGATGGGCATGCCGTTTCGTCCGGCCATCATGAAGGCAGGTGCCGATCACCTTCTGTTTGTGGTTCATCCTCGCGAGGCCGATTGGTGCCTGACGGGAATTCGCCGCGCGGAGGAAGGGTTCGAGCTGCGCGCCGACCTGCCGGCGGCTTGGGCGGGGTTGAGCGGGCGCGATTTGGAAGTGGCGACGGGGGTCGAGGGAGCCAGCTTCTGCCATAACGGCCGTTTTATTGCCGCCGCCAAAACGCGAGAAGCTATACTTGCTCTCGCTAGGTTGGCGGTAGAGGACGTGGAAAAAAGAGCCGATCGAGTCTCGAACTAAGGCTGAACTCGCCATCGGCACATGCCGCAAACGTCGGGAAGAACAAGCGGCTGGTTTCAGCCATGTGCCGGGCCGCTTGCATGCCGAATTGGATCAGCCTCCAGATCTGACGTCGCCAACCACGGCCTGCCACCCGCGAGCGACAGCTCCAGCGCAAGCATCCTCGATGCGATCGAGCATGGCATGGAGCATCTCGCGCTCGTGTTCAGACAGGCTTTCGAGAATGCGTGCCTCCATCGCCTGACCGATCGACACGATCTCGTCGAGCACCTTGTAGCCCTCGGATGTGAGTTCGACGGCCGAAAACCGCCGGTCGCCCGCGCCGGCGTTGCGCCGGGCGAAGCCCAGCGAAACCAGTTGCGCGATACCGCGGCTGACGGCAAATTGATCGAGCGCGCCTGCGTGGCAGATTTCCTTGCTCGAAAGCCCGGGACGGCCACCGGCGATGGCGAGAATTCGCCACGAGGCTTGCGACAGACCGTATCTTGGTCCGTAATAGGAGGCGAGCAGCTCAGCGGTGCTGCTTGCGACCAGAAACATTCGATAGGGTATCCAGCGATCGAGCCGGAAGGCCGGCTTTAATGCCGTCCCATCCTCGCGTTCCCCCGCCAGCCCATTGTCAGCTTGATCGTTTTTTAATTGCATATTGCAGATATATTCCAGCGCAATTGTGAAAACAAGCCGCCACGCCGGGCGACAATCAAGCGAGCAGCAACCTGTCCTCGGCGATCTCGCCGCCGCTTACTGCCCCGAACAGGGCGATCAGGTCGGGGACGTCGTAACCTGCCCGTTCATCGCCTGCAACATCAAGCACGATGCGCCCGCCACTCATCATGATTGTGCGCTGGCCATAATCGAGAGCATGCCGCATGCTGTGCGTGACCATCAGCGTGGTGAGATGCTGACGCTCGCTGATCTCCGCCGAAAGTGCCAGGATGCGCGCTGCCGCCTTGGGGTCAAGCGCGGCTGTATGTTCGTCGAGAAGAAGTATCTTCATTGGCAGCAACGTTGCCATCAACAGGCTTACCGCCTGCCGCTGACCGCCGGAAAGTGTGCCAATTCGCGCTCTAAGCTTCGTTTCAAGTCCGAGCCCCAGGCCGGCGAGCTGTTCCTCAAATCGCGAGCGGCCACGTCTCCCGCCAAGCGCAAGGGATAGTCCTCGTCGCCCGGCGCGTGCGGAGGCGAGCGCAAGATTTTCCTCGACGGTCAGAGCTTCACAGGTTCCGATCCGTGGGTCCTGAAATACGCGGCCGATGAATCGCGCCCGCGCCTGGGCAGACAGTCGCGTGACGTCTACGCCATCAATCACGATCCGGCCCTTGTCGGGCGAAATTGCGCCGGCAATGGCCGAAAGCAGCGTGGATTTTCCTGCGCCATTGCTGCCGATCACGGTTACGAACTGGCCATGGGGAATGGCCAGCGAAGCGCCACGCAGCGCCGCTACTTCGAGAGCGGTGCCAGGATTGAACGTGACCGAGATCGTATCGAGTTTCAGCATCATGAGGCTGCTCCTTCTGCTTTCGACGGCTCCGACAGCCGGGTACGCCTGATGGCGGGCAGCTTCTTCAGCCGCGTTTTTGAAATCATCACGGCAACGGCGACCACCAGTGCGGTTACCAGATTGAGATCCTGCGCCTGGATCCCGATCACGCCCCCATCAAGTGCCAGGGCGATGACCAGACGGTAGATCAATGCGCCGAGGATGCAGCCGAGAGTGGCGCGCGCAACCGACCCGGCGCCGACGATTGTCTCGCCGATAATGACGGCGGCAAGACCGGTGACGATGGTGCCGATACCCATGGAGACATCGGCAACACCCTGGCTTTCGGCATACAGCGCTCCGGCAAGGCCAACGAGGCCGTTGGCGAGAGCCATGCCAAGCATGACCATGCGGCCGTTGTCGACGGCCTGCGCCTCGGCCATCTTCGGGTTGGCGCCGGTTGCACGCAAGGCAAGTCCCATGTGCGTCGCGAGGAACCAGTTAACCAGAACCTTTGCGGTCACCACGATGCAGAGGAGCAATATTGTATTGCCCCAGACACCGAGTGCGGCAATCGTGCCGATCCAGGAAAATATGGTGTCGGTGCCGTAGAGCGATATATTCGGTTTGCCCATGATGCGCAGGTTGATCGAAAACAGCGCGACCATGGTCAGGATACCCGCCAGCAGGTTCATGATCTTCAATCGAACCGACAGAAATGCCGTTACGAAGCCGGCGACCGCGCCCGCCGCAAATCCGAGGAGTGTTGCGACCATAGGCGGCACGCCGGCCATAATCGCGGATGCTGCGACTGCAGCGCCTAGCGGAAAGCTGCCATCGACAGTCAGATCCGGAAAATCGAGCACCCGAAACGAAAGATAGACGCCAAGGGCCACGAGGGCAAACAGCAGGCCTGCCTCGCAGGCGCCGGAAAGGGCAATCAGGCTCATTGTGCGATCACCTTTGCTGCGCTTTGCGTCGTGGCCTCGGACAGAGTGACGCCCATCTTCTTGGCCGAGACGAGATTGAGGTAGAGATCCTCGCTGTCCAGAGTTCCAACCGGGATGTCGGCGGGCTTTGCGCCGTTCAGAACTTTGGCGGCGATCTCGCCCGTCAGCCGCCCGAGCTTATAGTAATTGAAGCCAAGCGCAGCCATTGCGCCGCGTTCGACGGAGTTGGTGTCGCTGGCATAGACCGGGATCTTTGCATCGACGCCGACCTTGACCACGCTTTCCACGGCTGAAACCACCGTGCTGTCGGTCGGCAGCAGGATGACGTCGGCCTTGCCGACCAGGCTACGGGCAGCATCCGGCACGGCGGCCGACTGCGCTGCCGTCGCCTCGACGATACTCATGCCGAATTTCGCCGCCGCCGCCTTCATGTCCGCCACCTGTGCGACGGAGTTGGCTTCGCCAGCATTATAGAGGACCCCGACTTTCGTCGCTGTTGGTGTGAGCTTGCGGATCAATTCAAAGGTCAGATTTAGGGGTTGCTTGTCGCTGGTGCCGGTGAGCGTGCCGTCGGGCTCGGTGAAGCTTTTGACCAATTTTGCCGCAACGGGATCTGTTACCGCAGAAAACACGATCGGGATCGCTCCTTTCGCCGCCGCCTGGCAAGCCTGGGCGGAGGGGGTGGAAATGGCGACGATCAGGTCGGGCGATTTACCGGCGAATGTTTTTGCGATCTGTGTTTGCGTCGGCATGCTCCCTTGAGCGCTGGCGACATCGAGCGTGATGGTTTTGCCGTCAACGAAGCCGGCATCCGCCAGCGCATCGACGATCCCTTTGCGGGCCGCATCGATGGCCGGGTGTTCGACGATATAGGTCAGGGCAACCGTCTTGTCGGCCGCAAATGCGGTCGCTGTGGGCAGCGGCATCAGCAATGCTGAGAGGGCGAGGGCGTGAAACAGAGCAGTTCTACGGCGCATGGGAATGATCTCCTCGGAAGGGTTTTCGGAAAATTCGTTCAAGCGGCTGCGAAGGTTTGCGGGCGGGATGAGGCGAGCTCGCCAGGTGTCGCCACCCTTTCGGTCCGGATCAAGGGCGGCGGCAGCCGGAGCTTTGCAGGGCCGATATCGGCGATGGTCGGTGAACCCGTCATCGCCTGGGCGACATCGAGTTCTGCAGCGAGGATGCTCAAAGCGCGGGAGACCGCTTCCTCTCCACCGCTCGCAAGCGCGTAGAGGGTTGCACGGCCGAGCTGCACAGCCGTGGCGCCGAGGGCAAGGGCCTTGATGACGTCGGTGCCGCTGCGAAATCCGCTGTCCACGAGAATGGCCAGCCGACCGGCCACGGCGGCAGCGAATTCCGGCAGGATATCGATACTTGCAACGGCTCCATCGAGTTGCCGGCCGCCATGATTGCTGACTACGATACCGTCCAGTCCCAATTCGGCTGCCCTTGCCCCCTGCGCTGGATCGAGTAGCCCCTTAAGGATCAAAGGGCCTTTCCAGCGATCGCGTATGAAGGCGATATCGTCCCAGGATACGGTCGGATCGAGCTGCTGTTCCATCACCTCGGCGATGGTGGCGGCGGACCTGAGGTCGAACTCGGCCGCCATGACCTCCAGCCTCGGTGCACCGGCACGCGCCATCCGCAATGCCCAGCCGGGATGGGTGGCAAGGCTCAGGAGTTTCTTTGGCGTCCAGCGGAACGGCAGTGAAAAGCCATTGCGAGCATCGCGCAACCGCCTGCCGGGAATGGCGTTGTCGACGGTGATCTCGATTGCTTCGAAGCCCAAGGCCTGGGCGTGCTGCAATAGTCTGAGGCTCACCTCGCGGTCCCGGAACAGGTAGAGCTGAAACCACTTCCTGCCTTCACCGGTAGCTGCCACGGCTTCCATGGACGCGCTGGCCGCCGAACTCATGACAAAGGGGATTCCTGCTTGTGCGGCTGCCCGGGCCAATGCCTGGTCGCCCGCGGGCCATGCAGCACCCGCCAGCCCGGTCGGTCCGATGATGATCGGCATTGAGAGCGGTTTGCCGAAGAGCGAGATGGCCGCCGAGCGGTGGCCAACATCGACCGGCGCAGAGCCGACGAGACGGATCCGATCCAGTGCAGCCCTGTTTTCGCGCAATGTGAGTTCCGAGCCGGCGCCGCCGTCGAAAAAATCAAAGACCATTTTCGGCAATGCGCGTTGCGCGGCGATTCTGAAGTCGGCGATGGAGGCCGGACCATGCTGGCTGGACATGAATATTCTATTCCCTCCCTGGTTTATGGATCTTGCTCAATTGAACGGCGGTGCCTCGGCGAGATTGAAAATCTTGCCTGGATTCATGATGTTGTGAGGATCGACGGCGCGTTTGATCGCGGCCATTACCCGAATGGCGGGACCATGCTCTGCGACGAGCGCGGCCATCTTGCCGTGGCCGATCCCATGCTCGCCGGTCGATGTTCCCTGCAGCGCGATTGCGCGGGCCGCAAGACGTTTGGTCAGGGTTTCGACGCGCTGATGCTCATCGGGATCGGCGGGATCGAATAGGACGCAAAGATGGAAATTTCCGTCCCCCACATGGCCGCAGATCGGTGCGAGAAGACCAAGATCTCTCACATCGGCCTTGGCAGCAAGAATTGCCTCAACGAGCCGGGATACCGGCACGCAGCTATCTGTCGGCAGGGCGCTTGCGCCCGGGCGCAGCGCAAGGTTGGCCCACCAAATATCATGACGTGCCTGCCAGAGCCTGCCTCGGGCCTCCGCCGATACGGCCGTGTCAAAGCGACTGGCGCCAGCGGCATGTGCCTCCGCTTCTATAAACGGCAAGGCGGCCTCGACCGCCGCGCGACTACCGTGCAGTTCGATAAAAAGCGTCGGCTCGACCGGCAAGGAGAGTTTTGAATAGCTGTTGACGGCCTCGACCTGCAGTTCATCGAGCAGTTCGATGCGTGCCAATGTATCCGTTAGCCTGGTTGCAACAAGCACGAAGCCGACCGCTTGTTCCAGCGTGGAGAAACTCGCCGAAATCGCAACGACGTGGTCCGGAATTGGATGCAATTTGACAGTCACGTCGGTCACGATGCCGAGCGTGCCTTCCGATCCCACCCAGAGACGTGTCAGATCATAGCCCGCGGCCGATTTGCGGGCATGGCTTGCGGTGCGGATCCGATCGCCATTGGGCAGAACGACACCGAGTGAAACGACATTGTCCTTCATCGTGCCATACCGCATGGCATTCGTACCGGAGGCGCGCGTCGAAGCCATTCCGCCAAGTGAGGCATCCGCGCCGGGATCGACGGGAAAGAACAGTCCGGTATCGCGCAGTTCGGCGTTCAGGCGCTTGCGGGTGACGCCTGCCTCGACCGTCGCTGTCATATCGTCCGGTTGAATCGTCAAAATTCGATCCAGCCGCGAGAGATCGATGCATATTCCACCCATAAGGGCGGCAACATGACCCTCACAGGAGGTGCCGGTTCCAAACGGGATTACCGGCACATCGAAGGCGTGGCAGGTCGCGACGATGCGTGATACCTCATCCGCCGTATCCGGGAAGACGACCGCATCCGGCGGATAGGAGGGATGCCAGCTCACATCATGGCCATGCTGATCACGCACGGCCGTCGCCGTTGTCAGCCGCTCGCCAAAATGCAGCTTCAATTTCGCGATTGCCGCATCGACAAGATCGCCATGGCGTCCGTAGTGGTTTACCGCAGTCGTCATCGCTCGGCCTCCTGCTGGCCATCGGACCATCGAAAGGCGGCTGGAGGCTTGGTCCCCCATGACGAGAGATTTTCCTCACTGCGGTTGCGCAGGTGGCGGCTTGCCATCGGGAATGTCCCAAGCACGACCAGCTCGCGAGCATGATGGGCGAGAATATCGAGCGCATCGGCCACCTCCGGTGCGGCTGGATCGCCCTCGAACTCGCAAAGGAAGCGGGATGGCACGAACTGTCCGCCGACAAGATAGCTTTCGATCTTGGTCATGTTGATGCCGTTTTCGGCAAATCCGGCAATGGCATGGTAGAGGCAGCCCGGCCGGTTCTGGGTGCGGAAGACGATCGTCGTCAGAAGCTGTGTTTTTTGCTCGACCGCTTGAGGTTCGGCAGACAGCACGTAGAACCGTGTCGTATTATGCGGATCGTCTTCGACATTGCGTTTGAGGATATCCAATCCATAAAGGTCGGCTGCGACATCCGAGGCAATTGCGGCCTCGCTCGGATCCTTGCAAGATGCCACCAGCTCGGCGGCGTGCGATGTCGTCGGAGCGGCAATGGCCTCTAGGTCGAGCGCCGCAATTAGCCGGCTGACCTGACTAAGTGCGACGGGGTGCGAACGCACGCGCCTGATGCTTGCAAGCGATGCGCCTGGCGGCGCCATGAGGCAATGTTCGACGCGCTGAAAATGCTCGCCGACGATGTGCAAACCACTGTCGGGCACGATCCTGTGCACATCCGGCACCCGCCCGACCAAGCTGTTTTCGCATGGCAGGAGGATCCGGTCGACTTCACCGCGGACGGTGCTGGCAATCGTGGTCTCCAGGCTCGGCAGGGCGATGCGGTCGGCGGATGGGAACGCCATCCTGCAGGCAACATCCGCAAATGCACCGGGCCGACCATTATAGCCGACCTTATGGACCGCAAGCTCCGAGCCAAGTTTCGTGGCAACCGGAGGCAATGTACTTGTATGCGGATCGAAAGGGATCGCGGGGCGAGGGGCCGTGGATCCACGGTTTGCGGCGGTCGATGTCATAGGCGAACTCCGAAGGAAATTTGCGCATGCCAGGTCACGCCGCGGGCAGGATTGTCCCGTCCCGCGTCGAGCGCCTGTGATCGCTCATCCATGATTAATTTGCGGTCGGCAGCCTTGTCGTTTCCATCACTGTCATCGGCCACAGCAGGGCGATGCCGTTGCCGTCGGAAACGATGTCAAGATGGCGTTCTGCTGCAACAAGGCAGTCGTCGTCGGTGAAGATCTCGGTTGCCGAGAACAGCAATCGCAGAAAATGTCCGAGATCTGCCTTGGTGTCGAAGCGCCAGCGGGTGGTGACATCGGTAAATTGGGGCTTATCCCATCCGGTCAGAGCGCACAGGCTGGTGGCAAATTCCCGCGAGAGGAAAGAGACCTCGTGGCCGGTGCAGCAACTCAGGGCGATAAAATCGTCGAAATAGGCGGCAAGCCGCGTTCCGGCGAAGATGTCGGCAACTACCAGCTTGCCGCCGGGGCGCATATGGGCTGCGATAGCCGTCCAAGCCGCTGTCTTGTCGGAAATATGGTGGACGGCGCCGCGCGACCAGGCCATGTCAAAATCGCGGATCGGCAGGTCGAGCATGTGCGCTGCCTGACCGAAGACTCTGATCCGGCCGCCACTTTCGATTTCGAGATCCTCAAGTTGTTCGGTGGACGGATCGGTTGCGACCAGTAAGCCTGTAGGGCCTACATCTTCGGCGATCGCTCGGCTGAAATGACCGTTGCCGGCGCCGATTTCCAAGACGCGTCGGCCGTCGACCGGCTGCAGGAAGCGGCGCATGGCGGCAATATCGTCAAGCCAGGCATCGGGAAAGAGGTGGAGTGCATCGCGGTAGGTCGCCGAGCGGCGGCCTGAAAAGACGACCTCAGATTCAATCGGTGTCGAGGACATATACATGAACATATGCCTTCCAAAATTGTTGCGGTTCGGACATCTCCCTAGATTCTAGTTATGCGGGTAATCGCGATGCGATTTACCTCTTATGATTAAAACTACAACATAGATTTGCTAGGAAATCAATTGCTATTTGCAAGTAATTTAGACATGCATAAGCTTTGTGCAATCGATCTATTTGGAGGCAGTTTTGCCCGAGACAATTGCTGCCTGAAGAGGATATTCTCCCTGATTGGAATAGCCCTATCCCGGATTTCGCAGGGGCCGCCAAGCTATAGCTGGTCATGATCCCAATGCTTGCCAAAGCACAGCCAGGTATGATCCTGATCTCAAATGATTGTTAACGGTCCGGTTTCAGGCATTAAGGATCAGGATATTGCCCAGAATGATCGTTGCGCCACCGAGGGCGAGACGTGTATCGACGTGCAGCCCTTCGAATATGACGGAAATTGTCATAGCAACAATGGGAACAACGGTTAGCGCATAAGCGGCGCGGGCTGGGCCGACCTTTTCAATAAGCGTGAAATACATGAGAAAGGTGACGCAGGAGGCGACAATTGCGAGATAGGCAAGCTGTGCCAGATAGCCGGTTGTTACAGGTATTGTCAGGGACGTGCCGACAACCACAGCCCAGGCGAACCCGAAGCCGCATCCGCACAATGCGCCCCAACCCATGAGGACTGGGATGGGCACGCCGCGCCGCTGGTTGCGCGCAGCGATCGCCGTCCCTGCGCCGGTCGCTATCGCGGCAATGGCGGCCCATATGAAGCCTTTCAGGGTTTGCGGGTTGAGATGCAAGGCAAAGATCTGTGGGGCGGCCACGATGCCGAGGCCCAGTAGACCAAAGATTATGCCGATCGCGGCGCGGCGGCTTATTCGTAGATCCAGCAGAAACCGGCTGGCTACCGCGGCGAAAAGCGAGGAACTCGACAGCACCAGAGCTGCGATCCCGCTCGGTATACCTTGCGTCGCCTTGTAAAAGGCGATGAAAGCAAGCCCGAAAAACAATATGCCCTGCATTGCCACCCAAGAACGGTCGCCGCGCATAATTGTGATCGGTTTGCCGGTTGCGATCGAAAAGCCGAGCATGCCTGACCCAACAAGAAACATGCGAATGGCGACTGATAGCTCAGGTGCGGAAGCACTTGCCTGAAGGGACGTCACAATGGCGCCAGACCCCCAAAAAAGCACAGTCGCAAGAAACAGGGCTGCGGTCATCTCACATCCTTTGTGGCCAGACGGTAATCCAGGCAAGCGGCGAGTTCAGCACAAGGTGCACAGGGCTCGGAGCGTAATGTCAACTATTTACTTGCAAAACGCAATTATTATTAACTTGCATCCGCGATGTCGCTGCTGCGCCAGTTTCTGCGATGGCGATTGCCGACGTTTTGGGATCTTGGTTGATGGATCGCGCAATGTTTGAGCGTGGCAGGTGGAACGACTTGCGGTACCTGCCTGTCATATCAGGTAGGCGCCAGCAGTATCTTCGGGTTCAAAACGCCGCTAGCGTAATTGAGGCACGGGTGAAAATCTGACAAGCTGGATGGCATGAAGTCGAAAAAGCAAGGCGGCAAGCCTGCATCACCCAAACCGAAACACCTACTGCAGCAGCTTGCGCGGACGCCGGAGAAGCTGTTTTCAAGTGCTTTCCGCAACCAGTATGGCGCACTTTGTTTCCGCTACAAGGGTGATGAAGGCGAAATCGAGATATTGGTGATTACGTCACGCGAGAGTGGCCGTTGGATTGTACCGAAAGGTTGGCCAATGAAAGGCAAGGAGCCTCACGAAGCGGCTGCGATCGAAGCCTGGGAGGAGGCGGGCGTTCGTGGCAAGGTGAGGAAGGTGCCGTTTGGCCGGTACACCTATCTTAAAGAACTCCCTGACGGAAAAGTCGCGCCCTGCGTCGTCGACATGTTCCAAATCGAGGTGAAGGAGGTCGGGGCGGAGTTCAAGGAGCGGGGACAGCGCCGGATTGATTGGGTCAGCCCCGACGAGGCGGCACGCCGCGTGCGTGAAATCGAGCTTAAATCATTGCTCGTCAACTTTAAGCCGCAGCGCAAATAATCACCCGTGCGACTTTGTCTGCTCAGCTGAAAGAATAATGGGGCGAAAGCGGTCAGACGCGGCCAGTGATTGGCATCCGGCCGTTGCGATGGTCCGATCCCACCGAATTCCGGCTCATCTTGGCAAGAGTGTCACTCGTCATCAGACTAAGGTCCGTGTTCAACGCGGGTCTATTCGGATAGTGGATGACCGCCCCCGGTCGCCGACACCACTATCACCCGTCGGCGGTCCGCCCTGTCATTGGAGGAACCTCCGGTGGCAGGGCGAATATTCGGGCTTGATGCTCTTCGCTGATCTATGATCCACTTGGTGGACCTCCATACCGACGTTTGGTTTGGTGTATCGAAGCAAGATTGGAGCAGGCGATGAAAAGAATAGTCGCAGCGGGAATTCTGGCGGGAATGCTTGCGGCCTGCCAAGCCAGCCAAGAGGGGCTGAAGCCTATTCCCGGAAGCATCACCTACGGCGGGCAGCCGAGCCAACGGTTACAAAAGTCGCCGATCGGCAGCATTGTTCCTCACACATTCACGGATCAGTGGGGCGAACGAGTGCGCGAGACCTACATCCTGCAGCCCGACCGCAGCCTGAAGCTCGTAGATCGGGTATATCTCGATAACCCCTTCGATTGAACCGTATCCCGGATAGTCCGTCCTGGTGAGCGTGGCTTCGGCGATGGCCACTGCCAATCAGGTGAGAGCGCATCGGATTATGGCGCGCCCAAGAAGAGTTCGTGTGGTGGTGTGCCATGAAATAACAAGCGCCGCAGCAAATTGACGCTGTACAGTGTGCATCCAATTCCTTCAAAAAGACATTCAATTAAGAGATCAATTTTGAAGGCAATTTGCCATTGTGATGATGATCACCAACAACTGTTCGTGAAGCATCGCACTTATGCGCAGGCGTTTTCCCGTGACAGGGAATTTTGCAACAATATATGGTCAATGGTGACTCGCCCATCACACATTGCGGATCACGACATGAAAGACTGGCATCCTGACCTTAGTCGCTCCTCCAGCCCTCGCTATATGGCTATCGCCGACCTGATCGAAATGGATTTGAGAAGCGGCGTGCTCGCGGTGGGAGACCGTTTGCCGCCGCAAAGAGAGATGGCCAAGCGGCTGAACATCGATTTCACCACGGTAGCTCGCGGTTATGTCGAGGCGCAGAAGCGCGGCCTGGTGGATTCGCACGTCGGCAGGGGCACCTTCGTCACAGGCGGGCAAGATCGCGAAAGGCATGGTTTCGTGTCCGATGCCATGCCCGATCTACGTCGAACTTCGTTGGTGGACTTGTCGATGAACCTTCCACCAGAGCCTGACGATGCGGATTTGATTGCCCGCATGCGCGAAGGCCTGTCAGCCGTGGCAAGTAATCTGGTTCCGCTGCTGCGATACCAGGGCTTCGGCGGATCAGGCATGGATAAGGATGCCGCTGCCGCCTGGCTCAGCCGTCGCGGCCTGGTGCCTTCGCAGGAGCGTATCTTCGTAACGCCAGGTGCGCATCCGGCGCTGCTGGCGATCTTCGGTCTTCTGGCAAAGCCTGGCGAGACAGTCCTGTCGGAAATCATCACCTATCCGGGTATGCGCTCGATCGCTGCCCAGTTGCGCCTGAATCTCTCAGGCTTGCAGATGGATGATGAGGGTATATTGCCCGATGCTTTTGCCGCGGCTTGCGAGCGGCTGCAGCCGAAAGCGCTCTATCTCAATCCGACGCTGCAGAACCCTTTGACGCTGACCATTCCCGAGAAGCGTCGCGGGGAGATCGCCGTCATCGCCCGCAAATATCATGTGCCCATCATTGAGGATGATGCCTACGGCTTCATTCCTTTGCACGGGCCGCCGCCGTTTGGCGCCATCGCGCCAGACTTGACATGGCATATTGGAGGTCTTGCAAAATGCATCGGCGCCGGCCTTCGCCTTGCCTATGTGGTTGCTCCGGACACAAAGGCGATCTGGCCCTTCGTCAGCGCCATGCGTACAAACAATGTCATGGCCTCGCCGATGACCGTTGCGCTCGCCACGCGCTGGATCGAGGATGGCACGGCGGATTCGATCCTGCGCTTCATCCGCGCCGAGGCCGCTGCCCGCCAGCAGATGGTGGCCGATATTCTGCCCGAGGGCAGCTACAAGGCCGATCCGATCAGCTTCAACATCTGGATGCCGCTAACCAACGGCTGGACCCGGTCGACCTTCAGCAGTCACATGCGTTCCTCCGGAATCGGCGTCGTGGCGAGCGACGCCTTTACTGTCGATGGTGCGGTCAGCGAGGCCGTGCGCATCTGCCTTGGCGGGCCGATCGGCCGCGACCGACTGAAAGGCGCGCTCGACTTCATGGCGCATGCGCTCGAAGGCCCACCGGAAATGTCCGCCTCATTCTTCTAGGCATCGTAGAATGGCATGTCTCTAACGGTTTTTTATGCGATGCCATATGAGCTGCGCACATCAGAAACTCGGCGTGCGGGCGTTCTAAAGGAGAGGAGCGTCTAGAGATTTTCTTTCAGGAGGATCTCAATGCGTAACCGCTCTTGTTCGGCCAATAGCTCACGTGCGTCGGCACGAGCGCGCATGATGCGAACCGCGCTGCGCACGGCATGACCCGGATCCAGCGCGATGACCGCATTGATGCTGCCGTCGCGCAATCCTTCTTCAGTAAAAGGGGTGCGCTCGTGGACCACGACCGATAGATTGCGCAGATCGCTTGTCGCCGCAGCTGCCAAGAGGGGAATGCGCGCCTCTGAGCTCAGTATGTAGGCGGCAACAACATCTTTGTTGCTCTCAAGTACGCGGCCGATAATCTGGCTTGCTCGCTTCTCGTCAGCGTGTGTCTCGATCGATGGAAGGCAGGTGAGGTTCGCAAACTGCTCATTGATTATGGTATCGAAGCCATGACGCCGCTGAATACTGTCCAGTGATTGCATGGTCTCTGCGACGATCATCACCTTCCCCCGTGTCTGACGGACAAACGTACCGATCAATCGTCCTGCCGTTGCGCCTGCCGCGAAGTTGTCAACGCCCACGAAATCCGCAGCGGGAAGCTTTTCCTGACCGGACAGAAATTGGACGACCTTGATGTCCCTTTCCAAAAGTCGTATCAAGGCATCGCGTACCTGGGGCGATTCCGGCGCCATCACGGCTATGCCGTCGACGGTGTCCTCGCTGATGCCGGTGAGATATTTCGCAACACCGTGGGCGTCTTCGGTGGAGATCTGAACGCAGTCTATATCGGTCAGGTCGCTTTTGAGTGCCGCTCCTAGATTCTCCACCCGACGCAACAGCTCGCCAAGATAGAGATCTCCCGACTTTGGCAGGATGAACCGAAACTTATAGCTCTTGTTGCGTGCGAGGCTGACGGCGGCAGGGTTTCGGATAAAGCCAATGCGTTCAATGGCTTCTTGAACGCTGCGGGCCGCTTTCTTGCTCACATTGGGGCGATTGTTCAAAACCCGGTCGACTGTGGCAAGGCTTACGCCGGCGGCTTCCGCAAGGTCCTTTGCTGTTGGCCGCATGATAGCTCCACTTGAATTACAGACAGCAAACATTTCCCTCAAAAACGAGAGAAAGGCAAGAATTGATGTGCGGACCTCAAAAACCGCTTGCATTGAGGTGCGCACCTCAGTTATTTCTTTATTGTCCGGCCATCGGGTCGGATCGAAGGAAGATAGGCCGGGTCTGGAGTGCGTTTCGCAACATTCCGGCCGTCACGCTTTCACTTATCTTCTCGATGGAGGTCGAGAGGTTCAACGGGAGGATTGAAGCCATGAGGTCTCTTTTGCTGAGCCCGGCAGTTGCTGCAGGGATATATGTTGCCGTATCCGCGGCCGCGGCGTCGCACGCTCAAGCCGCCGATCTGACTCTATGCTGGGCGGCGTGGGATCCCGCCAATGCTTTGGTGGAGCTGAGCAAAGATTTTGAGAAGAAGAGCGGCAATAAGATGCACTATGAATTTGTGCCTTGGCCGAATTTCGCAGACCGTATGCTCAATGAACTGAATTCCAGCGGCAAGCTTTGCGACCTGATGATCGGCGACAGCCAGTGGATCGGCGGCGCGGCGGAAAACGGTCAATACGTCAAGCTCAACGATTTCTTCGATAAGGAAGGAATCAAGATGGACGATTTCATCCCCGCGACCGTGGTCGGATACGCCGAGTGGCCAAAGAATACACCGAATTACTGGGCGCTGCCGGCATTCGCCGATGTCGTTGGGTGGACCTATCGCGCGGACTGGTTCTCCCGCCCAGAGCTTCAGGCGGAGTTCAAGAAGAAGTACGGCCGCGACCTTGCCGTTCCGAAGACCTGGGACGAGCTGACGGACATCGCTGCCTTCTTCCAGGGGCGCGAAATCGACGGCAAGAAAGTCTATGGCGCGGCAATCTACACCGAGCGTGGCTCTGAAGGCATCACCATGGGGGCAATGAATGCCCTTTATAGCTACGGCTTCCAATATCAGAATCCGAACAAACCCTATGATCTGGAAGGCTTCGTAAACTCGGCGGAAGCAGTCGCGGGCCTTGAGAAGTACAAGAAACTCTATGAGTGCTGCACGCCTCCCGGTCATTCCGATGCCTATATGACCGAAGACGTCGATGCCTATAAGTCAGGGCAGGTCGCCTTGCAGATGAACTTCACCTTCACCTGGCCGGGCATCAATGCCGA
Organism: Rhizobium sp. BK491; assembly: GCF_014194925.1. Classification (NCBI taxonomy): domain Bacteria; kingdom Pseudomonadati; phylum Pseudomonadota; class Alphaproteobacteria; order Hyphomicrobiales; family Rhizobiaceae; genus Rhizobium; species Rhizobium sp. BK491. The sequence continues at coordinate 531,317 of NZ_JACIAR010000004.1, forward strand.
TGCCAATGTCGGTGGCAAAAAGACCGGCTATTTCCCAAACCCCGCCGGCCCGAAGGGTACACAGTTCGCCCAGCTCGGAGGGCAGGGCATCTCCGTGGTTGCCAACTCCGATAAAAAGACCGAGGCCCTCGATTACATCAAATGGTTCGCGCAACCTGAGATCCAGCGAAAGTGGTGGGCGCTTGGCGGCTATTCGGCACTGAAGGCTGTCGTGGACGATCCGGGCTTTGCGTCAAGCCAGCCCTATGCAAAGCCGTTCCTCGATTCGATGGCAATCGTCGAAGATTTCTGGGCCGAGCCTTCCTACGCCTCCCTCCTGCAGGCATCGCAGAAGCGGTTTCATGACTATGTGGTCGCAAACCAAGGTACCGCAAAGGACGCGCTCGACGGGCTCGTCAAGGACTGGAAGGGTGTCTTCCAGGACGACGGAAAATATTGACGCCGGCATAGGGGTATTCCCCGATAGTGGCGTCACGCAGGGTCAGCCGTGCCGACTGGGCTGGCTCTGCCCACCACCAATTTCATGCCAAGGAGACGGACATGCTCCACTCACCGATCGATCGGATTGCCGGTGCGACGCCGCCCGCGATCGCAGCGCGCGTCAAAGGTCTTTCTGATCGCGCCATAGCCTGGCTTTTCGTCGCGCCCTCGATCGTGTTGCTGCTTGCCATCAACATCTTTCCATTGATTTGGACGATCCGCCTCAGCTTCACGAACTTCCGCGTGAACCGACCCAACGAGCCGATACGGTTTGTCGGCCTGAGAAATTACATCAATATCCTGACGGATGGCGACGTATGGCGGAGCATGCAGGCAACCGCCCATTTCTTGATCTGGACCATCATCCTGCAGGTTCTGATCGGCTTCTTGCTTGCCTATCTGATCAACAAGAAGTTTCGCGGCAACGATCTGTGGACGACGATCATCGTGCTTCCGATGATGCTTAGTCCGGCGGTTGTCGGCAACTTCTGGACCTTCCTGTACCAGCCGCAAATCGGCCTCTTCAACTATGTGGTCGCTTTCCTGACCGGGAACGATCCCTCCAGCTTCTCGATGATTGCGAGCACCACGTTGGCACCATGGGCCATCGTCATCGTGGATACCTGGATGTGGACGCCCTTCGTGATGCTGATCTGCCTGGCGGGATTGCGTTCCATTCCCAGCAGCATTTACGAAGCTGCCGAATGCGACCGTGCCAGTAAATGGCGTCAGTTCTGGACCATTACCATCCCGATGGTACTGCCGTTCCTGATGCTGGCGGTCCTCTTCCGTGGCATCGAGAACTTCAAGATGTTCGATCTCGTCGTACAGTTGACCGGCGGCGGGCCGGGATCGATCACAGAGCTGACATCCATCAACTTGAAGCGCGCCGCTTTCGAACAATGGCGAACCGGTTACGCATCCGCCTACGCCGTCATTCTTTTCGTCACCGTATTCGGCTTGGCATCGATCTACGTCAAAGCTCTAAATAGGGTCAAACAACGATGAGCAGCTATTCCGTAACCGAGCCATCCGCGCGTCAGAAATGGTTTGCCGGTATTCTGGTCGTCCTCTATTCCGTCATAACCCTCCTCCCGCTGCTGTGGATCATCGCGACCGGCTTCAAATCACCAGCCGATGCGATTTCCTATCCGCCCAAACTGGTCTTCCAGCCGACGATGGAGGGATATGTCAATCTTTTTACCACCCGGACTCGCGTGCCTGAGGATCAACTCAGAGCGCTTGGTAAACCTACGACGTGGTACGACAAGCTGGTCCGCAAGGACGGGCTGATCATCACCGGTGCCTCGCGCTTTGCTCAGCGCTTCTATAATTCCGTCATCATCGGGTTCGGTTCCACGGTCCTGTGCATCGTGCTTGGCACGACGGCGGCGTATGCCTTTTCCCGCTTCAAGGTTCCGCTGAAGGATGATCTGCTCTTCTTCATTCTTTCGACCCGCATGATGCCGCCGATCGCCGTCGCAATTCCGATCTTCCTGATGTTCCGATCGCTTGGCCTCAGCGACACGCATGCGGGCATGATCCTGCTCTACACCGCCGTCAACCTGTCGTTGTCGGTATGGCTTCTCAAGGGCTTTATCGACGAGATCCCGATTGAGTACGAGGAGGCCGCGCTGATCGACGGCTATACGCGGTTCCAGGCCTTCTACAAGGTCGTGCTGCCGCAGGCCGTTACCGGCATCGCGTCAACGGCAATCTTCTGTCTGATCTTCGCCTGGAATGAATATGCGTTTGCCGTATTGCTTACATCAGGCAATGCCCAGACGGCGCCGCCCTTCATCCCGACCATCATCGGCGTCAGCGGCCAGGACTGGCCAGCGGTTGCCGCCGGCGCAACGATCTTCCTGGTTCCCGTCATGGTCTTCACGATCCTGCTTCGCAAACATCTGCTGCGCGGCATCACCTTCGGAGCGGTACGCAAATGACGACGTTTCTCAATCGCTTGGTACGCCTGCGCCGCGATGCGTGGGAAATTCTCGCTTCGGTCCTGATCGCGCTCGGCGTCGTCATGCTGATGCAGCCGCTGTGGCTGTCGCTTTACTCCTATTCCTTCCTAGTGACGCTGGCAGGAACAGTCATGTTCATCATCGTCAGCCATTTCCCGGAGTGAATCATGGCGCAGATCAGAATTCACAATGTGCGCAAGGACTTTGGAGCTTTCAACGCGGTGAAGTCTTCCACCTTCACCGTGGAAGATGGGGAGTTCTTTATGCTGCTCGGGCCTTCCGGCTGCGGGAAGACGACCACCCTGCGGATGATGGCCGGCCTCGAGCTCCCAACCAGCGGTGAAATCTATATCGGTGGCGAAGAGGTTGGGATGAAGAGGGCAAGCGAGCGCGATATCGCATTCGTTTTCCAGATGTTTGCTCTTTATCCGCATATGAATGTCCGAAGAAATATTTCCTATCCGTTGGTCAGCCAGGGCATGAGAAAGGCTGAGGTCGCAAAACGGGTCGCAGAAGTAGCCAAGATCCTGCGGATCGAAAATATCCTCGACAAGCCGATCGGCGGGCTTTCCGGCGGCGACCGGCAGCGTGTGGCGGTAGGTCGCGCCATTGTCCGCAACCCGAAAGCCTTCTTCATGGATGAGCCGCTAGGCGCCCTTGACGCCGAATTCCGCGAACACATGGCGCAAGAGCTGCGGGCACTGCACGACCGCATGGGCGCCACCACCGTCTATGTCACCCATGATCAGTTGGAAGCCATGCAGATGGGCGACAAGATCGTGGTGATGAACCACGGGGTCGTCGAGCAGTTCGGCAAGCCGCAGGAGATCTATGACTGGCCGGCGACGAAATTCGTGGCCAAGTTCATCGGCTCGCCGCCCATGAATTTCCTGGAGTTCGATGGTTCGGTCGGAACCGGCGGAACTCATGTCAGCCTTGCCGGACACATGGTGAGGGTGCCAATGTCTCGCGAAGAACATGCCGGCAAGCTGGCGCTGGGCGTCAGGCCCGAACACATACGCTTCAACGACGATTCCGCTTATAGAGGGCGGGTCATAGCCGTGGAATATCTGGGTACGACGCAGATCGTCACGATCGACACGCCGCATGGCGAGATCAAGGTTCGTACACCATCCCACCAGGTCGCACATGTCGAAGAACTGATCGGACTGGACTTCGATTCCAGGAACCTGACGGTCTTCAACTCTGCGACCGGGGCCGCGCTTGTTTCCGAAGCCAACGAGGGAGTGTTGCGCCGTGGCTGAGGTCATCTTGAAGAATATTACGAAATCTTTCGCCGGTCACCGGGCACTCGATGAGCTGTCCATGATCGTTCCCGACGGTTCGTTCGTCGTTCTTCTGGGGCCGACGGGTGCGGGCAAGACGACGACTTTGCGGATGGTGTCAGGGCTCGATAACCCTGATGTCGGCGAGATCATGATCGGTGGACGATCCATGCGCGGGCTGACACCGGCGCAGCGCAACGTCGCGATGGTGTTTCAGCAATATTCGCTCTACCCGCACCTTTCGGTACGTCAGAACCTTGAATTTCCGCTGAAGTCGCCCTTGCTGAAGACGCCGCAACGCATAATTGACGAGAAGGTGAACACGGTCGCCGAAATTCTCCAGATCTCCCATAAGCTCGATAATAAGGCGACGGCTCTTTCCGGCGGTGAAATGCAACGCGTGTCCATCGGGCGCGCATTGGTCAGAAATCCGCAGATCTATCTCATGGATGAACCGCTGAGCTCGCTTGACGCCAAGCTGCGCGCCGATCTGCGTATCGAGCTCAAGAGCATTCAAGCCAAATCCGGTGCAACCTTGCTTTACGTGACCCACGATCAGGTCGAGGCGATGACGATGGCAACACATGTCGGCGTCCTTCACGAGGGCAGGCTCGCCCAGTTCGGTTCTCCGCGCGAAATTTATGAACAGCCGGTGAGCGTCTACGCCGCCACTCGCCTCGGACAGCCGCGCATCAACGTGCTGCCTGCCGAGCTTTTCCCCGGTGCCCCGGCAAACGCCAAATCGATAGGCCTGCGTCCCGAGCATATCGCTCAAGGCGATGGCCAGGAGGCGACTGTTACCCGTGTCGAGCATCTGGGCGATCAGACGCGCCTGCATCTTTCGTTCAAGAAACACAATTTGATCACCGTCACCGAGGCTCATACGGCCCTCAGAAGTGGCGAGATCGTTAAGATCCAGCCGAACAAGCCGCTCTATTTCGACGCGGCCGGCATGCGCTTGGTTTAAGGGAGGCGAGAATGTCACAGTTCCTCAACAGTAGGGAAAAGGCGGTCACCGAAGCAATCGAGGGCCTTCTCGTTGCATCGGGGGGCGCCCTGAGCCGCCTCGATGGTTTTCCGCATATCCGTGTCGTCGTGCGTTCGGATTGGGATAAGAGCAAGGTCGCGATCGTCTCTGGAGGCGGATCGGGCCATGAGCCGGCTCACGCGGGCTTCGTCGGCAAGGGGATGCTCACCGCAGCCGTCTGCGGAGATATTTTTGCGTCTCCCAGCGTCGATGCAATCCTCGCCGGTATCCTGTCCGTCACAGGGCCGGCCGGCTGCCTCCTGATCGTCAAGAACTATACGGGCGATCGCCTCAACTTCGGTTTGGCGGCGGAACGGGCTCGCGCCTTTGGCTTGAATGTCAGCATGGTCATTGTGGATGATGACATCGCGTTACCGCATCTCCCGCAATCTCGCGGGGTGGCGGGCACGGTCTTTGTCCACAAGATCGCGGGAGCCTTGTCGGAGAACGATGCTGATCTGGAGACTATCACTGAAGCCGCGCGCCATGTCATTGCGGGTACGCGGTCGATCGGAATGTCGCTCGACACATGCACCGTGCCTGGTTCGCCGAAGGAACATAGGATTCCGGAAGGCCGCGCCGAACTCGGGCTCGGCATCCACGGCGAGGCCGGTGTCGAGCTGGTAGAGTATACCGGCGTCCGAGCTGCGGTTGCCGCCATGGTTGAGCGTCTTGCGGCAACCATGGATGATAGGCCCCATGTCGTGCTAGTGAATAATCTGGGCGGTGCATCGATGCTGGAAATGTCGGTCATTGTCCACGAAATTGCCCGATCGGCTATTTCAGGAAAGATCTCGCATGTAATCGGACCTGCTGCGATGATGACGTCGCTTGACATGCACGGCTTCTCTATCTCGGTCTTTCCTGCCGACAAGAAAGAACTGACGCTGTTGGCCAAGCCGGTCGCGCTACCGGCTTGGCCAGGCTTGGCAGCGATCAAACCGGCCGCGGCGCTTGCACTCCCGGATGGGCTGACGCCGATTGCTCCTCTCGCATCGAAGCACGAGCCTACCCGCCAGTTTTTGACGGATTGCTGCAATCTTCTCATTCTCTCAGAGATGGATCTGAACGCGCTTGACGCGAAGTCGGGAGACGGTGATACGGGGTCGACCTTGGCCGGCGCGGCACGCGCGCTTGTCGACGCGCTCGACCGCCTTCCTCTTTCAGACTATACGCAACTCTTCCGGGCTATGGGGCAGGAACTCAGTCAGACTATGGGCGGATCGTCGGGGGTGCTTCTAGCGATCTTCTTTGCCGCTGCCGGCGATGGAGCGTCGAGTGGGCTCGCCATTCGCGAGGCGCTGCAGGCCGGGCTTTACCGCATGCAGGAGATCGGCGGTGCTCGTCTGGGAGACCGAACCATGGTCGATGCTCTCTTGCCGGCCCTGGATGCGCTCAACGGCGGTTTGGCAGCAGCGGCGCATGCAGCTCGCGCCGGCGCAGACATGACCGCCACGCTCGTCCATGCCAAGGCCGGACGCGCCGCCTACATCAATGCCAAGCAACTTGAGGGCCACATCGATCCCGGCGCGGAAGCGGTCGCTCGGTTGTTTGAATATCTGGCAGGTCGCAGCGATCTATCTGAACAGCACGCACTGGACAAGCGACCGGCCAGCGCATCGCCGGCTGGCTATCGACAATGACGCGCCTACCATGGGTGAGTTTGACGCGGGACTTCTCGATGGAAAAGTTGATTATGAACTTGCCGGCTTGATCGAAAGTGCCGCGACGTTGCCGGAAGGATGCAAGCGGGCGCGCGGTCGTCTTGGATAGAAGTCGCCACGATCCTATGCGGGATGCGCCGGGGCGCTGGTGGATATGCTTCTCCCCACGGCGGCGATCAATCAGATCCACACAGTGTCTGCGGCCAAGCGGCGAGCGAAGACGCCCCGGACTTCCGCGTCATCCAACGCAAGACCGGTTTCGAAATCGGCGTAGCCTGGAACCGAGCCATCATGGGCTACGGCATAGCCCTCACTTGCCGCGCCGCGCGTTGTCGATACGATAGGCAAGCTGCGCTCGTGTCAGGCCAAGCATGCGAGCGGCCGCCGAAAGGTTCCCTTTTGCCTGCACCATCGCGATCTCATACAAGGAGTGCTCGAGAGCGTTGAGCGAAAATCCGTCGGATCCCAATAGCTGGTTCGGATCGATTGCGCTTTTTCCGGATCCGGTGGCGCTATTGCGTGGATTGGGAGCAAGACGCGCCAATGCGATTTCGATCTGAGCGGCGGAAATCGTCGCGCCCGTGATCAGCGAATTGAGCACGGCGATAAGGACACCACGCATCTGGCGCAGATTGCCCGGCCAAAGTTGCGTCTCGATCAGCTTTTGGGCGCCTGCCTCAAAGCTTGGAGGCTCTAGCCCCATGCGAACTGCAAGTTCCTGTAACATGGCGTGGGCGAGTGCCAGCCGATCACCTTCCCGCTCGGCCAACGGTGGCATACGAACGTGCAGCGGCGATAAGACCGAGTGAAGCTCGGTTGAAAAGGCCGGCATCTCCGATTCCTGGCAGTCATCCGCTATCGCAAGAATGCGCGGGCCTCCTTCCGCCATGCCCTCCTCGACGGCCCGGGCAAAATGCGGTTGAATGTCGGCGGGTATGGTTTCGACAGCGTCGATCACGATCGTCTCGCGCTGAGGCGCGCGGCGGGTTGCCTTAACCGGTCGTGCGAGCTCGGCGCAAAGCGCAAGATCGACTTGCATCCCAACTACCCGCCGTAGATTGGTGGCAGTGGCAGCAGATCCGCGATGCAGATAGCGCGCGGCAATGCCGCGTCCAGTCCCCGGCGCACCGGTTATCAGCACGGGCAGGGTTGTGGCCGCGAGGCGATCGAGTCGGTCGCGCACCGGCATAAGTATCAGGCGGTCGAGGCTGGAGAGGGAGGTGCTGGCAGCGCGCGCGGCGCTGCTGCGCGAAGCAGGGACGGTGCTGATGTCGTCGGCAACATCGATACGCTCGCGGAAAAGCATCACCTCTGGATCGTTGAGGCCCCAGCCATCGGCTGGCTTTCCGACTACCCGGCAATGGCTGTGGCCCTGCGCCGCGCATTCGATCTCCTTGTACACGATCAGCGTATCAAAGAACTCGCTGGCATAACCTGAAGCGTAGCCAAGCTGCGTCCAGCAAACGGGTTCAGATGCCAGTCGCTTCTTACTGAATTCGGCGGCTTCGACGCTGTCGCGCCAAAGGAATTCGGCAGAAAATCGCTTTTTGCGAAAGTCGTAGGTGTTGAAGACGGTCTCGACACGCACCACGCCGCTGAATGTATGCAGCCGCGTTCCGGCGGTGAAGGCATCGCCTATGTCCAGATTTGGCCAGCCGGCGCGCACGAAGCGTGCATCCGACCGGCCGGACATGAAGCCCAGGCGCAAAAGGAAGACGCGCGCCTCCTTCTCGCCGAGCAAGCGCATGAGTTCCCGCCTCAGATCGGAAAGGGCGGACGCGCGCTGCATAACGATGCGCGCGCCATTCAGCTGGATCGTTCCGTCATTCGGATTGAAGACCAGGCCGGAGAGAAGCTGCCGGACGGTCGGATTGCCGCCTCGATCCAGCATTCTTGAAGATTCGACCAATCCCTGCATCAATACCTCTTCTGCGTAGCGAGCGGTTCGGCGATCCTTTTTAGGATGGCCGCTTTATGATTTGATGAAGTCACTTCATCTTTTCAGCAAGTGGTCGCCTTGACAAGTCCGCGTAGGAAGGTGAGTTCTTTTAAAGAATATCGTTCTGTTTCAAGTTATTGGAGTTTACCCGGAGAACTTCTCCGCATTCGTTGTCAGTGTTATTTGACAGGCCGCTCAGATTTCTCGTCCTAATGAACCAATTCTGCTGCGTCGGGGAGGGCAAGGCGGAATGGAGGAGTTCGAGCCAAGGCTCGGGCATGCCGCCCCTGGCGGCACGGGAGGAAAAATGACGAGCTTGCAGGATATGTTCGACGTTCGCGGTAAGTCGGTCATTGTGACCGGCGGTGCGAGCGGCATAGGACGGGCCTATGCGGAGGTAATGGCGGACAATGGAGCGCGTGTCTGCATTTTCGATATGGATGCGGACAATCTCGACCGTGTGGTGGCGGAAATCGCCCGAGATGGAGCTGAAGTCTGCGGTCTGGAGATCGATGTCTCGGATCGGGCGACCATGGCGGCTGCTTTCGATGCCGTGGCCGAGCGTCATGGACGGATCGACGTCGTCTTTGCAAATGCCGGAATCGATGCCGGGCCTGGCTTTCTGTCTACAACAGGCGAGCGGCTCGAGGACGGAGCCATCGATGCTCTCGACGATCATCACTGGGATCGAGTGATCGAGGTCAATCTCTCCTCGGTCTATACAACCGTCAAGCATGCGGCCCGCCATATGAAGGCGACGGGAGGCGGTCGTATCATCGTCACCTCGTCCATCGCTGCTCAGATCAATGAGGCAATCGTCGGTACGCCCTATATGCCAGCCAAGGCAGGCGTCGACCATTTCGTACGCCAGATGGCGATGGAATTGGGGCAGTTCGGTATTCTCGTCAACTGTATCTCGCCTGGTCCCTTCATGACCAACATTGCCGGCGGCAGGCTGCGAATACCGGCGGACCGCAAGGCGTTCGAACTGCAGTCGCTGATCGGGCGGATCGGCGATCCCGAGGATATCAAGGGGCTTGCTCTCTATCTAGCGTCGCCCTGCTCGTCCTACGTCACAGGCAGCCAGATTGTCATCGACGGAGGTTCGATGCACCGCATCAAATAAATGAACTTTGCCGGATGCGGGAGGAGGAAATCGCAGCCGGCGAGTGAGATTCAGAGGGAGGATAAAATAATGGAATCGAAAAGCAGTTTGTCGATGCCTTCACGCCGCACGGTGCTGAAGGGAATAGGCGCTGGCCTTGCTGCCTCGGCGCTCGGTGCGCCGACGATTGCCCGCGCGCAATCGGCCGGCACCATCAAGGTCGGCTTCATCACGCCAGCGACCGGGCCTCTCGCCCTTTTCGGTGAGACCGACGGCTGGGCGCTGGAAAAGATCAAGGAGCAACTCAAGGGCGGGCTGGATACGGCGGCCGGCCACTTCAATGTCGAATTCCTGATCCGCGACAGCCAGTCGGACCCCAACAAGTCCGCGGAAGTTGCCGGCGATCTCATTCTCAATGAGGGCGTTCACCTGCTGCTGCCGGCCTCGACGACCGATACGGTAAGTCCTGCTGCCGATCAGGCTGAACTCAATGAATGCCCGTGCATCTCGACGGGCGCGCCCTGGCAGGCGATCATCTTTCCGCGCGGTGGCAAGGACAAGCCGTTCAAGTGGACCTATCACTTCTTCTGGGGCCTGGACGAAGCGCTGAACACCTATGTCGGCCTCTGGAACACGCTGGAAAGCAACCGCAAGGTCGGCATGCTGTTTCCGCAGAACGCGGATGGTGAAACATGGGGCAACATGGATTACGGCCTGCCTGCCCCTACCAAGAAAGCCGGCTTCGAAATCGTCGTTCCCGGCTTCTTCCAGCCGCGCACCAACGATTTTTCGGCGCAAATATCGGCTTTCAAGCAAGCGAACTGCGATATCATCGGCGGTATCGCCTATCCGGCCGATTTGAAGACCTTCGTCAACCAGTGCGCCCAGCAGGGCTATAAGCCGAAGGCGATTACGGTCGCCGCCGCGTTGCTCTTCGCCTCGGGCGTGGAAGCCATGGGCTCGCTCGGTGAGGGCATGTCTTCGGAAGTCTGGTGGACACCGGCCTTTCCATTCAAGTCGACGCTGACCGGTCAGGTGAGCCGGGATCTCGCAGACCAGTGGGAAGCGGAAAAGAAGAAGCAGTGGACGCAGCCACTCGGCTACAGCCACGCTATCCTCGAAGTGGCGATCGACGTTCTCAAGCGTTCCAAGAACCCGCTCGACCGCGCCGCCAACCTCGAGGCGGTTGTTGCCACCAACATGCAGACACTGATCGGCCCGGTCAATTTTGCCAAGGGACCGCACCAAAATGTGGCGACCTCACCGATTTTCGGCGGGCAATGGGTCAAGGGCGACAAGTGGCCCTACGACCTGAAGATCGTCGACAATACCGTTAACAAGCTCTTCCAGCCGGAACGCAAGATCGTGCCGCTGCCCTGGCGGACTGCCTAAGCAAGGCGTGAAGCCGAGACAAAGCGAGATGCCGCTCCTGCTCGATGCGATCGGGCCGGGGCGGATTGGACGGAGGATGGGAAGGGCGCGCCCAAACGCGCCGCCGGCGGCAAAAAAGCCGGGGTGGAGGAGCATGGAAAACGGCGTACTACTCGAGGCACGCAACCTCAGCAAATCGTTCGGGGCCCTCAAGGTCTTGCACGAGGTGAGTTTTACGGTCAGCTCTGGTGAGGTTCTGGGCATCGTCGGGCCGAATGGCGCCGGCAAGACAACCCTGTTCAACCTGATCAGCGGCGACATGCGCGTCGATGGCGGCGAGTTGATCTTTGACGGGCAGAAACTCGTTGGCCAGCCGCCCTATCGCCGTTGCAAAATCGGCATAGGCCGGACCTACCAGATCCCGCGTCCCTATGTCGGTATGACGACCTTCGAAAACCTCCTCGTCGCCGCCTTTTTCGGCAGCGGTGCCAAGGATGCCGAGAGCTATCGGCGTTGCGCGGAGATCCTCAGGGCCTGCGAGCTGTCCGACAAGGCGAACCGTTCAGCCGGCTCGCTTACGCTGCTCGACCGTAAGCGGCTGGAACTCGCGCGTGCGCTCGCCTCGTCGCCGAAGCTCCTGTTGCTCGACGAGATTGCCGGTGGGCTTACCGACGAGGAGGGAAGGGCGCTCGTCTCGCTTATTCGCCGCATCCGCGACAGTGGCGTCACCATCGTCTGGATCGAACATGTGCTGCACGCGCTGCTCGCCGTTGCCGACCGCATGCTGGTGCTGAATTTCGGGGAGAAGATCGCGGAAGGTGTGCCGGCCGAAGTCATCCAAAGTCCGGAGGTGCGAAGGGTCTATATGGGGGTCGAGGCATGAGTGCAGCACTGCTTTCCACACACGGACTGGTCGCTCACTACGGCGATTTTCAGGCTCTTTACGGTATCGACTTCGAGATTGCCGCGGGCGAGGTCGTCGCCCTGATCGGGGCCAATGGTGCCGGCAAGTCGACGCTTCTGAAATCGATCATGGGCCTTCTGAGCGTTGCGCCAGGCATGGTACAGCTCGATGGCCGGCCGGTCGGAGGCGCCAAGCCGCATCGGATGGTGGCCGACGGCGTAGCGATCGTGCCCGAAGGCCGTCGCCTCTTTATCGGCATGTCGGTGATCGACAATCTGCGCGTCGCCATCGACCACGCCGGTAAATCCGCTGCTGATGGCTGGACGCTGGAGCGCTTGTTCGCGCTCTTTCCGCTCCTGAAGGAAAAGCAGGCCGTGCCTGTGGAATCCCTGTCTGGCGGGCAGCAGCAGATGGTGGCGATCGGCAGGGCGTTGCTCAGCCAGCCGCGCGTACTTCTGTGTGACGAAATCAGCCTCGGCCTGGCACCGAAGGTGGTGAAGGAAATCTACCAGGCGCTGCCGTCGATCTGTGAAACCGGTACGGCGATCGTACTGGTGGAGCAGGACGTCGGGCTAGCCCGCTCCTCGTCGAACCGGCTCTACTGCATGCTTGAGGGACACGTCAGCCTCACCGGCCGCTCGGCTGACGTCTCGCGCGAAGCGATTGGCGAAGCTTATTTCGGAGGGGCTCATGCAGTGGCTTGACGGGCTCATCCAGGGCATTCTTCTCGGCGGTCTCTATGCCCAATACGCGCTCGGCATGGCGCTGATGTTCGGCGTCATGCGCGTCGTCAACATCACCCATGGCGACCTGGTGATCCTCCTGGCGCTGATCGGCATCAGCCTGGCCACCACTTTCTCGCTCGGCCCGTGGTCGGTACTGGTGATCCTCGTGGTGCTTGGGGCCGTCATCGGCGTCATCCTGCAGCGGCTCATCCTCAACCGTGTCGTCGGCGCCGATCCGCTTCCCTCGCTGATTGCCACTTTCGGGCTCTCCATCGCCCTGCAGAACGCCATGCTGCAGATATGGTCAGCCGACACCCGCTCGCTAGGCGGCGGCGACATCGTGCACGCCTCCTTCCAACTCGGGCCGCTCTTTGTCGGCGTCTTGCCAGTGATCGTGCTTCTGACGGCGACCGTGCTGACCGGCGGCCTCGACGTAGCGTTGCGCTCGACACGCTTTGGCCGTGCCCTGCGCGCAGCTTCGGCCGATGTAGAAGCCGCGGCGCTGACCGGTGTGAACCCGAAGACGGTCTATACCGGGGCAACGGCAATCGCTGTCGCGATCCTCGGCTTTGCCGCGGTCTTCCAGTCGTTGCGTTCGACCGTGGCGCCTGCCGACGGGGCGTTCCAGCTGATCTACGCCTTCGAGGCTGTCATTATCGGCGGCATGGGCTCGATCTGGGGCGCCTTTTTCGGAGCGATGGCGCTCGGGGTCAGTCAGTCCGTCGGTTTCCGCATCGATCCCGGGTTCGGGATCCTCGCCGGCCACCTCGTTTTTCTGATCATCCTCGCCCTGCGTCCCCAGGGCTTCCTAGGAAGGGGTTGAAGCCGTGACCAATGCGTTCGCCGCCCGTTTGACTGATGCCATCCCGCGGCCCGCCGTGCGCGTACAGCGCCAGACGCGCTCGAGCCTGATTGCACTCGTTATCAGCGTCGCGCTGCTCGCGGCCGTCGCTTCGATGCCGCTCTGGGCAAGCCAAGGCCTCATCCGCGACGTTGTCGAACTGTGCTGCTACATCACTGTCGCGCAGATGTGGAACCTGCTTGCCGGTTATGGTGGCCTTGTCTCCGTGGGCCAGCAGGCCTTCGTCGGTGCGGCCGCCTATGCGATGTTCATCATGGCGCAGCTTTGGGGCTTGAGCCCTTTCCTCGCCGTGCCTTTGTCGGTCATTGCACCGGCGATACTGGCGGCACTCACTTATGGCCTGCTCCATCGCCTCGACGGTCCATATTTCGCCATCGGTACCTGGGTGGTGGCGGAAGTCATGCGCCTTGCCACGTCCGTCTTCAGCTATGTCAATGCCGGCGCCGGCATGAGCCTGCGTGTCATGTCGAGCTATACGCCTGGCGAGCGCGCAATCGGCATTTCGGTACTGGCGGCACTGATGCTGCTTGTCGCCGTTGGCGGCAGCTATCTGCTGTTGCGTTCGCGCTATGGCTTGGCGCTGGTCGCCGTCCGCGACAATCCGATTGCCGCCGCAAGCCAGGGCGTCAACGTCGGCCTCCTGAAATTCCTGATCTGGGTGGCCGCCGCCGTCGGTACCGGCCTTGCCGGTGCCATCTACTTCATGGCGCAGCTACGCATCACGCCGCCGGCTGCCTACAGCCCGACCTGGGCGAACGTGTCGATCTTCATCGTCATGGTCGGCGGCCTCGGCTCGCTCGAAGGGGTGCTGATCGGCGCGCTTGTCTATTTTGTCGCCGACCGCTTGTTCGGACAGTACGGCGCCACCTATCTCGTCGTCCTCGGGCTGCTCACCCTCATCATGGCCCTTTTTGCCCGCGGTGGTCTGTGGGGATTGATCCAGAAGGCCACAAACGCCTCCTGGTTCCCGACGAGGCGCACGCTTCTGGAGGACCCGCGATGAGGGCGGCATTATTCGAGGCGGTGGGGCGACCGCTCAATGTCAAAACGATCGAAACGCCGCAACCCGGCGCCGACGAGGTATTGCTGCGCGTTGCCGCCTGCGGCATTTGCGGCTCCGACCTGCACATGACGGAAGATCCCGAGACCTTTGCGCTCAAAAGAGGTGGCGTCCTCGGCCATGAAATTTCCGGCGAAGTGGTGGCCTGTGGCACTAAGGTCGCGAATTTCAAGTCCGGCGACCGGGTTGCCGTCGCGCCGATGCGCGGCTGCGGTCATTGCGACAGCTGCTCGAGCGGCGAACCTGCGTGGTGTGCCGAGATGCGACTGATCGGCGGCGGCTATGCTGAATTCATCACCGTCGCTGCCCGTCAGTGCCGTCGGCTGCCGGACGATTTGCCGACCGAGGAGGGGGCTCTGGCCGAGCCGGTTGCAGTCGGCCTGCATGCGGTCACGCGTTCGGGGTTGAAGCCGGGCAACCGTGTGCTGGTCCTCGGTGCAGGCCCGATCGGCCTGCTCGTCGCCTTTTGGGCCAGACGGCTCGGCGCCGCCCATGTCGTCGTTGCCGATCTGAACCGCCATCAGGCAGAGCGCGCGGCAGAAATAGGCGCTACCGCCTTTGCTCTCTCGGGTGAGGGCCTGGCGGAGGAGTTTCGCGCATTGACCGGAGGCGCACCCGACATCGTCTTTGAATGCGTCGGCAAACGCGGGTTGATCGATGCTGCCTATCGGCTGGTACGCGTGCACGGCACGGTGGTCGCGGTCGGCCTCTGCGTCGGCGGCGACACATGGGATCCATTTGCCGCGATTTCCAAGGAAATACAGGTGATCTTCGCCGTGTTCTTTACCATGGCGGAGTTCGACATGGCGCTGCAGGCGCTCGGCCCCGGCCGCCATCGGCCGCAGGCACTGGTGACCGGCCGGATCGGTCTTGCCGCTGTACCAGACGCATTCGAGGCGCTCAGGCGGCGCACAACGCAATGCAAGGTGCTGATTATGCCCGCAGTCGGCTGAAACGGCATTGGAGGAGGATTGGAATGAATTTCGAAACGGTGCATTACGACATCGAAGGCGTCGCGACCGCTGTACGAGTCATCGGCAAAGGCCCGGCCGTGCTCGCGCTGCATGGCGCTGCCACCGTCGAAGGCACGGAATGGGCGCGGGGCCTCGCCGATCGCTTCCGCGTCTACTTACCCTACCATCCCGGCTTTGGCGACAGCGCTGAGGCGCCGCATGTCACCGGAATGCAGGATATCATTGTCCACAACCTGCATCTGGTCGCCGCCCTCGATCTTGATCGACCGCATCTCCTCGGCCATTCCATGGGCGGCTGGATGGCCGCCGAAATGGCCGTCGTCGCCGGCGAGCGTTTTGGCAAGCTGGTGCTGAATGCGCCGGCTGGCCTCAACGATCCAGATCATCCCGGCGCCGACCTGTCGGCGATCGGGCCCGAGGCGCTACCCGGCTATCTCTCGCATAATGTCGACGTTGCCCTGCGTTATTTTCCGGGGGGAGCCGAATGCCCACCGCTCGACACCTTCCTTGCCGCCCGCGAGAAGGAGGCGCGGGCGCTCGGCAACATCGTCAAGGCCCACGGCATGGGCCATCCCAATCTCGGCCGCTGGCTTTCCCGCATCCCGAACGAGACGCTGATCGTCTGGGGCGAGAAGGACCGAATGCTGCCCGCTTCGCAAGCGCCGCTCTGGGAGAAACGCATCCCGAACGCCCGCACCCTCATGGTGCCGGAGGTCGGCCATTTCGCCATGCAGGAGAACCCGCGCGTGGTGACCGCCATCGGCGATTTCCTTGCCGGCTGAGACAGCTTGCCGCGAGAACACAACAGATTGTCAGGAGGAACAGATGAACGCACCTTTGAAACATAGTGCCGGATATTGGGGCACCAAGACAAACTTCGCCAGCCTTCTCGAGCATATCAGCAAGATCGGGCCGGTTCTTGAAGAAAACGCCGTGGCCACCGAAAAGCTCGGCAAGCTGAACGAGCCCACTTTCGAGGCGCTGAAGCCGCTGCGTATGTCGCATATCTTCGCGACCGAGGAACTCGGCGGCGCACAGCTTTCGCCGACGCAAGGCCTGCAGTTGATCGAAGCCATCACCTACCACAGTGGCGCTGCCGGCTGGGTGTCGATGGTGCATGCCTGCATCGGGGCGATGTCGGCCGCCTTCCTGCCCGACACCGCAATCTCGCGGCTCTTCGGCGGCGGCACCGACAACCGTTTTTCGGGGCAGGGCACGCCAACCGGCATGCTGAAGAAAGTCGATGGGGGCTATCTGCTGAACGGCAAATGGTCCTATGCAAGCGGCATTCACCACGCGACATTCACCCATACCGCCGCCCTGCTCGACGACGGTAACGGTCATCCGGCCAAGGATGAGAATGGTAATGTCGTGGTGCTTTGCGCCCACGCACCGGTCGGCGAGCATGGACTGCTCGGCAATTGGAGCGTGCTCGGCCTGCAGGGCACCGGCAGCATCGACTACGACGCCAAGGACGTCTTCATCGCCGACGACATGGTTTTTCCGATCATGACCGCCGAGCCGCAGCGCCAGAAGGAATTCTTCAGCCTCGGCGTCGTCGGGCTGGCTGCCATCGGCCATTCGGGCTGGGCGATCGGCGCATCCCGCCGTATGCTCGATGAAATGGCTAAGTTTGCCGTGACCAAAACCGGCCGCGCCGGCATGCTTGGCGAGAGTGATAAATTTTGGTTCGATTACGGCCGGGCGGAAGCCCGCGTGCGCGCCACCCGCGCCTTTTTGTTTGAGGTCTGGCGCGAGGTGGAGGCCTCGATCGAGGCGGGCAAGCGCGTCTCGACGCGCCAGATCACCCTCGTGCATCTCGCCAAGTCGGAAGTGCACGAGGCGGGCGTGGATGCATGCCACTTCGTCTATCGCGCTGCCGGTGGTGCGTCGCTGCGCGATGGCATTATGCAGCGCACCTACCGCGAGATGCTGGTGGCGGCCAACCACTTTACGATTAACACTAACATTGTCGGCGCCGCCGGCCGCGAGATCGGCGGGCTATGGAGCGATCGCGTCTGGCAGTTCTACGATCTGGTCGAGAAGAAATGACGGCGCGGTCCGAAAAGCAGGAGCGGGCAGCTCAACCGACGGCCGGCGCTGGCGTGGCAGAGGCTTTCATGATGGCCTTCCGCCACCATCCGGCGGGTGTCGCCATCATCACCGCCGATCCCGGAGACGGGCCAGTAGCTCTGACGGTAAGCTCGCTAATCTCGATCAGCGCCTCGCCGCCGACGGTTGCCTTCTCCCTGTCGGATAATTCCTCCAGTGCGCACGCCGTGCGCCGGGCTGAGACGGTGGTCGTGCATTTCGTGCGCCGCAGCGACATGGAGCTTGCCCGGCTCTGCGCCACCCGTGGCAGGGATCGCTTCGGGCCTGACATCCGTTGGGCGAGGCTCGATAGCGGCGAGCCGTATTATCCGGATGTCGGCCTCTGGTTCCGGGCGGCGGTTCGCGGACTGTTTCCGGTCCCCGGAGCCTGCCTTGTCTCAGCCGAACTCCTTGAGGCTTCACCCGGGGCAGAAGAGGGGCTGGCGGATGACGCGCTGGTCTATGCCAATCGCGCCTGGCATGGACTGCGCCCGATCGCCGACGCCGGCTTGGCACCGCTGTTCCTGTGGCCTGACGATTCGGCAACCTTTTGAGGAGCGCCGTGAGCTGTCAGAGGCTCCAGATTACCGCCTGTTCGTGGCGCTTGATCAGGTGTCTGAGGTCTTCGAAGCTCTTGCGAATATGAGCGCAGAAGGCTTCGACTGCCGGCACGCGGATTTCCTCGGTGCGCCGCAGGAGACCGAGCGCGCGCTCGGGATGAGGAATGTTGACCGGCAGCGCCGTGATCGACTTGTCATTGCGATAGGCGAAGACGACGCTGTGCGGCAGGATGGTGAGCGCATCGCTCGCCTTCAGATAGTTGATTGCGCTCACCAGCGAGCCGCCGGAATAGCGGATTTTCGCCTCGGTGGCGCCGAGCGAGAGGACGAGACTGTGCAGATCGGCAAACAGCGGGCTGCCGGAGGGCGGGGCGATCCAGGGATAATCGAGGAGTTCCGCAGGCGCGAGCTTGCGTCTCAGGAGAAGGGGATGCGTTATACGGCAGGCGACGACATTGCGGCCGGGAAGCAGCTCCTGGAAGCGCATGCCGGAGCCCTCGTCCAGCACGTCGATCGGGCAAATGGCAAGGTCGATGCGATCGGCGTCGATCGCCGCCCGCAGATCCGGAAGGTAACCGTAGCTCTGCTCGATGCGCACGTCCGGTGTGGCATTTTGGAACTCGGCGATCATGCCGGAGATCAGCGCATCCATGAAGAAGGGGGTGCCGCCGACGCGCACCACGCCAGTCCGTCCGTGTCGGAAGCCGTCGACAAGCGACGAGGCCTTTCGCGCTGCCACCAGCATGGCCTGACCGTGGTCGGCGAGCGCCCTGCCGAGGGGGGTCGGCTGCAACGGCCGCCGGCCCTTGACGAACAGCGGTTCTCCGAGCCGCTTTTCCAGCATGGCAAGGGTACGCGACACCGCCGGCTGAGTGAGCCCGAGCAGGGCCGCGCCCTCCGTCACACCGCCGGCCTGTACGACGGCGGCAAGCTGAATCAGGTGTCGTTCATCGAGCTTCATAGCAATCAGGTATATTAAATAGGAGAAAAATCATCAACTGCTACGTTTCGAACTGATAACGTGCAGTTGAGGAGGAAGTATGGGGATCACGTCTTTTACAGAAGCGGATTCGGCTGCCCTTGTGGCAGAGCGACTGGCGCAGTGCGCCGGACCGCTACCGGCCTTCCTTACAGCGTTGGTCGGACATATCCACCAGGCCATCAAGGAAACACGGCCGACCCATGCGGACTGGCGACACGCCATCGAATTTCTGACCGAAGTTGGTCACGCAAGTGATCATAAGCGGCAAGAATGGGTACTGCTCTCCGATCTTCTGGGTGTGACGGCGCTGGTGGAGGAGATCAACACCCGCCGACCGAAGGGTGCTACGCCCAACACCGTGCGCGGCCCGTTCTACCGCGCCGATGCGCCGCGGCTTATGTCGGGTGCGGATATATCGCTCGACGGCATCGGCGAGCCGCTGGCTGTCAATGCCCGCGTCACCGACCTCGACGGAAATCCCGTCGCCGGCGCGAAGGTTGAGACGTGGCAGGCGAATGCGCAGGGATTTTACGAGAACCAGCAGCCGGATCTCCAGCCGGAGTTCAATCTGCGTGGCGTTTTCAGCACCGACGCAGATGGCGGCTTTTCCTATAGGACGGTTCGACCGGGCGGTTATGCCGTGCCCTGCGACGGACCGGTCGGACGGATGCTGCATGCGATTGGCTATCCGCTGCGCCGCCCCGCGCATCTCCATTTTACTATCACCACGCCCGGCTTCCAGACGATCAGCACCCACGTTTATGACGGGCACGATCCGCATCTGTCGCAGGACGCACTGTTTGGCGTCAAGCAGGAGTTGGTTGGCACCTTCCTGCCCGTTGGCAGCCTCGATGGGCCAGCGCCGGTTAGGGACAATGGCTGGTCGCTCGATTTCACCTTCGTAATGGTGCGGGCGCGAGAGGAGCGCAGGTCGGCATGACACTCGATTTTTCCTATCAGCCGCATTCGACACGCGTCGTCTTTGCTTCCGGAGCGAGCGCCGGCGTTGCCCAATGGATCGAGACGCTGGGCTGCCGCCGCGCGCTAGTGCTGACGACGCCGCAGCAGGCCGCTGACGGCGAGGCGCTGGCCGCTCGTCTTGGCGCGCTTGCCGTGGGCACGTTCGCGGGTGCGACGATGCACACTCCGGTCGATGTCACCGAGCAGGCCCTGGCGCGCGCGGCCGCGCTTCAGGCCGATTGCGTCGTGTCGCTCGGCGGCGGCTCGACCACCGGTCTTGGCAAGGCAATGGCCTACCGTACCGACATTCACCAGCTTGTCGTGCCGACCACCTACGCCGGTTCGGAAGTAACGCCGATCCTCGGTCAGACGGAAAGCGGCATCAAGACGACGGTTCGCAGCCCGAAGATCGTGCCGGAGGTGGTCATCTACGATCCCGAACTGACGCTTGGCCTGCCGGTCGCTATGAGCGTCACGAGCGGGCTCAATGCCATAGCGCACGCCGCCGAAGGTCTCTATGCCGATGATCGCAACCCCATCACCACCATGATGGCGATCGAGGGTATGCGCGCCTTTGCCGAGGCGCTGCCGGTGATCGTCAAGGCGCCGCGGGATGCCGAGGCGCGGGAAAAGGCACTCTATGGCGCCTGGCTCTGCGGCACCGTGCTTGGACAGATTTCCATGTCGCTGCATCACAAGATCTGCCACACGCTGGGTGGAAGTTTCGACACGCCGCATGCAGAGACACACGCGATTATGCTGCCGCATACGATCGGCTTCAATGCTGCGGCGGTGCCGGAGCTGCTTGCACCGATCGGGGACATTTTCGGCGGCACGCCGGGCCAGGGGCTCTACGATTTCGCCAAATCCGTTGGCTCGCCGCTGGCGCTGAAGGATTTCGGCCTCACCGAGAGCGATCTCGACCGCGCCGCCGAAATCGCCACGCGCAACCCTTATGCCAATCCGCGGCCGATCGACCGAGCCTCGATCCGAACGCTGCTTCAGGACGCATGGGCGGGAGAACGCCCGCCACTCTAAAACGCTTGTGTTTACTTTGGGAGGAGGAAACCAAAAATGTTTACGAGACGTAACCTGCTGAAAACCGCAGCAGCGACCAGCGCGCTTGCCGCGACATCCAGCCTGGCCATGCCCGCGATCGCCAAGGGCAAGGCGATCAAGCTCGGCTATGTCAGCCCGCAGACCGGGCCGCTTGCCGCCTTCGCCGAGGCCGACAAGTTTATCCTCGATGGCTTCCTGGCCAAGACCAAGGCTGCCGGGCTCGATTATGAAATTATAGTCAAGGATAGCCAGTCCAACCCGAACCGCGCCGCCGAAGTCGCCAAGGAGCTGATCGTCAAGGACGAGGTCAATCTCGTGCTCGTCGCATCGACGCCGGAAACCACCAATCCGGTCGCCACTACCTGCGAGGCGGAAGAGATGCCCTGCATCTCGACGGCCGCGCCCTGGCAGCCCTGGTTCATTGGTCAGCAGGCCAACCCAGGTGACCCGTCATCGTGGAAGCCCTTCAACAGCGCCTTCCACTTCTTCTGGGGCCTGGAGGATGTGATCGCTGTCTACACAAACATGTGGCAACAGCTGGAAACCAACAAGAAGGTGGGCGGCCTCTTCCCGAACGACGGGGATGGCAATGCCTGGGGCGATAAAGTGGTCGGTTTCCCGCCGGTTCTCGAAAAAGGCGGTTACACCCTCACCGATCCCGGCCGCTACCAGAACATGACCGATGATTTTTCCGCACAGATCAATGCCTTCAAGTCGGGCAACTGCGAGGTCATCACTGGCGTCATGATCCCGCCGGACTTCACCACCTTCTGGAACCAGGCAAAACAACAGGGCTTCCATCCGAAAATCGCCTCCATCGGCAAGGCCATCCTGTTCCCCCAGGCGGTCGAGGCTCTGGGCAAAAGCGGTCACAATCTGTCCTGCGAGGTCTGGTGGTCGGCCAGTCATCCTTTCAAGTCCTCGCTGACGGGAGAAAGCGCCGCGGAACTTGCCGCAGGCTTCACAAAGGCCACAGGCCGGCCCTGGACGCAGCCGATCGGCTTCGTTCACGCGCTCTTCGAGGTGGCTGCGGATGTCATGAAGCGGGCGGACCCGACGGACAGCGCGGCTGTAATCAAGACGATCGCGGCGACCAACCTGGACACGATCGTCGGTCCGGTCGCCTGGAACGGTGCCAATGTTCCGCCTTTTGCCGCGAAGAACGTGGCCAAGACACCGCTCGTTGGCGGTCAGTGGAGATTGAAGGACGGCGGTGGCTACGATCTCGTCATCACCGACAACAGGACCGCTCCCAATATTCCTGCGGGCGGCAAGATGGAGCCGATCGCCTCAGCGTGATGCGCTGCCGGGGGCTGCCCCGGAGGCGGTCATGCGTCGGATTCGGCGAACGGACGAAACAGACACCAATCAGGAAGAAGATGGTCATACTTGCCCTCGAAAATGTTTCGAAGAGCTTCGGCGCCCTAAAGGTCGCGGATGACGTGTCATTTGCGCTGGAGAGCGGAGAGGCGTTCGGCATCATCGGGCCGAACGGTGCCGGAAAATCTTCCCTGTTCAATCTCATCAGCGGCAATCTGCGCGTCGATGAGGGGCGGATTATCTATCGCAACGAAGACGTGACGCGCCAGCCGCCGATGGCGCGATGCCTGGCGGGGATCGGCCGCACATTCCAGATCCCGCAGCCCTTCCAGCAGCTGACCGTTTTCGAAAACCTTCTGGTCGCCGCGGCCTACGGTTCACAAAAGACCGAGCGGGAGGTGTCGGAGCGCTGCGCGGATATTCTGGTGAACACCGGCCTGATCGCACGCGCCAATCAGGCGGCCGGTAGTCTCGGCCTACTTCAACGCAAACGCCTCGAACTTGCGCGGGCGTTGGCGACCGAGCCCAAGGTGCTGCTGCTGGATGAGATCGCCGGCGGCCTCACGGAGGGCGAGTGCGGTGAACTAGTGGAGACGATCCGGACAATCCACGGAGCCGGTGTTGCCATCATCTGGGTCGAACACGTGCTTCATGCCCTCAACTCCGTGGTGAGCCGTCTTCTCGTGCTGAATTTCGGCAAGGTGGTCGGCCTCGGCAGGCCGACCGAGATCATGGAATCGAAGGCGGTCCGCCAGATCTATCTTGGGATTGACGTCTGATGGCACTTCTTGAAACACAGGGTCTTACGGCTTTCTACGGCGACTTCCAGGCGCTCTTTGGGGTCGACATCACGCTTGATGCCGGTGAGACTTTGGCGATCATCGGCGCGAACGGCGCCGGCAAATCCACGCTGATGCACTCGATTTCGGGCATGCTCGCTAATGCGCCAAACCAGATCAGCTTCGATGGAAGACCCATCGGCGCGCTGCCAGCCCCCGAGGTCATGGCGCTCGGCGTCGCCATGGTGCCGGAAGGTCGCAAGCTCTTCCCGTCTCTGACGGTGGAGGAAAATCTGCTGATTGGAAAATATGGGCGTAGCGTCAAAGGGACATGGACGCTTGAGACAATATACGAGCTCTTTCCGGTCTTGAGGGAAAGGCGCAACAATCCCGGCACAGCGCTATCGGGCGGTCAGCAGCAGATGGTGGCGATCGGCCGGGCGCTGATGTCCAATCCAAGGGTGTTGCTCTGCGACGAAATCAGCCTCGGCCTGGCACCAGTGGTGATCCGCGATATTTACGCGGCCTTTCCCAAAATCCGCGCCGAGGGTGCCGCCATCGTGATCGTCGAGCAGGATATCGGCCAGGCGCTCAAGGTAGCAGACCGCCTCTACTGCATGATGGAGGGACGGGTGACGCTGAATGGAAAGCCGGACGCAATTAGCCGCGCCGACATCCATTCTGCCTATTTCGGAGTGCATGCGGGATGAACTGGCTCGACACGATTATACAGGGAATTCTGCTTGGTGGCCTCTACGCTCTGTTCGCGGCCGGCTTGAGCCTCGTTTTCGGCATCATGCGGCTGGTCAATCTCGCGCATGGCGATCTCATCGTCCTGGCCGCCTTCTTGCTTCTGGTGCTGGTCAGCGCGCTCGGGCTCAATCCCTTCGTCGCGGCACTGGTCGCCGTTCCGGTGATGTATGCGGTCGGCTGGGGCCTGCAGTTCCTCTTGCTCAATCGCACCATCGGAGACGACATACTGCCGCCGCTGCTTGTCACCTTCGGCCTTTCGGTCGTTATTCAGAACGCGCTGTTGGAAGGCTTTTCTGCCGATAGCCGTCGCGTTTCGGTGGGCGCGCTGGAAACCGCGTCTCTCAAGATCGGGCCGATCAGTGTCGGCACCATGCCGCTGCTGACTTTCCTGGCGGCGATTGCCGTCATCGTCGGCCTCAACCTCGTCTTCTACAAGACAAGCCTCGGCCGCGCCTTCCGCGCCACCTCGGACGATCGCGCCACGGCGGGTCTGATGGGCATCCGCTCCGACCGCATCTTCGCGACCGCGACGGGCCTCGCGATGGTTGTGGTAACGATCGCGGCCCTCTTTCTTGGCACGCGCGCCAATTTCGACCCGACGATGGGGCCGGCGCGGCTGATCTACGCCTTCGAGGCGGTCATCATTGGTGGACTCGGCTCCTTCTGGGGTACGCTCGCAGGCGGCGTGATCATCGGTGTCGCACAAACGATCGGCGCAGCCGTCAACCCCGAGTGGCAGATCCTCGCGGGGCATGTGGCGTTTCTTCTCGTGCTGTTGGTCCGCCCGCGCGGGCTTTTTCCAAGGGCGGTCGATTGACATGGTGCACGATACGCTTTCCCCCGACTCCGCTTCGCCTGCGCCGCCGCCTAGCTGGACCGTATCGACCCGCGATCGCGCCTCGTCGTTTGCAGTGCTTCTCGTCGTTGCGATGATTGCAGCAGGCGTTGCCGCTCCCTTTTTCGTGCCACGCGCGGCGCTTCAGGACCTCTTTTTCATCCTGACGATGCTGACGCTCGCGCAATGTTGGAACCTGCTTGCCGGCTATGCCGGGCTCGTTTCGGTTGGCCAGCAGGCCTTCGTCGGCTTCGGGGCTTATATTATGTCCGCCGCCGTCATCCTCAGCGGGCTCAATCCTATTGTCGCGATCATGCTCGGCGGGCTTGCCGCCATGATGCTTTCCGTGCCGACGGCCTTCTTCGTCTTCCGGTTACACGGTGCCTATTTCGCGATCGGGACCTGGGTGATTGCCGAGGTCGTGCGGCTGTCTCTGGCGCAATGGAAGGCGCTCGGCGGCGGCACGGGAACATCGTTGCCTTCCGGCATCACGCGCGATCTGCCAGGCGCCCGCCT
The DNA here is from genome assembly GCF_014194925.1 of Rhizobium sp. BK491. Classification (NCBI taxonomy): domain Bacteria; kingdom Pseudomonadati; phylum Pseudomonadota; class Alphaproteobacteria; order Hyphomicrobiales; family Rhizobiaceae; genus Rhizobium; species Rhizobium sp. BK491. The sequence continues at coordinate 556,536 of NZ_JACIAR010000004.1, forward strand.
CGCCGCCGATTGGCTCAGCGTGCGGCCTGCCCAGGCCGCGGATATGGTGTGCTATTGGTTGGCGCTTTTGTTAGCGTTTGCCGCCATTGGCTTTGCCTATCGGCTGTTGCGGTCCAAGCAGGGACTGGGGCTTGCCGCCGTGCGTGACAATCGCGAGGCGGCAAGATCGGTTGGCATCGATCCAAACCGCATTAAATTTGCCGTCTATCTCGCCGCCGCCTTCGTCACGGGCCTGACCGGCGCGCTCATTTACCTGCAAAAAGCGCGCATCTCGCCAGACGCCGCCTTCTCGGTCACCGACTGGACCGCCTATGTGATCTTCATCGTCGTCATCGGCGGCATCGGTACGATCGAGGGACCGATCGTCGGCGTCATCGTCTTCTTCATTCTACAGAAGCTTTTTGCCGATTATGGCTCTTGGTATCTGCTCGTTCTCGGCCTTCTCGGCATTGCCGTCATGCTATTTGCCCCGCGCGGACTGTGGGGCCTCTTTACCGAGCGCACCGGACTTCAACTTTTCCCCGTTCGCCGCATCCTTGCCGGCGGACCATTGACCAAGACTATCAAGGGAGGGCCGCATGGCTGACATCAACACCGACGTTTTGATCATAGGGACTGGCCCTGCCGGCTCGGCCTCAGCGGCGCTGCTTGCCAGCTACGGCGTCGAGACCATGGTCATCAACCGCTACCGTTGGTTGGCCAACACGCCGCGTGCGCACATCACCAACCAACGTACGATGGAGGTTTTGCGCGATCTGGGAAAGGATGTCGAGGACGAGGCCTATCTCTTTGCCACTGGGCAAGATTTGATGGGGCAGAACGTCTTTTGCACCTCGCTTGCCGGCGAAGAGATCGGCCGGATGCGCAGCTGGGGCACGCATCCAGTGAGCCGGGCCGAGCACCAGCTGTCGTCGCCCTCGCACATGAACGACCTGCCCCAAACCTTCATGGAGCCGTTGCTCTTCAAGACAGCATGCTCGCGCGGCACGCAGGCGCGCATGTCGACCGAATATATTCGCCACGAGCAGGACGCCGACGGCGTAACGACGACCTGCCGCGACAGGCTCACCGGCGGGGAGCTCACGGTCCGGTCCAAGTACCTGATTGGCGCAGACGGCGGCAATTCCAAGGTGGCGGAAGATGCAGGGCTCACCTTCGAGGGCCGTATGGGCGTCGGCGGATCAATGAACATCCTCTTCAAGGCCGACCTTTCGAAATACGTCGCCCATCGCCCCTCTGTGCTCTACTGGGTCGTCCAGCCAGGCGCCGACGTCGGCGGCATTGGCATGGGCCTGGTGCGCATGGTGCGGCCGTGGAATGAATGGCTGATCGTCTGGGGATACGACATCAATCAGCCAGCGCCGGACGTAGACACGGCCTTCGCCACCAAGGTGGTGCGTGACCTTGTCGGCGATCGCGAGCTGGCGGTGGAAATCCAGTCGGTTTCGACGTGGACCGTCAATAACCTCTATGCAACCACAATGCAGAACGGCCGTGTCTTTTGCATGGGGGATGCCACCCATCGGCATCCGCCGTCGAACGGACTGGGCTCCAATACGTCGATCCAGGATGCTTTCAATCTCGCATGGAAACTCAGTTACGTGTTGAAAGGCAAGGCTGGTCCCGCCTTGCTCGACAGCTACCAGCGCGAGCGCGCGCCGATCGCCAAGCAGATTGTGACCCGAGCCAATAAGTCGATCGAGGAGTTCGGGCCGATCTTCAAGGCGCTTGGCCTGCTCGATTCCATCGACCCCGTGAAAATGCAGCAGAACATGGATGCGCGCTGCGACGATACGGCGGCGGCCGAAACGCAGCGCGCTGCCATCCGTCAGGCGATCGCAGCCAAGGTCTATGAATTCGATGCTCACGGCGTCGAGATGAACCAGCGCTATCGGTCGGAGGCCGTTCTCGCCGACGGTCAGCCGGAGCCGGCCTTCGAGAAGGATGCGGAGCTGCACTACCAGCCGACCACCTGGCCGGGCGCGCGGCTGCCGCATGCCTGGATCTTTGCCGACAACGGAACCAAGGCCTCGACGCTCGATCTTTGCGGCAAGGGCCGCTTTACGGTGCTCACCGGCATTGGCGGCCGAGGCTGGGTCGAGGCAGCAAAGCAGCTCGGCCGTGAACTTGGTCTCGACATCGAAGCCCATATCATCGGGCCGCGCCAGCATTGGCAAGATCTGACCGGCGACTGGGCCAATCTGCGTGAGGTCCGCGACAGTGGCATTATTCTCGTGCGACCCGACCAACATGTCTGCTGGCGTCGCGAAACCATCGCGGAAGACCCGGTGGCGGAGCTTCGTCGCGCGCTATCCTTTGTTCTAGCTCTGTGAGATTTCGCTATGGAAACGCATGAAAAGGGATTTTTCACGGAGGAGAACTCCGTCGAGGTCGTTACCGGGCGCAACGCCAATGCGCGTGATCCGCGTCTGAAGCAGGTGATGGAGGTCATCACGCGCAAGCTGCATGAGGCGGTCAAGGAAATCGAGCCGACGCAGGATGAATGGTTCAAAGCGATCATGTACCTGACCCAGACCGGTCATTTCTGCAACGAGTGGCGACAGGAGTTCATCCTGCTTTCGGACGTGCTCGGTGTGTCGATGCTTGTCGATGCGATCAACAACCGCAAGCCGTCGGGTGCGTCGGAATCGACCGTGCTCGGACCGTTCCATGTCGCGGACGCGCCCGAATTGCCGATGGGGGCAAACATCTGCCTCGATCAGAAAGGCGAGGATATGGTCATTCATGGCCGCATTCTCGATATCGATGGCCGGCCGGTTGCCAATGCCGTGCTCGACGTCTGGCAGGCTAATGACGAAGGATTCTATGACGTCCAGCAGAAGGGCATTCAGCCCGACTTCAATCTGCGCGGCGTGTTCCGCACCGGCGAGGACGGTCGCTACTGGTTCCGAGCGGTCAAGCCGAAGTTCTATCCGATCCCCGACGACGGCACGGTCGGCAAGCTCCTGGCGGGGCTCGGCCGCCATCCGTACCGCCCGGCCCACCTGCATTTCATCCTCAAGGCCGACGGGTTCGAGACGCTAACGACACACATCTTCGATCCTCACGATCCCTATATCAACTCCGACGCCGTCTTTGGCGTCAAGGAAAGCCTGCTGGCCGAATTCAAGCGGGTCGACGATGCGGTGCGGGCACGCGAGCTGGAGTTTCCAGGTTGGTTCTGGGAGGTCGAATACGATTTCGTGCTGGCACCTTCGAAGAAGAGCTAAACTCTGCGGACGATGCCAAGGAGCGGGACGCGACAACTTGCGTTTGACTCTCTTATATCTTGAGCCGTCTGTGTACTCATGCCCGGCTCAGTCCGGGCCCTTTCGTTCGCGCTCGGCCATGAAAGGTCCGTGAGCCCAATGGATTTCGCGATCGTGCTTTTCGACTGATCGACGCAGCTCGGAGAATTCGCGCCGCAGATGTCCAACAAGCTTGCGTCCGGCCGGATTTGAATAGGGCTTCGTTCTCGTCATGATCCCCAGTGCCCGTTCCGGCTGCGGGATATCAAGCGGAATGACGCTGATCCTGTTTTCCCGGCGCAACGCGTAAGCGACGGAAAGCGGCAGGATTGCCAGAGCGTCCGTTCCGATCAGATAATTCAAGACGCTCATCAGAGAGCCTCCGGCATAACGGATCGAAACCTCCTCTATGCCGAGCGTGAGCAGAATATTATGCAAGTCCAGTACCAGCGGCGAGCCGGGCAGGGGAGCGACCCAAGGGTAGTTGAGGATGTCCTCGGTTGCCAGATTGCGCTTGCGCATCAGCGGATGGCCAGCGCCACAGGCCAGCACGTTTCGGGCAGGCAGCAATGGTTCGAACTGCAGGTCGGCCCGAAGATCGGCGGAGCCCGTCGGTGTGACCGCGACATCGATTCCACCGGATTCGAGCTCGCTTACCAGGTCGGAATAGTTGCCGTAGGACTGGTGCACCATGATCCCCGGCTCGTCGCGTTGGAACGAGGCGATCATGGGCGAGACAACCGCATCCATGAAGAAAGGCACGCCGCCAATCCGCACGCGGCCGAACGAACCCGACTTGAAACTGCGGATGATTTCCATCGCCTTGCGCGATGACGCGAGGATTGCTTTGCCCTGCAGGCCGAGCTGTTCGCCGAGCGGTGTCGGCTGCATTGGCCGTCGCCCCGAGACGAATAGCGGTTCACCCACTCGCTTCTCCAGGATGGAGATGGTTCGCGATACGGCCGACTGCGTCATGCCGAGCATGGCGGCGGCTTCCGTTACGCCTCCAGTCTCGATGACGGCGGCCAGCTGAACAAGGTGATGTTCCACGATCTTCATAGCAAAATGCTATAGTATTTATGAACAATCTCATCAATCGCCGTTTTAGATCAGCTATATTGGCAGTGGTTGGCGAGGGGCTAAGAGCTGATTGCGAACTAATGGGGAGGAATGCGGAGGAGGAGCCGCTCCCCTGGGACGATCGTTTGTTTTATAGGAGGAGGAGAACGATGGCACTTGTCAGCGGCTATCATCACTTGACCCTTTGCACCGACGGTGTGCAAGAGGACTATGATTTTTACACCAAAGCGTTGGGCCTTTATTCGGTCAAACGTACCGTGCTGTTCGATGGCACCATCCCTGTCTATCATCTCTATTACGGGTCTCACAGCGGCGAGGCTTCGACGATCATCACCACCTTTCCGTTCCGCAAACCCGCCATTTTCGGCAGGCGTGGTACGAACCAGTCGAAGATTATCCAGCAGGCGATCCCCGCCGGTGCGTGCGGCTACTGGGTCGAGCGGCTCAATGCCCGCGGCATCGAGGCTGCGAAGATATCGCGCTTCGGCATCGCGCGCGTAGCCTTCAAACATCCGTGCGGCATTCCCCATGAACTGGTGGAAAGCCCCTCCGACAACCGGCCGCCCATCGTCAATGAGGCGCAAGGGGTTACGGCCGAGCATGGTATCAAGGGTATCTACGGCGCGGCGATTGCCGTGTTTGACCGCACCGCCATGGATGACTTCCTGACTGTCGGCCTGTCGATGACGAAGGAAGCCGACAGCAACGAGGGACTGATGTTCTCCGTCCCAAACGCAAACGGTCCCAACAGCATGGTAGAAATCCTGCATGAAGCAAATAGCCCGCAGGGCACGTGGACGCTTGCCGGCGGCACTATTCATCATCTGGCGCTCAACACCGGCGACGAGCAGAATCAGCTGCAGCTGAAGGCGCATCTGGAGGGGCTGGGATTCACCGACGTTTCCGACCAGAAGGACCGCAACTATTTCAAGTCCTGCTACGTCCGTTCGCCGGGCGGCGCGCTGTTCGAGATCGCCTGGTCGGTCGAGGGCGGCTGGGCGCTTGATGAGCCGGCTGACCAGATCGGCACCACCCTGGTCTTCCCGCCGTGGTTCGAGAATCGTCGCGAAGAGCTGATCGCTGGCCTGGAACCGGCGAACTTCTAAGCTGGGAGATGGCGATGCATCATGAACCTCTCCTGCTCGGCGCTGCACCCGAGGAGGCCCAAGTCTACTGCGTCTTCATCCATGGGCGCACCCAGTCACCTGAAGAGATGCACGAGCATGTGATCGGTCGGCTTAAGACGTTGGGCGTGGCTTTCGTACTGCCGCGCGCTGCCGGTAGAAGCTGGTATGGCGCGCGAGCTACGGAACGGTTGACGCCGGCAACGCGAGAGGAACTGGAAGCCTCGCTGGCTTATATTCGCGGTATTACCGACGAATTGACCCGTCGCCGTCACGCCACGCCTCTGCTGATCGGCGGCTTCAGCCAGGGCGCGTGCCTAGTCTTGGAATATGCGATGAAATACGGGCCATGGCGGGGTGCCATGGTCAATCTTACTGGTTGCCGCGTTGGCACTTCGGAGTGCGACAGACCCTTTGCGGACCTTGATCGCATGCCGGTTTATCTGACCGGATCCGACAAGGACCCGTGGATCCCTGTCGATGCTTTTGCCGACGCTGCTGAAAGTCTTGCACGGGCACGGGCGAGTTTGCGTTGCGACGTTCTGCCCGACCGCGCGCACGAGGTTTCGCCCCAAGAGATTGCGGGGCTTGAAACTATGCTCTCGACCCTTGTCCGCGGTGACGGCGTGGTTCTGTAGCCGGCAAGTTGCGTTAGGCAACACATCGACAATTTTGAAATGAACAGCGACAGCAATTGTCTTGCCAAAAGCGGCGCGGAAAAAGGGCTGCCAAAACCCTAACTGAAATCGCCCGATTAGCGGCTAGGGCTGTCGCCAGGGCGTGGCGCGAACCGCCATTGCGCCGCGGAAGGGGGCGATCGCCTGTCGTGATCAACGATTTTTATGGTGCGAATTGTCGGCTCACGTCGATTTCCTGCGAAAAGGCCTTGCGGTAGGACATGGGGGAGGTTTTGAACTGGATGTGGTAATGAGGACAGCGAAGATGCTGGCCCTTTGATGAAATATGGAACGAGATGAGCCCATCCCAAGTCGAAAGCAGCGGCCTGCGAAAGATTAGGCTCTATGAGCAGCTTCACGAGCGATTGAGGGCAGAGATTCTCGCCGGAGCGGTGCCTGAAGGTGTCGTCTTGACCGAGGCCGCCCTTGCCGATCTGGTCGGCAGCAGCCGGGCGCCGGTTCGTCAGGCATTGCAGATGTTGTTCGATGGCGGCCTGATCGCGCGTCTCAATGGCCGCGGCTTCATTGTCGGTAAGGCAGGGACACCACCGAAGCGGATCAAGCTCGGCGATTATCTCGGCAAATTGTTCGACGAAGATGGTGATAGGCCGGTATTCGCATGGCAGGCGCTTTACGAGGATGTCGAACGCATCGTCGTCCATCGCTCCTTTTTCGGCCGTTATCGCATCAATGAAAACGAGTTGGCACGGCATTTCGGCGTGGGGCGCGCCGTAGCACGTGATGTGCTGTTAAGGCTCGAGACGCTTGGCATCACCGAAAAGGACGACAATTTTCGCTGGTCGATCGTCCCGCTCGACAGCCAGCGTATCCGTGACCTCTATGAGGTGCGCGAACAGATCGAGCCTGTGGCGCTCGCAAGCGCCTTGGGCGGGCTTTCAAGAGACCACGTCGATACAATGCTCGCGCGGCTGTCGCAGGCGCTTGCGGATTATCCCGATGTCTCGGCCTCGACCATGTACGAGCTGGAGCTCGATCTTCATCTGCGCAGCCTTCAGGCTTGCCCGAACAAGGAGTTCTTGAGCATCCTGAAGCGGACGCACTGCATCCTTACGCTCAGCAAGCATATCGTCGGCAGTCGCATCAAGAGGCCGGAATACGAGCCCTTCCTGTCGGAGCACATCGGTGTCTTTAAAATGGTGCAAGACCGAGACGAGGAGGGGCTGCGCAAAGCCATGCGAGATCATATTCGCAACTCGCAACCGAGCGTACAGGCACGCGCCGCCTATATCCGCGAGCAATACCAGCCGGACGAATACCCATTCATCGTCTGATGCGCGGCACCATCAGGTGATGGCGCCGACCTGCCAGGGAACGAATTCATTGTCGCCGTAGTCGAAGGTCTCGCTCAGGGTCTTCTTGCCGGAGGCGACAGCGATGATCTCCTCGAAAATCCGCTCGCCGGCCGCCTCGATCGTATCGTCGCCGCTGACGATGTCACCGCAATTGATGTCCATATCCTCGCGCATATGGTTGTACATCTCGGTGTTGGTGGCGATCTTGACGCAGGGCGCCGGCTTGAAGCCGGAGACGGAGCCTCGGCCCGTCGTGAAGCAGATCACATTGCAGCCGCCGGCAACCTGGCCGGTGACGGCGACAGGATCGTAGCCGGGCGTGTCCATGAAGACGAAACCGGGTTCGTCGACGATCTCAGAATATTCATAGACGGCTTTGAGCGGCATGGAGCCGCCCTTGGCGACCGCGCCGAGCGACTTCTCGAGGATCGTCGTCAATCCGCCGAGCTTGTTGCCATAGGAGGGGTTATTGTTCAATTCCGCACCGTTGCGGCGGGTATAGTCGCGCCACCAGTCGATTCTGGAGAGCAGCTTTTCGGCGACCGCGGGCGTGACCGCTCTGCGCGTCAGCAGGTGTTCCGCACCATAGATCTCCGGCGTTTCCGCGAGAACCGATGTACCGCCATTGCGCACGAGGAGATCGGAGGCATAGCCGAGCGCTGGATTGGCCGAAATGCCTGAATATCCATCGGAGCCGCCGCATTCCAGGGCGAGCTTGATGCCGGAAAGCGGCTGGACGGTGCGGGTGGCGGAATTGACCTCCGGCAGCATGTCCTTGATCATTTCGGATGCGGCGGCGATCGTCTTGCGGGTACCGCCCAAATCCTGGATCGTCATGGTGCGCAGTCGGTTTCCTTCTTCCAGCTTGTAATGCTCCAGAATGGGCGCGATCTGATTGGTTTCGCAGCCAAGCCCGATCATCAGGATACCGCCGAAATTCGGATGCCGCGCATAGCCCTGGAGGGTACGGGCCAGATAGCGGTAGCCCTCCGACTGCGTGCTGACGGCACAGCCGCCGCCATGGGTCAGCGCCACGACGCCGTCGACATTGTCGAAGCCCTCGAGCCCGCCGGTGCGATTGAAATGTTCGGCGATATATTTCGAGACGGTTGCCGAGCAATTGACCGTCGTGATGATGCCGATGAAATTACGCGTACCGACGCCGCCGGCGCCGCGGTCAAAGCCCATGAAGGTCCGACAGTCCTCGCGCGGCAGCATGCCTGTCTCTTCGATATCGACACTGAACTGATAGGGATGGTCGGATTCGATCACGGCCAGATTCTGCAGATGCACGTGGCCACCGGCCGGAATGAACTGCGTTGCGACGCCGATCGGCTGGCCGAATTTGCGGATCTCCTGGCCTGCCTGGATGTCGCGAACGGCCACCTTGTGGCCGCGCGGGATCTGGTCTGCGGTAATCAAGCCGTCGATGCCGGTCGGGCTGCCGGCGCGGATCATCACGCGAGCGACCGCAACATCGTCAATGGAGTTGAGCAGGATGACAGGCGAAACGGCGGGCATGGGAGGTTCCGTATGTTGGATTATTGTCTATTGCTAGCAATAGACAATTATTCAAGGGAAGACGTCAAGCAAGATCGACGTAGCGGGCAGGGCTTGCTTTCAGTCGCGGGGTTGGCGCGCCAGCCAAGCGGAAAGATCGGCTTCCGCACGTTCGAGCGCGCTGTGGTTGAGGAGTTTTCTTAAGAAGGCCACGGCCACCGCGCGCGCTCTCAGATTGAAACGACCATCATCATCCTGACCGCCGAGCGGCTGATAGACGCCGAGTTTCACATAGAGCTGCTGCAATCGGTTCTGGACGCTGCGGACCGAGAGATTGCGCCTCTGGGCGATCGCGCGATCGGTCAATCCAAGAGCGATATCGATCAGGATCTCATATTCGGCCTCTGTGAAACCGTTGACGTTGCCGAGGCTCTTTTGCTGCATGCCGCGCACTTCGCGGTCGATCACGCACTGGCTTTCGATGAAGATGCTGCGAAGCGCCAGCTTCAGGCGGTCGTCCGAGGCCGATTTCAGGACATAGCCATAGACGGCGCCGGCGGGCACGATGCGCGAAACGCCGCGAACATAGGCCTCGTCCGAATAGTTCGACCAGAAAAGAATGCGCGTCTCCGGTCGCTCCTTCCAGATCGTGCGGGCCGCCTCGATGCCATTGCGCTGGCTCATCTGCAGATCCATGACGATGTGAGAGGACCTCAAATCCCGCGCCAGCCGTTCGCCCGTATTGCCATTTTCCGCCTCCAGCACGCCATCACATTCAGGAAGTGCAGCGCGGATCGCTTCATTGAGATAGGAGCGATGGAGCGGATCGTCCTCAATGATCAGAACCTTCATGCGGCAGCTCCTCCAGCCGTTTGCGCGATGGCAGGCAGGCTGACACTGACAATCGTTCCACCGGACGCCGCAGCGGCCCTGATCGCGAAGCGCGCTGAGATCAGCCGCGCACGCGTGCGCATGTTTTCGATGCCGCCGCCCGATAATCTGCGGGTATTTGCAAGCCCCACACCATCATCGACGACATCAATGGTGACCGCACCCTCGACCGCTTTCAGATGAACCGCAATGCTCTCAGCCTGAGCGTGGCGAATGGCGTTGTTGATGGCCTCCTGCGCGATGCGGAACAGGGCAATCGACACCGATTGTTCAAGGCAGTCGATCGCGCCGCCGGTCTCGTCGTTCAGTGTCCAGGTCAAAGTCGCGCCGCTCTCCTGGATCGACCGTTCAAGGTGGTTCTCGATCGCCTGCGCGAAACCGAACAGTTGAAGGACAGAGGGCTTGGCCTCCTCGATGATCTGGCGAAGATCGTGCATGCTGTGCTGCAAACCGCGAAAGAGCGGCTCAAGCGCTTCACCGGTGACATCGGGCTGGCGGGCAAGCCGTTCCAGCCGCCGGGAGAGGCGGGTCAGATCGGCGAGAATCTGGTCGTGCAGGTCCATGCCAATGCGCTGGCGTTCCGCTTCCAGCGCCTCGGTCAGCTTCAGGGCACCGAGACGCAAACCCTCTTCGCGGGCGCGGGCCTCGGCCTCGACGATCGCCGATCGTTTGGCCTGGTCGGCGGCGCGAATTGCAAAGAAGTGGGGTGCGAGGAGATCGGCAATCACACGGGCACTTTCGATATCTCGCATGGTGTAGAGGCCGATCTGGTGACTGGAGCAGGACAGGGCGCCGATGATATGACCCTGAACTTTAAGGGGCACGTGCAGACGGCTATGCAGCGATTGATGAAAGATCGGGTGCGAGAAAGAACCCTGAAAATGGAATTGGGGATCGCTCCAGGCATCGTCGGTTAAGAGGTAATCGGTCTCGCCCCAGAGAAGCGTGCGGATGGGGCTGTTGCTCACGGGTGCGGGAAAGCGGCGACCCCAATCCGTTTCCAGGCCGCTCTCGTAGGCGGTATGAAATTGTTCGTCCATCAGGATGATGCAGACGTCGAGATGGTCATGCGGGATAACATGGCTGATTTCGGCGGCGACGGCCTGGATGACTGAGTGAAAGTCGAGCTGACCTGCAAGAAGCCTCGATATGTTGAGATAGTGGTCGAAGACCGATTGCGGCGCCAGATCGCGCAAGACACGCCCTCCCAGGCAAAGCGACGGCCTCTGCTCCTCCGGCCGCGCAGCATGCAAATTTCCGACGCTATTAAGCGCCGATCCGAGCCATCCGTCTTGCGGACTTGCGCATCTTTTCTGCGGGATCCCGCAAGGTCCCACCCTTTAAGCGCCTGTACAAGCGTCACAATCTCGGACATCCTGTTTCTACTGACAGGGTAACCTTCAGTGCAAATATTATTTTCGATCGTTCGTTGAGGAGCGCGCTCGGAAATCTTGGCCTGGAAGATGAAGTACAGGCTCTTTGGGAGGAAAAAATGAATATTGCCAAGATGCTTATGGCATCCGCCGTCATCGCTTGCGTTGCCGCGCCGGGGGCTGCCTTTGCAGATACGTCATCCAAGAAAATTGCCTTGTCGAACAATTATGCCGGCAACTCCTGGCGCCAGGCCATGTTGACGAGCTGGCAGAAGGTAACGGGCGAAGCGGTCAAGACCGGTGTCGTTGCCGCGGCCGATCCGTTCACGACGGCTGAAAACCAGGCAACCGAGCAGGCCGCCCAGATCCAGAACATGATCCTGCAGGGCTATGATGCGATCGTCATCGATGCTGCCTCGCCGACGGCGCTGAACGGCGCGATCAAGGAAGCCTGCGATGCCAAGATCGTCGTTGTTTCCTTCGATGGCATCGTGACCGAGCCCTGCGCCTGGCGCATTGCCGTCGATTTCAAGGGCATGGGTGCCAGCCAGATCGAATATCTCGCCAAGAAGATGCCGAAGGGCGGCAATGTGCTCGAAATCCGCGGACTTGCCGGCGTCTCCGTCGATGACGAGATCTCAGCCGGTATCCACGCGGCTGCCGCCAAATATCCGCAGTTCAAGATCGTCGGTTCGGTTCACGGCGACTGGGCTCAGGATGTCGCCCAGCGCGCCGTCGCCGGCATTCTGCCGAGCCTTCCCGATATTGCCGCGGTCGTGACCCAGGGCGGTGACGGCTATGGTGCCGCCCAGGCTTTTGCCGCCGCCAAGCGCCCCATGCCGACGATCGTCATGGGCAACCGCCAGGATGAACTTGCCTGGTGGAAGAAAGAGAAGGATGCCAGCGGCTACGAGACCATGTCGGTCTCGATCGCGCCCGGCGTCTCCACGCTCGCCTTCTGGGTCGCCCAGCAGATTCTGGACGGCAAAGAGGTGAAGAAGGACCTGGTCGTTCCATTCCTGCGCATCGATCAGGACAATCTCGAAACCAACCTTGCCAACACGCAGGCCGGCGGTGTCGCGAATGTCGAATATACGCTCGACGACGCCAAGAAGGTGATCGCCGCGGCGAAGTAACCGATATCTGCGAGCCGTAGAGACGGGCGCCGCCGATGAAGAGGCGGCGCCTGCCGATCAAACGCCCGACCCGGACGATCCATGATTGCAGCCAAAGACAATGCTTTGAAGAGACAGGATGCCGGCCCGCAGGCCGTCGTCTCCGCCCGTGGCATCAAGGTGCATTTCGGTGCCGTAAAGGCGCTCGATGGCGCCGATCTGACGGTTCTTGCCGGCGAGTGCATCGGACTTGTTGGCCATAATGGCGCCGGAAAATCGACGATTGTCAACGTCATCAACGGCGGCCTCAGCCCGCACGAGGGCAGCGTTACCTATGAGGGAGACGACAGCGTGCACGGCATCAATGCGGCGCGCGCCCACGGCATACGCTGCGTCTTTCAGGAATTGTCACTCGCGCCGAATCTCACCGTCGTCGAGAACATGCGGGTGGTCCATCGCGGCCTTGCCGGCTGGAGCTGGCGGTGGCAGGCGGCGACAATCGTTCGCGCCAAGCTCGACGAAATTTTCGCCGGTCACAGGATCGACGTCATGCGGACCGTCGGCGAACTCTCGATCGCCGAGCGGCAGATGGTGGAGATCGCGATCACCTTTTGTGCCGTCGGCGAGAAGCCGAAGCTGGTCATCCTTGATGAGCCGACCTCATCCCTCGATGCCGGTCTTGCCGCCCAGTTGATGACCTATGTGCGCAGCTTCGTTCAAGCAGGCGGTGCCGTGATGCTGATCTCGCATATTCTTGGCGAGATCCTTTCGACCGCAAGCCGAATTCTGGTCATGAAGGACGGCCGAGTCGTCGCCGATCGCACCGCTCAGGACTTCACCGTCCACAGCCTGGTCCAGGCGATGGGTAGTGTCGTCAAGGAACAAGATCGCAAGCGCAGCGGGGAAGGCGCCGCATCGTCTCCTTTGCTTGCACTGCCGGCGCGAGGAGGCCGAGGCCTTGGCTTCAATGCTCGCAAGGGTGAAGTGATAGGACTTGCCGGGCTTGCTGGTCATGGCCAGACTGACTTGCTGCTCGATCTTCATCGCTCGCTTTCGCACAACTGGCTGCCGGGCAGGCAAGGCAATATCGCCTTCGTGGCCGGCGACCGGAGCTTGAACGGTACGTTTCCGCTTTGGAGCATCCTGAAAAACCTCAGCATCGCCTCACTGGGCGACTTTTCGCGACTGTCGATCGTCGATAGCGGGCGGGAGGATAGCCTCGGTGCCGACTGGAAGGGCCGCATCGAAATCCGTACGCCGACGATGGCAAATGGCATCTTGTCCCTGTCCGGTGGCAATCAGCAGAAAGTGCTGTTCGCCCGCGCCTTGGCAACGACTGCGCCGATCGTGCTGATGGACGATCCCATGCGCGGTGTCGATATCGGTACCAAGCAGGAGGTCTACAGGATCTTGAGTGACGAGGCTTCGTCCGGCCGGACATTTATCTGGTATTCGACGGAAATGGACGAGATCCGGCTCTGCGACCGCGCTTATGTCTTTCGCGACGGCGCAATTGTCGCCGAACTGGTTGGAGACGAAATTACGGAGGAAAATGTGCTGGCGGCTTCCTTTGCCGGGGAGGGCGCATGAGCCGTCCGTCCTCCGCTACCCTGCGTCTGCTCATTCCGGCGCTATCGCTCGCCGTCCTGCTCGCCGCGGTCTTTTATCTGCAGCCGCGCGCCATGAGCTATATCGGCCTCAATCTGCTCTTCAATCTCGCCGTACCGATTGCGCTCGCGACGATCGCGCAGATGATGATCATGTCGGTCAACGATCTCGATCTCTCGATGGGGACCTTCGTCAGCTTCACGGCCTGTGTGGCGGCAACCTATCTGCAATCTGCTCCGCTCGTCGGTATCCTCATTCTGGCGGTCGCAATTGCAGTCTATGCCGCAATCGGCATCGTCATCTATATCAGAGATCTGCCATCGATCGTGGTGACGCTCGGCATGAGCTTCGTCTGGGGCGGCCTGGCGGTCTTACTCCTGCCGGCCCCGGGCGGCACCGCACCCGATTGGGCGCGCTGGCTGATGACTTCGAAGCCGCCGCTTGTCCCCATTGCGATCATAGCCAGCATTGTTATCGCGCTGTTTGCCCATCTGATCGTCATGCGCTCCTCCTTCGGGGTGCTGATCCGCGGTGTGGGCGGCAATCAGCGGTCGCTGCAGCGTGCAGGCTGGTCCGTCGTCAGCCTGCGTGCCGCGGCCTATGCGCTGGCGGGCTTCTTTGCCGTATTGGCCGGCATTGCGCTGGTCGGGCTGACCACCTCGGCGGATGCGAATATCGCGCTGCGTTACACATTGCTGTCGATCGCCGGCGTCATCCTCGGCGGCGGGGAGTTTACCGGCGGCCGCGTCTCGCCGGTCGGGGCAGTCATCGGCGCGCTGACATTGACCCTGGCGGGGTCCTTCCTATCGTTTCTGCGGATATCGCCCGACTGGCAGATCGGCGCGCAGGGCGCAATCCTGATTATTGTGCTCGCCCTCAGGCTCTTGCTCAATCGCGTCGAAAAGCGGGAGAAACAATCATGATCGCGCTTGCCGTGCTCGGCCGCAAACCCTGGATATGGTCCTTTGTCGCGGCAATCGCGGTGTGGATCATCACCGTTCTCTTTACCGGCGGTGCCAGTTCCATCGGCCTGTCGCAGGCTGCACTCACCTTTGCGGCATTTTCTGTTATCGTCGGCATTGGCCAGATGTTCGTCATCACGCTCGGGCCGGGCAATATCGATCTTTCCGTGCCGGCGACGATGACGCTTGCCGGTACGCTCGCGCTAAAACTCATGAATGTCGAAGACGGCATGATCGTGCCGGGCCTGCTGGTCTCGGTCGTCATCGGCCTTGGCATCGGGATCGGCAATTATGCCCTGATCAAGCTGCTGCGCATTCCGCCGATCATTGCAACACTCTCCATGAGCTTCATCATTCAGTCGACTGCCATCTGGAGCAACCGCGGCCTTCGCATCAAGCCGCCCGAATATCTGGCCGAATTTACGACATCGGGGGTATTCGGCATACCAAATGTCGCCATCTTCGCCCTTTTGCTGTCGGCGCTGGCTTGGATTCTCCTTGAAAAGACGATCTATGGGCGCTGGATCTCGGCGATCGGTCAAAGCATGTTTGCGGCGCGAATGGCCGGCATTCCCGTCGACGGAACGCGTCTTGCGACCTATGTGCTCTGCGCCATCCTCGCCTCGATCTGCGGCTATCTGCTCGCGAGCTTCTCCGGCGGCGCAGCCCTCAACATGGGCGCGGAATATCTGTTGATGTCGATTGCCGTCGTCATCATCGGCGGAACGGCCGTTGCCGGCGGCGATTCCAACGTGCCGGGCATCTGGGGCGCCTCGCTGTTCATGTTTCTGGTCGTCTCCATGCTGAACACTTACGGTTTCGGCGCGGGCCCAAGGCTTGTTTTGACCGGCCTGATTATTATTGCCGTCATTCTCGTTGCCGGCGGTCGCCCCGCTGGCGGGCGCTGACACTTTTCTCCCAAGATCCCTACAGGAAAACTGCGATGCCGACCGACGCCTCCATTTACGAAATCTACGACACGCGCTTCCGCAATCTGATCGTCCCGAGCGCCGGCCTGGAGGAGCTTTACTCGGATTGCCGTTGGGCCGAGGGGCCGGTCTGGTTTGCCGATGCCGGCTGCCTGATCTGGAGCGACATTCCCAACGAGCGAATGCTGCGCTGGGTGCCGGGCGGGAATGTCTCGATCTTTCGCGCGCCCTCGAATTTCGCCAACGGCAATACGCGCGATCGCCAAGGGCGATTAATATCCTGCGAACATGGCGGCCGCCGTGTGACGCGCACGGAGATTGACGGCTCCATTACTGTTCTTGCCGATAGCTATAAAGGCAAGCGCCTGAATTCACCCAACGACGTGATCGTCCGCTCGGACGGAACGATCTGGTTTACCGACCCAACCTATGGCATTCTCTCCAATTACGAGGGTTACAAGGCGGAGCCTGAGCAGGCGACCCGCAACGTCTACCGCCTCGATCCGGCCACCGGCGAACTGGATGTCATGGCGGACGATTTCCGTCAGCCGAACGGCTTGGCCTTTTCCCCGGACGAGACGAAACTCTATGTCGCCGACTCCGCCGCAAGCCACGATATCAGCGCCCCCCGCCACATTCGTGTCTTCGATGTCGTGGACGGCAAGAAACTCGCAAACGTCCGGGTCTTCTGCAACATCGACACCGGCATTCCGGACGGCTTCCGTGCCGACATCGATGGTAACATATGGACAAGCGCCGGCGACGGCGTTCATTGTTTTGCGGCTGATGGGGTTTTGATCGGCAAGGTGAAGATCCCGCAGACGGTCGCCAATCTTACATTCGGTGGCCCGAAGCGGAACCAGCTTTTCGTTGCTGCAACGCGCTCGCTGTATCGGGTCTTCACGACCGCGACTGGGGTGGAGATGCCTTGAGCGCCGTGCAAATCCGGCGCGATCGAAAGCCTTCAGGATCTGCCTCAGTCGCTCGACGCGCTGGTTGGCATCCGCGTTGTGGGCCTCGATATCGTCAACCCGCTTTTCCGCGGCTGGCGCCTTTGTCTTAGCCTGCCTGACAACCACAACTTTGTGCTTCAAAATAAACTCCCTGAGCTATACGACATGGTCTCGTAACTCTGACCGATTAAACATTGGTGAGAAGTTGCTGATTGCAGAAGAAGCCGGTAAGGGCAAATTCGGCAGTCTGAACGAGCACCGGACAAGCTTTGTTGGTGCGTATTAAGCTGTGCCGCCGAGAATGGCTTCAATTGCCTGATGCAAATCGCCCCGCCGGGTGGCACCAGGCAGGGCGGCAACAGGGAGGGCAGACAAGACGCTTTTCCGAGCTCAGATCGCCAGGCCCTTTGATAAGGACAGCGATCGTGTGTAGAATCGTTTGCAGCCTGCATATCTAATCAAGGCTTAGGACCTTTTGAGACGGATTCTTCAAGAATCGGCAGCAGGTGTTTCAATGGCCCCTAGCTGTGCGGAGATTCTATAGACCAATTGAAAGAAGTCCACGAAGATCATTAACGATATCGGCTTACATCAGCACACCTTTATTGATTAGCAAGTTGCAAAGTGTTGGAATAATGGCAGTTTGGGTCGCCGCTATCATGATCGCTATATCCTGATCGATAAGATCGGTTCCCGTTCGGCGACCTTCTGGTGGGCGAGGTGTAGAATTTTAGGCACATATCATCATCTCACGCTCCCCATACAGACAGATTCAGGGTTAAGGAAACAGTGTAGCGCGTACCATTCGGCTCATTTTTTCAACTTAGGAGAGTTGATCCAAGCAACTCAGCGTCATATGACATCTACGTCCTGGTGTGCGCAGTATGTTGGAGCTAGTTGTGGAATCGTCTTTTGGAAAAGCCTGCATAGTTACTGAGGAAATTTCTGGTCTTAATAAGTCAGGGGGGATCGGGGCGTGTGCTTTGGGGCTGACACTCCACCTGACGAACCTAGGATACCGTGTTGAAGTCCTTGTGACCGATATGGCTGTTTCTGCGGCGGATACGTCGAGATTTCAGGAACTACATCCTGACATAACAATAACGCTACTCGGCGAAGTAGTTTCAGACGATGATGAAGTTGCAAATCCCGTCGACAGCATATCAAAAGCGTATTGTGTCTATCGGTTTATCAAACGGCATGATCCTGACGTTGTTCATTTTAACGAGTGGCTTGGGAGCGGCTTTTATTGCGCGATGGCCCGACGGCAGGGTTCTCTCAGATCGAGCGTAGTAACGCACCTCCACGGCAGCTCTGAGTGGGTTCGCCGTTACAATCGGCACGTACCATCTCTGGAAAACTTTGAAGCTGAAGCAATCGAGAAGAGCCAGATAGAAAACTCTGATCTCGTTGTTAGCCCTAGCCGTTACTTGCTCGATTGGTATGCCGAACAAAACATTAAGTTGCCAGAAGCGAGGGTGATAAATTGGTTGTTGCCGCAATGGTTTAATGCCGGCTTCGTGCCGAACATGCAGCTTAAAACGAGAGAAGTTGCCGGCGGCAGCATAGATACCTTAGTCTTCTTTGGCAGACACGAGAGACGAAAAGGATTTGAGATTTTCCTTGATGCGGTTGCCCTATTCCCGGAGGACTTCCATCCAAACATCGTGTTCATGGGGCGCTTTGATCGCATAGATCGCGAATTCACGGGTTCAATGGCGCTGCGGAAACTGAAAAATTATCCTGGCGATATTGAGTTCATAAATGACTTCTCTCAGCATGAGGCGATGGGCTTCTTAAAAAGGAGAGAAAACACCATTTGCGTCATACCGTCTCTGATTGAAAACAGCCCCTGCGTCATCGGTGAGTGTTTTACTCTAGGCGTTCCTTTCGTAGCTTCCGCAGTCGGCGGTATTGCAGAGCTATTTGAGGATGAAGCTCCCCAATGCTTAGCTAACCCGAGCGGAAAAGATTTGAGTGCGGCGATCCTCCGTATTGCCAATGATGGGATGGGCTCGATAGTGTCCTCGCTCAAGCCATCCAAAATCATGGAAGAATGGGAATTATTGCACGCAAGTCTCTTTACTGCGACCAATGTTGGTGAGACAAAAATCAAGATTAAGCCGCTAGTTAGCGTCTGCATTACTCATTATGAGCGTCCCAAATTCCTTGAACTGGCGCTGAAACATCTCAACGAGCAAACCTACGAGAGCATTGAGATCATTGTGGTGGATGATGGAAGCACCTCGGCTGGCGCGACCAAAGAGTTGGAGCGCATCGAAAAAGCTTCCAGCCGCTTCCCAATCCAAATTGCTCGAACGCCAAACAACTACCTGGGTGCGGCCAGAAATGCTGCTGCAAAGGTTGCGCGAGGCGAATATATTCTGTTCCATGATGACGACAATGTCGCCGAACCGCATGAGATAGAAAATTTCGTCTCGGCGGCTGTGCATTCAGATGCTGATATCCTGACGTGCCAAGCCTACGTTTTTCGCGCGAATGACGCTCGAGGCCCGTTTTCTGACTCAAAGAAAAAGCGCTCGATCGAATTCTATCCGATTGGCATCGGAGGTGTCTTTTCTTTCTTCAGAAACCGATTTGGAGATGCGAACGCACTGATAAAGAGGGACACTTTTGAGAAGCTGGGAGGATTCTCTGAACTACGAGGAGTGGGTGTTGAAGACTGGGAGTTGTTCCTAAAGGCGTACATGCACGGCTTTAAGATCGGCGTTGTGCCGGAGCCACTTTTTCATTACCGCGTTAGCACCACCGGGATGTTGGCGACCGGGAATATATACGCCAATCATGAGAGGATCTTCGCGGCCGTAGACCATGTCCAGCCAACTTTGGTCGGCGATATCTTGCGCTATGCGAATCGTAATGAACTGGCGCAAGGAATTCTGGACCAGACCTGGCATCGCTTAGGGAAAGAGCCAGCGGCCGCGCTTCAACGTGAGCTTATGGCGCTCGATCCAAATTCCACAGACGCTCGTAGGAAGCTTTCCGACCTAGCGTTTGAGATCGGGCGCAAAAAAGATGCCATCCAACTTGCGTTGCCGATTTTTGAACAGCGCGAGAAGTTTCTTGCCTTGACAAAACTCTTGGGAGCGGATGTCCAGTCGAATTTGCAACACCAGGCACCGATACGAATTTCTTCCGGCGGTGAAGTTCATGGATACCTGCTTGAGGGATGGTTTGTGGATAAAGACGGACACCCAGACACGCCAGATGGAATCTTGATAGATAGAGATCAGTACACCCTGTTTTTGGCAAATCGTTATGATCGCCCGGATGTCCAAGTCGCATTGAGACTTCCAAGCTCGAGCGACCTTGGTATCAGAGCCATCGTTCGAAGAGAGCCTTCTGCTCGATCAGGCTCCCCATTTTGGGCGAAGCCACGGCAGCGGATAAACATTGATGGCATTGGGGAGGTTGCCCTTCTGAAGGCATCTGGCAAACTAAGAGGGCATATCGACAAAGCAATTGGCTACACGTCGGTCTATGTGACGCTGCCTGACCATGGCGATTGGTCTGGTGATCTCGAAATTGTAACTGATGATGGAGTTCGGCCTGTGCTCAATTGGGGGGGGGATGCTTTCGATTTTGGTTTGAGTTATGGAGAAAACAGAAAGACATATTCTGCGCCTAAAGGGGTACCAATCCCACGCGTGTTGGAAATTTATTTACCGACCGATACAACTATTGACGTGTTTTTCCGTTAGGTTCTAAGGGCCGTTGATTCGGGCGTTCCCATAATTTTAAGGCCGTTGGAGAAGTTTTTATGTCGGAAGAAAACGATTTTGAGTCTTTGCTTAAGGACGCTCAGGAAAAGCATCTAGAATTCAGATCGGCCTTGAGAAAGGCTGTTGCTGCCTCTCGTAAAAAAGGGCGGCTTCCGAAATTCATAATGGGCCATGACGGCAAGAGGATTTCGATTCCTCAGGCAAAGCTTGATGGCTGTAAGGTAATAGGGGACCGGAAAGACATTATTCGTCAATTGCCAGGTGACGGAGTGGCTATCGAAGTAGGCACCCAAGCCGGATTATTCGCCGAATTCATTCTTACCACTCACGCAAATATCAAACTTATCGTGGTTGATATGAATTACGCGCCGTTCCGATACGATTTGTTGAACCCATACATCGAAGCCGGTCGCCTATCCCCAATCGAGGGCACATCGTGGGTAGAGCTCTCGAAATTTCCAGATGAGCATTTTGATTGGATCTACATTGACGCCAGCCACATGTACGATCATGTTCGGCAGGATTTGGAGATGGCAAAAAGCAAGGTGAAGGTCGGCGGCCATATTATTTGCAATGACTATACGGGTTGGTCGCCGCTAGAGGGCGATCCGTATGGCGTCCTGCAAGCCGTCAACGAATTTGTGGTGTCGGAAAATTTCGAGGTGACACATTTGTCGCTTGATGGCTGGGGATACCACGATATCGCGATGCAACGACTTCCCGACAATGGCGCGACGGGTGACTATTTGGAGTCGATACTGCGTAATATTCGCAACTCATAGTGCCGGTCTAGTGGCCCGAGGAAAGGACGATAGCGGCAATAAAAGGCCGCCACTGTCATGGTCGTGGCGCCGCACGAGTGTATTCGCTAAAGCGCATCAAGCGCTCGCTTTTCCAGGCTGCGATGTCCAACAAGAAAGTTGTCCAATCTTTTGCGGAAATTTAAGGTCATTTCGAGATTGTTGCGCATCAGGAAGTCGGTGTAATTTTTCAGTTTGCTTCTATACCCGCGAATAAATGCGGAATAGTCGGTGCGTTCAGCATGCCTAAAAAGCGGCTCATCTATTGAAAACTGGTCGGCTCGGATCGTCGGGAGAGAGAAGTAATCTGTCATTTCCTGCGTTCGACTGTCGAATTTCATGAACAGGGCTGGGACTTTCGCCAAGAGTGCCGCAATGTTGCCATGAAAGCGCAATCCGAAGCTGAAGTCATACCGTTGGTTATGTAGAACCCAGGAATCTAGATCAAAGTAGACATAGGTATAGCGTGTGAACCATTGCCTGATACGTGTGTCTGGCATCATCTTCGGCGTCAGTGGCAAGAGTGTTTGTTCGGCAAAGCCCCCGCTATACGTCTGTATATAGCGCAATATATCACGGTCAGCCGAGGTGAACGCTCCATCGAAGGAGCGATAATTGGCTGTTGCGAAAGACGCCGTCGGCTCCTTCTCAAGAAAATTGAGATTCCCAAGGTAGAGCGGTAACTGGTACATTGAAGGGCAACCGACGATCTCGACGTTCGTGACGCCATGTCGGTTGAGTATGTCCGCAGTGTATTCGCCACGCACAGCAATAACACAGCGAGACTCCATCTCTTTTAGCGCGAAGAGCATTTCAGGGTGCAAGTTGAAGTCGGGCTTAAATGTATGCGATTGAAGGCCAACACTTAGGGGTATGATTGGCCGGTCCTTTGCCATCTTGAGGCGGTTTAGCATCCGATCTGATGGCTTTGCGTTCTCTAGTACCCAAATTAAATCGGACGTGATGAATGCATCGTATTCTTCCATCTTATCGTCTTCCCACGAGGAGACTATGTCGCATTCGATGGTTTTCTTGATCGCATTGAGAAAAAGAAGATTGCCGGTGTTCCAGGCGATGGAATCATACTTTTCATTTAGCGGTGTGAACTGAGTGAACGTATCTGTAAAAAATGCAACTCTCACGAGATCCCCCTTAAAAACTGATAGCTATTGATGTAACGGAAAAACATGCGGACCCGCAAGCGGCTATCGGCGGAAAAGCACGAACTGATAGTTGCCCACACGTTTTATTGGGACGCCTCGATCCAAATTTAGCCATTCCAGATTGTTATGAACTTCACGTCCGATGGTCGTGATAGGATGGATCTGGTAAATGGGTTTCAGGCATGTTTGCGGCGTCTCGTTTGCTATCCTCTGTGTAAATCCGTTGGCTTCGACTAACTCCCTCGCGCAGCAGCAGCGTGTCGATTTTCCATACCCCACGCCACAAGACTTCAATCCTGCAGCTGGGTCCGGCGGAGATGACAGCGCCGCGTTGAATGCCGCCGTCGCCGCCACTGGGAAAGTCGCAGGTCGGAATGCTGGCCACCTTTACCTGCCGGCGCCATCCTCTGGATACTATAACGTGTGCGCCGATAGCTTCCGACCTCAGGGCGTTGCAAATGGCACCGCAAGCTTGGTCATTGAGGGGGCGTCGGCCGGGCGCGCCACGATCCGCGCAATGCCTGGCTGCTCAAGCGGGGCGGTCAAATTTGCCACGATGTATGTCGAAGGCGAGGGTTTCGGCGAGAGCGTGAAGAGCGCAACCAAGTTGACATTCGAAAATGTCAGGATTGATGGATCATGCATCTCTCGCTACACGGTTTATAATGCCTACACCGTCGGCTTGACTTTTCGCAGTTCGGTGCTGCGCAATGCGGCCGCCGGCAATGGTGCCAATTACTTTCAGAAGGCTGGCTACGAGACTTCCATCGATAACTCTAATCGATTGGAAAACGTCAATGACATTGGTCACGATTGCTATCGAACTCCGGCGGACCTTCCAGATTACAATCTTTGGGTCGCTGGCTCGGACAATCAAATCGGAGCAGTCGCAGTTGATGCGAGGATTGCTAATTTTTACGCGTCGCATGGAGGAAACAATCACTTTATCGGGGCGCATGCCTGGGGATATTCCGGAGGCACCGACAACCAACCGAATCTTCGCCCTCTATACAATTTCCTGTTGGAAGGTAACCAAGTTCTCATTGGTACGGTGGGCGATCAACCGCGTGTTGCCGGGGTCCGCCTGCAAAACACGATTTCGGATCATTCCGGCGCGATAATCATGGGACACACCATCACTGGGCCGCTGGAGCCAGATGTCAAGGGAATTTCATTAGGCGATGGCGTAATTAACTCGGCAATCTACGGCAATAATCTGAGCTATGCATCAGGGCCTAATGCGCTTGTTTCCGATGTACCCATTTCGCCGACAAACAATATATTGAACAATATAGGTTCGACAATTAGGCAACCGTGAAAGTCGTATTTCCAAGCTCATTTGCGAAGGCGGTGCGGTTAATTCGTAAGCGTTTAGAAGCCTCACATATCACTTTACTTGCGGATCTGGAATCTTGAGCGTCAAACGATCCAGGTGCCTTCGGTCGCGCGAGTCGCTCTATCCGGCGTCGAGCATCAATCTCTTTGAATATTTTTCCGCGAGCAGGCCAATCAACAGACATACACCGCCAAATGACAGGATATATTCCCTATCGAGAAGGCGATCGCTGTAGCTCTCGAAATATGCCGTGCGCATCCACTCCACGCACTGCACTATCGGGTTGTACGAAAGTGGAATTGCGATCTGATCTGGCAAATTTGGTGTCACGAAAAGACATCCTGAACCAAGATAGAATAGGATCGTCATCAGGGCGTACACCGTTACAAAAATGGGAAGGATTGTCGTCATGACGCTTATGATTGAACCGACTCCCAAAGCCAATAGAATTGTTGCAAGATAAGCAAAAACTGCTTGTAATGGGTCATCTGGATAGGGATCCACACCCATTGCTATGAATATAATCCAAATAAAAAGCAAAGTTATGAAGCCAGCGCTAATCTCTAGAAAAGCTCTACCATAAATTATATCGGTAACCCTTACTATGGGGAATGAAAGCATATTTTTGTTCAATATAATTGAATATGCCATAAATCTTGAAATATATATGAAGGTTAGTGTCGGAACCACGCCGGCCCCAAAAAATACCATAGGGCTACTCCCGTATGGTGCAGATCGTCCGGCATATGTATTCAAAAACAGTAGGACAAAAATATGTGTCAGCGGCCAAAGCGATTGCACGAGAAATCCAAGGCCGTGGTTGAAGAACCTCGTTCTCATATCGCGAAGAATAACGGCCATCATCACATGTCCACGCTCGCGCAGCGCTTCCTTTACAGTCTGTCTCGTGCTTCGCTGAAGTTGTCGCATCTGAACTTTAGAAAAACGGTGGTAGGTCGAAACCTAGCACGTGAAGGATGTAAAATGCGACGAACATCGCCGCCGTCACACCGGCCAATGGTAAGTTGAAGTCATTTGATGAAAAGACCATTTAACGCCTCTTTACACCGCCGCTCAAGTTCCTTCTTTGTGATCAAGTTATATCCTCAGTGACATCTTCGAAGGGTCAAGAAGTGTCGGAATCTCTCAGATTAGCCTTGAGTTGTCGGGAATAATCTTAGCGGAGAAGCCGAAGTTGTTGTCTTCTAGCACGTCGCATAAAAAGGGCCGACTAAAAAAAGCTGTTCATTAGCGGCTTTTAATCGCGACCCTCGGTGCTCCTCATTGTCGGGGATCACATTGAATGTGAAGAGTAATGTTTCCAGCAGGTGTTGGGCTTCATCATCAGGGCCATACTGCGTGTCTCGCGTTAGGTTGCCGTCGTAGGCTTAATTCGTTATAGGCTAATCAGGAATACTCGAAATTAAGGGGATGGGTGAAAATGCCCCGATATACTATAAAATCGATATGAGAATCACCGCCGTCGCTATTGCCGCCCTGATGTTTGCAAGTCAAGTCTATGCGGGTGAGCCGGTCGAAGCGAAAGTCTCCGTCTGCTTTACGCCGGCCGAGCAATGCGAGGCCAAGCATCGTCGATGCGATCGATCGTGTCCAATCATCCCATGCGCTGTAGCAGGCCGTAGGCAGAGTCGTGGAAGTAATAGCGGCAATATAGATCTTCAACACATGCGGCAGCTTTGGTTGTGGCACCTCAATACTCCCCTCGCGGCGGATGTAGAGTAAGCTGCAGATCCCGCAAGCCACGGCTGCCGTCGCGGCTGCCGGTTGCGGCGACGGCAGTGAAGATGCGTTCGGCGTCGTCGTACATTTTCAGATTGAGATAGCAGTATCCGCGCAGGACCATCAGGTCGACGCGTTCCTGCTGCAGTTGGGCTCGCTGATCGAGATAGAGCAAAGCCTCGTGATAGCGCTTGCCCTCAAAGGCCGAGAGAGCACGGTCGGCCAGGATGGCGACCTGTAATTCGGCCGCGCGCTGGTGGTTCATCGGCGCCTTGGTGGCGGCAACGGACGCATCGTTGGCAAGGCCAGCTCTCAAATAGGCCAGGCTCTGCCCATAGGCTGCCTCTTCGCGCGACTTCGGATCCGCACTGTTCAAGGCGACGCCAAAGGCTTCCACTGCTTCCATGGGCCGATTCAGGTTCATCAGGCACCAGCCTCGGGAAAGAGCGTTACCAGGCGTCAGCACTTGCGCGTTCACGGTGGTTTTGCATCCTGCCGTTTTGCGTGGCGAGCGGGTGGCGACCCGGGCGCGGGCCTGTGGTTCAGCATAAATCTGGGATGGTGCACTGCGGGCGGGCGCGATCGGCTGGTCGGGCATCTGCGCATTGACATAGGGCCGTGTCATCGAAGGCTGAGGTGCTGCCTGGGAGATTGGGGGGAGCACATTCTGCGCTGCGCCTTGCTGCATCGATGTTTGAGGCGGAGCCTGTGGTGCGGACTGTCCGGCTTGGTTGGGCGACGGCAGCGGTTCTGACGTCGGCGTTCGAGGCGCCGGCTCGCCGAGCACGGCGATGCGTTGGGAGCGACCGGCCCATAGTCTTTGAACTTCGGCAACACCCTGCCGGTCGTTCAGCTGATTGCGGGTAATGGCAAGGCCATAGGCGGAGGGTTCGTCGTCCGGCTTCCAGCGCAAAGCGGTCTCGAACCAGCGAGCAGCTGCCTGCTGCTGGTTCATCGAGCGCGCAAACCACCCGAACTGCTGGGCTGTCGGGACGTATTTCTGCTTCACGACCTCCGCGGCGATGCGGCCTAGGACATCTTCACTGAGGTTGGCCGGCGGTTGCAGCGCGATCAGATTGGCGGTCGCCGCAAGGTAGGTTGCCATCGCATCCTTGGATTCATTGCGCCACTTATACATGGCGTCTTCGGCTTCCTGCGGCTTGCGATCGGCGATCAGTACCAGTGCTAAACCCTGTGAGATCGTTGCCGAATCTTCCTTCTCGTGCGCTGCTTTGAACCATTGCTCGGCATCGGGGTAGTTGCCGCGACGCAAATAATACCAGCCGAGGAGTGCGTCATCGGATGCAAGGCCCTGGCTTCGGGCGACACGCTCGACCTGGGAGAGATAATCCCGCGATACCACCAGTTTCGGATCGTCATTGCCCTGGGCGACGAAACGGCGGGCCAGATCAATCCTGATGCCGTCGAATTCCCGCCCGCCATTGCCGTCGGGCCTTTCGAGAGCCAAAAGGTCCTGCATCGGCTGATAGGGCAGCAGAGCCGCCGCCTTCTGGATGGTCGCAAGCCTTTCTTGCGGATTGGTGCAGATCTTCAGGATATATTTATAGGCATCCAGGCCACGGGCGGCACGATCCGTGCTAATGAAGGCTTCGGCGACCCGCCAGAGAACATCTATATCGCTGCAGGTCAGCAGGCTCGGCGTTCTCGCGCCGATGTCGATCACGGTTTGATATTGCTTCAGATCGGAGGCGTTAACGAGCCGGGTGCGGGCTTCCGCGATATCGAGCCGCTCCAGCAGATCGGCGGGCGGCTGCCAGCCGGGTTCGCTAGTCTGTCGGTCGGCGACGGCCTTGCGCACTTCGGCGTAGCGGCCCTCCGAATAGAGCTGCCACATGGCCTCGAGCTGCTTGTCGCTATTTTGCGGTATGGCCAGCGGATCGGCAGGTGGCTTCCAATTGGGGTAGAGCGCCTGCAGTCGGGAGATTTCGGCCTGCAGTCGCGCCTTGTCGCCCCGGCTTGCAAAATAGCGCAATGCACTTTCGTCGACCTTCGGCTGATTATCGCCAGCTTGTGCCGGGTTGGACTGCTGAGGTGATGTTGGCTTCGTTGCTTGCGGCTGTGCCTGTTCCGGCGAGGCTTGCGCCACAGAATCCGCGGCGGTCGTATTTGCCGACTTCGCAGGAGTGTCGGAGAGAACCGCCGAGGGCGCAGCCGCCTGTATATGATCGGCAAGCGCCTGCAAGTCGGCGGGCTGTCCGGAGCTGCCGCCGGCCGAGCTGTTATCGGCGGCAAGCATCGCCTGCGGCTCGAGACGTGCCGACTTTGCCAGCTTGATCTTGTCTTCCGGCGAATCGTGATCCTTCGTCGCGAGCGTGAACCCCGCCACGGCGACGGCCATGAAAGCCATGATCAAGGTGGACTTTATAAACACTCCGGATGCTTCTCCGTGACGAAAGCCAGGCTCAACAGCTGCAAGGTGGCCGGATAGTAAAGCGATGGGGTAAACTGCCGAACCGAAGCAGGCAGTTTCGTACCGCTCACCACACACGCCACAACATCGTTAACAATTCTATAACCCACGTCGGGAAGCAGGTCCTTCGGCTTGCCGGTCGCCAGATCGATCGTGGCAGGCTCATCCTCCGCGACGGTCATTCCCTGCCGGAGGCGTGAAAGCAGCGCCTTGTCGTCGATCCCGGCGCGGGCCAGGTAAAGCGGGATCCTGACGCTATTATAGCCGAATTCCGCTTCGAAGCCGTCCGCGGGTTCCGGTTTCGCCTTGAGGCTTACCCAGTCGGCGGGAAGCTTGCGCGGGCCAAATTGCAGGGAGCGCAGCAGGGCAAGGCCGTCGTTGCTGAGCTTCTGCCAGCGATCGGAAGGCACCAGCAGCGCCATGACGGGGATCGCTTCGAAGACCCAATAAGATGGATTGATGACCGGCCCATCCTTACGCCCCGGTTGCCGGTAACCTTCGGCGCCTGGAATAAGCAGCGTCGTCCCTGCGGACGTGATGACAAGATGAGCAAGGATGGATCTCGCCATGCTTGCGGCCGTCTGTAGATAATCTCTATTGTTCCAGGCCGATCCCGCCAGGGCTAGTGCGTAAGCAATCAGCAGATCGCCATCCGAAGCATTGTTCGTGTCCGCTACATGCGGGATGACGGCCGGATCCCATTTCCAGACGGCAAGACCGTCATCGCGCAGCAACAGCTCCGTGCGGGTAAAATACCAGATCTGTTCGAAATCGGCCGGATTGTTGGCCAGGTAGGCAAGCAGCATGCCGTATCCTTGCCCCTCGCTATGGCTAATGCCGCCATTGCCGTTGTCGATGATGCGACCATTCACATCGAGGAATTTCGCCTTGTAGGCAGCCCAGGCCTGCGGATCGATTGCCGCTCGTTGAGCGGCAGCCGGTTGCGCTGCCGTCATAATGGCCGCGCTGCAGATAGCAAGAACAAGGCGCCGAAGCTTCATTCGCGCCTGCCGATCTTGGAAAGAACGCTTGCCGTGCTCACGCCGAGCAGGAAGGAGCCGATCACGAACAGCAAGGCGTAGGACAATATGTTGCTGGAAAGCCAGTTTGCGGCGATCAGCCGATAGTTTGTCAGCGACCAGGGCTGGGAGACGACAAAGCTGAATCGGCTTACGGGCACCGTATCGATTTTCCCCGTCTTGCCGGAATAGACCGTTATGCGACCGCCGATCTGCGACCAGGCATGTTGCGCGCTCATCGCCTCGGCGCCTGCCCGCAGGTCTCCGGCGCTGGGCGCGGTGACGACGGTCCAGGTTGCGTCATTGGTCGGATTTGCCTCCTGGGCGATCAGGAAGCTATTTGCGTTCGATGGTGTGAACATCTGTTCGGAGCTGGGAATAAAGCGCAGCGAGCTCAGGGTAATGTCAAAATTGCGATGCATCCATTGCTGAAAGTTCTGCATCTGCCCCTGCAATATCCCGCCATTGATGCGCGTGCGCCAATCGGCAATCGTCACCGAAGCCTCCGGTATATTGCCCTGGCCAGGGGCGGGCGGGCGCCAGGCGACCTGGCTCGCAGTGGAGATGTTCATTTGCGCAAGGATTGTCGACGGCAGCTGCGAAACGGATCCTATGAACAGCGCACTACGGGTGCCGACGGTATTCGGCGAGGCGGTCGGTTCGAAAGGGATAGGGTGACCGGCGGTGAGTGCCATCTGGCCTAGGAGCGTTGCGGTCGCGGACAAGGTGTCAGCATCCGGGCGATCGATGAAGAGCGCGGCGGGCTCGGTCTCGCGGCTGTAGGGGTAGCCTGTGCCGGTGAGAGCCGCCAGATTCGGGCGCTGTGCGATCCTCGCGAAATCCGGCACCGTAAACTGGCTCGTGTCGAAGAGTGCAAATCGCGGCGTCATGCTCGATGTCGCGGCAGGCGCGCAGGCGGTATCCTCATCGGCCAGTAACATGGCTTCAAGCGTGATGTTGTTCAGTCCCGGCTTGAAATGCTGCATCGTGATGCGGATGGGCAATTGCCTGAAGATGCCGCCTCCGGTCGCCGTGATCGGCTTGGTCGTGGCGATGCTGCCATTGACATAGACGTCGATGTGGCTGCCCGGCCGCACATCCTTGGCATAGGCCGCATCCAGCAGGATGGTCGCCTCGCCATAGGCATTCGCATAGAAATCGGAGGGGATCGCCACGTTGAAGCTGGTATGGAAACGCCGGCCGGAGAATTCTGTGGTCTTGACGCCCAGCTGTTCGAAGGAAAGGCTGGTGCCCGAATAGATCAGCGGCGCGTCGGGTGCGGACCATCGTTGTGTTACCAGCAGATCTCGACGGGTGCCTGGCGCGCGTTCGGTCGGCGACACGACCATGTCGACCGCAGACGCGATTGCCTGCCAGGATGGACCACTGATAAGGAGAAGCTGCTGACCGCTGCGAGGGTCCGTTGCAAAGGTCGCGAGCGCGCCACTTTGTGCTGCGGCCGGAACAGCAAAGATAGGCTGCAGCTCTGTCGGCGTGCCGACGACCACGGTCATTTTGCCCGGGCCGGGCGCGGGGAGGGCATCTGCGCCGAATGAAAAGGCCTGGTTCGGCATTCCGCTCAGAAGTGCCAGTCCCTGTGCCAGATGCAGGATCGGCTTGGTCGTCTCTGATTGAGCCAGGGCCGGTACGACGAGATTGAATTGCGTCTTGCCGGTGCCGTCGACACCGATTGCACGGATGGCATCGGTCGTCGACAGTTTTTCTGCGTCGCGGCCGGCGAAGCTGAGATAGGTTCTGGCGGGATCGATGTCGGACCAGAGTTCGTAGGTCGACGCAATATCACAGTCGACGCGGTGGCGCTGCGTCGCCTCGAAGGTCAGGAGATTGGCGCCGGGCTGAAGGAGCCCGCGCGGGATGTCGAAGCTGATATCGGACTCGTTGTCCGAGGAGCCGATCTGCTGCTGATGAACGGCGCGGTCGTTCACCAGAACGGTGATCTGGGATGCCTCCGGGGCGACGACAACTGCATTCTGATAGGCAAAAGTGAGTTTTGCCGGGGCTGCCGCCTGCTCAGGCGTCAGATAGATCGACCAGGACTTGCGATCGGCCTCGCCCTCCAATCGCAGCTTTGCGAAGGGAACGACATAGCGCCGGAAGGCCGATACGTCGTTGCCAGCGGTCGCCTGCTTCGTCTTCGATGCCGCTTGTGGCGTTGTCTGCATGGGAGCAACAGGCGGGACGGCCTTTGGCGCCGGTGTTTGCGGCGTAGTGGCCGGCGGCGTCATGACCAGAGGCGGCGCGACCTGTGGTGCGACGGCTTGAGGAGCGGTAGCCGGAGGCGCTACTGTTTTCGGGGACTCCATCTGCGGCGCGGCAGTTTGAGGGATAATGATCTGAGGTACTGTCGGCGCTTCGCCCTTCGGCCGCTCGCCGGACATGTCAAACGGCGCCGTCTGCGCCTGTGCCGTAACGGCGCCAAGGAGAAGCAGGAGGATGGGGAAGGTGCGGTTCATCAGCTTCTCGCCTTCGCATCCTGCCGTTGCTGCGTGCGATCGGAGCCCACACCTTTGAACAGATAGAGCAGGCCGCGGCTGGTCTGATAAAGCGACATGCTGAGGAACCAGAAGGTCCCGCGGATGATGCCGGGATTGCGCCGCCGCGCCTGCTGGAACTTCGTCCATTGATCGGAATTGGCAAAGACGAGATCGGCAATCAGGCGGTGGTCGGCAGCACCCTTCGGAATATATTGGCAGCCGATGGCCGTGATATCTCCCATCTGTTCGATATTGCGGACGACAATCGACAAGGTCACCATTTCGGCGCCGCTATAGGGCTGAAAGCGTATGGTCGCTTCCGAGCCGACCTTGACCGGCTCCAGATCCTTGTTGAAGACGTTCAACCTGGCGCCGTGGACGGAGACGTCCTCGATGGAAGCAGAATTCCACCGTCCGTCGATCCCGAATTCGCTGCGGCGATCGACCCGCACGCGCCGTGAAGAGGCGCGCTCCCCGCGTTCGGAGACAACGCCGAGCGCACAGCCGGAAAGGATGAGGTTGATGATGTTCCAGCCGCCGACGACAAGCGTGACGTCCGCTTTATAGGGCTCAGCATAGATGCGGTATATGGTGACCGCCAGCGCGATGACCTGAACGGCGAAGATGACGAAGAACGGACGGCTGATTTCCGAAAGCCGGCTGACGGCGATGGACTCATCCTTGGCGGTGACCTTGAAGGTTGGCTTGCGGGGATTGAGCATGACCGAGATCACCGCCGGCAACAGATGTACCGTCTGAACATATTCGTAGAGCTCGGAAATCCAGGGCCAGCGGAACGACCCATAGAGATAGTTCTGCATCATCAAGTTCACGAGCATATAGGCAAGCGTATAGGCGAGAAACTCGCTACCCGATGCCGTGAAGATCTCGAGATCGAAGAAGAGATAGCAGAGTGGTGCAAACAGGAAGATGGCGCGCGGAAACGGAAAGAGCCAGAACAGCGTCGAGGACATGTAGCAGAGCCGCTGCGGCAGCGTCAGACCGCGCTTCAAGAGCGGGAAGCGGAAGCGCAGGATCTGCATCATGCCTTGCGCCCAGCGGCTGCGCTGGCCGATGAAGCTTGCGAAAGTCGCCGGCTGCAGGCCGGCAATCAGCGGCTTGTCGACATAGATGCTGTTCCAGCCGGCGCCATGCAGCGCAAGGGCGGTTTCGCAGTCTTCCGTGATGCTGACGCCGCTAAAGCCATTTTGCGATTGCAGCGCCTTGCGGCTGAGCACGGCGGCCGAACCGCAGAAGAAGGCGGCATTCCACTTGTCGAGACCGCGCTGGATGATGCCGTAGAACATTTCGTTCTCGCTCGGCATGCTGTCGAACGTACGCAAATTGCGCTCCAGCGGATCCGGATTGATGAAGAAATGCGGGGTCTGAACCAGAAAGAGCTTCGGGTCATCCTCGAAGTAGCCGACGGTCTCGCGCAGGAAATCACGCGCGGGCGCATGGTCCGCATCGAAAACGGCGATCAGGTCGCCGTTCGAATGCTCCAAGCCGTTATTGAGGTTGCCCGCCTTGGCATGTTCGTTGCGGTCGCGCGTCAGATATTCGACATCGAGATCGACGCAGAGCCGCTTGAGTTCGTCATGGCGGGCGATTGCCGCTTGCGATTCCAAAATCTTCGTCGAATTGCGCTTCTGTAAGGTCCCGCCATCATCAAGCAGCCACACCCTCAGCTTGTCGGCCGGATAGTCCATCGCCTTGGCGGAGGCGAGGGTGTTGGCCAGAAGATTGGTGTCTTCATTGTAGGACGGCACGAAGACATCGACGCTCGGGAAGTTCTTGGTTTCGGAAGCGCGGTTGGTGCGCGGTGGTAGCGGCGTGGCGACGATGAAGAGGCTGAGCATCAGCATCGCCACGTTGTACATTTCGGCGAGGTAGAGCAGCAGGCCGGGAATGAAGTTTTCCGGCTGATTGACGGGCGGCAGCGTATAGGATGTGCGCCAATAGACATAACGCAGCACGATGGCGGTGCCAAAGGCGAGGGCCACCAGCCGCCAGGTTCCCTGCCGCTTGAGGATCTTGATGATCGCCATCAAAGTGACCACGACGGTGCTGGCAATCAGCTGCGTTTGAAGGTTGACCGGCAACGTGATCAGAATGATCCCGCAGAGCGCTATCACGGCCCATATCAAGATGCTGCGTGCAGTCTGCATTGGTGTCCCTTCAAAGGTATTGCCAGACGCCATCCTGGCGTCCCCAAGCGGAACCGCTGCTAGCGGCACCCCTGAGATATGCCAGTTGCCCCGTTACAGTCCGGTAAAGGCACGACGATATTGCTTGCAGTATTTGCCGGTAGTGGTGCGGCCGACGAACTCGCGCCGCTTCCGCCATTGATTTGGGAGGGCTCGTTTCCACCATCCGGCAGCGGTACGCGCGGTCCGATCATCGGCGGCAGCGCTGGTGCCGCCTGCGGCTGAGGTTGGATCACGACCGGCCGGCGCCTGATTGTCGGGCGCATTGTGACGGGGGCGGGCTGGTAGCCGATGCTGATCGGCGCAGTGCGGTAGGGTGCCGCGTCGGGATAGACCGGTTCGCCGGGCTTGCCGAGAGCAGCATCAGCACCGCGCGGTGCACCGAAAGGATTGAGCGCGGCGCCGGCAAAATGGCCAGCGATCGTATAACCGTAGACCGTGCTCAATAGCTCGCGTTCGCTCGCATGGGCGTCGCAGAGCCGGATGCGGACCTGCACCATGCCGAAATTGCGCTGCTCCTGCTGTGGCGCAAAGCCGGCCTTCACCTGCTGCCAGGCATAAAGACAGGTATCGCCGGCCCGGCTCTGGCCGGAAGCATAGCCGAACGGCCCGTAGCTGTTCTGGACGAACGTTGCCGAGCGCGCGAGCCGAACGCCAGGTATTGCGGCCGCCATTTCGCGAACAATCACCCGGTCACTGATCGTATCGAACGGCCGGCTCCCAAATCCCGGATTGGGGCCTGTTATGCCTTGAAATTGGACCTTGAGGAAGTTCTGGCCTGAAACGGAAGACGAGGTGGAAAGTGCGATCGTCTGCTCGACATCCTTGCCATGCCGGCGCTCGACCACGTTTATAATCGCTGGTCCACCGGGTGGCGGAAATGCCAGCGCCTTGTCACTTGTGACCGTTTCCACGCCGATCGATTGGTGAACCTGACCGGTTGTGGTGCAACCAGCCCCGATACAGGCCAACATTATCAAAACTATCGTCTTTGAAAAATGCATCTTTTAGATCGCGGCAATCCTGGTCACATTCATCGGCAAATTGCGCGACGGTCTTTGGAATCAAGTCCTTGTATTCACTATAGCAAATAAAGGTGATTATGGTTAACCGATGGTTAATTTCGCCCATTGGAGTGCCGGAAGAAGACAGAAATGCGCAGCCAACGCGCTCCATCGTGCCGAATGCGCGAAGCACGATATTTTTCCTAAGAAAAGGCTGAAACTTCAGGCGGCAAGCCTATGAATTCAGAATGAATTTTTTCTTCGAAATGCGATCTGGACGGCCCGGTTCAGCGCGACCGGAAGGACCGACATGTGGTTCTCTTCGGCATATACTTCAAAGGTGATCGTTCCTGTGGATGACACCAGTTTGCCCCATCTCTCAGCCATCTCGCGGGCAAGTTCTATCGTGCGCGTTTCCTTCGCACGCTCCTGACGTTTTTGCTCGTCGGCGGTACCTTTATGGAAGGGCGCGAGGATTTCGCCTTCATACTGACCGGCGGAAAGATGCAGTTCCGTATCGAGCGGCTCTTTGTAACTGTCGAGGAATTCTCTCTCCATCGAAAGAATTGCTGAATCTTCCCAGTAGATCGCCGGGCTTGCGGAAATCCAGCGGCTGAAGGCATCGGGTTTGCAAAACAGCGCGTAGAGCGTGAAAAGGCCACCAAACGAATGGCCGAAAAGCGTCTGGCGCGAGCGGTCGATCCGAGCTTGCCGCTCTATCCAAGGCTTGAGCTCGTCCTCGATGAGCGCCAGAAAGCGTTCAGCACCCCCGGTCTTTACATCCGACGTATCGGGAAAGAACGGCGGATAGACGCGTCCGGGCGGTGGGCTCAAATCCCAGGAGCGGCGGAGCGGGTCATATGGCTCGTCCGTGGGATAGCCGATGGCAACGATGACGCCTTCCGCGACATTGGTTCCGTTCGGATAGCTCGCCTGCACCTTCAGCGCGTCGACGGCGGTCGCAAAGCAGGCGTTGCCGTCGGTCAGGTATAGGATCGGCCAACCCTCCGCCGGTGCCGGTTTGTCCGGGCGATAGAGAAAGATCCTGTGCGGATGATCGGCGTTGTCAAACTTCAGGTCAATGAATGTGCAGCCGGGAAGGGTGGCCGGCGCCAGAATGGAAGCGGCATTGTGTGATGATGTATGAGACATGGCCTCTCCGGCTGACCGATCATGTGGGGCGCCGGAATAACAGCGCCGATATTTGCAGAAAGATGATGAAAAGTCTCATATTATTGGTGGCGCGATCTGGCAAGCGGGCCGAATGCTTTGCTAAGCGTAATTTTCAGGTGCCCTCCGCAATTTGGTGTTCGGCCATCGGGGCCATTCTGCAACATGAGAGTGGAAATGAATAAAAAATATGACTCTTGTACTCATGTATTCTTGACGCCGGCTGCGCCTGCGAACTAATTTGCGCCATCTTTTCCGAAACGGGCAGGCGCAAAGGGCTTATGAAGCAGAAATCCCATAATTATATCAGTAATTTGACACGAAAGAGATTCCATCTTGCAAGCGGCGTCACCGCACTTGCGACAGTGTTTGCTTTAAGTGGAAATGCCTTCGCGCAAGATGCTGCGGCCGATGCGAACAATGGAAATGCCACCCAGCTCGCGCCGATCATCGTCAGCGGCCAGTCGAGTGACGCAAGCGATAACACGACCGTGGCGGCAAAGAAGAGCAGGGGCGCAACCAAGATCAATACGCCGATCCTCGAGACGCCTCGTTCCGTATCGGTGGTGACCAAAGAGGAGCTCGAACAGCGCGGCGCTCAGGATATCGTCGAGGCGGTGCGTTATTCGGCTGGCGTCCAGACCGGCTCCTATGGCTTCGATCCGCGCTTCGATCAGGTCTATATTCGCGGCAATGATGTTACGACCGACGGCGACTATCGCGACGGGCTGCGGCAGCCCTACATGAATTATGCGATGTTCCGGACGGATCCCTATGCGCTCGACCGCGTCGAGATCATCAAGGGACCGGTATCCGTGCTCTATGGCGCCGGTTCGCCGGGCGGGATCGTCAATAAGATATCGAAGCTGCCGACCGAAGAGACGATCAGGGAAGTCGGCATTCTCTATGGAACGTCGGATCGTGCCCAGACGATGTTCGATTTTGGGGGCAGGGTCAATCAGGACGATGACAGTATGCTGTATCGCATCGTCGGCCTGGCGCGAAAGGGCGATACCAATTTCGATATCGCCGACGATCGTTATCTGATCCAACCGTCCTTCACCTGGAAGCCGGACGACACGACGAAAATCACCATCTATGGCTCAGCGCAATCGACGGAAACGGATGCCAATGTCGGCGCCATGATCGGCCCCGATGGCAATGTTCTCGACTATCGCGACAGCGACCCGGATTACGATTATCAGAGAACCAAGCAGCAGCAGGTCGGCTATCAGTTCGAGCATGAGTTCGACGGCGGCTTTACCTTCCGCCAAAACCTCCGTTTCTCTCATCTGGATTTGAAGTCACGCTATCTCAGTACCCTCGGCTGGGTCGGAGACGTCGCCCAGCGCGGTGCGACTGCGATCGGCGACAGGATGAACGTCTTCCAGGTCGACAACCAACTCGAATCCAAATTCGAAACCGGTCCGGCTGCTCATACCGTCTTGTTCGGTCTCGATTATACCCGCATGAGCGATTCCTTCGCCTATGGGATGGATGCGACGACCAGCCCCGCCTATGACTTCGATATCGGCAATCCGAGATATGGCGTATCCGGCCCGACACCGGCCTATAATTTCAGCCGGGTTGACGCCAGCCTGCAGCAGTTCGGCGCCTATGCCATGGATCAGATCGAACTCGACAAGTGGCGCTTCACGCTCGGCGGGCGTCAGACCTGGGTGAAGCAGTCGACCGACACCACCATTGTCTCCACTGATACGACAACCAAAGACAGCTTCAACAAGAATGCATTTTCCTACCAGGCTGGCGCGCTCTATCTCTTCGACAACGGCATCGCACCCTTCACCAGTTATTCCACCTCGTTTAATCCGGTCACGCAGCGGTCTGCATCCGGCAGTATTCTCGATCCGACCAAGGGCGAACAGTATGAGCTTGGCGTCAAATACCAGCCGCCAGGCACCGACATTCTGCTTTCGGCCGTTGCCTATCATCTGGTGGAGAAGAACAAGCCGGTTCTCGTCGATCCGCTGATGGGCATTTACGCCTCGCTCGGTGAAGTGACCAATAAGGGGATCGAACTGGAAGCCAGGGCAAACATCACCGATGGCTGGGATGTGGTTGCCGCCTATGCCTATAACCACTCCGAAATCACGCGTGGTGACAATGCCGGAAACGCACCGGCCGTAACGCCCCAAAACATTGCCAGCCTGTGGTCGAACTACACGTTCCAGGATGATTCTGCCGCAAAGGGCCTGACCGTCGGCGCCGGCATTCGCTATACCGGCGAGACCTATACCAGCACGGCCAACACCGACAAGAATGATGCAAGCGTCTACCTGGATGCGGCCGTGTCTTACGACTTCAGCGCGGTCGATCAGAAATATAAGGGCCTGGTTGCAAGCCTCGATGTCCGCAACATCGCCAACCGCCGCCTGACGGTCTGCAACGAGGGCTATTGCTACCTCGGGCAGGGCCGCAACATCACAGCCTCGTTGAAGTATCGCTGGTAAGCCTATCGGGGCGCCGTATTCTGTGCGGCGCCCGCTCCACCCCGATAGCTTCTTTCGTCGGCCGAACTCGACCTTACTGTCAGCAAGGCTACTTTGCAGCCTAAGCCTGTTGCAAGATACCCGCATTCTTGCCGATGCGGCGATGAGGCTGTAGCTAGCAGAAAATGTACCCGACCATCCCATCGCGAGGTTCCGTATGGCTGAGGTTCTTTTGTTCCACCACGCACAGGGATTGACCCCGGGTGTGCGAGCATTCGCTGATGAGTTGCGGGGTGCCGGTCACATGGTGCACCGCCTGACCTATTCGATGGACGCACTTTTCAAAGCATCGAAGAGGGGCTCGCCTATATCGGCGGTGTTGGATTCGACGATATGCGGGAGCGCGGTGCCCGCGTCGCTGAAGATCTGCCTCCTGCGCTCGTCTATGCCGGGTTCTCGTTCGGCGTGCTGCCTGCGCAGAAGCTGGCTCAGACACGGCCCGGAGCCCGAGGAGCTCTCTTGTTCCATTCCTGCCTGCCGATCAGTGGCGAATGGGCCTTCGGACCTTGGCCAGATGGCGTGCCTGTCCAGATTCACGGGTTGGAAAACGACCCGATCTTCGTAGGCGAGGGTGATATCGATGCCGCCCGGGAGATTGTGGCGAAGGTCGAGGACGCGAAGCTTTTCCTTTATCCCGGCGATCAGCACTATTTCGCCGACAGTTCGCTTCCGTCTTATGATGCGGGTGCAACTGCGCTGCTGACGAGCCGAGTACTTGAGTTCCTGGATCGCGTCTGATCGAAGCCAGTGTTTTGGTTTGAACTTGGTTCCCAAAAGTGGTCGTGCAGCGACGTAAGCAATCTGCCCGCCTTCGGCCGGCAAACATCCCGTTTGCATATATGCCACGCTCGGGATCGCCCGCTACGTGAGACTATGCCGCCCGTCGCCGCTTCATCAGCAATATCAGCAGCAGCGGGGCGCCGACGAGCGCGGAAACCAAGCCGGCTGGCATCTGGTAGGGAAAGGCGATCATGCGGCCGAACCAATCCGCAAGCACCATGAGACTGCCGCCGGCGAGTGCTGCACCCATAAGCTGGGGAGCCGCGCGTCGCAAGCCTAGCTCTCGCGCCAGATGCGGCCCCATGAGACCGATGAAGCTCAGGGGGCCGACGACCAAGGTTGCGGCCGCGGTCATGGCTGCGGCAAGGGCAAAGAGGCAGGCGCGGGCAAAGTTGACACGAATGCCGATTGCCTGGGCCGCCTGAGCCCCAAGCGGCAGCAGGTCGAGCCAGCGATGAGCCAGAAAGGTAAGCGCAAGGCCTGCTATTGCTGCCATCATCGCAGAGATTGCCTTTGGTGTATCAACGAGATAGGTCGATCCGCTCATCCATTGCATGACGATCATAGCGCGCGGATCGCCGCTCGCGGCCAGCACGCTGATGAAGGCATCCAGCATGGCGCCCAGCGCGATGCCCGTCAGAAGTAATCGTTCCGGCGCGAAACCGGATCGGATGCCGAATAGGAAGATGGCGATGAGCACGGCGAAGGCACCGATACCGCCGAAGCCCAGTTGGGCGGCCATGTCGGGAGCAGGCAGAAGGAAGAGAGCGGCGGTGACGCCGAGGGTAGCGCCTGCCGAAATACCCAGAACCTCCGGACTTGCCATCTCATTGCCGCTGAGGCGTTGCAGGATCGCGCCGACGACGCCAAGCATGGCACCTGCGGCAAAGGCACCGGCGATGCGCGGCAGACGATAGGGCAGTACGTCAGGCCAATGGAGATAGGCAAGCAGCTGCCATGTGCCATCCGGTGCACGCCCGAAGAAGACTGCGCCCGCCAGGAGAAGGACGAGCGCCGGAACTGATGCAAGCAAGAGTACGCGCGGCGTATGTAAGGCGCGGCTCGCATTCTGAGAGGGGGAGGGCGCGTTGCGCTGCGCGGCCTTCAAACGCGGCAGCATCAGGAGCAGCAACGGTGCGCCTAGCAGTGCAGTAATAGCGCCCGTCGGCAGGAAGGTCGAAGAAGCCCCGGAGAGCAGCACGAGGGCTTCATCGGTCAGCAGCAACAAGCCCGCGCCGATGAGGGGTGACCAGATGAGCTGGCTCTTCATCTGTCTAGCGCCGGCAAGCTGGGCGATGCGCGGCGCGATGAGACCGATGAAGCCGATAACGCCGACGGCGCTGGTGACGATCGCGGCAAGCGCAATTGCGATGCAAACGGCAACAACGCGCGTGCGCTTGACCGACAGGCCAAGTCCGCTCGCGCCGCTATCGCCTAGGTCCATGAGCCCCAAAGGCCGTGCCATCAACAAGGCCGCGATGGAAAGTGTGGCGATTTTCGGGAGAAGGGAAAGCGGAATGGTCCAGCTTTGCTGCGCCAGCGATCCGGCGCCCCAGATGAAGAGGCCGGAGAGATAGCGATCGTTCATCAGAACGAGAATGGCGGCAAGCGCTCCACTCCAGACGCCGACGATCAAGCCGGCAAGCACCAGCGACAAGGGCGAAAAGCCGCGCCTTGCGCCGATCAGGAAGACGACTGCCGCCGCCGCGGTGCTCCCGAACAGGGCAACGGCATCGCGGCTGAGGCCCTGAAGGGCGGGAAAGGCAAGCATGACGGCTACGAGCGCGAGATTGGCGCCGGCCGAAATGCCGAGCGTGGACGGAGAGGCGAGCGGATTGCGCAGCACCTGCTGCAGCAGGCTTCCCGACAGCGAGAGCGCGGCACCTGCCAGCAAGGCGGTGACGATCCTCGGCAGCGTCGAATAGATGAGTAGCAGGCGTTGCGGGTCGTAGCCTGCTTTCTGCTCAAACAAGCGTGAAAGGTCAGGCGCCAGTTGATACCAGGCAAGCAGGCTGGCGAGCGCGAACAGCGTCAGCGCCACGGCTGGAGCACCGAGGCCGTTATTTGCTTCGGTGCGGATCATGCGAATGTTTCCAGATGGTCAAGCAATATGCGCGCGAAACGCTGAGCCTCCTGCACCATGCCGAACATCAAGGTGCCCGGCAGCACGGATACCCGCCCGGCTCGGACAAAGGGAAGACTGGTCCACAACGGACTATCCTGGAGATTGTCGAGCACATTTGGCGGAAGCAGGGGTTCGAATGCGATCAGACGCAAGCTTTGATCGAGCGTCGCCAATTGCTCCAGCCCGATCGTCTCGAAGCCCCAGTAGTCGCCCGGCTTGGTCCAGGCGTTTTTTAGCCCGATCCTGGTCATGACGTTCTGGTAGAGGCCCGCGCCGCAATAAATGCGAGCATGGCGCGGATCGACAAAATTAATGAGCGCCAACGGCGGAGGGTTGAGCTTTTTGACGCGGTTTGCGCAGTCGTCGAAGAATTGTTCCGACCGGGCAAGGAATTCTTCCGCCTGTTGCCGCCGGCCGATGGCGTCGGCCAGCCGACGCGTCGCCTCGATGGAGCGTGACAAAGCCTCGCCGCCTTCGGCATAGATCGTCAGTTCCAGGACCGGCGAAATCGCCTCCAATTGCGGCTTCAAAGGCGCGAGATAGGGCGTGGTCAGGATCAGCGCCGGCTTGACGCTTGCCAGGACCTCGAGATTGATCTCGCTGGTGGTACCGAGATCGACGACGCCATTGGGCATTTTCGGTTCGACGACCCATGTGTCCCAATCGGCAAGCGAGGCGATGCCGGCCGGTGTTACCCCGAGTGCCAGCAGTGTCGATGCCAGGCCATAATCGAGGGAGACGATCGGGCCGGATATGGTTCCTGCAGCCACTCCCGCTTGCGGAACGGCA
The DNA here is from genome assembly GCF_014194925.1 of Rhizobium sp. BK491. NCBI lineage: Bacteria > Pseudomonadati > Pseudomonadota > Alphaproteobacteria > Hyphomicrobiales > Rhizobiaceae > Rhizobium > Rhizobium sp. BK491. Next base: position 598,621 of record NZ_JACIAR010000004.1, read on the forward strand.
AAAAACGCCGCAGCAGCAAGCAGCGTGCGCCGGGAAAGCATCAGGTTCTCGAAGCTGCTATCAGATGACATAGGCAAGCGGCGTTCCATGCACGGGATGGGCAGTGACGCCCATATTGGTGCCGTAGATCGTATTGAGCGTTTCGGCCTTCATGAGGGTCGGCGACGGGCCTGCTGCAATGAGGCGCCCTTGCTTTAGCGCATGCAGATGATCGCAGAAATGTGCCGCGACATTGATATCGTGCAGGACGAGAATGACGCTCAGATCCTTTGCCCGGCAAAGCTCGCGGACGAGCCCGAGGATTTCCATCTGGTGGGCGATGTCGAGTGCCGATGTCGGCTCGTCGAGTAGCAGGCAGCGGCTGTCCTGCGCGACCAGCATGGCGATCCAGACACGCTGGCGCTCGCCCCCGGAGAGCGTATCCACGATGCGGCCTGCCAAGGTATCGACATGCGTCAACTTCATCGCGATCTCCACCTTTTCCCGATCGACATCGGTGAACCGCCCGAGCGCGCCATGCCAGGGGTAGCGCCCGCAGGCGACAAGCTCCTCGACGGTTAAGCCGGCGGCCGATGAGGTGTCCTGCGGCAGATAGGCGACAGCGCGCGCAAAGGCCCGCATATCGTAGGAGCCGGCGGCGGCGGCATCGAACAGGATGCGTCCGCCGGTCGGCTGAATCTGCCGGGCCAGCAGTTTGATCAGCGTGGATTTGCCGGAGCCGTTATGGCCGATCAGGCCGGAAATCTCGCCCGCCTTGAAGCTGATGTCGAGCGGATGAAGAATGGTTTTGCCGTCGACCTCGAAACGCAGGCCTTCCGTCGCGAAGACCGTTGCGTGACTTTGATCTTTTCCGGTGATCCTATCGTTTTTCATTATCATTCCTGCTGAAGCCCACCGGCTCCCTAAAATTCCGGTCGCCGGTGAGCGATGCGTTAGTTGATCGAGGTCAATGGCTTGACGAAGAAGAGACACGGATCGCTTTCGCGCCAGAGGGTTGGGAATATCTCGGCGCGTATGAAACCGTTTCTGTCGTAGAAGGCACGGGTCTTTTCATATTGCGGTTCGTCCCTGCCGCGCGGCGCGAGCGTCTTGACCGTCAGGAGCTTGCAATCGGAAGAGCGGGCGAAGGTCTCGGCTGCGGCCAGCAATCGCTTTCCGACACCGCTGCGATGGTGCCGGCGCCTGGTTGCTATCACGAGAATCTCCATGGCGGCCGGCGGATGGGCGCGCAGGGCAACGAAGCCGGCAACAGTATCCGCCTCGACGCAGCCGAACATCGGCAAGGCCTCCACGGCTCCCGCGCAGGCATCGATGACATCGGGGTCGGTAAACCAATCGGTCAATTCCGTCATGATGTCACGACAGATGGCGCCTTTGGATTCGGTTATCTCGATGGCTTCCTGCATTTTCCCTTTCCTGGCGACGGAGTGCAGTTTGCGGGCCTGATGGCGGTGAACCGCCATCAGGCCCGCATCTCCCGCACCCGTGCTGTTCGGTTTCGTCTGTGGCCGCTGCCGGCAGCGCAAGAATGGTCGGCCTCAAGCGAGATAGCGGCGAGGCACCGCGAATGCGCCTCCCGCAGAAGGCCGCAAACAAGGGCGCAGGATACACCCGCCTCCCTGGCGATGATGTTCTGGGGGATATCGTCGAAATAGTGCTCCTCGTAGAACTTCCGGGTTCTGGCAGGCATGGATTCGACCGTGCAGCGGAAGGCCTTGTAGGCCTCGGCCTCGTGAAGGCGCTCCTCCGGGCTTCCATAGGCCGAGGTATTGCCGCCCACTTCCTCTTCGACGAACAGGCCCCGCTCATATTGCCGGCGTCGCACATGATCGGTCGCCAGATTGCGCACCATCCGCATCACATAGGGCGTTGGAGCCGCTATATCCTCGTTCAGCGGCTTGGAGACCAGCTGCAGGAGAACTTCCTGCACGACATCCTCGGCCAAGCTCATGCAGCCTGTGATCCTGCATGCGACGGAGAGGAGCTTCGGATAGGCGTGAAGTGCTGTTTGGAGTTGCGCATTGGAAGTCGACTGCGAACGGTTGGCAATCATGTCGGGCTCTCGCTGAAATCCAAAGTTGCATTTCTGTGTGCCCCTCTTTTTGAGAGGAACCTATAAAACATGATAATAATAGTCAAGATAGCAGTGTCGAAAAGTGAAGCATCTCCTAAATCAAGGTTTATCCACCTGATTTTATTTCAATTTTTCATGAGATCTAGAAGAAAATCCCGCTTTTGTGATGCCGCCATTTCGGCCTTGCTGCAGCCCTTGATGTTGCGATAGCCCACTGAAAATCCCCGCTTTCTTCGTCGCTGATACGGCCGGAATGGGTGAATATCGCTTCGCCGGATACCTGGCATCTGCCTTCTAAAGTTGTATTTACCGGCGTCAGCATCACGCTGTGCGGGTCGACCAGAAAACCCCGGCCGAAGCATTTCAACGCAGCCTCTTTCTGAACCCAGCGGGTGAGAAAAACATCACGGCGATGTCGTTCATCCAATTGATGCACCTGATTGAACTCTTGTTCGGAAAGGATCATCGGCATGATCTCGGAGGCTTCCTTCTCCGAAAATGCATCGAGACGCTCGATATCGATGCCGATGCGGGCGCCGCGGCAAATCGCAAGTGCTATGCGGTCTTTCGCGTGCGACAGATTGAAGTCGATGTCGGGGTAATCGCGCAGATAGGGTCTGCCGGAAGGGGTAATCGCAAGACAAAGTGCTTGCGGGGCGCAGCCAAGCAGATTGGCGATGACGCTTCGACATAGGACCCGGCCGGCAACGAAAAGGCGCCGCGCCGAGCATGATCTGAACGCTGCGGCACGGCTTTTTTCTGCCTCGCTCAAAATCGAGTCCGGTACGGGAAGCCCGTCAGACAGGTGCAGGCTATGAAGTTCCACCTGCACCGTCTCTTCCCCCGGTTGGCCCGTCTTCACCTATTCCGCTGCCTGTCCCATGTGAGAGGGAAGGTTCGACGGCTGTCCGTGCGTTTCCCACTGTACGATGGGATCGAGCTGATCGAGATCAAAATGCTGGCGGCCGAGCAACGCGTTGGCGATGACCGCGCTGCGCCATGCGGCAAGGCTGAGCTGCGGCTCGGCAATGCCATGGCTATGGCGTCCGGCATTGAGAACGAAGATACGGTTCTCCCGTGGCCCGTCCCATGTCAGCGAGAAGTCGCTTTCCAGCACCGGTTCGCCGATGGAGCTGAGCTCGATGCGGTTTTCGAGCGAATGCAGGAATTCCGGAAGCACAAAGCGATAGCCGGTTGCAAAAACGACCATGTCGACCGTCAGTGTTTCGATGCTGTCATCGAAGCCGTTGCGCATGGTCAGCGTGATTTCGGGACCATCCTGCTCGGCTGCGATGACGTTGCGGAAGGGGCGCAGCGATATGCTGTGGTCGGGGTGCCCGGCGGCATCGAGCTTTCGCTCGTAGAGCCGGCGATAGAGCTTCTTCAAGGTAGAGGCGGAAACGCCGTCGCTCGCCAGCACTTGCCGGCGCGTGTGAGTGAGCCGCAGCTCTTCGGGAAGTCCGTGGAAGCGCTCCATGTAGCTTGGTGTGAAGAGCTCATTGGTGAATGGCGTCGCATCGAGCGGCTCGAAATTCGGCCGGCGGCTGATCCAGTGGATGGATGAAACCCTATTCAGATCCAGGAGCGCATCGACGATCTCGGCGCCGCTCTGGCCGCCGCCGATGACGCCAATGCGGGGCGCTTTGACATCACCGAAACGTTGCGTCGCTTCGCTGCTATGGAAGGTCATGGACTTCGGCAGCTGTTCGGCCCAAGCCGGACGAGACGCTATCTTGCCGACGCCGACGGAGAGATTGCGAGCGCTGATCGCACCATCGTCGGTGGCGATGGAGAAAAGGCCGTCATTGGCATGGACCTCTCGGACGCTCGCGCCGAAGCGGAGCGACGTTAGCCCGCGCGCGACCCATCCGAGATAGTCGGCGAATTCCTTGCGCGGAACGGCTTCATATTCCGCATTCAGAAACTGATAAAAGCGTTTATGCGCAACGAGATATGAGAGGAAGCTCCACGGACTTGTCGGGTTGGTGGCCGTCACCAGATCCTTGAGGATGGATGTCTGCATTTCCGCACCCGGCAGCATCATTCCCGGATGCCATGCAAAGGATGGACGCCGTTCGAAGAAGCGGACGGAAAGTTGCGGTATGGAATCGAGCTGAGCGGCAAGGCTGAGGTTGAAGGGACCGATTCCGGCCCCGGCGAGGTCGAGCACGTGCGATGTCATGGTGCAGCTCCAGAATGATGTAGAAGAGTGGGTTACTTGACGGCGTCTTTGGACAGCGGCGCCGGCGCAAAAGCATGGTCGAGCCGCCGGGCGAAACGCTGATGGAATGGCGTCTTGCCGATGATCGTCAGATGGTTGGTGCCGGTGACGATCTCCGATGCCGTGGCATTCGCCGAATAGCGCCGCCAGTCGATGACGTTGAGGGCACGCGTGAGAGAATCCTCGGCCGCGAAGGCATGGATGCGGAAATCAGATTGCTCCAGGCGGTAGTTGCGGAAGATCATCGCATTGTCGATGAGGATCCAGAACGTATGCTCTTCCGAGCCGATATCGGGACCATCCGTCGGCAGTTTGACATTATGCTTGACGACATGGTGGAGGAACTGTTCGTAAACCTCCTCGTTCATGGCGGCGAAAAGTCTCTTCCAGTCCTCGCGCATCGGTGTGGTCGCAAGCCAGCTCTGCACGGCAGCATGGGTGCGATCGCGGACGCCTGCTTCGAAGCGCGGCATGATGCCGACGGTGAACTCCTCGTCCATATCGCAGACATCGACCATGCCGATCATACGCAGATCGATGTCGTTGCCGAGCTGCCGGGCGGCCTCATAGGCGAGCAGTCCGCCCCACGACCAGCCGAGGAAGGCGCAGGGCCGACCCTTGGCTTGTCTGCGCACGGCTTCGGCGTAACGCGCGGTAATGTCTTCGACGCGGGTACTCAGCGTCTTGGTTTCCGTCAGCGAATAGCAGATGAAGCCGGTCGCTGGCTGTTCCGGGCCGAGATAGTCGACAAGCCGCATATATTCGCGCGTGCTGACGAGCAGGCCCGGGAAGCAATAGAGCACCGGCCGGTCACCATTGCGGCGAAGGTAGACGACGTCGACGCCAGTTTCATCGCGGCTGCCGTCGACCGCTAGTGCCAGATCGCGCACGGTAGGGTGATTGAACATATCGGCGATCGTCAGCGGCCATTCGGGATGGCGCATCTTCAGGCGCGAGACGATGCGCACGGCCATCAGAGACTGTCCGCCAATATCGAAGAAATTCTCCGTGACGCCGATATCACCGATGTCGAGGATATCCTTCCAGACATCCAGGATCGCTTTTTCCTTGTCGTTGGCAGGTAACGCCATTTCGCGTTCGATGCGCGGTGCGGGCAGGGCCGCGCGGTCCAGCTTACTGTTCGGCCCCATCGGCAACTCGTCGATCAGCATGATGGTCTGTGGCACCATGTAATCGGGCAGGGCCGTCATGGCGGCGCGGCGCAGCTCGGTCACGCTCAAGCTCTCGCCCTCGCGCGGCACAACATAGGCGACCAGAGAACTGCGGCCGCCGTCATTGTGCAACAGGATGACGGCCTCGGCGACACGTTGATCGGAGCGCAGCACGGCTTCGATTTCGCCCGGCTCGATGCGGAAGCCGCGTAATTTGATCTGGTGATCGACGCGACCGGCGAATTCGACGATGCCGTCTTCGCGCCACCGGCCGAGATCGCCGGACTTGTACAGTCGTCCGCCAGGTGTAAAGGGATCCGGGATGAAACGATCGGCCATCAGCTCCGGCTGGCCGAGATAGCCGCGTGCCAGGCCGCTGCCGCCGATGTAGATTTCGCCGATCACGCCGACCGGAACCGGTGCAAGGTCGGCATCGAGCACATAGATGCGCCGATCGCCCACGCCGCGCCCGATCGGCGCGACCGTTCCCTCGAAGCGGGTGCCAGCCGGAATCTTCCAGATCATCGGCGTCATGATCGTTTCGGTCGGGCCGTAGCCGTTGATCAGCAGCTGCGCCTTCAGGTTCTCGGTAATCATGTCGAACACCGCCTGCGACAGTGCCTCGCCGCCGAAGGAATAGAGCCGCAGCCGCGGAATTTCGCTGTTCTCTCCGGCATATTCGGCCAGCCCCCGGACATAGCTGGTGGGCAGGCTGGCATTGTTGACGCCGTGTCGCTTCATGGCCGCGAAGGCATCTTCCGGTGTGGCCAGCTTGTCCTGCGTCAGCACCACGCCGCCGCCTGCCATCAGCGGCACCATCCAGCGCTCATGGCCGCCATCCGAGGTGAACGGCAGTACCGGATATTCGCAGGACTCCTCGCTCATCTCATAGATACGCAAAGTAGCCTTGCAATGGTGCGCGAGTGGTCCGTGCTCGACCGCCACTCCCTTCGGGACGCCTGTCGAGCCTGACGTGTAGATCACATAGGCAAGTTGCTGCGGGGCAATGGTCGTTGCTGGCGCGCCGACGCTCTCCGCGGATAGATCGATGGCATCGAGATTGAGATAGGGTGTCGCGATGTCGCTCGGCAGGTGGGCGATGTGCTTTGCGCGGGAGATGACGAGAGAGAGGCCTGGGGCCGTCAGGATGTGACGATTGCGCGCTTCAGGATGATCCGGCTCTACCGGCGTGAATGCGCCGCCAGCCTTCAGCACAGCAAGAATGGCGATGATCGCGTCGATAGACTTTTCAAGGGCGATGGCAACGCGCTTTTCCGGGCCGATCCCCATCGCGATCAACCGATGAGCCAGCCGGTTGGCGGCAGCTTCGAGTTCGCCATGTGTCACGGATTTCTCACCCTGTGCGACGGCAAACGCATTCGGCCGCCGTCTCGCCTGTGCGGAGATGACCTCGTGGATCGGCGTGCCGTCGTCCGGCTCCGGGGCATCCGGATAGGGTGCTGAAAGCCTGTCCAGCTCTTCCGGTGACACGAAGGGAATATGTTTGACCTGAAGGCCGGGGTTGGCCTGTAATTGCGCAAGTGCCAAGGTAAGATCGTCGGCGAAGCGTATGATTTGTTTTCGATCATGCTTCTGCGGGTCGAAGCCGATGCCGATACGCAATTTGCCGACGGAGGCCGGGGAAACGGTAACGACCAGATCGGCATCGCGACGTGCCGGCGGTTCGATGGGGCTGCGCAGCGTGACCTCGTTCGAGGTTGCTTGCAGGAGACGCGGGGGTGGACGCACATCGAGGAGCGTCTTGACGAGGCCGGTGGTGTCGAAGGATTCGTCCCGTCTTATCAACGCATCGGCAAGGGCCTCGAAGGGCAGGGATTGCCTGATAGCCATATCGATTTCCTTGACGAACGCATTGCGAACGTCCTTGAGCATCATAGTGCCATCGAGTTCCGGCGTCAGGATCAACACGTCCTCGCAGCGGGCGGCGACTTTCTGCCTTTCCGGACGCGTGACCAGGCCGATCCTTTGAGTGCCGTATCCGGTATGGCGTCGCAGGGCGATCCCGAGGGCGGCAAGCATGTCGCCGGAGGTGTCGGCGGACGATTGTACCGGCACTTCAAGCATATGCTCGAACCAGACCTCGTCGACCATGTTTTTTCCCGCCGATGTTTGCGGCGGGAGTGACGCAATGTTCTCCTGAGCCGTCAGCCGCCGGAACCAGAAGTCGACCAGTTCCGGCGCCGCATGGCGCGGTGCGCCATTGGCAATCATCCACGAAGCGGCGTCGGGCAGTACGGTCTCTGCGATATCCGCCGGGTCATGACCGTCGATGTTATGAAGGAAATCCGCCGCAAGCAGATCGAGCGCCGCAGCGTCGGCAAGGATGGCGTGGAGGGAGAATAGGACGCCCACCGCCCGCGCTTCTTGCGTCAGGAGGATGAAGCGGGCCGGATTGCCATCGGTAAGGTCGATCTGGCGGGCCTGTTCCGCCGCGGCAGCCGTAGTCAGCGCGTTGTCCAGGTTTTCGCTTGCAGTCAACTTCGTCTCGATGATCTCGACGAAGCGGTCGTTCCCCAGGATCTGCTGGACGGCGCCGCCCGCCCTCGCCTCGAATTCCGAGGTGATGAGGGGATGTTGCCGAGAGAGTTTTGATAGGCCCTCGCGCGCAAGGTCAGAAGAGATCGGGGGGAAGACGATCGCGAGTATTTGTCGCCCGTAGACGACTTCGTTACCAGTCTCAGACAGGAGCCAGATACGTGACTGTGTCGGCGATAGGGAGCATTTGGCGAGATAATCCGTATCGTTTGCTGCCTTGGCGTTGCGATCGTGGACAGTCATTTCTTCGCCGCTCTCCTTAATTGTATTGAAATACATATCAAATAGATCGAAATACAATAATGTATACCTCTCAATATTTGTGAAAGATATTAAGTTCAATCGATCGATATCTATGTCTTATGGCGCCGATAAACTCGGACGTTCCGAAAATTACGTCGACGTAGCTCCATAACGAATGAGGTTTTGGAAAATTCAGATGATTTTCGAAAAATATTTTTTGGAAAATATTTTGAATTTTTGCTGACGTCGTTCGTCACCGCAGAATTAGCGCTGTGTTTAGCCTGCAGATATCAACCGGCGTGGTTCTGAAGATATGGAGATGAAAGATGGATGCTTCGCTGGCGATCAGGAGCGATAGAACGGCGGAGAAATCCTTTGATCTGCGCCTTCCGGCTTCGGGCTTTGAGAGCAGCGCGCTTGCCTACGGCCAGCCGCTCATCATATCGGCAGGGCATGCACCGGGGAGTTTTCGCGTCGAGCATCACGGAGTGAAGGTGGCCTCAGGCCATCTATCGGGGCCGGCCACCAATCTCGTGGTCTTCGATACAATTTCCACCGCGGTCCCTCCGCTTTCTGGCGAGGATATCGTCAACGCCGTGTCGGAAGCCGTTCTGGCATGCAATCCACAGCTGGACTGCTTCCAGATCGAGCTCGCAGATGGCGACCTCGTAAGGCGCCTGATGGAAGCGGGTGCCATCGAGCGGCGCAGCGATCGCCTGATCGTGCGCCCGGAATCCTTCTTCCAGCAGCCAAGATCCTGGCTTGGAAGCGTGCCAAGCAGCTATCCGGAAGTGTCGACACTGACGAATGGCGCCGTTCACCCGCAGCGGCCGCCGAAGCCCGCCGGCCGTGTCTACAGCCGCTTCATTCCCTGGCTGAATACCCAGCTTGGCTTCCATGTCGCCGATATCGAGGCCGATCTTCCCCATTTCCATCGCTGGATGAACGATCCGAGGGTCGCCGCCATATGGGAAGACAGCGGCGATCTTTCCTATCACCGCGATTTCATCGCAGGCCGCCTTGCCGATCCGCGCACCCTGCCGCTGATCGGGACCTTCGGCGGTGTGCCGTTCGGCTATTTCGAGCTCTATTGGGCGAAGGAAGACAGGATCGGACCGCATTACGACGCCGACGGCTATGACCGAGGTTGGCATGTGGCGATCGGCGAGGATGATTTCCGCGGGAAAGCCTTCGTCAGCGCCTGGCTTCCGTCGCTTATGCACTACATGTTCCTGTCCGATCCGCGCACGCGACGTATCGTCGGTGAGCCGATCCATCATCACACCCAGCAGATCCGCAATCTCGACCGTTCCGGCTTCGCCAAGGTCAAGCATATTCAGTTCCCGCACAAGAAGGCGCTGCTGGTCGTGCTCCTGCGCGAGCGCTTCTTCATGGATCGGCTGCTGTTGCCGGATCTCACCGGCTTGTCCACAGAGGATGGGCAGCCTGTGCTTGGCTCGCTGGCGCGAGGCGCCTGATGAAAACAGCCGTCGATATGAACGATCCGCGCGTCAAGCGGCTCGTTCTGGCGGTCGCGCTTCCGGCCGTGGCGGGACTTGCCGCCAGTGCCGGCCATCATGCGATCAACGCGATCTTTCTGGGGGCGCTCGGCCCGGACATGCTGGCAGGCATCAGTCTGGTCATGCCGCTGTTTCTGCTTGTCGCGGCGGCCGGTCAGGGGCTGGGTATCGGGCTTGCGACGCTGCTTGCGCGCCACCTTGGCGAAGGGGATCTCAAAGCCGCGGCGTCGGTCGCCACGACAGCGCTCGCGGCGACGATCCCGCTCGGTATTTTCTTGTCGATCCTGATCTATCTCGGCCTGCCGGATTTTGTCGGCGCACTCGGCGCCAGCGACAATCTCCTCGCTCCTGGGCTCGATTATGGGCGGCTGCTTGCTTTCGGTATGACACTCGGGCTTTTGCAGGCTATCTGCGATTTCATAGCGATCGCCGAGGGCAATTCACGCTTCTCGATGATCGTGCTGATCGCGAGCTTCGCCTTGAACGCGGTTCTCGACCCCGTCTTCATCTTTGTCTTCAAGCTCGGCGCGTCCGGCGCGGCACTGGCGACCATTGTTTCATCCATTGCGGCCCTTGCATGCTATGCCGTCTACTTCCTGCGCCGATGGGGAACGGTGAGCGTGACCGGCGGGGCGATTTGCTGGCAACTGCTTTGGCCGATCGCGCGGATCGGCCTTCCCGCTGCCGCAACAAGCATCGTCACGGGCCTCGGCTTTCTGGTCCTGATACGGGAGGCCGCGGTCCATGGCGGCGATAAAGGTGTCGCGGCAACGGCGATTGCGATCCGGCTGATGACTCTGGGACAGCTTCCGCTGTTCGGCTTTTGCCTCGGTGCCCAGAGTGTCGTCAGTCACGCCTTTGGCGCGGGCGATGCTGAGCGGCTCAAAGCCGTCATCCGGTTCATGCTGGCTGTGACGATACCGGTCGCATTACTCTATTCCATCTTGCTGTTCTTGGCTGCCGAGCCGATCGCACGCCTGTTCACGGATAGCCAGGACGTCGTGGATGAGGCAGTCGCCTGGCTGCGGTCCCTCTTTCCGATCTTTCCGCTTGCGGCTTTTCAATCCGTGCTGCTCGTCATGCTGCAATCGCGGGGCAGGGCGGGTCTGTCCGCCGTCGTCGGGCTTGCGCCGCAGGGCTATTTGCTGATCCCGCTTCTGCTCGTGCTACCGCTTTGGATGGGCTTTGCCGGGATCTCTGCTGCTGCCGTTGTCGCTGCCATTCTTGCTGCCATCCTCGGCGGCTTTGTCGGGTGGCGGGAATGGCTCGCCATTCTGCCGACCGGCGCACCGGGCCGTTTGTCGGCCAATCGACACTTCACTCCTGACCCAAGAGGAACGCCATGAACGAGACGCCGAGATTCGATGCCTACCGCCACGCCATTCCCGATACGCTGATGACGCCGCGCGACGATCCGTTCGATGCAGCCGTGCCGCCGATCTATCAGACATCCCTCTTCCTGTTCGATAGCTACAAGGAGCTGGAGGACGTCTTCGCCGGCCGTTCGAAGAAGCCGATCTATTCGCGCGGCGACAATCCGACCGTGCGGCTTCTGGAGCGCAAGATCGCCGAGATGGAAGGCGCGGAAGAGGCACGCGCCTTTTCGAGCGGCATGGGCGCGATTGCTGCTGCGGTTCTCGCCTTCGTCGGACCCGGCGACCGTATCGTCACCGTGCGGCACGTCTATAGCGATGCCTTCCGCTTCTTCGAAAAAGTCCTGAAGCGCTTCGGCGTCGTCGTCGACTATATCGATGGCACCGATACGGGGGCTATGCTTGCTGCACTTCCGGGTGCCAAGCTCGCCTATCTCGAAAACCCGACCTCGATGGTCTTCGAATTGCAGGATCTGACTGCGATCGCCGAGGCCGCTCGCCGCCACGGCGTCGTGACAATGGTCGACAATTCCTGGGCAACACCGCTCTTTCAGAGGCCTCTCTCCGTCGGTATCGATATCGTCATCCACGCCGCCTCGAAATATCTCGGCGGACAGAGCGACACGGTGGCAGGTCTGGTCACTGGCTCGAAGGCGCATATCGACCGGATCAACAGCGAAATCTACCCATACACCGGAGCGAAGCTGGCGCCATTCGAGGCATGGCTCGTACTGCGTAATCTCGAGACACTGCCATTCCGCATGCGGCATCATCATGAAGCCGGGCTCGAAGTGGCGTCCTGGCTCGATGCTCATGCGGACGTGACCAATGTCATGCATCCGGCACTCGGCGATCATCCGGGAAAACGTACTTTCAGCGGCTTCGGTGGGCTGTTTTCCTTCGAGGTTTCGGACCGCATCGATGTGGCCGATTTCGTCGATGCGGTGCGCCTCATTCGTATTGGCGTCAGCTGGGGTGGACCGGAAAGCCTCGTGGTGCCGGCAAAGGCAGCTCTCAGCATTTCGCCGGAGACAAATGTCTTCGCGCGCTTCGGTGTCAGCGACCGAACGATCCGCCTGAACGTCGGACTGCACTCGGCCAAGGAGATCATTGCCGATCTCGAGCAGGCCCTTGTCGCCGCGAGGCGCTAGCCAGCTGCAGCACTCTTGTATTCAGAAAGGGGTGGAGTGACACGGTCGCTCCGCCCATATTATTATTCATTGTTGATCCATTCCCGCCCCGACCCGATCGAGACAAAATGACCCTCCATTCCAACGAAACGCTGAGCGCGCTTGCCGCCGAATATGGAACGCCGCTCTGGATCTATGATGCTGCCGCGATCCGCCGCCGCATCGCCCAACTCTCCGCCTTCGACGTTATCCGCTATGCGCAGAAGGCCTGTTCGAACATTCATATTCTGAAAGAAATGCGCAAAGCGGGCGTGCGGGTCGATGCTGTCTCGCTCGGCGAGATCGAGCGGGCGATGCGGGCAGGTTTTTCAGCCGACAATGCGTCGGGAGAAGCGGAGGTGGTCTTCACCGCCGACGTCTTCGATCGGCCGACGTTGGAACGCGTCATTGCCGACAAGATCGAGGTAAATATCGGCTCTATCGACATGCTGCATCAACTGGGTGTGCGCTCACCGGGCCATAGGGTTTGGCTGCGCATCAATCCCGGCTTCGGGCATGGCCATAGCAAAAAGACCAACACCGGCGGCGAAACCAGCAAGCATGGCATCTGGTTCGAGCAGTTGCAGGAGGCCGTGGCGCTGACGCGGCAATATTCGCTGAAGCTCGTCGGGTTGCACATGCATATCGGCTCCGGTGTCGATTATGGACATCTGCAGCGTGTCTGCGGTGCAATGATCGGATTCTGCCGCACGCTGGATGTCGATATCGAGGCCATCTCCGCCGGCGGCGGCCTGTCTGTGCCGTACAGGGAAGGTGAGGAGGAGATCGATCCTGCCCATTACTTTTCGCTCTGGGACAAGGCTCGGCGCGAGATCGAGACGCATGTCGGCCATCCGATCCGGCTGGAGATCGAGCCGGGTCGCTTCCTGACAGCGGATGCCGGCGTATTGCTGGCAGAAGTGAGGGCGGTCAAGATGATGGGCCGCAACCGCTTCGTGCTTGTCGATGCCGGCTTCAGCGATCTCGCCCGGCCGGCGATGTATGGCAGCTACCATCACATCACGGTCATTCCGGGCACGGCGCCTCGCAGTGCTGCCGGAACAATCTTCCCCACCGTTGTCGCAGGTCCGCTCTGCGAATCGGGCGATGTCTTCACGCAGACCGACAACGGCACGGTGGAAACCCGCGATCTGCCCGAAGCCCATGTCGGCGACTATCTCGTGTTTCATGGCGCGGGCGCTTATGGCGCAACGATGTCATCGAACTACAACAGCCGTCTCTATGCGCCAGAAGTGCTGATCGACGGCGAGACGCATCGATTGATCCGCAGGCGACAAACGCTGGATGAATTGCTTATGTTGGAAAGCATTTAAGCGCAGCCGATTTCCAGGTGAAAGACAGGCCTTAACTTCGGCCAAGCAGGGGCTTTTCCGCGGTTGCGAAATGAATATAGTGGCCACGTCCGTGTGTCGTGTCCGACTGCCCTCTTATCATCTCCGGCCGCAAGGCGTGAAAGTTCTGCACCGCTATGCTGGCCTGGCTTGATCAGAAAACCGAAATCGTCGAACACGCCGACCAATCCTCGCGCTATTTCGAGCCGGCTCACGCAGCTTATTATAGCGGAAAGCCGGGCCAGCCGTTGAAGCTGATGCTGCAGGCGCGCAGCGATTTCCTGTCGATCTGGCGCCGCGCCGATTATCGCGAGCATGTGGCGGAGTTCAAGCTTCTGGGCCGCCAGCTCATCATTGTCAATTCGCCTGAAGCCATCCGCTATGTGGTGGCCAAACGCCATGAGAATTTCGAGCGCAAGACACCGCAGATGCGTCGCGCGCTGGAATATCTTTTGGGCGATGGTTTATTCATATCCGATAAGGAAACCTGGAAACAGCGCCGGCCGCTGGTCTCCGACATCGTGCATAAAAACCGCGTGCCGGCCTTCGGCGCGATCATGCAGAGCACGGCAAGCGAGCTTGCCGACCGCTGGCAGAGCCTGGGTGAAGGGGCGGAAGTCAACGCCCTGTTCGAGATGGCTGGGCTGACGGCGGAGATCATTTCCCGCAGTGTCTTCGGCAATGACCTCGGCGAGGAAAGCGCCAATGCGGTGACCGAAGGGTTTGCGAGCTACCAGTCGCTGGTCGATTCCGTCAATTTCGGCTATTTTCTCGGTTTCGATGAAGGTTTGCCCATCATCAAGACGCCAAGCTTGAGCCGGTCGGTGAGGCGCATTCACCGGATTATCGATCAGGTGATCGAAGATCATCTGGCCGGCAAGGGTGATAACAGTTCCATGGTCGAACTGCTGATCCGTCGTCAGCAGCGCAACCCCGAGCTGAAACTCGACGTGGTGGCGCTTCGCAACGAGGCTGCCACAATCTTCATGGCCGGCCACGAAACGACCGCGGCAACGCTGACCTGGGCCTGGTACCTCTTGGCAGGTGCGCCCTGGGTGGAAGAGGCAGTTCATGCGGAAATCGACGCCGTCTGCGGCGATCGGGTTCCCTCGATCGATGATGTCGCGAAGCTAGACTGGTGCCGTGCGGTCATCGAAGAGACGCTGCGCCTCTATCCTCCCGTGCCGATCCTGGCACGCCAGGCGGCTGAGGCCGACCAGATCGGCGACGTGAAGGTACGCAAGGCCGCATTGGTGCTGATCGTGCCCTGGATCTTGCATCGCACGGATTCGCTCTTTCCCGAGCCGCATCGCTTTCACCCTGAGCGCTTCCTCGGCGAGACACGGCCGACGCCCTACAGCTATATTCCCTTCGCCGCCGGCCCGCGCGTATGCCCCGGTCTGCAATTTGGCCTTACCGAGGCGATCCTTTGCCTGGCGATCCTGGCCCAGCGTTTTCGTGTCCGGATCAGGCATGGACACAAAGTTCAGCCACAATGCCGTCTGACGCTGCGTCCGCGCGAGGGCATGCCCGTGACATTGCATCGGCGTAAGGGATGACGGCTGGGGACGAGGGCGACGAAAGAGTTGTCGCGTCAAAGCGCAAGGCGTGGACCTATGAGCCTGCCAAGGCCCCGCCCTTGGCCGATTTCGCAGCTGGCGGTAATCGCCGCAAGGCATTTCTGCGCTACTGGATCTTCGAGAATATCGACAATGCCGTCGATCTCTTCCTCTATTTTTCCTTCATGCTCTTGCCGGCCAGCGTCTGCTCGGATCTCGGCGGCTGGCTTGGGCGTCTGCTTGCTCCCCGCTTTCATAAAGCGGCTTACGCGCGAGCGGCAGCCAATCTCAAGACGATAAGGCCCGAACTTACGGATATCGAGCTCCAGCGGCTTCTCGATGCCTATGCCGATTCTCAAGGGCGGCAGATGGCGGAATATTCTGTCGTGCCGAGACTGGCACGGCGGCACATCCGCATGATTGGCACCGAAGGGTTGGTAGAGCGTTGCAGCCAAGGCCCGGTGATCTTCATTGCGCCGCATATCAGCAACTGGGAAGTGCTCTGGCATTGTCTTCTCGACATGGGGCTGGACGTTACCATGAATTACGACCCGCCCAAACGCCGCTCACGCCACTATATCGTCAACCGCTTGCGCAAGGGAGCGGGCCTCGGAATCCTGAAACCTGGCCGCAGCTTCGTCCGCCCGGCTCTGAGAATCCTGGAAAACGGCGGCAATCTGCTGATGTTCTGTGATGAGGGATTTAACGGACGTATCCGAGCGCCATTCTTGGGCAGGCCTGTGCACCTTGAGGGCAATTACGCGCTCATTGCGCGAATGGCGAGGAAGACAAATGCGCTGATCTATCCGATTTATATTGTTCGGGAAAAGGGGGCGCGATTTGCGCTGACGGCGTTGAAGCCTTTCATGCTGCCCGAAAAATTCGGCGTTGAGGAACACCTTGTTCAGGACGTCGCGCAATTGAATGTCGTGATAGAACCGGTAGTGCGCTCGCATCCAGAGCAATGGTATTTTGTCGATAATCGACTGCAGTGACAATCGAGATTCAATTTGAGTATTTCGTAATTTGAATATCGCACCACTTTGGTCACCTTGCGAATCTTACGCATTATCTGTGACCTCAGGTTGCGTGATTTGATTTGAGGAGATAGAAGCCTATCAGCTATAAGGCCAGGCATAGATGCGATTTCTCAGGGCTCAAATCGCCCTTGAGCTAAGATCTTTTAGCCGCTACCTCCGGTTTTTACCAGGCGTGATGGCAATCTACGGTACGCTGTCGAGGGATAATGCGCCGCTCAATGAGCTCAATCGCTATGAACTGAACGGCCCCCATTCGGCCAGCAAGGCGGCAGGCCTCACATTCGGTTCAAATATAGTGCGCCGCAATCTGTCGCAGCGTGCCCATGTCCGAGGTGCTGCCCGCCTTATCCGCCCAATCCAGGAAGGCGCGGATGCGGCGGGCGACCTTTTCGGGGTGATGCTGGCTGATGTCCGCGATTCGGTGATCGAGGAAGGGATTGAGGAAGCGATCGAGTGTCGTTGCGACATAGGCTTTTGCCTCGTCGCCCATATCGTTTGCGGCAAAGCCGGGCAGCACTTCGCTTTCATAGAGGGTGTCTAGCCTGGTCCGTATATCTTTGTCGGCCAGGATGGCACGCACGGTTTCATCCGCCGGCCGGCCTTCGCGCTGCCAGATTTCGGCAAGAAACGTGTGGCCGAGATTGAGGATATGCAGTTTCAGGCGTTCATAGGGTGCGAGATCGTCCGTCAGTACGATGCTTGGATGTTGGCATGGCGCTCGCACGCCGGGCGCGCGCTTGATCGCCCATAGGGCATAAGGTTCGGCAACAGCACCGATGGGCTCAATCGGCTCGGAAACAATGCGATCGACCAGGGTTTCGGCGAAGGCGACGTGGCCGTCGAGCCAGTCATAAAAACCAGCCGCCACATTGTTGAGCCTGGCACAATCGACGACCGCCTGCTTCAGAACATGGCCATTGCCCGTTATCAGTTCGCAGGGAAGGATGATCAGGGGGCGGGCGGAGGCCTGCCAGCGTTGGACGAGGAGGGCGGCAAGTTTTGCGGGGAAAGATCGAGGAACATCGCCATATAAACCGAAACGATCATCCTCCGGCCAGGTCTGGTAACCGGTGTCGCCGGTGTTGGAGACGACGAATTCGGCCTCCTCGACAAAGAGTTTAGACAGCTCCCTCCAATGCTCGGTTGCGGAAAGGCCGCGATCGACGCTGGTGACCTGAATGGTGCGATTGAGTGGCTGGCCATCCGACATGCCGCGGATGATGACCGGATAGCCCTGCGGATTGCCGAAGGCGGCGACACGTCCGCTGCGGCTGCTGGCGCCTGAGACCTGAACGACGGCGATCGGACCGACATCCTGGCCGGATTGCTGTGCTTCGTGCACAAACAACGCCGCGTGCGCCTGCAGGAACCGGCTGGTGCCAAATTGGATGATCCGTGAGCTCAAGCCGATATCCTCATATATGAATGCTGTTGGTAGACCATGTGTGGGGATGCGGAGATCCACGTATTTATCAGTGATTGTTTTTTATCAATAGAAAACATTGAAGTCGCCGGCCGTCAAATGTTTTCTATGGCGATAACAGAGCATTTCCCTCAGCGGGTTTGCTGTAGCGGCCTGATCGAGGCCAGTGTGGCTGCACTCGGAGCTCCGGAAGAATGCTCGGGCAGTTCGAGTGGTAGGCTGTGTTTCACGCATTCAGCCATAGAACTCGCGCGCCACAAGGCCGGTTTACCTGATCCGTTATTTTCTTGGGGTCGAGGATGATCAGCGCGCCGCAGGACCTGCTGCCCGACGCATGTTTTCTTCGGTCAGCGTCTGGCCGTGGAATTTCGACAGCGCCATGACGACGTCATCGATTTCTTGGTTAAGCCGCTGGGCGTCCCATTGCAGGGCCGCTGCGGCGATGGCGCCGATTTCGCGCAGGCCTTGGATCGTCAGCAGGCCTTCGATCGCCATGGTCGTGCGGCGGAAGACGATGTCGGAGAGATGCACGACCATCTCCTGGCGCGCGATCCAGTCGATCTCCAGCGCGCTATGACGTGGGGCGCCGCTTATGCGTTGACTGTCACTGTAGTCGCAACGGTGGGCAAGAATTTCCGCGGCGGTCGTGCCGTATCGGCCAAGCAGCTCATCCACTCTATCTGCCTCGACACCAGTCTTTGCCGCAACAGACCTGATCCAATTCGCCCGCTCATTGGAGGTGATCGGGAAATCCCGTCCGCCGCCGATCGCAAGGTGCTCGGTCGATGTTCTGCGTCTGCGTTGGAGGCGTGCGAGCACGGTATCGGAGACTTCCTCAGCAAAGCCGCGGAACGTGGTCCACTTGCCGCCAACAAGCGAGATGATCGGGAATGGCCGTCCGGCCTGCGGTTCAAAGACGGGTGCGGAGTGATCGCGGCTGATCAGGCCGGGCGAGGAGGCATCCGAGGCGGGCAGGGGCCTAATACCGCTATAGCTATAGGTTACCTGATTGCGGTCGAAGCGCAGGCTCGGCAGCAGCGACCTGACGCTATCGAGGAAATAGTCGATTTCCGGCTCTTCGCAGCGAACATTGTCTGGATCGTCGCAAGGGATATCGGTTGATCCGACGAGTGCCTGGCCGAGATAGCCATAGACAAGGCAGATGCGGCCGTCATCGGCTTCGAAATAGATCATATGGCCGTTCAGGCTGCGCACCAGTTCCGGATGATCGAGCAGGATATGCGATCCCTTGGTGCCGCCGATCAGATGGGCGGGTGCTCCAAGAGCGGCGTTGACATGATCGATCCATGGGCCGGCAGCATTGATGACGAGCTTCGGCTTGACCGAAAAGGCATAGCCATCCGCGCGCTGGAAGGTCAGCAGGCCGTCGGCTGATGAAACCAGTCTCGTTGCATTTGCGGCAAGCGAGCCCTTGTTCGCCTCCAGCCCGTCCTTGACCAGTTCATAGACCAACCGTTCCGGCCGGCTGATCTTGGCATCGTAATAGATGCCGCCGGCGACGATCTCCGGCGTCACATGCGGCATTTCCTTCAGCGCGCGGCGCTTCAAAAGGAACCGGTGGCGCGGCATGACACGGTTGCGCGAACCGAAGAAATCGTAAAGCGCGAGCCCGATCTTGATAAGCAAGGCGCCGCGGCTGCGTGGGGCGGTGGTCGAGCCCGTCAGCGTGCGAAGGGCGGCCCAAATCCCGCGTGTCCAGGAGAAGATCGGCACGAAGGTCGGTAGTGCTTCGACGCAATGCGGCGCGTTCTTGAGCAGCAGATTCCGCTCGAGCGCCGACTGCGCGACGAGCCGGAACTCGCCGGTTTCGAGATATTTGAGCCCGCCATGGATCAGCCGCGATGGCGCGGCACTCGTTCCCGAGCCGAAATCGGATTTATCGACGATCAGGCAGTTGACGCCCTGCAGCGAGAGATCGCGGAAGAGGCCGGCACCATTGACGCCGGCGCCGAGAATGACGACATCGACATCTCCGTCTTGAAGTTGCGAGAAGCGTTGTTTCAGATCGGCGGCCATATCGGTCATAACATCATTGTCCTGGTGAACTGCCGCGATAGAGCCCGTCTTCGCGACGCAAGTGGCGGTCTAGCCTTGGGAGTGCTGGGTTGCGAGATTGCCGATCCGCGGCCAGAGCGGCGTCATTGCTTCGGCAATGTCGCGAAAGAGCTGATAGCGGATACGGTAGTCTGCGCTGCGGGCGGAATCCGGATGATAGGTTCTGGCGATCTTGCCGACATCGCGCGGGTCGCTCTGCGGGCTTGAATAGACGCCAATGCCGGCACCGGCGCAAAGGGCTGCCCCCCAGGCAGCGGCTTCATCGGTTTCCGTCACGGTAACGGGCATGGCGAGTACGTCGGCAAACATCTGCACGACGATCGGATTGCGCGAGACACCGCCCGCTAACCTTGCCTGATCGAAGGAAAAACCGGCACTTAGGGCATCGACGTGAATCTTGTGGTTGAAGGCGATGCCTTCCAGAACCGCGCGCAGCATGTCGCCGCGATCATGCCAGCCGCCAATCCCGAAGAAGCTGGCAGTGGCCTCGGCACCATAGGGCGAACCGAACAGATAGGGATGGAACAGCGCGCTCGACGGTCGATTGAACGCTGCCTCGATCTCGGGACCGAGCATGGTATGAATGGACGTGCCGGCAGCTTCGGCGCCGGCAACGTCGGTGGCGCAGAGCTTATCCAGGAACCATTCGTAATTGGCTGATGATGCCGGCGAGATCGACATGTTGTTCCATTGGCCAGGCGCAATGGCGTTGCGACAGAACCAGCGGTGATCAACGCTCGGTTTCGATGACAGCGTCTCGTTGATCGAATAGGTACCGGCGATGACGGCAACGACGCCGGAGGCATAACCGCCGGCGCCGAGGGCCGATGCGGTGACGTCATGCAGGCCGGCAACGACGGGCGTGCCTTCGGCAAGGCCGGTGCGCTTTGCGACGGCCTCGGTCACATATCCGACGATCTCATCCGATCGCGAGGCAGGCGGTAAGGCGTCGGTGATTTCATCGACACCAAAAAGCCTCAGCGCATCCGGCGCATAATCCTGGGTCGTGACATTGGTGAAGGATGTGCTGGCCTCGGTGCGGTCAGTGCCGACAACGCCGGTCAGGCAGAAGCGCAGCCAGTCCTTGCAACTCAGGACATGGCCGATCTCAGCAAAGCGCTCCGCTTCGTTGGCTTTGATCCAGGCAAGCAAGGCCGATGGCGCGGAAACATGCGGCAATTGCCCGGTCAGCTTCAAGGATTCATCGGCAATAGGGCTCTTCAGCCATTGTTCGACGATCGAGCCGGCGCGGCTGTCGAGCGAGAGAATGGCGCGTCCGAGCGGCTTCTTTGCCTTGTCGAGCAGATAGATGCCATCACCGTGAGCGGTTGCGGCAATCGCCTGGATGTCGCTTGTCGGGCGGTTGCTGAGCTTGATTGCCTCGGCAATGGCGTCGGCCGTCTGGCTCCAGAGTTCGTTCATGTCGCGCTCGACATGGCGGGCCTTCGGCATGAACTGCGTCACGCGACGGCGGGCAACGGCAAGCGGCGTTCCGTCGATGTCGAAGATGACGGCCTTGGTGACAGTCAAGCCGCTGTCAATTCCGAGCAGACTCGGCATTCTCATTGCTCCTGATCGCAAACGAAGAGGGTAAGCCCTGACGGCTTCAGTCTCCGGATCATTTCCAGTCGCCGCCGGCGACGACGACATTGATATTCTTGCTGCGCATGCGCTCCAGATGGTCGGCAGGCGTCTTGCCGTCGACGATGACGACATCGAATTCGCTCAAATGCGCAAAACTATGCAGAGCCCGGCGTTCGAACTTCGTGTGATCCATCAGCAGGACGCGCTTGGCGGCGCTTTCGAACATGGCGCGCTTGATATCGACGATCTCGGGCGACTGATGGAAAACCACGTCGTCGATGATGGCCGACATCGAGATAAAGGCGGCATCGGCCCGCAAGCGGTTGATCTCGTTGATCGTCATCCGCCCCATGAAGGCGTTGCACCAATTATAGTACTGCCCGCCGAGCGCCAGAAGCGTCACGTCATGCATATCCTTCAGCGCATTCATCAGCGTCAGCGAATTGGTGATCGCCGTCAGCGGAACCTTGGCCGGCAGCTGCGAGGCCATCTGCAGGACGGTGGTGGAATCGTCGAGGAAGATTGCCTGGCCAGGTTCGATGAATTGCATGGCAGCTGCGGCGATCGTCTTCTTTTCGGCAGCCTGCCGGTTGGCGCGATAGACGTCGCTCGATTCGATCAGGCTGGTGGCAGCGGCCGATACGATGCCACGTGTCTTGCGGAACAAGCCGCGGCTGACCAGTTCGTCGACATCGCGATGGGCCGTCATCAGGCTGATGCCGAAACGCTCGGTCAGATCCTCGATGCGCATGGAACCCTCCGCCATCACGGCCTCGGCTATCATCTGGCGCCTGGCGATCTGACGGGAATGGCGGCTGTCGCTTGGCAGCTCGTCCTGCAGGAATGCTACGGGGCTTGTCTTGTCTGTCACTTTGGCCTCTGACGCTGAGCCTTGCGGAGATCAGCTTACTGCAGCGAATATCGTGAAAAATATGAAAGAACAATTCGCTATCAGGATTTCTGCAAGTTCTGTCTGATGTTCAGCCAGGATGCCGCTCATCGCGGCCAAGGGATGGGGACGCCGGTGTGCGGCGTCCCCAATGTCATTACTGGGCGAGAACGAAGGGTGCCGTGTACTTGTCGACATTGTCCTTGGTGATCAGGATGCAATCGAAAAGCTGCTTTTCGCTCTTGGCACCGGTCTTGCCGGTCTTGATGAAGCTGTCGGCCTGCTTGACCGCTTCTTCGGAGAAGATAGCGACCGGCTGCAGGACGGTGTACTGAAGCTCACCGGCCTTGATGGCGGCGACAGCGTCCGGCGAACCGTCGAAGCCGCCGACCTTGACGCTGGCGAGCTTGCCGGCTTCCTTCAATGCAGCAATCGCGCCAAGCGCCATTTCGTCATTGCCGGAAATCACGCCGGTGATGTCGGGGTGCGCCTGCAGCATGGACTGCATCTTGTTGTGGCCCTGGGTGCGGTCCCAGTTGGCAACTTCCTTGGCAACCTTCTTCAAGTCGGGATATTGCGTCAGAACGGTTTCATAGCCGTTTGAGCGGGTGGCGGCATTGTTGTCGGAGGGCGAGCCGAAGAGTTCGGCATAATTGCCCTTGTCGCCAACGGCTTCGACCCACTGCTGAGCGCCGATCGCCGCACCCTGAGCATTGTTGGAGACGAGCTGAGCCTTGGCAAGGCCTTCCTGGTTGATTTCGGCATTGACGAGGAAGACTGGGATGCCGGCCGCAACGGCCTTCTTGACTGCACCGACCGAGCCGTCAGCATTGGCCGGATCGAGGATGATTGCGACCGACTTGTTGGTAATGGCCGTATCGATCAGGTTGCTTTCGGTGTTGGTATCGCCCTTGTGTGCGCCGACTGTTGCCGTGTAGCCGAGCTTTTCAGCGGTTGCCTTGGCGATATTGCCTTCCGTCAGCCAATAGGGGTTGGACGGATCGTTGACGATGACGGTGATCTGGCCGGCGGCCCAGGCGGCCCCGGTCAGAAGCGGTGCCACAGCAACTGCTGCCATGACGATGCGCAAGCCTTTTTTGAACATTAGTCTCTCTCCCTTTGATGAGCTCTGGTAATGCCGGCGAACCGGCGGTCCTTTCTCCGGCCGGTGTTTTCACCGACCAGTGACAAGTTTCGGTGCAACGTCAGCCGGACTTGGTCCTGCGTCCGTACTGGATGCTGTTCATGAGCACGGCGAGCACGATGACTGCGCCGGTAAAGACCGTCTGCCAGTAGGCCGAGACGCCGATGATGACGAGGCCATCCGCCAGAAAGCCGATGACGAATGCGCCAAGCATGGTGCCGCGCACCGTGCCGCGGCCGCCGGTCAATGCGGCACCGCCAATGACGACGGCGGCAATTGCGGTCAGCTCGTAGCTGGTGCCAGCGTTCGGACCGGCCGAGGTCAGCTGCGAGGACAGGACGAGGCCGGCAATGGCGGCACAAATGCCCGACAGGACATAGACAGCGATCTTGACCTGCTTGACCGGAACGCCGGAAAGATCGGCAGCGCGCTCGTTGCCGCCTGAGGCATAAAGCCAGCGGCCAAAGGCGGTGCGGCTGAGAACGATACCGCAAATGATCGCAAGCACAGCAAGGACGATGACGCCGATCGGAACGCCGGCGAGGCGATTGAAGCCCAGCCAGTTGAAGCCGGTATTGCCGAGTTCGGGGCGGCCGCCGAGATTGTTGTAGGTAAGCCCGTTCGTCATCAGCAACGCGATACCGCGCGCGACATAGAGGACGCCCAGCGAAGCGACGAAAGCCGGGACGCGCAGGTAGGCGATAAGCACGCCGTTGACCGCGCCGACCACGCCGCCGAGAATGCAGGTCAGCACCACGACGGCCCAGACCGGCGGATAAAGAATGACGCCGAAGCTCGAAAGCGTGACGCCCTGCATCAGGAAGCCGGCGATACAGCCGGCAAGGCCGAGTGTCGAGCCGACGGAAAGATCGATGCCGCCATTGAGGATGACCAGCAGCATGCCGATGGCAAGGATGCCAAAGATCGCCACATGCGAGGCCATGGTCAGGAAGTTGCTGAGCGAGAAGTAGTAGGGCGATAGGAAGGAGAAGACCGCGATGATGACGATCAGCGCAAAGAAGGCGCGTCCTTCCAGGATCAGCCGCACGAGACTGAAATTCCGCCGCTGTCCGTTGGAAACTGGCTTTTTATCTGTGATGTTCGTGACTGACATAATCAGTGCTCCATGAATGCGGCTAGTGCGCGACCACTGCTTCGCCGGAGGCGGCCATGATCTTTTCTTTGGTGACGTCAGGACCGAATTCGGCAGAAATCCTGCCGCGGTGCATGACGATGATGCGATGGGCGATGCTCAGGCACTCGGCGACTTCCGATGTCGAATAGATTACCGCCAGCCCCTCCTTGGCGCGCTCGGCCAGCAGCTTGAAGACCTCAGCCTTCGCGCCGATGTCGATGCCGCGGCTCGGCTCGTCGAGCAGGATCACGCGAGGTGCCGTCGCCAACATCTTGCCGATGACGACTTTCTGCTGGTTGCCGCCCGATAGCGAGCCGATCGCCGCATCGCCGCCGTCGGTCTTGACATGAACCTTGCGGATTGAGTCGCTGACCAGCGACCGCTCGCGACCGCTCGAGGTGAAAAGACCCTTGGTAAAGGCGCCGATGCTGGCAAGCGACAGGTTCGAGCCGACGGTCATCGTTTGAACTAGACCGTCGCGCTGCCGGTCTTCGGGGACCAGCACCAAACCTTGCGCGATGCGTCCGGCGATGCTGAGACCGCCGACATCCGTGTTGCCGAGGAGGACGCGGCCCCCGCTCGAGCGCAGCCGTCCTGCCACGCATTCGAGCAGTTCGGTACGGCCGGCGCCCATCAGACCATAGATGCAGACGATTTCGCCGGCGCGGACTTCAAGCGATAGGCGATCGACGGCGTTATAGGCGGCGCCCGAAGGGCCTGGAACCGTGAGATTGTCGATCGTCAGCGCCACGTCGCCCATTCTGTGGCCGGTCGGCGGGCTGCCGAGGTCAAAATTGTCGCCGACCATGTTGCGCACGATCCATTCGAGATCGATGTCCTTGCGCTCGGCATAGGCGGTCATGTTGCCATCGCGCAGAACGACGGCGTGATGGGTGATCTGCAGAGCCTCTTCCAGGTGGTGCGAGATATAGACGATCGACACGCCGCGGTTCGTCAGGTCGCGAATGACCTTGAAGAGAACTTCGACCTCGCTGGCGCTGAGCGCCGAAGTCGGCTCGTCCATGATCAGGATGCGGGAATTGACCGACAGAGCGCGAGCGATCTCGACGATCTGCTGCTGGCCGAGACGCAGATCCTCGACCGGTGTCATCGGATCGATGTTTTCTTCGAGCTCCTCCATCAGTGCCCGGGTTTGGCGTTCTTCCTCGGCAAAATCGACCACGCCTCCCTTCATGATCTCGCGACCCATGAAGATGTTGTCACGGACGCTGAGGTTCGGCGCCAGGCTCAATTCCTGGTGGATGATGGAAATGCCGCAGGCGCGCGCATGCGTGGAGGAGGCGAAGGAAATGGGGGCGCCATCGAGGATGATCTCGCCCGATGTCGGCTGGATGACGCCGGAGAGGATCTTCATTAGGGTGGATTTGCCGGCGCCGTTTTCACCGAAGAGGGTGGTGACCTCGCCGCGGCGAATATCGAAATTGACACCCTTCAACGCATGGACGCTGCCATAGGATTTGGCAACGTTGCGGGCGGCGAGAACGACTTCACCCGTGGTCGTGCCATTGTGCTGGACCTGGCTCATTTCACGTCGACCTTTACCGGGGTGACGAGCCAGTTCTTCGGATTGATGAGCTTGAAGACCCCGACGACCGTTGCCGTCTTGCCGGTCAGCTTTTCAGGATCCAGGCCGCCAAGGGTCGCCTTCTTCATCTCGTTGTTGATGGCGGAGCCCGCGTCCTGATATTCGATCTGGTTGGTGAATTGCCCGAATTCAATCTTGCCAGTCGCATCGCGAAGATCGGTGCCGTTGATGGCAGGACCCGTCTGGATGCGAACGGTGATGCCGTCAGGCATGCCATCGACCTTGAATTCGTTGAGGTTGGCCTTGCGTTCGCCGAAGGCGCCCGTCAAGGAGACGGGAAGAACGGGACCGGTTGTAGTCGCGACGCCATATTTCTCGCCGGCCGCCTTCTTGTCGGCGAGAACCGCACTGGCGAGCGTCACCGCATCGACGGCGCGCTTTTCGACATCGGCCTGCACTTTCGGGAATTCGGCAGTGCCATAGGTATCCGGTTGGAAACCCTGTTCGCGCACGTCGTGTTCGGAGCCAATCTTGACCACCTTGGTATCGGCGGCGATGGCGCCGATCACGATCACAAAGGCGGCGATGCCGGCGACGATCTTCACCTTGGAGCCTGTCGGCTTGGCAGTTGCGTATTGAGCTTGCGTATTCATGTTCAAACGACCTTGGGCATGTCAGCCGGATTGCCTGATGGAGAAAGGGAGAAAAGTGCCGCGATCCGGCTTAGTGGCAGTCGGGCCTGCGCATTTGGCGCGCGGCGCGTTCCGCTTGGCTTCGGGCTATGCCGTCACCGAAAGGGAAATTCAACATCAGGAGCCTCCTCAGCATACGGGCGACTGTCTCCTCCAATCGCCCTCTTCACATTTTCCGCATCTATGCGATATTTGTGATATAAGTATGTTAATAACTGCGCTTCATATGTTATAAATCTTTAAGGCTGTCAACCGTGATTTAGTGCGCTTTGTATTCGGTGGGTCTCTATGAGTTTCAATGTTTCTTGTTTTTTTGCGCTTAAGCTTGCTGCTCTATTGGTGCTTTACGGACGTCCTGCGATCGGTGCCGCTTTAGCCACCTTAACTACAGGTAAACTGCTTAAGTAATTAAAATAATTTGTGAATATGGAAACTCTGCACACATATTTTGCAACGTCTTACTAACCCCTTCTGAGGAGCTCCGTCCGTTACGTCAATTTTCTTCGATTGCAGTCGTCGCTCCTGCTTGCGGTGCCGTAACGTTTATTTCCATCTATTTTATATGAAAAAAATTACAACACCAGAAAATTATTACTGCAGCCGCGATATCTTTGTGTTATGAGGGCGGCATTCGGATGAATCGTGGATCCATTGTCTGTTAAGTGCTGCTTCAATCGTCATTCTGTCTGTGGAGTGGCAAATATAGCGACGACGAATGCGGACGAGCATAGCTTATGCCCTTGGTCGTAAGGGGAGGAATGAAAATGTTTGTGATGTTTGCTTGCTCTCGTGCTGCAAGACGCGGAATGGTGGGGTCGGCGCCCAATGCCTAAGGGTAACGGGATCATCATCGGGATCGATGCGGGGACCTCTGTTTTGAAGGCAGTTGCCTTCGACCTAACCGGAAAGCAGATCGCTTCCGCTTCGGCGCGAAATCGCTACCGGACGGGTGAAGACGGATCGGTCACGCAGTCGCTCGGCCAGACCTGGGCGGACTGTGTCAGCGCGTTGCGCGGGCTTGGAGAGAAGGTGGAAAATCTTGCCAGCCGGACGGCTGCGATCGCGGTTACGGGGCAGGGCGACGGCACTTGGCTTGTTGGTCCTGGCAATGCGCCCGTCGATGATGCCTGGCTTTGGCTTGATGCCCGAGCCGCATCGACGGTCACGCGGTTGGGCGCCCTGGAAGGTAATCGCGCCCGTTTCGAGGCGACCGGAACCGGTCTCAATACCTGCCAGCAGGGCGCGCAGCTCGCCCATATGGATCGCTTCATGCCTGAGCTTCTCGATCGGGCCGAGACGGCGCTGCATTGCAAGGACTGGCTCTATCTCAATCTGACAGGCATTCGCGCGACCGATCCATCCGAGGCGAGTTTCACCTTCGGTAATTTCCGCAATCGTCAGTATGATGCTGTTGTCATCGATGCGCTCGGCCTTGCCCGCCGGCGCTCGCTTCTTCCCGAGATCGTCGATGGAACGGAGATTAGCCATCCCTTGACGGAAACAGCGGCAAAGGCAGCCGGTCTGCTGGCTGGAACGCCGGTATGTCTCGGCTATGTAGACATGGTGATGACCGCACTTGGCGCCGGAGTTCGCACCGGCGGCCAGAACGCGGCCTGTTCAACGATCGGATCGACGGGCGTGCATATGCGCGCAAAGGCCGTGCCGGATGTCCAGCTCAATGACGAAGGGACCGGCTATGTGATCGCCCTGCCGATCCCTGGCATCGTCACGCAGGTCCAGACCAACATGGGTGCGACCATCAATATCGACTGGATTCTGAAGATCGCGGCAGATCTGATGTCCGCAAGCGGGAGCGAGATTTCCTATTCCGACCTCATTCCGCGTATCGACGCCTGGTTTGCCGAAGCGCGGCCGACAAATCTTATCTATCATCCCTATATTTCGGAGGCCGGCGAGCGCGGTCCCTTCGTCAATGCCCATGCGCGTGCCGGCTTTACCGGGCTTTCGACGCGGCATGGATTTGCCGACATGCTGAGGGCTGTCGTCGAAGGGCTCGGCATGGCCACGCGCGATTGTTATGCCGCCATGGGCGACATGCCTTCGGAGCTACGCATCACCGGAGGAGCTGCCCGGTCGCGCGCACTGCGGGGTTCGCTGTCGGCCGCCGTCAAGGCGCCGGTGCGTATTTCCGACCGCGAGGAGGCGGGGGCCGCAGGCGTCGCGATGATGGCCGCCGTCGCGATCGGCGCCTATCGCGACATGGACAGCTGCATTGCTGACTGGGTGACGCCCTTGCTCGGCGAAGCCGAAGCGCCGGATCAGGAAAACGTCGAGCGCTATGACCGCTTGTTCGACGCCTACAAGGACGTGCGCCAGGCGATTGCGCCGGCTTGGGACAAACTGGCCCAGCACTAGCCGTTATCAGGCCGGCGAGCGAGTGCGGCTTAAAAGATTGAATTGATGATGCCGCAGGCATCCTTAGGAGCATGACATGATGGAACCGGAAATCTTTGATCTTTTCGTGATCGGCGGAGGCATCAATGGTGCCGGCATTGCCCGCGATGCGGCCGGCCGCGGCCTTTCGGTTATCATGTGCGAGAAAGGCGATCTCGCCGAGGGGACGTCTTCGCGCTCCGGCAAGCTCGTGCATGGCGGCCTGCGCTACCTTGAATATTATGAATTCCGCCTGGTGCGCGAGGCGCTGATCGAACGTGAGGTGCTGTTGAACTCGGCCAGCCACATCATCTGGCCGATGCGCTTTGTTCTTCCCCATAGTCCGACTGATCGTCCGGCCTGGCTGGTTCGTCTCGGTCTGTTTCTCTACGATCATCTCGGTGGCCGCAAGAAGCTGCCGGGCACCCGCTCGCTCGATCTGCACCGTGATCCGGAAGGGGCACCGATCCTGGATCAATATTCCAAGGGTTTTGAATATTCCGACTGTTGGGTTGATGACGCCCGGCTCGTCGTTCTCAACGCTCTCGATGCTTCCGCAAAGGGTGCGCGGATCCTGACGCGCACGGCTTGCGTCAGCGCGCGCCGCGAGCAGGGTAACTGGCTCATTCAGATGCGCGGCGAGCGCTCCGGCGAGGTGCGGACGGTGCGCGCCCGCGTGTTGGTCAATGCCGCCGGTCCCTGGGTCAACGACATTATTGGCCGTGTCGTCGGCTCGAACAGCCAGCGTAGCGTCCGGCTCGTGAAGGGCAGTCACATCATCGTTCCGAAATTCTGGGCCGGTCAGCAGGCCTATCTCGTCCAGAATCACGACAAGCGCGTCATCTTCATCAACCCTTACGAGGGCGACAAGGCGCTGATCGGCACGACCGATATTCCCTATGAAGGCAAGCCGGAAGAGGTGAGGGTCGACGAGAAGGAAATCGATTACCTGATCACGGCCGTCAATCGCTACTTCAAGGAGAAGCTGCGCCGCTCCGACGTGCTCGAAAGCTTCTCCGGCGTCCGGCCGCTGTTCGACGACGGCAAGGGCAACCCGTCTGCTGTCACGCGCGACTATGTCTTCGATCTCGACGAGACCGGTGGCGCGCCGCTCCTGAGCGTCTTCGGCGGCAAGATCACCACCTTCCGCAAGCTCTCCGAGCATGCGATGCAGCGGCTTGCGAAATTCTTCCCGAAGATGGGTGGCGACTGGACGCGGAGTGCTGTTTTGCCGGGCGGCGATATTCCGAATGCCGATTATGTCGCCTTTTCCGATACGCTGCGTGCGGCCTATCCTTGGATGCCGCGTGCGCTCGTCAATCACTACGGCCATCTCTATGGCGCCCGCACGAAGCAGATCGTCGGTAATGCCACGTCGCTGGCGGACCTCGGCCGGCATTTCGGCGGCGATCTCTACGAGGCCGAAGTCCGCTATCTCGTGGCTTGCGAATGGGCGCAGGCGGCCGACGACGTGCTGATGCGGCGTACCAAGGAAGGTCTGCACATGACAACTGAGGAGAAGGCGGCCTTCGCCGCCTGGTTCGATGCCGAACTGGCGCTGGCCGCCTGAACCACCAGATCTTGCCGGAGAATACCCATGCCCTTGACGCTTTCACTCAACACCAACCCGCTTGTCAATCGTTTTGCCGAGCCGGCCGATTTGATCGAAACGGTCGCGCGTGACCTGCGCATCCGCGATCTGCAATTGACGCACGAATTCATCAATCCGAGCTGGCAGGCACCGGTCATTCGCCGGCTGACGCGGGATATGCAGGCGGCACTGAAGCGCACCGGCGTTCGCGTAACCTCAGGCATGACCGGTCCCTATGGCCGCCTCAATCATTTCGGCCATCCGGACAGGGATGTTCGCCGCTACTATATCGACTGGTTCAAGACCTTTGCCGATATCACCGCCGATCTCGGCGGTCATTCGGTCGGCACACAGTTCGCGATCTTCACCTACAAGGACTACGACGATCCGGTCCGCCGCGAGGAATTGATCGAGATCGCGATCGACTGCTGGGGCGAGGTGGCCGAACATGCCCGGGCTGCCGGCCTCTCCTATATCTTTTGGGAGCCGATGAGCATCGGCCGCGAATTCGGCGAGACGATCGAGGCCTGCCTTTCCCTGCAGGACAGGCTGACCAAGGCGCCGTTCGCCATCCCCATGTGGATGATGGCCGATATCGATCATGGCGATGTCACCTCGGCCAATACCGATGACTATGACCCCTACGCCTGGGCGCGCGCCGTGCCGAAGGTTTCGCCGATCATCCATATCAAGCAGAGCCTGATGGACAAGGGAGGGCATCGTCCCTTCACAGCGGAATTCAATGCCAAGGGCCGCATCCAGCCGGAACCGCTGTTGAAGGCATTTGCTGAAGGTGGAGCCAAGGACAATGAAATCTGCCTGGAATTGTCGTTCAAGGAGCGCGAGCCCAATGATCGCCAGGTCATCCCGCAGATTGCCGAAAGCATTGCCTTCTGGGCGCCTCATATCGACACGGGCGTCAGCGACTTGCATATCTAGCCGGTGGAGCGGCCGAGTCCCGATTCAACAGGTACCGAGGAGGTGGCCGGATCGGACACTATGGCCGGAGAGAACAGGCGAGGGACTATGCGTATAGAAATGAAAGGGAACGGACGATGACGGATGCGGATGCTTCGCTCGCCGTGCGGGCGGCCTGGTTGCACTATGCCGGCGGGCTGACGCAGTCCGAAGTGGCGAAACGTCTCGGCGTTCCCTCGGTGAAGGCGCACAGGCTGATTGCGCGCGCGGTTGCCGAAGGCGTCGTCAAGGTGACGATCGACGGCGATATCGTCGAATGCGTCGAGTTGGAATCCAAACTTTCGGCTCGCTTCGGGCTGCAATATTGCGAGGTCGCACCCGATCTGGGCGAGGAGGGTTTCGAGTTTCGCGCACTCGGTCAGGCGGGAGCCGGCTTCCTGCGGCGCGAGATCGAGAGCGGCCACAATAAGGTGATCGGCCTCGGCCATGGCCGAACGCTCTCTTCCGCCGTCCATCACCTGTCGCGCGTCAGCGCCAAGGATTTACGCTTCGTCTCGCTGCTCGGTGGCCTGACGCGAAACTATGCAGCCAACCCCTATGACGTGATGCACCGCATAGCCGAAAAGACGGGCATGCAGTCGCATGTCATGCCAGTGCCCTTCTTCGCCAATACGCGGGAAGACCGCGATGTGCTGCTTGCGCAGCGCGGCGTGAAGGAAGTCTTCGATCTTGCAAACGGTGCCGATCTCAAGCTCGTCGGTCTCGGCACGGTCGATACCGATGCGCAGCTCGTCTTGTCGGGCATGGTCGAGCCGAAGGAGATCAAGGAGATCACGGCGGCCGGCGGCGTCGGCGAAATTCTCGGCCATTTCTTCGATGCCGACGGCAATATTCTTGAGACGACGCTGACCTCGCGCACATTGTCTGCCTCCCTGCCGCGCATCAAAGGCGAACGGCTGGTCGCGCTTTCGGGCGGATTGCCGAAGGTCGAAGCCATCCTTGCCGTCCTCAAGAGCCGCTGTCTCTACGGTCTGATAACGGATGAGAAAACGGCGCGGGCGCTCCTGAAGGATGAGGTGTGATGCTGCGCCATAAAACAGGAATTCATCTCAACATAACAGCAGAAATGTTGATTTGTGAGATTTTGATGTTATATCTCCTTTAAGATCCATTTCGGGCCAAAGGCCGGAGCGCAAAGTGAAACGCGAAGAGCGCCAGCAATCGATCATCAATCTGCTCGTCGAGCACAAGACCGTCGATCTCGACGATCTCGCTGACCGCTTTGTCGTGTCCAAGATGACGATCCACCGCGATCTCGATGATCTCGAACAGGCTGGCGTGCTGCGCAAGGTCCGAGGCGGCGCGACGATCGATGCCGGCACCCAGTTCGAAAGTGATTTCCGGTTCCGCGACCGCCAGGGTCATGACGAGAAGCTCGCCATGGCGCGCACGGCGCTGGAACTGGTAGAGCCCGGCATGACCGTCATGATCAACGATGGGTCGATGGCAGCCGTTTTGGGTGAGATGCTGCTGCAGAAGCGGCCGTTGACGCTGATCACCAACAATGCCGCAATCATCGATCGGATGAAGAACGAAAGCGGCATCACCTTGATAGCGCTCGGCGGCATCTATTCCGCAAAGTTCAACGCGTTTTTGGGCGTCGTTACCGAGGAGGCATTGTCACGGCTGCG
This sequence comes from Rhizobium sp. BK491, assembly GCF_014194925.1. Lineage (NCBI taxonomy): Bacteria > Pseudomonadati > Pseudomonadota > Alphaproteobacteria > Hyphomicrobiales > Rhizobiaceae > Rhizobium > Rhizobium sp. BK491. Next base: position 631,983 of record NZ_JACIAR010000004.1, read on the forward strand.
GGCCGACATCGCCTTCCTGTCGACGCCGGCCGTTTCCGGTAAGCTTGCCTATCATATGGACGACAACGTCGTGCGCACCAAGCGGGCAATGATCGCATCGGCTGCTAAAAGCTGCCTGCTCGTCAGTCATCAGCGCATCGGCCATACGGCGCTGCACGTCATGGCCGATCTGTCCGATTTCGACGCCGTGATTACCGATCACGTGCCTGATGCCGCCATTGTCGAGCAATTTCGCCGCGACGGCATCACACTTACCATCGCCTCGAACCAGGATATGACATGACAGAGAAGCCTCGCTATTGGATCGGCACGAGCTGGAAGATGAACAAGACGCTTGCCGAGGCCCGCGCCTTCGCTGAGGCCTTGCGTGCCGCCGATGCTCTTCGGGATCCTCGCATCCAGCGCTTTGTCATTCCACCCTTCACGGCCGTGCGGGAAGTCAAATCGATCCTCTCGGAAAGCTCCGTCAAGGTGGGCGCCCAGAACATGCATTGGGCCGACCAGGGTGCGTGGACGGGGGAAATCTCGCCGTTGATGTTGAAGGATTGCAATCTCGATATCGTCGAGCTCGGCCATTCGGAGCGTCGCGAGTATTTTGGCGAGACCAACGAAACCGTTGGCCTCAAAACAGAGGCGGCCGTCCGTCATGGCTTGATCCCGTTGATTTGTATCGGCGAAACGCTGGCCGATCGTGAGAGCGGTCGTGCAACGGAGATCCTGAGCGAGCAGGTCATTGGCGCTCTGTCGAAGCTCTCGGACGCGCAGAAGCAGGCTGAGATCCTGCTCGCCTATGAGCCGGTCTGGGCGATCGGCGAGAAGGGAATCCCTGCAGAGCCTTCCTATGCCGATGCGCGCCAGGCTGAAATCGTCGCGGTCGCGCAAAAGGTACTCGGTCGAAAGATCCCCTGTCTCTACGGGGGATCCGTCAATCCGCAAAACTGCGAAGAACTCATATCCTGCCCGCACGTAGACGGGCTCTTCATCGGCCGCTCGGCCTGGAACGTCGAGGGCTATCTCGACATCCTGGCCAAGTGCGCCGCCAAACTCTGAGGAGACATATCATGAAGCTTGCTATTGCTGGAGACAGCGCCGGCGAAGGCCTCGCCAAGGTTCTCGCCGATCATCTGAAGGATCGTTTCGAGGTGAGCGAAGTGTCGCGCACCGATGAAGGCCCGGATGCGTTTTACGCCAACCTCGCCGACCGCGTCGCCTCCGGCGTCATCGACGGCACCTATGACAAGGCGATCCTCGTCTGCGGCACCGGCATCGGCGTCTGCATCTCGGCCAACAAGGTGCCGGGTATTCGCGCTGCTTTGACCCACGACACCTATTCGGCAGAGCGTGCAGCGCTCTCGAACAACGCCCAGATCATCACCATGGGTGCCCGCGTCATTGGCACCGAGCTCGCCAAGGCGATCGCTGATGCCTTCCTGGCGCAGACGTTTGACGAGAATGGCCGCTCGGCCGGCAACGTCAAGGCCATCAACGAGGTCGATGCGAAGTACAACGCCCGTTAAGAGCGATTTTGGGAAAGGGCAGGCGGTTTGTCTGCGCTGCTCGGATGGCTGCCTCCCAGGCTGGATCGAGCCAATATCAGGCGAAGGCACTTGAAGCGCTTTCGCCTGATTATTTTTGTAGGCCTACGACACGGCCTGTCAGGCAGCGGCCAATGGCTGTGTCGCCTGATGGCGTGCCCAGGCGATACCGTCATCGAGCGAGGTTGCTCGATATGCAAGATCGGTACCGCCGGAAAATGCCGCCATGAACCGACGTATCTTGCCATAGCTATTGTCCAGCACCGCATGGGGCCGTCCAAGCAGGATCGAGCAGATATGGACATGCAGACGGTCCGTGACGATCGCCTGGCCGCGGGAAATCTGGCGTATGCCGCGTCTAAGACGATTATGTGCCGCTGCGTCGAGCTTGCGCAGTCTTATTTCAGCCGGTTTGAGAGCCATGAGAGCCGTTGCCGCGCCGATCGCCTTGGAGATGCGCACACGCTTGGCGGATTCGGTCGTCCAGTCCTCTTTCGGAATATCGGGATAGGCGGAGAGATTGGCCCCGCCCACCTTCTCAAGATCGGATCTCAACATGGCAAGCACGGGAAATTCCGGGGCCTCCGGCCGGATTGGGCCGATGCTGAAGGCCATGTCCGGGCAAAGACGCACCTCGCAATCGAAGTGCCTATGGGCAAACTCTTTCGATTCCTCGTCGCGCACCAGCAATACGAAATGCTTGTGACGTCCGATGACGCGGGCGCTTTCCTCTATGCGTGCCTGCGATTTGTAATGGATGGATTGCGGGAACTGGATTACCTGCCGATTGGGAAATTGCTCCAGAACCCGTTCACGGAAGTCCTGATGCGCATCCCATATGTCGCCGAAATTGCCGCCGCCATGAATGAAGATCGGGCCGGTCGGCATGGTGCGCTCGAGTTGCTCGGGCGAGAAATCGTCGATGCGCGAGACATAGGCCGGACGCTTGCCGTATCGCCTGTTGAGATAAGCCATTTCACCGAGCCAAATGGCGGAGTCGCCGCAGTTGCGGATGTCGGGAAAGTCGAGGATCGCCAGAGGTTCATCATTGCTGATATAATCCTTCAGGCAATCGTGGATCATGTTGTCCAGTTTGGCGATCAGCTGTTGATTTGCTGGTAATGTCATTTCCCCATTCCCCCATTCAGATGACGATCAATCCGGCCGGTGTCGGCCGCGCGTTTCAGGCAGGCCGAAGTCTCGGCAGCACCTTGCCGAGTATGTTTCGAACCTCCGTTTCCGGGCCGGCCGGCCGCTTCATCAGCGTCCACAGCAGGAGCGTCGAACCGCAATAGAGCAGGCCGCCGAGCAGGATCAGGATTGCGAGATGCGTTACGAGCACGAACTTGTCGTCCGTGTAGGCAAGATGGCTCGAGGCAAAAGAGACGCCCGCCGCCATGATGGCGACGCTCGCGAGTGCCCGAAGGTTCACCGACAATTGCTTTGCAACGGTGATGCCGGTGAAGCGTCGCACGAGCATCATGTTGACGGCCGTGCTGAAGAGGCCGGTGAAGACGCGGCCGGCAATGACCCCCGGAAGGCCATAGAGCATCAGGCCGCCAATCATGATCGGGACACGCAGGCAGAACATCTGCGTGTCCCGGACGAAGAGCACGCGCGTCTCGCCCTTTGCCATGCCGAGCGGCTGTACGAGCGAGCCCAGCGTCTGCAGCGCAAAGACAGAGGCCAGCGACTGGATGATGAAAATGACAGGCGCCCATTTGTCGCCGAGCGCGAGCCTCACCAACGGATCGGCGGTCACGGCAACGCCGATGCCGGCTGGAAGGGCGACAGCGGCAACCAGTGCCTGCACGCGTTGATAGGCGGCGGCGAGCCTGCCTGGATCGTTGTGAATACCGGCAAAAGCCGGATAGATCGTCTGCGTGAGTGGAGCGGTCGCCTCCCGCGTCGGCATCATGGCGAGGTTGCTGCCGACCGAATAATAGCCGAGCTGGATGCCGCCGAGCATCTTGCCGACAAGCAGATAGTCGAAGCGCCAGTTGAGCGTGCTGACGATCTGGCCGGCGGTCAGCCAGGCGGAGAAGGAGAAGAACTCCCGCATGTGCTGGAAGGTGATCCTGGGGCGGAAGGGCAGCACGAGATAGGAGACGATGACATTCGTCGCCTGGCTGATCAGCGTGCCGACGATCAGCGCCCAATAGCTTTGATAGATGATGGCGATTGCAACGGAGGCGACGAAGCCGGCGAATTTCTGCGAGACCGCAAGCACGAACTCCTGCCAGAAGATCAGATCGCGCTGCAGCATGATGCGGCGCGGATTCGTGAGACCACCAAGCAACATGCTGATGCCGAGAGCGAACATGACGCCCGCCAGTCTAGGCTCATTGAAAAGGGCCGCCGCCGGATAGGCAAAGATCGCAAACAGGATGCAGATCGCCAGCCCGCGCGCGGCATTCAGGGTCCAGGCGGCACTGAAATGGGATTCGTCCGGTGCAGCGTGACGGATCAGCGCCTCCGAGAGGGAAAGTTCGGTAATGGTCGTGACGATCATCAATATCGTCATGCCAAGGGCGACGACGCCAAAATCGGCGGGCGCGAGATAGCGGGCCAATACGAAGGTGCTGAGCGTTGCAAGTCCGTTCACGATGGTCCGCGACAGGCTTAGCCACATGCTTCCTTTGACGAGCCGTCCAGTGATGCTGCTCATGAGATACTAAAGTCCCACTGCGCTATGACGCGACCTCGTAACCGCACGAATATTCCTTGCCGCAACAGCGACTTAGCTGCTGGAACGGCTGCACAGGATTATGCAGGATTATATGGTCGCTATGGATGGGGCGGACCCCGGCGTATGAGCGGGAACTAGTTCAGCGATTCCTTAAGTCAACATTCAAAATTCATTTTCACATCAGTTTTAATTCATTTTCGCATCATTTCCTTTGCGGTGCAGCATTTGCCTTTCAGATGACCAAAATTGGTAAGGCTGTTCCTGAGAAACGCCCCTCTTCGCGAGCGCGAAGGCTTCGCTTTAGATTGCTACCAGCGCGGGAGGAGGCAAAAGCCCGGGCAACGGGAGGTCGCCCGGGCTTTCTTGTCTGTGCGTTAAACCGAAGGGCCTTTATTTGCCGCTTCTGGTCGCGAGCCACTGCTTGAATTCGACATTCGTATCGGTCTGGATGGCGCCGACGCCGGCATCAACGAGCGTTCCCCATACGCCTTCCGGGTCGCTAAGCGCCCGGCTATCGTTGAAGTCGAGATTGTAGGAGACATCAAGCGTATTGATCCAGAGCCGGATATTTTGGCGTTCCAGTTCCTCGCGCCCGGCTGCGAGATCGGCAATGTCGGTAAATTTCACCTCGATCATCGGCGCCTTGAGCGGTTCGATCATTCGAAGATCCTGGGTAAATTTTCCGGGCCGGACGCGAAACATCGGCATATGCGGGATCGAGCCGAACCAATCGGCATCGAGTACAGGAAAGGAGCCGCTTTGCGGCTCGACATCCGACTTGATGATGACGTGATCCTCGGCACCCAGCCGGCGCATCGCGGCAATGACTTGCGGCAATTCACGCGGAAATTTCGTGTCGATATTGACGAAGACGCGCCCGCGCGCCTCCTCCAGCGCCTCTTCGAGCGTGGGAACACGCTCATCGGTCAACGCCGTCATCTCTCCGCCAGCGCCGGCACGCAGTCGGGCCTCGCGGATTGTGGCAAAGCTGCTCGCTCCGACCACACCTTTAGCCGACGTGGTGCGGTCCAGCGTCTTGTCGTGAATGACGACGAGATGGCCGTCGGCAGTCGCCTGCGTGTCGATTTCGACGAATTCCACACCAAGCTCGGCTGCCGCACGGATTGCCGCCAATGAATTTTCGGGAGCTGCCGACCAAAGCCCACGATGGGCAATCGTCAGAATGTTTGGATTGGTCCGGGAAAGGAGGTCGTAGATATCGGCATTGCGAGATAAGGGCGAGGTGGCGGTCTGGCTATGCATGGGAAGAGCTTTCGTGAGCTGGAGGCGGAATGAGCGGATGCGGGGTTCGATGTCGAATGGGAGCACCAATGGCTATGGCCGACGCGGTGGCATTGGCACCGATCGCTGTTATGGTTATTAATACACATAAAGTGTAATATTTATGACGAGCGGCAGCGAATATATAGGTCCGGATTGTGCCCGGATAGGCGAACGGCTAGGTCGGTACGACAGGATCAGGATTGCAGTCATGGCAGCGTTGGAAAAATTCCCACTGGCAAGCGAGAATGAGCGCCTCATCCTCGATATTGTCCGCAATCACGAACCGATTCCGCGCGCGACTATTACAGCGCACACCAATTTGACGCAGCAATCGGTACATCGTCTCGTCGAGGCGCTAGTGGCTCGCGGCTTGCTTCGCGCCGGCGCGCCATTTAAGGGCGCGCGCGGGCAGCCGAGCCCGACGATCGAACTGGAGCGGCTGGCGGTCTATTCGGTCGGCATCTCCGTCAATACCGATGCCGTGACGCTGTCGCTTGCTGATTTCGGCTGCGACATCGTCGATCAGGAGGCGCTGAGGGGCGTGCCGGTCGACCGCAAGGCAACGCTGGCAATCCTTGATGAGAAACTGGGTTCGATGCTGGTGCGCCACGAAATATCGCGCGAGAACCTCATCGGGCTCGGCTTTGCCATGTCGGGTTTCTTCGTCGGCGATGATCGTCGCTTTAACGCTCCGGAGCCGCTGCGCGACTGGTCTCTGGTCGATCTGCAGCCGGAACTCGAGCATGTGTTCGGAGTTCCGGCCTGGTTGGAAAACAACGCAACGACGGGCGCCATAGGCGAGAGCCTGCGCGGTGTCGGGCGCTGGTGCAAGACCTTTGCATACCTCTCCTTCAATTATGGATTTGGCGGCGGCCTCATCCTGGAGGGCAGGCCTTATCTGGGCTTCCATGGGAATGCCGGGGAATTCAGCGTCATCTATGATCCGGACGAAGTGCTACGCCGGCCGGCTTTGCAATATCTTATCGCCACGTTGCGGGAGAGTGGTGTCGACATAGGCTCCATCGAGGAGCTGAAGCAGAATTTCGACCCTTCCTGGCCCGGCGTCGAGAGCTGGCTCTCCGAGACCATGCCGATGCTCGACCGCCTGATCGCCACGCTTGCCGGGGTGATCGATCCGCAAGCCATCGTCTTCGGTGGCCAGCTACCGCCCGAGCTTGGACGAATGATGATCGCGCGCGCCCGCCTGCCGTCGCAGCGTCCGCACCGCTATGGTGCCGCACCGCCCGGACCTCGGCTGGTGCTAAGCGAGACACGCGGGGATGCCAGCGCGATCGGCGCGGCGCTGCTTCCGCTGAAGTTCCGGTATTTCTTGTAGGCACTTGAAAGAATTACTTACCGAAACGCCTACCTACCGTTTGTCGTATTGAGCGCGTGCCTCCTGGATGACATCCTGATTGGCGGTCGCCCATCCCACAAGCGCCATCACCGGGCCAAGCAGTTCCCGACCGGATTTGGTGAGTTCATAGTCCACTCGGGGTGGAATCGTGGGGAATAGCGTACGCGTCACCAGCCCGTCGCGCTCCAGCCCGCGCAGCGTCAACGTCAGCATTCGCTGAGAAATGCCGTCGATCCGCCGCCGCAATTCGTTGAACCGTAGGGGGCCATCTTTGAGAATGGCGATGACGTACAGGCTCCATTTATCGCCGATGCGATCGAGAATTTCCCGCACCATCCGGCAATCGTCGAGATGGGGGATGGGAAAATCAATGTCATTCAGTGTCATGAATGTGCCTTCTTGCGGAGAATGAATTAGTTACATTAATAGCGTTGGTCACAATTATTTACCACTCATACAAGGAGTCAGCAAATGACCAACATTCTCGTTGTAACCTCGAGCCCGCGCGGGGCCGAAGGCCTGTCCACGCGATTCGCAACCGAGGTCGCGGAGGGGCTCAGAGATCGCCTCGGCGGAACGCTCGTGATACGCGACTTGGCAGCTCAGCCGCTGCCGCATATCACGCTGGCCTATATCGAAGGCCGCATAGCGCCCTCGATAGCGCGGACGCCGGAACAGACTGAAGCCGTAGCACTTGCAGAGACATTGGTGAACGAGGTCAAGGCCGCCGAGGTGATTGTCATCGGCTCCGGAATGATCAACTTCAGTCTGTCTTCGCAACTCAAGGCCTGGATGGATCATATCATCTGGCCCGGCGTCACCTTCAGCTATGATGCGAGCGGCGTTAACGGCCTTCTGAGCGGCAAAAAAGCCTATGTGGTGACGGCCAGTGGCGGTGTCTTCTCGGAGGGTGTCCATGCGGCCTTCGATTTTCAGACGAACTATCTGGAGCATCTGCTCGGCTTCATGGGCATAACCGACATCGAAACTATCCGCGTCGAAGGGACGGCCCACGGCCCAGAGGCGACAAATGCGGCCATTGCCAAAGCCGAAACGCTGATACGTTCTGTGCTCGAACAGGCAGCGTGATTAGTCGCAACGGTCCTTGCGGAATGGGAATGGGCTCGTGCGCTATGGGTTGAGCCCATTCTTCCCTCAGCGCGCAGCCGATCCGGGAGGGGCGCACTTTATTTCCGCCTCATCAATGTTTCAGTGTGCTGTCAGAACAACTTGCTAATCCACGGCCCGTATTTTCTGGACGATCGCATTGGCGCGTAAGACTGCAATCATTGTCGGCAATGGCAAGCTGGAACGCGATATCGCCGGTATCGTCGACGAGGCGCAATTCGTCATGCGTTTCAATGAGCCGGTCCTTTCCGGCGGCATGAGCGGCGAGCGCACCGACATGATCATGCTGGCTGCCTCGAGCAAGATCCTGTATCGGCGGCTTCTCGATCCTGGCTTCATGGATAACGCTGCGCTTAAGGCCGCAAAGGTCTTCATGCTGGCCTACCACCCCGATATCATTCGCAAATATCACCCACGGCCTAATATCTTCCAGCGTCTGAAAGGCCGAAAGGCTGATTGGACGATGCAGGCAATCGAGTTGCTGGGCAGGGCCGGCAAGGAGATCCGCATCATGCCGCCGCAGACCTATATTGCGGGCTGCGGCGAGCTCGGTATTTCCGAGCGTCGCATGCACAAGGTCTTTCCCAGCACAGGCTTCCTTGGCATCCGTTATGCGCTCGCAAGGTTCCCCGCGTCCGAATGGGACGTCAAGCTATGCGGCTTCGGCTGGGAAGGGTGGAAGCGGCATGATTGGCAGAATGAACGAGCCTGGGTCGAAAACAAGATTGCCAATGATCGCGTCAGCCTGATCGCCTGATTAGGCCGATGGTCATCATGGGTGAAGTTCTGCCGGCCTATTGGCTATTGTCGCGGCCGAGCAACCCGCGCAGCTCCGGCAGTTTATCATTCACCAGCCAGCCATAATAATTTTCTTCCGGCAGTTTCTTCCCGCCCGTAGCGTCCGCCGCTTGCCGCAGGGCGGCCGCACGGCGGCGCGGCTGGCCGACATTGTAAAGCGTTGCCGTCAGGCCGGGATTGTCGGTGATGTCGAAACCCTCCGCACGATAGGCGTCGATGGCATCCTTTACGATAGCGGCGATATAGATCACGCTGCGATCGGGATCCATGATGTCGCGGTAGATCGCCTGCGGATCATCGACGGAAAGCTTCGGCAGGCCGCTCGTCGCATGCACGAGATCGGTGACTTCAAGGGCGGTCAAAGGGCTGATCTGCCCAAGGCCGAAGGTCTGGCCGGCAAAGAAAGGCTGGAAGAAGGCGCGCTGGAACGTCATGTTTTCGTAAGTGACGCCGTCGATGACCTTGCCTCGGAAACTCTTGTCCCAGGTCTCGTCACGGCATTCCCACAATTCGGCGCTGCCGGTGAAGGCGTTGCAAGGGGCGAATTCCGGCTTTTTCAGGAAGGTTTGGACGGTCACGTCCTTATAGGCAAACTTGAAATCGGACTGCGAATAGGCGAGCGCCTTGACGTAGTAGGACTTCACCCTGTTGACGATCGTGATGTTGTAGGTGTGTTCGCCGACAAGCGCGCCAACGATGTGGATGGGGTCGATCTGGTAGGCCTGTCCAGCCTTCCTGATCGAGGCCATCAAGTCCTTGTTGTCGCGAAGCACGCCGACGATCTTCTGGTATTTTTCGTCGTAGGTCGTGTTGAAGGCCTTGGCTCGCAGTACCGAAGTGTTCGGTATGGGCGGCTGGACGCTGTTGCGATTGCCCGGCGGCACGCGCACGAGCTCATGCGCGGAAGCGGCATTCGTCAATGCAAGGATAAAAAGGAGACCGAGTGCCGGGAGTATCGACAGGCGTGTTCGCATTCGCAAGCTGACTTTCCAAAATGTACCCCGGCGCGGGGACGATCTTGATACGCGATCGTTATCCGAAGGCAAGAGCGCAAGCTTCTTCCGCCTCGCGAATCACAATAAACTTCGATCAAAGCAGCTTTCGGCTGCAGAGGCATACGGGATATAGCCGTCCAGGGTTGCGTTCCCGTGGTCCAGGCTTTCGAAAGGATGTCGATGCAACATCTCGTGATCGCAGGGAGCATCTTGCTTGCAGCCGCCCCCGGCGAAGCCTTGCCAACCATGGCGGATGTCCCGGCGCTTGCCAAGGCAGCGGTCGCGCGGCGCATAGAGGTGCCGCCCTCTGCCATCCATATTCTGGCGGCCAAGCCGAGCGAACGAATGCCAGGCTTCGTCGTCTGTGGTCGTGTCGACGCGGCAAGTGCAAATGGCAGCTCCGGTGCGGAAAGCGGAGAACGCTTCTTCGTCGTCATTCCCGGCAATTTTGCCATCCTGGACCAAGACGGCAAAGGTCTGGTCGATAGCTATTGGGCTGCCAATCACTGTGAATGAGACGCCAAGGCCTTGCTGATCATGGCAAGCTCATCAGGTGTGCGACCGGATTCCAGCCGAACCCAGTTGTTCGGATCGTCGGCCGTCTGGCGCTTGATGAAGGTATAGCCCGTTCCGTTCCAGTTTTTGACTGCATCGGTGAGATTGTCGAGGATGAGATCGCCGTCGTTCGTGCGCGCCATCAGGACAAGATGTCCCTCGTTATGGGTGTCGAGGACCACCGTCAGCAGCAGGGCAGACCGTGGCCAGCCTGCTTCGATGAGCAATTTCTTCTTCAAGAGGACATAGTCGTTGCAGTTGCCGGCACCATCGTCGGGATAGGTCCACCAATTGACGATGCCGAGCTTGTAGATGCCGTAATGATCATTGTCGCCAATGCCCTGGATCTCGTGATTGACCAGGCTGTTGATCTGCTGCAGTTGCAGCCGATGATCGCGATCGAGATTGACGAATTCCGTGCTCTTTTGGCCAGCCACGCATTCGGTTGGTTGCGCTTTGCAGAAGTTGGTCCAGCCGACGGGTACGCTCGCATCCGTCACCTCGCGCGCAAATTGATGTGTGTGCGCCGCGGCGGTATTGGCGACGGGTTTTGCCGTCGTTGCCGTCGAAAACAATAGGCCGGCAACGAAGAGAAAGCTTGCAGCGACGAGAAGTGAACGCATACTCGGCTCCATGAGTTGGGCTCATGAAATCCGACACGGTCAAATTTATTCGGAAAAAGATTATTCGCATTTTATCGAACCGGCGCTTTTGCCCGGCGCTGCCATCGGCGCTACCCGTGCAAGCATCAAATTTATGATTTCCGACTGGTTGTCACGCATGTCCCGATGCGGAAAAGGCTGAATATTACGGAAAAATATATGTTATTTCATTGATTTACCGATTTATCCAAAGAGCATCTGGCGTGTTTATGATTTGTTGGTCTTAAATGCGAATCCTCACCGCGGATGGACGGTGGAACAGCCAGGGAATTGCTCGGGAGGCCTAATGATCGACGATATTCTCGACCGGATGACGCTTGAAGAGCAGGTTTCGCTGCTGTCGGGCGCCGATTTCTGGACCACGGTGCCGGTTGAGCGCCTTGGTGTCCCGAAGATCAAGGTCACGGACGGGCCGAACGGAGCCCGCGGCGCCGGCTCGCTGGTTGCCGGCGTCAATGCGGCCTGCTTTCCCGTTGCGATCGCGCTTGGCGCCACATGGGACCCCGCCCTTGTCGAACGTATGGGCGTGGCGCTCGCCGGCCAGGCCAAGAGCAAGGGCGCCTCGGTGTTGTTGGCGCCGACGGTCAATATTCACCGCTCCGGCCTCAATGGCCGCAATTTCGAATGCTATTCGGAAGATCCGATGCTGACGGCCGCTCTTGCCGTTGCCTATATCCAGGGTGTGCAGAGCCAGGGTATTGCCGCCACGATCAAGCATTTTGCCGGCAATGAATCCGAGATCGAGCGCCAGACGATGTCGTCGGATATCGACGAGCGTGCTCTTCGCGAAATCTATCTGCCGCCGTTCGAGCAGGCCGTGAAGAAGGCCGGCGTTATGGCCGTCATGTCCTCCTATAACAGGCTGAACGGCACCTATACGAGCGAGCATCCCTGGCTTTTGACCAAAGTCCTGCGGGAGGAATGGGGGTTCGACGGCATCGTCATGTCGGACTGGTTCGGCTCCCATTCGACAGCGGCGACCGTCAACGCCGGGCTCGATCTGGAAATGCCCGGTCCGACGCGCGACCGTGGCGAAAAGCTCGTGGCGGCGGTGGCTAACGGCGAGGTCAAGCCGGAAACCGTGCGCGAGGCTGCTCGCCGCATTCTCACATTGCTTGAGCGGGTCGGCGCCTTCGAGAAGGTGCCCGATTTGAGCGAACACGCGCTTGATCTGCCTGAGGATCGCGCGCTGATCCGCAAGCTCGGAGCCGAGGGTGCCGTGCTCTTGAAGAACGACGGCATTCTGCCGCTGCAGAAGGCAGGCCTTGGGCATGTGGCTGTTATCGGGCCGAATGCCGCCGAAGCCCGGGTCATGGGTGGCGGCAGCGCCCAGATCGCAGCCCACTACAGGGTCAGCCCCTTGGAAGGGATCCGGCAGGCACTGTCGAATGCCAACAGCATTCACCATGCTACCGGCTGCCGCAACAATCGCCTCATCAATGTCTTCTCCGGCGAGATGCGGGTGGACTATTTTAAAGGCCGCGACCTTGAAGGGCCGGTGATCGCCACCGAAACGGCGAGTAAGGGCGAGTTCTTCTGGTTCGATCTGCCATCTTCGGAACTCGATCCCAATGAGTTCTCCGCCCGCATGACAGCCTCCTATGTGCCGGCGGAGAGCGGCGAGCATGTATTCGGCATGACGAATGCGGGTCTCGCCAAGCTCTTTGTCGACGGCAAGCTCGTCGTCGACGGCTATGACGGCTGGGCTCGCGGTGACAATTACTTCGGCACCGCCAATGTCGAGCAACGACAGGGCATCCATCTGGAAGCCGGACAGAGCTACAAGGTGGTGGTCGAATATTGCTCGTCCACGACGACCGAGGAGGGGATCAATCTGACGGCGGTACGCTTCGGCGTGGAGAAGCCGCTCGGCGAAGAGGCGATGCTGGATGCCGTCCAAAAGGCAGGTGATGCAGACGTCGTTCTGCTCTTTGTCGGCCGCGACGGCGAGTGGGATACGGAGGGCCTCGATCTGCCAGATATGCGTCTGCCGGGTCGTCAGGAGGAACTCATAGACCGGGTGGCGGCCGCCAACGCCAATACCATTGTCGTGCTGCAGACCGGCGGCCCCATCGAGATGCCCTGGCTCGGCAAGGTTCGGGCCGTGCTGCAGATGTGGTATCCTGGCCAGGAGCTCGGACATGCCGTTGCCGATGTACTCTTCGGCGATGTCGAGCCCGGCGGACGTCTGCCGCAAACCTTCCCGAAGCGCCTATCGGATAACTCCGCCATGGTTGGCGACGCATCCGTCTATCCCGGCAAGGATGGGCATGTGCGTTACGCCGAGGGCGTCTTCGTCGGATATCGCCATCACGATACGCGCAATATCGAGCCCTTGTTCCCCTTCGGCTTCGGTCTTGGCTATACGCGATTTTCCTGGGGCGAGGCGCAGGCTTCGGCAACAAGAATGGGCGCTGAGGGTGTCACCGTAACAGTCGATGTCACCAATACCGGCGACAGAACGGGTTCCGAACTCGTGCAGCTTTATGTGCGGCCCCCTGTTTCGGCGCTCGAGCGGCCGGACAAGGAGTTACGCGCCTTTGCCAAGCTTCGGCTCATGCCGGGTGAAAAGCGCACAGCCTCGCTTGTCGTTCGTCCGCGCGATTTGAGCTATTTCGACGAGCGGATCGGAGCATTTCGAGCCATCGCCGGTCGCTATGAGCTTCTCGTGGCCGCCAACGCTCTCGATATCCGCTCCGCCGTTGCGATCGAGCTTGCAACGGAATGGATCGGGGAAGTGTCCGACCGTTCGATCTGATATCCCTGCCAATTGCGGCCGGCGAATTTGCGCGGGACGAAGGAGCGGGCAGGTCAGCACCTCGGAATTGCCGCGGCTATCTCGCTACCGCGTCTGGATCTGCTAGCGACGCCGCATGCGATGCGGCGGCAACCGGCCGGAGAATGCCGACGCCTCGTCGTCCTCTGCCGATGCTTCCATCTGGAAGATCTGCCCGACGGGCTTTGGCCGGCCGAGGAAGAAGCCTTGTGCCTCGTCGCAGCCTTCAACGCGCAGGATTTCGAGCTGATGGTTGGTCTCGACGCCTTCCGCCAGAACAGGGATATCCAGGCTCTTGCCGAGCGTCAGTACCGCGCGAACGATCGCTTTTGCCTGAATGCTGTGATCCACCTCGTTCATGAAGGAACGATCGAGCTTGATCTTGTCAAAGGGGAAGGATCGCAACGTATCGAGCGAGGAATATCCGGTGCCGAAATCATCGATGGCGACGGTCACGCCGAGAGCCCGGATCTGCCGCAGGACATGCAAGGTCCGAGTTTTATCGGCAATGATTGTGGATTCGGTAATTTCAAGTTCCAGCCGCGATGGCGCAAGGCCGGTTTCGAGAAGGATCGTATGAACGAGCTTTGCGAGATCCGCATGAGCGAACTGTACGGGCGAGAGGTTGACGGCGATCTTATAGGGCTGCTCCCATGATGCCGCCTCCTTGCAGGCCGTGCGCAAAACCCATTCACCGATGACGAGGATCGTGCCGCTTTCTTCTGCGATCGGAATGAATTCCGAAGGCGGCACCGCGCCACGCTCGGGATGATGCCAGCGGAGGAGGACCTCGTAGCCGCAAATCTGCCCTGTGCGAACCGACGTCTGTACCTGATAGTGCAGGTCGAGCTGGTCCAATTCGACAGCGCGGCGCAGATCTTGCGCCAGCGTATGACGGGCGCGGGCAGCTTCATCCATCTTGGATTCATAGAAGCAGACGGCGCGGCCGATGTCGGCTTTGGCGCGATACATGGCGAGATCGGCGTTGCTGACGAGGCGCTCCTGATCGACGTCATCGTCGGGATAGATGGCAACACCGATGCTGGCCCCTGTCGCCGTCTCGAAATCGTCGATCCGGATGGGCTCGAACAGGACCTTCTCCAGCCGGGCCACGAAATCCAGAAGCTCGCTCTGCTCCCGGAAGCGCTTGGCAGCGGCAAACTCGTCACCGCCGACACGGGCAACGAACTCGCCGTCTCGGACGAGGCGCAGCAGGCGTCGTCCGATTGCCTTCAGTGCCTGGTCGCCAGCCTTGTGTCCTCGCAGGTCGTTGATTTCCTTGAAGCGATCGAGGTCGATGCCGATGACCGCGAGTTTTACGCCGTCTTCCTTGGCATGGCCGATCTCGCGCTGCAGATGGTCGGCGAAGCTGCTGCGGTTGGGTAGGCCCGTCAGCAGGTCGTTGAGTGCCATATGCTGAAGCTTCTCGATGGATTCGCGCGAGGCCCGCTCGTTGATCATGTAGCTTGCCACGCCTGTACCGATGATCAGCAATCCGCCGCCGGCTACGGCAACCGCCATGGCTTTCAGGGCGTAAGTGTCCGCGATCGCAGCGCCAGTTGTAAGCGGCGTGACCGATACCGCCGTCATTGCGGTAAAGTGAAGCAAGACCACGGCGATGACGAAGAGAGGGAGGCCGGCGATCGGGGAGAGCTGCCAAGGTCGGCGCACGGCTTGATTGAGTGCAAGGGCTGCAAAAATCACCGAAAGGGCAACAGAAGCGGCAACATAACCCTGGTTCCACTCAACGATGCCATCGACGTGGTAGGCCAGCATACCGGTATAGTGCATGCTGGTGATGGCAAGGCCGACGACGGCTCCGCCGAATTCCGGTGCGATGTGCGGCAGGCGCGATAAGGCGATCGTAAACCCGCCGGCACAGCCGATAACGGCCAAAAGAAACGAGGCCATCGTCAGGATGGGATCGAAGGTGACCGGCGCTCCGACTTCATAGGCCAGCATGGCTATGAAATGCGTGCACCAGATCGACGACCCGGCAGCCACGGCGGTCAGAAAAATCCAACCGCCACGTTGAAGTTCGCGCGTCTTTTCGGCTCGTTGGAGCAGGTTGAGGGTGATCCATCCGCCGCTGACACAGACGAGCGCCGCCAGGAGAACGAGCCACAGATTGTGCTCCGTGAAGATGCAGGAAAGAACGCGCACGCAAAGATCCCAACAATAGCCATCAGGGTGAGTGGCAGTTTCCAATGCGGTCAGCTGCGCCTGATATCGACACTGCTGCTTTCACGGGTAAACACTGAAAATCAAGTAAAGATGCTTTGCGTGAAATTGCAATTTCTGCAACCTCCGGCTTTATGCCCGCTGTATATCTTCTTTACGAAGTATTGGATTTTGCGCGTCTTTTTCGTTTCGGACGGGGAGTTCATCGCGTTCGATTACCATCCGCCATTTGCGCTATGCGCAGCTATATTACGGATTCTTGGTAAATTTCCCCTGAATATTGGAAGTATAATTGAGAAACTCTCCCTTATGAGAATCTAAATATCTCTCGAGTATAATATACATAAGTATATTTGAAAGTAATAATACTTTCATTTTAGCGAATGTTTCGACGCCGCAACTTATAATGTAGAAGGTTTGCTTGTGAAGAGATTTACGATTTATCTGAAGTCCCTTTATGCCGTGCGCAAGCTCTCGGGACGGCTGTTTCTGGATCGGTCGGGCAATTTCGGGATCACAACGGCATTGGTCGCCGTTCCGTTGATCGCGGCTGGGGGACTGGCGCTCGATATTACCAATGCGATGCTCGTGCGGACGGAGTTGCAGAATGCTGCCGATGCGGCCGCGGTCGGCGCAATCGCGGATTCGTCGCCGGCGGTTGCGGCTGCCATGGCCATGACAAGCGACGGCACCGTCACGATCGGTCAAAGCGATGCCAACAAGCTCTTCTATGGCCAGGCGTCCAGCGATATTCAGAACATACCGGTCAACGTCAGCGCCGGGGTAATCCGCACGGGAAATGTCGTCTCATCGACGGTCAATTTTTCGGCGAACGTACCGACGACGTTGAGCCAGATTATCGGAAAAACATCCATTCCCGTCAGTGGCTCGGCATCTGCACAGTATCAGACGGCGACCTTCATGGATTTCTACATGCTGCTGGACAACACGCCATCCATGGGGATCGGTGCTACCATAACCGATATTAATAAAATGGTGGCAAACACGTCGGACAAATGTGCCTTTGCGTGCCACGACAGCACTACGGACAACAATTACTATAATCTTGCAAGCCGCCTTCACGTCCAGACCCGCATCGCCGTCGTCGGGCTGGCAACACAGTCGCTTACGGATACTGCCAAGACGAACAGGGTGACACCCGATCAGTACAGAATGGCCGTCTATACATTCGGTAAAGATACCTCGACAATTGGCTTGACCAACGTATCGGCGCTGTCATCCGATATGGCGCAGGTTAAAAATGCGACTGGCGCAGTGGACCTCATGAGTGTTCGAGGACAGAGTGATAACAACGACCAGGACACGAGCTTCGATACGATGTTGACGCAGCTCGCGCCGATCATCGGTACGGGCGGCAGCGGAAAAACCACTTCCGATCGTCAGAAGGTCCTCTTCCTTGTCACTGACGGCGTCGGCGACAGCTATAAGCCCAACACCTGCACCAAGCCGACCACCGGCGGGCGTTGCCAGGAGCCGCTCGCCACCGCCTTCTGTCAGCCGTTGAAGAACCAGAACATCAAGATCGCTATCCTCTATACGACCTATTTTCCCTTGCCGACAAACGGCTGGTACAACCAGTGGATCGCGCCGTTCCAATCGCAAATCGGCACCAACTTGCAGACGTGCGCCTCACCTGGCCTCTATTTCGAGGTGAGTCCGACGCAAGGCATCTCAGACGCGATGAACGCTCTGTTCCTCAAGGTCATTCGCACGCCGCGCATTACAAGTTGACGCCGAGGCCGAGCAGGCGCCGGCTCGACGGGGAAGGCTAGGCGAAGGCCAGGGATTTGAGAAGGCCCACGATCTTCTGGCGCGTCCTGGCATCCTTGATTTTCGTGAAGGCCCGATTGAGCTCCACGCCCTCTTCGGACGAAAGAAAGCCGACGAGGTCGTTGCGCGGCGCGTCGGTTGGAACAGGATTGTCAAAGGCTGCATTATCGAAGAAGTGCGATATCGGGACGCCGAGGCTATCAGCAACACGTTGCAGACGACTTGCGCCGACGCGGTTGACGCCTTTTTCATATTTCTGGACCTGCTGGAAGGTAAGGTCCAGCTTCTCGGCGAGGGCCGATTGACTCATGCCCAGCAGGCGCCGTTGCGCGCGGATACGTTTGCCGACTTCGACGTCGATCGGGCTCGGCGCCTTCTTTGCTGCGATTTCCTGCATTGCTTCCTCCTCCTCTTGGCGCTTATCGATCTTTTGGACCGGAGGCTGATGGCGGATGCCGCAGCACTTCCGAACTCCTCGCTGGAGAAGCGTTTCGCTATGACTGCCGGGAGTTACGGCAGACGGCAATCTCGATTTATTTCGAATAGCGACGGGCGTTCTGTTTCCTGCGCGTTTGGGACCGGCCCCGCGCAATTTGACCATTCATGAGCGTACCGCTCGCAGTCAATGGAGCTTGCTCCTAGCCGGTGGCCGCCTCGCGATTGATCTGCCGTATCGTGTCGATGAAAGCCCTGAGCTTCGGTGCCAGCTCGGCGCGACGCGGAAAATAGAGGAAAAGGCCTGCTTCGGTCACCGCATAGCCGCCTAGGACCTGAATAAGTTTGCCGGATGCGATCTCTGCCTGCACGAGCGGCTCGAAGACATAAGCCAATCCCACGCCGGCCAGGGCGAGTTCGACGGCTGAATGCGATTCTGTGACGATCGCCTGGCCGCTGACGGTCACGGCGACATCGCGCCCGTCTTCAATGAATTCCCATTGGTAAAGGCCGCCGGAGCGGATAAGGCGATAACCGATGCATTTGTGACCTGCGAGATCCGCCAGCGTCTTCGGCCGCCCGAACCGTCCGATATAATCGGGGGATGCGACCACGATCGCGCGGAAAGGCGGGGTCAGGCGGACCGCCACCATATCCTGAGCGATCATCTCGCCGACGCGGATGCCGGCATCGAAACCCTCGGAAATGATATCGGTCAACCGCTCATCGGAGAATATCTCGATCTCGACCTCCGGATAGCGTTCCGCCATGGCCCTGATGACGCGGGTTATCGCAAGCGGCAGGCTGATGCGGGAGGCATTGATGCGCAGCAGGCCGCTCGGCTTTCCCTTGGCCGCCTTGATGCGCTCCATACGATCGTGAATGTCCTGCAGCGCTGGATTAATCGTTCCGAGCAGGCTTTTTCCGGCCTCCGTTAGCGCAACACTGCGGGTCGTCCGCGCGAAGAGCGGCTGTCCAAGTCTTTCTTCCACCAGCCGAACGGCATGGCTTACGGCCGATGGGCTCATGCCCAGTTCGCTGGCAGCGGCGGCAAATCCACCGCGGCGCGCGACGGCGGCGACGATAGGCAAATGTGTGAGCAGATCGCGATCCATTACTGAGCCATATCGCATAATGAATGCAAATTAAATGACCTTATCGAACGGACGAAAAGCAGCGAAGCTATAAGCACTGAATTGCGGCCGACCGCTTTCGATCATCGAGCTGGTTTGGTGCGCCACAGAGGAGAATAACGATGAGCATGGAATTTTTCACGCTGGGCAATAGCGGACTGAAGGTGACGCGGCTTGCGCTTGGAACCATGACCTTCGGCACGGAATGGGGATGGGGTGCCGACAAGGAAGCGGCGCGGGCCATCTTCAATGCCTATGTCGATGCCGGCGGCAATTTTTTCGATACTGCCGATGCCTATACCGGTGGTACGTCGGAGACCTGGCTGGGCGAGTTCATTGCGGAGCGCGGCTTGCGCGACGATGCCGTCATTGCGAGCAAATTCACCATGAACCTTGCGGCCCAGACGCCGAATGCGGCCGGCAATGGCCGCAAGAATATCCTGCGGGCGGTCGAAGGGTCGTTGAAGCGGCTCAACACGGATTATATCGACCTCTACCTCATGCATTGCTGGGACCGCCTGACGCCACCGGAAGAGGTAATGCGTACCTTTGACGACCTGGTGCGCTCGGGCAAGGTCCGGCATGTCGGCCTGTCCGATGTTCCGGCCTGGTATGCGAGCCGCGCCCAGGCCATTGCCGAATATCGCGGTTATGAGCCGATCTCGGCACTTCAGCTCGAATATTCCCTGGCCGAGCGCAATATCGAGAATGAATTCGTACCGTTCGCGACGCGTTACGGCGCCGGCATCATGGCCTGGAGCCCGCTTGCGAGCGGTCTGCTCAGCGGCAAATATCGCCCCAGCAGCCAAGGAGAAACGGCCGGCCGGCTCGAAACCGTGCGGGGCACGACCAATCCCGGTTTTCAGAAATTCAACGAGCGCAACTGGGCAATCGTCGCCGAGTTGGAAAAGGTGGGGGGCGAGCTTGGCCGCAGCATGGCACAGGTAGCGGTCAACTGGGCGATGACGCAGCCTGGCATTGCCTCGATCATCGTCGGCGCGACGAAACTGGAGCAGCTAAAGGATAATCTCGGCGCGCTGGAATTCACGATACCGCACGAACTGCGCCGACGCCTCGACGATGTGAGTGCCCTGCCATCGACCTTCCCTTATTCCTTCTTCGGGCCGGAGATCCAGGGCAGCCTGACCGGCGGCCAAACTGTCGGCGGCAAGCCTGTAGGTTACTATCCGGATCTTAACATCTCGGGAAAGTTTGCAGGCGTCGGCTAAAGACATCACAGCCATCGCAACGCGCAGGGCAGCTGACAGCGCGTTGCGATGAAATGAACGATTGCCTTGTTTCCTCCGGTTTCTGCTGCTAGAGACCCCGCCGTGGCTTTGAAAAGCCATGAAATCCGGTCGCAGCCCACCCGGTCAAAACAAGGGATCCTGAATTATGAAGACTATCGTGATCTGCTCCGGCGGATTGGACTCCGTTTCGCTCGCCCATAAGGTCGCAGCCGAACATCAGCTTATCGGCCTCGTCTCCTTCGATTACGGCCAGAGGCACCGCAAGGAGCTGGAATTTGCGGGCGCCTGCGCCAAGCGTCTCGGCGTGCCGCATGAGATCATCGACATCACCGCCATCGGCCGGCATCTGACCGGATCGGCTCTGACAGATGATGTCGAGGTGCCGGACGGGCACTATGCCGAGGAAACCATGAAGGCGACGGTCGTACCGAACCGTAACGCGATCATGCTGGCGATCGCGTTCGGGCTTGCGGCGGCGCAGAAGGCGGATGCCGTCGCCGTTGCGGTCCATGGCGGGGATCATTTCATCTATCCCGACTGTCGCCCGGGTTTCATCGACGCGTTCCAGCAGATGCAAAACCACGCACTCGACGGCTATGCCGGCGTTTTGCTCTACGCGCCTTATGTGACGATCTCTAAGGCGGATATCGTTGCCGACGGTGCTCGGCATGAAACTCCCTTTGCCGAGACTTGGTCCTGCTACAAGGGCGGAGAGCGCCATTGCGGCCGCTGCGGTACCTGTGTGGAGCGGCGCGAAGCCTTCCATCTCGCTGGTATCGCAGATCCCACGGAATACGACGATGCCGATTTCTGGGTTGCCGCGACATCGGGCTTTTCGGCTGAGGAGGTGAAGTAATGTATCGCATCACCAAGGAGTTTCATTTCTCCGCCTCGCACCAGCTCTCGCATCTTCCCGCCAATCACCAGTGTGCGCGCCTGCACGGGCACAATTATATCGTCGTTGTGGAGCTTTCGGCCGGCGAACTGGACGAGAACGGGTTCGTGCGAGACTATCATGAGCTACAGCCGCTGAAGCGCTATATCGATGAAGCGTTCGATCATCGCCATCTCAATGATGTCTTTGGACATGAACGGGTGACCTCGGAGTATCTCGCCAAGCATTTCTATGACTGGTGCAAGGAGCGCTTGCCGCAGACATCTGCCGTGCGAGTCAGCGAAACGCCGAAGACCTGGGCGGAATACCGGCCATGAGCGAAGCGCCCATTCGCGTCAGCGAGATCTTCGGGCCGACGATCCAAGGCGAGGGCATCCTGATCGGCCTTCCGACGATCTTCGTGCGCACCGGCGGCTGCGATTATCGCTGCTCCTGGTGCGATACGCTGCATGCCGTCGATAGTGACTATCGCGATCAATGGCGGCCGATGTCGGTCGATGAGATCTGGCAGGAGGTAACGCGACTTTCAGGCGGCAAATCGCTGACCATCTCGCTCTCCGGCGGCAATCCTGCGATCCAACCGCTCGGCCCGCTGATTGCGTGCGGCCATGCGGAGGGATATCGCTTCGCGCTGGAGACTCAAGGCAGCTTGGCCAGGGAATGGTTCGCCGAACTCGATGTGCTCGTGCTGAGCCCGAAGCCTCCATCGAGCGGCATGGCGACGGACTGGATCGCCTTCGACGACTGTCTGCGCATGGCAGGCGACGGACCGCAGATCGCCTTGAAGATCGTCATATTCGATGATCTCGACTATGAATATGCGCGAGACGCGGCTGCTCGCTATCCTCAATTGCCCGTCTATCTGCAACCCGGCAATCACACGCCGCCGCCAGCCGATGCAGAAGATGCCATTGTCGATATTGACGGCATCGTCGAGCGGATGCGGTGGCTCGTGGAAAAGGTCAGCAATGATCGATGGTTCGAGGCGAGGGTGCTGCCGCAACTGCACGTGATCATCTGGGGAAACAGGCGCGGTGTTTGATCGATTGCGAACGGGCCACATTCTGCCTGGCCCGTTCGCAATTTACATTTTTGAAGGGCAACCAGCAGAGCCGTATCGGTGCTGCGTTACGATTTCTCCTCGCGACTGCCATGCTCTTTGAGTTCAGCATCGAAAATTCCCGCAAGTGTCTTGAGGATCTGCAACACGGCCGGATGATCGCAGGTATAGTATCTATACTGCGCCTGACGACGCACTTTGACGATGCCGGAATGATGCAAGCGGGTCAGGTGCTGGCTGAGCGCTGATTGCGATATTCCAAGCTTCTTGGCCAGGCTATTTACATCCTCCTCACGGCCGGACAGATGAATACAGACCTCAAGGCGTTTGGGATTTGAAAGCTGGCTCAGAAGATCTGCATGGTAGATGAGACGCTCATCTTCTGTGGTCTGATCTGAGGAATACATAGCACGGCCAATCGTCGATAGTTAATCTTAAAATCCCCCTGCAGCGCGTGATGATAAGCGCAAAAGTTGCAAAATTATGGCTTGGATATTCCAAAACGTTGCATCCTCGCGGAGCAGGCGGCCCCTCCCAGTTCGGCCGATTTCAAGGAAATCAACCTCTCCCAGCGGTCAACTAGGGTCCTATTGTAATTTTGGAATATGTACCGCTTTGGGTTTTGCAATTATTCTGTAACAAAATCGAACGAAATGCCTTGTTTTTGTCCGGGTTCTGACATCGCACTGCTAACAAAGCGGCTTATCTTCTGCTCCAACGAACAGGAGGTAACCATGACCCAAAGGGACTTGACGATCGCCGAAGTTCTCAAAGATCCGCTGATCCGCCAGGTCATGCGCGCGGATCGCATTTCCGTGACTGGAATGGCAAGCCTGCTGCAGGATGCCGCGCGCCGGCAGGAGCGTGCCTTGTCCGCCAATATGGCGCCGATCACGCATGCCGCTTCGTGCTCCAGGCCGCAGGCCGATTTACGCTGAGATCGTCTGTTGCGGGCCGACACGGCAATCGCTCCGTGACGAGTGCTTTGCCGTCACCTCAGATTTCAGGGCAGGATGGTCCTAGGCATGATTTAGGGCCGCCCTATTTCACCCGACGCCTTTGCGCCGCTGTCACAGTGCGCCGCTTCGGTTCAAGGAGATCGCGTAGACGCTTGTCGTTGCCGTCATGAAAAGCTTGTGCTTGCCGCGACCGCCGAAGCAGAGATTGGACACTGTTTCCGGTACCAGGATCTTGCCCATGAGATGGCCGTCGGGCGCGATGCAATGCACGCCGTCGGCTGCCGAAGACCAGAGATTGCCGTCGCTGTCGAAGCGCATACCGTCAGCACAGCCCGGCGAAATCGCATGAAATACCTCGCCGCCGGAGAGCTGCCAGTTTTGGCCGACGTTGAAGACCCGGATATGTTGCGGATCGTTGCTATGCATGCGACCGGTATCAGCGACATAAAGCTTCGTCTCGTCAGGATTGAAGGCAAGCCCGTTCGGGCAATTGAAATCCGTCAGCACGGCCTGCATCGACCCCGTTGAATCGACCCGGTAGACATTGCACGGCAGCTCCTGATCGCTCTTATATCCCTCGTAATCCGTCGCGATGCCGTAATGCGGATCGGTAAACCAGATCGCACCGTCCGAGGCGACGATCACATCATTAGGTGAATTCAGATGCTTGCCCTGGTAGCGATCTGCGATCACCGTGATGGAGCCGTCATATTCGGTGCGCGTGACACGCCTGGCGCCATGCTCACAGCTGACGAGCCGGCCCTGCCGGTCACGCGTATGGCCGTTCGAAAAATTCGAAGGTTCGCGAAAGATGCTGGTGCCGAGCCCTGGTATCCAGCGCATGATGCGGTTGTTGGGAATATCCGAAAACAGCAGGCAATTCAGATCTCCGAACCAGACAGGGCCTTCCACCCAGTCGAAACCGGTGGCGATCTGCTTGACAGGAGCATTGCCAAGAACAAACTTCCCAAAGGCCGGGTCGATGATTTCGAAGAACGACATTGTGACAATACCTCCCGTAATGTTAGATCGTGCGTTGATCTGTTATCGATAACATATCTCGATGAGTCCGCAATGAGGAGGATAGTGCATGAGCCACGTTCTGACGTCGAGCGTCTTGAGTGACGAAGGTGTGATGACCTTGTTGAATACCGCCATTTCAGCTGCGACCGCGATGGGCCAGCCGCAATGCATCGTCATCGTCGATCAATCCGGCGTGACGCTCGGCTGCTTCCGCATGCGCGGTTCGCGTTTTCAGTCGCTGAAAAGCGCCGGTGCTAAAGCACAGACGGCTGCCTCCATCGGCGCTCCCAGCCATTCGCTGCCGGACGATGCGCGAGTGCCGCTGGCAATCGCCACCGACGGCGGGATGACGGGGTTGCGCGGCGGTTTGCCGATCCGCGTCGGCGGCGCGCTTCTCGGCGGCATCGGCGTCGGTTCGGGTTCCGGCGAGCAGGACGAACAGGTTGCCCGCGCCGCGCTCAAAGCGATCGGCGCCGACCTAGACTGAACGGGCGCGAACCCCCTCATCAGCTTCAACCGAGTGGATTTCGCACCGCTTTCGCTCAGTTGAAGGCGATCTGCGCCTTCATGGCCTGGCTTCGATCCGACGCGATCTCGAAAGCACTGATCGCATCGGCAAGCGGTACTGTGTGGGTGATGAGCGGCCGCACATCGATAAGGCGCTTGCGCATCAGATCGACGCCAACCGCAAACTCTTCATGAAAGCGGAAAGAGCCACGCAGTTCCAACTCCTTGGCCGTAATCGCCAGCATCGGCAGGCTCATGTCGCCGCCGATCCCAAGCTGTACGATGATTCCTCGCGGTCTCAGTGCCGCAATGCCACCGGCGAGGGCTGCTGCCGCGCCCGAGCATTCATAGAGCACATCGAACGTGCCCTTTTCGGAGGAATAGGGGGCAAGCGCTTCAGGTTCGTCCTTCGTGTTAATGACCCGGTCGGCACCTGCTTGCCTGGCAAGCGACAAGGTGAAATCCGAAAGATCGGTCGCGACGATCTCGACGGCACCGGCGCGGCGTGCGGCCAGGATCGAGAGGACGCCGATCGGACCGCAGCCGGTCACGAGAACGCGTTTGCCGAGAAGTTCGCCGGCGCGCCGCGTGGCATGCAAGGTCACGGCCAAAGGTTCCGCCATGGCCGCTTCACCCGGCGTCAGGCCATCGGCCGGCACGCATTGGATGGCATCGGCGACGAGCGTCTCGCGGAAGGCACCCTGTATGTGCGGGAAGGGCATGGCGCTGCCATAGAAGCGCATGTTGAGGCATTGATTGGGCAATCCCTGCAGGCAATAGCGGCAGGTGCGACAGGGGCGGGAGGGGGAAACGGCAACGAGTTGGCCGATGTCGAGCCCCTGCACGCCCGGGCCGAGCGCGGTCACGGTCGCGCTGACTTCATGCCCGAGGATCATCGGTTCCTTCAGGCGAACAGTGCCGAAACCGCCGTGATGATAATAATGCAGGTCGCTGCCGCAGACGCCGCCGGTTGCAAGCCTCAGCTTCACTTCTCCTGCACCCGGTTCTTCCTCAGGATAATCCTCGATCCGCACATCCTTGGCGGCGTGGGCGATGATGGCCTTCATATCTTCCTCCTCAAAGAACGGGTGTGGGCAGCGCTTGGCCGGCGAAATGAGCGGCGAGATTGTCGCGCACCAGTTGACCCATGGCCTTGCGCGTCTCGACCGTGCCGGAGGCATGGTGGGGCTGCAGCAGCACATTGTCGAGTGCCAGGAAGCGCGGATTGAGCTTTGGCTCGCCTTCAAAGACGTCGAGCGCTGCTGATCCGAGCTTGCCGGTCTCCAACGCATCGAGTAGGGCGTCTTCGTCTATATTGGACGCGCGGGAAATGTTGATCAACATGCCTTCCGGGCCGAGCGCCTCGATCACCTTATGACCGACAATATGCCGCGTCGCCGCCGACGCGGCGAGCGTGACGAACAGGAAATCCGATTGTGTCGCGAGCTCGACCGGATCGGCGACAAAGGTCATGTCGGACGCGTAAGATTTCGCCTCGACGTCCGAATAGGCAATTTGCATGTCGAAGCCCTTCAGGCGCTTGGAGACCTCAAAGCCGATGCGGCCCAGACCGAGCACGCCGGCACGCCGTCCCCAGACGCGGCGCTTGAGGGGATAGAGCCCTTTTTGCGCCCAACTGCCGTCACGCACCCATGTCTCTGCCCCGATCATGCCGCGCGAAAGGCAGAGCATCATCGCAATTCCCAGATCCGCGACATCATTGGTCAGGACGTCAGGGGTGTTGGTGACGCGAATGCCGCGCTCGCGGCAGGCTTGCAGGTCGACGGCATCGAAGCCGACGCCATAGACCGAAATGACTTCCAGTTTGGGGCAGGCTTCGATCATGGCACGGTTGGCGCCGAGTTCGCCGCGTGTCGCAATGCCTCTGATCGATGGTCCGACCTCGGCGAGTAATCTGTCCTTGTCAGCGGCGTCGAAATAGCGATGAACCTGAAAGGCTGCGTCGAGCGGCTCTTGATCCCATTGTGGGTAGGGGCCAATCTGCAGGATTGGTGGCTTGCTCATCTTGTATGTCCTCCCTTGACATCAAATGTTATCGATAACATAAACAGGGGAGACGGCCATTGTCGAGATAAAAACGGAGGAAACAATGTCTGCTGGTCTTTTTGATCTGAAGGGACGGCGCGCCCTGGTGACGGGTTCTTCCCAAGGTATCGGGCTTGCACTCGCGAAAGGTTTAGCGGCCGCCGGCGCCGAGTTGGTGCTCAATGGGCGTGACAAGGACAAGCTCGCCACGGCGGCTGAAAGCTTCGACAGCAAGGCGTATCAGCTGGCCTTCGACGCCACTGACCATGAGGCTACGCGTCAGGCCGTCGATGCCTTCGAGGCGGAGATCGGCGCGATCGACATTCTCGTCAACAATGCCGGCATGCAGTTTCGCACGCCGCTCGAGGATTTTCCTGCCGATGCCTTCGAGCGGCTGCTCCGGACGAATATATCGAGCGTCTTCAATGTCGGCCAGGCTGTCGCCCGGCACATGATCAAGCGCGGCGCTGGAAAGATCATCAATATCGCCAGCGTACAAACGGCGCTGGCGCGGCCCTCGATTGCGCCATACACGGCAACCAAGGGTGCCGTCGGCAATCTCACCAAGGGCATGGCAACGGATTGGGCGAAGTATGGGCTGCAATGCAACGCCATTGCCCCAGGCTATTTCGCTACGCCATTGAATGCGGCCCTCGTTGCCGATGCAGACTTTTCCGCATGGCTCGAAAAGCGCACGCCGGCCGGCCGCTGGGGCCGTGTCGAAGAACTGGTCGGTGCCTGCATCTTCCTTGCTTCCGATGCCTCCTCCTTCGTCAACGGTCATGTGCTCTATGTCGACGGCGGCATCACGGCATCGCTCTGATGGCGCTCTGCCGCGCCGCTTCGTCATCATGGGCGTCAGCGGCTGCGGCAAGTCGTCGGTCGGGTCGGCGCTGGCCGCTCGCCTTGGAGGCATCTATGCCGATGGTGATGATCTTCATCCGTCCGCCAATGTCGCCAAGATGAGTGCCGGCATACCGTTGACCGACGCCGATCGCTGGCCTTGGCTCGACAAAGTCGGTCAATACCTGGCTTTGGCGCAGGATACGACGCTGATCGGATGTTCGGCGCTGAAGCGCATCTATCGCGACCGGATTCGCGAGGTTGTCGACGCGCCGGTTTGCTTCGTTCACCTTGCCGGAACGAGGCAGACCATTCTTCGACGCATGCAGGCAAGACGGGATCATTTCATGCCGCCGGCATTGCTCGACAGTCAATTTGCAACCCTCGAGCTGCCGGGCGCCGACGAGCAGGCGATCACCGTCGATATCGATCAGCCGCTGGATCAAGTCTTGGCGGCCATCTTAATTGCATTGGAGGAGACGCAATCATGAGCAACAAGGTAGCGCTGATCGGCGCCGGCGCTATGGGCGGAGCGATCGGCGCCCGCCTGGCGGAAACCGGCAATCAGCTGACTGTTTTCGATCTCGACAAGGAGAAGGTTGCGGTGTTGACCGCAAAAGGCGCCACGGCAGCCCCGAGTGCAGCGGCAGCCGCTGCCGTTTCCGATTTCGTCGTCCTCAGCCTCAATTCGCCGAAGATCGTCCATGCCGCGGTATTCGGGCTCGAAGGTGTTGCTGCCGGTGCCAAGCCGGGAACGCTGATTATCGACATGTCGTCGATCGACCCCGATGCGACAAAGGCTCTTGCCGCAGCGGCTGCGGAAAAGGGGCTGCGCTGGGTGGACAGTCCGCTGTCCGGTGGAGCGCCAAAGGCCCTGATCGGACAATTGACGCTGATGGCTGGCGGCAGCGAGCAGGATGTCGCGGATGCGCATCAAGTCCTGCGCCATGTGGCCTCGAACTATACGCATATGGGTCCCGTCGGGGCGGGTCAGACCACGAAGCTCATCAATCAGGTTCTTTGCGCCTTGAATTTCCTTGCGGTCGCGGAAGCGACGCAACTGGCGCTCGACGCCGGCGTCGATGCCACGAAAATCCCGCAGGCGCTGAAGGGCGGGCGGGCCGACAGCGCCATCCTGCAGGAATATATGCCGCGCTACGTCGCCAAGGATTACCGCCGCACCGGACGGATTGACAATATGGTCAAGGATCTAAACGGCGCTCAGGATCTGGCCCGCCGGACCAATACCGCCATGCCGCTGACGGCGGTCTGTACCGAGATACACCGCATGCTGACGGCTTCCGGTCTTGGCGGTGAAGATCAGGCGGCATTGATGGAATTCTTCAAGGGGCCGAACAAGGAGATCGCTGGATGATTACCCGATACGCATTATTCGAAGGCAAGGTCAAGGAAGGGGAGGCAGAGGCGTTTCGGACGGCCGTCATGGAAACCATCCTGCCGAAGTGGAAGCAGTTTCCAGGTGCCCTCGACGTGCGGGTTACCTTTGCCGAGGCACGCGATGAAGGCGCCCCGGAGTTTCCGATGATTTTAGCCGTGAACTATCCGGACATGGCCGCCGTGGAGAAGGCTCTTGCGAGCCCGGTGCGCACCGAGGCGCGTGCAGCGACGGAAGCGGTTCTCTCACGCTTTTTCGAAGGACGCATCCATCATCATGTGACGCTGGCACATGAGTTCCAGCTGTAGACCGCTTTCGCACGACGTTTCCGGCGCGGGCAGCAAGGCTCCGTGCTCGTTTGGCGGGACATCTTGGATGGTCTCTTGCCATCCTGGGAAGAGGCATATTACTCTGATGGTAACGATAACATGGGCCATTGATGAGTAACGATCGCAAAACGCCGACCATGGCCGACATAGCCCGCGTCATGGGAGTTTCTCCCATGACCGTGTCGCGTGCCTTCAAGGCCGATAGCCTGGTCAGTCCGGAGACGCGCGAAGCGATCCTGCGAACGGCGGAAGAGCTGGGCTATGTCTTCGACAGCACAGCGTCCAACCTTCGTTCGCAAAAGTCAGGCTTCGTCGCCGTTACCATTCCCTCCATCAACAATGCCAACTTCGCCGATACGGTCGGCGGCCTCTCGGATACTTTGTCCAAGCGGGACATGCAAATCCTGCTTGGCTACACGAACTACAATGTCGAGGAGGAGGAGCGGCTGATCGAGCAGCTGCTTCGCCGCAAGCCGCAGGCGATCGTCGTAACCGGCGGCACTCACACGGAGCGTGCGCGGAAACTCCTTCAGACCGTGGCAATCCCGGTGATCGAAACCTGGGATATCCCGACCGATCCGATCGGCCACTATGTCGGCTTTTCCAACCGAGCCGTCATGCGCGATATGGTCGATCATTTCGTCGCACTCGGCTGTCGCCGCATCGCCTTCATTGGCGGCGATGTCCAGCGAGATTCGCGCGGCAGCGAACGCCGGCTCGGCTTCGTCGCTGCCATGCAGGCACATGGCCTTGATGCATCGAGATTGATCGCAGCCGGATCGCCGCCGATCTCGATGCGGGAAGGCGCCAATGCCATGGCGAAGCTGATCGAGCTCTATCCCGATACGGAAGCCGTCGTCTGCGTCTCGGATCTTGCCGCCTATGGTGCGCTTACCGAATGTCGTCGGCTAGGAATTCCCGTGCCTGAGCGCTTTTCCATCGGCGGTTTTGGCAATTATGAGATCGGCGAGGTCTGCGTGCCGACCTTGACGACGATCAACGCCTTCGCGCGTGAAATTGGCGAGCGGACCGCGCAATTGATTTTGGATATTATCGAAGGCACGCAGCCGGTTTCCGATGTCAGGATTTTACCGCAACTGATTGCACGGGACAGCAGCCGCCAAGTTTAACCTGTCTGGCGAAAGCAGCGCGGCTCGCCGCCGCGCCACCTCTTTTGACTGAGATCACTTACCCCAGATTTTCTTGTACTCGTCCTTGTAACCGTTGTCCGGATCGAAGGTGTTCTTCGGGCCGCCATCGGATTGGATATTGTCTGCCGTCACGACATGCAGCGGTGACAGGTACCCAGACCATTTTTCGCCGGCAAAAGCGCGATTGAGTTCATCGACCAGTTGCCAACCCTGGAGATTTAGGGGTTCGGCCACCGTAACCTTCTGGAACTGGCCGGCGCGGATACGCTCATAGGCCGATTGCGAGCCGTCGCCGGCTGCGACGTTGATCGGCGCGTCGGTGCCGCTCTTGCCGGCGGAGGCGAGCGAAGGACCCATGAAATCGAAATAGAGGTCGTTGATCGCAAGCGAATGCGTCCAGCTGTCACCGTATTTCTGCAGCAGCGAGGTGGTTAGCTGCGGCATGCGCTGCGATGTCTCGGCGATCGGGGTATCGACATATTCGAGCACCTTGCCACCCAGCCGCTCGATCTCCTGCTTCATCCTGTCCGCCTTTGCGATGGCGATCGCATAGGTGGAGTCGGTGAAGATAATGACGCCCGGCTTGCCTTTGGCATCGACGAAGGCCCAATCGGCAGCGGCTTTCGAGACTTCCATGGCGTCGGTGCTGACGTTGGCAAAAAGACCGTTCTTGTCGTCCGGGCCGATGGTCGGGCCGGCATGCCAGGCGACCAACGGGATCTTGGCGGCCTTTGCCTGTTCCAGTGCCGGCGCCTGTTCGACGGCATCGAAGCCATCGATGATGATGCCGGCAGGCTGCAGGGCTATGGCCTGACCGAAAGCTGCCGTGCGTCCGCCGATGGAACCGGCGCCATCAAGAACCTTCACCTCCCAGCCGATCGCCTTTGCTGCTTCCTCGACACCGTTGCTGACGCCGAGAATGCCGCCATTCTTCAGGTCGCCCGCTAGCACGACGATGGTCTTGCCGGCCTGTGCCTTCGGGCCGGTGGTTGGTCCGTCCCATTTGGTCACCGGTGTCGCATATTTCTCGACGACGGCCTTCGCATCCGCCAACGGGTCGGCATAGGCCTGGCCGGCGCATAGCACCAGGATCGCTGTCGTGGCCTGCAGGAATTGTCTACGGTTCATGTCTTCTCCTCCCTTTGGACATTCGAACTTCGGATGATCTTCATTTCTCCGCCGTCTTGGCGGAAAGTTGCGGTGCCTGGGCTGGTGCCATGCGTCCTGCATGACTGCGGCGGCGCTGGGCGTAACCGGCAATACCGATCGCGACGAGCAGGGTGACGCCGTTGAACAGAGGCTCGACATAGAAGGAGCCGCCAAACTGCTGGATGCCGGCGATACCGACCGCCAGGATGATGACGCCGATCATCGTGCCCCAGACATTGACGCGGCCGGGTTTGATCGTTGTCGAGCCAAGGAACGCACCGACCAGCGCGGGCAGCAGATATTCGAGCCCGACGCTTGCCTGGCCGATACGCAGCTTGGAGGCAAGCAGGACGCCGGCGAAGGCGGCAAGCGTGCCCGAGGTGACGAAGGCGCCGATGACGAAGCGGCGGACGGGAATGCCGTTGAGCGCGGCAGCCTTCGGATTGGCGCCGATCGCATAGATGTAGCGGCCGATCGGCAGATATTCGAGGACGATCCACATGACGAAGGCAAGTGCCAGAACATAGATGCCGGTGATCGGCAGGCCGAAGACCATGGTGCCGTTCAGCGCATAAAACCCTTGCGGCAGCATGCCCACCACCTGCCGTCCGCCTGTATGCCAGAGTGCGATGGCGTAGAGGACCGTGCCCGTGCCGAGCGTTGCTATGAAGCTGTCGATCTTGGCGATTTCTACCAGCAGGCCGTTGAGAAAGCCGGTCAGCGCGCCAAGCGCGATGACGATCAAGACGGCAACCGGCCAAGGCAGCCCGAACATCGTCTGAAGGCTGATCGCCAGCACGTGCCAGAGCACGATGCCATAGCCGATCGTCAGGTCGATGCGGCCAGCCGCCATCGGGATCATGGCCGCCAGCGACAGGATGGCGATGATCGTCTTGTCGGAAACGATCGAACGCAGGTTGAGCATCGTCGGGAACGTCTGCGGCAGCAGGATCGAGAAAAGCAGGATCAAGAAGACCGTCAGGATGACGAGGCCATAGACAGGCAGCAGGCGCTGGATCTTCTGGCCGAAGCTCATGGCCGAAAGCTCGGCGCGGGTTGGCTCGAGCGCGTTGGATTCGATCGATTGCATGGTGTTCTCCTCCGGTTCAGGCCGCTTCGGATGCTGATGCGGCGGCGATGACCGCCGGTGTTGTGAGGTCGGCACCGCTGAGTTCGCGCACGATCCTCCCGCGCGAAAACACCAGGGCACGATGGCAGATGTGAGCGATTTCCTCGAAATCGGTGGAGACGACGAGCACGGCAAGGCCTGCCTCGACCGCCTCGGCGATCAGCCGATAGATGTCGGCCTTGGCGCCGACATCGACGCCGGCGGTCGGATCTTCGGCGATCAGCAATTTGCGGCCCGTCGCCAGCCATCGTCCGACGACGACCTTCTGCTGATTACCGCCGGATAGGGCTTCGATAGTAAGGCTCTGGTCATTGGGTCTGAGGCCGACGCGGCTGCCGAGAGAATAGGCGGCTTCGGCTTCGCGGCGTGGCGACAGGAACGAAAACAGGCTTCGTCCGGAGGCGCCCGGATTGAGGAACGTATTTTCACGCAGGCTGAGCGACATGGCGACGGACTCTTCGGTCCGATCGCGGGCGATCAGCCCGATGCCTGAAGCCATCGCTGCGACTGTGCTGGAAAGATCGGGTATTGCCCCATTCAAGCGAACGCTGCCCTGCGACGGCTCGCAGCCGAAGAGGGTGCGTCCGATCAGTTCTTGGCCGGCGCCGCGCAAGCCGACGAGACCAAGCAATTCGCCCTTTCGGATATCGAAGGACACGGGTCCCGCGCCGCGGCAGGAAAGCTCTTTTACGGAAACGATGGCGGGGCCAGCGCTTCTTTCTGCCTTGACGAAAAGCTGGTCCGCCTTGCGCCCGACGATCATGCGGATGAGTTCATCCGGTGTTGTCTCGGAGACTGGCTTCTGGCCGACCAGCTGACCGTCACGTAAGACGGCAACGCGGTCGGCGATACGGAAGATCTCGTCGAGGCGATGAGACACATAGATCATAGCCACGCCGCGCTCTTTCAGCGGGCGGATGGCGGCAAAGAGTTTCTCGACCTCGTCGGCGGGCAGGCTGGCCGTAGGTTCGTCAAGCACCAGCACGTCGGCTTCGACGGCAAGCGCCCGAGCGATTGCGACCAGCGACTTCTCGGTGCGGGTCAGCTCCTGTACGCGGGTCGACGGATCGAAATCGCAGCCGACGAGCTTCAGTGCCTCGGCGGTACGTCGCTCCGTGGCGCGCCAGTCGATCAATTTACCGCGCAGGGAATAGCCCTGCGCGAGCCCGACATTCTCGCCCACCGTCATCCATTCGATCAGTCCGAGATCCTGATGGATGAAGGCGACCGGTTGGCGTTGATTGGGTTGTGGCGGGCGGTGATGATAGGGTTTGCCGCGAAACAGGATCTGCCCGCCATCCGGCTTGTAGATGCCAGCCAATGTCTTGATGAGGGTCGATTTGCCCGCGCCATTTTCCCCGAGAAGCGCAAGGATTTCGCCGCGCTGCAAGTCGAGCGACACGTTCGACAGGGCTCGTGTTCCGCCAAATTCCTTGGTGATGTCGGAAAATGCGAGCAGCTTTTCGTCGTCCATCCTGCTCCTCCCAAAGCTTCGATAGGAGGAGGCTATGTTATCGATAACATTCCGTCAAGAGGCTCGGATGATTGCCTGTATATTCAGGCATCATGTGCCGTCTCGGCTGAAAAGTTAACGTATTAACGAGAGGCATTCTTTAAATATGAAATATATCTCAATGCGTCCGATCATATTATGAAATAATATAAGCAGGAAGAAAATATATACTCACGTTGCGATGCGTCCGCATGGTTGTAATTATCATACTTATTCGATGAGCCATTGATTTTTCTAGTTTTATGGCGCTATTTTCTTCGGGGGCGTAAGCGAGGATGTATTTTCGAGGCAGATGACCGAAGGCTAAAAAGGTAATCTGCAGACGCAGCGCTATGAGGGGAACATTTGACTTACGCGACGTGCTCGGTGTCCCAAATCGAGAAAGCCGATGCCGAGGAGATGACCGCACATTACGCGAGAACCCTGTTTCCCGCGATTGTCGAACCTCTCCATCGCCGCGGTGCGATTTCGGTGGAAGACCGCCACTATACGATCGGCTCCTGCAGCGTCTGGCGCGGCAAATGTCATTCTGGCATGAGCGTTATGCTGCCCGGTGGCCCCGAAGCCTACGGCCTTTATCTGCCGACCGCCGGCAAGATGCTTGTCGACGCCGCTGGGCTGCAATTGGAATCGGAGCCGGGCAGGGGACTTGTGGCCGATATGTCTTCTTTCAGCCGGCTCACGTTTTTCGAGCAGCGGAGCCATATGGGCATCGCATTCGAAAAGGCGGCCATGATACGGCAGCTCAGCACGCTGCTGGACGCACCGGTGCGCTCTGATCTGGAATTCGCCGGCCCGGTCGATTTGACATCGGGGCGAGGGATGCAGATTGCCGCGCTTGGAAACTTGATCTGGCAGGACCTCACAGCGGCCGGCCAACAAAAATCCTCCGCTTCATTCACCGAATGCCTTTTGCAGGCAATGATGATTGCTCTGCTTGAGACTGTGCCGCACAATTATACGCCGCAGTTGCAAGGGCCGGCATCGCCGGCAATCCCGAGGCAGTTGAAGCGCGCAATGGAATATATGCACGTAAAT
Organism: Rhizobium sp. BK491; assembly: GCF_014194925.1. Lineage (NCBI taxonomy): Bacteria > Pseudomonadati > Pseudomonadota > Alphaproteobacteria > Hyphomicrobiales > Rhizobiaceae > Rhizobium > Rhizobium sp. BK491. The sequence goes on from NZ_JACIAR010000004.1 coordinate 667,590, forward strand.
GCAGGTGCGGACATCAAGATCGCCGATATTGCGCGCGAGAGCGGAACAAGCGTGCGATCTTTACAGACCGCATTTCAGCAGTTCAAGAACATGACGCCCCTCGGCTATCTGCGCGAGATACGCCTGCAAGGCGCGCGTAAGGCCTTGACGCAATCGAACCGCCCGCGGGTTGTGGCCGACATAGCGCGCGATTGGGGATTTTCCCATATGGGGCGGTTCGCAGCGCTATATTATCAATCCTTCGGAGAAATGCCCTCCGAGACTGTCAGGCAAGCCCGGTAGGGGCGGCAGCGCTGCCCACGCGATCAATACCTTGCCAGACCTCAAATCTATTCGCCAACTTCCGTTACGACGCGGCTGTTCCTGTCATGCGTACAACTTTGCATAGGTTGGTCAAAAGGGAAATAGCCCGTTCACGGCGCCCCAAGGACATCTGAGGCTCTCTGGCCGCGTTACCGCAATGACGGGGCGGCGCATTGCTATTTTCAGGATCATATTCATAGACTGCCTAGCCGGTAGGATTTTGGTGAGGGGGGCCGTCTCGCCGTCATGACGCATACTTAAAACCTCTTCTCGTAACGATGATGCTGGAGTGAATAGGCAATGGATCCTCTGAAGATCACCATCCTTTCATGCAGCCTTGATCCGAAAAGCAGGAGCCGCCGCATGGCTCGCGAGGCTGAAAATTTGTTGCGAGAGAGGCGATGCGAAGTCGAGTTTATCGATCTTCAGCATCTGGAGTTGCCCGCTTTTGACAATTTGAAATGCTATGAACATCCTTCATACGACCGGCTGTATCGTGCAATTCGCGATGCGGATGGTGTCTTGCTTGCGGTACCCATTTATAATTGGTCGGTGGGAAGTGCTGCCAAGAGCCTGATCGAACTTACCGGTGCGACAGGCGCCAGCGGACAAAAATCGGCCTGGTTCGATCAGATCGTCACTTTCATCTGCTCCGGTGGGCTTCCGCACAGCTATATGGCTTATGGAAGTCTGGCCACGTCGCTGATGCTCGATTTCAAATGCGTGATCAATCCCTATGTCGTTTACGCCACCGAGCGGGATTGGTTAGACGGCACCATCTCGTCCGACAGTCTCCAGGCAAGGCTGCAGAAGACGATCGAGGTACAGCTGGAATTGTCGTCGAAATTGAGATCCAGGGCATATAGTTCTGACTGGGAAATCTGATGGGCCCGCCTGGCCCAATTGCATTCGACGCGCCTGATGTTAAGACTATTCGTATGATGACTTGCTGACGATGAGAAGCGACTGCGGTTGAAGGCCAAGAAATGGGTCGGGAATTGGGAATGACGACAAATGCCCGGACACGGCAAAGGCTGGCACAAAGGGTCATCGACGAATTGCGCTTGCAGATCGAGAGCGGCAAGCTTCGGGCCGGCGACCAGCTTCCGACCGAGCCGCAGCTTGAGGCTGCATTCGACGTCAGCCGGACCGTCGTGCGCGAGGCGATTGCAGATCTTCGTGCGGCAGGCCTCGTCACGCCGGTTCAGGGCAAGGGCGTATTCGTTTCCGACACACCGACGCGGTCTGGGCTGCTGCTGACGCCGGTCGAGGTCAAGAGTATCCCCGAAACGCTGGAACTGCTGGAATTCCGCATGGCGGCGGAAGGCGAGGCGGCAGCCATCGCCGCCTATCGCAGGACGGCCGAACAGGAGGCCGCGATTGCAACGGCCAACCGTAAGATGGCGCAGCTGATAGAGCAGGGGCTGTCGACCGTCGAAGCGGACTATGAGTTTCATATGGCGATCGCGGCTGCGACGAATAACCGGTTCTATGTCGACGTGCTTCGGCATTTCGGAACACGAACCATTCCGCGCCAGCAGTTTCCGACATTGCCCGAGGCGAATGACCGCGCCTATCTGCAGAAGGTTCATGCAGAGCATGCGGAGATTTTAGCGGCGATCGCCGATCAAGATCCAGAACGCGCGCGACAAGCGATGCGTGCGCATATGATGGCGAGCCAGCGTCGCTATCGCCGTCTCGCCGAGCTGCAGGAGCAATAATGCTCGACAGGGTGCTGCTGTCATATTATGTCATACGATAGCGGTCGATTCTTCGAAAGGGATGTTCCGTCTGTTTGGCCAGCCGGATCGAGGCGCTGTGGCGACCATCTGGTTTTCGCGCATTCGATGGATAGCAGTATCTATTTTCCAGATGATCCGCATCGCCGCCGATGGAACCGGCCCTGATGCTCGGACGAGGTGATCCGTGATTCAGCCTTCTTCCAGTGTGCATCGCACGTTCGTATATGTCTCTGCGGCAATTGCCGGAACGATCGATGCCTATCGAATGGATGGAGCGACAGGTGCGCTCACGGCGATATCCAGCATGGATGTCGGCGCGATGGTCATGCCGATGGCTGTCAGCCCCGACAGGCGACATCTTTACGCCGTTATCCGTGCGCAGCCTTACCGGGTGCTGACGCTGGCGATCGACCCCGAAAGCGGCAGATTAAGGCAGGAGGCGGCCGCAGCGCTGCCCGACAGCATGGCCTATGTTGCCCTCGACCCGACAGGCGGGCTTCTATTGGCTGCCTCTTATGGCGGCAACAAGATCGCCGTGCTGCTCATCGACAAGAATGGGCTCGTCACCGCGCGAGCCCAGCAAGTGATCGCAACCGGCCGCAACGCCCATTCGATCGTCACTGATCGGACAGGCAAATATGTCTTTGTCACCAATCTCGGCTCCGATGCCGTGCAGCAATTCATCCTACACCCTGAGACCGGGATACTGAAGCCGAACGATCCGGCTCAGGTCCTGACCGGCAAGGGCTTTGGCCCGCGGCATATCGTCGTGTCGCCGGATAATAAGGCCGTCTACGTTCTGACGGAGCTGACCGGCCATGTCGTCCACTATGCGCTCGATGCCGATAGGGGCACATTGAGAGAGGTCGAGAGCGTCGCATCCATTCCCGAGGATGCGGGCCTGTCGCCTGGCCTAGCACCGGATGCAGTCTCACCAGACAACGGCGAGCCGAAAATCTGGGCCGCAGATATCGGCATCACACCGGACGGCAGATTTCTTTATACGACGGAAAGGACCACCAGCCGGCTTGCGCTATTGAAAATCGATGTGGATAACGGAAGGCTGACTTACGTCACGAATTATCCGACCGAGCAGCAGCCGCGCGGCATCCGCATCGACCCATCAGGCCGGTTCCTCGTCGTATCGGGAGAGAAATCCGACCGGCTGTCCGTCTACGCCATCGACCAATCCGATGGCGGTCTCGCATTGGTGGGGCGATACCCGGTCAATGCAGGTGCGAACTGGATCGAGATGGCGACATTTCCTTGAGAGGCATCCGCGTGCGGGGAGCTGCCCCGTGCGAATATCTACACAGCTTTAGAAACGGTCCCGGTAATCAGGCTTTCGATCTCGGAGGAGGGAAGGGGCCGGGCAAACAGATAGCCCTGAAGCAATTCGCATCCGGCGCCTTCGAGAAAACGGGCCTGCTCCTCGGTCTCGACGCCTTCCGCCACGACTTCCAGATCGAGTGTTCTGCCGAGCGATACGATGGCGGACGTAATTGCCATATCGCCCGGCTTTTCGGGAATGTCGGCAATGAAGGATCTGTCGATCTTCAGCCGGGAAAGCGGAAAGCGCCTGAGTGTGCTCAGGCTTGAATATCCGGTGCCGAAATCATCCATCGCGAGGCTGACACCCAGCTCTTTCAGTTCATGCATCCGCTCGATGGCGCCTTCTACGTCACGCATGATCAAGCTTTCCGTCAGTTCGAGCTCAAGCCATTGCGGGTCGAGATCAGCCGATTGCAATGCGGATGCCACATGGCTTGTCAGTGAACTCTCCAGGAATTGCCGCGCAGATACGTTGACGCCCATGCGCAGTGCGGGCAGGCCGCGATCTTGCCACAGACGGGCTTGCTGGCAGGCCTTTCGCAGAACGATTTCGCCGAGCGGGACGATGAGCCCTGTTTCTTCCGCGAGCGGAATGAAGACACCGGGCAACAACAAGCCCTCGACAGGATGCTGCCACCGCACGAGGGCCTCGACGCCAATGATCTTGCCGCTGCGAACTTCCTTTTGCGGTTGATAATGGAGCACGAATTCGTCCCGCTCCACAGCGCGTCGCAATTCTTCGATACGGATCAGCTTGTTGCGGGCGTCCTCCGCCATCGCCGGCGTGAACAGGCGAATGGCATTGCGCCCCGCTTCCTTGGCACGATAGAGCGCCATATCGGCATTTGCGAAGAGTTCCGAAGCCGTCGTGCCATGCTCCATGGCGCACGCGACACCGATGCTGCAGCCTACCCGGATTTCGACGCCTTGTACAATCATGGGCTGGGAAATGTCCGCCAGGACGGCCGCGAGCCTCTCATATATTGGCTCAGCCGGATCTTCCAGAACGATGATGAATTCATCACCGCCAATCCTCGCAACAACGCCGCCTTCGCCGACTTGGGTCGATATGCGCCGCGCGACAACGGTCAGTAATTCATCGCCGGCTGCGTGGCCAAGGGTGTCGTTCACCAGCTTGAAATTATCGAGGTCGACAAAGGCCACGGCCAATGACCTTTGTTGTCGGGACGCTTTTTCCAAGAGGGCGCTGAGCTTGCGGTCGAGCAGCATGCGGTTCGGCAGGCCGGTGAGCGCGTCATGTTCAGCCAGATAGGCGATATGGGCGATGTCGCGATGGCGATCGATGGCAATGCCCACGGTCTGCGCTATGCCGGCGAAGAATTCCATAAGCCCGGCCTCGTCACCATCGGTTTGCACCGTCACCAGGGCTCCATGCCGGCCGCCGTCTCGCGAAAAAATGGGAAATTCCAGGATATCGCCGGCAAGCGGTTCGGCTTGATCGCCATTGAGGACGAAGCTCACGCGTCTGCCGTTGAGCAATTCCTCAAGAAGGACTTGGGACTCCCTGAGAAATACGTCGAGATCAACGCCGCGCGCCACATCTTGTAGAAGCTTCGTCTGGGCACTCATCAGTTTTTCCGCCCGTTTTCGAGCGGAAATGTCGCGCGATGCGCCGACGACGCCGATGATGTTGCCGTTTCTGTCGCGTAGCGGCACCCGCGACATCATGAGCCAGCCTTCACCCTTCAGTCGCCGTTCCTCGACGCCGAGATCGGCCTTGCCGCTCTCCATTACCTGCCGTTCGACTTCTTCGATCTTGTAGGCATCGGCCATGGGGTGAATTTCGGCGTCGGTAAGTCCAATCAACTCGTCGACATGCCTGAAGCCATTGTTGAGGACGATCGCCAGGTTAGCAAAAAGGAAGCGGCCATTCCTGTCCTTGGCATAGATATAGTCCGGTACGTAGTTGATCATGGCTTCGAGCCATTCGTAGCGCTCGGCGAGAGACAGGTACCGGGCCTGGAGCAATTCAAATGGCTTAAGGACCTGCTCGTCTTCGACGTCTTGGTCCCGGTGCGTAGGATCTGGCGCTCCATCCGGCGGCTGCATCATGTATCTTCTCTCACCCGGCAAGCGGACAATATCGGCAGGCTGTTATGCAACAATGAAAAGCATGTAGGAATATCGAGCGTCTCCCTTTGGCGAGGTTCGGCTCGTCGCTTCCATAAACGTTATCATATAAACGAATTTATAAACATCCGCTCAAGTTTTAGAGGAAGATCGCGTCTGCCGACGGCGAGCGCTCCGATGCTTCTATGGCTGGAAACCGATAGATGTTGGGAATAACTGCCTACGAGGAAATCCATTGCGGGTAGGGGGCAAAACCGGCTAAAGCGCAGGTGGTAAAATGCAGGATTCGCAAGGATAGTCAGCATGCGCATGGGCAAAGCCGTAACAAGCGGCAATCTTGTACTTGCCGGCATGCTGCTGATGCTTCTCGGCGACTTCCTGTTTTCGCTGAACGATGCCATGGGCAAGTGGCTGGTTGCGAGTTTCTCCGTCGGCCAGATTCTGGTGATCCGCTCATTCGGTTCGTTCATTATTCTGGCGCCTATGATCGCGCGGCAGGGCAGTGACGCGCTTTTTCGCCTCGAACGGCCGCCGCTGCAGCTTCTGCGTGTCGTCATGGCGACGCTCGACGTCGCTCTCTTTTACGCCGCTGTCGCCTATCTGCCGCTTGCCGATGTCATGACCTTCTACATGGCCGGCCCTATCTATGTGGCGGCGATCTCGCATTTCTTCCTTGACGAGAGGATCGGCTGGCGGCGCTGGCTTGCGGTTTTCGTCGGCTTTATCGGCGTATTGATCGCGCTCAGACCTTCGGCGGCAATGTTTTCCTGGCCATCGCTTTTCGGCCTCAGCGGCAGCCTCGCATTCTCATTGACCCTGGTGCTTGGACGGCGGCTGCGGCAGACACGCGATGCGACGCTCGTCGCGTGGCAGACGCTCGGTGCGCTTATTGCCGGATTGGCGCTTAGCATCGGCAACTGGCGTTCCGCATCAGCGCTCGATCTCGGTGCGATGCTCGCCCTCGGCATTGTCGCCGGTAGCGCTCATATGCTGATAACCAGATCCTTGAAGCTCGCGCCAGCTTCGCTGCTGGCTCCGCTCCAATATAGCCTGCTTGTCTGGGCAATCGTCCTGGGCTTCGTTTTCTTCGGCGATATTCCGGACACCCAGATTATCATCGGCTCCGCTATCATCGTCCTTGCCGGACTCTTCATTTTCCATCGGAAGAACCTGGTGGATACGGTCCCGAAAGACGACGTTGCCCGGGACGGGCATTGACGCGGGGAGAGTGGTATTCCTGCTTTGCAGGATCAGGACACTCTAACTTTGCGACAACTAAATATCAGATAATCTATCTTATGGAACTTAAAGCCACAGTCATTTGCATGATCTCCATGCTCTGAAATGCAAATGATGATCCATCGGTGCGAAAAGCAGCTTGATGAGGATAAACGGGCTTTTCGTCAGGAGCGCAACGAATTGAAGTGCTGCATCATACGGTTCGCATCCGGACGCATGCCCGTGAATAGTTCGAAAGCCTTTACGGCCTGAAATACCGCCATGCCGCCGCCGTCGAGTACGCGGCATCCTGCCTGCTTGGCGCGCTTCACCAATTCGGTTTCTATCGGGAAGTAAACGATTTCGGCAACCCAAAGGCGCTCCGTTAAAAGCCGTCTGTCGAGCGGTAGGCCCGGATGCGCATCCATACCGGTTGGGGTTGCGTGGACCAGGCCATCCGCGGCATCAAGCGCGGCGACAAGATCATGACCGATCGAGAAACGACAGGCATCGTGTGCCGGCTGAAGCTGCTCCACGAGAGCCTGTGCACGCTTGGGATCCAGATCGAATATCTCTATGGAGCGCGCGCCCATCTCGGCCGTTGCATGCGCGACGGCAACACCTGCGCCACCTGCTCCTAGCTGTACGACATGACCAAGCGCAACGCCGGCCAGCCCGCGACGGAAGCTTTCAGCAAAGCCCCACCAATCGGTGTTATGGCCGATCCTGCTCTTTCCATGAAAGGTGATCGTATTGATGGATCCCAGCGTCTGGGCATCAGGCGATAGCTCATCCACAAGTGCAACAGCCGCCTGCTTGCAAGGGTGCGTGATGTTGAGACCGGCAAAACCCTGCGCTTCGGCTTCATCGATAAGTGCAGGCAAATCCGAGACCGATAGACCGCGGGCATCCAGGTCGATGAGGTCGTAGCGATAGGACAGTCCGCAATGCTCGCCTTCGCGCATATGCATGGCCGGCGTGAGCGACCGGCCAATGCCGGCGCCGATTAATCCGACGCGAAGCTGACGCGGAACGATTGCGGTTTGGGTGTTCAATTTTTCCTCCCGAGCAGCGAAATAAGGCTATGCCACGTGGTTTTGCGACAAAATGTACGAACTAGTACGTGAAGTCAACGTGAGGCGCAGTTTTGCATGCCGGCTGGAGCCGCCGACGGAACTCAAACAGTTTGACGCGAATTCAGATCGAGTCGGGGGACGGATTTTTCAGAAAGGCAAGAATGGCGTCTATTATCAAAGATTTGTGACGTTTCTTCAATTCTTCTGATGAAAGGTCGCGCTCGAAGATCGCTCCGAAAGTATGCCGATTGGAAACGCGAAAAAAGCACTGCGCGCTGATCATCATGTGTAAATCGACGGGATCGACGCGGCGCACGAAGCTGCCATCGGCATAACCCCTTTCGAGAATTTGTGAGATGATGTCGATGACCGCGATGTTCATTTGCGACAGGACGACCGAACGTTTCATATGCTCCGCGCGATGAATGTTCTCGATACTGACCAGGCGGACGAAATCCGGATTTTGATCATCGTGATCAAAGGTGCTTGCAATCAATTGCGCCATAGCCTGAACGGGCGGCATGTTTTCGAGATCGAGTTCGCTCTCGAGCGTGCGGATCTTCGTGTAAGCCTGCTCCAGGACAGCGAGATAGAGCCCTTCCTTGCTACCGAAATAGTAGTAAATCATGCGCTTGGACGTCTTGGTGCGCTCGGCAATCTCGTCGACGCGCGCCCCGGAAAAGCCAGCCGCGACAAATTCCTCGGTTGCGATCTTGAGGATATTTTCTTTGGTCGCGTCTGGATCGTTCTTTCGCGCAATACGCTCTATCTTCGCCGCTTGCGATTTGGTCATGCCCTCTGCCCGTCTTCCTGGGCGCTCCGGCCCATCATTGAAGATCAAAGCTTTAACATAGGCTTCGCGCTGATGGGGAGAGCCTAAAGTTTCGGTACACCAATTGGCCGCAGATGCCGCCGGAGCGCCGCAATGCGAAAAATGGCGTTTGCCGCACCATAGCCGCGATAGCCGCTGCGCTGAACGATTTCGAAGAAGAAACCTTCGCCATAGGTCGGGCTATAGAGCTGGAAATATTCGCCATAATCGTCTCGATCGTAGAGAATATTATGTGCCTTCAGACGATCGGTGAAGGTCGGCTCCAGGCCGAATCTCGCCTCGAGATCGTCGTAATAATTGGGCGAGATCATCAACGTCGCAAAACCATTTTTCGACAAAGCTACCGCTGTCGCGAAAATATCGTCGGTCGAAAAGGCCAGGTGTTGAATCCCGGAGCCGAAAGTCTCGGCAATGAAATGTCCCGCCAAGGTATTGCGATTTTCCGCACCGTTCAAAGTAATACGCAAAGTTCCCGGCTCGTTTTCGACCACCTGGCTGCGGACGACACCGGCGGGATCGATAATGTCGACCATCGGTGTCTTATGCGCCTTCAAGATCGCGGTGTAAAAGAGTAGCCAGGTCAGCAACTCCTCATATTTCATGGTTTGCGCAACATGATCTATTCCCGTCAGTCCGACCGGTCGGAGATCAGCATCGTCGTCGATCGGATCGAATTCGGTCTCCCATATGCGAGCGAGCGCGCTCCCCCGATCCAGGAAATAAAGGATGCCGCCGCCGACGCCTCTTATGGCCGGCATTTTTATTTCACCAGGCTTCAGGGGCTGCTCAAAGCGTTCGGCGCCGAGGGCGACAGCCCGTGCGACCGCAGCCTCAGCATCATCCACCCACAATCCCATCGCATAGGCCGACTGCCCATGCAGGGCATAGGACACGCCGGCAAACCCATGCGGATCGGTATTGACGACGAGATTGATATTGCCTTGCCGGAAGACGTCGACGCGCTTGCTCTTGTGGTGCCCGACATGGCGAAAGCCCAGGGCACGCAACCGACCCGAGAGGACGGATGTCTCCGCTTCATCGACGGTAAATTCGATAAAGGCAACGCCCTCCACCTCGGTGCGCGCCGGCATCGGCGGCAGGGTAAGGCCGCTGCTTTCCGCGCGGCGCACTTGGTCGCCGAGATAAATGAGCGAACGCCGGCCATCGACGGCAATGGCGGTCGGCGAGCCGCCACGAAACTGGTCGTTGAAAATTTCGAGAGAGAGATAGCCGTCATAGCCTGTCGCCGCGACGGCTTTCATGAAGTCAAGCACGGGAAGGTCGCCCTCGCCCGGCATGTTGCGGAAATGACGGCTCCAATAGAGGAGATCCATGTCGATCAACGGCGCATCGGCAAGCTGGATGATGAAGATCTTCTCTTTCGGTATTGACCGGATCGAATTGACATCGATCTTGCGCGAGAGCGTATGGAAGCTGTCGAGAATGAGGCCGATATTCGGATGATCGGCCCGACGGACGATTTCCCAGGCGTCGCGATGGTCGTGAATGTGCCGGCCCCAGGCAAGTGCTTCATAGCCAACGCGCAAGCCGCGCTTGGCCGCCCTCTCCCCGAGTTCGTAGAAGTCAGCCGCTGCGCGATCGATGCCCCCCATCGCGACCGATGAAACATTCGAGCAGACAAGCACGAGATCCGTGCCCATCTCCTGCATCAGGTCGAACTTGCGTTCGGCGCGGTCGAAGGTCCGGCTGCGCAAGGGCTCCGGCATGCCTTCAAAATCTCTGAAGGGCTGAAAGAGCGTGATCTCCAGCCCATGGTCGCGGACCATTTGACCGACCTGGCGTGGCGATTCATCGAAAGCGAGGAAATCGTTCTCGAAGATCTCGACACCATCGAAACCAGCCTTGGCGATGGCGTGAAGCTTTTCCTTCAAGTCACCGCTGATCGAAACGGTCGCAATCGAGGTTTTCATTGTTTCATCCCATTCACGTGGTGGTTTTCAACAAGCTTGTCCGCGATCGCGACACGTCATCGTCCAGATCGGCTTCTGACGTCTAGACCGTCCGATCGGCGTGGTTCATCGAGCCTGCGAAGCGCCGCGCATCCTTGCCGAGTTGATCGATCGGCGTTTTATAAGTCTCCGTCGCGGTTGCGGCGGAAATGGCGGCAATCAAGGCTGTGATCGAGGTAAACAAGGCAACCGGCACCCATCCCATGGGACCGCTGCCCATAAGGGCGGCGCTGATCGTCGGAGCAAAGCCGCCAAGCGCAAAACCGATCTGGGTGCCGACGGCCATGCCGGACAGACGCACGCGGGTGTCGAACATTTCCGCATAGAGCGCCGGCCAGATGCCGTTGGATGCGCTGTAAACAACACCTGAGAGCAGAATGCCGAGGATGAAGACGAGCGTGAGGTTATTCTGGCTGATTGCCCAGATATAGGGCCATATCAGAAGCGCGCAGCCGATGGCGCCGAAAATGAAGACCGGTTTGCGGCCGATTCGGTCCGCCAGAATGGCCCAAGCCGGAATGGCGCCAAGCGCCACGATGTTGGCGAGCACCAGAACGGTCAGCATCGTCGAGCGATCGATATGCATGGTGTTGACAGCATAGGAGAGCGTGAAGACGCTGAAAATCGTGCTGACCACGGAAATCAAGGCGGCAAAGATGATACGCAGCACATCGGCCCAATAGTTGGCAAACAGCGAGACCAGCGGCAGCCTGACCACATCGCCTTTCTTCGTCTCTTCAAGGAAAGCGGGCGTTTCCGCGAGCGTTCGACGAACCCAGAAGCCGACGATAACGACAGCGAAACTCAGGAAAAATGGGATGCGCCAGCCCCATGAGAGCAAAGCGGCTTCGTCCAGCGTTCCCAACGGAATGAAGACGAGGGTCGCAAGGATCAGGCCCGCTTGTGTCCCGCTCAGCGTAAAGCTTGTAAAGAAGGCCCGGCGGTTCTCGGGAGCATGCTCGAGGGTCATCGAGCTTGCTCCGGCCTGCTCTCCCGCAGCCGAAATACCCTGCAGCAATCGCGCGAAAACCAGGAGGATCGGAGCCAGGATGCCAGCCTGGCCATAGGTCGGCAGGCAACCGATAATAAAGGTCGAGAATCCCATGAGAAGCAGCGTGAAGGTCAGCACTTTTTTGCGACCGAACTTGTCGCCGATGTGACCCAGGATCACCGCACCCAATGGCCGCATGATGTAGGCCACGCCGAAGGTCGCAAAAGAAGCGATTGCCGCTGTCTGCGGATCTTCCGCTGAAAAGAATATTTTCGGAAAGATCAGCGCCGCGGCCGTCCCATAGACAAAGAAATCGTAATATTCGACGGCACTTCCCAGCCAGCTGGCAAAAGCGGCGCGCCTAGGCGTCTTATGATCAGTTGATATCGTCATCGTTGTTCCTCCCCAGACAATTCCAATTTCAAGGAAATGCAGCGAGCGGCAACGCCGAATCTACCTTCCGCGCCCCCTTCGCATGGCATTCAAGCCGATCTTGGCAGTCACCGTGCTGCTTCGGGCAGCAGGTACTCCTCCTCTGAGGAAATAATGTACGAACTAGTTCGTTTTGTAAAGAGACGTGCTTAGATGATCATGGGCGTGTCATGCATCTCAATCCAGCTGTCAAAGGCTACTATCGCTGCCGCCGTTTTCCGAGCTCACCAGCAGCTTGTCGATCCTGCGGCCGTCGAGATCCACGACCTCGAAGCGCCAGCCGTTTTTCGTGAAGCTTTCGCCCACATCCGGAAGATGGCGCAGCTCCTGCAGCACGAAGCCTGCAACCGTCTGGTAGTCGCGATCGTCTTCGATCTGGAGGTTCATGAAATCGGCGAACTCGTCGATAGGCATCCAGCCGGACACGAGATAGCTGCCGTCGTGGCGACGGACGATTGCCTGTTCGCCGCCGGCGTCTTCTTCTTCCTGAACGGCTCCCAAAATGGCTTCCAGGATGTCACCCGACGTGATGACGCCTTCGAAATGCCCGTATTCGTCATAGACGAGCACCATGTGCGAAGAGGAGCGACGCAGAGCCTTGACGACGTCAAGGGCGCTTGAAAGATCCGAAACGATCGGCACCTGCTTGCCGAGCTTCAGAATGTCAGGCTGACCGCCGGAAGCCAGTGCGTCGAAGAAATCCCTTGTTGTCAGCACCCCAACGATCTCGTCGGAGCTGTCCTTGCGTAACGGCAGCCGCGCTTTTTCGGTGCGGCGAATCTGCTCGCGAACCTTGCCGAAGCTATCTTCGATATCGATAACCTCCACGTCGCGACGCGGCGTCATCAATGCCCTTGCGGTTCGGTCGGCCAATCGCATGACGCCCGAGATCATCGCCTGCTCTTCCGTTGCGATGATGCCGGCGCTCTGTGCCTCCGCCAGAACCGTCTTGATTTCCTCGTCGCTAACGCCATCGGCAACCTTGCCGGATTGACCAAGCGCCCTCAGAACCAGCCGTCCCGAGAGGTCGAGCAACCAGACGAGCGGGGCTGCAGCTCGGGAAAGGAACACCATGGCCGGCGCGACTTTGCTGGCGACCAATTCCGGCGCCCGGAGAGCAACCTGCTTCGGTACGAGTTCGCCGATAATCAACGATAGATAGGTGATGGCCATTACAACGGAACCAACGCCGATGGCATCGGCGGCTGCGACCGAAAGACCTTGCGCGGCAAGCCAACCCGACAGTCGAGCGCCAAGTGTGGCGCCCGAGAAGGCGCCGGACAGGACGCCGACGAGCGTGATGCCGATCTGTACCGTTGAGAGGAAGCGGCCCGGCTCCTCGGCCAACCTTATCGCCATGGTCGCGCCTCTGCTGCCTTGATCCGATAACACTTTCAGACGGGCAGGGCGGGATGAGACGATCGCCAATTCCGACATGGCAAGCACGCCGTTCAGGAGGGTGAGGACGATGACGATAGAAATTTCGAGAAGCAAAATCGGCCCTTTTTGGTTGCAGCGGAAAGATAGGTGGCAAGGGCTGCAAAAGCCAGGGTCACAGGGATAGGATTTCCACGACGCTACCATCGAGGGCAATTGGCGAAGCTACTGCAAAGCCGGCAAAATATCCGCTGCGATCTCTTCCAAGACGTCGCCGACCGGTCTGCCTTGGACAACGAGATTGAAGGCGACGTGATGAATGCCGGCTTCACGCATTGCCGACAAGGCGTCGATAAGCCCTCGCCTACCGGTTCTGCCGCCAAGATTGATCTCCTCATAGGAGGCCTGCGGGTTGTCGAGCAGTTCCAGCACCATGGACTGGCCGAAGCCGCGAAAATCCGTGGTTACCTTGGCTTGGGCATTATGCCAAAGCGCCAACCGGTCTTTCTGAACGGGTAGCGGCCGGTAATAAGTCATCCAGGCTGTTGCGTGGCGGGCAATCCATTCGAGCGATTGCGACGATGAACCGACCGCCACCAGGGGAATGGAGGGTTGTTGCAGCGCGGGCCTGATGGCGAACTCGTTTCGCACGCGACCGCCTTCATCGACGACCTTCTGATCCGGGCTAAGTGCAACGGCGAGCCGGTCCCAATGCGATTGAAAGAGCACTTTACGGTTCTCGATATCCTCTCCGAAAACATCATATTCGCTCGGTCGGTCTCCCGAACCGAGACCGAGGACGAGCCGGCCTTTCGAAAGGGAGGCGACGGACAGCGCGGCCTTGGCGATATGGAGCGGATGCCGCAAAGGCAGGACGATTGCACCGGTCGCCACATGGATATTGGAGGTGACAGCCGCCAAAGCTCCCAGGAAAACCCAGGGATCGGCATGTCCGATCGGGTCGGGGTAGCTTTCGCTATTGAGGGGAACATCCCTCACCCACAGCGCATCGAAACCCAATTTGTCGGCATGGGTTGCAATGCCGAGCTGAGTATCGAACTGAATGTCGGCCGCAGTTCGCGGCTGCGCCGGCAGTACTATGCCGAATGAAAGTCGGTCTGGATGGAAAAGCACGCCACGCCCTGAAGTTTATGTCCTTGCTTAAGGAGATAAGGCGACTTGCCTGCGGGAAAAAGGGCCGACGTGACGTGCGCGGTGATTGTGCGAGGTAGCGGTCCGCCCCGTGAAGCGGACTGTTACGATGAGCAGCTCCGGCGAGAGGCCGCGATTGCAGGTCGCTGTTCAGCTCGCGGTAATGCACTGCTTGACGTAATCGTGCAGCGCCTTCCTCTGCAAACCTTTACCTGTACCTTCGTCATGGCAGGTCTTGCGTTTTGCCAGGACTGGATACTTTTGCTGCAGGCAGCTTTTGACTGCGTCCTTGCGTGCCTGACCCTTGAGGCCCTGCCCTGTCGCATCCTGCCGGCAGGCTTGCCGCGCCGTCTTGATCTCATCCTTCGAGGGCATGGTGGACGATGGCGCCGATGTGGAAGACGTCGTGGCGGGAGCTGGCGTCGCAGGTGCCGTCGTTTGGGCGAAGACGACGGTTGCGGAAGATAGAGCGAAGAGAGCGGCGGCGGTCGCACCTAGCAACTTGCTGGTCATGGGCATATCCTTTTGCCTGAAGGTCATTCATGTTCAAACCGCCGACCCCATCACGAGGCCGGCGTTCTTCTTGAACGATGGCGATCGGCTTATCCGTCGCTTGGATCGCCAGAAACTTCCGGCGAGGACGCCTGTGCCGTCAGTAGATGACGACGCCGCGAACACTCTTTCCCGAATGCATGAGTTCAAAACCCTTGTTGATGTCTTCGAGGGGCATGGTGTGGGTGATCATCGGATCGATCTCGATCTTGCCCTCCATGTACCAGTCGACGATCTTCGGGACATCGGTGCGGCCACGCGCGCCGCCGAAGGCCGTGCCCATCCACGAGCGGCCCGTCACCAGCTGGAACGGACGCGTCGAGATCTCCTGGCCGGCGCCGGCAACGCCGATGACCACCGACTTGCCCCAGCCGCGATGGCTGGCTTCCAGCGCCTGGCGCATCACCTTGGTGTTGCCGGTGCAGTCGAAGGTATAGTCGGCACCGCCGATCTGGTCGGCCCCGCGCTTCGTCATGTTGACGAGATAGGGCACGATGTCGTCGCCGACTTCCTTCGGATTGACGAAATGCGTCATGCCGAAGCGCTCGCCCCATTCCTTCTTGTCATTGTTGAGATCGACACCGATGATCATGTCGGCACCGGCAAGCCTCAGGCCCTGGATAACATTGAGGCCGATGCCGCCAAGACCGAAGACGATGGCCGTTGCGCCCATCTCCACCTTGGCAGTGTTGATGACCGCACCGATGCCTGTGGTCACGCCGCAGCCGATATAGCAGATCTTGTCGAAGGGGGCGTCCGGATTGACCTTGGCGACGGCAATCTCCGGCAGCACGGTATAATTGGCGAAGGTCGAGCAGCCCATATAGTGATGGATCTTGTCCTTGCCGATCGAGAAGCGCGAGGTGCCGTCCGGCATCAGACCCTGGCCCTGGGTGGAGCGGATCGCCGTGCACAGATTGGTCTTGCGGGAAAGGCAGGAGGGGCATTCGCGGCATTCGGGGGTGTAGAGCGGAATGACGTGATCGCCCTTCTTCACCGAGGTCACTCCCGGTCCGACATCGACGACGATGCCGGCACCCTCATGGCCGAGGATCGCCGGAAACAGGCCTTCCGGATCGGCACCCGACAGGGTGAAATCATCGGTGTGGCAGATGCCGGTTGCCTTGACCTCGATCAGCACTTCGCCGGCCTTCGGCCCCTCAAGCTGAACCGTCATCACCTCAAGCGGCTTGCCAGCCGCGACCGCGACCGCTGCTCTTACGTCCATCGAAAATCCTCCAAAATCAATAGTCTATGATCGATATCTAATTCGACTTATCAGCCGGCTACCTTTGCCCATAAATCGAGTATTTCCTGCCGCATAAGCAGCGATTCTTCCCAGCGGTCGGTGGTATCTTCACCGTCCCTGCCGGTGATCGCATAAGGCTTGGGTCCGAGCTCGCAGGTGAAGGCGAGCGTTGCGTCCTCGTTGGCGCGCTTCTTCCAGCTTTTGAAGCCATATTCCCACCAGCCGAGGAAAAGGTCGACCCAGGGCCTGTGATGTGGGAAGGAAATCTCGATTTGGACCTGTTCGCGCGAGGCAACGCGGCCATGGAAAGCCCAGGAGCTATCCAGTATCCGATGAATAAGCGCATGGTTTTCGTCGGATACCGGCCAGGCAAATTCGCGCCCGACGAGGAAATGGGAGACATCCCCCAACAGCCGCAGATCCGGCAGCCGATCGAGGAGATCGAGCGTGAAGAATAGATCCGTCGTCATACGGTCGCGATGCGTCTCGATCCAGACGTCGATGCCGGCTTCTTCCGCCAGCCGCTGCCAACCCTCCAGCAATGGAATACAGTCCTCCAGCCGACGTAGCCGCACGTCCGGCTGCAGACAGATATGATGAACATTGTATTCGGCCGCGGTTTCCAGCACCGGCTTCAGATCGTCGACAGTCTTGGGAAAGCACTGACCTTCCGCCTGCAAGCCATGCTGCTTGAGCAGCGCTGCGACGCGGGAAACGATCTTGCGGTCGTACCAGTGGGTACTGATGCCATCGAAGCCCGCAGACGCGATCTTGTCGATGTTTTCTTCCAGAGAAAGCTCCGGATATTGCGCGCTGCGCCGCTCCATGGACCACAGCGACTGGAATATGAGCAAGTTCTGCATGGTTCCTCCCCTGCCAGTGCGCAGCTCAGATCATGAATCCGAGATCTTCGCCAGCCGGCGCGATGATGGCTTTTGATCATCGCGGCGTTTCATTGCAAAGCGGATGTATTCGCGAGCCGGGCGCCGGTGTCGTGAGGGTTTTTCATCAAGACGCTCTGGATGCCAAATCGCCACCTTTCCCTCCCCGATTGCGACTCAGAAAAGTTCCCGCCTCCGTGAGCAAATTTCATCAAATCAATGCTGTCGTTTCCAGCCGACGTCGCTGACACTGACCGCATAGTTCATCCACCGGGAGGCACATTATGGACGACACGCTCTATGGCACCCGCGACAAACGCGGCGACTGGAAACCCAACAAGCTTCTGCACTATCCGCCCGTCTTCATCTGGCCGGCCAAACCGAT
Source organism: Rhizobium sp. BK491 (assembly GCF_014194925.1). Classification (NCBI taxonomy): domain Bacteria; kingdom Pseudomonadati; phylum Pseudomonadota; class Alphaproteobacteria; order Hyphomicrobiales; family Rhizobiaceae; genus Rhizobium; species Rhizobium sp. BK491. The sequence continues at coordinate 685,173 of NZ_JACIAR010000004.1, forward strand.
CGCTTTCCTGAAATGGTTCTTTGGATATCCCGGCTATCTGATGCCCTGGAATGCCGTCTATGCCGCCGTTGCAACGTTGCTGTGGCTCTACGCGACACCTTCCACGGAAACGATGAAGACACTGGCGCCGGGCTGGATTGCCTATCTCCTCCTGCGCAATGCCGCGCTGGTTTTCCTGTTCTTCGGCGCCTTTCATCTCCGCCTCTACATGCAGAAGAAGCAGGGCACGCGCTTCAAATATAATAGCAAGTGGCCGTCGAAGGATAACTCGGCCTTCCTTTTCAAAAACCAGACCGTCGACAACGTGATCTGGACCTTTGCGAGCGCCGTACCGCTCTGGACGGCATTCGAAGTTCTGACGCTATGGGCCTTTGCGAACGGCATCATTCCCTATGTCGACTTTGCCGAGCACCCCATCTATTGCATCATCATCATGCTGTTGATCCCGGCATTCCGTGATCTGCACTTCTATCTGGTGCATCGTCTGATCCACTGGCCGCCGCTCTATCATGCGGTCCACAAGCTGCATCACAACAACGTCAATCCCGGCCCCTGGTCAGGCCTCGCCATGCATCCGGTCGAACATCTTTTGTATTTCTCGGGCGTTCTCATCCATTGGATCTTGCCCTCCAATCCCATCCACGCCCTGTTCCATCTGACGCACGCCGCTCTTGCGCCGGCGCCAGGCCATGCCGGCTTCGACAAGATCGTGATCGGCGAGGAAGCCGGGATCGATACCCACGCCTATGACCATTATCTCCACCACAAGTTCTTCGAATGCAATTATGCCGATGGCGTCATCCCGCTCGACCAGTGGTTCGGCACTTTCCATGACGGCTCGAAGGAGGCCGAGGACCGCATGAACAAGCGCTTTATGGAGCGCGCCAAGAAATATACCGAAAAGCAGGCGCGCCGCTCCGGCACACCGAGCTAAAGCGGGTCGAAGGCCCGGCTGGGCTGCCGGGACCGTCATCTCACGACCGGCGATGACGGCAAATGCCGGAGCCTGCGGCCTCCTTCCGCAGGCTCCGGCTTTATTGTCTATCGATATGTGGATGTGAAGCCGACGTTTTCGGCCCTATAGCCTAGCCGCCCAGCGACGTGTCTTCTCCATGCAGCTCTTCCATGATGAAAAATGATCACAATCGACGTGGAATGCGAGGGGTGGTTTCGCGCATGCTGGGAACCACTCGGGAGGAAAAACGATGCGCGCTCAAAGCGTAATGTCGACCTGCTCCCAAGACTCGATAACGCCTTTCACGCCTTGGCGATTGCAATGAGGAGGAAGAAATGACGAACTGGGTTGATGCCTGCGCTGCCGACGAAATCGATCAGGAAGATGTTGTTCGTTTCGATCACGCCGGGCGAACCTTCGCGATCTACCGCAGCCCCGACGACGAGTATTTTGCTACAGATGGGCTTTGCACCCATGAGAAAATCCATCTGGCCGACGGGCTCGTGATGGACGACACAATCGAGTGTCCGAAGCACAATGGCCGCTTCAGTTACAAGACCGGAGAAGCACGGGGCGCGCCCGTCTGCATCAATCTGAAGACCTATCCGGTCAAAGTGGAAGGCGATCGCGTCATGATCGGGATCGGCGCATGAGCGGCGATGCGGGCATCATCATCGTCGGTGCCGGCGAATGTGGCGCACGCGCCGCATTGAGCCTGCGGGAGAACGGCTATCGGCGGGAGATCACCCTTATCGGCGATGAGGTTCATCTTCCCTACGAGCGACCGCCTCTTTCCAAGCAGGTCCTGCTCGATCACGCAGAGCCTCGGCTGCCCGCCGTTCTCAATGATGTCGCACTGGCTGAAAAGGCTATCCGGCATATCGGCGGCGTATCGGCTGACGCCATCGACGCAGCTGGAAAACGGCTCATTCTCTCGGATGATCGGGCCTTGTCTTACGACAAGTTACTGCTGACGACGGGGGCTGCACCCCGGCGACTGGCGAACACGCCCGCCAGTTCCCGGATCCTCTATCTGCGGACAATGGACGATGCGATTGCGCTTCGTTCCCATATCCGGGCAAATATGCATGTAGCCGTGCTTGGCGGCGGCTTTATCGGGCTGGAGGTTGCCGCATCGGCGCATAGCCGCGGCGCGAAAGTAACTGTCATCGAGTCTCAGGAACGTATTCTCAAACGCGGGGTACCCGAGCTGATCGCGGAAACGATCACAGCCCTGCACCAGCGCAACGGCGTCACCGTAAAATGCGGCATGGCGGTTCTCGGTATCGAAGCGGATGAACAACATGTCGGCATTTCCCTTTCCGACGGAAAGGTGATCGCTGCCGATGTGCTTGTTGTCGGGATCGGCGCGCAGCCACGCACCGAACTTGCTGCAAAAGCAGGCATTGCGATCGATAATGGCGTTGCAGTCAACGAGCACCTGGAAACCTCGATCGCCGACATCTTTGCCGCCGGCGACTGCTGTTCGTTTCCGCATCCGCTCTACGGCGGACGTCGGCTGCGTCTTGAAGCCTGGCGCAATGCGCAGGATCAGGGCATTCTCGCGGCGGCCAATTTGATGGGTGCGGCTCGCTGCTATCAGGCCGTCCCCTATTTCTGGTCCGACCAGTTTGATCATACGCTGCAAATCGCCGGCCTCGTCGACGAGGGGCGGACGGTCATCAGACGCGATCTGGATGACGGCGCCGTCATCCTGTTCCATCTCGACGCAGAACAAAGGCTGGTCGCTGCGAGCGGTGTGGGGCCCGGCAACAAGATCGCCAAGGATATCAAACTGAGCGAGATGCTGATTGCCAAGCGCATCATGCCGCCGATCGAAGCTTTGACGGATGGCGTGAACCTAAAATCGCTCTTGCCAAAGGCAGCGTAAGAGATTGCTGCCTGGTAAACTCATGAGCAGACACACAAGTGCTTGCCGTTTCTAAGCGCTAATCGCGCAGACAAAGGGTATCAGGATCGATCCTCGGCTTTCTGATGGGACGACAGGCGATCGAGAATGGCCTGCGCGGTATTGGCGTCCGTGACCAGCGCATTGATCATTCCCGATCGTGCCGCGCCGATAATGCCGCTCGCCTTGCCGGGAGTAGCGGCAACGGCGATGCAGAGCGGCACCTTGCGCAACTGTTGGGGAGAGGCTGCAATCATCCCTTCCTCTCCATCCCAGTGCAGGATTTCGCCCTCCTCGGTGACGTAGTGGCGCAGCACATCGCCGGCCGCGTGGCTCAGCGCCTTTTCGCCGGGTAACGCCGTTTCCGAGGGGTTTGCCGCATGTGTCAGTCCGACACCGACGATTGCCGCGTCCAGCCTGTCCCAGAGAGACGTCACCTGCTGGACCGTAGGATCTCCGAGAAATGCATCCCGGAGTTCGGTCGAAGAAATATAAGGCGCATGCAGGAAATGCGGCACGCCGCCCATCTGGACTGCCGCCTGGCGCACGAATTCATTGATCTGGAAGTGAGGCGCTGCATGCTGCATGCCGCCGTTCAGCGCGACCGTGACGATACCGGGCAACTGCGGCAGACCAGCCAATGTCACCTCGCGCACCGCCCGCCCCCAGCCGATGCCGAGCGTCGAACCCGAACGCAGGCCCGCCTGCTGCAGAAGCGAGCCGACAGGCGCGGCAAGCGCGCTCAGCACGTTTGATGACGGCGTATCGATCACTGCAGCGGTGCGCAGCTTCAGGCCGTCGATCAGTGCAGCACTCAGATCCTCGGCAGGTGAGAGATCGATGACTTCGATCCGGACGATCCCGACTGCCCGGGCTCGCTGCAGCAACCGTGAAACAGTCGCCGTCGACAGGCCAAGCTTCCTGGCAATATCCACCTGCGCCATATCGGATTGGTAGTGCAATTTGGCGACCGTGTGCAGCAACGCGCGATTTGCCGCAGCCTCCTGCGATTGAGACGAATTCAGGTTGAAATTCCTTTCTGCAATGTGTTACACGTATGGTACTTGAGGAGTTATCGCTTAAAAAGCCCGGTTTCGCAACGTTTATACCGCGCATGAGAGTCCTCAATTTCAGGAGCATTGCCCTCTTCGAGGAGTGGGGAAGGCGTGCTCGTATGGGTGCCGTTTCGCAACGGTTGGGGGAAGGATCACATGACGAAATTGACGACAGCGGAGATGCGCGGCTACCAGCAGATTTGCGGCAGCAACGGTGCCATGATGGTGATTGCCTGCGACCAGCGCGGCGGCATGCGCAGCCTTCTGGCCAAGGACCCGGCCGAGCAGGCTGCGATCTCCGACAAGGTGCTGGGGGATACAAAGGCCGATATCGCCCGCTTCCTCGCGAGCAAGGCGTCCTGTGTTCTCGTCGATCCCATCTGCGCCGTGCCGGCGCTGGTGGATGATCGGGTTCTTCAGCGCGATACCGCACTGCTGATCGGCCTCGATGCTTCCGGCTGGGATACATCGGCGGAAGGCTATCGTCTGTCGAAGCTGGTTCCCGGCATTTCCGCGCGCCGCGTGCGTCAGTTGGGGGCAACGGGCGGCAAGATCATGGTCTATCTGCGCTCGGATCGGGATGCGGCGAATGTGCACAACATCCAGATCCTGCAGCAGTGCATCGAAGATTTCGCGCATGAGGATCTTCTGCTGGTCGTTGAATTCCTGACTTACAAGTTCGAAGACGAGGATGAGGCCGACTACAAGGCGAAGCTGCCGTCTCTGATCGTCGGCGGCAGCAGGATCTGCCTCGATCTCGGCGCGAAGGTTTTGAAGATCCCCTATCCGGGCTCGTCGGAAGCCTGCGCCGAAGTCACGCGTCTTTCGGGCGACGTGCCGTGGGCGGTGCTGTCGGCCGGTGTCGACCATGCGACCTTCCTTACCCAGGTTGAGGATGCCATGCGCAACGGCGCTTCGGGTGTCATCGCCGGCCGCTCGCTCTGGAAGGACTGCATCTCGCTCGATCGTTCGGTAACGAAGGATCGGCTGGAGACGGTCGCAGTGCCGAGGCTTCGCGAAATCCAGGCCGTCATCGCGACGCACTTCAAGGGCACTGGCTCGCACGGCGCTGATCAAAGGCAGCGCGCCCATGGCTGACATCGCCATCGGCGTCGATATTGGCGGCACGAATATTCGTGCCGCCCTCGTCTCCGTTCAGGGCGAGATCCTTGCCAAGCTGTCGGAAAGAACCCCGACCGATCCGCTGTTGGCATTGGAGCGCGTCATCGCGATGGCGCGCGCGCTCGACACTCCTGAAGTTCTGGGGATCGGTGTCGGCATACCTGGGCGTGTCGATGTCGACAGTCGCGAAATCCTGTCTGGCGGCATTCTTAATCTCTCTGGCCTCGATTTCGCGCGGCGGATTGAGGCGGCACTTGGAAAGCCTGTCGCCATCGAGAATGATTGCAGCATGGCACTCATCGCCGAAATGCGGATTGGCGGCGCCAAGGGCTATCAAAATGTTGCGATGCTGACGATCGGAACGGGCATTGGCGGCGCGGTCGCCCATGCCGGGCGCATCTATCACGGACACAGGGCGGCCGGACAACTCGGCCATATTTGTGTATCGCAGGATGGCCCGCCCTGCCCCTGCGGCAGGCGCGGCTGTGTCGAAACCTTCAGTTCTGGAACCGCTTTGCGCCGACACATCGCTGAAGCGGGATTGTCGGTCGTAACAATCAAGGAGGTGTTCGACATGGCTGCCGACGGAGAAGATGCGGCCGTGCGCGTCTTGCGCCAATGGGCAGTCCCTTTACGAGCGGCACTCGATAATATCGCGGCGACGATGGATCCCGAAGTCATCCTGCTTGGCGGCGGGCTAGGCTGCGACGCGGCGCGTGCGCTTGCAGATCTGCCGGCGGCAGCGCCTTGGTTCTGCCCCGCAATATTGCCGGCCAAACTCGCCGATGACGCCGGCGTCATCGGCGCGGGCCTGTCGATTTTCACTGCCGATGCGCCGTCACAGGAAAAGCGGGCACAGGGAAAGCGAGTTGTCATGGTCAACGGCGTGTCGGCTTCCGGCAAAAGCAGGCTGGCCAAGGCTTTGTCGCTGCGGACCGGTTGGCCGGTCCTGTCCCTCGATGGCATCAAGAATCCGTTCCTGCAGCATATCGGACCAGTCGATCGCGACTTCAACCGGACTTTGGGAAAGGCGAGCTACCAGGCGATCTGGTCCATTATCGCGGATGCTCCGGCCGGCTCGACCTTCATCATCGACGCCTGGTTCGGCTTCCAGCCGAAAGCGCAGCTCGAAAACTATATCGAGGCTGCGAAAGTCGGGGATGTCGCGGAGCTGTGGTGCAAGGTGCCTGGAGCGGTCGCGGGCGAGCGTTATGCCAGCCGACTGACGGAGCGGTTGCCTGGGCATCCGGGCGCCGAATATGTGCCGGAATTGATAACGCTGGCGGATCGGGCCGAGCCTATGGGCTGCGGTGCAGTCATGACCGTCGACCAGACCAAAGAACCGGACATGGAGGTAATTCTCGCTTGGGTTTGGCAGGTATTCGACCGCCAATAATATCGGTCGCCGTCTGAATGGTCGGAACAAATTCGCAATAGTGCCGAACGCCGTGCGACGCTATGTCTTCGGCAGATTGCGATATTGCGATTGTAGTCGAATTGCTCAATTATATCAATTGGATATAAGAAATTCTTTGCGGAAAAAAATTACTTGACGTGCCGCAGTAACCCACTGATTATCGCGTTGCCGGACAGGGGAGGTTCGGTTTCAAGAGGAGGAAAATCATGGAGCGCCGCTCATTTCTGAAGGCTTCGGCCGTGGCATCGCTCGCGACCGGTGTTGCCGCTATTGCCGGCACCACACAGGCTGCAGATAAGAAATTTACGATTGCCCTTATTCCGGGGCTGACGACCGATGCCTTTTACATCACCATGCGCAAAGGCGCCGAGGCAGCGGCCAAGGCCGTCGGTGCGACGCTGGTGTTCCAGGGCGGCCCCGATTTCAACCCGGTAACGCAAGTTCCGGTTCTTGATGCGGTGATCGCCAAGAAGCCCGATGCGATCCTCATCGCGCCGACCGACAAGGATCAGCTGATCCAGCCGCTGAAAAAGGCAAATGATGCCGGCATCCCGATCATCACTGTCGATACATTCATCGGCACCGGTGTCTACCAGACCGGCAAGGGCGATGCCGATTTTCCGCTGGCTTACATCGCTTCCGACAACCTGCTCGGCGGTGCGATTGCCGCGCGCGCACTGGCAAAGGCTGTCGGAGAAAAGGGCAAGGTTTACGTTTCCAACGTCAAGCCCGGCATCTCGACCACCGATCAGCGCGAGCAGGGCTTCAAGGAGGAGATGAAGAAGTATCCGAACATCACTGTTCTGGAGACGCAATATAACGACGACGACGCCAACAAGGCGGCATCGCAGCTGCAGGCGGTTTTTGCCCGCAACTCCGATCTTGACGGCGTTTTCGGAGCCAATCTGTTCTCCGCTCTCGGTGCCGCCAACGGCGTGCAGCAGGCCGGCCAGACGGGGAAGATCCGCGTGGTTGCCTTCGATGCGCCGACATCGATCGTCGACAATATCAACTCCGGCCTCGTCGATCTGGCGATCGCACAGCACCCGGCGGAAATCGGCTATTTCGGCGTGATGGCAGCCTATGCGCATCTGACCGGCAATTCGATCCCGACGGCGATCGGCACCGGCTTCACGGTCATCGATAAATCGAACGTGACGGACAAGAACGTCGCGAAGTTCATCTACTCCGATTGATGCGGAGATAGTGTGTGCCTCGCCGATCGGCGAGGCACATCATCCAACGACGATAGAGCGAACGGCGCCGTGATCTTCGCGCCTTCAACGCTTCAGTTTGGACCAGTCCATGACAATCGATAATGCAGAGGTCCGCAAGGCGGATCAGCACGTGGCGCCGCAGGCGGACCATGGCGACCAAGCAAAAACCATCCTAAACCGCATCGCGCAATTGCGTGCATGGCTCTTTCTTGCCGCACTTATCGTGAGTTTCGAGATCTGGGCGCGGATCGATTTCGGTGGCACGTTCGTCGGCTCAAGCTTCAACTGGCAGTCCGTCGCGATCTTCGCGGTGGCGCCGCTGCTGCTGGCGATCGGGCAGACCTTCGTGATCATTTCCGGCGGCATCGATCTGTCGACCGGCTTCATCATGGGCCTTGCGGCCGTCGTCGCCGCACATATTGCCAATATTGCCGGGCTCTACATGCCGCTGCCGGTCGCGATGGTATTCGGCATTCTCGTTGCCATGCTGGCTGCCGCGGTGCCTGGCTTCATCAACGGTCTCCTGATCTCCCGTCTCAAGGTTCCGCCATTCATCGGCACGCTTGGCATGTTCGGCGTCGCCCGCGGCACGGCCTTCCTGATTGCCGGCGGCACCACCGTGCCGGTCAAGAATTCCTATTTCGCCGAGCTCGGCAACGGCCGGTTCTACGGTATCCCCTATCTGGTCATCGTCACGCTCGTCTTCGTGATTATCATGCATTACCTCTTGAGCCAGACACGCTTCGGCCAACACAACTACGCCATAGGCGCCAATGCCCAGGCCGCCCGCCGCGCCGGCATCGACATCAAGTCCCATCTCTTGCGGCTCTATATTCTATCGGCCGTCTGCGCAGGCTTGGGCGGCGCGCTCTATGCAGCCCGTTTTACCGCAGGCGCGGCCCAAGCCGGCGAGCCGCTGTTGCTTGATAGCGTGGCTGCCGTCGTCATCGGCGGTGCGAGCCTGTTTGGCGGCTCCGGCACGATCATCGGCACCGTTGCCGGCGCTCTCGTTATCGCCGTCATCCAATACGGTCTCGTTTTCATGAACGTGGAACCGTTCTGGCAGTTCATCGCGGTCGGCATCGTCATCATCATTTCGGTGCTCATCGACCAGGCGCAGCGCCGGTTCAGCGGAGCAAAACAGGATGAATAGTGCAACTCCCCTCCTCGAGGTCCGCAATCTCTCGCGTTATTTCGGCGCGGTGCGTGCCCTCGACAATTGCTCCATGGTCGTCCGGCCCGGTGAAGTCGTAGCACTTGCGGGCGATAACGGTGCGGGCAAGACGACGATGATCAAGGCGATCTCCGGCGTCTATCCACCGACTGCGGGCGAAATCCTGATCGAAGGCAAGCCTGTCACCTTCTCCTCGCCGCAGGATGCGCGGGAGAAAGGCATCGAGACGATTTACCAGGATCTGGCGCTTGCCGACAATCTGACGATCGGCTCCAACATCTTCCTCGGGCGCGAACCGATGAAGAAGCTTTTCGGCTTCCTGCCGGTGCTCGACCGGAAGGCAATGGCCGAAGCAGCGCGCAAGACGATGGCGGAGCTGGATTTCCATGTGAAGCGGCTCGATGCGCCGGTCAGCAACTTCTCCGGCGGCCAGCGTCAGGCGGTCGCGATCGGGCGTGCGGTTTACTGGAATGCCCGCATTCTGGTCATGGACGAGCCGACCGCTGCGCTCGGCGTGCCCGAACAGCGCAAGGTCGTGGCCCTCATCAAATCGCTGAAGGCGCAGGGACGCGGTGTTATCTTCATTTCGCACAATCTGCAGGACATCTTCGCGGTCTCCGACCGCATCGTCGTCCTGCGGCGCGGGATTGTGGCAGGCGAGCGCAACATCGCCGACACCAATCACGAGGAAGTCGTCAGGCTCATGATCGGCGGCTGATCCCTCACCCCGCTACAACTTTTTAACAAGGGCTATCGCGATAGGTGTCATCGCGATCGCATTCTTTGTTTGCTTCAAGATCTCGGATGACCATCTGGTGCTGATTGAGCTTTCCTCAGCATCGCTTATTGCCGCACAATGGGATAGCGGTGTTCTTCAATCGATATGACCGTGGCTGGCCACGTGCCGTGCTATGGGTGACATCGATCTATTCCAGCGACTCCAGTGTCGCCTGGAAGAGCATTTATCCGGAGATCGCGGAAAGCCGAGCGCACGTCTTTGAGGCAAGCAGGAATGAGCAAGACGGACAATATTGTGTCCTTTACCGATGCGCCTCCGACAGTGAGCGATATCGCCGCAATCGCGCGGCGCAACGCCACAATAGTGATTTCGCCAGACGTCAAAGACAGAATCAACGCTGCGCGCGCCGTGGTTGAACGCTACCTGGCGGCCGACCAGCCAGTTTATGGTTTGACGACGGCGTTAGGCGCGGGCGTCGATACTCGCCTTGCCACGGACGACCTTATCGCCTTTCAGTTACGTGTACCACAAGCCCGCGCAGTCGGAGTTGGGCCTGCCCTTCCCCGCGAAGCCGTCAGGGCGATGATGGCGGCTCGCATCGCCGGCATGGCGGCCGGCGGCTCCGGCGTGTCGCTACCGGTTTTCGTCGGCCTCGTTGAGGCGCTTAATGCGGGCTTTCATCCGATCGTGCCATCGCTCGGTTCGATCGGCGCTGCCGATCTCGCGCCTTTGGCGCACATGGGACGGGCCTTGCTGGGAGACGGTGAGGCGGAACTCGATGGCAAGGTCATGCCGGCGCTTGATGCGCTCTCGAAAGCCGGTCTGAGAGCTTTACCGATTGCGCCGAAGGATGGGCATGTGCTCGTGGTCGCCAATAGCCTGTCGGTTGGCAAGGCCTGCCTCTGCATCGAGGATATCGAACGGCTGTTCGATTGGTCGCTTGCGGCCGTCGCGCTGAACTTCGAGGCATTCCGGGCCAACGTCTCGGCTTTCGATGACCGGGCACTAACGGCAAGACCGGCCTTCGGCCAGCGTGAAACGGCGGCAAGGCTTCGCGAGCTGCTTTCCGGAAGTTCTCTTTTTATTGATGGTGCCGCCCGGCGCTTGCAAGATCCTTTGAGCTATCGCTGTGCCCCGCAGGTCTGGGGTGCCCTGCTCCACGCGATCGGCGAAGTCCGCGCAGTAACCGAGATCGAACTTGCGAGTTCCGGCGACAATCCCGTCGTACTGGCCGACGAAGGGCTTATTTTGTCGCACGGCAATTTCGACATGACGGCCTTCGTTCTCGCATGGGAACGGCTCGGCCAGGCAATCGCCCATTGTGCGGCGGCGACCGCCTATAGAACGATGAAAATCATGTCTCCGGGCATGTCGGAGCTACCACGCTTCCTAACTCCGCTCGGGCAGAGCAGAACGGGTTTTGCCACCGTGCAGAAAACGGTTTCGGCGCTTGAAGCCGCGATACGCCATCTGGCCAATCCCGTGTCGCTCACGCCGATCCCGGTCGCGGATGGTGTCGAAGATCAGGCGTCGATGGCGCCGAGCGTCCTGAGCAAGATCGAAGCGATAATCGAGCGAATGCGTTATCTCGTGGCGATCGAGCTTGTCGCGTCCGCCCAAGCCGTTGAGCTGCGCGGTGTGGCGGGCGAGCTCGGCAGCGGGACGCTGGGCGCCTATCGACAGGTGCGCCAGCTGGTGGCACCGCTCGAGGAAGACCGTGCGCAAGGCCCTGATTTTCAAAGAGTGTCGGAATTTATCGCAGAGACCGCGGCGAAAGCCGGTGACATGCCTGGAGAACGGTAATGCAGGAAATCTGGATCGACTATCTCAATGCCATCGACGCCAAGGCGCTGGCGCTTTCCAACGACGAAATCCTCGACGCCGTCACCAAGGCGCTCGATGCACAGGGGCGCGGCGAAACCGTCATCGAGCCTCGCGTTCATCTCGTCCCCGAGAGTTCCGACAAGGGTCATTTCAACGTGCTGCGCGGTTATGTGAAGCCTCTCGACTATGCCGGCGTCAAGGTCGTCGGCGATTTCGTCGACAACTACAAGCAGGGCTTGCCCTCGGAACTGGCGGTTCTCAATCTCTTCGATCCGCGCACCGGTGTACCGAAGGCGATCATCGATGCGACTGCCATCACCGACATGCGCACCGGTGCCGTCACCGCTATCGGCGCGCGCCATCTCGCCCGCAAGGACAGCAAGATCCTCGGCCATATCGGCGCACGGGGCACTTCCTACTGGAACGTGCGATTGCTCGACCACATCTTCGATTTCGACGAAATCCGCGTGCATTCGCGCCGCCCCGAAAGCCGCGACGCCTTCGCCGCGCGGCTGGAAAGGGATTTGGGCAAGAAGATCATCGTAACGGACAATTGGGAGGATTGCCTGAAGGGCGCCGATATCATGATCGAGGCAAGCCGGCTGCCGGAGCCGACGCCACTCTTCAAGACCGCCTGGGTCAAGAAGGGCGCTTTTGTCGTGCCTTACGGCACCATGAGCGCGCTCGAATTCGACCTGACCGACATCATGGACAAGGTCGTCGTCGATGACTGGGGGCAATGCGGCCCCGGCCGCCCCTTCGGTGCCCTTCGCCGTCATGTCGATGAGGGCAAGGTGACGGCCGAGACGCTGCATGCCGAAATCGGCCAGATCGTCTGCGGCGCCAAGCCGGGCCGCGAAAGCGATGACGAGACCATCCTCTTCTGGCATCGCGGCTTGAGCACCACCGACGTCGCGCTCGGCGCAGCAATGGTCGAAAAGGCAAAGCGCATGAATATCGGCCAACGACTTCGGTTTGCGTGACGCGCCATGACGACTTCGAGTGCTATCGCCTGCTCGCGAATGTATAATCTCAGCCCCAGAATATCTGCTCTCTGGGATCGACTTTTTCATTGGCTTGCCGACCGATCGGGCGTCGAACTCGAAGGCATTGCCCATGCCGCTCCGGCACCTTTGTCCGAGCTTTGGGCACGTCCTGACATGGGCGCCGTTTTCATGTGCGGCTTTCCCTTCTCCCAGCTATCGCCGGCGGAGCGCCCGCAGCCGCTGGCAGCGCCTGTTTCGCTGGCCGACTGGGCAAACGGGCAGCCAGTCTATGCGAGCCACATCGTCGCCGCGCGCGATAAACAGCTTACGGAAGCTGATCTTGCAGGCGCGCGCTGGGGCTGGACAGTGCGGGACTCGCAGTCCGGCTATAATGCCCCGCGTGAATTCTTTGCCATGCTTGCGAATAGGCCTTCACCAGCTCAAACCGTCGGCTCGCTCCTCAATCCGCGTGGCGTAGTCGACGCCATTCGTTCAGACACCATAGATGTCGGCGCCATCGACGCCTACGCGTTTCAGCTGATGGCAATGCACGAGCCGGACATGATCGCGCCACTGCGCATCGTTGCTACGACAAAACCGGCCCCCTTCCCTTTGCTGGTGGCCGCGCGGCAGCAGTCGGCGGATATCGTCGATGCGTTACGCGCCGCTCTTCTCGGCGCGCACCGGGATCCGGAGGGGAGCGATATCCTCGCATCGCTTGGCCTTAGCGCCTTTGCCAAACCGGATGTTGCCGCCTATGACCAGCTTCCCATACGAGCGCGGGCAATCGATGCGGCTCTCGGAGCGTGGTGACGCTCGAACGCGCGCACTAGCCGAGCCTATTGTGCGCTGGCGGCCTGTTTCAACAACTGCTCCGCCGCGAAGCTCAGGCATTCTTCGAAGGCCGTCAGATCGAGAAAGAGCTGCTCCCGCGCGACCTGGCGCGTGACGATGACACCGCCGCGTGCCGCAATGCCGCCGTGGAGCATCAGGTTGTCGGCCATGTCGAAGTTTTCCAGCGCCATTCCGTCGGGACCACGGTGGCGTCCGTCTTCACCGAGATGCACCTCGCCGCCATAGAGCCTGCTCACACGCTCGAAGTGATTATCGAGGCAGTTGGAAAAAGCGAATGCCGGGCAGCCGCGGGCGCACATGAAGCCTAGTTCGAAGGCTGTGCCGATATCGGCCGCTATGCCACGAAACGGCGTGAGATTGGCGATGATGAGGTCGGCGCTCGTCATCAGCTTTTCATTGATGGCGCTGATGGCAAGGCCACGCTGGCGACGTGTCTCGGTTTCCGGTACCACCAAATCACCCGGTGAAACGGGCGTGAAGCCGTAGCTGCGTGCCATTGCGATCTTGCGATCGAGGATTTCCCTTGCGTTCGGAAGGAAAACTTCCGGCCCTGCCAGATATGCTCTCAATGCTTTGCCTCTTTGACCGAATATTGCAACGCGGGAGTCGCGGAACCATATGAAGCCTATGGCCGATTCAGGGCTCCTCTGCCATACCCGGCACATAATTTACGAAGTCGCGAATTAAAAGTGATTGCCGTTCCAGGTCACTGGCGAGACGCGTATAGTTCTATTCGGATCGAATAGCGCTCACGATCCAGGACGGATGACGGAACCTGTGGGGTATAGAAAATGCAATCTTCCATTGAGGCCGTTGCCGCCTCGACCCAGGACGACCAGGGCAACTGGCCGACAAAACAAAGCAAGATCCTCGATTGGCTTATGAATGATGTCCGCGACCAGCGGTTCATCGACAATATCCTCGTGGAACTTTGTGAGAAAATGCAGGCAATCGGAGTTCCGGTCGCAAGAGCGACGATGCACTTCCGAACGCTGCATCCGCAATGGCTAGGGGCGAGAATTCTTTGGCGCACCGGCATGAAGGAGGCCGATATTGCGACCTTCAGCTATGGGGTCGAGAATACGCCTCAATTTCTGGCAAGCCCCATCAATGAGATATTCAACGGCGCGACCGAAGTCCGGAAAAATCTTGAGGTCTGCGAGAAGGCGGAACTGAACTATCCGCTTTATAAGGAAATGTATGCGGAAGGACTGACCGACTATATCGCCTGGCCAATTTATCACACGCTCGGCAAGCGCCACATCGTGACCTTTGCCTCGGACGCGCCTGGCGGCTTCACCGATGAGCATATCACCTTCCTGAAAGACCTGCTGCCCGCGTTGACGATGGTGACCGAAATCCGTTTGAAGAACATCATGGCCCGCACGCTGCTGCGGACCTATGTCGGGCCGCATGCCAGCGAGAAGATCCTGGCCGGCGCCACGACGCGCGGCAGCGGCACCACCGTCGGGGCCGCAATCCTCATCTGCGACCTGCGTGATTTCACCACCATCTCGGACATGTGGCCGCGCGACGATGTCATCGAATTGCTGAACAGTTATTTCGACGCGATGGTCGAACCCATCGAAAAACACGGCGGTGAGATCCTCAAATTCATGGGCGACGGACTGTTGGCCATTTTCCCGTTGAGTGATCCGAATGCCTGCCACAATCTTCTCGTTGCCATCACCGAGGCGCAGGCGGCCGTTGCAACGCTCAATGAGGAAAACCGCGCGCAGGGACGCGAAGTGCTGCGCTATGGCGTCGGGGTGCATGTCGGCGACGTGATGTATGGTAACATTGGCTCGCGGACGCGCCTTGACTTCACGGTCATCGGCCCGGCTGTCAATATCGCCTCACGGCTTGAATCGCTAACAAAAGAGGTAAAGCGGCCTGTGCTTCTTTCCAAGGCTTTTGTCGACATGGCTGGTTGCCGACGCGATATGGAAAGCCTTGGCTCCTTTCCTCTAAAAGGTCTCGGCGAACCCGTCGACGTCTTTGCTTTCGCCGCAAAAGACAAACTGCCGCAGAAAGCGGAGCCAACCGCCGGGTGAAGATTGGGTCCGACGGGGCGTAAATTCGGTACGGCGCGATTCAGTCGGTAGTAAAACGTGAAATGGCAAAGGGGTGTCCCGGTATATAGATCTTCCTATATTGTGAGGTGGATCATGACGGTAGCTGCCTTAATTTTGGGATCGTTCTGCGCGTACGAACATTAACTAAGGGTTGATTCTATCGGCTCGACCACGAGGGTGCCAGTCACCCATAATACTCTGACAAGGAGAAAACAGATGAGAAAAATCCTGACCCTGGCGTTTTCAGCGGCATCGTTGATCGTTGCGGGCACCGCTGCGGCACGTGCAGCCGACATGCCGGCGACCTATAGCGAGGAGCCCGATGAGCGCAATGGCGTAAAGATCGGCTATCTCGAGTGCGATATCGGCGGCGGCGTTGGTTATGTGCTCGGTTCGGCCAAGGAAATGGATTGCACTTTCCATTCGACGGTCGGGCGCGCTCGCGTTGATCACTATACCGGCGCGATCAGAAAGATGGGTGTCGACCTCGGGTTTACGACCCGCAGCCGGCTTGTCTGGCTAGTTTTCGCGCCGACAGCCGGCTATCATCGTGGTTCTCTGGGCGGCCTTTACCAGGGCGCTACCGTTGAAGCCACTGTCGGTGCCGGCGTCGGCACGAATATTCTCGTTGGCGGCACCTCCGGCTCCATCCAGCTGCAGACCGTGAGCGTTACGGGTCAGCTCGGCTTGAACGTTGCGGCTACCGGTACATCGGTGACGCTGACGTCGGCCGATTGAGTATTCGGTTAAAGGCCTGACCAATATGATATGGCCGCTCCTGCCTGGCGCTGGAGCGGCCTTTTCCGTCGTGGCGGCGACAGCCAGCTTTGCACACCAGCGTCTTCAGCGCGAAATCGGTTTATCCATGCACCCTCGCAGCGCTATAGCTATGTAAACCCTAGCGATTCTTCGGAGCCAGAATCATGACCGATACCGTCACCGATCGTTTTCTTCGTTATGTTGTCGTCGATACGCAATCGGACCCGTCTTCGGTTACGCAGCCTTCCACTGCGAAGCAGAAGAATCTCGGGCGCATGCTGGTTGAGGAATTGCTGGCGATCGGGCTTGCCGATGCCCATCTGGACGAACACGGCTATGTCTATGCCACCATTCCATCGAATGTCGACAAGCCGGTCCCCGCCATCTGCTTCTGCTCGCATATGGACACAGCGCCCGATTTCACCGGAACGAACGTCAAGCCGCAAATCCTGCGGAACTACGCCGGCGGCGATATTCGCCTTAGCGCCGATCCGCAGCAGGTCATTCGGGTTGACGAACACCCTGCCCTGCAAGATCAGATCGGCAACGACATCATCACGTCGGATGGCACGACGCTCCTTGGCGCCGACGACAAGGCCGGTCTCGCCGAAATTGTCGCGGCCGCCCAATATCTCGTCGACAATCCCGATATCCGCCACGGCACCATCAAGCTGCTGTTCACGACGGACGAAGAGATCGGGCGTGGGGTCGACAAGGTCGATCTGAAGAAGTTGGGAGCACAATTCGCCTATACGGTCGATGGCGAAACGGCGGGTCATATAGAAGACGAGACTTTCTCTGCCGATAGCGTCGAGATCGCCATCCAGGGCGTCGCCATTCATCCGGGCTTCGCCAAAGGCAAAATGGAAAACGCCATCAAGATAGCCGGCGCGATCATCGACAGGCTGCCGAAGGACATGGCGCCGGAAACGACGGAGGGACGCGACGGCTTTATCCATCCCACCGGGATCAGCGGCTTGATGGAAAAGGCTTCGCTCGGCTTCATCATCCGCGATTTCGAGGAAGCCGGCCTTGCTGACAAGGAGGCTATGCTGGAAGCGATCGTCAAGGACGTCATGGCCGCCTATCCCGGCTCCTCGCATAAGTTTACCGTCAGACATCAGTACCGCAACATGAAGGTGATCCTCGATCGTCATCCGGAAATCGTTGAAAACGCAGTCGAGGCTATCCGTCGTGCCGGCATGGCGCCGGTTCGAGGCAGTATTCGCGGCGGGACGGATGGTTCCAGGCTCTCTTTCATGGGCCTGCCTTGCGCCAATATCTTCGCCGGCGGTCATGCCTTTCATTCACCACTGGAATGGGTGAGCCGACAGGACATGGAAAAGGCCGTCAAGACGCTCGTGGAGTTGGCGAAGGTCTGGGAAGAACGTTCCTGAATCCTTGCCAGAATAGGCCTCGCTTCCTCCATGGAAATCAGCAACTCCGTCGTGAAATAGCGCATTTTCTCCCGCACGAAATTAATCTCGTTGTCATTATGCAAGTCATCCGTGAATTTTTATATTGAAGCATTACTAAATTAGATTATTCTGTAATGTAGTCTTGGGAGGAAAGGAGAATAGGTAAGCCCCTTCATTCCAACTCTACGGTGCGCGCGCTCCGGCAATCAGAAACAGACTGTCACAAAGTCTAAGCTGAAACGGAGTTTAGTCATGAGAATACAATCTTCACGGATGGCAATTGCTGCGTCCGCACTTCTTTTATTGGCCTCGACGAGCTATGCGGAACCCGGTGGCGGGACGGATCACGGCGGCAGCCAGTCCGGAAGCGGCGGACTGGGCGCTGGCGTCGGCGTATCGGTCGGAGGCATCAATGCCGGCTTGGGTGCCGGGCTGGGTTCGAATGGGCTTGGTGCCGGCCTCGGCGCTTCCATAGGCGGAAAGAACGGCGTCAACGCCGGCGCGGGTACTTCGGTATCCGGAACAAGTGGCGTTAACGCAGGTGTCGGGGCTTCCGTTGGTGGCTCCAATGGCATCAATGCCGGAGCGGGTGCTTCCGTATCCGGAACGAGCGGCATTAATGCCGGTGCTGGCGCCTCTGTTGGCGGCTCAAATGGCGTCAATGCCGGCTTGGGAGCGTCGGTTAACGGTTCCGGGGTCAATGCTGGCCTTGGCGCTTCGGTTGGCGGCTCGGGCGGCATTAATGCCGGTGGGGGCGTTTCCCTCGGAGGATCCGGAGCGGGTGTCGGCGTTGGTGTCGGCATTGGCGGCTCTGGCGGAAGCAGTGGCGGCGGATCTGGAGGCACAGGTTCCGGCGGCAGCGGGTCCGGAGGCAAGGGCTCGGGCGGCATTAGCACGACAATCGGCGGCCTGGGCGGTACGGGCGGTACAGGACTTGGGTCGGGACGTTCCGGTACAGGATCGAGCACCCGCACACTCGCCGCCTTCCGTACCATGTCGAGTGCCGAGCAGAAACGTATGCTGATTGCCTGTCGTCAGGTGACGGCATCCGGCAATTTCGATGCAGGCCTTGTCAGCCTTTGCCGGCTGCTGCGCAGCACAGCCAGCGCCGGTGGCCTGTAGGTAGCCGGCGTCAAGGGGGCTTGATGTCCCTCTTTCGCTTCGGTTCTAAGGTCCGCGCCCTGGCTGCTATATCGCCAATGGGCGCGGACGCCTGTCCAGCCTACCAATCCGCGCGGGCCACATTGTCGATCACCTGCCGGCTGCGGCGCAGCATCATGCCTGGCGCATCCACCGCTTTGCTCAAAAGGTTTCGTGCGTCTGCAAGGGGATGAAATCCGGCTCTTTCTTCCATCACGGGAGACGGAGCATCGTCTGCAACAGGCAGAGCAGCCTCTGCATAGTCCGGATTGCTTGTTATCAGCGGATCCCGCGTTTCACATTGCGGCAGGCAGCGGCCAAAATGCTCTACATCCGCGGATGACGCGACCTTCGTATTCCTCGCATCGGTGCGAACAACACGCTTTGCAGGCGCGCTGCTCTTGATCATGGCTGCAAGTGGCGAAGGCTGCGGAACTGGCGCCGACATCAGTGATCTTGTAGGGCTTGCGTCGACTGCCAACTGTAATCTGTTCATCGCGAATTGGTGTGCGGATGCCATGCCATTGATCGCGATGCGGCCGCCCTCGTCGATGAGCCGGATCGAGCGGTCGGCAGGGCCGGTTTGGACGATCAGATAGAGGGCGCCGACAACAGTGCCGCAAACCGCGAGCCCGCAACCCAGCCTGCGAGTCGTTTCGCTTTGACCATTCCACCATTTCACGGGCTGCATATCCATCGACCGCTCCTTTGGGAAAATCTCGAATAGCCATTCTCATGAAAACTGTGGCGCGGCTTTTACCGAAACGTGGCCAATTGCAGGCTTTTCGTAAAGAAATGTTGATGAATGCGTTCGCACATCGGGTCGTGGCTAACACGGTCGATCAGATCGGAGCGTTGCCACTGAAAGACAATATTAACCATGTTTCTCAAAAGCCCCACTCATCCATAAGTATTCACTAAATAAATTGAAATTCTACTTTGGAGGTATTCTGTCGAGACTATCGCCGCCGCCGCCGCGGTTCCGACCTGCATTGCCAGCGAATCATATATGTGCTTATTTTATTATATTCTGATATTTTTGGGGCTTATGCGAAGGGGAATGTGAATGCTGAGAATGCTCCGCGGCGCCAGTCTTATCGGTATCGCAATGACCGTAGCAGCGCCATCCGCAATGGCCGCCACCACAAGCGCCAACATGACGGTTACCATTACTATCCAGGCGCAATGCACGATCCAGAGTGCCAATAATCTCAACTTCGGCACCAACGGCGTCATCACCAGCAATATCGATCAAGCAACCACCATCGGTGTGCAATGCACATCCGGGCAGACCTATAATGTCGGCCTGAGCGCCGGCGCTGGAGCTGGCGCGACAACGGCCGTCCGGGTCATGACAGGACCAGCAAGTGCGACGATCAATTATGCGATCTATACCGACTCCAATCGAACGCAGACCTGGGGCACGACCATAGGGACTGACACCGTCTCGGGGACAGGAAACGGCGCGGTCCAGAACATAAATGTCTATGGCCGAGTACCTCCGCAAACCACACCGGCTGCGGGCGTCTACACAGATACCGTAGCGGTTACCGTCACCTACTGAAAAATCACAAATCCGGGAGGCCGTCATGCAACGTATGTTGCCATGCATTGCCGCGACTATGCTTTTGCTGTTCAGTGCTTACGAAATAAACGCAGCCTCGCTGCGGGTAGCGCCCACAAGTCTGGAGCTTGTAGCGCCGGCTGCTGCCACCGTCTTGAATCTGGCTAATGACGGAGACCATCCAATCAACGTCCAGATACGTGTCTTCAAGTGGAGCCAGGCGGGCGGGATAGAGACCTTGGAGCCGACCAGGGATGTCGTTGCCAGTCCTCCCGCGACGCGGATGAATCCGAACGCACAGTATGTGGTCAGAGTGGTTCGTACGAGCAAGGCGCCCGTCAAGGCGGAGGAGACCTATCGTGTCATCGTTGATGAACTCCCCGACCCTGCCCGTGCGCGCGCCGGCACGGTCACGCTCATCATGCGCCAGTCCATTCCAGTCTTCTTCAAGCGGCCGGACGTAAAGCCCGCGGATATCGTCTGGAGCCTCAAACGACAGGGCAACAGCCTCTCTCTGACCGGCAAGAACAATGGCGGCAGCCGCTTCCGTCTGTCGAACGTGACCCTCGCGCAGGGTGCAGCGAAGGTCGGCAGCCGCAACGGCCTGGTCGGATACGTACTTGCCGGCGCGACGATGCAGTGGCCTGTCGGAACCGCAAAACCCCTCTCGGGTGGCGTCGTGACACTCCATGGCCAGAGTGATCTTGGGCCGTTCGATGCCACAGTCGCCGTCAATCAACGGTAGTGCCGGCGCCGTTTTAATATGCATGCTTTTCTCAGTGCCGGTACTGCGTGCTCAGGAAGTGCCCGATCTGCCGGGGAATGCGACCACGGCAGAGCAACCGGCCGCCGCGATGGACGTCTACCTCGAAGTATTCATCAACAACGCGTCGATGAAGATGATCGGCAATTTCAAACAGCGTCCGAATGGCTCGCTCGCTGCAACCGCGCAAGAGTTGCGCGAGGTGGGCATCAAGCCACCAGCCGGCGCTGACGATAAGCTGATCGAACTCAGCACCTTGCCCGGCCTGTCATATCAGGTCGACATAGAGACGCAGCGTCTTTACGTACAGACGACCGACGAAGGGCGCGCAGCTCGCGTCATCAATGTCAGGCAGCAGCAGGACAATGCAGTCCCTGCACCCCAGTCCGGCTACGGCGCCGTCCTCAACTATTCCCTCTACGCAAGTTCCAACGGTCTCTTTCAAGGCAATTCGAACATGTTCCAGGGAATATCCGGATCTTTCGATGCACGTATCTTCAGCCCCTACGGCACGCTCAGCCAGTCCTTCCTCGCCGGATATTCCGAAGGCAGTCTTGACGGCATAACCCGCCTCAACACGACCTGGAGCTACTCCGATCCGAAGAACCTTGTTACCTATCGCGCCGGCGACCTGACCACCGGCGGCCTGTCATGGACTCGGCCAGTCTATTTCGGCGGTATTCAGTTTCAGCGCAATTTTGCGCTGCGCTCGGACCTGGTGACTGAACCGCTGCCCTCATTTGCCAGCACGGCCGCCGTTCCTTCGACGCTCGATATCTATACACAGAACGTGCGCACCTATTCCAGCGACGTGCCCGCCGGGCCTTTCCAGGTGACCAACCTTCCTGTCTTTTCCGGAAGTGGGCAAGCGACCGTCGTGCTGCGCGACAGCCTCGGGCGCGAAACCACGCAGACCTTGCCGTTCTATTCCTCCAATTGGCTTCTGCGTCAGGGCCTTTTGGACTTTTCCGCCGAACTCGGCACTCCGCGTCTGAATTTCGGAACCGATTCCAGTGACTATGACGGTCGTATCATGGGCGCCGCCACCGCTAGGTACGGCCTGACCGATTGGCTGACACTGGAAGGCCACTTCGAGGGCGGCGCCGATCTTTTGAATGGCGGCGCTGGGACCGCTTTTCCGGTCGGCTCATTCGGCGTCGCTTCCATAGCGGGCGCAGCAAGCAAAAGCGGGTCGCGTTCCGGCGCGCTGATGAACGCCGCATTCGAGCTCAGCTATGACAGATGGGCCCTCTATGCCCGGGTGCAACGGACCTTTGGCGATTATGACGACATAGCCTCGGTTTCCGCGCGGCCCACAACCAGCATTGCCGGAGATGTAAGCATTCTCAGCGCCGGTGTGCCGCGCGCCATCGATCAGGTTACGCTCAGCGTACCAACGCCGCTCGATCTTTCCAGTCTCAACCTGTCTTACACGAACCTCGAAAGCGCGGACGGCACCAGGAGCAAGATCGCGGGTCTTTCCTACAGTCAGACGTTCAAGCATGCGACAGTCTATGCGAGCGCCTTCACCGACCTCGACAACCGAAGCAATTTCGGGTTCTTTGCCGGCCTTTCCATTCCCTTCGGTGGCAATATCACGGCCAATACCGGCGTACAGGGCGGGCCTAACGGCGTCGGCGTCGTCGCCGACGTTTCCAAGTCGATGCAGCAGGAGGATGGCAGTTTCGGCTGGCGGCTGCGCACCTCCGAAGGCGAAGACACCAATCGCGAGGCGGCAGTCAGCTATCGGGCGCCCTTTGCCCAGGTCGAAGCTGGCCTCCGGCAGCAGGATCATCAGACCAGCGCCACCGCTCGGCTCGATGGTGCCATTGCCGTCGCAGGCGGCGGCGTCTTTGCCACCAATCGCATCGACGATGCATTTGCCGTCGTCGATGTCGGCGCTCCCGATGTCGAGGTTCAGCAGCAGAACCGGCCGGCCGGCAAGACCAATTCGAGAGGCCGCATTCTGGTGCCCAATCTCAACTCCTATGAACCGAACACCGTCTCCATCGATCCCAAGAACCTGCCCGTCGATGCCGACGTGCCCGCGACGAAGGAAATCGTCGTGCCGGCAGACCGCAGCGGCGTGGTCGTCAAGTTCGGCGTGTCCGAAGCACCGCAAGCAGCCCTGGTTACGATCAAGGACAAGAACGGGATGCCATTGCGTGCTGGGCTCGGCGGCACCTTACAAGGATCGAGCGAGGATTTCGTCATCGGCTATGACGGTCAGACTTATATTCGCGGGTTGCATGCGAGGAATGCGATCGATGTCTCGCTGGAGGATGGAACGAAATGCCATGCCGAATTCGCCTACAGGCCGCAGCGGGGTGAGCAGGTTGTCATCGACGACGTCAGATGCTTCTGAAGAGAGGTGAAAGGATGCTGCGTTCGATCATTGCCTTGCTTGTATTGCTGCTGCCTTCGCTATGCCTGGCGCAAAGCTGCAGCTTCAGTGCCACCAATATGAACTTCGGCGCGGTCGATATCTTGTCCGCTACTCCCGTCAGTTCGACATCGACTATAAGTGTAAGTTGTTCCGGAGGACTCCTGGACCTGGGCAAGCGGCTTCTCATTTGCCCGGATATCGGCGCCGGCAGCGGTGGCGCATCTTCGGCTGCGGCACGTCAGATGCTGAACGGTGCCAGTTCTTTGAACTATCAGCTTTATTCCGATAATGGCCGGAGTGTGGTGTGGGGATCGAGCAGCTGGCCCTATCCATCGCGGGCACCGGTCTATGCGCTGACAATGTCCCTATTGAATGGTTCGCTGGTGGGCGCAACCGGTAGCCTGACGGTCTATGGCACGGCGCTTGGAACGCCGTCGACGGCGCTGCCGGGGTCGTACACGTCCAGCTTCGCATCCGGCACCTCATTCTATTACAGCTACAGCAGCGCAACGAACTGCAATGCACCCACCGGAACGACAGGAACCGCGCCGTTTACCGTCAACGCGAGCGTTGCGGCCAATTGCCTGGTGAGCGTCCAAAACATCAATTTCGGAACGCAGGGTGTTCTGAGTGCGAATACCGATGCCGCCGGATCGGTGACGGCAACCTGTACGCCGGGTACGACCTACACGATCTCGTTGAATGGCGGCACAACGAACGCAGCACCGACTGCGCGAAAGATGACGAAGGGGTCGGAGACGGTGACCTACGGTCTCTACAAGGATATCAACCGGTCGCAGCCCTGGGGCGATGTCAACACACCGGGCAGCACGGTTGCTGGAACGGGAACGGGCACGGCGCAGCTTTTGACGGTCTATGGCCGCGTCCCGCCACAGACGACGCCCTCTCCAGGCACTTACGTGGATACGGTCGTTGTGACGCTCACCTACTGACTTCGAATTTCATGCTGCCGCGTAATGCTCTGGCTGACTGGACGGCGCGTCTGACCGCTGCCTGTTTCGACGCGCGGGTCTCGCCGGGGCAAATCTAATTTTGAAGGAAAAACGACGGCACCAAGTTGGCGCGAGCAGAATAATGCGGCCGGCCGACGACATGGAATATAACAAGCGCATAGACAAGAATGGCGCCGACTGCGATGACGATACCGTTGATTGGAAGCCCTATTTTTGGCTTGGCGTCGTTCGATGTATCCGACGGACTTGCATGAATGACTTTGGGGGCGGATTGATCCGTCGTTAAGGGAAGCTGCAACTCCCTTTCCATGCGCGCCTGAGCGTTAAAGCGCTTGCCGTATTTCGTTGCGGGTCGAAACTGGATGACGTTGCCCATTTTACGCGGTCCCTTTCAACGCCTGCAGTTATTGGCCATTTCCTGGCTGTTGTCGGCATTGGTATAGTCAACGCGAACGGCGACCTTTTCCGGCCGTTGTTCGCCATGTGGAACGATCACGGTCACGATACAGCGATTCTCGCGTGGCCTGACGGATAGGAATGCCCTTCGTCGCGGATAGAAAACCTGATCCACCGCGGTCCCACAATCCTGAACGTTGTAGGCACCTTGTGCGATTTAACTTTGCCCTGCAATTGCGGAGCCTGCAATCGAAATTCCCGCAGGGTATCGTTAGGATCTGATCATGCCTTTATCATACCTCAATGAAGGCAAAGAGGCGACGGCGGTTCGCAACAAACCAAGTCTATGCGCCTCATCTTTTCTGCTGTGCGGCAGAAATCACAGAGGCTAATATCGGCCGGTAACCGTGGACTTTCTTGGCGAATTCATGGAGGGAGATCCGGCATGGCCTGCCGCCCCGCCAGAGATTGCGTGCCATCGAGATCAACCCGTTTGCCCCAAGGAGTAGGATGCCTATTCTCGAAACCTCCCGGCTCGTTCTCAGGCCTTGGCAGGATAGCGACCGTGTTCCGTTTGCCGCCGTAAATGCAGATGCGCAGGTTCGCAAATATTACTATCCGAGGCTGCTCACGGCGGGCGAGACGAACGAACTGATCGATGAAGCCAACGAGCAGTTCGCCAAGGAAGGCTTCGGCTTCCTGGCCGTGGAGCGGAAAGCTGATGGCGCGCTGATTGGCGGCGCGGGCCTTTCACGACCAGGGCCGGAAGTTCCGGGTGATTTTCCATTGGAAATCGGTTGGATTCTGGGGCGTGCCTATTGGCAGCAGGGCTATGCGACGGAAATCAGCCGACGTTGCCTGTATTTCGCGTGGCAGGAGCTGCGGGTTGATTGCGTGATCGGTTATACCTCAGCGATCAACACTCCTTCCCGCCGGGCGATGGAGAAGATCGGCATGATCCACGTCGACGGTGGCGATTTCGATGATATCACCGTGCCGCCAGGCAATATTCTGCGGCCGCACGTACTCTATCGCATCGATCGCCCCAAACAAGAAATTCATGAATGAACAGGCAGTAAGCCGCGACAAGAGCCCCGCGGATCGGTAATCTTGCTTCTTGCCTTAGGCGTGCTTTCACGCGAAAAACTTGCCATGAGCATACCGACATCCCACCCCTTCGATTTCGATCCGACCTATGGCATGCAGCTTGGGCAGTTGCAGGCGATAGAGACACCGGAAGCTCCGGCGGGCTTCGACGACTTCTGGCAGCAGCGCTACAAAACAGCCCTGGCCATCGATCCGCAACCCAAGCTTCGCCACAGCAAGCAGCCTCACGACAACTGGCACGTCTTCGATATCAGCTACATGTCGACAGGGTCGTTTCAGATCAATGGCTGGCTGCTTATCCCCCGCAGCGGACAGGTGCGGCGCGGCCTCGTTGTCGGACACGGATATGGCGGAAGAGACCAACCGGAATTCGATTGGCCGGTAGAAGAGACGGCTATCCTTTTTCCCTGTTGCCGCGGGCTTTCCCTCAGCGCCAGCCCCAAAATCCCTTCGGACGCATCGGGCCATGTCCTTTGCGGTATCGAAAGCCGCGATACCTATGTCATCGGCGGCTGTGTGGAAGACATCTGGCTTGCCGTCTCGACATTGGAGACCCTCTATCCGTGGCTTGCTGGCCATATCGGCTATAGCGGCATCAGTTTCGGCGGCGGCATCGGCGCCTTGGCAATTCCTTTCGATGCGCGGATCAGGCGCGGTCATCTCATCGTCCCGACTTTTGGCCACCGGCAGCTTTGGCTGACACTGCCAACCGTCGGCAGCGCCCAATCGGTGCAGGCTTATCAGGAAAAGCGCGGCAGCGTTCTCGAAACACTGCGGTTCTTTGATGCTGCGATCGCCGCGCAGCGCATTACTGTGCCGATGCTCGTCGCACCCGCGCTTTTTGATCCCGCCGTCGCACCACCCTGCCAGTTCGCTGTCGCAAATGCGCTGCAGAAATTTAACGAAATCTTCATTCTGGATGCCGGTCACTTCGATTATGCTGGCAGCGAGCAGCAGAACGCGATTCTGCGAGACAAGGTCGGGCAATTCTTCAAGGTGCTATGAACCGCGAATATCTATGCTGGTACAGTCCTCGGCTGCATCGAGACATGGAATTGCTGGTGTTCGGCTATGCCGGCGCCAAGGTACTGGTATTTCCCACCCGCGACGGTCGCTTCTGGGAATATGAGCAGATTGGCATCGTGTCGTCTCTCGCAGATAAGCTGGATGCCGGGCAGCTTCAGCTCTATTGTATCGAAGGTCTGGCGGCAGAAACCTTTTACGCCTTTCATTGCCACCCATCCGAGCGCATTCGCAGACACAACGCTTTCGAGGAATATATCCTCAACGAAGTCCTGCCTCTGATGGCGCAAAAGAACGGGCATGAATGCACAATCGTCCACGGCTGCAGCCTCGGCGCCTTCCAGGCGGCGAGCCTGGTTTTCCGCCACCCTCACCTCTTCCGCAAGCTGGTCGTCTTTTCCGGCCGCTACGACCTGACGACGAAGGTCGAATCCTTCACGGATCTGTTCGACGGCTATTACGACGACGAGGTCTATTTTCACACCCCGACGCATTTTCTGCCGGGACTTGTCTGCGAGTGGCATTTGGAGAGGCTGCGTCAGATCGATATCGTCATGACGATCGGAGACGCCGATCCCTTCTTCGACAATAATCGCCATCTGAGCCGACTGCTCGCCGACAAGCGGATCGATCATCGGCTGCATGTGTGGGATGGGCGCGCCCATCAGGCAGGTGCATGGCGGCGAATGGCGCCGCTGTACATCTGACGAAGGCAGTAAGTTTCGGGCCGTTCAGGCAAGTCCGGCTGGTATGGGTCGGAGCACCTTGTGCGTGCCGTAGTCACGCTCGTGGGATTTGCGATGCTGCCGCTCGGAGCTTGCCGAAAACTCGACCAGAATACGCTCCATCATGCCATCCGGATAGGTTCCGGTGTCGTTCGTTTCGACTTCCGACTGGGCGGTAACGATCTTCATATTCATCTCTAGTCCTCCGGCTCTGCACGGAAACCCTTGATTCCAATATCTGTTCCATTAGTATTCCGGAAATTGTTAAAAAATTAACTACGTCCGTTAATCAAATCGGGCGCCACGGCATCGAACTTGAAGGGCTGGCCGGATTGGAACATTCTTGCAATCATGACGTTCAGTCTCTGATTTGATTGGGGGGCTTGATGTATCGATCCAAATCGCCCAGGGCGCGGTTCTTCTCGTTGCCGGCGAAGCAACTGATATCGGTCTAGACTTTAACTTCGACGTTGAGGTCCGAAGGGATCTTGGCCGGGTTCGCATGCCTTCGATCAATCACTGTCCAATCAGCGGATAGACTGGAGCAGATCATGGCCGTCATCATCACATCGATCATCCTTGCACTCATCGGTCTGGCGCTTGGCGGCGGTGGCCTTTGGCTTGTGCTACTTGCCGGAAGCCCTTTCTATCTTTTGGCCGGCATCGCCTTCCTCCTAACGGCGATCCTGCTTTATATGCGCAAAGAGGCCGCGCTCTGGCTCTACGCGATCTTCGTGCTGGCAGCGCTTGGATGGGCGATATGGGAGGTCGGTTTCGACTGGTGGCAGCTCGGTCCGCGCGGCGGGTTGATCATTCTGATCGGCCTCTGGCTATTGACGCCGTGGGTCCGGCGGCCGCTGGGCTTTCGAAGCCTCGACGGTGTTCACTATGGAGCCAATCCATGGCCGCTCGCGATCCCATTGATCATCGCCATTCTCGTTGCCGTCTATTCGATGACGACCGATCCGCACGATCTCTCCGGCGACTTGCCGACGACAATGGCTGCGAATGCCCCGATGGGCGGCGATGTGCCCGATGGTGAGTGGCATCAATATGGTCGAACCTCGTTTGGTCAGCGTTACTCGCCTCTCGACCAGATCAATGCGCAGAACGTCGCGAACCTGAAGGAGGTCTGGCGGTATCAGACCGGCGATGTGAAGCGCCCCGATGACATCGGCGAGACGACTTATCAGGTTACGCCGCTCAAGATCGGCGACACGCTTTATATCTGCACGCCCCATAGCTTGGCGATCGCCATCGGTGCGACGGACGGCAAGGAAAAATGGCGTTACGATGCCAATGCCGGCATGAACCCCAATCGACAGCATCAGACCTGCCGCGGCGTCTCCTATTATCACGACACAACCGCTGCTCCCGGGGCACCGTGCGCCGATCGCGTCTATCTGCCGACCTCGGATGCCCGGCTGATCGCGCTCGATGCTGCCAACGGCAAGGTTTGTCCGAGCTTTGCCGACCAGGGCATCCTGCATCTTGAAACCGGGATGAAATACAATCCGGCTGGCTATTATTATTCGACCTCGCCGCCCGTCATCGTCGCCGACAAGATCATCATCGGCGGCGCGGTGAACGACAATTATTCCACCCAGGAGCAATCCGGCGTCATCCGCGCGTTCGACGCCCGGACCGGCGCGCTGCTCTGGAACTGGGATTCGGGCAATCCGGATCAGACAGCGCCGCTGCCCGCCGGCCAGACCTATACAACCAATTCGCCGAACAGCTGGTCGGTTTCCAGCGCCGACGAAAAGCTCGGCATGGTTTACGTTCCGCTTGGCAACCAGACGCCAGACCAGCTTGGCATGGGCCGCAGCGCCAATGTCGAACGCTTCTCCTCCTCTGTGGTCGCGCTCGACATCAATACCGGCCAGCTCAAATGGGTGCAGCAGTTCGTCCATCACGATCTCTGGGATATGGATGTGCCGGCCCAACCCGTGCTGGTCGATCTGACAAAGGCCGACGGCAGCACGGTTCCCGCATTGGTCGCTTCCACCAAGCAGGGCGACATATACGTGCTCGATCGCCGCACCGGCGCGCCGATCATTCCCTTCAAGGAAATACCGGCACCGGGCGGCACCATTCCGGAGGATCATGCCTCGCCGACCCAGCCGATCTCCGATCTAACCTTCTCGCCACCGCCCTTGCAGGAAAAGGACATGTGGGGCGTCTCGCTGTTCGATCAGCTCGCCTGCCGTATCTCTTTCCACCAGCATCAATATGAAGGCCGCTACACGCCACCATCGCTGCGCGGCTCCATCATCTTTCCAGGCAATTTCGGCACTTTCAACTGGGGCAGCGTCGCCGTCGACCCTGAGCGGCAGATCATGTTCGGCATGCCGACCTATCTCGCCTTTACCTCCCGACTGGTGCCGCGCGCCGAGATTCCTCCAAAGGGAGCCGGCGACAAGGGCAGCGAACAGGGGCTCAACCGAAATGAAGGCTCGCCCTATGGCGTCTACATGGGTCCGTTCGTCAGCCCGCTCGGCATTCCCTGCCAGGCACCGCCTTGGGGATATGTCGCCGGTGTCGATCTGAAGACCGGCAAGATCGCCTACAAGCACAAGAACGGTACCGTCCACGATATGACGCCCCTGCCCCTTCCCTTCAAGGTCGGCGTTCCCGGCATTGGCGGCCCGATCGTGACCAAGGGCGGAGTGGCGTTCCTGGGGGCAGCCGTGGACGATTATCTCAGGGCCTATGATGTCACCACAGGCAGGCAGCTTTGGCAGACACGCCTGCCGGCGGGCGGTCAGGCAACGCCGATGACTTATACCGCCAGCGACAACAAGCAATATGTCGTCATGGTGGCTGGAGGGCACGGCTCGGTCGGAACGAAACCGGGCGACTATGTGATCGGTTATACGCTGCCCTGAATTAGTGACGAAGCGGCCAGACAAGCCGCTCCCTTCTGCCGTACGCAGTCTAGCTCTTTGAAGAGCGGCGGTTACCCTTGGCGACGTTGCTTTCGGCATCCGTTGCAGGTTCCCAACCAAACACGCTGCGGCCGCCATAGGAGAAGGAGCGGTCGAACTCGCCGGCAACGATTTCCTTGAGATCGGGGCCGGTGACGTAGCGCTCCAGCATCCGCGATTGATCATCCAGCCGCTTCAGCGCCGACAATTCTTCGTCACGACCGAGGCGGCCCTTTCTGACGGCGGATTTCATCACGTTGATCGTCTCGTCATAGACTTTCAGAGGTACTGGAAAGGGATGCCGGTCCTTGCCGCCATGCGCGAGGGAAAAGCGCGCTGGATCGGAAAACCGGCAGGGTGCGCCATGCACGACTTCGGCGACCATCGCCAAGGCCTTGACCGTTCTGGCGCCGACGCCGGGCGTCAGCAGCAATTCCTGGAAATCGACTGGGCCACGCTCGGCCGCGGCGGCAAGATTTCCATGCAGGCGCCGCATGTTCACGTCTTCCTGGCGCACATCATGATGTGCCGGCATGACGAGGTATGGCAGCATCGGTTGTGCTTCTTGTTTGTCAATTACAGGAGATTTCCCTTCTAGTGCATTGAATTCACGAATGATTTTATCTGGTCCTAATGAGGCAAGCAGATCCAGCTGACCCTCGCGGGAATGCTCGGCGCGCCGATCGGCAAGATTGACAATCTCGCCCTGCTCGCGCCCTTCGATAGCCGCGTGCGGCGAATCCAGGAAGCTCGTCAACCCCTCCGATAGCCAGTGATATCGGCGTGCTTGCCGGCGTTCGTCGTTCATGCCCTGCTGGATGACGACCCACTTGCCGTCGTCGGCGACGATGAAGCCATGCAGGTAGAGGTCGAAGCCATCCTGCACGGCTGCGCTGTCCACCTTCGCGATCAGCCGGCTCTTCATGGCGAGGGACGCGCCGTCGATACCGACGCGATCGCCGATATCAAGCAGTTCGCCCGGCGTCTTGCGCGATTGCGCGCCGCGGCCGCCGCAGACATGGATGCCAAGTTCGCCGGATAGCGGCGTCAGGCCGCGCTTAAGGGCGCCAAGGACACTCGTCGTGATCCCCGAGGAATGCCAATCCATGCCCATGACGGCGCCGAAAGACTGGAACCAGAAGGGATTGGCGAGGCGGCGAAAGAGCTCGTCGCGACCATAATGCTGCACGATCGCCTCGGTGATGACGGCGCCCAGGCGCGTCATGCGGTCCCCAAGCCAGCGCGGCACGCGACCGCCATGCAGGGGGAGATCAGCTTTGCCGGCTCTCTGTGCCAAATCCACGACTCTCGTTCTTTACCGCGGCATTATAGTCCCGGTAGCCGAGATATGCCATTCGCAAGGTGCAGCGATCAGCAGAGGCACGAAATATGAATTGTGATGAGGTTAAGCCGACGCCGCAGCCGGCGCAAAATCCTGCATCGCACCTGAAAAAGACTTGGTCAATGGGGAGGCGTAGGAACTGCGCTTGCTGGTAGATAGGCCCAGCGACACCAAAGCTTCGGCCTGCTTGACCGCTGCGGCGACACCATCCACGACCGGGACGCCGTAGATCGACTGCAGCTGCTTTGCGAGATCCGCCATGCCGGCACAGCCGAGGACGATGGCTTCCGCGCCATCTTCGGCAAGCGCGCGTTCGATTTCCGCCCGCAGCTTTCCGATTGCTCCCGAAGACGAATCTTCAAGCTCGAGCACGGGGATATCGGAGGCGCGAACTTTCGCCCGCGCGCCCATGCCATAACGATGGACGAGATTGTCGATGAGGATGCGCGAGCGTTCGAGCGTCGTCACCACGCTGAAGCGCTGTGCCAGAAAGCCGGCCGTGGCTACGGCCGCTTCGCAGAGACCGACGACAGGTACGTCGCAGAACATGCGGGCGGCTTCCAGACCGGTGTCGTCGAAACAGCAGATGATCGCGGCGTCATAGCCTTCGGCCTGCCTCTCCTTCAGCTCGCGCAGCATGCCGGGCACGGCGATAGCGCCGTCATAATAGCCCTCGATCGAAGCCGGCCCCATCTGCGAGGTGGCAGCGATGATCTCCGTGCCGGGGCCCGCTACGGCACGCGCAGCGATTGCCGCCTTCTCCGTCATGGAAACGGTCGTGTTCGGATTGATAAGCAGCAGGCGCATGATCTCAACTTTTCTTGGCTTGGCGGCGGCCGAGCATGGTCATGACCGCAAGCGCCAGCAGGATAATGGTGAAGGAAAAGAGCGTCGTCACCGTCCCCAACGCGTAAAGAACTGGCGTCGTGACATTCGTCGTCATCCCGTAAATTTCGAGCGGCAGGGTATTGTAGGTGCCTGATGTCATCAGGGTGCGGGCAAACTCGTCATAGGACAGCGTGAAGCCGAAGAGGCCGACACCGATCAGGCTCGGAGCAATCATCGGCAACACCACATGGCGGAAGGTTTGCCAAGAACTGGCGCCAAGATCGCGAGCCGCCTCCTCATAGGCCGGCGAAAACCGGTTGAAGACGGCAAACATGATCAGCACGCCGAACGGCAAGGTCCAGGTGAGATGCGCGCCGAAGGCGGAGGAATACCACGCCGGCGCGATGCCGCCCTGCTGAAAGACGACGCCGATCCCCAGCGAAATGATGATGGATGGGACGACGAGGCTGGCGACGGTCGCATAGAACAGGAATGTCGAGCCGCGAAAACGGCGACGGAAGGCAAGCCCGGCAAGCAGCGAGACGACGACGGTCACGATCATGACCATCACGCCGAGGATCAAGGAACGCTGGAACGATGCGCCGAAGTCTCCGACCGCCTGCTTCTCGAAGAGGTTGGCGAACCAATGCAGCGAGACGCCATTCAACGGGAAGGTCAGGCCGCCGTCAGGCCCCTGGAAGGACAAGATGATGACCGCCGAGAGCGGACCATAAAGAAACAGCACGAAAATCGTGAAGAAGATTGCCAGAAGATAGAATTCCAGGCCGCGCTTTTCACTGTTCATCTTAGAGTTCCTTGCGGATGTCGACGATGCGCAGGATGGCAGCGACCATCAGCAATACGACGATCAGAAGCACGACCGCGTTGGCGGCGGCGGCGGGATATTGCAGCAGCGACATCTGGTTCTTCATCATCAGCGCAATGGATGCGCTCTGGCCACCCGACATCACCTGAACGGTGGAGAAATCCGCCATGACGAGCGTGACGACGAAGATGCTGCCGATCGCCATGCCCGGCTTGGCAAGCGGGATGACGACATTCCACAGCACCTGCCATCCGCTGGCGCCGGCATCGCGCGCGGCTTCGAACAGAGAACGGTCGATGCGCATCAGCGTGTTGAAGATCGGCGTCACCATGAACAGCGTGTAGAGATGCACCATCGCGAGCACGACGGCGAAATCGGAATAAAGCAGCCATTCTATCGGCTTTGGGATCAGGCCCATTTCGATCAGCGTCGAATTGACAAGTCCGTTGCGCCCGAGGACGGGTATCCACGAGATCATGCGGATGATGTTGGAAGTCATGAAAGGCACGGTGCAGACGAGGAAAAGGATCATCTGCGTCGAGGTGCGGCGAATATGGAAAGCCAGAAAATAGGCGACCCAGAAGCCGATGAAGAGCGTCAGCGCCCAGACAATTGCTGTGAATTTCAATGTGTTGAGGTAGGTTTTCCATGTAACCCACGAACCGAGTGTATCGGTGTAATTCGTGGTCAGGAACGCCGGATAGAGGCCAGCGAAATCATAATCCCAGAAACTGACGATGCCGATCATGGCGATCGGCAACAGGAAGAAGAAGCCGAGAATGAGAAACAGCGGCGTTGCCTGCAGATAGGCGACGGCCCAGCCGGGTACGGCAAATCCACGCCCGGGCTTCTGAGTTTCCTGCTCCGCATCCGAGGAAGCGATTGTCGCCATAGTCCGGCCTCTCCATTGCTAGGATCCTCTCCCCGTCTTTGAAGGGGAGAGGAAATGATCGATCGCAGCTTAGGCAGCGATGAATTCGTTCCAGCGACGAACCATGTAGCGGTCCTCATCCATGACCGAGTTCCAGCAGGCGACGGCACCCATACGGGTTTCGAAGGAGCCGCCGTCGCGAACGGCGCCCGCCTTCTCCATCACCTTGCCTTCCGGAGAGAGGATATCGCCCTGCGCCGGCTTGCCTTCGATCCAGTAGCCCCATTCGTCGGCCGACATGAAGTTCTTGGCCGTTTCCATGCAGGCGGAGTAATAGCCCTGGCGGTTGAGGTAGCCGCCGACCCAGCCGGAGGTGTACCAATTGATATATTCATAAGCCGCGTCGAGCTGTGCGCCCTTGAGATGCGAGGCGAGGCCGAGGCCGCCGCCCCACGCGCGATAGCCTTCCTTAAGCGGCTGGAAGGTGCAGGCAATACCCTTGGAGCGGACTGCAGCAACCGCCGGCGACCACATGGACTGGATGACCACTTCGCCCGATGCCATCAGATTGACGCTCTCGTCGAAGGACTTCCAGAAAGCGCGGAACTGGCCATCGCCCTTGGTCTTGATCAGGAAGTCGATGGTCTTGTCGATTTCCGCCTTCGTCATGTTGCCCTTGTCGGCATATTTGATCTTGCCGGCAGCTTCCATGATCATCGCCGCGTCCATGATGCCGATGGACGGGATATTGAGGATCGCGGTCTTGCCCTTGAAGGCCGGATCGAGAATGTCGGCCCAGCTGGTGATCGGACGACCGGTGAGATCGGGACGGATACCGAGCGTATCGGCATTGTAGATGGTCGGAACCATCGTCATCCACTGCGTCGGCTCTTTGGCGAATTTCTTCGAGCCCTGCCCTTCGACAAAGCCCACCGTGTGCGGCGCCGTGCCCTGCGCGATGACGCTGTCGGGCTTCAGCTTGCCGTTGATGAAGAGCGGCACGATCTTGTCGTAATATTTGAGCTTCTTGACGTCCATCGGCTGCATGACGCCAGTCGGGAAAACCTTCTTGGCGATCCAGTATTCGATGTCGGCGATATCGTAGCTGTTCGGCTGCGTCACGGCTCGCTGTGCCGCAGCATCCGAATCGGTCGCCGTCATCTCGAGCGTAATGCCGAGATCGGCCTTGCACTTCTCCGCAATGGCATTGATGTTCGAAACGCCGGTACCGAACTGGCGCAGCGTAATGTTCGATTGCGCCCAGATGGTCGGAAAGCCGGTGATGGCGCCGGAGCCGGCCATGGCGCCGAGAGCGGCAGCGCCGGTCTTCAGCAGCGAACGGCGGGAAATGCCTTTCGTCGTCTTGGTAGTCTTGGTTTCAGTCGTCATGTCAGTTCCCCTTTTTTGATAGTTTGGATTCATGCGGATACACGGCCGAGAAGGATTGCATCCTCCTGAGCCCAACTCAGTGAGACGGCATCGCCGACGGCAATCGATCTGGCGGCAGCATCGTCGTTGCTTGCGATCACGGTGAAATCGTCGCTGCCGGCACCGATCACGGTGATCTTCAGCGTTGCGCCGCGATATTCGACATTGGAGACGACGCCGTTAAAGCCCAGTCCTTTGTCCGATGGCTGCGAAAGCCGGACGCGGTCGGTGCGCACAGCGATATCGACGGCTTCGCCGACGGCGCGACCTGACCCTCTTACAGAGAAGCCCTGCCCTTCCGGCGCGGTCATGGTGATTACGCCATCTTCGTTCGACGTTATGCGACCGGATAAGACATTATGGTCACCCATGAAGCGGGCAACGAAGGCCGTCGCGGGATGTTCGAAAACCTCCCGCGGCGATCCCGCCTGCTCGATCCGGCCGTCATTCATGATGACCATGATATCGGCAAGCGCCATCGCCTCTTCCTGGCTGTGCGTGACATGAACGAAAGTGATGCCGAGCGACTTCTGCAGCTTCTTAAGCTCAGCGCGCATGCGGATCTTCAGGAAGGGATCGAGCGCTGACAGCGGCTCGTCCAACAGCAGAGCTTCCGGATCGGTGATCAGGGCGCGGGCCAGCGCGACACGCTGTTGCTGTCCGCCTGAGAGCTGAGCCGGACGGCGGGTCGCATAGGCTTCCATCTGCATGAGCTTCAGCATGTCGAGCGCCTTCGCGCGGCGCTCTTCCTTGTCGACACCCTTCATCTTCAGGCTGAAGGCGACATTGTCGATAAGGTCCAGATGGGGAAACAGCGCATAGGACTGGAACATCATCGCCGTGCCACGTCTGGCGGGCGGGAAGTCGGTGACGACGGTATTGCCAAGCCTGATGTCGCCCGAGGAAATGCCCTCGTGACCCGCAATCATGCGCAAGGTCGATGTCTTGCCGCAACCGGATGGGCCGAGGAAACAGCAATAGGAGCCCGCCGGTATCTTCAGACTGATCGCATGGACTGCCGTGGTCGTGCCGTAGACCTTCGAAACGGACACTATATCGATCTCTGCCGCTTTCGACATCATCTTCCCCTGTGGTTTGGGAAAGACACTGCATCAATCGTGCCAGTTTTGCGGAGGCTGACTAACCGACTGAATTTACTTAATTTTAGCCCGGGAGAGAAATTATGCTTCTCAATAGGCAATCATGAATCTGCACAGGAATTAGGCTATTGTGCGCGATTTATGCAAAATATCGTATACACTTTTGGCCCCGTTTGCATCAGATTTCGTTTAACTTCCGCGCGAAACCTGTCTATCATTGCAGCCAGTTACTCAGGCTACCGATCATGAATTCTTCAGCAGATGCGCTTTTGACGCCCGGCGACGCTACCGACAGTGGCGCGCAACAGATCCGCGAGGCCATTCGCGACGCGATCGTCGAGCGCCGGCTCGCACCCGGAACGAAACTGTCCGAAAGCGATGTCGGCGCTCTCTTCAGCGTCAGCCGGACTCTGGCACGTGCCGCCCTGCAGGCTCTTTCCTATGAAGGACTCGTCAGCGTCGAAAAGAACCGAGGCGCTTTCGTCGCCTATCCATCGCCCGAGGAAGCGCGACAGATATTCGCTGCGCGTCGCCTGGTCGAGCCTGGGATACTGAGATCGGCAGCCGAACGTATCACCGCGCCTCAGCTCGCACAGCTCCGGCAGCTCCTCGTGGAAGAAGGCCGCTTGATGGGAGAGCGCGGTCAACCCGCGCGCCGGGCCGAGATCAAGGCCTCGGGCGACTTTCATCTCATGCTCGCGTCGATATCGGGCAATCTCATCATGCAGCGCTTCATGGAAGAGCTTGTCGCCCGCTCCTCGCTGGTAATCGCGCTCTACGGACAATCAAGCGCCTCCAGTTGCGGCCATGCCGAGCATGGCGATATTATCACCGCACTGGAGCGCAAGGATGTCGACACAGCCTGTGACCTAATGCTTCGTCATATCGCCCATATCGAGGCCGATCTCGACCTACGTGAGCGCAAGAGCTTCGGCCTGAAAGAAGCGTTCGAGCGGTAAGACATCTGTCATCCAGACGGTTCGCGCGCGACCGGTAGCCATGGATTCAAGGAGAAAAAATTGAGCACGATCGAAACGCTCTTCACCCGAGCCAAGCTTGCCGATGGCACTATCAAGGATATCGGCGTCACGGACGGGCGGATCGTGTCGATCACGGAGACCGGAGCGCCGATCTCTGCCTCCGAGCTCATCGACCTCGAAGGCGCCCTCGTGGTGCCGGGCTTCGTCGAAGGGCACATTCATCTCGACACCAGCTTCTACGGTGACGCCTGGATACCGCACAAGCCCTGCACCAACGGCTTCGATGTCCACGAGCGTGTCGCCTTCCAGGCGCAAAACATGGCGCAGGCCGCGCCGATGGACGAAAGGGCCAGAAACCAGCTCGACCTCTGCATCGCCAATGGCAGCACATATATGCGCAGCCATGTTATGGTGGACGGTTCCGTTGGATTGAAGTCGCTGGAGACTGTGCTTGCCGTACGCGAAGAATACTGCGGATTGATCGACATCCAGCTCGTTGCCTTTCCGCAAAGTGGCATTCTGAAAAGCCCCGGCACGCCCGAGCTTCTGGATCAGGCAATCGCCATGGGTGCCGATCTCGTCGGTGGGCTCGATCCTGCAAGCTTCGATCGTGATGTCGAAAAACATCTCGATGTCGTTTTCGGCGTCGCCGAGAAGCATGGCGTCGATGTCGACATCCATCTTCATGACGGCGGCACGCTCGGGCTCTTCACCGTCGAGCAGATCTGCGCTCGCACCCGCGCGCTCTCCATGGGCGGACATGTCGCGATCAGCCATGCCTATGGGCTTGGCGATCTCTCGATCGAGGCAGCCAAGCGTGCCGCGGCTCTCATCGCCGAGAGCGGTATCTCCATCATGACCAACGCACCCGGCGCCCACACCTTCCCGCCCGTCGCCCTGCTTCGGGCTGCCGGTGTCACCGTTTTCAGCGGCAGCGACAATATCCGCGATTCATGGTGGCCCTATGGTGATGGCGACATGTTGGGCCGCGCAATGATGATCGGCTATCGGTCGGGCTTCTATACTGACGACGAATTGAGGACGGCCTTCGATGTCGTGACCGAGAGCGGCGCCAAAGCTCTGCGCCTGGCTGATTACGGCTTGAAGATCGGTGCCAAAGCCGATTTCGTTACCTTGAAGGCGGAGCATGTTCCCGAGGCGGTCGTTGCAGTACCGAAAGGACGCGCTGTCTACAAGGCGGGCAAGCTCGTCGCCAGAGACGGGACCGTCTTGCGGCGTTGATCGAGCACTACGGCTACGAATCGGCAAGCGCTGCTAGCGCTTCAACTCACGTTCGAATTTTTCGATCTGCTGCAGGACCCACGGATCATCGGCGGAGTGCTGGAGCGTTTCCTGTTCCGGCTGCCGCTTCCGGCAAATCCAATCGATGAAGGCACGAAGCAGGCGCATGTGGGTATCCAAGGTTCTCAGTGTCTGCGAGGCCCGGCGACACAGCCCGGAAGCCAGAAACCGGGCCTCGACGACCGCAAGGCGTTGCGGTCATTGCTTTTTGCCCGCGTGAAAATGAATGCCAGCTGAACGGATTGCACGGCACGATGGTTTGACCATGGCTTTGCAGCCAGTGAGGGAAGTCTGCAAACTGACCGCGCTTTACAAATAAATGCTTTTTTCCTTGAGCGTACCGCTATCGCCAAAACTGACCTAGTCGGGAGAGAAGGCGACCGTTAGACAATGCCGCGTCGCTTCCGATTTCCCCGGAGCGGCACAAGCTTAGCCTCGCCTGTGCGGGGCTTTTTTCTTTTCTGGATACGCTTACTCAGCGCCGCGGCTCGCCGCCCGGTGCATAGACCGTGTCCTGCTCGAAAGGAAACACCGAGCCGCATCGGCAGCGGATCATATGCTTGCGCGGATCGGTCGACGGCCGTTCCGTGGAAAAGCCGCGCGGCATCTCGTCTATCTTGAAATCGCGGCTCATCGCCCGACGATCGTCAGTTTCGGAGACTTCGGCAAAGCCGGTGTGGTCGCATTTCGCGCATTCCAGCTTCCGTGAATATCGATCTCTAGCGGCCATTCTCTTCCAGCCCGGGACTCACAACACGTTCCTTCTATCAGCGCTGCCGGTGCTCTTGAAGGCCGCAAACAACCTTCGCTGCTGCTCGCTCTGCGTCCTTAAAAATTTAAGGGCCGGAAAAATGACCGCGTCGAGAAAAAGAGATTGACCTGACGGCAGATGTCAGACCAATTTACCATCCATGACGAGACCCATGCTTAGCCCTCTTCCTTCCATTGATCGGACGCAGCAAGTCATCGAGGCGCTGTCGACCTTCATCGAATCGTCCAAGCTACAGGCCGGCGACCGGCTTCCGACCGAGCGCGAGCTGATGGCCGCCCTTTCGGTAGGACGCTCCACCATTCGCGAGGTAATCACCTACTTCCAGGCGCTCGGCGTCATGGAAACGCGCAAAGGCAGTGGCACCTACCTGCTGAAGCCGGTTTCGAAGGCGACGATCCATATGCCGCTTTCCTTCAACCCGTCACACCTGCGCGATGCGCTGTTGCAGACGCTGGAGGTCCGCCGCGGCATCGAATGTGAAGCCGGCATGGTGGCTGCGAGAAAGCGAACCGACGAAGACCTCGTCATCATCGAAGAGAAGCTCAACGAGATGGAGCGCGTGCACATGGCCAAGGGCACATCCGGGCCTGAGGACCTCGCCTTCCATCTTGCCGTCTATGACGCCACCCACAATCCGCTGTTCCGGCAACTTCTCGAACAGATGCGCGAAACCTTCGAGCGCTTCTGGGAGCATCCTTTCGACCGGCAGGATTTTGCCCGCCGGTCCTTCCCCTATCATCGCACGCTGTTCAACGCGATCGCCGACCAGGATCCCGAGGCTGCGCGCGCCGAAACATTGAAAATTCTCGACGTGGTCGAGGAAGACATCAAGGAAATGTCCAAATGACTGACGGGTTAGAGCCGTTCGAACTTGCCTCCCTCATCACCGCCCATGACGACGGCAACTTCGCCGATGCCGTAGTGCCGCCGATCTTCCAGACCTCGCTTTTCACCTTTTCCAGCTATGACGAGATGATCGCCTCCTATCGCGGCGAAAAGGTGCGGCCGACCTATACGCGTGGCCTCAACCCGACGGTGCGTCTGTTCGAGGAAATGCTGGCAAAGCTGGAGGGCGCCGAGGATGCGCTCGGTTTTGCCAGCGGCATGGCCGCGATATCGTCGGCCGTTTTAAGCTTTGTCGAGCCGGGCGACCGTATCGTTGCAGTCAAGCACGTCTATCCCGATGCCTTCCGCCTCTTCGGCACGGTTCTGAAACGCATGAAGGTCGAGGTGACCTATGTCGACGGCCGCGATGAGGAGGCTGTCGCCAAGGCGCTTCCCGGCGCCAAGGTTTTCTACATGGAAAGCCCGACGAGCTGGGTCATGGAAGCGCATGATGTGGGTGCACTTGCCGCACTCGCCAAACAGCACGGCGTCGTCTCGATGATCGACAACAGCTGGGCAACCCCCTTTTTCCAGCAGCCTTTGAAACTCGGCGTCGATCTCGTCATCCATTCCGCCTCCAAATATCTCGGTGGGCATAGCGACGTGGTCGCCGGTGTCGTCGCCGGTTCGAAGGAGATGATCGCGCGGCTGAAAGCCGAAGCCTATCCTTATCTCGGCGGCAAGCTTTCGCCCTTCGACGCATGGCTCCTGATCCGCGGCCTGCGCACGCTGCCGATCCGCATGAGGGCGCATGAGGCGGCGGCGATGACGATCGCCAAGCGGCTGCAGGAGCTCGATGTCGTCGAGCAGGTCTGCCATCCGGGCCTAGCCAACCGGCTGCCAGCCGGCCTGAACGGCACTTCCGGCCTGTTTTCATTCATCTTCCGCGAAGGCGTGGACGTGCGTGCGTTCGCGGATCACCTCAAGCTCTTCAAGCTGGGGGTGAGCTGGGGCGGGCATGAGAGCTTGATCGTGCCAGGCGAAGTCGTGCTGCAGCAGAAGGCGCAGCCGAATTCTGCGCATACCTTCGGCATCAACCCGCGCTCCGTACGTCTGCATGTCGGTCTCGAAGGAACCGAGGCTTTGTGGAAGGAACTCGAGGAGGCGATCGCCGCCGCCTCGTGACAACGTCAATCTGAGAGGAAAACCTAAAAAGGGGAACCAACATGAAAAGACTGATAACAGCAGCACTCTTTACCGCCTTGATGGGCGGCACCGCCTTTGCCGATACGACTTTGAAGCTCGTGGAAGTCATCACAAGCCCGGAGCGTACCGAGACGCTGAAGTCGATCGTTGCCAAATTCGAGGCCGCGAATCCCGGTACCAAGGTCGACATCATCTCCCTGCCCTGGAACGAAGCCTTCCAAAAGTTCGCCACCATGGTTTCGGCCGGCGATACGCCCGACGTGATGGAAATGCCTGATACCTGGCTGTCACTCTACGGCAATAACGGCATGCTCGAAAGCCTCGAGCCCTACCTCGCCAAGTGGGAACATACGAGTGAACTGACGCCGCGCGCGCTTCAACTCGGACGCGATGTCAAGAACACCGCCTATATGTTGCCTTACGGCTTCTATCTGCGCGCCATGTTCTACAACAAGAAGATCCTGAAGGATGCCGGCGTCGCCGAACCGCCGAAGACGTTGGACGAATTCGTCAAGGCATCCGAGGCCATCTCGAAATTGCCCGGCAAATACGGCTACTGCATGCGCGGCGGTCCGGGCGGTCTCAACGGCTGGATGATCTTTGCTGCCTCCATGGCCGGCGACAACAAATACTTCAAGGAGGACGGCACGTCGACGATGAACAGCCCGGGCTGGGCGAAGGGCATCGAGTGGATGGTCGATCTCTACAAGAAGGGCTATGCGCCGAAGGATAGCGTCAACTGGGGCTTCAACGAAGTCGTCGCCGGCTTCTATTCCGGCACCTGTGCCTTTCTCGACCAGGATCCGGATGCTCTGATCGCCGTTGCGGAACGCATGAAAAAGGATGATTTCGGCGTTGCACCGCTGCCGAAGGGTCCGGATGGCAAGTCCTTCCCGACCATTGGCTATGCCGGCTGGTCGATGTTCTCGACGAGCCAGAACAAGGATCTGTCCTGGAAGCTGATTGCAACCCTTGAAGGCAAGGAAGGCAATCTCGAGTGGAACAAGAAGATTGGTGCCCTGCCAGCCTATACGGCCGCGGAAAAGGACCCCTTCTACGCCGGCGATCAATTCAAGGGCTGGTTCCAGGAACTGGCCGACAAGGACACCGTTCCCACAGTGATGCCGACCTATCTTGAGGAATTCGCCTTCTTCAAGGATTCGCTGGCAATCAAGACGTCGCAGCAGGCGCTGCTCGGCGATATCTCGGCGAAGGACCTTGCCGATCAATGGGCCGATTACCTGACCAAGGCCCAGCAGAAATTCCTCGCGAAGAAATAGAACGTACATGCGGCGGCGGAGCGATCCGCCGCCATCTCTGCCCACTTGAAACAGACGGCGTTCGAACGCCGCGAATGGGAACTCTTACAGATGACTTCGATCACCGACACGCTCGACAGGCGTCACGACCGCAGGCCGTGGCTGAAGCGCCTCGCCGAAGCATCGGAACCGTATCTTTACAGCGCCCCTGCCCTGATCCTCATCATCGCCGTGATGCTGGTGCCGCTAACAATCGGCATATCCTACGCCTTCCGCGATATTCAGCTGCTCAATCCGTTTTCCGGCGGCTTCATCGGCCTGGAGCATTTTCGCGATCTCTCCAAGGATAAGGCCTTCTACTGGGCACTGAAGAATACGCTTTGGTGGACGGGCGCTTCCGTGATGCTGCAGTTCATCTTTGGGCTGATCCTGGCACTTCTTTTGGACAAACCCTTCTTCGGCAGATCGATCGTTCAGGCGCTCGTGTTCCTGCCCTGGGCCGTTCCCTCTTTCCTCGCCGGTCTCAACTGGTCCTGGCTGTTCAATCCGGTCATCGGCCCGATCCCGCATTGGCTTTATGCCATGGGCCTGATGAACGAGCCGAACAACATCCTCTCGGACCCGAATTATGCAATGTGGGGGCCGATCATCGCCAATGTCTGGTGGGGTATTCCCTTCTTCGCGATCACGCTTCTGGCGGCACTGCAGGCGATACCGCGCGATCTCTATGAGGCGGCTTCGATCGACGGCGCCGGCTGGTTCGAGCGCTTCCGCTCAATCACGCTTCCCTTCCTCGCACCGACCATCGCCATCACGGTCCTCCTGCGCACTGTCTGGGTGTCCAACTTCGCCGATCTGATCGTCGTCATGACGGGCGGCGGGCCGGCTGACCGCACGCAGATTGTTGCAAGCTACATCTTCACGCAGGCCTTCAAACGGTTGGATTTCGGCTATGCCTCGGCCATTGCGCTGGTGTTGCTGGTCCTCCTGCTTGCCTATTCCATGCTGATCATCCTGCTGCGGCAGACCCTGCTGAACAAGGATTGAGCCATGAGACGATCCGTCCTCCCAACCGTCGCGCATCGCCTGGCAATTCTTTGCTACGTCGTCTTCGCGCTCTTCCCGCTCTTCTGGCTGCTGAAAGTGTCGGTGACGCCGAACGATCTGCTCTATACCGAGGGCGTGCGCATGTGGCCGTCGCGCACGACCTGGGAACACTATGCCTTCGTGCTGCAGCACAGCGACTTCCCGACCTTCTTCAAGAACAGCCTGATCGTCTCCGCCTCGACGGCAATTGCCGTGACCTTCTGTGCGTCGCTCTCCGGCTATGCTCTCTCGCGCTTCAATTTCCGCGCCAAATACTGGATCGTGGCGCTGATGCTGCTGACGCAGATGTTTCCGCTGGTCATGCTTGTGGCACCGATCTTCAAGATCCTGACGCCGCTGCATC
The DNA here is from genome assembly GCF_014194925.1 of Rhizobium sp. BK491. Taxonomy (NCBI): domain Bacteria; kingdom Pseudomonadati; phylum Pseudomonadota; class Alphaproteobacteria; order Hyphomicrobiales; family Rhizobiaceae; genus Rhizobium; species Rhizobium sp. BK491. Next base: position 729,872 of record NZ_JACIAR010000004.1, read on the forward strand.
TGACCAACAGCCTGACCGGCCTTGTTGTCGTCTACACAGCCTTCAACGTGCCCTTCGCCACCTTCCTGATGCAGTCCTTCTTCGACGGCATTCCGAAGGATCTGGAAGAGGCAGCCATGATCGACGGCGCAACGCAGTTCACGGCTTTCCGGCAGATCATCCTGCCGCTGACGCTGCCCGGTATCGCAGCCACCCTCGGCTTCGTCTTCACGGCGGCATGGAGCGAGCTTCTCTTTGCGCTGATGCTCATCAACGGCAATCAGGCTGCGACCTTCCCGGTCGGGCTTCTCACCTTCGTCTCGAAATTCTCGGTGGATTTCGGACAGATGATGGCGGCGGGCGTCATGGCGCTGATTCCGGCGGCCCTCTTCTTCCTGCTCATCCAACGCTATCTCGTGCAGGGCCTGACGGCCGGCGCGGTCAAGGGTTAGTCATATGGCATCGATCGATATTCAGAACGTCAGGAAAGCCTACGGCCACGTGCAGGTGCTGCATGACATCGATCTCAGGATCAAGGACGGTGAGTTTGTTGTCCTCGTGGGTCCTTCCGGATGTGGCAAATCTACGCTTCTCAGGATGATTGCCGGCCTTGAGGACATCAGCGGCGGCGAAATCCGCATTGCCGACAATCGTGTCAACGAGCTGCATCCGAAAGACCGCGACATTGCCATGGTCTTCCAGTCCTATGCGCTCTATCCGCATATGAATGTCGCCGGCAACATGAGTTACAGCCTGCGGTTGCGGAAGATGGCCAAGGATGGCATTGCCAAGGCTGTCGCCGGCGCGGCATCCAAGCTCGGTCTCGATCCGCTACTGGAGCGCCGGCCGAAGGCCCTCTCCGGTGGCCAACGCCAGCGCGTCGCCATGGGCCGCGCCATCGTTCGCCAGCCGAAGGCCTTTCTCTTCGATGAGCCGCTATCGAATCTCGATGCTCGCCTGCGCGAGCAGATGCGCGCTGAAATCAAGAAGTTGCATGGCGATCTTAAAGCGACGTCGATCTATGTGACCCACGATCAGATCGAGGCGATGACGCTGGCGGATCGCATCGTCGCTATGCATGGCGGGGTCGTTCAGCAGGTCGGCAGCCCGCTTGAGCTTTATGATCGTCCCGCTAACCTCTTCGTCGCCGGCTTCATCGGTTCGCCCGGCATGAACTTTCTTGATGCGACTTACGAGGGCAATGCTGTCCAGCTCAAGGATGGCACGCTCGTTTCGCTTCCGGAGCCGCTAAAATTGGCAACCGCTGCGAAGGTCACGCTCGGCATTCGGCCGGAGCATGTCGTGCTGTCGTCCAACCCGTCCGACATGGCCGCCAACGTCGAACTCATCGAACCCACCGGCTTCGGCATCATCCTGCATCTTTCGCTGCACGGCCTGCCGTTCAAGGTGTTCACCTTGGATCGCACCGCTTTGAGCGCGGGCACGCAGGTACACGTCGCCTTCCCGGCGCAGCATCTGCATGTCTTCGATGAGGATGGAAAAAGGGCGGCTTGACGGCCGCCCGACTAAGACTCTCAGCTCGCAAACGGTTCGGTCGGCCCGCTGGACGGCTGCGTGAACCAGTGCGGGCCGTCCGTCGTCATATAGATATGATCCTCGAGCCGGATGCCGAATTTCTTCGGAAAGACGATCATCGGCTCGTTCGAGAAGCACATGCCGGCCTCAAGCACCGTCGCGTTGCCGCGCACAATATAAGGCTCCTCATGAATTTCCAAACCAAGGCCGTGACCGGCACGATGCGGCAGTCCCGGCAGCTTGTAGTCGGGGCCAAGCGAATGCCTGGCAAGTACCGCGCGAGCCGCATCGTCCAGGCTCGAGCAGGCGGCGCCCAGCTTTGCCGTCTCGAAAACGGCCTGCTGCGCCTCGCGTTCGATCGCCCAGGCATCTTCGAAGGCGCTGTCGCCGCTCTCCAACTTGTATGTGCGGGTGAGGTCGGAATGATAGCCGTCGATGCGGGCGCCCGTATCCACTAAGATGACGTCGTCTTCGCCAAGCGTCTGGTCGCCATCGGCGCCGTGTGGCAGTGACGTGGCTTCGCCGAAGGATACGATGCAGAAGGTCGAGCCGCCATCGGCGCCCGCCTCGCGATGCCGCCGGTCAATGAATTTGACGACTTCCGATGCGCGAATACCCGGCTTGAGCATGGCATGGGTCTGCTTATGCACGTCCAGTGTCAGGTTCATGGCATATTGAATGAGCGCGATTTCGGCTGGGGACTTGATCCGGCGCAGGCCATTGATGATCGGCCCGCCATTCACAAGCCTTTCAGCTCCAAGCTCGACGGCCAGCGCGTTGTAGAAGTAAAGCGGCATGTTGTCGTCGAGCGCCAAGATGCCCTTATCTCCCAGCGCACGGGCTATGAGTGCCGCGCTGCTCTCTTCCTCCTGCCATTCAAGAATTTCGGCCGGCAGATGCGGCAGGGTTTCCACCCTGCTGCGCTCGAAGCCCGGAACGATGTAATAGAGCTCTGTCGGCGTCACTAGCGCGCCGAGAAACCGCTCGCTTGCATGCCAGACTAGGCCGGTGAAATAGCGGAGGCTTTCGGTCGGCCCGAGCAACATACCGGCCCATCCCTTTGCATCGAGCAGCTTTCGAAGGCTCGAAAGGCGCTGTCGTCTTTCCTCTGCGGTAATCCGGGGTACTGGGTGTTGCCACGACATTCCTACTCTCCTCAATACTCTTCGCCCTGCATAGCTTATCGTCACGCCATGCGGAGCGGTGCCGACACTATCGCTCCTGCAAGACGTATGTCGACAAGAAAAATACAAATTTGCCGCTTTCTCGAAGGTCGCCGCCCCCGTTCGATAGCTAAATTATTTGACAGCGCGAATACGGCTCCGGTGGTTCACTGCTCTCATCGAAGCAACCGATGGAGTATCACCATGCAAGCCACAAGCATCATCACTTCTTCCGAAGAGGCCAGCACCTTCCGCAAGACTCGACCCGCGTCTTTCTCGACCTTGCTAGAGCTTGTACGTATGCTCGTACGCAAAATGGTCGAGCGCAGGAACCGCAATGCGCTTCTCGGGCTGTCGGACGATCAATTGAAAGACATTGGCCTTTCCCGCGGCCAGAATGGAAGCGATGTCCATATTTATAGCCGCTACTAAAAAGATGGCGCAGGATGTGTTAGGCTTCACTGGCGTGGCGGGCGTCAACGCCGGGATGGGGAGGTTCGGCATGTCAGAAATTACGACCGCCTTGCTGCTGAAGACGAAAACCGTCCTCATCCGCGATATCGTCTGCAATGGCGAATGCCGACATAAGAGCGATGAAGAGTGCGCCCACAAGACAAGCCTCGTCTATCCCTATCGTGGCGTTTTCAAGCGCCACGTCGACCAGAGTGATACCGTTGCGGAAGCAAACCAGGTATTATTCTTCAATAAGGGACAGGGATATCGGATCAGTCATCCCGTTGATGGTGGCGATTCATGTCTCGATTTCAGTATAGATGAGAGCGTCCTTCACGAGCTCGCGCCGAAAGAGCAGGTTCAGTCTGGCGAAAGCGTCATCTTTCGTCGACAGCGTCGACGCATAGATCCACGTGCGCAGGCACTCGTGGCGATGCTTCGCCATGGGCTCAGCCGCAATATAGCCGAGAGCCTGGAGGGCGAAACGCTGGCATTGACCCTGGTACGCCGCTCTCTCGGCGAACGTACGTCGCATGCGGCCGGCGCAAGTTCCGGCCGGCAGAAGCTTGTCGACCGGGCAAAGCTCGTTCTGTCCTCCGATCTTGCCCGCCGCTGGACGCTTGCAGAGATCGCAAAAGAAGTCGGCGTCTCGCCCGTCTATCTGACGCAAGTCTTCCAACAGGTAGAAGCCATTCCGCTTTATCGCTATCAGCTGCGCCTGCGGCTGGCACGCGCGCTCGATCTCCTCGGCGCCTATGACGACCTGACCATGCTCGGGCTCGATCTCGGCTTTTCCAGCCACAGCCATTTCAGTGCTGCGTTTAAACAGACTTACGGGCAGACACCGGCCGAATTTCAGCGTTCGGCGCAGCTGAAGCCGAAGCGCTACGCGGTTCGCTAAAGATTCCGACAGCGCCGACATGATGATCGATGCCCTTATGATCCTACCCCGGCAAGGGGATCGATCAGGAAAGGATCACGATATGAAGAAAACAACATGTGCTGCCTGTGATTGTGAACTCGGCGCAGATACGATCAGGGTCAACCTTGGCGGCAAATCGGTCGAGGTATGCTGCGAGGAATGTGCGGCTGCCTTAAAAGAGGCAGATCAAGCGACGTCGGCAACTTCCGGAGCCAAGGAATAAGACACCAGGGGAGAGCTTCTAATCAAAAGGAGGCCCTCCCCATCCGCAAGCTGCAAATGGCTGCGCCTGTTCGTCATGACATCGGGACGTGAAATTAGGGCGAGAATAGAGGAAATTGTAATAAAGTATTGCTGTTGACCCATCAGCAAAATTCATTCGCAACATTCCTTTCGCGGGAAAAACTCAGAAATATAGCGACGTATTGCATTCATACGAGCGCTCTAGCTTTCGCAGCAGTTGTTCATAGCGAAGGCATTGATCATGAGGAAACGACTTATCGCTGCTGCATTGGTTGCAACGGCAATTGGCGGTACTGCCGCTTCGGCTTATGCCGCAGGTCCGGACATCGCATGCGACCAGCAAAAGCCTGTGGACGTCCAGATCGCTCAGCCGGATCCAGCTGGCCCGCCACCGGACGGCCGGGATTTCTGGGGCGGTCATCCCGAAGGGCCAATGATCGGCTTCGGCGGCGGCATGCCAATGCCGCCCGGCTTCCCGCATGGGCCGAATCCCGCCGTGATGATTGCCGGTAAGTTATCAGCGCTCGAAACGCTCATCGGCGTCCGCGGCAACCAGCTCGACGCATGGAGGGATTATACCGGTGCTCTGATCGATCTTCTCACCCCTCCGAAGCATGAGCCGCCCGAGCAGCGGGCTGCGGATGGGGCTGCGGCTCCCCCGACGGCCGGTGGCGGCGACGGCCAAGTTCTGCTTTTCGGAGAGCGCCTAGCCGATCACATGCTGGATTGCGCTACCAAGGCCAAGGCTCTGAAGGACAAGGCTGCTGCCCTGCGCAACGTGCTGAATGCCGATCAGCTCGCCAAGCTGGAAGATGCTGAACGATCACTCGTCGCAGGTCCGCATCCATTCCATTGATCGATGAGGAGATGGGGCGAAAAGCCCCCCTCGCCTTGCTACGGCGGACTATGTCCTCTCCGCTTCCATCCAATTGAGATCCCCCCGGACGCCTCAGCTGGCTGGAAGGAGCGGCCCGACAATGGGCCGAACGGTCCGGGAACGCCCCGCCCGGCGCTCCCGGACCAATGGCATGTGAGCACTGTGGTCGTTCTTCGAGGGAAGAAACGATGGCTTCGATAGATCCCCATCAACGGGCCGGAATGTGCCTCCACGCTCAATAAGGCTGGGATCGCCCGCTTCCTGAGAACAGGATGCCGAACACTATGGCATCTCAATGTTCCCGCATCTGCGGGTCCACAACGCGCGTTGCTGGACTTCGCAGCGACATTATCAAGAAACTGATATTTTCGAGAAAAATTGATGACCGTGGCCGAGAGCGAATCCGGCTTCGCCATTCGTGTTGGGGGCGTAATGGCGAAGCCGGGTAGGCGGGGCGACCAAAGCTTGCTCGAGTCAAGCTGCTGATCGGCTGCAATTTTACATCAGTTGCCGGCCAGAGCATTTCGGAAGATTGCTGAAATGAGGCATTTCTACGAAATTTAATGTCTTGGCTTTTCCACTGCAGCGAATTATTTGATAAGTTCTGCAATCTTATTTTCAATATTGCTTCAAGTAAAGTTCCCGGGTGTTTTACCCAAGTAAAACCCTGTGATGGCGCGAATGTACCGCCAGCTGCTCGCGGCTTCGCAATAGATGGCGCTGCAACAATGAATCGGCTCGAGCCGCGCGCTAGCTGACGACCTTGGCCTCGGCGTTTTTGAACGATACGACCTGCTCCAAGCCGCGTGGCTGGCGGTTGCGTACCTTGATCTCGCCTCCGAACCGGTTGATGATTTCGCGCGCAATAGCCATCCCGAGACCGGCCCCCGGAAAAGACCTTTGTCTTGCGATATCGATCCTGAAGAAGGGTTCGAACACCTGGTTCAGCCGGTCCTCCGGAATGCCGGGGCCGGTATCGACAATGCGCAGAACGGCTCTATCGCCAAGATGCGTCACCGTCACCATGGCCGACTGGCCGTGGGTCGCGGCATTGATGAGCAAGTTTCGCAGGGCTCTTGTGATGGCGAGCGGGCCGGCGCAGATCGTTGCCTGCTCCAGTTCGCCGCTCGCGATATTCATATCGATCGCCTTCAGCTCGGTAACGATATCGTCGACGATCCGGTCAAGCCTGACCTGCTCCAGGCTGTCCCTGGAGATCTCTTCCCGGACCAGCCCGATTGCGCTGTCGGCGATCCTGTCGAGCTCCGCGAGATCGGCAAGCCATTTGCGACGCTCTTCGTCGTCCCGGATGAATTCCGCCCGCAGGCGCATGCGGGTCATTGGCGTCCGCAGATCGTGTCCGGCGGCAGCAACAAGGCGCATGCGACTTTCCGTTGCCGCCTTCACCCGGGCCGACAGGCTGTTGAGCGCCTGGGCCGTCGCGCGAATTTCACCTGGCCCGCTTTCCGCTATATGAGGCAGGGTGCCATCGGGATTGACCGCCGCAATGGCCTCCTCCAGCAGACGTAGCGGCTTCATGATTTTCGATGCGGCAAAGATGGAAACCAGCACGCTGCCGACTATGATGAGACCGAGCCAGCCTACCAGGATCTTCCATCCGCCCGGCGGGGGTCCATGCTCCGGCAGCGGCATGATCAGCCAATTACCGTCGGAGAGCTTCAGGGACGCAATCATCTCGCCTGTCGATTGGCGCACTATGATGGCTTCGCGCATGCCCGCTATTCGAAGCAGCGCCTCCATCAGAAAGCGCGACAGCTCTTCGTCGCGCTGGCCTTCAGCCGGCTTGTGAGCAACGACCAACCCCGCCGATGCCGCTGTGGTTCTGTCCTTCTCGGCAAAGGTAGCGAGAATGGAAAGCTGCCGCGCCATCCGTTCGACGGTCATATCCGGACGTGGCCCGCGCATGACAAGGCTTGCCACGAAGGACGAGGAAATGACAACCAGCACAATTGCCGTCATTAAAAGCAGCGCCAGCCGCGCACCAAGCGACCTCATGAATCGCCTTTAATGGCCATCACCGGGACAACCAGTTGATAACCACCGTTGCGGATCGTTCTGAAGATCGGATCTTCGGCTGTCTCGCCGAGCTTGCGGCGCAGTCGGCTCATCAGGACATCGATGGAACGGTCGGCGGGGTCGCGATCACGCCCTTGCGTGAGATCAAGCAATTGATCGCGCGACAGGAGCCGGCCTGCACGCTCCAGAAACGCCTTGAGAAGATCGAATTCGGCGCCAGTCAGCGAAATCGCCTCACCGCTGTCTCTACTAACCCTGCGAAGCTGCGGATCGAGCATCATGTTCGCAAATCGATAGCGCCTCTGTTCGGGCTCCGAGGACGAATCCTCATTCGTCCGACGCAGGACGGCGCGGATGCGCGCTGCCAATTCGCGTGGATTGAAAGGCTTGCCGAGGTAGTCGTCAGCACCGATCTCCAGGCCAAGAATGCGATCGATGTCCTCTTTCAAGGCGGTCAGCAGAATGACGGGCACGCGGGGGCGCCGGTTTCGCAGATCGCGGCAAAGATCGAGACCCGACCCATCCGGCAGCATAACGTCAAGAACGAGAAGATCGGGGTTCCGCCGGTTGAGCGCGTCGTTGCACCCGCGAAGATCGCTCGCCGTCGATACGCGAAAGCCCTGTTCCTCGAGATATCGGCTCAGGAGCGAGCGTATTTCATGATCGTCATCGACTATCAGAATATCCGGTGCGGCGCTCGCGTTCATAGGCTTCATTCCGTTTTCTCAATCCTTATACAAACTATGACTTCCCAGAAAAGAAGGACTTTGCGGCACCAATACGGAAATTTCCGCCGCGAAACATTGGTTTACAAAATTCCGGCGTCGGAAACGCTGAGCAACAAAATAACGGGTGAAAAAGTGAATCCATTGGCCCGCGGGCGGCGCAGCAGCCCTGCCCGCGCGCAGCTCTCCAGGACGAGAGCCGATTGTCAGGCCGCTCGCAGCCACTCGACGCTCCAGGCGGAAAGACGCCCCTCGATGGCGCCGCTATCCATCATCAATCGGATTTCGATCGGCGCACGCGGATCGACAACATCGATCGGCACTGCCGCTTCGAATGAGCCGATGCCTTGCGGGCACACACGCAGGCGACCGAGCAATTCGGCAGCATGTACCTCTACGGTGAAGATCTGCCCCTGGCAGTCTTCGTCGACATCGAAAATGAATTTCGCATTCCAGCGCCCCGTCGGCAGGTGAAGATAGGGGCCATAAATGAGGCAGCGGGCGCCACCGGTGAGATCGACAAGATCGTCCAGAGCCTGCCCCAAACTATCGCCTGATAAGAACGCTTCTTGCGGCCAGAAGACGGTGCTCGGGGCTTTACGGCGGTCGAATTCGAGGGGACGGAGAACCTTCTTTGCCGTCTCGCGCAGTCCCTCGCTGACCTCCGGAACCGCCTCCTGCGGTGTCAGATAGCCCGCAATGACAGCCGCGGCGGCTTCCTCCAGTTTCGGTGCTTTATGCGGTGGTTGTCCGGCAGGCGCCATGCCGACATGCAGCAGCGCGTTGGCTATCTGCTCCAGTTTAAGATCGGTGCTGAAATGCCGGTCTATGGTCTTCAGCAACAGGTCTATGCTGCCCTTTTGATCGACATCGTCGCGACGCAAGACCAGCGCCCCGGAAGCGCCCGCAAGCGGCTCGAGGCAGGCAAGGCTCGCCGAAACGGCCCTAACCAAACCGATATCTCGCTGCCCGGTCGCACGAGCGAGGTAGGAAACAGCGTCGAGGGGATCTTCGAGAAATAACAGAAACGGCACGTTGACCCTGATGATCAGTTCCGATAGCCGTGCTTCGGGAAACTGCGAGACGAGAACGGCATGCGCGCCCGATCGCGCGAGGACGTGCTGCTTGAGATCCTCCACAGTATCGGTGGCAATGACCGCATAATCGCCGAAGGCTTCGCGGGCCAGGGCGTGAACCGCTGCAACGCCCCAGGAAGACATGACCCCCGGCATTCCGAATGCAAAGAGGATGGTCACGACGCACTCCTCGTTTGATTATCCGTTGAAGAGGCTGTCATAAAGCGAGCCAACCTTCTGTTGATATCGATCCGGCGAAAAACGCGCTGCCTGCCTGGGCCCGGATTTGGCAAATGAGGCGCACAACCCGTCGTCCTGATCCAGGCTGACGATCGCCTTGCGCATCTCTTCCGTATCATAGGGATCGACCAGCAGCGCCGCATTCCCGGCTATCTCGGGAATTGATCCCTCCGTGGAACTCAGAACAGGCGTTCCAAGCTGCATGGATTCAAGTACGGGCAGCCCGAAGCCTTCATAAAGCGAAGGAAATAGCACCGCACGCGCTCCCCTGATCAGGCTGATCAGCAAGGGATAGGACACGAAGTCGAAACGCTGGATCTGTCGTTGAGGCAGGATGCGGTCCTCCGCGCGAAGATAGAAGCGGAAGCGGTCGTCATCGATCAGCTGCTGCGTCTCGGCACCCTTCCAGCCGGGGGCACCGACAATGATAAGCGGCTTGTCCGTTTTTGCGGCAAGATAGGCTTCGATCAGCCGAGAGATGTTCTTTTTCGGCTCGAAGGCACCGAAGAAAAGGAAATAGCCCTTCCAATCGAGATGGAAGATGCCGGCGACCTCGTCCGCCACAACGTCGTCCGGCTTCTCACGAAGCCGCTCCGGCACCTGAACGGCCTGGTAGGTATTGCTGACCCGCGCCTCGTCGACGCCGAGAACCTTGATGATATCGGCCCGCGACGTTTCCGATACCGTCACGATGTGATCCGCTCGCCGGACCAGAGAGCGCAGCATCTTGTAGTGATAGCGCTTGTTGTCCTCAGTCAGATAAGGCAGCCGCAAGGGAACCAAATCGTGGATCGTGTAGACATTCAATGCCCGTTTTGCCGCGATCGGCATCGGATAGGTGCAATGAAGAAGATCGGGCTGCGTCTCGAACTTCATGGTCAGATTGTTGCCGTAACGCTTGAAATGATAGCGCGCGAGCTGGAACAAATCGTTGGCGGCATAAATGGTGTCGGCCGCACCAAGTTGCGATTGAAGCGATTTCACAATGACGTTGCCGCTCAAAGGGATCGGAACCGGAGTGATGCCGAACGGGGCGGCGATGCGGCGCCGCAGCCAGCGCTTTGCGACCGAAATCGTTCCGGGGACTTGAGCACTGGCGTCATCGAAGAGGAGCACTTCCCGCAAAACTGGGTCCGTCGGAACGTTTCCGGGAATTCCATGGACCACGCCCGTCCGATAGCCGAGGGACTGTGCCATCGCCATCAAGCCACGGGTATAGGTCGCAACCCCGGTGCCCTTCTTGAGGGAAAGATTGAGACCGTCGTAAAGGATCGTCTGGCTCATTCCTATCTCTCCCTCAGCATTTGGGAACTCTCACCACTCTCGATCAAGCCGGCTTGTCGCGCGAAAGAACGAGCAGCGAATCGTCGGCCCCGTATTTCGAAAGCAGGTCTTCGCTGGTGATGGGAACTGCCTCGCCGCTGAAATCGAGACGCCGCATTGCTCCGTAGATGCCGGCAAGCCGTTCGAGAAAACCGGATGCGTCGGCATATCGGGCAGGATTGAATTCGACCACGAGCATCGGCTTATGGCGGGCAATGGTTTCGGCCATTCCTTCGAGTATCACCTCCTCCGCCCCCTCCGCGTCGATCTTGATGAAATCGACGCGCGAGCAGGCGGCGCTCATCCCGTCGAGGGTTGTCACGGGGACCTTGATGACAACGCCGTCCTGTGGGGGAGGTTGAAACATTTCCGAAACGATCTGCGCATTCTTCGGCTCGCTATGGGGAACATATAAAGAGGCGTCTCCTGATATCGTTGCACCGAGCGCCGATGTTTCGATCCTCGTCCGTCCGAGCAGCCCGTTGAGCTCGACGCTGCGACGCAGGAAATCGGCGGCATGGGGATTGGGCTCGACGGCGATCAATTCGCCCCTTGTGCCGACGAGTTCGGCAAGCAGAAGGGAGTAATAGCCAAAATTCGCACCGACATCGATCGCGGTCATGCCGCGCTTGACGTTGCGCGCGCAGAACAGCGTCAGCCAGATTTCCCAAAAGCCGTCCAGAAGAACATGGGATCCGAAGCCTCTGTCTCGGGTGTCCACGTAGAGCTTGTAGCGACCGAGTACGCGCACCAAAGCCGTGTGGTTTCCAAGGTAGGCGCTGTTCACGCGCTGCAAGATGGCCGTTTCGGCCTGATGCCGATCGAACGCCATCAATTCATGAAGATGTAGCAGTGCCGAAGAACTCATCGTACCTCTCTCGTTCCAGCATGCCCGTAATGCATTCCGCAAGCCGGGCAGCATCAGGAAACTCCCTCGATCGCAGCGAGACCATCCGCCTCCGGCCGTTCCAGGGCACTTGCTCCGTCGTCTTCAGTTTGCTGCCGATGCGGAGATGCCGACCGATGCCGCCGACAGAGCCGTCCCGGTAACCCCCTGGAAGAGGCCCATGAACTTCTGAATATCGACCGACGAGGCATTGGAGATATAAATTATATCTCGCGGCTGAACCTCGAAGTTCTGCATCGCAAGCAGCGTCGAGCCGTTCTTCAGGTTGAACCGGTAGACGATCGGGACAGGTCCACCACGGCGCAGCAACGGATTGCTCGGCGCAACGATGCGGCGGGCAACCTCAATCGGCTCGTAGCGGAAAAGGAAGACGCCAGAAGCATCGGCGCGGCTATCCTGCAGGCCTCCTGCACGTGCAACGGCGTTTGCCATGGTCAAATGCTGAACGCTGAAGGGGACTTCGCCACTCTGACCTGATGCGCCAAGAATCGTGTAGGTAACCGGCTCGCGCACCACCGTAACGACGTCTTCGGGCCGCAATCTCACGTTTTCGCGCGGATTTTGAACAATCGCGGTAAAAGGCAGATGCATGGTTCGTCCGCCGCGCGTCAGGTAGACGACGCTGTCGTTGACGCCGGCGCGCAATCCTCCCGCCGCGGCAATAGCATCGAGCACCCGGCTGCCGGCGGGCGAAAGCGCGACGCGTGCACCGCCGGCCACCTCGCCCGTAACCGTGACGGTGTTCGATGAGCTTTGCTGGACGGTCACCAATGCCTGTGGCTGCACCGCCTTGCCCGTTAGGCCGGAAACCACCGCCTTTTCCACCGAAGCTGGCGTGCGGCCGGCAGCCGTGATCCGGCCCACATAGGGAATACTGATCGTGCCATCGCTGTTGATGGTTTGCGGCGGGATCGTCACCGAACTTCCGGTCGCCTGTTGCTGACCCGAAGCGCTCGAGGCCATCCCGAACAAACTTCCGGGTGGTGCTTCCCAGAGGCTGACCGAGACAACGTCCCCCACCGCGATCCTTAAGCCAGGATCACGTGCGCCCTGGCCGAAATAGGCGGCAAAGCTGGCTTCAGGTCGCGCAACGCTCTTGACCATCGCCGTCGATGCCACATCGACCACCGCGAATGGCGGCATGGCGCGCGCAGCTGCCTCCTCCAATATGCGGGAGGCCTTGGGGCCGGCCTCCGGTAATCCACAGCCCGTAAGAACGCAGGCAAGAACGCACAATAATCCGAACTTCAACGGCATCGATGATCCTGATTGGCATGGAGGCAGTTTTGACGAGGCAACATCGTGCCAAGCAGGCTAGGCCGTTCCGGCATTGTCGCTACGCTCCCGGGAAAAACGAAGGATCGACGATGGGCTGGAGCCGTAGGCGTGTTTGTAGAGCACGGAGAATCGCCCGGGATTGGAGAATTGCAGGCTCATGGCAAGATCGGTGATGCTTTCGGCCTGACCACCCTTGATAGCGCCATGCGCCGCGGCCAACCGGTAATTGCAAAGGATTCCCATCGGCGTATCGCCGCGATAGGTCTTGAACATGCGTTGCAGCGCGCGCGGGCTGCAGCTCGCGGCGTGCGCGAGATCCTCCAGCATGACGGCATTATGCAGATTGTCGCGCATGAACGCCTCTGCCCTCAGGAGCTGTCGCGGCGCGTTATCCAAGGTGCCGCGATTGAAGGCATCGGACAGATTGTGCGGCAGCTTGGCAAACAGCTTCACCAGCAGGAGCTCGCCGTAGGCCTTGGCGAGCATCATTCGCTCCGTCTGGCGCGCAGTCGTCAGATCCTTTTCGGCCTGGCGCAATGTCTGATAGAGCCCCTGTGCACCACCTTGGCGGAAGCTTACCGGTGCCAGCGCAAATTCCTGCACGTAGGGCTTGCCGGTCAACTCTTCAAAGTGCTGCCGAATAACCGCTTCCGGGATCTGAAACAGCAGCCAGGAGCTGCGTGGCTTGATTTCGATGCGCTTGCCGGCACGATCACTGATGCTCGCGACATAGTTGGCGGGAATCCGGAGGGATTTCTGCATTCGCCGATGATTGATCTCTATTTCTCCGGCGAGAACGAAGACGATGCTGACGCGCGGCAAATCCTGTTTGGCGATACCTTCTAGGCCCGCCGAATGCTCGGCGCTTATGATCGATGCTGACTGAAGGGGTTGCTTGCTGAATTTGAAGGAATAGTCGCCAGAAGTTTCTGAGGGAACAGACCATTTCCAGTTTGGCTCAAGCATGTCGAGATTACGAATGATTGCATCACGGGAATACACCTCGAAAGTACCCACGCATTGCTCGACAACTCTTTCCAACATCGCCATCCGCTATTCCTACTCAAAATCTCAAGTTGTATATTAGCAATTGCTAACACGTGATTTCTATCTAGGCTACACTTTTTCCAGCGTTCGTTATGACGACTCCATCATCCCGTTCCCGCGGCTACGAAGTTGCGGGGTCGTTTAGCGTAAGTTGCATTACCTGTATTTAAATTAGCACGACGAATTTTAGCGCAACAGTACAGATAGTGACAATGTTATACAGAATCCTACCAGTTCACAGCTCGACTGAACGTTGAATTCCCAAAGCGACGAGATCGGACAAAATACAGCCCTACCGGACAATATAACCGGAGCCCTACGGGCTTGGGTTGCAGAGGTAGCCAGCTGTTTCTGCGAATAGACTTATCGTAAGACAGTTAACTCGGCCCGGTCCTTTAGGTTGCAGGGGGCGATGGAACTTGATGGTGCCGTGGCCGATGGTCGATTGCTTCACCACGGTATTTTCAATTATCCTAATTTATCTAGAGGTTTAGATGTGCAAGCCTCTGACGACACGCGAAGCTCTCGCCTCTCCTTTGGCGGAGCGCGCAAAGGTAGCGAAATGTCGCCGGCTGCCGTCCGTTATTGTGTCAATTTGCAATGGTCGCGTGCACTATTGTTGCCGATCAACACAACCAAGACGTCGATCCGGCCTACAATGTGGAGTAGATACGAAACGCGGCCTCAATATCGTTGAACACGCGACCCCGGCCGTTCTTCAACACAAGCGCCGACGTGCATAAATCACCGATCACGTTGAGATTATGTCCCACAATGATCATCGAGCGATCCTTGCGCTTAACGAAAAGCTCCTCGAAGCTACGCGTTTGGAAGCGTTTGTCCCCGACGGCCAGCACCTCATCGATGAGATAGCAATCAAAATCGATGGCAAGCGACATTCCAAACGCCAGCCGGGCCCGCATGCCCGAGGAATAGGTTCTGAGAGGCATGCGCAGATAGCGGCCAAGTTCGCTGAAATCCTCTACCAGATCACGAATTTCGTTGAATGGCTTATCATAGATGCGTGAGAGGAAGCGCATGCAGTCGAATCCGGTCATCGAACCACCGAAGCCACCGCTCAGGGCGATTGGCCACGACATCGACATGTTGCGCACGACCTTACCCGAGGTCGGCTCCTCTATCCCCGCAATCATGCGCACCAGGGTCGATTTGCCGGCGCCATTGTGCCCAAGCACGGCGATCTTCTCGCCTCGGCCGATCTTGAATGACACGCCGTCAACTACGCGGCGCATCCGGCCATTTACTTCATACTCTTTGACGAGATCGAATACCCCGACGATGCCATCTTCATGCCAGGGAATTTCTGCCTTCGACCCCGGCCCCTCTGACGGCGCGATTCGCGCAAGACTGGAAGGAAGAATGGTCATTGCTGGGCCGCATGCTCGTAGACCTGGATCACGAGAAAGCGCACGATCCAGAAGGTTGCAAAGCAAACCGCAACCAGAAGCAGAAACGAAGTCAGCCGTTTAGGGTACAATGCATGGTCGGGCAAATTCGGGTCGGCGATTCGTTCGAGATACAGTTGCTGGCGTTGCGCATCGATCCTGGCGTTTTCCAGGGAGGTGGTCGCCGATGTCAGCATCTTCGCAGCCATTTCCCGCTCCAGCAGCAATTGTTCATATTGTGCGATGCGCGGCGCCATTGATCCGTCGCTGCCGACGATCCTTGTCCGTTCATCGCTGATCTGCCGTTCCATCGCCGCCACCCGCGCCCTCAGCGCCTCACCCTGCGGGCTTTGCGGCGCTTGCTCCTCAAGCGCTGAAAGCCGTGCCTTGTTGTCGGCGAGACCGTCCGAGAGCCTGGCGATCATATCCAGAGCGGCCGCTGATTGCTTGTTCGGGTCGACGAGCGCCTCGCGATTGCGAAAATCGGTCAGACTTGTCTGCATCTTGGACAGTCTCGTTTGGCTGTCATTTACCTCGATCTGAGCATAGCGAATGGCATCCTCACGGGCGCGATCGTTGAGCCTGTTGATGAGCTCTTCTGCATGCTGCACCAGGGCATTGGCCAGGCGATAAGCATCGTCGGCGCGAAATGCACGCACATCCAGCGTGGTCACGCCGCTGCCGCTGTCGGTGTGCACATTGATGAAACGAAGATAATGCTGATACAGCTCCTCATTATTGGCTTCAGCCCAGGGTAGCGGATAGCGGCTGAGGAAGTCGCCTTCCGGGCGGGAAAGAATCGCTTTCAGATCGTCCCTGCTCGCCAGCGCGTCGACGGCTGCGCGCGACTTGATGAACTCGGTGACGATGTAGCTATCGTCCTGCGCGCGAACGAACCCGGTGCTCTGAAGGAACCCGCTGAGCAGGCCGGCAGCATTTCTATTAGGGCTGCGCACGACAAATTGCGTTTCCGAGGCATATTGATCGGCGCAGATGAAACCATAATAGATCGCCCCGAACACGCCGGGGACGACGACGATCAGCAATAGCAGCAGCTGCGATCGAACCCACCGCACAACGGAATAGGGCCAGGAAACCGGTTGGCCTATGATGACGCCGGACGAACGAGCATCCACCAGTGTAATGAAGTCGGTAAATTCCTTATTATTCTCGATGCGGCTCATCTGGGACCATCAAATCTCTCTCGGAATTGCCAAGACCATTCCACTGGCTGCCTCTCCGAAATTCCATCGGCTCTCGTGAATCTCGCGGCTTGCGCCGTTCAGCATCGCCTTCTGCGACAATGCGCGGGGACGATTTAGGCGGAAATTTACTCGCAAGAGATTCCCATATATCCTTCAAAAGTCAAATATAATTCCGACGTTTGAAAATTTTTACATGGGAATGCAAGAATAATTTCCCTTCTGTCGCAATTAATACTTTGACGACGCGATCCGTATGGCGAGGCGAGATTGCGACGGCAATAACTGCCATTCGATTAGCTGTTTTTCCCTCATTGCTGGTTCAAGGAATTCGGAATGGGAAAGCTCGGAGGCACCTTGAGGCAAGTCGGCAGTAACGTTGCGACGCATGGTCATGAAGACCTGCTGTTCGGCCGGCTTCAGCGAAGCCTCCTGAAATTTCTCGCCCGCCGCCGGCGCAAATCAGCAAGCGGAATATTTGCGGATGTCATCCGGCTGCAACTGCTTTTCGTGCCCCCGAAAGCGGTTCCGCTCATGCAGCTGGCCGTGGTCGGATATCGCAGGCCCCGCCGCTCCGGCACGGGTGATTGCTCCTAGCGGCATCTCGGGGGGATTTATATGTACAGGGATTCGACGGTCTTTCCCGAAGGAGCGCAATCTTCGGTCGTAAAACCAAATGAGCAGCCGTCCTGGTTACCGCCAATCAACGCGCGGCTGCTTGCTTTCCTTCCGACGCGTCAGCGCTTTCCCCTTATCGGTCCCGCCTTTTCCGCGTCCCTCAGGCCGATCGAATTGACGATGGGTGCGGCAGATGGCGTCGTCAGCTGGGGAAACGGTCCGCTTTCCCGCCTGGCGCGCCTCTATGCGCAGGTGCTGCGCCTGCCTTTCTGGACGGTGGAAGGTGGCTTCCTGCAATCGACCGGCCCGGACGCTGCTTCACCAATCTCCGTTATCGCCGACGACCTCGGCATTCATTTTTCCGCACGCCAACCTTCACGGCTCGAGGCACTGCTTCAAGACGCGTCCTCCGATGCGGATGTTCGGCGAGCGCGGGACCTGCGGCGCTGGATCAACCGCGAGAGACTTTCCCAAGATGGCCACGTCCCCGAAGGAACGTTTCGTCTTCGCCGAAGCCGTCGCAGGCGCATCCTGCTCGTCGACGAAGTGGTCGGAAATAGCGCCGTCGAAAGCGCCGGCGCCAATGCAGAGACCTTCGCGAGAATGTGGACGGCGGCTCTGGCGGAGGCAAATGCCGACATCATCGTAAAATGCCATCCCGACGTCGTCGCTGGCCGCGCACGAGGTTTTCTTCAGCCTCTTGCGCGAACCGAGGATGTGCAATTCGTGGACAAGGCGATTTCAACGCACTCCCTTCTGGATATGGTGGATGAGGTCTGGACGGTATCAAGCCAGCTCGGCCTCGAAGCTCTCCTGCGGGAAATACCCGTCGTTACCTTCGGCATGCCCGCCTATGCCGGCTGGGGACTGACTGCAGACCGTGCCGAGGGCACGGTAGCGGCTACGGCACGCTCCCGTCGTGGGCGCAATGTTAACATAGACGAGTTTGCCGCAGCTTCATTTTTTCAATATTCGCGCTATGTTGATCCCGTCTCACGCAGTCCGATCACGGCCGAGCAGGCGGTGGAACGGCTCCTTGAATGGCGCGCTCGCGCTCGCTCGCTCACGGGCCGTTACCTTTGCGTCAATTTCTCGCTTCATAAACGCGCGGTCATGCGCCGATATCTGAGCAGTCCCCGGTCGCAAGTTCATTTCGCCAACAATCCGAGCGCTTCGGAAATCCAAAGTGCCGACACGATCGTTCTTTGGGGCAATGCTCCCGCTCCCGAGGAAGGAGTTCTATGGAAGCATGGCAAGAGATTGCCGGTCATGCGGGTTGAAGACGGGTTTATCCGCTCTTCCGGCCTTGGCAGCTCGCTCGTGCCGCCATCCTCGCTCTGCTTCGATGAGGAAGGCATCTATTTTGATGCCTCCGCGCCGAGCCAGCTCGAAACAATCCTGAACAGGACGAATTTCGATGATGCACTTCTCGAGCGGGCGCAACGCTTGCGGCAAGCCATCGTTTCCATGGGCATCACCAAATACAATCTGCCGCCGCAGCCTGCACCGGATTATCGTGCAGTGGCCGAAGGCCGCACCATCGTTTTGGTGGCCGGCCAAGTTCCGAACGACGCCTCATTGCGCTTCGGCATGGCAAGCCATTCCTCCGATATCGAACTGCTGAGGGCCGTCCGACGCGCCAGGCCCAAGGCGTTCATTGTCTATAAGCAGCATCCGGATCTTCTAGCGAAGGCGACCGGCCGTCACCCAACTCCATCCCCGCCAGCGGAGGCCGCCGATCTGGTGATCGGCAATGTCGATCTGGGCAATCTTCTGAGTGTGGTCGACGAAGTTCATGTCGCAACCTCGCAGATCGGATTCGAGGCGCTGCTGCGCGAAAGACCGGTATGGTGCCATGGCCTCCCCTTTTACGCGGGCTGGGGTCTTACGCATGATGCGGTCGTCTCCTTGCGGCGAAAGCGGGTGCTAACGCTTGATGCACTGGTTGCAGGCACGCTCATCCTCTATCCCCGATACTGGTCGAATATCACCAATCTTCCATGCGAGGCGGAAGACGTCGTCGCCGAACTCTATCGCTCCCGCCAGGGCATTGCTCCAAATCCATCGCGACGGCGCTGGCTGGCGCAGGCTATCCATATGCTTGAGGCCAGAAAATTATGACCAAGCCCGTCGTCATGGATATTTCTCGATTGATGGAACGGGCGCATTGCCCGACGCCCACCGGTATCGATCGCTACGAGCTTCATTACGCCAACTGGCTGAACGAACGCCGCAAACGGACTGCCTTGACAGATTTCGATGTGTTTTCGCAGCCGTCCTGGTTTGTCGAGACCGGTCGCAACAGCGCCGTTGCCATTCCGTCCGAACGGGCGGACAGGCTGGTCTCCATCCTCAATAGTCGCTGGTCGGCGACAGATATATCGCCAACGCAGGCCGCTCTTCTCGAACGGATTTTCGCCGCTATCGACGGCAAGATCAGGTGGCAGGCCGCAGCGGAAGTAAGGGCAGGCGAAGCCCATACGCAAAAGCTGCGCAAGATCGCGCATGCTGTCGCCAGCCATTTCACGCATGGCCTGCTGCTGCCGCCCAGGGCTTCCTTTGTCCACGTGTCGCACAGCCGGCTGGATCGAACATCCGCCTTCTCCTGGCTTGGAGAAACCGGTCGCAACGGCGTCTTTTACGTCCACGACCTTATCCCGCTATCGCATCCGGAATTCGTCCGACCGGAGGAGCCTGAGCGGCATCGCCGCAGGATGGAGACGGTGCTGAAACATGCATCGCTGGTGCTTTGCAATTCGCAGGTAACCGCACGTGCCCTGCGCACGTTTGCTCAGCAGAGCGACAGGACACCCCCCTCGATCGCAGTCTTGCCTCCAGGCATCGAGCGTTGCTTCCTCTCTCCGCCAAACGACATGCCGCGCCCCCGGATGCCTTACTTCGTGACGCTCGGAACGATCGAACCGCGCAAGAACCACATGCTATTGCTGCATCTGTGGCAATATCTGGCCGAACGTGATGGGGCGATGGCCCCGCGGCTCGTAATTGTCGGCAAGAGAGGATGGGAAAACAGTCACATCTTAGCAATGCTGGAACGATGCCCTGCCCTGCCCGGGCTCGTCATCGAGGTGCCGGGGCTAGAGGATGCGGCTTTGGCGCGGTTGGTCGCCGGCGCAGCTGGTCTTTTGGCCCCGTCCTTTACCGAGGGTTACGGCATGCCCGTCGCCGAGGCGATCGCGCTCGGCACACCGGTCATCGCCTCCAACATCAGTGCGCATCGTGAAGCCGCCGCCGGACAGCCCGCCATCTTCCTCGACCCGCTTGATGGGCTGAGTTGGAGAGCCGCGCTCGACATGATCGCCGCCTCGCCACAACGCCGAATGAAACCCGGCCTATCGAGCGGGTGGGACACGCATTTCGATGATTTGGAGACGCTGATCGAAGCCGATTTTTCGGCGCGACACCACGCTGCCCAACGGGCTCCGCGGCGCATCGAGAGAATATCGACCTCGCCGGTTTTGCAGTGAGAGGCAGTGGTGCAGGCGCAACAAATAACAAAGTTCGTCAGCAGGACGTAGGAGCAGCGACGTGACAAGCTTTTACGACATCGAGAATTGCTACAAATTCATTCTCGGCCGTCCCATCAACGACGATGAGCGAAATGTCATTGGCCACCATCTCCTGCAAATCACCGACCTTCCGCTGGACGACCACCGCAGACGTTTTCTGACTTCCAACGAATTTCACCAACGTCATAGCGAATTGCTGTTTCACAATTTCGTGCCGAAGTCGATCGTCGTGCTTTTTGAAACCGCATACAATTTCAAACTGTATCTGGACCTTCGCCAATATCATATTTCTTTTGGCATCATGAACGGTGAGTATGAGAAGTTCGACATCGAGCTCGTGAAAGCCATCGTGCCCGATAACGGGCAATTCATCGATGTCGGCGGCAATGTGGGGTACTATTCCCTCTCTGTCGCAGCCCATCATTCCCCATTTGGAGGAACGGTTCTCGCCTTCGAGCCTTTGCCGAGGCTCTGCGAGCTGTTCAACCGATCGATCGTGGAGAACGGATTTGGAGACCGAGTCAGCGTTCACCAGCTCGCCCTTGCCGATGCTCCGGGAGAATTACCGCTTAATGACGCGGGCGAAACGGTCAACGCGGGAGCCACGAGACTGATTACTACTCGCGCCGAAGCCAAGGTCGATCGCATGACCAAAGTTGAAACACTGGATCGTGTTATCGGCAATCTGCGGCCCGATGTCATGAAAGTGGACATACAGGGAGCGGAAGGCTTGTTCCTGAAGGGGGCGCAAAGAACCATCGCCAGATGTAAGCCTTCTCTAGTGATGGAGATCAATCATGATATGCTCTCCATTGTCTCCAAAACCGCTCCTGGCGCGATCTACCGCCACCTCGCAGATTTCGGTTACCACATCTGGACAAGTGCCGAGCATCGGCTGACGCGAATGGCGACATCCGAAGAATTCAACTCGAACTTCTCGGCCGGCACCGTGGCGAACATATTTGCAGTTCATGAAGATCGTGCCGAGGAGGTCAACCGGCGGCTTCAGCACCTGGAGTTGCCGCCGATTCCAGCCAGGCGAAAAAGTCAACGCCGGAAGGAGGCCTCCGCTCTAGCTGCCGCACTTGATTTGCGGCTTCCGACTTGAGCGGGGATCGAGAATGAAGATCTTGTTGAGCAAAAAGGGGCAATTATATGGGTGGTATCGCCTATTATGGCTCATGCCCTAGCGAGGAGTTTGTCCGATACGTATTTGCGGACGGCAGGATCGTCTTCTTCTGCTACGGCATCAACGTCGCCAGCTTCATGAACGACAGGCAGGCATCCATCACCGCCCTCGAGGGGTGGCCTGAACCGATCCAAAAGAAGCTGCAGTTCGAAGCCGACAAAGGCTTCTGTGATCGGTTGAGGTCGTCAGCGCCGATGACGCTGGTGATCGATTTCAGCCGCGCCACGCGCACCTCGCTCCTGGACTACGAGGGCACGTTACTCACCGCCCCGTACGAACTTTTGGAAGCCGGGCCCGATTTGCAGCGCGAAGCCTTCAACATCTTCAAGATCATTCCATTCGGTAGCCGCGACTTCTGGACGCTGGTGGTCGAGGCGGCGCAAAGATTCTGCGAGTTCCTGAATGCGAACCTGCCGGATACAAAGGTGATATTGCTCGATATGCCCCCCACAGCTGACTATCGAGGCGCGCTTATCGACCGCAATACCTATATGGCCGACTTTTGCCGCTGGCAGATACGGTATCCGATTTCTCGCATGCTTATCGACTTTTGCCGGGAGCGTATTGAAAACAGCAGGATACTTGCACCGCCGTCGGACCTCTATTCCGACGACACCGCACTCTACGGACCCGCACCGATGCACTATTCCGTGGAGGTCTGGAGGGAGATAGCTGTTCGCTTTCATGCGAATGCCGGCTTCGAAGGATTGCCGCGTGCGAGCGATACGGTTTCCACACTCACGAATTATTCCGGCCTTATGGACGCCTTCACCAAGACGGCGTTGACCAACCCGAACCTTCATCGGTTCAGCCTCGATATTCTCCTTGGTGCGCTGCCCTATCTCTTCGCAAAAATCAGCAGCCCCGGCCATAGCCACTTTGGCGACCCCATCGATTCTTATGATGTCGTCGCAGCCTTTCGCTGGATTCTCGGTCGCGAGCCCGAATCCGTCGAAACCTTTCTCAGCCACTATGCGCTGCCCAGCCGATGGGAGTTGCGCGAAACGCTGCTACGCTCCTTGGAATTCCAGAACCAGGTGACGAACTATGCCAAACGTTAGCGAGACCGCCGCAGCGTCATTCGAACTTGATGTGATGGCGTGCGACGTTGATCAGGAAGAGCCCGACGGCCGTCGTAAACAGACAGCACTTCGCAAGGTAATCAATATCATAGAAGGTTTGCACGGAATCGCCGAAGACACCGGCGCGAAACAGCTCGAAGCAATGAACGAGAGGGACATAAAGCGCCAGCTTCTGGGCGCCACTGGGAAGCCAAGCGACCATGAAGAACATGCCACAAATCGGCAAGGTGAGATATTGAAATGGCGGTACCAGCTTCTCAACAAACTCGAACCGTTCCGAACCGGCAGCAAAGATGAGCGCCACCGCGAAAGAGAGCCAGGCCATGAACAGCCAGCCCGCCAGCAGCAGACCGAGATTCTGATAGGGTGGGATGATGCCTGCCAAACGCGCAACCGTATAGACGATGATGAGAGCGGCGGTCGTGCCGGCAGTCTCCAGAAGCGCACGGGCGATTATGGCGTCAGCCAGGCGGATTTGGCGATGGTACATCAAGGGCATATTCTGGCGCAGACAAGAAACTGCGTGACCGGTTATGTGGCGCCAGAGCGTCAGCGGCATGTAGCCGCTCAAAACGAAAGCCGCGACCGCCAATCCGTGCGCCTCGTGATTGAGCAGCGTCCACATGATCATGACACCCGTGGTCAGGATCATCGGTTCCAGCGCAAGCCACAGGAAGCCGATGTTTTCCCGCCCGTAGCGTATGAGCATTTCGCGCATGATCAGCGCACCAAGGACGCGGCCCTGAATCTTCAATCCGGTGATGAACTGCGAACCCCCGCTCGCGTTTGCCGATACCTGATGCACCCGAAGCCCTCCTGGTCGCTATCCCATCTCCATCAGACGGTCGGTCAACGATACCGGCCAGAGGCAACCGCTCAATCTTCATTGCGCCGGGCTTGGACAATTAGCGTCCGTGGCGTCCGCTCGCAGATCTGCAACGACAGACGATCACCAGAAAGGGCATGATCATGGCTCTGATTAACTCCGAGACTCAAAACAAGAAAGTCGATGCAGAGCAGCGGCCGCAGCCTTTCCGCCGCATGATTGCCACTTCGGTTGCCGGACCTGCAAAAGCCCGAAAGCGTCGCAAGCGTTTCGGTCGTCTAAGCGTTTATCTGTTAGCGGTTATTGCCCCTACCCTGGCAGTCAGCGCCTATTACGCATTCATCGCCGCTCCAATCTATGTGTCCGAATCCTCCTTCGTCGTCCGCATGGCCGCCCCGCCATCCTCCAATGTTTTCGGCTCCCTGCTGCAGAACAGCGGGATAACGCGCTCGCAGGACGATACTTTTTCCGTGCAGGAATATATCCGCTCCCGTCAGGCGCTGAAGGAACTTGCCGAAAAGCTTCCCGTACGCGCTATTTTCGGCAGTCCGCAGGCGGATTGGCTGACGCGCTTTCCGCGCTTCTGGGAAAACAACAGCGAGGAACAGCTCTTTAATTATTATTCGGACCGGGTATCCGTCATTCACAACGACACCACAGGCATCACCGTCCTGCGGACGACAGCTTTTCACGCGCAGGATGCCGCGGACTTGAACACCTCATTGCTGGCACTCGGCGGCGATCTTCTCGACCGGCTCAACAACCGCGCCCGCGGCGATGCGGTTCGCTTTGCCGATGGCGAGGTGCAGCAGGCGCAGCAGAGGGTCATCGATGCGCAGAAAAGCATAACCACATTTAGGAACAAGGAGCTGATGATCGACCCGAATGCCAGCTCCATGTCGATGATCGATCTCATCAGCAATCTGACGTCGGCTCTCGCCAACACGCGAGCACGCCTTGCAGAAACACGCAAGACTGCGCCGGACAGTAACTCCATCCCGTTCTTGACGAGTCAGGCTGCTGCACTGGAGCAGCAAATCGAGAGTGAACGAGCCAAAATGGTCGGATCGGATAAATCCGTCGCGCCTCGAATTGCGGATTACGAAAGTCTCGTGTTGATGCGGGAGTTTTCCAACAAGGCGCTCGTTGCCGCCCTCGATGCGCTCGAAGCGGCCCGAGCCGATGCCCGCCGCCAACAGCTCTACCTTGAGGTCGTCGTTCCACCGCAGATGCCCGACGAGGCAGAGATGCCTTATGCGGTGAAGAACATTACGGTCGTTTTCCTGTCCTTGAGCCTTTGCTATCTGCTGGGCTGGCTCATGGTGACCGCCATCAGGGATCATGAAAGCGGCTGACTTTGCCGGAGCTATGATCGAACCCGATATGCCGACCTCGATATTAGTGCCTTTGAGAGGGTTGTCTAATCGCAGTTAGGCGTGCCGCATCGCTTTTGCAACCCATGCATTTATTGAAGTTCACTATCACATAGAAACGGAAATGGAGCACATTGTGATCGAAGAGCAATCGAAAACAAGCAATGCAAAGGACGCCATCATCGCGGCATATAGAGGCCTTCTAGGAAGAGATCCTGACAAGAACGGCCTGATTTCATATCTCGATTTGCTGGAGAAGAACTCAATTTCATATGAAGATCTTATACGGCAAATCAGTGGTTCTGATGAATTTAAGACCATACATGGATACATTCACACATATGGTTCCTCCAGAAGAGAGGCAATGGATGTATTTCGGCAATTCAGAAAGTATGAGGGCCCGGGCCGAGCGGGCTTTGTGACCAACTTCCTCGGTTGCGTTTCCAACGTGAATCATGTCGGTCTTGCAAGTCATTCGGGACTGGTTGAATCATTTCCGTTTCCCGGTAATTTTCATGGGGCCGCCTTGGAATGGATCGCGGTATTGCGTTCAGTTCTCGACGCTCGGGAGCGATTCAGCATGATTGAGCTAGGCGCCGGATGGGCACCTTGGTCGGCAATCGGCTATGCGGCCGCCAAACAGAAAGGTTTAAGCGCTCACGTGATCCCGATCGAAGGGGATCGCGGTCATATCGATTACATTCACCATTCTTTTCGTGAAAACTCCATCCCCGATAGCGATGCCGACGTTATCCATGGGGTCATCGGCGTTGAGGACGGGATAGCCAGGTTCCCTCGGGCAGCGCAGGCCGGGCATGTTTACGGCGGTGCCGCTGGTTTTTCTGGCGAGGGTAATGATGGCGATGCATTCGGGACATTCCTGAGACATCATAGTGGCCTTATCGCAGAAATTGAAGAGGTCACATGTTATAGTCTCGCAACGATCCTGAACGGCAAAGGAACCATCGATCTCATCCATTGCGATATTCAAGGTGCCGAAGGCGACCTCTTTGAACACCATATCGATGTGGTGACGAAGCAGGTAAAGCGCGTATTCATTGGCACGCATTCCGCTGACTTGGATCGGCGCCTCATCAGCTTGTTTCCCAAGCATGGATGGGTTTGCGAAGGCATCGTTGCCGCAAAGACGAGGGACGATCCGCACGGAGATCCGATGCTTGTTGCAGATGGTGATCAGGTATGGCGCAATCCGGCGTTTTTCTGATCCAAGTCTTACAGCAATTCCAGAAAGTGTATGGCGGTTTTCCGTCCGGAATTGCGTATAGATGTCCATACTCACAGTCAGCTACTTTGCCGCACACTTCTCACGGCGGCCTTCCGCGTACGCGTACGCTCTAACTGCAGAAATTATTTTTTCACGAAAACAAAGATGCTGGTAACATTGTCGATATGGTCAGGCTCTTCATGCAACTCGAATAACCGGCAGCCAGTTCTATCGGCCAGCTCCAAGATGGAATTTTGCGGCGTAGAGTGCATCTCCATATCGAGTTTGAAACCACCCTTGAGATAGTCTGCTACTTTGAAGCTGTAGCCATCTTCATGTGTCCTAACGTGTACGATCGCGACTCCCTGAGGCGGCAATCCGGAAAACGCCTTCTCTAGGATAGACAGTGTAACCGGCGGCGGATTATGTTGCAGCACCAGCCGGGAATACCAAAGATCGAAGCCGCGTCCTGGCATGACATTCTCAGATGTGACTTGGATAAACTCGACATTATTGGCACCCGAAGATGCAATATGCTTTTCGCCAACTCAATATGAGGGGCTGAGATGTCCAGCGCGATAACATGCTTGAAGGCCGTAGCCAGCGCAGCCGTCGCGCGCCCGACACCACAACCAAATTCAAGGATAGTTTTGAAGTCATTTGGCGATCGGTTCATTCTACGGAGCAGGTCGCGAACTAGAGCGCGTCCATTGAACGCGGAATCGGATTGAGGATTCCGTTGTCCGTTGATTTCTGATTCCATTGTCCGACTGGTGATTTGGTCGGAGGCA
>NZ_JACIAR010000005.1:0-459364 GCF_014194925.1 Rhizobium sp. BK491
CAGGAAACACTAGAGCGAAGGTCTTCGTCGCCAGCAGCGCCGCCGCCCTCGTCAGTGATCGGGCTTATAGACCCTACCTCCGAACCAAGTCAACAGGCCTATTTTGAAAAAAATCAAAAAACACATAACTGTTTGATTCCTATGTAATTTTTATGAACATTCCGATGGACGTCCCAAAAATCCCCCCAGAACACCTTCAGAAATCCACCAGAGAGCATCCGACATGGCCGCAAAACGGTGGAACCGGTTCAAAAGCTTGCACCTCGGCACCAGAACCCAGTGCCACCGTTCTTGGCATTTATAGGAAACAGGGCACGGAATGGCTCAAAAGCGGCTGGTTGATTTGACACTTCTGTCATAAATATGCACATCTTCGCCCCCAAGCCTGCGGGCTCGCATGAAGGAAGCGGATCACGATCGGCATGATGACGGACAAGATGATGCTCCGATCCCTCGGCAACGAGCCGCCAATCCTGGCGGATGGCCGGCGGGCACCGGATCGGCGCGAGGTCTCTCTCCGTTGGCTTTCCGGCACCTTTCTGACCGGTGTCACGTCAAGCATCCTTATGGGCGTAGCATTGTTTGCCGCACTCGACGGCCGGCAGCAGCTCGCAATCCCTGCGGAAGCCTATGCGACGGTCGACAATCATAATGCTGCCGATGATCAGGTCACGCGCGGCGGTCGACTGATTTCCACGGCGATCGCCTCGAAGCCTTCCGACCGCAATGTTCTTGAAGTGTCGACCGTTGTGCGCGATGGCGACAAGGAAGTGGTGCGCCGCCAACCCTTCGCCCATGTGAAGATCGCCCTCGCCACCAACCGGATCGCCAGCGAGAGCTACCCGCCCTTCGATCCTTTGGCGATCTTTTCGACGGACGACAACATACCGCAGCCGGCCAACAAGACCGGTGCCATTTATGGATCAGACGTCGAATCCGAAGTCAGCCTGAAGACGATCGCCTTTCCTGCCAAGGACATTCCATTCCAGCTTGCCGGCTCCATGTCGCTTGATGAGGTCGAGGAGAATGTCCGTTCCAATGGTTCGGTGCTGGCCGACGGCAATGCCCAGCTTTCGGCGCTCTACTATGTCGACCCGCGCCGTTTCGCCAATGACGATTCCGACGTCGATCTGACAGCGGGCCTTGCAGCTCGCATCGTCGAAGAGAACATGTCCGTCTCGGCTCCGGAAGCGGTGACTGCGCAGACGGAAGAATTTGCCGACGATATTATTCCCGTCCGCGAGAACATGCCGATTGCCGCGGCACTAATAGGCGCCGGCTACCTCAAAGCCGACGCGAATGATGTCGCAACCAAGATCCAGCCGCTCTTCGGTTCGTCCGATGTCTCCGCCGGCGACGTGCTGCGCATCGGCATCCTGCAGAAGGGCGAGCAGGCAAAAATCATCCGCGCCAGTATCTATCGCGGCACGAAACATCTGCTGACCGTCGCGCAGAACGATCATGGCGACTTCGTTGCCGGCAGCGCCCCGCCAATGCTCGATGCCATCTCGACGGCTTTCGACAATGACGCACCCGCCCTGGCGGCCGGCCGTGACCTGCCGAGCGTCTATGACGGCATCTATCGCGCCGCCCTTTCCTACGGCATGACCAAGGAAATGGTGGCGCAGATCGTCAAGCTGCTCGCGAGCAATGTCGACTTTCAGGCACAGCTAAAGCCGACGGATTCGCTCGAAGCCTTCTTCTCTGTGACGGACAACAAGGGACAGGCGACGGCCGATTCCGAGCTGCTCTATGTCAATGCCAGGTTCGGCGACAACATCACCCGCTTCTACCGCTTCGAGGATCCGGCCGATCATTCGATCGACTACTTCGACGAGAACGGCAAGAGCATCAGGCAGTTCCTGCTGCGCAACCCGGTTCCGACGGGCGTCTTCAAGTCCGGCTTCGGCATGCGCCGCCATCCGATCCTAGGCTTTGCCCGCATGCATACCGGCGTCGACTGGGCAGCGCCGCGCGGCACGCCAATCATCGCTGCCGGCAACGGCATCGTCGAAAAGGCCAGCTGGGATTCCGGCGGTTTCGGCAACCAGACGCTGATCCGGCATGCGAACGGCTACGTCTCCTCCTACAATCACCAGAGTGCCATCGCCAAGGGCGTCGTCCCCGGCGCGAAGGTCGTGCAGGGACAGGTGATCGGCTTCATCGGCTCGACAGGTCTCGCGACCGGTCCTCACCTGCACTATGAGCTGATCGTCAACGGTACGAAGGTCGACCCGTTGCGCATCCGCCTTCCCGGCGGCAAATCGCTTGAAGGCGATGCGCTCGCCAAATTTCAGGAAGAACGCAAGCGCATCGATACACTGCTAACCGACGAGAAGACGAAGCAGATCGCCAGCAAATAGCCTCAGCCGCTCAGCCATTTCACATTGGGGCTGCGCTGCGGCCGATGGCAAAATGGCGGCCCGAAGACCGCCATCCACATTTATTCACATGCTATAGCTTAGGCCGCTTCGTTTACCGCCTGGCGCGGACGAAACAACAGCCGGTCCGAACCGCTGGTGACCTTGACGAGCGAACCATCCGGAATTTGACCCGAAAGGATCTGTTCGGCGAGCGGATCCTGGACGTATTTCTGGATCACCCGCTTCAGCGGCCTTGCACCATAGACCGGATCGTAACCCTTGTTGGCGAGCCAGTTGCGGGCATCGTCATCGAGTTCGAGCGTGATCTTGCGTTCCGACAGCAGATTCAGCAGCCGCTCGAGCTGAATGTCGACGATCGCGCCCATCTCATCGCGCTTCAGGCGATGGAACAGGATGATCTCGTCGATACGGTTCAGGAATTCCGGCCGGAAATGCGACCGAACAACTTCCATCACCTGCTCGCGCACCAGATCGCTGTCATCGCCATCCTTCAGCTGGGTCAGATATTCGGCGCCCAGATTGGAAGTCATGATGATCATCGTGTTACGGAAATCGACCGTGCGGCCCTGTCCGTCCGTCAACCGTCCGTCATCCAGAACCTGGAGCAGGATGTTGAAGACATCGGGATGCGCCTTTTCGATCTCGTCGAACAGCACGACCTGATAGGGCCGACGGCGGACGGCTTCGGTCAGCGCGCCGCCTTCCTCATAGCCGACATAGCCGGGAGGAGCGCCGATCAGCCGGGCCACGGAGTGCTTCTCCATGTACTCGGACATGTCGATGCGCACCATCGCGGTGTCGTCGTCGAAGAGGAAGCGGGCGAGCGCCTTGGTCAGCTCCGTCTTGCCGACACCGGTCGGGCCGAGGAAGATGAACGAGCCGATCGGCCGGTTCGGATCCTGCAGGCCGGCGCGAGAGCGGCGAACGGCGCGAGAGACGGCCTGAACAGCATCGCCCTGGCCGACGACCCATTTTGCCAGCTCGTCCTCCATCCTGAGCAGCTTGTCGCGCTCGCCTTCCAGCATCTTGTCCACGGGGATCCCGGTCCAGCGGGAAACCACCTGGGCGATGTTGTCGGCGGTGACGACCTCCTGCACCATGGAATCACGGGCACTATCCTGCTCTTCCGCGGCGTGCAGTTCCTTCTCAAGATTGGGGATCACGCCATAGGCAAGCTCGCCGGCACGCTGAAACTCACCCTTGCGCTGGGCAATGGCGAGCTCGTTGCGGGCATCATCGAGCTGCTTCTTCAGGTCGGCGGCAAGACCAAGCTTCTGCTTTTCGGCCTGCCAGCGCGCGGTCAGCGCATCCGCTTCCTCTTCCAGAGACGTAAGATCCGTTTCCAGCCGCTTCAGCCGGTCAGCCGAGGCCTGGTCGGTTTCCTTCTTCAACGCCTCGCGCTCGATCTTCAGCTGAATGATGCGGCGATCGAGTTCGTCGAGCTCTTCCGGCTTGGAATCCACCTGCATGCGCAGACGCGCCGCTGCTTCGTCCATCAGGTCGATGGCCTTATCCGGCAGGAAGCGGTCGGTGATGTAGCGGTTCGACAGAGTTGCGGCCGCCACCAGCGCGGCATCGGCGATGCGCACCTTGTGATGCTGCTCATACTTTTCCTTCAAGCCGCGCAGGATCGAGATCGTGTCTTCGACCGTCGGCTCCTCGACCATGACGGGCTGGAAGCGGCGGGCAAGGGCCGGATCCTTCTCGACATGCTTGCGGTATTCATCAAGCGTGGTCGCGCCGACGCAATGCAGTTCGCCGCGCGCAAGCGCGGGCTTCAGCAGGTTGGACGCATCCATGGCGCCGTCAGCCTTGCCGGCCCCGACGAGGGTGTGCATCTCATCGATGAACAGGATGATCTCGCCGTTTTCCGACTGCACCTCGTTGAGCACGGCTTTCAGCCGCTCTTCGAACTCGCCGCGGAATTTTGCACCGGCGATCAGCGCGCCCATGTCGAGCGCCATCAGCTTCTTATCCTTCAGCGATTCCGGCACGTCGCCATTGACGATGCGCAACGCCAGGCCTTCGACGATGGCCGTCTTGCCGACGCCGGGCTCGCCGATCAGCACAGGATTGTTCTTCGTGCGGCGCGACAGGACCTGGATCGTGCGACGGATTTCGTCGTCACGACCGATCACAGGGTCGAGCTTGCCTTCGCGAGCCTCGGCGGTGAGGTCGCGGGCATATTTCTTCAAGGAATCGAAGCCCTGCTCCGCATTGGAAGAGTCGGCCGTGCGACCCTTGCGGATATCGTTGATGACCTGATTGAGGGCGACAGGTGTAACGCCGGCCTTCTTCAGGCTCGCCGAAGTGGAAGCCGAGGGTTCGATGGCCAAAGCCTGCAAGAGACGCTCGACGGTGACGAAACTGTCGCCAGCCTTCTTCGCGGCATCTTCAGCAGTGGCAAAGACCTTGGCGAGCGGCTGGGAGAGATAGACCTGACCGTCGCCGCCGGAAACCTTCGGCAGCTTGGCAAGCGCGGCATCATTGGCAAGACGCGCAGCCTTGGCGTCACCGCCGGCGCGTTCGATCAACGACGCAGCCATGCCCTGGTCGTCGTCCAGAAGCACCTTGAGAACATGCTCGGGGGTGAACTGCTGATTTCCTTGTGCAAGCGCATTGGTTTGAGCGGATTGCAGGAAACCGCGAACTCGTTCGGAGTATTTTTCGATATTCATATGAGACCTCCATGAATCGCTCTGCCCGGACCGGCACAGACCGATGATTGAGATTGAGCCCCCTCTAGAGGCAGGCCCCGCCTTTCCGCCGTTGAGATTTGCGACAAGACAACTGAGGAGAATATGGGAGGATATTCGAAGAGTTTAAAGGGTCGCGGAATGGAAAAACCGGACGGAGTGGCTCCATTTGCTTCGGCAATCGAAGAAGCGCCGGTTGGTCCAGTAAGGGACTACCCGCCATATAAAAAGGAATGGCGGCTTTCGCCGCCATTCCTGCATTCTCGCTTTATTAACTCGTTCACTCCAGCGGAGCGACTTATTCCGAGGTAGCGTCCGCCAAAGCCGGAGCTTCGCTCGACCCGGCTTCACCCTGGTCATCGCCCTCGGCTGCAGCACTGCGGCGCGGCTGGCGGCGCGGACGATTGCCGCCTGCACTGCGACGGCGCGGCTGGCGCTCGGTGGCAGCGACTGCCGGAGTTTCCTCTTCGATCGCCACTTCGGCCGGAATGCCTTCGATCACCGGCTGCGGGCCGGTACCGTTGATGGCTTCGGGCTCACTGGCCGGAGCAGCAGCAACGGCTGGAGCAGCCTGCTGCTGGCGAACGTGAGGTTGAGCCATCTGCGGCTGATCGTCCATTTCCTGCGCATCCATATCATCGATGTCACGCTCGGCATTATCGCGGTCATTGTAGTTGTGATGATCGTCGCGCTGATAGCGCTCCTGCATCTGCGCCTGCGCGCTGGCAATGATCCGATTGTAATGTTCGGCATGCTGCAGGTAATTTTCCGCCATGACGCGGTCGCCGGAGCTTTGAGCATCGCGAGCCAAGGCCGCGTACTTCTCGGCGATATGCTGTGCGGTTCCGCGGATTTTCACATCGGGACCAGAACTGTCGTAAGTCCTGGTCAGCGGGTTCGAGCCCTTGCGGTTGAAATTGTTGTTGTTATTTCCGCCGCCGCCGTTGTTGTTGTTACCACGCCCCCGACCGCGCTTGTTCTGCTGTCCTGGCCTCATAGATCCTTCACCTGAATTCTCTTCGTTGGGATAAAATTATACACGACACCTGCCGCCGCGGTTCGGACACTGCCAAACCAGGGCTTTCGTGCCGCAAGCAAACTGCGCTTTAGCGCCGGTCTGCCGCTCGACTACGTCAGATTAAACTGATCACGCATTGGGTTATCTTCAACCTTTGACACTCTTACCAGAGAGCGGTTCCCCGAGGCTGTCCAAGATAAGCGAATCGTCTCGCTCATTCCCAGCCGCCCAACGCGTGAGCGCAACCTATATTGCTTCCTCAGGAAATCCAAGCTTTTTCTTTGCGATAGCAACGGGTCTCACAAATCCGCTGAAAACGTCGCATTAATGTTGAAATTCAAACACAAGAACCCGGTCATTCTGCCCGTAGTCACGGACCGCCTCGACGAGGGAAAATCCTGCTCCTTCAAAAATTGAAGTCACCGTTTCACGCTGATCGTAGCCGATCTCCACACCTATCATACCGTCCGGATGCAGGAACCGAGCCGCGTCCTTCGCGATCGCCCTGTAAGCATCCAGCCCATCAAGGCCCCCGTCAAGGGCCGCGGGAGGATCGAAATCCTTTACTTCTGGAGCGAGAGTGGAAATGACATTGGACGCAATATAGGGCGGATTTGAGACAATCAAATGAAAACATTCGTGGATTGCGTCAAACCAGCTTCCATGCGCGGTCATGAACCGCTCTGCCAGGCCATTTCGCTCAGCGTTCCCGCGAGCCGTTTCCAGCGCTTCGCTGGAAATATCGGAACCGACACCCGTCGCTTGCGGGCTTTCATGGAGCAGAGCCAAACAGATGGCCCCGGTACCCGTTCCAATGTCCAGTATATGGATATTGCCGATCTTGGATTCAAGACGCCTGATATGCGGCAGCATCGTATCGACGAGAATTTCCGTATCAGGCCGCGGCTCGAGCGTCGCTGGCGACAGCCGCAGGGAGAGACCATAAAACTCGCGTTCGCCGAGAATGCGATGGACCGGCTCATGATTGAGCCGCCGGACAATCGCCGCCCGTACCGTCGCGGCATCATCCTCGGACACACGCCCGGAGCCGCGCGTCACCAGCCCGGTCGCGGAAAGGCGAAGAAGGCCGCCGACAAGAATGCGGGCTTCCGTGGCGGGATCGTCGAGATCGGCCTCGGCAAAACGCGAGCGCACCTCCTGCAGGAGCCCGGATATGGTTGGCCCCTGCCCGCCGCTCATGCCTGTTCGCCGAGCTGGGCGAGCTGGCTCGCCTGATAATCCGCCAAAAGCGCATCGACCACCTCGTCGATCTCGCCTTCCATCATCCGGTCGAGCTTGTAGAGCGTCAGGTTGATGCGGTGATCGGTAACGCGCCCTTGCGGGAAATTATAGGTGCGGATGCGCTCGGAGCGATCGCCGGAGCCAACCTGGCTCTTGCGGTCGGCCGAACGCTCGCTGTCGGCGCGCTGGCGCTCCATATCAAAGAGGCGCGACCGCAGGACCTGCATGGCCTTGGCGCGGTTCTGGTGCTGCGACTTTTCCGAGCTCGTAACGACGATGCCGGAGGGAAGATGCGTGATGCGCACCGCCGAGTCCGTCGTGTTGACGTGCTGGCCGCCGGCGCCGGATGAGCGCATGGTGTCTATGCGGATATCCTCGGGCCGGATTTCGATATCGATCTCCTCGGCCTCCGGCAGAACGGCAACGGTCGCCGCCGAGGTGTGGATGCGCCCGCCCGCCTCGGTTTCCGGCACGCGCTGCACGCGATGGACGCCGGATTCGAACTTCAGCCGGGAAAACACGCCCTTGCCGCTGATGGTGGCGATGATTTCCTTGAAACCACCGGCTTCGCCGTCACTCGCCGAAAGCACCTCCACCTTCCAGCCGTTGCTGGCGGCGAAACGCTCATACATCCGGAAGAGGTCACCGGCAAAAAGCGCCGCCTCGGAACCGCCGGTGCCAGCGCGGATTTCCAGGATCGCGCTTTTCTCGTCGGCCGCGTCCTTCGGCAGAAGCTCGACCTGGATATCCCTTTCCAGCGCCTCGATGCGCTCCTTGACCTCGGGCAGCTCCATCTCGGCAAGATCGCGCATCTCGCGATCGACCGATTTGTCAGAGAGCATGGCCTCAAGATCGGCAGCCTCGGCTAGAGCGCGCTCATAATCGCGGATCTTGGTCACGACCGGCTGCAGCTCGGAATATTCGGAAGCAAGCTTCACATAGACATCCGCGGCCGGACCGGCGGACATGCGCGCCTCGATCTCGCCGAAACGACGTTCCAACTCGCGCATTTTTTCAACGGGGAGCTTCGCCACCCTCTACTCCAATTCTTCTTATTATCTCTGCTTTGATGTTGTGATGCGCATGATCCTGCCTGCAAACCGCTTCGTGCTTTTCAGGATCGGACGCTAAAGCGGAATATTGTGGCTCTCGGCAAAGCGCACAAGGATATCCCGCATGGAACTCGTCGGCTGCCTGTCATCGAGTGCGGCCTCCATGACCTCGGACAAGGCCTTGAGGTCGAGCCCGAGCAGCATTGCCTTGACCGGGCCGATCGAGGCCGGCGACATCGAAACCGAGCGGAAACCGATTCCGAGCAGGGCCATAGCGGAAATCGTCTTGCCCGCCAGTTCGCCGCAAAGCGTCACCGGCGTCTTGTTGCGTTCGCCAGCGCGCACAATATCGCGGAGGATACGCAGGAACGGCCGCTCAAGCGGATCGAAGCGATCCGAAACGCGGGCATTGCCGCGATCAACCGCCATCGAGAACTGGAACAGGTCGTTGGAACCGACCGAGACGAAATCAACCTCCGCCATCAGCTCGTCCAGCTGCCACAGGAGCGCGGGCACCTCGAGCATTGCGCCGAACTGCAGCTTGCGCGGTAGGCTGTGCCCGAAGCGCGAGAGGTGCTGCACTTCCTTCTGGAGAAGTTCGCGCACGGCCCTGATCTCGGAGACTTCCGTGACCATCGGTACCATCATCTTCAATTCGTTGTCGGCCGCCGCCTTGAGCATGGCCCTGAGCTGCGTGCGCAATAGGCCGGGACGATCGAGCGAGAGGCGGATGGCGCGCCAGCCGAGCGCGGGATTTTCTTCCTCATGCGCCCGGAAATAGGGAACGACTTTATCGCCGCCGATGTCGAGCGTGCGGAACGTGACGACACGACCGCCCGCCTGCTTCAGGACATTGCGATAGAAGGCTTCCTGCTCATCCGCCTTCGGCATGGTTGAGGCGATCATGAACTGCAGCTCGGTGCGGAACAGGCCGATACCCTCGGCCCCTGATTCCGCAAGCTGCGGCAGGTCCACCAGCAGGCCGGCATTCATCAGCAGCGAAATGCGTTGTCCGTCCTTGGTGACCGGCTCGACGGAGCGCAGAGCCCGGAACTGCTCCTGCCTGCGGGCACGAAACCGGACCTTCTCCTCATAGGAGCGCTGATGATCGGCCATAGGCCGAAGGTGAACGTGGCCGCCATCGCCATCGATGATGACCGAATCGCCATTTTCCGCCAGCGCGACGATACCTACCGCCTGTCCGACGACCGGAATGCCCATGGCGCGCGCCACGATGACGACATGGCTCGTGACCGCGCCCTCCTCCAGCACCAGGCCGCGAATATTGGCGCGCGGATAATCGAGCAGTTCCGCCGCACCCATCGCACGCGCAAAGATGACCGCGTCGTTCGGAAAGCCTTCAGCGCTGGTACGCCCGGAATGTCCGATGAGCTGCCGCAAAAGCCGGTTTGCCAGATCCTCGAAATCATGCATGCGTTCGCGCAGATAGGGATCGGTCAGGCGCATCATGCGCGCTTTGGTGTCGCTCTGCACCTTTTCGACGGCGGCTTCAGCGGTCAAGCCATTGCGGACGGCTTCCTCGAGCTTGCGCACCCAGCCCTGGTCGTGCGCGAACATCCGGTAGGTTTCAAGAACCTCGCGATGTTCGCCTTCCATGGAAACGTCGCGGCGCGAGAGCATGTCGTCGATCGAAATGCGCAGCGATCCCAGCGCTTCGGCGAGACGGCCGATTTCCTTGTCGGTATCCTCGTTTAGCAGGTTGGTGACGACGATACGCGGCTCGTGCAGCACGACATAGCCGAGGCCGATCCCTTCATTGTAGCTGTCGCCATCAATCGTGACGGAGCGTGTGAGGTCAAGCTCCAGACCCGGCTTGGTGATCTTCTTCAGCTCGCCGGTCGCGATCATCTCGGCCAGCACCATGGCCGTCGTTTCGAGCGCCTCCAGCTCTTCCTCGCGGTAGGTGCGGCTCGCCTTGTTCTGGACGACGAGAACGCCGAGCGACCGGCCGGTGCGCAAGATCGGCACGCCGAGGAAGGAGTGATAAATCTCTTCGCCGGTTTCCGGCAGGTAGCGGTAAGCCGGATGCGATTGCGCGTCCGAAAGATTGAGCGGCTGGGCGG
The DNA here is from genome assembly GCF_014194925.1 of Rhizobium sp. BK491. Classification (NCBI taxonomy): domain Bacteria; kingdom Pseudomonadati; phylum Pseudomonadota; class Alphaproteobacteria; order Hyphomicrobiales; family Rhizobiaceae; genus Rhizobium; species Rhizobium sp. BK491. The sequence goes on from NZ_JACIAR010000005.1 coordinate 10,477, forward strand.
AAGCCGCAATCGTGCCGACGAGGCCCTGCCCCATCTTCAATTGCGAAAGGTGTACGGCCTCTTTATTCAGACCCTCGGTGGCATAAAGCTCGAGGACTCCGTCAGCACGCAGCACGTACACCGAGCACACCTCGGCGACCATGTTGCTGGCAATCTGGCGGACGATCCGGTCAAGGCGCTCCTGCGGCTCCAGCGGCTCCGCCATCAATTCGCGTAGCCGCTTGAGCAGAACGCGTGGACCGCCGGATAGGTCTCTCATTGCGCCACTAGCTCCCGAATCAAGATGTCATGCTCGTCTTGCCCACATCAGGGCCGGCCGAAACTCGCCTCCGCCACGGTCCGTCGTCAGCAGTCGTGACTCAACTCTTATCCAGACCGTAGCAGGAATGCAAAGTCCTGACTGCGAGTTCTGCATAAGGACCGTCGATCAGGATGGAAATCTTGATTTCTGACGTCGTAATAGCCTTGATGTTGATGCCTTTTTCGGCAAGTGCCCTGAAAGCGGTCGCAGCCACGCCTGCATGCGAGCGCATACCGATACCGATCACAGAAACCTTGACCAGACCTGATTCGTTCTGAATCACGTCATAGCCGATCTTTTCCTTGTTCTCGCCAAGGACGCGCAGCGCCTTCTCGACATCGCCGGACGGAACCGTGAAGGTCATGTCGGTTTTCGAACCGTCCTCGGAAATGTTCTGGACGATCATGTCGACATTGATGTGGTTTTCGGCCAGCGGCCCGAAGATCGCGGCGGAAACACCCGGCCGGTCGGCAAGACGGCGCAGCGAGATCTGGGCCTCATCCTTGGCATAGGCAATGCCGGTGACTACTTCCTGTTCCACGATTTCTTCCTCGTCACAAATCAGCGTTCCGGGCGGGTTAAGCAGATCGCCCATGCCCGGAGCATCGGGATCCTCGAAAGAAGAGCGCACGAAGGTGCGAACCTTGAACACCATGGCGAGCTCGACCGAGCGCACCTGCAGCACCTTAGCGCCGAGAGAGGCCATTTCGAGCATTTCCTCGAAGGCGATCTTCTTCAGGCGACGTGCCTTGGGCTCGATGCGCGGATCGGTCGTATAGACGCCATCGACATCGGTATAGATGTCGCAGCGGTCGGCCTTGACCGCGGCGGCGATCGCAACGGCCGAGGTGTCGGAACCGCCACGGCCAAGCGTCGAGAGGCGGTTGTCGGGGCCGAGCCCCTGGAAGCCGGCGATGACGGCGACCTGGCCCTCACCCATGCGGCGGATGATGTCCTCGCCCTCGATCTCGAGAATGCGGGCCGCGCCATGGGCGTTGTCGGTGCGGATCGGGATCTGCCAGCCCTGCCACGAGCGGGCGTTGATGCCCATGGCCTGCAGCGCAATCGCCAGAAGGCCTGATGTGACCTGCTCGCCCGAAGCCACGACGGCATCATATTCGCGCGCATCGTAGATCGAGTGGTTGGCGCCGGAGACTTTCGGCATGTTCTGGACCCAGCCGACCAGTTCGTTGGTCTTGCCGGACATGGCGGAAACGACGACTGCCACTTCGTGTCCGGCATCGACCTCGCGTTTCACATGGCGTGCGACATTCTTGATACGGTCCAGATCCGCGACGGAGGTCCCGCCGAATTTCATCACGATGCGTGCCATGTGCCTCTACCAGTACCCTGCGCCGGGCGGCTGAACGCGATAAGCCCGACATGCAAAATCGCCCTCCCGGTTCGGTAGCCGGAAAAGCGTGATCTCAATGGGGCCGTCTCTTAGCGAGTTTGTCGGGCAGGTGCAATAGCGCTGGATACCTCAGCAGCTAAAAGCTTACTCTAAAAATCAACTTTTAAGGTCGACCAGAGCTTGTCGAGAATGCCCTCTTCCCTGGGCAGGTTTTCCCTGTTGAGGAAGGTGGCGACAAGCACCCCGCCTTCCGGCCGGCCGGTCGCGACGATCTCATACTCCATGACGTCGTCGTCCGTGGTCGTCTCCGCCTTGATACCCTTCAATACGGTACCGCTCGGCAATGTGCGCTGGGTTGGCCGCTTGCTGATCTTCGCGCCGCCATTGAGGCTCTCCTGCACCATCTGCTGCAGGACGACATCGGTATAACTCGAAGGATTGAGACCCTTATAGACCTGCACGATGATGCCGGTGCCGATCGGCGTCATCAGCGCATATTGCTGCACGCCGTCTCCGAGATCCGTCTTTGCGACCGTGAATTTGCCATCATGATCGAAGGAGAATTTGCCGCCCGTAAACGTCACCGTTTCGCTGCGCTGCAGCTCTACAGGCACCTTGCTGCCGTCCTTCATGGTAACTTCGAGCGTATCGCCGGGATTGATGCCGACGCTAATGCCGTCGATCGTCAGGCGAAACCCCTTGCCGTCCCCGGCATTTGCATGGCTGGCCGCGAGCCAAGCCATGGCGATGGCCGTCGCGAGACGGAGTGGTCTCATGAGGAACTCCTCTACAAGCCGGTCGATCGCAATCGATCCCGGTCCCGAAAGTCCATTTCACAGCCCCGGGGATTGATCGGCCATAAGATACCTCCATGTCAACCTTCGCATCGCAATTCGCGCCTCCTGATCGGGATAGCCCACAGCCGATCGAAGGTCGCAGGCCCTTGACATCGCGCATCGATCGTCCGACTTCACCCTACGGGATAGAATTATTGCGTGCGGTCGTCCGAACCTTCGAACGACGCAAATCACGGAGCAAGCCATGAACGAAACGGCAAAGAGCACGATCGACCAGAGCGAAGTGGACCGTTTCTCCGCCATGGCGGCCGAGTGGTGGAGCCCCACCGGCAAGTTCAAGCCGCTGCACAAGTTCAATCCTGTGCGCCTTGCCTATATCCGCGACCGCGCCTGCGAGAATTTCGACCGCGACCCGAAGAGCAGCAGGCCGCTTGAGGGTCTGCGCGTGCTTGACATTGGCTGCGGTGGTGGCCTGCTGTCGGAGCCGGTAGCTCGCATGGGCGCCACCGTCATCGGCGCCGACCCTTCCGAAAAGAACATCGGCATCGCCTCGACGCACGCGAAAGCCTCCGGCGTTCCCGTCGACTACCGCGCCGTCACGGCCGAGCAGCTGGCTGAAGCCGGCGAAACCTTCGATATCGTACTGAACATGGAAGTGGTGGAGCATGTCGCCGACGTCGAATTCTTCCTGTCGACCTGCGCGAAAATGGTGCGCCCCGGCGGCCTGATGTTCGTCGCGACCATCAACCGTACCATGAAGGCGGCGGCACTTGCCATCTTTGCGGCGGAAAACGTGCTGAGATGGCTGCCGCGCGGCACCCATCAATACGAAAAGCTCGTGCGTCCGGAGGAGATCGAAAAGCCGCTTGCCGTAAGCGGCCTCGAGATCACCGCTCGCACGGGCGTCTTCTATTCGCCGCTGCAGGACCGCTGGAACCTATCGAAAGATATGGACGTCAACTATATGCTGTTGGCGAAGCGGGCGAACCTGAGCTGATCACGCATCTGCCTCAGATCTTCAGTGTCAGCACATGCGCCAGTAACTCGCCCTGCGTGGCAGCGTTGAGCGCAACGATTTCCTTGATACGAGAACGGTCGATCTCAAGCGGCTGACCATCGGATCCATAGGGCTGTTTGAATGAGAACGCCCTTGGGCCTGCGCCATAATCGTGAAGGTGTTCTAGGCGCTCTACCCCATCCTGCCACCGCGGTACGGTTCCAGCGTCCACCCACCAAAGGACAAGCGGCGGCCAGCTCTGCCTGACATTCCAGTGCCGACCATGTTTCAGGGCGTCGGCATGCACGCCACTATAGGTGAATGCCATCAGCGATTCGATATCGGCCCAAAGCGATAGAGATGATGGTGCGGTCTGAAAGCCACTACCCTCGATGAAACGTGGAAAGATCTGCTCGCCCCAACAGGCCGTACCAGGCTCGCCGGCATAGCCAGAGCGGCCAATGAAACCGTGAGCACGGGCCGCCGCCTCGAAATTCGCCTCTTCCCGCAGCCGAAATCCCTCGACCTCGGGGCTTTCATAGGCTGCAACATGCAGCCCGAAATTATACATGGCGAGATGTTTGCTGCCGGTCGCCGGCATCAGTTGACGTCGTCGGGCAGAATGGGAATGGCGGCGATCTCGATGCCTTCCTCGACCAAAGCTTGCGCCTCGTCTGGCGTCGCCTTGCCGATGATCCCACGCGCATCCGCTTCACCGTAGTGGATCTTGCGGGCCTCCTCGGGGAATTTCGTCCCGACATCCTCGGCACTGGCCTTGATGGCGTCGACCGCTTCCTTGAGTTTCACCAAGGCCTGCTTGCGCGCCGCGTCCATCGCGAGCGTCTGCAACTCATCCTTCTTGCGCGCCGTCGAAACCGAAGGCGCCATCAGGAGCTTGGAGATCGCACCCGAATTGCAGACAGGACAGGTGAGGAAACCGCTTGCGACCTGGCGATCGAAATCGGCGCTTTCGGAAAACCAGCCCTCGAACTCATGGGCATTGTCACAGGTAAGCGAATAACGGATCAAGCAGCGACGCCTCCAGCCGCCGGCGTCGCGATCTTTTCCAGCGAAAATTCACGCGCATTCTTCAGGTTCGGTATCTTGTCATGAGCTGATTTGACGGCAGCAGTGTCAATCTCGGCGATGACGACGGCTTCGCCCGTACCGCCGGCGGATGCCAGCACCTTGCCCCAAGGATCGATAATCATCGAATGGCCGAAGGTCTCGCGGCCGTCCTCATGCTTGCCGGCCTGCGCGGCGGCGATGACGAACATGCCGTTTTCGATGGCGCGGGCGCGCAGCAGGATTTCCCAATGCGCTTCGCCGGTCTGCTTCGTGAAGGCGGCAGGCACCGTCATCACCTCGGCGCCGGCAACAGCCTGGGCGCGGAAGAGCTGCGGAAAGCGTACGTCGTAGCAGATGGAAAAGCCGAGTTGAGCAAACGGCAGCGACGCGATGCGCGCCTCCGATCCCGGCCGGTAGACAGCGCTTTCGCGCCAGCTTTCGCCATTGTCGAGATCGACATCGAACATATGGATCTTATCGTAGCGATTGATGAGCTTGCCGTCAGGACCGAAGAGGAAGCCGCGATTGGCGATCTTGCCGTCATCGAGCGCAATGGCCGTCGAGCCGATGTGAAGATGGATGCCGAGTTCCTTCGCCAGTTCGGAGGCCGTCTTGACGATGATATCGTTCGGCTCGTCCCGCAGCACGGCGCGCAGCCCCGGGCGATCCTTCTGCACCGCGCCGGTCATCTCCGGCGTCTGCACGTAGATCGCCCCCTGCGAGGCGGCATCCCGCACCAAACGGGCCATATCAGCCGCGTTCTTCACCGGATCGACGCCGGAACACATCTGGATGGCGGCAGCCTTGAAGCTCATCGGTCTCTCCCTCGTCAATATGGATCAGGCAGCCAGCATCGGATCGAGCTTGCCGGCCCGATCAAGCGCATGGATGTCGTCGCAGCCGCCGACATGCTCGCCATTGATGAAGATCTGCGGGAAGGTCGAAGCGCCATTCGCCTTGGCGATCATCTCCTGCCGCATCTCGGGCGAATAAGTGGCGTTGTGCTCGACATAATCGACGCCTTTGGATTCGAGCAGGGATTTCGCGCGGGCGCAATAGCCGCAGAATTCACGCGTATAGATAACGACGGATGCCATGATCCACTCCGGAAAAGCCTAGATTTAGAGCATGATGCCGAAAAGTGTCTGCGGTTTTCGGACGACATCATGCTTTACTTATTTGATTCTAGAGCGGATTCAGATTTTTGGTCGTTTCGACCTAAATCGTCCGCCTCTAGTGTCATATAAGATGGCCGACGACCCTTGCAAAGGTCAAAACAGTGACATCGGCAGCACCTGCTTTCTTCAGCGCGCGCGTGGCCGCGGCAACCGTGGCGCCGGTCGTATAAACGTCATCGACGAGAACGATGCGCCGCCCGAATATATCGGCGGCCCGATGCTCGGAAACCGCGAAAGCGCCGCGCACATTATCCTGTCGCGCCTTGGCCCCGAGACCGACCTGCTGGCTCGTGCGCTTGACGCGCAAAAGCGTTGCGGCAAACAACGGCTTGCCTGAAAGACGGGCGATATGGCGAGCGAGTTCGGCCGCCTGATTGTACTTGCGTGCAAACAGCCGCGCGCGGTGCAGAGGCACCGGAATGATCGCATCGCAATCCGCAATCGTGCCATCGCTGGCGCGCAGCATCCAGCCGGCCATCATCGGCGCGAGATCGGTGCGATCGCGATATTTCAGGCTGAGAACGAGATCCCGCACGACACCGTCATGGACGGCAGCGGAACGCAACCGGTCGAAGACGGGTGGATCGGCGATCGCCTCAGCGCTTAGAATGCCGGCACCGAGATCATGGGAAAACGGGCTGCCGAGGACTTCACAATAAGGTCGCTCGATAAAGCGAATACCGGACCAGCATGCGGGGCAAAGACCACGATGCGCGCCGACCGAAACCCCACAGCCCGGACATGCGGGCGGATAGACCAGATCCGCAAGCGCCACGAAGGGCCTTTTCAGCCCGGCGCCCAGCATCGATAAGGTGATTTCGCGTCCCATCATCTCCATATGATTGAGACTAGCAATTCCAGGAAAAGTGTATAGCGGTTTTCCGCCCGGAATTGTGCAAGAGAAACGTGTGCGCCCGGCATGCCAGCCGAATTGATGATAGTGCAGGAAACAACCATGGAAATCGTATTCGACCAATCGCTGCTTTCGGCCCGCAAACGCCGGGCGCTAAAACAAAGTGATACGAAAGCGGCTTTCCTGCTCGATATCGCCGCCGGCGAACTGGCGGAACGGCTTGCCGTGACCGAACGCCATTTCGACGACGCGGTCGAGCTGCACGGCGCGACAGGCATTGCCGCGCGCCTCGCTCTGGCGACAGGCAAGATCGGCCATTTGAAAAGGATCGAAAGCGACAAGGATTTTGCCGCTCCCGGCGAGACCATCATCGAGGCGCCGCCGGAGGAGCTGCCGCTCGCGCCGGAATCGGTAAACCTCGTGCTTTCCCCGCTCAGCCTGCATGTCACCAACGACACGCCCGGCGTCTTCATCCAAATCCGCCGGGCGCTGAAAGCTGACGGTCTTTTTCTCGCAGCGATCCCCGGCTCGGGAACCCTGCAGGAATTGCGCGACGTGCTGCTCGCGACCGAAATCGAGCTGACGGGCGGCGCAAGCCCCCGTGTCATCCCCTTTGCCGATGTCCGCGATGTCGGCGGTCTCCTTCAGCGTGCCGGCTTTACACTGCCCGTCATCGACGCCGAAAACTACACCGTGCGCTACGACAATCTGTTTGCCTTGATGCGCGACCTGCGCGCCATGGGCATGACCAATCCGCTGGTCGATCGCAGCCGCAAGCCGCTGACGCGTGCCTTCTTTCTGCGTGCGGCCGAGCTCTATGCCGAGCGCTATTCCGATCCGGACGGGCGGATCAGGGCGACATTCTCGATCATCTACGTCTCAGGATGGACGCCGCACGAAAGCCAGCAGAAGCCACTGCGACCGGGTTCCGCCAAGGCGCGCTTGGCGGATGCGCTCAAGGTTGAAGAGCACAAGCTCAAACAATAGCCAAAGATTTGCCGGCCGCGTCAGTTCTGGGACGCTGCCGAATTCTGTATCGTATCGGACAGAAGATTGAATGTGTTTGAAAGGCTGCCGCCGAAGGCGCCGACCCCGCTGATGATTGCGGCCGACATCAAGGCAGCAATGAGACCGTATTCAATGACCGTGGCACCGGTCTTATCGGTGAAAATACGCCGAACGGAACGCATAAGCTCGAAGCTCCCAGCATTGGACAACTGAAGAATCCGATGCTCGTCATGGCATCCGGCAGGCTATGCTCATGCACTATAGCATTTCCGCTCTTCTTCGATGCGCGAAAACGCTCTATTTTTTCGCATTCCGGACTGAAAACCGCTGCGCACTTTTCCTGGAAATGCGCTATTGGCAGCCGGTATCGGCACCATAACCCTGGACGATGCAGACCGAACCCGGTTCCTGCTGCAAAACGCTGCGGCGGATCGTGTACCGCTTGCCATTTTCCGTCTGCGGGATCGAACCCGTAGCAATATTGTCGATATCCGGCGCGCTTGCAAGCACGCGCGACTTGGATTTGTCAGAGAGCATGGGGGTCAGAATAAGCGAAAGCGCGACCGCCGCCGTGCCGAACAGCAAAGCGATATTCAACGCGCCCGTCCTGCGCGACGTGGAATAGGACTGCTCTTTTTCCTGAACAGCTTTCCAGAAATCGTCGTCCATTATGTCAAGCCTTCTCTAACGCACCCAACAACCGCTTGATTGAGAGAATTGAATGCCAGAAGGTCATAAACGATCCCTTAATATCCACATGCAAATTAATGAGACGTAAAATTCCGGGACAATGGTCGAATCAGGCTATAGATCTGATTTTAAATGGCTAATTTTCGTTAACCATAAATTCGATGCACCGCCTTAACGCATTCCAAACCGTCTCTGCGTAAACGCGAAAGAGATCCGCCCCGCTACGGGACATCAAATTCGCCGCGCAGACGCACGTATTGCCAGAATGTTTCCTCTATACACCAAATAATAGAGATTGACACTTGCGCGCCATGATATATCGCCAAGCTATCTTTTATTATCTTGGGTTGCAGGAATTTACACATGGCAGGTTTGCTCAAGGCGGTTGGCGGTTTGGTGATTGGTATTGCGATCCTGCTCGGAATTGCGACGTTGTTTAGTGGAAGTGCAGCCGGCGTCGCGGCGGGCCTGATAGACGCCCTTTCCTACACTTTTAGCGGCGCCGTGATTTTTGCCCTTGGACTGATGCTCGAACATCTGGAAGCAATTCGCCGCGAATGCGACAGGCAATCTGACATGCTGACGGATTTGCTCCGCAAAATGCCGAAGACGGATGCGTCCCCTAGAGAGCCCGGCGCCTCCAATCTCGATCAGCTTGCAAAATCAACTTTCAAATTCAGAGATATCTAGACACCGTGCGAGACCGCCCCACGGCGGCGGCGCCTCAGCCCTTGCTACAAAAAGCTAAAGCAGATCCTGCAGGAATGGGATCAACGGCTCGTCGGCCGGCGGCATGGGATAATCACGCAGAGCTTGCGGCCGCACCCATTTGATCGCCTGCCCTTCCCGGCCATGCGGAATGCCCTCATAGCGCCGGCAGATGTAAAGCGGCATCAGCAGATGAAAGGTTTCATAGGTGTGGCTGGCAAAAGTCAGCGGCGCAAGGCAGGCAATCTTCGTCTGGATACCGAGCTCTTCCTGAAGCTCGCGCACTAAGGTTTCCTCTGGCGTCTCGCCAACTTCCACCTTGCCGCCGGGAAACTCCCAGAGGCCGGCGAGCGATTTTCCCTCGGGACGTTGCGCCAGCAGGATGCGGCCATCGGCATCGATGAGCGCACAGGCGGCGACGAGGACGATTTTGCGGCCAGCCTCGCTCATGCAGCCCCCGGCGATTGCCAGTAGCAGTAGCGATAGGCCTCGCGGAAGCCGAAACGGACATAGAGCGCCAGCGCCGGCGCATTGTCGGCGCCGACCTGAAGCCAGGCGGTCTTCGCGCTACGCATGCGTGCCCAGCGAAGTGCCGAAGTCAGGATCTCGGCTCCAAGGCCCTTGCGCCGATGCTGCGGCGAGACGGCAACCGACATGACGCCGGCAAGATCATTGTCCTGCACGCAGAGCGTTGTCGCTACCGGCCCGGCATCATCATTTTCGATGACAAAGAGGCCCGATGGCGGCTTGATGCCGCTCACCACCTCGGCCAATGCCGGCTTCAAAGCCGGATCAGCCTCATCGACGATGAGGCTCGCATCGACAAAGCGGCCGACATCGTGGCTCGGCAGATGATCCAGCATGTCAGGCAATTCAAGATCGACAAGATCGGCGATCATGACGATCGTCTCGTCGAAGCACGTCCAACCGCGCTCCCGCAGCAGATCGATGAGCTTCGGCGAGGCGAGCGGCGTCTCGCGCACGATCATTGGCCTGCCATAGGCCTCGAACTTGCGCTGCGCTTTTGCCAGCCGGATTTCGAGATCGCGATGATCGGAGGGATCGAGCGGCACGACAGAATTCAGCCGCTTTGACGGATGACCCGCCGTCAGCCGGATCTGCCAGCTGCCATCATATTGCACCGACGAGGCAGGCCAGGCCCGGAAGCCGACGGCTTCCAGCCTACGCACCAGGGGCAGCTTGTTTATCGTGGACTGCGCATGCATCAGCGAGGTATCAGCTCCGGTAGTCGCCATTGATGGCAACATATTCCTTGGTGAGGTCGCAGGTCCAGACCGTTGCGCGGCCATTGCCGAGGCCGAGATCGACCTTCACGGGAATATCCTGCTGCTTCATGACATTCGAGGCGGCTTCTTCCGAATAGGAAGCGTCACGCTCGCCGTTGACGGCGACGCGGACATCGCCGAACCAGATGGCGAGCTTGTCGCGATCCGCCATTTCACCGGCCTTGCCGACAGCCATGACGACGCGGCCCCAATTGGCGTCTTCGCCGGCAGCAGCGGTCTTGACCAGCGGCGAATTGGCGATTGAAAGCGCGATGCGCTTAGCAGCCGCGTCATTTTCGGCGCCGGTCACGGTGATTTCGAGCATCTTGGTCGCGCCTTCGCCATCACGCACGACCTGGATGGCTAGATCCTTCAGCAGCTCGTTAAGTGCCGCCTTGAAACCGGCAAGCTTCGGATCATCGGCGCGGTCGATATGCGCCTGACCGTCGGCGGCGGCAGCGCCGGTGGCAAACAGCATCAACGTATCCGAGGTCGACGTGTCGCTATCGACCGTCATCGAATTGAAGCTCGGGCCGACGCCATCGGACAGCAGCGTCTGCAATGCGGCAGAAGAAATATCGGCATCGGTGACCACGAAGGAGAGCATCGTCGCCATGTCGGGCGCAATCATGCCGGCGCCCTTGGCAATACCGTTGATGGTGACCTTGACGCCGCCGATCTCGGCGGTACGGGTCGCGACCTTGGGATAGGTGTCCGTGGTCATAATCGCCTTGGCGGCTTCAAACCAGAAATCGCTTGTTGCATCCTTCGCCATCGTGTCGAGCACGCCGGCAAACTTGGTGGCGTCAAGCGGCTCGCCGATGACGCCGGTGGAGGCGAGATAAACTTCGTTTTCCCCGCAGCCGACGGCGGCCGCCGCGGACTTGGCGGTCAGTTCCGTCGCCTGGCGTCCCTTCAGCCCGGTGAAGGCATTGGCATTGCCGGAATTGACGACGACGGCGCGAGCACTGCCGTGGGCCAGGTTCCTACGGCAGAAATCGACCGGAGCCGAAGGGCACTTCGAACGGGTAAAGACGCCTGCGACGGCGGCAGGCTTGTCGAAGACCATCAGCAGGACGTCGGTCCGGTTCTTGTACTTGATGCCGGCGGATGCCGTGGTCATGCGCACGCCGCGAAGGGCGGGCATGGCGGTGAAGGTTTTGGGAGCAAGCGGAGAGACGGAACCGGACATGAGAGCCACCTGGACGAGCATGATGCCGAAAAGTGTAGGCGGTTTTCGGATTACATCATGCTCTACTTTTTAATTCTGGAGCGGATTCAGATTTTAGGTCGTATCGACCTAAAATCATCCGGCTCCCTTGAAAGGCCCGGAAAACCGGGCCCTGATGGTTTAACTGCTTTGACTTACTGCTGCGGCTGAGCGTCAGGCACTGCCGCACCATCGGCAGGCGCAACGGCGTCGTCGGCCGGTGCCGCGTCCTGCTGCTTCTGCGCATCGTCATAGGCCTTGCTGAGAGCCGGGTCGTTGATGACGACCTTGGTATCCTGCTTGGCCTGGTTCAGGAGTTCAAGATACTTGTCGCGCATGACGAGCTGACGAACCTGGTCCTTGACCTGATCGAACGGCGGGGGAGGAGCATTGCGCTTGTCCTCGACCTTGATGATGTGCCAGCCGAAATCAGTCTTGACCGGGTTCTTCGTATAGGTGCCGATCGGCAGCGCGAAAGCCGCGTCTTCGAATTCCTTGACCATACGGCCATGACCGAAATAACCGAGATCGCCGCCGTCAGCCTTGTTCGGGTCGGTCGACTTTTCCTTGGCAAGTGTGGCAAAATCCTTGCCGGCATCGAGGTCCTTGATGATCGCCTTGGCTTCATCCTCGGTCTTCACGAGAATGTGGCGGGCATGAACCTCTTCCTGCTTCGGCAGGGCTGCGACTTCCTTGTCGTAGCGGGCCTTGACTTCATCATCCTTGATGGCGTCGGCGACATGTGCCTTGAAGAAAGCATTGTGCAGCTCGCGGTCGCGCAGATAGGCCATATGAGCCTGGAAATCCGGCGTCTGGTCGAGCTTCTCGGCAGCGGCCTTCTGCGACAAGAGCTTCACATCGACCGAGGCCGAAAGTGCTGCGACCTTCTTCTGGTCATCCGGAAGCTGGCCGAGCTGCGGATCGAGATTGGCGATCGCGAGATTGAGTTCGGATTGATGGATTTCGACATCGCCGACCTTGGCGACAACGGGATCCTTAGCATCGGCCGCGAAGACCGGAGCCTGGAAGGTAACGATTGTCGCGAAAGCAACCGCAGCAAGCTTGTTATACTTCAACATAAAATAACCCTTCGGTGATCTCGACCGGCTCGACAGATGTGAATCCGGCGTGAAAAAGCCTTCAGCAGGAGAATGTGGCCTTTCTGTATCGGCCAAATCCCGTTGACATCAATCGACCCCCCTCTTATCTGTCACGCAACCTCGCGTCCAGAACAGTTTCCGGCCGTTTTGTGCTATACTCCCGTTTTTTTCGGGAAGGAATAAAGCAGGAAACGGCGGGATGAAATCTCAGAAAGGACCAGTCACATGGTCAGCCTAGGTGGAATTGCCCGCAAGTTGTTCGGCTCGTCCAACGACCGCCGGGTCAAATCGTTCCAGCCGCAAGTAGCCGCAATCAATGCGCTCGAACCGGAGATGCGCGCGCTGTCCGATGAAGCTCTGGCCGCCAAGACGGTTGAGTTCCGCCAGCAGCTCGCGGACGGCAAGACGCTGGATGATATCCTCGTGCCAGCCTTCGCTGTTGCCCGCGAAGCCTCGCGCCGCGTTCTCGGCATGCGACCTTTCGACGTGCAGCTCATCGGCGGCATGATCCTTCATTCCAATGCGATCGCCGAAATGAAGACCGGCGAAGGTAAAACCCTGGTCGCAACCCTGCCGGTCTATCTGAACGCGCTGGCCGGCAAAGGCGTGCATGTCGTTACCGTCAACGATTACCTGGCACAGCGCGACAGCGGCACCATGGGCCGCCTGTACAGCTTCCTCGGCCTGACGACCGGCGTCATCGTCCACGGCCTGTCCGATGAACAGCGCCATGACGCCTATGCCTGCGACATCACATACGCTACCAACAACGAGCTCGGTTTCGACTATCTGCGCGACAACATGAAGTATGAGCGCGCCCAGATGGTTCAGCGCGGCCATAGCTTCGCGATCGTCGACGAAGTGGACTCGATCCTCGTCGACGAAGCGCGCACGCCGCTGATCATCTCCGGTCCGCTCGACGACCGCTCTGATCTTTATGTCACCATCGACGCCTTCATTCCCCGCCTGGCGAAGGAAGACTACGAAATCGATGAAAAGCAGCGCTCGGCAAACTTCTCCGAAGAAGGCACCGAGAAGCTGGAAAACATGCTGCGCGAAGCCGGCTTGTTGAAGGGTGAATCGCTCTACGACGTCGAGAACGTCGCGATCGTCCACCACATCAACAATGCGCTCAAGGCGCACAAGCTGTTCCAGCGCGACAAGGACTATATCGTCCGCAACGGGGAAGTCGTCATCATCGACGAATTCACCGGCCGCATGATGCCGGGCCGCCGTTATTCGGACGGTCAGCACCAGGCACTGGAAGCCAAGGAACATGTGCAGATCCAGCCGGAAAACCAGACGCTGGCGCAGATCACCTTCCAGAACTATTTCCGCATGTATGACAAGCTCGCCGGCATGACCGGTACGGCTTCGACGGAAGCGGAGGAATTCGGCAACATCTACGGCCTCGACGTGATCGAGGTGCCGACCAACCTGCCGATCCAGCGTATCGATGAGGACGACGAGGTCTATCGTACGCATGCCGAGAAGTATAACGCCATCATCAACGAGATCCTCGATGCGCACAAGCGCGGCCAGCCCGTGCTGGTCGGCACGACGTCTATCGAGAAGTCCGAACTTCTCGCCGATCTCATGCGCAAGCGCGGCTTCAACAATTTCCAGGTTCTGAACGCCCGCTATCACGAGCAGGAAGCCTACATCGTCGCCCAGGCCGGCGTTCCAGGCGCGGTGACGATCGCCACCAACATGGCCGGCCGCGGCACCGACATCCAGCTCGGCGGCAATCTGGAAATGCGGGTCGAGCGCGACCTGCACGAGATGGAGCCAGGTCCGGAACGCGACGCGGCCATTGCCCGCATTGCCGAAGAGATCAAGGAGCTCAAGCAGAAATCGATCGCTGCCGGCGGCCTCTACGTGATCGCCTCGGAGCGCCATGAAAGCCGCCGTATCGACAACCAGCTGCGTGGCCGTTCCGGCCGCCAGGGCGACCCGGGCCGCTCGAAGTTCTACCTGTCGCTCCAGGACGACCTGATGCGCATCTTCGGCTCCGACCGCATGGATGGCATGCTGCAGAAGCTCGGCCTCAAGGAAGGCGAAGCGATCGTCCACCCCTGGATCAACAAGGCGGTTGAACGCGCTCAGAAGAAGGTCGAGGCCCGCAACTTCGACATCCGCAAGAACGTTCTGAAGTACGACGACGTGCTGAACGATCAGCGCAAGGTCATCTTCGACCAGCGCGTCGAACTGATGGAATCGAAGGACCTCTCCGAATTCGTCGGCGACATGCGCCACGACGTCATCGAGGATCTCGTCGCCAGACATATTCCGGAGCGCGCCTATGCCGAACAGTGGGATGCTGACGGCCTGAAGACGGCTGTTGCCAACTTCTTCGATCTCGATTTGCCCATTCATGACTGGGTCAAGGAAGAAGGCATCGCTGAAGACGATATCCGCGCCCGCCTGACGGAAGCCGCCGAAAAGGCTGCGGCCGAAAAGGCCGAACGCTTCGGCCCCGAGATCATGACCTATGTCGAGCGCTCCATCGTGCTGCAGACGCTGGACAATCTCTGGCGCGAGCACATCGTCAATCTCGATCATCTGCGATCGGTCATCGGCTTCCGTGGCTATGCTCAGCGCGATCCGCTGCAGGAATACAAGGCCGAGGCTTTCGAACTGTTCCAGGCGCTGTTGAACAATCTGCGCCAAGCCGTGACCGCCCAGCTTTCGCGCGTCGAACTCGTGCAGCAGCCGGCCGAGCCGGAAACGCCGCCGATGCAGGCCCGTCATATCGACGCGACGACCGGCGAGGACGAATTCGCCCCGTTCCCGCTTGCAAGCGAAAGCTTCATATCTCCGGAAAATCGCGATCCACTCAACCCGGCAACGTGGGGCCGCGTCGGCCGTAACGAGGCCTGCCCCTGCGGCTCCGGCAAGAAGTACAAGCACTGCCACGGCGCCTTCGAAAGCAGCGAAGTGGTCTAAACCTCGCAAACCGATAGCAACAAACAAAATGCCGCCTTTGGGGCGGCATTTTTGTTTGCAACGATCGGAGATCACAGCAATTGTCGTCGATACGCGCAGCCGGCAAGCGTCACCAGCACGTCTACCGTGCTCAAATAGCGGAATGCGGATCCTCACTGTAGAGATGAACCGGGTAGCCTGGCCCGATGGCGTCAAGCACTCGATCGAACCAGGCCGTAAGCGCCGGGTAATCGGCGAGATCGAATCCGCAATCCGCCGCTTTATGGGCATAGGCGTAAACGGCTATGTCCGCGATCGAAAACTCGCCACCGACGAGAAATGGCGTATTCTTCAGCCCGCGCTCAAGCGCTGCAAGGGCACGAAGGCCGACCAAGCGCTTGGCCTCTGCCATAACGGCATTGAGCTCGAGCCGTCCCGTCAGCGTCCAGAAGCGCAGCGTGCCGATGACCGGTTCGACATGATACTGCTCGAAGAACAGCCATTGCATGACCTTGGCGTGCAAATAGCGATCCGCCGGAAGAAACCGCGTGCCTTCGGCCACATAGGTGAGAATAGCGTTCGATTCCGCTATCGTTCGCCCATCCTCCAGTTCGAGAACAGGGATGCCGCCTGCCGGATTGAGATCGAGAAAGGCGTCGGTGCGCCCCTCACCCTCGAAGATGGACACCAGGCGAGTCTGGTAGGGAATATCGAGCAATCCGAACAGAACCCTGGCCTTCCAGCCATTCTGCGACGGCAAATAATCGTGAAGCGTGAGCATGAAATCCTCCTCCGATAGACCGTGGATTCTACATACCGACCGAACCGCCGCCACCCGTTTCCTGTGCAGCGGCATGGCGCAGCAGCCCAAGGGCAACTTGCGTCTCGTGGTTGCTTTCCGGCGTGATTGACAGGCAACCCTCCACTTCGGTAAAGCCACTTTTACGTGTCGCAAGAACCGATTCTTAACTCTCCTCTGCCAAGACTAACGCGAGTTTGGGATCATACTTAAAGTATTGCGTATCGATCATGGCGGTCTTTCAAACAGCGGAAAGAATGTTGCCGTCCGCTTTGCGGGCCGCCCTATCCCCGTATCTGCGCAAGATTAGCATTCTCCTTGCCGGTCAGGACGAGAAAGCTGCGTCGCAGCGCATGGCGCTGATCGCCTTCACGATCCGCGTTGCAGGCGCCGCGCTCGCCTTTCTCTCGCAGGTCATTCTTGCTCGCCTAATGGGCCGGTTCGAATACGGCATTTTCGTCTTCGTCTGGGTGTTGATGATCCTGTTCGGCAATCTTGCCTGCCTCGGCTTCCCGACAGCCATCATCCGCTTCCTGCCGCAGTACGATGCCAGCGCCAATTACGATGCCATTCGCGGTCTGAACATGACGGCACGCCTGTTCGTGGTTGCCCTCTCGGGCACGCTGGCGCTGATTGGAGCGCTCCTGCTTTTTGCCTTTCGCGGCATGATCGAGCACTATTACGTCATGCCGGTTTTCCTCGGCCTGATTGCCGTGCCGATGATTGCGCTTGGAGACGTTCTGGACGGTACGGCCCGCGCCAAGCACTGGCCGGTCATGGCGCTCAGCCCGACCTTCCTCATCCGCCCGACGCTGATCCTGCTCTTCATGGTGGCCGCGATCCTCGCCGGCGCACCGCGTGATGCCGTCACTGCTATGGCCGCAGCTCTTGCAGGCGCTTTCACCAGTGTCCTGCTGCAATATCTTGCGGTGACGCTCCGTCTGCGCCGCCATTATCCAAGCGGCCCGAGAGCCACTGAATTCCGCGTCTGGACAGCCGTCGCCCTGCCGATCTTCCTGGTCGAAGGTGTGGGCTACCTACTCACCAATTCGGATGTCATCGTCGTCGGCATTTTCCTCGATCCGGATGAAGTCGCCGTCTATTTCGCAGCGGCAAAAACGATGGCCCTGGTGCTCTTCGTCTCCTTCGCCGTCAGGGCAGCCATCGGACCGCGCTTTGCCGCCATTCTTGCCGAAGGCGACCGGAGCAAGCTCGCAGCCTTTGCCACGGAGGCCACACGCTGGTCCTTCTTTCCAGCACTTGCCCTCGGCCTCGTAGTGCTGGCGGCGGGGCAGCTCCTGCTTTCGCTGTTCGGCGCAGCCTTCACGGAGGGACAGATCGTGATGGCGATCCTGCTTGCCGGCATTCTTGCGAGAGCGCTCGTCGGCCCTGCCGAAGTGCTCCTGACCATGGCAGACAAGCAGATGCTCTGCGTCTATCTCTATGCTGTAGCGCTCGTTGCCAATGTCGGGCTCAATGTCGCGCTCATCCCGCATTTCGGCATCGAAGGAGCGGCGATTGCCGGCGCCACTGCCATGGCAATCGAGGCCTTGCTCCTGCACGTGGCGGTCCGCCGCGCGCTTGGCATCAAACTATTTGCCCTCCTCCGGCGCCCGCCGGCGTCATCGGCAACGAGGGTCTTCTGATCATGGCACGTCCCCCCTACACCGAAACCACCGACAGCCAAGTGAACGCCCTGACCCATACGCTCGCAGCACTGCATTTCGAAACGCCGAAAGCGGAAGCCCGGGTCGAGGTCGGCCGAGCCGGCCGCGAACTCTGCCTCTATCCCGGCAAGCTCGGCTACGAGCTGCAGGATGAGCTGGACTTCCTCTCCAATCGCGCCATGGAGCCGAACGTCTTCTTCTCCGGCCGCTTCCTGGCGCCCGCCATGCCGCGCCTTGAGGATCGGCAGGTGCGTCTGGCGCTGATGCGCGATATCAACAGCACGCGCAGCCGCATGCGTCTGCTGATGCCCTTCACGGTCGACAAGCCGGGCTTCGCCATCGGCCCGTCGATCATCCGCGTCTGGTCGAACTCCTTCGGCCCGCTCGGCACGCCCCTGCTAGACGCCGAGGATGCCGGCGAAACGCTCGACAACCTCTTCGAGGCACTCTCCCGGCCGGAGCTGCGTCTCCCGACCACGCTCGTATTGCCGGATGTCCGGCTCAACGGCCGTTTCGTCCAGATGGCCAAGGTCATTGCGATCGGCCGAAACCTGCCGATCGCCATCGCCAACCCCTTCCAGCGCCCGATGCTCCAAAGCAACGACGACGCGCTTACCTATCTCAGGCGAACGATTTCCAACGCGCATTTGCGCGAAATGCGCCGCCAATGGCGACTTTTGGAAAACCACGGCGAGGTCAGCTATAACGTCGCCCGTCAGCCCCGCGATATTCACGGGCGCATGGAAGAATTCCTGGCGCTGGAGGCAAGCGGCTGGAAGGGCAAGAAGCGCTCGGCGCTCGTCACCGATCGCCATCATGCCGCCTTTGCCCGCGAAGCGATTTCCAACCTTGCCGCCATCGACGCGGTGCGCATTCACTCAATCGATCTTAACGGCAAGGCCGTCGCCTCGATGATCGTGCTGATCATGGGCGGCGAGGCCTATACGTGGAAGACGGCCTTTGACGAAGCCTATGCCCGCTATTCGCCGGGCAAGCTCTTGATGGGCGAACTGACGGAATGGCATCTCGACGACGCCAACGTCGTCCGCTCCGATTCCTGCGCCGTGCCCGATCATCCGATCATGAGCCGCTTCTGGCACGAGCGCGAGGACATGGGCACGCTCATCATCGGCCTGACCCCGAACGGCGACCGCGACGTGCGTCAGGTGACCACGCAGCTGCACATGTATCGCAGCACCCGCAACATGGCAAAGCTGCTGCGCGAAAAGATCCTGTCGCTTACGAAGCGCTAACTTCGGCGGTTGCGCGTTCGCGCAAGAGGCGGCGGATCACCTTGCCGGAGGTCGTCAGTGGCAGAGCGTCGACGAATTCGATCTCGCGCGGGTATTCGTGCATGGAAAGCCGGGTCTTCACCCATTCTCGGATCTCGATCGCCAGTTTGTCACTCGGCTCGCGACCGGGCACGAGCACGACATAGGCCTTGACGATTTCCGTTCGGACCGCATCCGGCTTTCCCACCGCCGCGGCAAGCTGCACGGCGGGATGGCCGCCGAGGCAATCCTCGATCTCGCTCGGCCCGATGCGATAGCCCGACGAGGTGATGACATCGTCGTCGCGGCCGACGAAGGAAATATACCCGTCCACATCCTGCCGGCCGATATCGCCGGTCAGCAGCCAGTCATTGGCGAATTTCGCCTCCGTCGCCGCCTCGTTCCGCCAATAGCCGAGAAACATCACCGGATCGGGCCGCTTGATGGCAATTTGCCCGCTCTCGCCTACGGGAACCTCGATACCCTCGGGATTTACAATCGCGACGCGATGGCCGGGCACCGGTTTGCCCGTCGCCCCGCCGCGGCTGACGCCAAAGGCTTCACTGGAGGAGAGCACGAAATTGCACTCCGTCTGGCCGAAGAACTCGTTGACGCTGACACCGAGCGCGAAACGAGCCCATTCGAAGGTTTCACGGCCGAGCGCCTCGCCGGCCGAGCCGATGGTGCGAAGCTTGAGATCATAATGGGCGCGCGGATTGTCCACGGCTTTCAAAAGCCGCAGCGCCGTCGGCGGGATAAAGGCATTGCGCACCTCCATCTCGGCCATGATGCGGAAGGCCATATGCGGATCGAATTTCTGCGCCGGCGAGGAAACGACGGGGACGCCGAGCATCAAGCTCGGCAACAGAGCATTCAGAAGACCGCCGGCCCAGGCCCAGTCCGAAGGCGTCCAGAGCCGATCGCCGGCTTGCGGAAAGCCCTCGTGGGCGAGCTGCATGCCCGGAATATGCCCAGGCAGCACGCGATGGCCGTGCAGCGCACCCTTGGGTGGCCCGGTCGTGCCCGAGGTGAAGATCATCAGAGCGGGATCGTCCGGGCCGGTCTCGGCGACCTCGAACAGCGGCGGATGCGCCGCCACCAGCTCGGCAAAACCGGAAACGCCCTCTTCGGCGCCATCGATGCTGATCACCTGCGCCAGTTCCGGCAATCGCTGCCGGATCGGACGCAGCCGCTCGAGGCCGAACCGATTGGTGACGATGGCCGATGTACCGGCTGCCTTCAGCCGGTATTCCAGCGCCTCGGCGCCGAACAGCAAAGCCAGCGGCAGGGCGATCGCGCCCATCTTGTAGATCGCGACATGCGCCACGACGGTCTCAAAACTCTGCGGCAGCAGCAGCGCCACCCGATCTCCCGCCTGCACCCCGAGCGCGACAAGCGCATTGGCGAAAGAGGCGGAACGATCCCGCAACTCGCCGTAGCTCATGGAAAAGTGATTGCCGTCCGGATTGAAATGCTGAAGGCAGATCCGATCGGGCTCGTGCTCGGCCCAGGCATCGCAAACAGCATGTCCCATGTTGAATTTCGCCGGAATCTCCCAACGAAAGTCGCGATAGAGGGCCTCATAAGTATCACGCGGGGGCAGTTTCATGCGCAGTTCCAGAAAATGGTGCGGTGCAGCTAACACCTGTCGCCCCTGGCGTTCAAGGAAACATTTAAAATTGCCGTCTTCCCCCGGGCGCGAATCGCCTTATTTATTGAGGAATACTTCGAAGCTCTTCACGAATTCATGCGTCGACCGACGGCGACTTTGGGCGCCGATTTGCTTTTCGCGACGCACCCATCCCATCGCCCTTCCGACGATGGGCCTCCTTGTAGCGAATGATCGAATGGACGGAGAATAGCGATGGAATACGTAAAGCTAGGCAGGACCGGCCTTGAAGTCTCACGCATCTGCCTGGGTTGCATGACCTATGGCGACCCCAACAAGGGCACGCATGCCTGGTCGCTGAAAGAAGAGGACAGCCGTCCGCTGCTGCGCCAGGCGATCGAGGCCGGCATCAACTTCCTCGACACCGCCAATACCTATTCCAACGGCTCCTCCGAAGAGATCGTCGGTCGTGCCATCAAGGATTTCGCCAAGCGCGACGACATCGTGCTCGCGACCAAGGTCTTCAACCGCATGCGCCCCGGCCCGAACGGCGCCGGCCTGTCGCGCAAGGCGATCTTCGACGAGATCGACAACAGCTTGCGCCGCCTCGGCACCGACTATGTCGATCTCTACCAGATCCATCGCTGGGACTATACGACGCCGATCGAGGAAACGCTGGAAGCGCTGCACGATGTCGTCAAGGCCGGCAAGGCACGCTACATCGGCGCCTCCTCCATGTATGCCTGGCAATTCGCCAAGGCGGTTTATACCTCCCGCCTCAACGGCTGGACGGAGTTCGTCAGCATGCAGGACCACCTGAACCTGCTCTACCGCGAGGAAGAGCGCGAGATGCTGCCCTTCTGCGAGGACCAGAAGATCGCCGTCATCCCCTGGAGCCCGCTCGCTCGCGGCCGGCTTACCCGCGATTGGGACGAGGCGACGGCCCGCACCGAGTCCGACGAATTCGGCAAGACGCTCTATACCCAGGCGCTCGAAGCCGACCGCAAGATCGTCGATGCCGTCGGAACGATCGCCAAGGCGCGCGGCATCCCGCGCGCGCAGGTCGCAACCGCCTGGATCCTGCAGAAGAGCGCTGTCACCGCCCCGATCATCGGCGCTTCCAAGCCCGGCCACATCACCGATGCCGTCGCCTCGCTGGAGGTCAAATTGACACCTGAGGAAATCGCGGCGCTGGAATCGCCTTACGTTCCGCATGGGGTTGCTGGATTTAAGTGATCGAGGATTTTTTTTGGGGGGGCCGCCGGCCTAGATTGATGAAGCCACATTGCCTGCTTGGCCCCTCACCCCAACCCTCTCCCCGTTTTGACGGGGAGAGGGGGTTTTCCTGCCAAACCCACGTCCCGTCTGCACGGTGAACGCGAGTTGATTTGCTCGAGCGTCCCCTCTCCCCGCGAGCGGGGAGAGGGCTAGGGTGAGGGGCAGTCCCAAGCTCTGAAGCCGATTGACCACGCGGAAAATCGCGCAAAAGTGACTTCACGAGCCGGTCATAGTTGAGGCTTAACTGATCAAAGTTCCTTACCCCCGAGGATGATATCCCATGATCACAGTTCCCTTCGAGGCGCGGCGCTTTCAGTCGACCGCGGCCTATTACCTGCGCTATCGCATCCCCTATCCGGACAAATTGATTACCCGCGTTGCCGAACGCAGCGGCCTCAAGCCCGGCGACCATGTGCTCGATCTCGGCTGCGGTCCCGGCCAGCTCGGCATCGCCTTCGCGCGGCTGCAGGGTGCGGCCGTGACCGCCATCGACCCGGAGCCGGAAATGCTCGCGGAAGCCGCGCTCGGCGCAAAGCAGGCCGGCGTCGATATCAACATCCGACGGGGCTCTTCCTATGATCTCGGCCCCGATATCGGCAGGCTGCACCTCTGCGTCATGGGCCGCTCTTTTCACTGGATGGACAGGCCGGCAACGCTTCAAGCGCTCGATAAGCTGATCGAGCCGGGCGGCGCCGTTGTCCTCTTCCACGATAAAGGCATCCTGGCGGAGCCGAACTGGCGCGGTATCCTAGAACCACTGATGGAAACCTATTCGCCCGAGCGCAGCGCGGAAAGGCAGATGCGCCGGAGCAAGGAATGGGCGCCGCATGAAGCCATGCTGCTCGCCTCCCCCTTCCGCAATCTCGAACGGATCGGCATCGTCTCGGAATACACCAGGGATATCGAAGAGATCGTCGGCCGCATCTTCTCGATGTCGTCAACCTCGCCGCAGGCGCTGGGCGACAAGGCAGCCGATTTCGAAGCGGCTCTGCGCGCCGAGCTGCTGGCGGTCGCGCCCGACGGCAAATTCAGGGAGGTCGTCGAGGCGAACGGGCTGCTCGCCTTCCGCGACTAGATCAGCTGTTTTCGTTACCCGGCAGCGGCGAAAGCTCCTGCCGGGTCGCCGACAGGAATTCCTGCGACAGCTCAGCGTTATCCATTGCGCGCGCCAGGATGACGGCGCCGACCATGGCCGAGAGGCTGGCAAATGCCTTGCGCCGGCGCTCCTCCGGCGTTTCGCCGGGAACGATCTCTTCCAGCACCTTGACCAGTCCCATCAAGCCGCCCGTGAAGGTGGACTGCATCTCAGGACCGTGGCGGCTGACCTCCTGCGTCAGCGCTGCGAAGACGCAGCCGGTCGCATGCTCCACGACGTTGCGATGCGAGAGATAATGGGCAAGCAGCGCTTCCAGCGGCTGTTCGGGCGAGCTCGCCGCCACTTGCTTCCAACGCTCCAGCGAGCGCGCCACCAGCGCTTTGCTCGCCTCGCAGGCAAGCTCGTCCTTGGAATCGAAATGGCCGTAGAAGCCGCCGTGCGTCAGCCCGGCCGCCTTCATGATCTCGGCGACGCCGATGCCGTCGAAGCCCTTCTCACGGAAGAGCTCGCCCGCTACGGCAAGGATCTTCTCGCGATTCTCGGCGAATTTCTCCCGGCTCACTCTCATCAAAAAACTCCATCAGAGCATCAATAAATCTGTATTGACAATTTATATGATGACCATCATCAATACGCAACAAATATGATAGCAATCATGTAAATGCCTTTGCACAAACGTTCAAGCCGGGAGAACGGCAGGGCGCTAGACGTGGTACGGTACCCCCGACTGTCCGCGATCCAGCGTTTTCGCAAGTCCGGTTTGACGGCACGCTACCCAACCTGATTGGAACGCAGCTCATGGTTTCCACTACCCTTGCCTCGACGCTCGCCCGGCGCAACATCCATTACGGATGGGTCGTCGTCGCCGCCACCTTTCTCACCATGCTGGTCACGGCCGGCGCCATGGGTGCGCCCGGCGTGCTCATCAAGCCGCTGGAGGACGAATTCGGCTGGAGCACCTCCTCCATCTCGTCCGCGCTTGCCGTCCGCCTCGTACTGTTCGGCCTCATGGGTCCATTTGCCGCCGCCTTCATGAACCATTTCGGCGTGCGCAAGGTCATCGTCTTTGCACTGGCGACCATCGCCGTCGGCTTTATCGGCTCGCTCTATATGACGCAGGTCTGGCAGCTGCTGCTATGCTGGGGCATCATCATCGGCTTCGGCACCGGCCTCACCGCCATGGTGCTGGCGGCAACCGTCTCGACGCGCTGGTTCACCAAGCATCGCGGCCTCGTCATCGGCATGCTCTCGGCAAGCTCGGCCACGGGGCAGCTCGTCTTCCTGCCGCTGATGGCGGAGCTGACGACGCGCTACGGCTGGCGCACGACGGTGCTCTTCGTCTGCGGCATGATTGCCGTCGCCGCCCTCGTCGTGCTGCTCCTGATGCGCGACCGTCCCTCGGACGTCAACCTGCCGCTGGTCGGCGAAATCCATATCACACCGCCGCCGGCGGCAACCAAGAACCTGAAGGCCGCACTCGCCTCTCCGATTGCCATTCTGCGGGAGGTTTCCACCACATCGACCTTCTGGATCCTCTTTGCCACCTTCTTCATCTGCGGCCTGTCGACCAACGGCCTGATCCAGACGCATTTCGTTACGCTTTGCGGCGATTTCGGCATCGTGCCGGTGGCTGCTGCCAGCGTGCTCGCCGTCATGGGCATCTTCGATTTCTTCGGCACGATCGGCTCCGGCTGGCTCTCCGACCGCTTCGACAATCGCTGGCTGCTCTTCTGGTATTACGGCCTGCGCGGCCTGTCGCTGGTCTACCTGCCCTTCAGCGACTTCACCTTCTACGGCCTGTCGATCTTCGCCGTCTTCTACGGCCTCGACTGGATCGCCACCGTGCCGCCGACCGTCAAGATCGCCGCCGACCGCTTCGGCCGCGAAAAGGCCGGCCTCGTCTTCGGCTGGGTCTTTGCCGGCCACCAGCTGGGTGCCGCCACCGCCGCCTATGGCGCCGGCCTCACTCGAACCGAACTCAACACCTACCTGCCCGCCTTCTTCGTCGCCGGCGCCTTCTGCCTGCTCGCCGCGATCCTCGCGATCACCCTGCAAAAGTCCGGCTCCGCCAGCAAAGGTCCGGCCATGGCGCACTGAGCCTCAAACGGCAAAAAGCCCATGGCGCCCACCCGCGCCATGGGCCAAACCGCAACCCTGCGGAAACACTCGCAATATCTGCCAACCCGGCTTGCGCGCCGAGCCGATCACATGCTAGACAGCCGCCTCGTCAGTATCCCGTTGCCCCATTGGCGGAATTGGTAGACGCGCTCGACTCAAAATCGAGTTTCGAAAGAAGTGCTGGTTCGACTCCGGCATGGGGCACCATTTCATACAGCTACCCTGAAACTATTAGCACACCAACGATAGCTCGCCTTCCGGCGCGATGCCAATAGCTCGCGACGAAGACCACAGCGCTGCGGCATTGTGATTAATTACACAACAATAGTTGACCGCTGCAGCGAGTCAGTGGATTTTCTTCCAGCGAAATATTGGGGGTCTTGAATGGCAACGCATCCTTATATCTCCGGCGCGGGTAATATCTCTCAGATGATAGCCTTTTTGCGCAAGAATTTCCCCCCAACTGTCACCTCCGATACTGTTCGTAAACTAGGCCTAGCTTCGAAAAACGAAAGCTATGTAATCAACGTGCTTCAATTTATCGGGCTTATCGATGAGGAAGGAAAGCGGACGGAAAAAGGTCATGAGGTTCTGACTATACATAACGAGGCCGATTTTCAGAAAGCGTTCGGAGATATGGTCCGTAATGCGTATGCAGACCTCTTTAGCATCAGAGGCGATGACGCATGGACATTGGATAAAGATGCGTTGGTCGGATATTTTCGTAGCGCTGACAAGACCAGTGACATTATCGGAACACGTCAGGCCGGAGTGTTCACGGCGTTGCGAGAGCTTGCTGGCCACGGCAATCAGCAGACAGCAACCGTGCCCAAGCAAAAAAGCGCAGCAGCAACAAAACCTAAAATAAGCGTCAAAAGCTCAAAATCTAATACTCATCAGCAAACGTCGAATGGAAATAAGCAGATATCCTCTGCGAGTGCAGCTCCCAAAGCGGATATGGCTCTTACCGTAAGGGTTGAGATAAATCTTCCTGCTGAGGGAACACAGGAAACCTATGACGCGATTTTCAAGAGCATCAGGGCTAACCTCTTCCCATGAGCCTTGCGCTACCAATCTTTGAGCGAATTGCCCGTAGCGCCAAGAATTTTGGCCAACCAGCGGCCGAGGAAGATCGCGGCGTCCATCCATTCGATGAACGGAATATACACCCAGATATTTCGCTCGTGTCGCAAAAGCTTTTTGATGATGGCCACTACGCCCAGGCTACCTTCGAAGCCCTCAAGCTAATCGACAATCGGGTAAAATCGCTTTCGGGTATCGAGGACACCGGTTTCAATTTGATGATGAACGCCTTTAATGAGACAGGTCCGAAGATCAGGCTTACCAATCTGATATCTATGAGTGACAAGGATGAGCAAAAGGGCTTCAGGCACATCTTTGCGGGCGTGATGTCGGGAGTACGGAATCCGCGCGGCCACGATAACCGCACGGACACTATTGATCTTTGCCTGGACCACCTTTCGCTGGCTTCAGTCCTGCTCCGAGCCCTTGAAGGGCGCAAAGCCCCTTAATTCTATGAAGCATTTTTGGTCAACCACCATTACAGAGATGAACCGTGCAGGACTCATTAGCCGCATGGTTGGCCATTAACTTTTGGGCGAGCCCCAACATGGACGCCCCCACCCATCACGAAAAATTTTGCCTTTCTGCCACTTCCGCCAGCCCCCGACCATTTACAGCCATAATCCTGCCCCCTAAAGGTTTGCAACGCAGCAAGAAGGGGGCCTCATGCTTCGTAGACTGTACGACTGGACCATGTCGCTCGCCGGCCGCAAATCGGCGGAAATCTGGTTGGCCGTTATTGCCTTCGTCGAGAGCTCCATCTTTCTCGTTCCGGCTGATGTGCTTTTCCTGCCGATGTCGCTTGCCAAGCCCGAGCGCGCCTGGCGCTATGCGCTGACGGCGACGGTCGCATCCGTGCTGGGCGGCATTGCCGGCTGGGCGCTCGGCTACTATGCCTTCGAAACCATCGCCAAGCCGATCCTCGAATTCTACGGCAAGCTCGACGCCTTCAACCAGATGAGCGCCGGCATCACCTATGAATGGGTGCTTCTGCTGCTGGTCACATCGGGTCTGGCACATCTGCCGCCGATCAAGGTGGTGACGATCCTCTCCGGCGTCGCCCATATCAATCTCGGCCTGTTCATCGTCTCGGCCATCGTCGCGCGCGGCGCGCGCTTCTTCCTTCTGGCCTTCCTTTTGCGCCGCTATGGCGAATCCATCCGCCATTTCATCGAGAAGCGCCTCGGCCAGATCACCATGATCGCCGCCGCCGTTCTCATTGCCCTTTACGCCGTTTTCCATTTTGCCCTGGCGAGCTGACCAAGGAGCCCCCAGCATGTCCACGACTTCGCCCTCCTCCCGCGCCGGCCTTGGCTATGGCGCATTGCTGACGATCGGCATGGTCGTCGTCATCGGCTCGGCACTCGGCTTCCAGTATATCGGCGGCTATATCCCCTGCGCGCTCTGCCTGGAGCAGCGCCAGCCCTATTACTACGGCATCCCCGTCGCCCTCATCGCCGTGCTGACGGCAGTCGCCGGCCTGCCCTCCTGGATCACCCGCGGTCTCCTCATCATCGCCGGCCTGATGATGCTTGTCGGCGGCGGCATCGGCGTCTATCACGCCGGCGTCGAATGGCATTTCTGGGAAGGCCCGACCACCTGCTCGACGACAGCAAGCAGTGTCACGCAGAACGCCGGCGATCTCCTCGGCCAGCTGAACACCATCAAGGGGCCGTCCTGCACGGAAGCAGCACTGCGCATCCTCGGCCTGTCGATGGCCGGCTGGAACGTGATCGCCAGCGTGATCCTGGCGGCAATCGCTTTTGTAGGTGCGAAGAAGGCGGGTTGACCCCTTCTCTCCCGCGGAGAGAAGGTGGGCGCGAGCAGGCGAGCAAAGCGAAACTGCGAGCGGACGGATGAGGGGGACGAGAAGCGAAGCGACGATGGCCTTGAGCGGCAAGCGAAAGGCAAATTTGCGTGCCGCCGCTCCCCCTCATCCGACCCTTCGGGCCACCTTCTCCCCAAGGGGAGAAGGAAATCCTACGGCTGCAATTCCGAATCCCAGTAGAGATAGTCGAGCCAGCTGTCGTGCAGGTAGTTCGGCGGGAACAGGCGGCCGTTATTGTGCAGGTCCTGCACGGTCGGCTGGTATGGTTTCTGCGCCGGGAACATGCCGGCCTGCTTCGGCAGCTTGCTGCCTTTGCGCAGATTGCAGGGCGAACAGGCGGCCACGACGTTCTCCCAGGTTGTCTCGCCGCCATGGGCGCGCGGGATAACGTGGTCAAAGGTCAGGTCGTCATGGGAACCGCAATATTGGCATTCGAACTTGTCGCGCAGGAAGACGTTGAAGCGGGTGAAGGCGGGATTGCGGGACGGCTGCACATATGTCTTCAGGCATACGACGCTCGGCAGCCGCATCGAGAAGCTCGGTGAGGACACGCACTGATCGTATTCTGCGATGATGTTCACACGGTCAAGAAAAACCGCCTTGATCGCGTCCTGCCAGGACCAGAGCGACAAGGGATAGTAACTCAGCGGTCTGTAGTCAGCGTTCAGCACGAGCGCCGGCAAGGACTGCGGGGAAACTGCAATCGTCAAGGAACCCTCCTGATCGATTCGGCATCTGCACCTGTATATTAGGCCGGTTGTTACAGGATTGTGAAGTCCAATAAATTCAGTGCATAAAGGCAATTTCAGGGAGACGGCCGATTAAACTATAGGCAGCGCATCCCGGCGTGTTTTCACGGCATAATAGGCCCAGAAGAGCCGGGCCGCGACCGAGCGCCAGGGCGCCCAAACCGCGGCTTCCCGGGCAATTGCCTTGGCCAAGGGCCTGACTTCATGGCCGAAAGCCATGCCGACGGCCGCCTGCAGCGCCACGTCGCCGGCCGGAAACACATCTGCGTGACCGCCGCAAAACATCAAGTAGACTTCCGCCGTCCAGGGGCCGATTCCCTTGATCGATGTCAGCTCGGCGAGCGCCTTGTCAGGTGATTCGGCGCTGAGCGCATGGAGATCGAGGCTGCCGCCGGCAACGGCATCCGCCACGCGGGCCAATGTGTCGTGCTTGATTCGCGACAGGCCGAAGCTCCGCCACGCTTCCGGCTCCAGCCCGGCATAGCCCTCAGCGGTCACCTGTCCCATCCCCGCTATCATCTTCCCCCAGATCGCATCGGCGCTGGCGCGCGAGACGACCTGCGAGACGATGATATGGGCAAGCCCCTCGAAGCCCGGTTCGCGCAGGCGCAGCGGCAAGGTGCCCGCCTCTGCGGCAACGGGCCGCAGGCGCGGATCGAGTTCCAGCAGGGCAGCAAGCCCCCGTTCGATATCGCGCTCATCGCGAATGATCTGCATGACGTCTCGTAGTCCCCGGTTAAAATTCGTGGCAGAAGAAAGCATGATCGAGATTCCCCGTCAAAAGCCGAAGTTCCGTTTTGCCCCGAGCCCGAACGGCCCGCTGCATCTCGGCCATGCGCTGTCGGCCATCCTCAATCACGACATGGCGGCGGAAGCCGGCGGCGATTTCCTGCTGCGCATCGAAGACATAGATCAGGCACGCTGCACACCCGATTTCGAAGAGGGCATCTATAGAGATCTCTCCTGGCTCGGCCTCAGCTGGCAGGAGCCGGTGCGCCGGCAGTCCGAGCACTTTCCGGCCTATCAGCAGGCCTTGCAGACGCTTATCGCGCGCGGCCTCGTTTATCCCGCCTTCCTAACCCGCGGCGAGGTCAAATCGCGCGTCGCCGCTTTCGAGACGGATGGCAAATCATGGCCGCGCGACCCGGACGGCACGCCGCTCTATCCGCCCGACGATCGCGAGCGCGGCGATGCCGAGCGGCAGCGCCTGCTGTCATCGGGCATGAAACATGCCTGGCGTCTCGACATGGGGAGGGCATTAGCGGCTGCGGACCAACCATTGCACTGGCAGGAGAGCGGCGATGGCGAGACGGGCACAATCCCCGCCGATCCCGCCGCCTGGGGCGATGTCGTGCTATCGCGCTCCGATGCGCCTTCGAGCTACCATCTCTCGGTTGTCGTCGACGATGCCGTGCAGGGCATCACCCATGTGGTGCGCGGGCTCGACCTCTTCCATGCTACGTCGATCCACCGCCTGCTGCAGACGCTGCTCGGCCTGCCGGAGCCGCTCTATCATCATCACCGCCTCGTCCTCGGAGAGGACGGCAAAAAGCTCTCCAAGAGCATGGGCGATACCGGCATTGCCGAATGGCGCCGGCGAGGCCTCTCACCGGCGGAGCTTCGCCGCCGCATCGGCCTCTGATTTTGCTCCTGGTTCGGCCCGCGGTTCAGAGGGCATCCTTTCCGCAGCTACCTCGGCGGCCGCGCGGCTCGCCACCTTGCCGAACAGCAGCCGCCGCACGCGGAATTTCATCAGCGCCGCATTGACCTCCGCCCCCATGATGAAGATCACGGCGAGCATATAGAGAAAAATCAGCACGATCATCACGGACGCCAGACCGGCGTAGGTGGCGGTATAATTGGCGAAGGTCGAGAGATAATAAGCAAAGAGCACTGCGCCGATCGACCAGAAGACCAGCGTCAGGATCACGCCGGGGATCACGTCGAACACCCGCCTGCGCCCGGCCGCCAGCCATAGGTGCAGGATCATCAGCCCCGCCAGCAGCAGAAAGATCGTGCCGTAGATCCGCCAGCTGAAGACGATGTCGAGGATATCGGCGAGCTTGGGCAGCCACTGCCTAGTGTAATTCAGCGCAAGCGGCACGGCGACAAGCAGGATGCTGAGGATGGCGAAGATCAGCACCGCGATCAGCACATAGCCAAGGCTGGCGAGACGGTTGAAATACCACGGCCGTGTCTCAGGCACGCGATAGGCGCGGTTCAGCGATATGCGCAGCGCCTCAACGCCGTTCGACGCGAAATAGGCCGCCGCAAGCACGGAAATCGTCAGAAGCCCGCCGCGCGGAATGGTCAGCACCTGCACGACCTGGTCGGCGAGCGGCTTGGCGATCGCCTCCGGCCAGGTATCGAAAATCAGGTGTACAGCGGTCGATGAAAACTGGCTGGCGCCGAGAAAGCTCGCGAGCGCGGTGCCGAAGATCAGGAAGGGGAAAACCGCCAGCAGCGTCGAAAGCGCCACATGGCTTGCCATGGCGAACCCGTCATCCTCGACGAAATGGAACACTGCGTCGTAGATCACCTTGTAAATCGTCCGCAGGGCTGTCGGCATTTCATCTCCGCTCGGTGTCGGCATTCATCCCGACCGATACCGCCGGTTGTCGATTGTATCGGGTTCCTGAATATGGGAAACGAGTTTCGGTTTGTACAGGAATCATCTTCCCATGACGGAACAACGCACGATACTCGTCACTGGTTGCTCCTCCGGCATCGGCGCTTATTGCGCGCGGGCACTGAAGGCCGACGGATGGCGCGTCTTTGCAACCGTGCGCAAGGAAGACGATCTCGCCGCGCTCGAAGCCGACGGCATCGAAGCGCTGCTCCTTGACTACACAAAGGCCGAGACCATTTCCGCGACGGTGGCGACACTACGCGAGCGCACGGCTGACCGCATCGATGCCCTCTTCAACAATGGCGCCTACGGGCAGCCGGGCGCCGTCGAGGACCTGACGACCGATGTGCTGCGCGAACAGTTCGAAACCAACTTTTTCGGCTGGCACGAGCTGACGCGTCAGATCCTGCCGCTAATGCGCAAACAGGGTCATGGCCGCATCGTCAATTGCTCCTCCATTCTGGGACTCGTCCCCTACCGTTTCCGCGGCGCCTACACGGCCTCGAAATTTGCGCTCGAAGGGCTGACGATCACGCTCAGAATGGAACTGCAGGACAGCGGCATCCATGTCAGCCTCATCGAGCCCGGCCCGATCGCGACGAAGTTTACCGCCAACGCGCTCGCCAAGATCAACGAGCATATCGACCTCGAAGGCTCGCCCCATGCGGTGGAATACCGCAGGCAGCTCAGGCGGCTTGATGGATCAGGCCCGATCAGTAAACATAAATTGGGCCCGGAAGCGGTCTATGATGTGCTAAAATCCGCTTTGAACGTTGGAAATCCGCGCCCGCACTATCTGGTAACGACACCGGCCAAGCAGGGCGTGCTTTTGAAAAGGCTATTGCCGGCTAACCTTTTCTATCGTCTGATGCGCCGGCTGGATTAGAGCAATCCCAGGAAAGGCGCAAAGCGACTTTTCCGCTTGAGATTGCTCAAAATGACGACAATGGGTGACTTGAAGCTTCTGCGGAATGCCGAGCGACCCTGAAGACAAGGATGGAGGAGCCATGTCTACCGTTACTTATGTTGCCGCCATCATTGTCATGGGACTTGTCGCGATCGTTCTTGTTCGCGGCCTGCTGAACATGATGAAAGGCGACAACCCGAACCTTTCGAACCGGCTGATGCAGCTGCGTGTGTTGCTGCAGGCAGTCGCGGTGATCCTGATCATGCTGACGCTCTGGCTGACGGGCGGCGGCCGCCCGGCCTAACCACAGGAACACGATGGTCAAGCTCAATAAGATCTACACCAAGACCGGCGATGACGGCACCACGGGCCTCGTCGCCGGCCCGAGGCGGCTGAAGCACGATCTGCGCGTCGAAAGCTACGGCACCGTCGACGAAACCAATTCCGCCATCGGCGTCGCCCGGCTGCACATGGGTGACATGCCCGAGATCGACGCCATGCTGATGCGCATCCAGAATGATCTCTTCGATCTCGGCGCCGATCTTTCCACGCCTGAAACGGACGAACCCCTACCCTATGAACCCTTGCGCATCACCGACCATCAGGTCGAACGCCTGGAACATGATATCGATTTGCTCAATGCCGATCTCGAGCCGCTGAAATCCTTCGTTCTGCCGGCCGGAAGCGCCGCATCTGCCCATCTGCATCTCGCCCGCACCATTGCCAGACGTGCCGAGCGACTGATGGTGGCACTGTCGCGTGAGCAAGGCGAACGCGTCAGCCCGGCGGCCCTGAAATACGTCAATCGGCTCTCCGATTTGCTTTTCGTTGCGGCGCGCTACGCGAACGATAAGGGCCGAGGCGATGTGCTCTGGGTTCCCGGCAAGAATCGATAGTGGCACATGCCAATCGCCAGAGCATACATATTGACGTTGACGTAAACGTTATTTATGCCTTTCAAGCAATTCGTCTCTCGGCGGCCTGGAAGCGTTGTAATTGGGAAAAAAACGCGTATCCATGTCGCCATTCGACAAATGGAATGGCGCTAAACAGCGCATGTTCTCGGGCGGTCATGTTGAAGGAAGGATTCCATGAAGATTCTCGTCCCCGTCAAGCGGGTTGTTGACTACAACGTCAAGATTCGCGTGAAGCCGGATGGTTCCGGCGTTGAGCTTTCGAACGTGAAGATGTCGATGAACCCGTTCGACGAGATCTCGGTTGAAGAGGCGCTGCGTCTGAAGGAAGCCGGCAAGGCCGAGGAAGTGGTGGTCGTATCGATCGGACCTGCCAAGGCCGAGGAGACATTGCGCACGGCGCTCGCCATGGGCGCGGATCGCGCCATCCTGGTCGAGACCGACGATGCCCTCGAGCCGCTCGCCGTCGCCAAGATCCTGAAAGGCGTCGCCGAGACCGAACAGCCGGGCCTTATCATCGTCGGCAAGCAGGCGATCGATGACGACTCGAACCAGACCGGCCAGATGCTGGCAGCCTTGCTCGGCACCGCCCAGGCAACCTTCGCCTCGAAGATCGAGATCGGTGATGGCAAAGCCCAGGTCACCCGCGAAGTCGATGGCGGCCTGCAGACGATCGAAGTCAAGCTTCCAGCCGTCGTCACGTCAGACCTGCGCCTGAACGAACCGCGCTACGCTTCGCTGCCGAACATCATGAAGGCCAAGAAGAAGCCGCTCGACAAGAAATCGCCTGCCGATTTCGGCGTGTCGACCGAGCCGCGCCTGAAGGTCCTGAAGACGGAAGAGCCCGGTGGCCGCAAGGCAGGCGTCAAGGTCGGCTCGGTTGCCGAGCTGGTCGAAAAGCTCAAGACCGAAGCCGGCGTGCTTTAACCCAGTCCGAACGAGGAGTTAGACATCATGGCCATTCTTCTTCTGGCTGATCACGACAACGCCCACCTCTCCGATCAGACCGCCAAGGCGCTGACGGCGGCCGCAAAGATCGGCGGCGACATTCATGTACTCGTCGCCGGCGCTGGCGCCCAGGCTGCGGCCGAGCAGGCGGCAAAGCTGTCCGGCGTCTCCAAGGTACTGGTCGCCGAGGATGCAAGCCTCGCCAACAATCTCGCAGAACCGCTGGCAGCTCTGATCGTTTCGCTTTCCGGTTCCTATGACGTGATCATCGGCGCCGCGACCTCGGTCGGCAAGAACGTGCTGCCGCGCGTTGCCGCCCTGCTCGACGTCGCCCAGGTCTCCGAAATCATCGAAGTCGTTTCCGCCGATACCTTCAAGCGGCCGATCTATGCCGGCAATGCCATCCAGACGGTGCAGTCGACCGACGCCAAGAAGGTCATCACCGTGCGCACGGCTTCGTTCGCCTCCGCCTCCGAAGGCAGCTCGGCTGCGATCGAGACGGTGTCTGCCGCGGCCAATCCCGGCCTTTCCACCTTCGTCGGCGATGCGCTGTCGAGCTCGGATCGTCCGGAGCTGACGTCGGCCAAGATCATCATCTCGGGCGGCCGTGCACTCGGCTCTGCCGAGAAGTTCCGAGAAGTCATCCTGCCGGTTGCCGACAAGCTCGGCGCTGCCGTCGGCGCTTCGCGCGCTGCCGTCGATGCCGGCTATGCCCCGAACGACTGGCAGGTCGGCCAGACCGGCAAGGTGGTCGCACCGCAGCTCTACATTGCCTGCGGCATCTCCGGCGCCATCCAGCATCTGGCCGGCATGAAGGACAGTAAGGTCATCGTCGCCATCAACAAGGACGAGGAAGCCCCGATCTTCCAGATCGCCGATTACGGCCTCGTCGCAGACCTCTTCGAGGCACTGCCGGAATTGCAAAAGGCGCTTTGATCGCGCCCACCGGCCTTCTCGCAGTTGCGAGAGACTGGAAAATCGTCTCTTATAGGTCTATCAATCTTTGCCGGGCTAGAAATGGCCCGGCAAATTTGAGTTAAAAGCATAGCGCATCGCCAGGAGCGCGCCGGGGAGTTGGCAATGAGTTCGCTGAAGACGATCGGTATTATCGGCGCAGGCCAGATGGGTTGCGGCATTGCCCATGTGTCCGCCATGGCCGGCTACAAGGTTCATATCTACGATCTCGCGCAGGACCGCATCGAAAGCGGGCTCGCCACCATCAACGGCAACCTCGCCCGCCAGGTCGCGTCCGGCAAGACGACCGACGAGGAACGCAAGGCAGCGCTTGCCCGCATCTCCGGCTCTGCCGATCTCAACGATCTCGCCCAGGTCGATCTCGCCATCGAGGCTGCGACGGAAGACGAAAGCGTCAAGCGCAAGATCTACGCGCAGGTGTGTCCGGTGCTGAAGCCCGAAGCGCTGCTCGCAACGAATACCTCGTCGCTCTCGATCACCCGCCTTGCGTCCGCCACCGACCGTCCCGAGCGCTTCATGGGCATCCACTTCATGAATCCGGTTCCGGTTATGAAGCTGGTGGAACTGGTGCGCGGCATCGCCACCGACGAATCGACCTTCTCCACCGCCAAGGACTATGTTTCCTCGCTGGAAAAGACGATCACCGTCGCAGAGGATTTCCCCGCTTTCATCGTCAATCGCATCCTGCTGCCGATGATCAACGAGGCGATCTACACGCTCTATGAAGGCGTCGGCACCGTCGATGCCATCGATACCGCCATGCGGCTGGGCGCCAACCATCCGATGGGTCCGCTGCAGCTTGCCGACTTCATCGGCCTCGACACCTGCCTTTCGATCATGCAGGTGCTGCATGACGGGCTCGCCGACTCCAAGTATCGCCCCTGCCCGCTGCTGGTGAAATATGTCGAAGCCGGTTGGCTCGGCCGCAAATCGGGCCGCGGCTTCTATGACTACCGCGGCGAAACGCCCGTTCCGACGCGATAAAACACCCTCGCCCCTTCGGGGAGAGGGTCGCGCGGCAGCGCGGGGTGAGGGGGCGTTACCGGCAAGACGCTGCTGCTTTACCCAGCGACGCGTTTGCTATGACACTCCCCTCATCCGCCCTACCAGGCACCTTCTCCCCGAGGGGAGAAGGAGAAAAATCAAATCCCAGCCGCAGCCTTCACCAACGCTTTCGCATCCTCGCTGTCCCAGGCCGCCGGTCCGTTCATCGCCGACAGCAGGCAGCCCTTGTCGTCAATCAACAGGGTCACCGGCAAACCAAAGGCCAACCCCTGCTTCTTCAATACGTTGAACACGCCCATGGTGTTGTCGCGGTAGTAGCCGAGCTTATCGATGGCATATTCCGCACGAAAGGCCTTGGTCTTTTCATCGTCGCCGGTATCGATATTGACGGCAACCACCTCGAACTTGTCGCTGCCGACGCTCTTCTCAAGCGCGTTCAGTGCCGGCATTTCCTCGCGGCACGGCACGCACCATGTCGCCCAGACATTCAAGAGCACGGTCTTGCCGACGAAATTGCTCATCGACAGCGACTGCCCGTCAGCCCCCTTGAAGGAAACACCCTGGAGCGCGATCGGCGCCGGCGGCACGCTCATGGCGGCGACCTGCCCCTTGGTGAATGGCGTCAGGGCAGCAGCGCGATCCCTGGCCGACCCGCATTGATCGGCTGAGGCCGTTTCACCAATGCCATTGCCATACCCCGCCTCCTTCACGTATACCGCTGCCGCACCGGCAATAACCCCGGCGACGGCGGCAAGCATAACAAGTTTCATGGACGGCAGACCGAACGGCTTCTTTGCTGTCATTTCATTCTCCAGGTGGGCATCTCATGACTGACGGCACGGACACCAAATCCTCCAACCAGATGTGGGGCGGGCGTTTCGCTTCCGGCCCCGCGGCAATCATGGAGGAGATAAATGCCTCGATCGATTTCGACAAGAAGCTGTTTGCCCAGGACATCCGCGGCTCAATCGCGCATGCGAGCATGCTCGCCAATCAAGGCATCATTTCAACCGACGATAAAGACAAGATCGTTCACGGGTTGAACACGATCCTGTCAGAGATCGAAAGCGGCAATTTCGAATTCTCGCGCCGCCTCGAAGACATTCATATGAACGTCGAGGCGCGGCTTGCTACCCTGATCGGCCCGGCCGCCGGCCGCCTGCACACCGCCCGCTCGCGCAACGATCAGGTGGCGCTCGATTTCCGCCTCTGGGTGAAGGAAGAGCTGCAGAAATGCGAGCAGGCGTTGAGCGAGCTGATCGCCGCCTTCCTCGATCGTGCCGAGGAACATGCTGAAACCGTCATGCCTGGCTTTACGCATCTGCAAACGGCGCAGCCCGTTACCTTCGGCCATCACTGCATGGCCTATGTCGAGATGTTCGGCCGCGACCGCTCGCGCGTGCGTCATGCCATCGAGCACATGGACGAATCGCCGATTGGTGCGGCGGCACTCGCCGGCACCGGCTTTCCGATCGATCGCCACATGACGGCCAAGGCGCTCGGCTTCCGCGAGCCGACCCGAAATTCGATCGACACCGTCTCCGACCGCGATTTCGCCCTCGAATTCCTGTCGATTGCCGCCATCGCCGGCATGCATCTGTCGCGCCTTGCCGAAGAGATCGTCATCTGGTCGACGCCGCAATTCGGCTTCGTGCGCCTGTCCGACGCCTTCTCCACCGGCTCCTCCATCATGCCGCAGAAGAAGAACCCGGATGCCGCCGAGCTCGTGCGCGCCAAGACCGGCCGCATCAACGGCTCGCTGGTGGCGCTGCTGACGATCATGAAGGGCCTGCCGCTCGCCTATTCCAAGGACATGCAGGAAGATAAGGAACAGGTCTTCGACGCTGCCGAGAGCCTGGAACTCGCCATTGCCGCCATGACCGGCATGATGCGCGACATGACGATCAACACCGCCCGCATGAAGGCCGCCGCCGGATCCGGCTATTCCACCGCCACCGACCTTGCCGACTGGCTGGTGCGCGAAGCGGGCCTGCCGTTCCGCGATGCCCACCATGTGACGGGCCGCGCCGTGGCGCTTGCCGAAAGCAAATCCTGCGAGCTGGCGGAGCTGTCGCTTGCGGACCTGCAGGCGATCCACCCGGATATCACCGACAAGATCTTCGATGTTCTGACGGTCGAGGCCTCGGTCGCCAGCCGCAAGAGCTTCGGCGGCACGGCGCCTTCGGAAGTGCGCAAGCAGATCGCCTTCTGGCGCGCCCGCAACTGAGAAAATCGGCGAAAGTCACAACCAACAATCAGGGTGCACAAGGCCTGGAAACTTCGCTAAGAAGAGTGACTTCCGCGTTTGCCGCCCAAGAGGATTTCGATGCAGATCAACATGCCGCACATCATCCGCCTGACCGTCGTGCTTTCGGTCATCGGCCTTGCAGTTGTCGGATGTGGCCGCAAAGGCCCTCTCGATCCCCCGAGTGCGCACGCGACCAAGGGCGGCGACGTCTCCAAGCCGACGAAGGAGCCGGGCACGGAGGACAAGAAGTTCTTCCTCGACCCGCTTCTCTAATTAGGCAACGACCGTGAACCATTTTGAGTATCGCGACGGCATCCTCTACGCCGAGGATGTACCGGTTCCGGAGATCGCCAAGGCGGTCGGCACTCCCTTCTACGTCTATTCGACGGCTACGTTGGAACGCCACTACCGCGTCTTCGCGGAAGCCTTCGACGATGTCGATGCCATGGTCTGCTATGCCATGAAGGCCAATTCCAACCAGGCGGTGCTGAAGACGCTCGGCCGCCTCGGCGCCGGTGTCGATGTCGTCTCTGTCGGTGAGCTGCGCCGCGCACTGGCCGCAGGCATTCCCGCAAGCCGCATCATGTTCTCCGGCGTCGGCAAGACGGCGCAGGAAATGGACGCGGCGCTCGAAGCCGGCATCTACTGCTTCAACGTCGAATCCGAACCGGAACTGGAAGTGCTGAACCAGCGCGCCGTCCGCGCCGGCAAGGTGGCGCCCGTCTCCTTCCGCATCAATCCCGATGTCGATGCGCGCACGCATGCGAAGATTTCGACCGGCAAGAAGGAAAACAAGTTCGGCATTTCATGGCAGCGCGCCCCCGCCGTCTATGAACGCGCCGCCAACCTGCCTGGGATCAAGGTCACCGGCATCGACATGCATATCGGCAGCCAGATTACCGAGCTGCAGCCCTTCGACGATGCCTTCAAGCTGCTGCGCGACCTCGTGGAAACGCTGCGCGGCGATGGCCACGACATCTATCACGTCGATATCGGCGGTGGCCTCGGCATCCCCTATCGCGACGACAACAATCCGCCGCCGCTGCCAGATGCCTATGCCGAGATCGTCAAGAACCAGCTCCGCGGCCTCAATTGCAAGATCGTCACCGAGCCTGGCCGCCTGATCGTCGGCAACGCCGGCATTCTGGTGACCGAGGTCATCTATGTGAAGGATGGCGGCGACAAGAGCTTCGTCATCGTCGACGGCGCCATGAACGACCTCATTCGCCCGACGCTCTACGAAGCCTATCACGAGATCAGGCCGGTTGCTGTCGGCGATGTGAGCACGCCGCGCATCAAGGCCGATGTCGTCGGCCCGGTCTGCGAAACCGGCGATTATCTGGCGCTCGACCGCGAGATGGCACTGCCGAAGCCCGGCGATCTCCTCGCGGTCGGCTCGGCCGGTGCCTATGGCGCCGTGCAGGCCGGCACCTACAACAGCCGGCTTCTGGTTCCGGAAGTGCTGGTCAAGGGCAATGAATTCCACGTCATCCGCCCGCGCGCGACTTATGAAGAGTTGATCGGCTTGGATTCGATTCCGGCCTGGCTTGAGGGATAATCGGCTTCAATCCATGATTTCTGGGGGACGGTAGAATAGCCGCCCGACCCGATCACGTTTCGGCGAAGTCCGATGAAAAAACAGCCTTTCACGCCCGTTGCCCTCGTCTTCGCCACAAAGAATGTTATCTTTGATTGAATGGTGTCTCGCCGGGCACCGCGTGCGCGAGCGTGTGGGACGCCGCGCCACCCAAACGGGCTACTAGCCAACGTCAGATCGGGAGAAGACCGGACCGATGACCAGCCCCAGCAACCCTAAGAAGGGCGCTTTCGCCACCCGTCCGGCGCTGGCGCGCATGGTTGCGGTCAAGCGTCTCTTTGCGCGGCTGGTTCTGGTCAGCGAACAGCTTCTGCCACGGCTGCTGTTGCCGGCATCCATTCTGGCCCTTTTCCTCTCCGTTGCCTGGTTCGGCATTTTTCGCATGGCGCCGGATACTTTGCGCTTTCTGCTGCTTGCCGTCTTCGCGGTCGGCTTCGCCATCTCCCTCTATCCGCTACGCCGCCTGCGCTGGCCGGGCACCACGGAGGCGGACCGACTGCTGGAAGAGCGCAATGGTCTCGCCCACCAGCCCGTTACGGTGCAGGAAGACGAACCGGCGCTCGACACCCCGTTTGCGCGTGCACTCTGGCGCGAACACCAGACGCGCATGGCCGAACGCATCGCCGCCCTGGATGCCGGCCTGCCCAGGCCGGATATCACACGCTACGACCGCTTTGCATTGCGCGCCATCCCTGCATTGCTGCTCGTAACGGCCTTCAGCTTTTCCATGTCCAACAGCGGCGGCTCGCTCAGTGATGCCTTCACGGCATCGACCTCCACCTCGAGCAATCCGGATGTCCGCGTCGATGCCTGGGTCACCCCGCCCTATTACACCGGCGAGCCTCCGGTCTATCTAACCGGCAATGTCGACAATGCCGGCAACAGCCTGAACGTGCCGCAATTCTCCGAGCTCACTGTACGTGTTTCAGGTGCTGCCACGGATGAGAAAGTGCTGTTCCAGGCGGCTGGCGCGGAAAAAGGCGCCGAAATCCCCGAGCAGGCCGCTGATGCCGACAAGCAGGGCCCGGCTGGCACAAAACCTGCTACGGCTACCGGCGTGCCGCCCGCAGCAAACGGCACCGGCAATATCCCGGCTGCAGACGGGATGGTCGCACGCACGCACGTCCTGAAGCTCGAAAAGGGTGGCGAACTCACCGTCAACGGCAAGTCCTGGTCCTTCAATGTGGTCATCGATAAACCGCCGGAGATCACCTTCGACGGCATTCCGCATGCGACAGCCAGCGGTGCGCTGGAACTCGGCTTCAAGGTCAGGGATGATTACGGCGTTGAGGAAGCCCGTGCCGAGATCGTGCCGGTGGAATCCGATCCTGCCGCGACGCCGCTCTATGGCTTGCCGGAATTCAAGCTCGAAATGCCGCGTCGCGACCGCCGCAATGGCAAAGGTCTGGCAAGCCATGATCTGACTCAGGATCCGCTGGCCGGCAAGCGCGTGCGCATCACCCTGGTCGCCAAAGATGGTGCCGGCCAGACGGGACGCAGCTCACCCTATGAGATGGTATTGCCATCCCGTAGTTTCAGCCAGCCGCTCGCTGCCGCCGTGGCCGAAGAACGTCAGGTCTTCGCGCTCGATACGCGGAAAATGCCAGAAGCAATCGAACTCAACAAGTCTCTGACCATACGCCCCGAAGAAACAATCCCCGATCTCGGTAATTATCTCGCCATCAAGTCGGCGCTGACGCGCATGAAGCTCGCGAGCAACGAGACCTCGCTCAAGGATACGGCCGATTATCTCTGGCAGATCGCGCTCGGCATGGAAGATGCGCAGTTGACGGACGCGGAAAAGGCCCTGCGCGACGCCCAGCAGAAGCTCTCCGATGCGCTTCAGCGCAACGCCTCCGATGCTGAGATCAAGAAGCTGACTGACGAGCTGCGCAAGGCGATGGACGCCTATATGAAGGAGCTGGCCGAGCGCATGCGCAACATGCCGGCCCAGCCGAACCAGCGTTCCGCCAATATCCTGCGCCAGCAGGATCTGCAGCGCATGATGGATCAGATCGAGAATCTCGCCCGCTCCGGCAATCGCCAGGCCGCACAGCAGATGCTTTCCGAACTGCAGCAGCTGATGAACAGCCTGCAGGCCGGCAAGCCGCAGCCCAGGCAGCAGCAGAACCAGGCCAACGACAAGATGCGCGAGCAGATGGACAAGCTCGGCCGCATCATGCGCGATCAGCAGAAGCTGATGGATCAGACCTTCAAGCTTGATCAAGCCATGCGCGATCGTATGCAGCGCGGCGATTCCAACGAGGACGGCGACGGCTTGATGGATCAGCCCATGCCCGGCCTCAACGACCCGATGCGCCCGGATATGGGCCAGCGCAGCCAAGGCCAGCAGGATCAGCAGCAAAGCCAGAACCAGCAGGGCGATAAGGGCAAGGATCCCACCGATGGCATGACGGCCGATCAGCTGCGCGACGCGCTGAAGCAGCTGCGCCAGCAGCAGGAGGATCTCGGCAAACAGCTTGGCGAACTCCAGAAAAACCTTGGCTCACTGGGCATGAAGCCAAATCAGAATTACGGCAAGGCACAGCAGGAAATGAAGGGGGCTTCTGGTCAGCTTGCCGAGGGCAACGGCGAAGGCGCAGTGCAGGGCCAGGGACGCGCGCTGGACGCCCTGCGCAAGGGCACGCGCGAAATGATGAACCAGCTCATGGCCCAGATGCAGCAGGGACAAGGCCAGGGGCAGGGTCAGGGACAGATGCCGGGGCAGATGGGCCAAGGCGGTCAAAACGGCCGCGATCCGCTCGGCCGGTCGCGCAACGAGGGTGGTTTCTCGGATAACCCTAACGATAACATGGTGCCTGATATCATCAACGCAGAGCGCGCCCGCCAAATTCTCGACGCCATTCGCGAGCGGCTGAGCAACAATCCCACGCTCAGCGAAGAACGGCGCTATCTGGAGCGTCTGCTGAATTTGGGTCAGTGAGGCAGCCCGCCATCGAAAAAGTTGCCTGTCTTCATGCTTCGTAAAGCGGGATTATGTGGAGACCAAGCTTGCCCGTATTTCGGATCTGCCTGTCACGACAGGTCTGCCGGGCGTTGCCGACGCGGATGTGAGACTGAGCGGCAAGCACGAGATTCGGCTGGCCAAAGCTGTAGGCATCACGCAATTTGGCGTGAATCTCGTCACCCTCGATCCCGGCGGCATGTCTTCATCGCGCCATTGGCATATGGCGGAGGACGAGTTTCTCTATATTCTAACGGGCACGCCGACGCTGATCGACGAAAATGGTCACCATATTCTCGAGCCTGGCGCTATCGTGGGATTTCCGGCGGGCCAACCGAATGCCCATCATTTGCTCAATCACTCCACCGCCCCCGTGACGATGATTATCGTTGGCTCAAGAAAGCCGGGGGAGGAAACCATCTACTATCCGGATGACGATTTCGGCCCCATCCGCAAATGATGATGGAGCCGGCACAGGAAGTGACTGCGCGACAATTGACAAATGTTAGGCAGCCAAGGCCCGCGCAACAGCCTTGCGGATGTCCGGCAGCGCAAATGGCTTGGCAACGACGTCGACGATCTTTTCCATAAGGTCGTCAGCGCGCTCGCGCTGCTCCGCATAGCCGGTCATCAGCAGGATTTTCATCCCCGGGCACGTTGAATGTGCCTGATGCGCGAGCTCGATACCGTCCATCACGGGCATGCGGATATCCGAGAGAAGCAGGTCGTAGCCGCCCTCTTTCAGCTTTTCCAAGCCTTCTGCGCCGTCTGCCGCCTCTTCGGTCTCGTGGCCGTCCAAGCGCAGCGCGCGGGCGACGAAGCTGCGAAGCGAGTCTTCGTCTTCCGTGATCAGAATTTTTGCCATGGTCCGTGCTCCTGGTCCGTCATGTTCCGCGACCGAAATCATCAGAATTCCGTTTGCGATAGGTAAACAGCGGGCGGGCGATCGGCTCCGTGGTTAACGGTTCGTCATCGCTGGAGCAGAATGGCACAGGCGGACATGTCGCCTGCATTAACTCTGAATCAGGCCTCGG
This sequence comes from Rhizobium sp. BK491, assembly GCF_014194925.1. Taxonomy (NCBI): domain Bacteria; kingdom Pseudomonadati; phylum Pseudomonadota; class Alphaproteobacteria; order Hyphomicrobiales; family Rhizobiaceae; genus Rhizobium; species Rhizobium sp. BK491. The sequence goes on from NZ_JACIAR010000005.1 coordinate 54,672, forward strand.
CGTCGCCCGTGACGACGCCGACGAAGGGCAATTCGCGGAAGGCGTAGGCGACATCCATGCCGTAGCCGACAACGAAATAATCGGGGCATTCGAAGCCGACATAATCGGCCTCCAGCTCTTCCTGGCGCTTGACGCTCTTGTCGAGCAGGACGGCCAGCGTGACGTTGCGGGCGCCACGCTCGTAGAGCAGTTCCTTGGCAAAACGCAGCGTGCGGCCCGATTCCAGAATGTCGTCGATCAGCAAAACGTCCCGATCCTTGACGTCGCTGTCAATGTCCTTGACGATGCGCACGCCCTGCGACGTCGTGCCGGCGCCGTAGCTCGAAAGCGTGATAAACTCGACCTCCGGGGCAAGCCCGGTCTCATGCAGAGCACGGAGCAAATCGGCTGCGAAGATAAATGAGCCCTTGAGGATGGCGATGACGAGGAGGTCCTTCGTCGGCCCCTTGGCGATTTCCTTCGCCAAGGCATGATTGCGCTCGGCAATCTGCTCGGCAGTGAAAAGCGGCTCGATATTCTTCCCGCGTACGACAGGCATTGATTGGCATGCTCCATGGCTAAGCGACCCCTGGGCCGCCGATCAAGCTCTACAGCGCCGAGCGTCACATATGACGCGCAAAGGTCGCTGTAGCACTCTAAAGCAGTAGCCCCTAGCACAATCGGCAAGCGCGACACACCCCCTACGGCATGAAGGAAAGCCGGACATCCGGCGTTTTTCCACCGGGATGCTGCAATCGCGTCGAAAATCCGCGGCTTTCATGCGGCCCGAGGCGATCGACGGGCGTGTCCACAACGATGCTCCTGACCAGCTGGCCGCCGGCAAAAAGATCGGCGCGCACCTGCGGAACCGAAAGCGTGGCACCGCTGACATTCTCGATGATGCCGTTCAATCTCAAGACGGGCAGCCCGCTCTCATCCCTTGGCGTCAGCGTCACATGCGAGAACTGCAGCGGATCGGACGTCGCCTCGGCGGGGGCGTTGGAGAGACCGGAAAAACCGCCGGAAAGACCGAAGATCAGGATTGCGAGGCAAATGATCAGCGCGACGAAGCTGCGCCGCGATGCCTGCTGCAAAACCTCCTCGACACTGCGCAAGACGGACAGGATGCGTGAGAAGGTGGTCTTGCGCGTCACGGGTTGCGGTTTTGGTCTGGTATGCCCGCCATAGCGCATGTTAACGCCGGACGCAGTCCGTCCGCGTGCAGCGGAAACGGTCACGAATTCGGCATCGACGATATCGGGCTTCGGCATGACGTAATGCGCCTGGCCCGACCCCGCTCCTCGTTCGGGCGGAATGAGGTCATAAACCAGCCCCGCCTGCTGTTGACGGTGGCGAAAAGCGCCCATGATGGCCTCCCGTTGCGGTGATCCACATGGTTTCGACGCCCATTGCCAATCTGGGCATTGAAACGAATCCTGCCCAGTCGTAAATTTTATTGGTTAATGCTTCGCAAAGATCGCCATGAATAGGGCGCCTTTCCAGAAAAATTTACCGGCTGTTAATGCCATTGGTTAACAAGTCGCCTGATTGAACCCTGCGGAAGACTGGACTGCCCGTTGATTCATTTTGAGAACGTCGGTTTGCGCTACGGCATGGGTCCGGAAATCCTCCGCGACCTGAGCTTCGACATACCGAGGAAATCGTTCCAGTTCCTGACCGGCCCCTCCGGCGCCGGCAAGACGACACTGTTGCGGCTGCTGTTCATGTCGCTGCAGCCGACGCGCGGGCTGATTCGCATGTTCGACAGGGAGATATCCTCGATCCCACGTAACGAACTCCCGCTGCTGCGCCGCCGCGTCGGCATCGTCTTCCAGGATTTCCGGCTGCTCGAACATCTGACGACATACGAAAACGTTGCCCTGCCCTTGCGCGTGCGCGGCAAGGATGAAAGCTCCTATCGCACCGACGTCCTGGAACTGCTGAAATGGGTGGGCCTGGGCGAGCGCATCAACGTGCTGCCGCCAGTTCTTTCGGGCGGCGAAAAGCAGCGCGCGGCCATCGCGCGAGCTCTCATCGACCGCCCGGAAATCCTGCTCGCCGACGAACCGACGGGCAATGTCGACCCACCGATGGCGCGCCGCTTGCTCAATCTCTTTCTTGAGCTTAACCGGCTCGGGACCGCTGTCGTCATTGCGACGCACGATCTCGCCTTAATGGACCAGATCGAAGCGAGACGCATGATCCTATCGGGGGGGCATCTCGATATCTATGACTGACCCCCGCCCCCGCAGGACAGCCCCGAATGCCCGGGCACCGCAGGCACGGCAAGCGCCCGCGGCACCGGCAGAACGCAAGCGCCCGGAGATGCGCGTGCGCCCCACGGGGCCGATCGTGCCCTCCTCCAATATCCAGGGCAACGCGCTGATCGTCGTGATCGCCATTATGGCCTTTCTCGCCTGCTTGACGCTCGGTGCGGTCAGCATGGTGCGCTCGACAGCGGCAAGCTGGGAAAGCCAGATTTCCCGCGAGATCACCATCCAGATCAAGCCGGACGACAATCTCGACATGGAAAAGGCGCTCGCGAGCGCCCGCGATATCGCGCTCAGCTTCGTCGGCACCAAATCGGGCCAGATCGTCGATGAAGCGGCAACCGCGCGCCTGCTCGAACCGTGGCTTGGCGCCGGCCTCGATATCAAGGAATTGCCAGTCCCTCGCCTCGTCATCATCACCATCGATGAGACGCATCCGCCTGACTTCGAAGCGATGCGCGCATTGCTCAAGGCGCAGATCCCGCAGGCAACGCTCGACGACCACCGCACCTGGGTCGACCGGCTCGTGTCGATGGCGCACACCACCGTTCTCATCGGCACGGGCGTCCTGCTGCTCGTCTTCACCGCCATGGTCCTGACGGTGGTTTTCGCCACGCGCGGCGCATTGTCGGGCAACCGCCATATTGTCGAAGTCCTGCATTTCGTTGGTGCCGAAAGCACCTTCGTCGCCAATGAATTCCAGAAGCATTTCCTGAAGATCAGCCTCAAAGGCTCGGGAGCCGGCAGCGCGCTCGCCGCCTTGTTCTTCGCGACAGCCGGCCTCCTGCAGAGCCATACGATCGCGACACCGCAGACCGATCAGGCAACCGCATTGTTCGGGACTTTCTCCGTCGGCGCGCTCGGCTATATCGGCATTCTCGCCACCATGATCATCATCGCGCTGCTGACGACGCTGACGGCACGTTTCACCGTCATGCACACGATCTATGAGATCGATCTGGTTCGTTCCGATCCCGGGCGGACGGATAGCGTACCGAATTGACGCTTCAGCGATGTTTTTTTACCGTGTGCCAGCCCGTTCCTTGCCGCAATTGGCGTATAATAGCGAATCATGAGCATGGATCTGACGACTCGCAAGACCTTAAGTTTGCAGTCGCTGCGGACACGCCCCAGCGGCGATAGACCCGTGCGCCGCAGCCTGTTCCGGCGTCTCTTGCGCTGGGGCGGCTTCGCCTTCATCTTCCTCGCCGCCATCGTTTTCGGCGGCTTCCTCCATTTTGCCGATTCGATCACTACCTTGAAACCGCCGCTCGAGCCGAAGGCCGATGCCATTGTCGTGCTGACGGGCGGCTATCAGCGGATCGATCAGGCAGTGGAGCTGCTACGGACCGGCGCCGGAAACCGTCTCCTGATCTCGGGCGCACATCCGACCACCACGCCGACGCAGATTCGCAAATTGACGCAAAGTTCCGCCAGCCTGTTCAGCTGCTGTGTCGACATCGGCTACGACGCGCTTGATACGATCGGCAATGCCCGCGAAGCGGCAAAGTGGATCCACGCCAGGGGCTACAAGAGCGTTCTCGTTGTCACGAACAACTACCATATGCCCCGCAGCCTCGCCGAACTGAAATATGTCGACCCCTCGACCGATTTCATTCCCTATCCGGTCGTCAACTCCGATCTGAAGGCCAAGAACTGGTTCACGGACCCGAATGCGCTGCGGACGATGATCTCCGAATATGCGAAGGTCCTCCTCGCCGGTGCCCGCAACCTGACCGGCCTCGGCCGGCCGGTAGGCCTGCGCTCGCGGCAGCCGGCTGAAGACGACGACTGAGGCTTGCAGCAAAGGCCGAATCTGGGAGAGGCAACGCGCTTGAAGGCGCGAAACCACGCAAAGACCGACTTTTTATTGACGCTGTAATCGTGTAGGCAAACCTTCGGATGCCGGCGCAAGCCGGTGCATTGGAAAAGCCTCGATGATTATCTTGCGTTCGATCCTGTTCAACACGGCCTTTTATGCCAATCTGATCATTCGCATGATCGTGTTGACGCCGATTTACTTCCTCATGCCGCGCAAGGCGGCCTACGCGATCCCGAAGGCATGGGCGAAATCCAGCACCTGGCTGATGGAGAAGATCGTCGGCACCACCTTCGAGATCGAGGGTCTTGAAAATCTCCCCAAGGGCAGCTTCATCTTCGCGCCTAAGCACCAATCCTTCTGGGATACATTCGCGCTGCTGCCCTATCTCGACGATCCGGTCTATATCCTGAAGCGCGAGCTTTTGTGGATCCCGCTGTTCGGCTGGTATGCGAAGAAGCAACGCATGATCCCGGTGGATCGCAGCGCCCGCGGCAAGGTCATGTTCGATGTCCTGAAGCGCACACGCGAGGAACTTGCTACCGGCCGCCAGCTCATCATTTACCCTGAGGGTACACGCCGCCCGCCAGGTGCGGAACCCGTCTACAAATACGGCATCGCCCGGATGTATCGCGACCTCGGTATCCCCGTCGTCGCCGTCGCCATGCATCCAGGTCTTTTCTGGCCGCGCCGCACCTTCCGCAAATATCCCGGCCATATCAAGGTGCGCATCCTGCCGCCGATCGAGCCCGGCATGGACCCCGATGCCTTTTTCGCGCGCCTGATCGAGGAAACGGAAAGAGCAAGCGACGAGCTGCTGGTCGAAACCGTCGCCAACAATCCGCATCTGCCGCTTCCTCCGACCGCAGTCCAGCGCCTGGCCGAAATCGGCAAGACAAAGCCGGTCACCGCCGCAGTCTGAGCGAGCTCTCGATTCTATGCGATAGGTTCAGGATGCCTTTCGCATCCGCTCCACCTCGCCGGCGACCTGCTCCAGCCAGTGATCGCGAATGCCCATGTCGCGCAGATGCGTCAGCGTATTGAAGAGATAGGCATCGTTCGGGCCGGAACGCCCATTGGCAGCTTCCACCACATGCGCCGCTTCGATCGCATCCAGCGAGCCGGCATATTGCCTGTGGTTGCGATCGACGACATAGGCAACGGCGGTCACACGCCGCCCGTCGCTGAGCCGAATCGGCAGGGTCTTTTCCAGATAGACGTTGGTGACGAGCTCGCGCTCGCGCAGATAGGTCAGCACCTCATCCCAATCGACGTCGGCAACCCGAAAGGCCATGCCGCGGCAGGAACCGCCGCGATCGAGGCCGAGGACAAGGCCGGGATTTTCTTCCGTGCCGCGATGGACCCAGGAGCGGACGCAGAGCGAGCGACGATAACCAAAAATCAGGGCCTCGGCCCGCTCGTCATAATCAAAGCCCGGATTCCACATGAGGGATCCGTAGCCAAACACCCAAAATTCGTCCATATCCAACGCCAAATCACTGTGAAGCTTCAGTTCAACCATTGGAGAACAACATGGCAGCGTCAAGCCAGAGCGTAACGACCGGTCGAGGCAAACGTCTGTGGCTCATCCTTTTTGGGCTGGTGGTGGTTCTGGCCGGTCTTTACACCGGCGGTTGGTACTATGCGACCGGTTTCGTCAGAACCAATGTCCTGAAGGCGCTCGGCCAGCAGAACAGCGCCGGCATTGCCGGCAAATGCGAGAACATGGCCTTCAACGGCTTCCCCTTCTCCATCGGCCTGACCTGCGACACGGTGACGGTCGACAACCAGACGCGGGGCGTCTCCACGAGTTTCGACAGGCTCAGCGCCTCCGCACCGGTCTTCCAGCCCAACCATGTGAGCTGGAGCCTGAAATCTCCTGCCGAGTTGCGGACGACGGAGGGCCTGGCCGTATCGGCAGAATGGGCCGACCTGCAATCGAACCTCGTCGCCAAGGGCCGCGGCGTGGCGCAGACACAGACTGTCATCAATGGGCTGAAGGCGGGCGTCGTCTCCTCCGTCACCGGCCAGAGTGTCAATGTCACAGCCGCCCACACGGAGATGCATGCCAGCCAGAACGGCAGCGATCTGGATTTCGCGATCGGCGTTGAAAATGCCAATGCCGTGATCAAGGATTTCCCCCAGGTCCTGCCGACCGCATCCACGAGCGCCAACGTGACGCTATCAGGCAAGGCCGGCCTGCTCGACGGCAGCGACCGAGAGGGGCTTCGCGGCTCGGCAGGCGTGTTGCATCAGGCCGTCATCGACATCGGCGACGGTCGCATCATGACGCTTTCCGGCCCCTTCAATTTCGACGATGAGGGTCTTCTATCAGGCCAGTTCAAGCTGGAGATCAATCAGATCGGGCCTTGGGGCGATAGCCTGACCACGACGCTTCCTGCCGCCAAGAACATCATCAAGACGGCCACGAAGATGCTGAAGGCGCTTGCCAACGGTGGCGATAAGGTTTCTGTCGATCTCACCGCCGATCGCGGCCGCCTCTCGCTCAGCGGCTTCATCCCGCTCGGCAAGATCCCGCCGATCTGAGAGGCTGCCCCTCGTCCGCCCTATCGGGCACCTTCTCCCCGAGGGGGAGAAGGCGGAAGAGTAGCTATTCCTTCGCATCCAGCGCATGACGGCCGAAATCCGGCACGTCGACATCCTGGCCGGCTTCGACGATCGAGCGACGAATGGCGCGGGTGCGGGTAAACAGTTCGAAGATCTTGTCGCCGTCACCCCAGCGGATCGCACGTTGCAGCGATGCCAGATCCTCGGAAAAGCGCGACAGCATCTCCAGAATGGCATCGCGATTGTGCAGGCAGACATCGCGCCACATGGTCGGATCGGATGCGGCAAGGCGGGTGAAGTCACGGAAACCGGATGCCGAATATTTGATGACTTCCGATTCGGTCACCGTCTCCAGATCATCAGCGGTGCCGACGATGTTGTAGGCGATGAGATGCGGCAGATGCGAGACAATGGCCAGCACCTTGTCGTGATGCTCCGGATCCATCTCGTCGACACGGGAACCGAGTGTTTCCCAGAAGGTGCGAAGCGTCTTGATCGCGGCCTCGTCGGTGCCCGGAACGGGGGTAAAGATGCACCAGCGTCCCTTGAACAGCCCCGGGAAACCTGCATCCGGACCGGATTTCTCCGTGCCTGCCAACGGATGGCCCGGAATGAAATGCACGTTGGGCGGCATATGCGGCTGCATCTGTGCGATGACCGATGCCTTGGTGGAGCCGACATCGGTGATGATGGCGCCTGGCTTCAGATGCGCAGCGATTTCCTTGGCGACGCTCTCCGAAGCGCCCACAGGCACGGAAACTATGACGAGATCGGCGTCTTTCACGGCTTCGGCCGAGGACGGCGTATAGCGGTCGCCGAGCTTCAGCTCTTCGGCACGCTTCAGCGTCTCGGCACTGCGTGTCGAGATCACCACTTCCTTGGCCAGGCCGAGGCGCTTGAGATCATGGGCGATGGAGGAGCCGATCAGGCCGATGCCGATCAGGGCGATGCGGTCGAACTGGATGTTGCTCATGCCTTGCGTCCCATAAATTCGGCCAGAGCGTCGATGACGCCGAGATTGGCCTCTTCGGTGCCGATGCTCAAGCGCAGCGAATTCGGGAAGCCGTAGGCGCGAACCGCACGCAGGATATAGCCGCGGCTCGTCAGGAAATCATCGGCCTCGGCAGCGCGCTTGCCGTCGCTGTCAGGGAAATGGATCAGGACGAAATTCGCAACCGACGGCGTCACCTTGAGGCCGAGAGCCTCGAGCGCAGCCGTCATCTTCTCGATCCAGAGCGTGTTATGCGCGACCGCCTTTTCCGTGAAAGCCTGATCGCGAATGGCAGCGGCTCCTGCAGCAATGGCCGCGCTGTTCAGGTTGAACGGAGCGCGCACGCGGTTGATCGCATCGACGATATCGACCGGGGCATACATCCAGCCGATACGAAGGGCTGCCAGGCCGTAGACCTTGGAGAAGGTACGCGTCATGACGACATTCTGGTTTGCCGAAACGAGCTCAAGGCCAGCCTCGTAGTCGTTGCGGCGGACATATTCGGCATAGGCAGCGTCGAGGATGAGAATGACGTGCTTGGGCAGGCTCGCCTGCAGGCGGCGGATCTCGCTGACTGGCACGTATGTTCCAGTGGGATTGGCCGGATTGGCAATGAAAACCATTTTGGTCTTCTCCGTGACCGCCGCGAGGATCGCGTCGACATCGACGGTGCAATCCTTCTCCCTGACCGTAACCGGTGTCGCGCCGGCGGCCATGATCTGGATCTTGTAGACCAGGAAGCCGTGCTCGGTAATGATGCCTTCGTCACTGGTGCCGAGATAGGTGTGGCAGAGCAGCCCGAGCAGCTCGTCGGAGCCGGCGCCGCAAAGGATATTGGCCACATTCAGCCCATGCACATCGGCGATCGCCTGGCGGAGTTCCTTGGCCTGCCCGTCCGGATAGCGCTCGAGATTGCCGGCAGCGCCGCGGAAGGCCTCGATGGCCTTGGGGCTGGCGCCAAGCGGCGTCTCGTTCGAGGAGAGCTTGAACACGCGCGCAACGCCCGGTGCATGCTCCTTGCCCGGCACATAGGCGGCTATATCGAGAATGCCGGGACGCGGGACGGGCTTGCTCATTTCCATGCTCATGGGATCGACCTTGGGAAAGACCGGAAAATTCCGGTTTGTGACACCCCGTCGCATTAATGCGGATTGACAAATTTGTCGAGTGTGACGCTGCGGCGAAAGCGTCACGGAGCATCGCGCGTCGTCGGTATGCCGCGCGGTGCAAGCACCGGCACGAAGACGCGGCGCGAGGCGCGAACGGCAACAGGCAGGCCCTGATAAAGCCGCTTCTGCGCCTCGACGATGATGACCCCGGAAAAAGCCGGCCATAGGGTTCGGCCGATCCGCTCGAAGGCGCGGCGCAGCCGCAGCACCGTACGCAGCTTCGAAGGCGGGAAGAACAGCGCCTCCGCGGTCGCACCGGGGGTGAAATTGGTTTCGCGCAGAAGCGAGGTGAGCTGGCCGCGCGAATAGGGCCGGCCGGAGCCGAAGGGCGTATGTTCCATGCGCGCCCACACGCCGGTGCGGTTTGGCACGACGATGACAAGCCGCCCGCCGGGCGCCAGAACGCGCCAGAGTTCCTTGAGCGTCTCGCGCGGGCTTTCGGCGAATTCCAGCGAATGCACCATCAGCACGCGGTCGATCGAACTGTCGGGCAGCGGCAGTTCTTCATCGAAGACCAGGGCCGTCGCCGAGGCCGAGCCCATCGGCCAGTTCACCGCGCCCTGACCGGCCGGCATGAAGGCGAAGGTGCGCTCGGTGTCGGCACGAAAGCGGTCGAGATAAGGCACCGCATAGCCAAGGCCGACAAGCCTCTCCTCCGGCATGCGGGCCCAGATGGAGGACAGCGCCATGGCAATCGACTGCTCCGCCAAGCGACCGAGCTCGGAATGATAAAACTGGCGGAGATCGACGATATCGGTATGCATCGAAACAAATGTTATCAGCCGAACGTTGGACTTCAAGGCCGAACGGCTTACATTCTCTACTCACGGAAAAGATGAGGACGATTTCGATCATGAAACCATTGGAATTAGAGATTTTTGTCTGCCGTTCCGACAATTACGGCGTCTTGGTCCATGATCCCGAAACCGGATCGACGGCATCGATCGACGCTCCGGAGGCGGATGCCATCCTGAAGGCGGCCGATCGTCGCGGCTGGACGATCAGCCATATCCTGACCACGCATCATCACACCGATCATGTCGAGGGCAATCTGGCGCTGAAGGAACAGTTCGGCTTGGAGATCATCGGCCCGATCAACGAGGCCGTCGCCATTCCGGGCCTCGATCGGGCCGTCGCTGATGGAGATACGTTTGAATTTGCCGGCCATACGGTCAATGTCATCGAAACGCCCGGCCATACCGCCGGACACGTTTGCTATCACTTTGCCGACGACAAGCTGCTCTTTGCCGCCGATACCCTGTTTGCGCTCGGTTGCGGCCGCCTGTTCGAGCGCACACCAGCCGACATGTGGGCCTCGCTGCAGAAGCTTGCCGTGCTGCCGGACGAAACAGCCGTCTATTTCGGCCATGAATATACGCTCTCCAACGCGCGCTTCGCTCTGACCATCGATCCCGACAACGAGCGGCTGAAGGCACGCGCCGCAGATATCGAAGCCCTGCGGGCGGAAGGCAAGTTCACCATCCCGACGACACTGGCGCTGGAGAAGGAAACGAACCCGTTCCTGCGCGCTGCCGATCCCGCGATCCGCCGCAACCTGCTGATGGAAAGCCGCAGCAACGACGAGGTCTTTGCCGAGATCCGCAAGCGCAAGGATAATTTCTGATGCAGGCAAAGGAGATCATCGAAACGCTCTCCATGCAGCGGCATCCGGAAGGCGGCTGGTACGTGCAGACCTTTCGCGACGAAAACGGCGGCGCCCGCGGCCATTCCACGGCGATCTACTATCTGCTCGAAACCGGCGAACGCTCGCACTGGCATCGGGTGCACGATGCCGCCGAAGTCTGGCACTACTATGCCGGTGCCCCGCTTGCCCTACATCGCTCCGCCGACGGCAAGACCAGCGAAACCCTCATGCTGGGCCTCGACCTGGCAAAGGGCGAGCGCCCGCAGGCGATCATTCCAGCCAACTGGTGGCAATCAGCCGAAAGCCTCGGGCAATTCACGCTTGTCGGATGTACGGTGGCACCCGGCTTCGAATTTTCGAGCTTCGAGATGGCACCGCCGGACTGGAAGCCAGCCTTAGACTGAACCTCTTTTTACCTTTCATCGACATCAAGCAGGGTGCGGCCAGACAGCGCGCAGCGATGGTCTTGAAAAAGCTGTGCGCTGTCTCAGCTTTACACGGGGAGAGTGAAAATTGATTCATCTGGAGGAGGTTTTTTCGTGCGTTTGTTGTTTCCTTTGCTCGTCATGGCAGGCTCTGTCATGAGCGCCCCTGTCTTTGCTCTTGATGCACCGGCCTCGCCGCCGGCCAGCCAGCCCCTGAAAAACTTCGTGACCTCGGTCGAGCAGGATGGCTCGATCACCTTCCGCCTTTATGCTCCGGCTGCAAAAGCGGTTTCCGTCACCTTGGGCTCGCGCGATCCCATCACCATGCAGCGCGACGACGACGGCACCTGGAGTGCGAAGACGGAGGTGCTCAAGCCGAATCTCTACGAATATTACTTCAACATTGACGGTTTCCGCAGCATCGATCCCGGCACCAATGCGCCCAAGCCGCAGCGACAGGTCAATACCAGCCTGATCCTGGTGCCCGGCAGCATTCTCGATATCCGCAATGTGCCCCACGGCGATCTGCGGCTGGTGACCTTACATTCCAAGGCGCTCGATTCGGAACGGCAAATGTATGTCTATACACCGCCCGGCTACACCGATTCCTCCAAGCCGCTGCCCGTGCTCTACCTCTATCACGGTTTCGGCGATACTGTGGGATCTTGGGTCCTCCAGGGCCGCGCACCGCAGATCCTCGACAACCTCCTTGCTGACAAGAAGATCGAGCCGATGATCGTCGTCATCCCGGATACGGAAACCGACGTGCCGAACGCGATCGCCGAAAACTTCCCCGCCGCCGATCGCCGCGCGAATTTCTATCCGGCGAACGCCGAGGCAGCCGATCGCGAGCTGACCGAAGACCTTATACCGTACATGAAGAAGCACTACCGGGTGAAAAACGAGGCTGACGGCCGAGCCGTGGCCGGCTTGTCTCAGGGCGGCTATCAGGCTCTCGTATCCGGCCTTTCACATCTGGATACCTTCGGCTGGGTCGCAACCTTCAGCGGCGTCAGCACCACGACCGTCCCAAACAAGACCGTCGAGGCCGTGCTGAACGAGCCGGAAAAGATCAACAAGGCCTTGCACAACTTCACGGTGACGGTTGGAAGCAAGGACCAGGTCGTCGGCAAGGATGTCGCGGGCTTGAAGGCGACGCTCGACGACAAGAAGATCAAGCACGAATACCACGAATATCCGGATCTCCAGCATGAAATGGATGTCTGGCGGTCGTCGCTCGTGGCCTTCCTGCAAGAAGTCTTCAAGAAATAAATGGCAGAGGGGACGGCGGAGCTACTCCGCCGCTTCCGCCTGCGTTCGCGCCGTATCGTCCCGGCGCAGGATCATGCGATGGGCGGCCAACACCGCGCCTCCAGTCACGAGCAGGCAGGCAAGCGCTATGCCCCAACTAGGCTCGGCAAAACCGAACAGCGTCAAGATCAGCGTCGAGAGCAACGGTGCGGCGTAGCTCGCCGCGCCGAGGATCTGGATATCGCCGTTCTTGACGCCGTAATCCCAGGCATAGAAGGCGGCTCCGACCGGAAAAAGGCCAAGACCGAGGACCGCGATCCACTGGGCCATATTCTCCGGCCAGATGGTTTCCTCCAGCCCCAGATGACAAAAGAAGGAGAGGATCGAGGTCGCGAGGCAAAATATCGTGACCACATCGGTGGAAACAGCCTCGAAACGACGCGTTATCAAGGAATAGCCGGACCAGGTGAAGGCGCAAAGGAACGCCGCGCCATAGCCGACGGCATAGGCGCCTTCGAAATGAAAGCCATTGCGGCCGACGATCAGAACCGTGCCCGCAAGCCCCATCAGCGCACCGACAATATGATACCAACGCAGCCGCTCTCCCGGCAGCAGCGCCGAGCCGACGACGATCAGCAATGGCCAGAGATAGGCGATCAGGCCCGCTTCCACCGCAGGCGCATGGCGCAATGCCGTAAAATAGAGGAAATGATAGCCGAACAGGCCGGCAATGCCTGTGGCCCAGACCTTGGCGGGCTGGCGCAGCAGCTGCAGCCGTTCGGGCCTCAGCAGAAGAACGATGATGCCCGGAATGCTGCCGATCGCAAAACAGACGGCAAGCAGCTGGAAGGGTGGCATCTTCCCGGAAGCGACGGTCAAAAGCGCCAGAAACGACCACATCAAAATGGCTGAAAAGCCTGTCAGCGTCGCGCGAAATTTCATCTCTGTCCCCAGCCCCTTGCCGCGGACGCCCCAGCCCGCTCAAGCAATTCGACGAAAATGCATAGCAATTTTCCACTGAAAATTGCGTAGAAATAACTATGGGAATCGTCAAGATTTTCCGTGAAGCAATTGCCCGGTCTAGCTGCCGTACTTTACGGCCGTGATCGTCACCGTCCCGTATTGCGTCGGAATACGGACGTAGACAGGAGCGTAGACATTCATGGTATCCGCCTTGGCGAACCAGATTTCCATATTGTCGCTCTTGGCGAGGTAGAGATAATCCTTGCGCGTGCTCTTATAGCCGCCCTTCGGCGTGAAGCGCACGCCGCAGGCGATGGTCTTGCCCTTGAAACCTTCCGTCGAAAAGGGGTGCGATCCCTTCGGCGACAGCTTCAGATCCATCCGCATCTCGCCGTCGAAGACGGCCAGCGTCTGATTGCAGAGGTTAAGGCTGGGCGAAATCGGAAAGATCATACCCGATATCGGGTCGAGCACGGATTTCAGGTCGCTTTCCGTGACCGGAACCCAGGTGTCCGGCCGTTTCGGCTCGGGCGTGATCGTGTTCGACGTCACGTTGCCGTTGGTATAGGCGACATCATAGGTGCGCTCTTTCTTCCCGCTCTTGTAGAAGAGCGTGTAATGCGTCGCCTGCAGCTTGCTGTCATTGACGACGCCGGTCACATCGGTTTTCGCATCGATCGAGGTGACGAGATCTGCAAGGCCTGCCGAGGTGATGTCGCCGCGAATGGTGAACTGCTTGCCGGTGACCTCGGTTTTGAAATCCGCCCTGGCGATCGGCAGGCCGGCCAACGAAACGCGATAGCGCGTTTCATGCCGCAGCACATCGGCCAATGCCATGGAGGGCATCGACGCAACGATCGCTGAAATGAGAAGCCACTTCCGAATTTGAACCATGATCAAGGCCTTCAACGAGGATCAGGCAAGTTATATAGTTGCTTTGCTCGCCTGCTGCGAGCGTCAGACAACAGCAGCTTTTTGACGGAATTGCGGGAAAACACAAGGTTTGGCTTGACGCGGCCAGCCTCTCTGACTATAGAACCGCAACTTTCCAATTATGGCCTGTTGGATTGCACGTCGGGTTTTGCCCGACATGTCTATTCGATGGCCGAGAAAAACAAAAGTAGGTGTACCATGTCCCGCATGTGCGAATTGACCGGCAAGGCCGTCCTCGTGGGCAACAACGTTAGCCACGCCAACAACAAGACCAAGCGTCGGTTCCTGCCGAACCTCTGCCAGGTCACGCTGATCTCCGACGTTCTCGGCCAGCGCTACCGTCTGCGCGTTTCCGCTGCAGCGCTGCGTTCGGTCGAGCATCGCGGTGGTCTGGACGCTTTCCTTATCAAGGCTAGCGAAAACGAACTCAGCATGCGCGCTCGCCTGCTGCGTCGCCAGATCGTCAAGAAGTCCGCTGAAGCTGCCGTTGCTGCCTAAGCAGCACTAGCACTTCGCGATTTCATACCGGCTGAGAGGCTTGCACGGATCATGTCCGGACAAGCCTTTTTCCATGTCCGGTTTCTTTCAACTGGTGGCATCTCCCAGGATAAAAAAATGCTGACGATACGTCATACCCTTATCTACGTTCTGCTAATGACGCTGGTCGTCGTCGCTTCCAACATCCTCGTGCAGTATCCGCTGCAGGTGACGCTCGCCGGCATCAATCTCGCGGATATCCTCACCTGGGGAGCCTTCACCTATCCGGTCGCCTTCCTCATTACCGATCTGACCAACCGCCAGTTCGGCCCGAAGGCCGCGCGCAAGGTCGTCTTTGCGGGCTTCGTCGTTGGTGTCGCCCTGTCGTTTTACACGGCACAGCCACGCATCGCGATCGCCTCCGGATCGGCCTATCTCGCCGGCCAGCTGCTCGATATCTCGGTCTTCAACCGCCTGCGCCGCCTGGCCTGGTGGCGCGCGCCGCTGTTCGGCTCACTTATCGGCTCGATGCTGGACACGCTGATCTTCTTCTCCTTCGCCTTCGCGCCCTTCTTCGTCTTCTTCGGGCCGAACGATCCCTTCGCGATCGAATGGGCGCCGATCCTTGGCGCGTTCTACACCTCGGCACCGCGCTGGATTTCCTGGGCGATCGGCGATTTCTCGGTCAAGGTCACCGTCGGCCTCGTCATGCTGCTGCCCTACGGCGCGCTGATGAACATGTTGAAGCCGATGCCGCAGGCTCCGACGGCTTGACGGCCAAAGGATCCGCCGCGCGACCCCATGTGACGCGCGGCACCATTTCCTGACAAAGAAGGATGGCAGCGGCCGAGAATCAGACCGCTCGCCACTCTCAATTCTGGCTGACGATATTGTCGTCATGCAGCTTGAACTCCAGCATCAGGCTGCGCTGCAGAATGGAATGATTGTCATCCGAGACCATGACGAGGTGCAGGGAGCCGTCGGCTGCGCGGAAGACATCCAGGCCCTCCATATTGTCGATCTGTTCTCCAGGCCCTGCCTCGAAGATCGCCTCGCCATCTACGACCGCACCTGGCTTGATATTCGCGCCGGCGATGCGGCGGATACGCACGCCGAGACCATGGATCAGCTCGAAGCGCCGCTCCAGCAGCAATAGATCTCCATCGGGCAGAAAGACGCCGTCGCTGACATTGAAGTCGCCATGGCGCCGGACGGTGAAGCGGCCATTCAACGGCCCGTCCAGAATTGCGGCGAGCAGATTCCCTTGATCGTCCAGGCTGTCTTCGGCAACGATCACCGCACTGCCGGCAAGCGGGCTCGACTGAGGCGCGATCATCAGCGCCTCGAGGCTGCGATTGGAACGCAGCTCCGATCTCGGGATGGGAATGGGCATTGTGCCATCGGGCGGCGAAATTTCGAAACCCGGATCGGGATAGGCATCGACACGGTGGTATTGTTCATAGCTGACGAGGACGTGATTGCCGCGCAGCGCCAAGCCTTCGGCATCCATATCTCCTTTGCCGGCATCTGTGCCGCCATGGCGGTCGATCATCGGCGTGATGCGCGCATCGCTGATACCCTTCAGCCGGCCCTCCTGGTCGCGCTCAATGGCGCCGGTCAGCCAATGGCCGGTATCCAGCACTGAAATGAAATGGCGTTGATCGGGACGGAAGCGAATAGCGGAGATGGCGCCGAGCAGCACATTGTCCGAGCTGAGTTCAAGGCCACCGACAAATTCCAGCGCGCCGAACCGTGTTTCATTCGAACCGGAGTTAAAGGTGGAAATCACGGTCGCGCGGATATCTGCCGGACCACCTTTCTCGCCATTATCGCCGGAGCTGCAGCCGGCAAGCAGCGTTGCAAAAACTCCTGCCAACAGGACCGTCTTCTGCCGGCGCAGATCAAGGCCAAAGGAAACAGTCCCTTCCGTCAGAAAAGGCACCGGCCGCAAGGCCGATGCCAAGAGAAGCCTGAGCGGGCTCAGCTGGCGCGGCGCATGCGCGAGCGCGGCATGCTCGTCTGATCTTCGAACAGCGAGGCAAGCTGCTCCGTCATAGCGCCAGCAAGCTCGTCGGCATCGACAATGGTGACAGCGCGGCGATAGTAGCGCGTGACGTCATGGCCGATACCGATGGCCAGCAGTTCCACCGGCGAACGCGTCTCGATCTGGTCGATGACGGCGCGCAAATGCCGCTCCAGATAATTGCCGGGATTGACCGACAGCGTGGAATCATCAACCGGCGCACCGTCCGAGATCATCATTAGGATACGGCGCTGTTCGCGGCGACCGAGCAGGCGGTTATGCGCCCAGATCAGCGCCTCGCCGTCGATATTCTCCTTGAGCAGGCCTTCGCGCATCATCAGGCCAAGATTGCTGCGAGACCGTCTATAGGGCTCGTCGGCAGACTTGTAGATGATGTGGCGCAGGTCGTTCAGACGACCGGGCGTCTGCGGCTTGCCACTGGCGAGCCACTTCTCGCGTGCCTGGCCGCCCTTCCACGCCTTGGTGGTGAAGCCGAGGATCTCGACCTTAACGCCGCATCGCTCGAGCGTGCGGGCAAGGATATCGGCGCAGGAGGCGGCAACCGTGATCGGTCGTCCACGCATCGAGCCGGAATTGTCGATCAGCAGCGTCACGACCGTATCGCGGAACTGCGTATCGCGCTCCATCTTGAAGGACAGCGCCTGCGTCGGGTCGATGATCAGGCGTGGCAGGCGGGCCGGATCAAGATAGCCCTCTTCCAGATCGAAGTCCCAGGAGCGGTTCTGCTGCGCCATGAGGCGACGCTGCAGACGGTTGGCGAGCCGGCCAACGGCGCCCTGCAGATGCGCAAGCTGCTTGTCGAGGAAAGCACGCAAACGCTCAAGCTCGGCCACATCGCACAATTCCTGTGCGGTCGTGGTCTCGTCGAACTCCTCCGTATAGACGTGATAGTCGACCTTCTCGTTGAAATCGGCGAAGGGCGTGTTCGGACGGCGGGTTTCGCCCGGCGTTTCCGAATCTTCCTCGCCTTCTTCGCTCATGTCATCGTCGGAAATCTCGCCGCCGTCTTCGGTCGCGCCGTCTTCCATCTGCTCGTCGGAAGCTTCGCTGTCCTCAGCCGGCGCGGCATCAGAGCCTTCGTCTTCCTTGACGTCGTCGTTATCCTGGTCTTCGCCGTTCGGCTTGTCTTCTTCGCTCGGCTGCTCTTCGCTGTCGGGCTCGGATTGCTCGTCGCCATATTCCTCGGCCATTTCCATGGCCGTCAGAATGTTGCGGACGACACGGGCAAAGCTTTGCTGGTCGTTGATCGACGACAACAGGTTCTCGAGCTGACCGCCGGTCTTTTCCTCGATAAAGGGGCGCCATAGGTCGAGCACCTTGCCGGCGCTTTCCGGCGGCTTCTGACCGGTCAGCTTCTCGCGCACAATCATCGCCATGGCCTCACCGATCGGCGCATCCTCGCGCCGTTCGATGCCGGAAAAATTCGCCTTGGCGTATTTTTCCGTATTCATGGAATTGAGGTTGGCGGCAACGCCGCTCATGCGCAGCGAGCCGATCGATTCGACACGGGCCTGCTCGACAGCATCGAAGATGCTGCGTGCATCGGCACCTTGGGGCGACATCACGGCGTGGACACGGGCATCATGACAGGCAAGCCGCAGGGCCATCGAATCACCGAGGCCGCGTGTAACCGCCAGCTCATGCGCCGTCGGCCGTTTTGAAAGTTCCGGCAGGCGAATGCGCTCGCCGGTCATTCCCGGGCGTTCGTTGGCAAAGGCCACCTCGACCTCGGCATCGCCGGCGATCGAGCGGACACAGCCGGTGATCGCCCGGCGCAACGGCTCCATGTCCACCGGTGCACCCGGCTTCGCTTTGGAATTATCTCCGCGACCTGACATGATGTATCGGCTTTTCCCTAAAGCAATTCCAGGAAAAATGCATAGCAGTTTTCTATCCGGAATTGCGTCAAAACAAAAAGATAGAACGTTTTCGCGATTCGAAGAAAAGCGAAAATGTTCTAGGCTTCGAGCACGATGTTGGCAGCACTTTCCTTCAGCTCGACACCGAAGGCGCGCTGATAGTGCTCGGCGACCAGCGGCCGCTCCAGCTCGTCACACTTGTTGAGGAAGGTGACGCGGAAGGCAAAGGCGACGTCGCCGAAGATTTCCGCATTCTCGGCCCAGGTGATGACGGTACGCGGGCTCATGACGGTCGACAGATCGCCGTTCATGAAAGCCGCACGCGTCAGGTCGGCAACGCGAACCATCTTGGAGACGGTGTCGCGGCCCTTGTCGTTGCGGAAGGACTTCACCTTCGCCAGCACGATATCGACTTCGTTGCTGTGCGGCAGGTAGTTCAGCGTCGTCACGATCGACCAGCGGTCCATCTGTGCCTGGTTGATCTGCTGCGTGCCGTGATAGAGGCCAGTCGTGTCGCCGAGACCGATGGTGTTGGCCGTTGCGAACAGGCGGAAGGCCGGGTGAGGACGGATGACGCGGCTCTGGTCGAGCAGCGTCAGGCGTCCCGACGATTCCAGCACGCGCTGAATGACGAACATCACGTCGGGCCGGCCGGCATCATATTCGTCGAAGACGAGCGCGACATTGTGCTGATAGGCCCAAGGCAGGATGCCGTCCTTGAATTCGGTGACCTGCAGGCCATCCTTGACGACGATGGCATCCTTGCCGACGAGGTCGATACGGCTGACATGGCTGTCGAGGTTGATACGCACGCACGGCCAGTTGAGGCGCGCAGCGACCTGCTCGATGTGGGAGGACTTGCCGGTACCGTGATAGCCCGAGATCATCACGCGGCGGTTATGAGCAAAGCCCGCGAGAATGGCGAGCGTGGTCTCGCGGTCGAAGAGGTAGTCCGTATCCAGATCGGGTACGTAGGCGCCACCCTGGCTGTAGGCCGGAACGCGGATGTCGGAATCAATGCCGAAGACTTCACGGACCGAAACGGTGGTATCGGGGATCTCGGAAATATCAAGGTCAATCTTGCTCATCATGTCTCCAGGGCGGGTGGCTCTCACCCTGCCATATCAAACTCAGCCGATTTTTCCGAAACGCCGCAGCTTGTTGCCCGCATCCGTTCGGTCTGAACAGCGGCGATACTTCTCCGGGACTAAAGCAAAATCTCGGCGCGATATATGATCGCTTGCGAGCATCCTTGAACAGAGTCCCCGGACAAGAAACGCCGCGTCCGGAAGTTGACCGAGGTGCAGCCAGCCAAATGCGCACCCTACCGCGGTTGCCCGCAGCTTCAGCCGATTTGGACCATACCTGATTGAAGGCGGAGAGCAAGGACGGGAATTAACAAAAACCGTTCTGTTTCAATAATTGATAGGCTTGAATGACCGCACGAAAACGCTCTTCCGAGCCGCGATCGCCGCCATTGGCATCGGGATGGTGCATTTTCACCAATTCCTTGTAGCGGCGCTTGATTTCCGGGGCCGCGGCATTGGCGTCAAGGCCCATCGTGTCGAAGGCCTTCGCCTCCAGCGTTTTCAGCTTGCGCTGCTGCGGGAAACGCGGTCCCCGACCTTGCCCCTCGCCTTCCCTAACGAAGCCGAATGGGTCGCGAACGCGGGAATAGGAGCCGGAGCGGATATCCGATTGAAGCGGACTGTTCTTGGCAGCCTTGTTGACACCGACCGTCCAGGTCGGACGGTGGCCGGTGATGGCTTCCTTCTGATAACGCGCAATCTCGCCATCCGAGAGGCCGGAGAAATAATTGTAGCCCTTGTTGTATTCCTTGACGTGCTCGAAGCAGAACAAAAAGAACTGCCCTTCCGCATTGCGCCCGACAGGGGCGCGATGCGTGCCGTGTTTGTCGCAGCCGTCCCACTGGCACGTCGGCGGACCCTGTTCGGGTTCCTGCGCGCGCTTGCGGCGGGTGCGAATGCGATCGAAATATTTTGAATCAAGTCTCATGGCGTCCTAATTATGGGGCCTTGGATACCCCACAACAAGAATTGACAAACAGGAATGTTATAGGCTTTGTGGGAGCCTTTTTTCGCAAGCGAGGTCGACGCGGGAATATGGAAACGACACTGCAATCCCGCATTGAGCGGAAGCTCACCGACGCCTTCGCGCCCGAGCGCCTGGCCGTCATCAATGAAAGCCACCTTCATGCGGGCCATCAGCCTGACATGACCGGAACCGGCGAAACCCATATAAGAATTCGAATCGTTTCCGCCAAGTTCTCGGGCATGCCGCGCCTTGCGCGCCACAGGGCGATCAACGAGCTTTTGAAGCCGGAACTGGACGCTGGCCTGCACGCGCTGGCCGTGGAGCCCGCGGCCCCCGGCGAGGCGATCCGTTGGTAGGTTGGCTGTAAGCCGGAATTACTCCGGCTTTGCCTCTTCCGTTTCGGCAGGGCGGATGCGCAGCTTGGTGATGCGGTTCTTTTCCCGCTTCATGACGATGAAGCGTTTGCCATAAAAGGTGAAGGCTTGGCGCTCTTCCGGGATGGTCATCGATTCGTGGATGACGAGACCCGCAATCGTCGTCGCCTCCTCGTCGGGCAAGTGCCAGTCGAGCGCGCGATTCAAGTCGCGAATCGGTACGACGCCATCAACGACGATCGAGCCGTCGGCCTCCTGTCGCACGCCCTGGATATCGAGGTCGTGCTCGTCAGCGATATCGCCGACGATCTCCTCCAGAATGTCTTCCAGGGTGACGATGCCCTGCACCTCACCATATTCGTCGACGACGACGGCGAAATGCTGCTTGCGACGCAGGAAGGCGTTCAGCTGGTCTTCGAGATTGGTGCTGTCGGGCACGAACCAGGGCTTTTGCGCGATCTTGACGATATCGAGATTTTCCGGCTCGACATTGCGTTCCGCCAAGGCTCGCAGCAGATCCTTGGCATGCACGACGCCGATGATGTTGTCGATTGTGCCGCGCCAGAGCGGCATGCGCGTATAGGGACTGTCGAGGATCGCGCGCACCACCACCTCGGGCGGGTCATCGGCATTGATGGCTCGCATCGCCGTGCGGTGCACCATGATGTCGGACAGTTCCAACTCGCCGAGATCAAGCACGCCGCCTAGGCGATCGCGGTCGGCTTTGACGACCGAACCCTCGCGGTGGAGCAGATCGACAGCACCGCGCAGCTCCTCGTGCGCCGACAGCATCGACACCTCCTTGGAGAGGTTGATGCCGAACAGCCCAAGGATCCAGCGCACGATGGCGTTGACGAAACTCGATACGGGGCCGACGATCGCGACAAACAGCCGCACCGGCGCTGCCACATTGAGCGCAAAGCGATCCGGAGTCGAAATCGCCCAGCTCTTCGGCAGGACTTCAGCGAAGATGACGAGAATGACGGTCATGGCTGCCGTTGCCAGCGCCACCCCCGAATTGCCGAACAGACCGAGGAAAACGCTGGTCGCCAGCGAAGACGCCAAGATATTCGCGAGATTGTTGCCGATGAGCAAGGTGCCGATCAGCCGATCTCGACGCTCGATGAGGTGGCGCACGATACCGGCGCTTTCATCGCCGTTGGCCTCCAGCGTGTGAATGCGGGTGCGCGAGACGGCGGTAAGTGCCGTCTCCGAACCTGAAAAAAACGCCGACACCAACACCAGCACGATGATCGAGATGATCTCGGGCCAATATTCGAGCAATACAGCCAGCGTGCCCTCGACGGTCATCAGCGATGTTTTTCCTTCAGGAAACTCAGGACTTCGGAAGACGGCACATCGTCGGCAACGAAGGACTGACCGACACCATGCGTAAGGATGAAGGTGAGCTTGCCGCTCTTGACCTTCTTGTCCTGCGCGATCGCATCCATCAGCACTTCGGCCGGCGGCAGCTCGCCCGGAATATCGCCCATCCGCGTCGGCAGGCCTACGGCCTTCAGATGCGTCTCGACACGCTTGGCATCATCCGGGCTTGCCAGATTGAGGCGCGCAGAAAATTCGTGCGCCAGCACCATGCCGATCGCAACACCCTCGCCATGCACCAGCCGGCGGCTGTCATAGGCGGTTGCCGCTTCGAGCGCATGGCCGAAGGTGTGGCCGAGATTGAGCAAGGCACGCGCCCCGTTTTCACGCTCGTCGGCAACGACGACATCGGATTTCGCCTGGCAACTTGCAGCGATAGCCTCAATGCGGGCCGCCCCGCCGGCAAAGACTTCTCTCCAATTGGCCTCGAGCCAGGCAAAGAAATCCGGCTTGTCGATCAAACCGTATTTGGCGACTTCGGCATAGCCGGCGCGGAATTCACGTTCGCTTAGCGTATTCAGCACATCGGTATCGGCCAGCACGAGGTCGGGCTGATGGAAGACGCCGACGAGGTTCTTGCCGTGATGAGTGTTGATGCCGGTCTTGCCGCCGACGGACGAATCCACCTGCGACAGCAGCGATGTCGGCACTTGAACGAAACGGACGCCGCGGCGAACGATGCCGGCGGCAAAGCCCGAGAGATCGCCGATGACGCCACCGCCAAGCGCGATCACCGCATCATTGCGCTCCACACGCGCAGTCAGCACCGCATCGCAAACGGTGATCAGGTGCTCGAAACTCTTGGTCTTCTCGCCGGCCGGCAAAACGAGGCTGGAAGCCTGGATGCCGGCCGCTTCAAGGCTGGCAACCAATGCACCGAGGTAAAGCGGCGCGACGTTTTCATCGGTGATGATGGCGGCCTTGCGCCCCTTCAGCCGCGCTGCGATCTCCTGGCCCGCACGCGCGATCAGGCCCGGGCCGATCAGGATGTCATAGGCACGCTCGCCGAGAGGCACGCGCACAAGGCGCTCTGCGGAAGCCGGTGTCATCGCATTCATGGCATTTTGCTTTCTGTTTTCTTTCCCTCGGCGATGGCGGCAAGGACTTCCCTGACCATGATATCCTTGTTTACGTCGCGGGAGAGAACCGTGATATCGGCTTCCGCATAGATCGGATAGCGCGCATTCATCAGGTTCTCGAGGGTCTGTTTCGGATTTTCGGTCTTGAGCAGAGGGCGCGTATCGCGCTTGTTTACCCGCTCCCACAGCACGTCGAGATCGGCCTTCAGCCAGACCGAAAGGCTGCCGCGCTTGACATGCAGCCGCGTGCTTTCGTTGATGAACGCACCGCCGCCCGTCGAGACGACGCGCGGGCCTCCCTTGAGGAGCCGCTTGATGACGCGCGTCTCCAGCGCCCGAAACTCTTGTTCGCCGTAAGCGGCGAACAGTTCGGCGATCGTCATGCGCGACACGCGCTCGATCTCGATATCCGTATCGACGAAGGGTAGGCCGAGCTGCTGCGCAACGGGCCGGCCGATCGAGGATTTTCCTGCTCCCATCAATCCCACGAAGACAAGATTGCGCTGACCCAGCGCTGCGCGCGCCTTGTCTCTCAAGCTCTCGGCAAGGGTCAGGACTTGTTCACTCATTGGCCCATTCACAATTTCTTTGGAAACGGTATCGTCAAATGCGCCGGTAGCGTCAAGACGCCGCTGCCGTAAACATGTCTGCAATATCCTTCGGCTAACTCTTGAAGGAATATAATTATAGCGCATCGCCGCGCCACTGAATGGCGAAGGAGAGTCTTCGAATGCCCACCCTGTTTCGCTTCCTTGTCATCTGCGCGGTCATCGCCGGATCGATATATGGAGCGATGTGGGCTCTCGTGCTCTTCGTCGATCCCCAACCACGCGATGTGACGATCCGCATTGCCCCCGAGCGCCTCAATCCACCGACGACAGGCGCGCTGAAACCATGAGCGCGCCAGCCGAGAATATACGAGCGGGCAAGAGAGATCTGGGGCGAGTGCATCTGGAAGCCTTTCTGGAGATGATGAGCGCCGAGCGGGGTGCTGCCGTCAACACGCTGCAATCCTACGAGCGCGATCTCGACGATCTCCATTCCTTTCTTTCCGGGCAGGGCGTCCGCTTGACGGAGGCAAGCCCCGGCGATCTGGCCGCCTATCTTTCCAGCCTGTCGAGCCAGGGCTTCAAGCCATCCTCCCAGGCACGCCGCCTCTCCGCCATGCGGCAGTTCTACAAGTTCCTCTATGCCGAAGGTCTGCGCACGGACGATCCCACCGGAATTCTCGATGCGCCGAAGAAAGGCCGCGCCCTTCCGAAGACGATGGGCGTCGATGAGGTGACGAAGCTTCTGACCCAAGCGGAGCGGGAAGCGACGGTCGAAGGGCCCGATCAGCTGCAGCGCCTGCGCATGCTGGTGCTTCTGGAAATGCTTTACGCCACCGGCATGCGCGTCAGCGAGCTCGTCTCCCTGCCGGCGAAAGTCTTGGATCAAGAAGGACGCTTCCTGATGATCCGCGGCAAAGGCAACAAGGAGCGGCTGGTGCCGCTATCGCAGACCGCCATTTCGGCCCTGAAGGCCTATGGGCGCCTACAGGCCGCCATTTCAGCCAACGCCAAGCAGCCGCTGCCGGAAAGCCCCTGGCTTTTCCCCGCCGCGTCCAAGCAGGGGTATCTGCCGCGGCAGGTCTTTGCGCGTGATCTCAAGGATCTTGCCATCCGGGCCGGCCTGACGCCTTCGATGATTTCGCCGCATGTGATGCGCCATGCCTTCGCGAGCCATCTTCTCGCCAACGGCGCAGACCTGCGCGTGGTGCAGGAACTTCTCGGTCATTCGGACATTTCGACGACACAAATCTACACACATGTGCTGGAAGAACGCCTTCATCAGCTGGTCCAAACGCATCACCCCCTTGCCAAACAGGCAAAAAAACAGGATTAGGACCGGCATACAGGCTCAAGCCGCCATCTCTCGTCACGGGCAAAAGGATCGGAAACGCACCTCATGCACAATTATCTGGACTTCGAAAAACCCATCTCGGATCTCGAAGGCAAGATTCACGAGCTCAAGAAACTGGCGAGCGAAGACGAAAGCATCGATACGTCCGAGGAAGTCGGGCGGCTTGAAAGCCGCGTCCGCGAGGCGATGGTCGACATCTATTCCAAGCTTAACGCCTGGCAGAAGACGCAGGTCGCCCGCCACCCGCAGCGCCCGCATTTCGTCGACTATGCCAGTACGCTGTTTACGGAATTCACGCCGCTGGCCGGCGATCGCCAATTTTCTGAGGACGCCGCCATCCAGGCTGGCTTTGCCCGCTTCCGCGGTCAGCCGGTCGCCCTCATCGGCCAGGAGAAGGGCAACGACACCAAGAGCCGTCTGAAGCACAATTTCGGCAGCGCCCGGCCCGAAGGCTACCGGAAGGCGATCCGTATCCTCGAAATGGCCGACCGCTTCCAGTTGCCCGTCATCACCCTGGTCGACACGGCCGGCGCTTATCCGGGCGTCGGGGCGGAAGAACGCGGCCAGGCCGAAGCGATTGCCCGCTCGACCGAGATGTGTCTCGGCGTGAAGGTGCCGATCGTCTCCATCGTGATCGGTGAAGGCGGTTCGGGCGGCGCCATTGCGATTGCCGTCGGCAACCGCGTCTATATGCTCGAACATTCGATCTACAGCGTGATTTCGCCCGAAGGTGCGGCCTCGATCTTATGGCGCGATTCAACGCGCGCGAAGGAAGCCGCCACCAATATGAAGATAACTGCCGATGATCTGAAAAGTCTCGGCGTGATCGACGGCATCATCTCCGAGCCTGTCGGCGGCGCGCATCGCGATCCGAACGCGGTGATAAGCGCGGCCGGCGAAACGATTGCGAACGCGCTTGCGGAGCTTTCCAGCCGTTCGGGTGAACAATTGCGCAACGACCGCCGCCAGAAATTCCTCAACATCGGCCGCAATCTCTAAGCTGTTTTCAGAAAAAGTGATCGCGAAAAACGGAAATGAGGCCAAACCTTGGCCACATTTCCGTTATCGAAGCTATTATGGCAAAGAAAAGCTTGCCGACGCGCTGCGGGCACGTCATAGGCTGGTAAGGAATTTTCAAGTATAAGCCGTCTATGATTCCGTTTCATGCTTCGAGGGGAGTGGCGAAACAGATCGAGCTGCCACTCTTCGCATTTATGGACCAAGTCAGAATGCGCATTCGTCACCTTGCCTATGTTTCCCTGATGGCACTGGCGCTCGCCGGCTGCAACGACGCGCTAGACACCGCGTCGATCGACCTGTCGAAGGTGAAGAACAAGGTCGAACAACCGCTTCCGAGCCATATCCTCGCCGACATGGCCAAGAAGGGCATGGACCGCAACTCGCCGATCATGATCCGCATCTTCAAGGAAGAAGGCGTGATGGAGATCCTGAAGGCGAACCAGAGCAACCGCTTCGAAGTCATCGCCGATTACAAGATCTGCGCCTGGTCGGGCCGTCTCGGCCCGAAGGTGAAGGAAGGCGACCGGCAGGCACCGGAAGGCTTCTATATGCTGACGCCGGCCAACCTGAACCCGAATTCGAAATACTACCTCGCGATCAACACCGGCTTCCCGAACCGCTACGATGCCGCCAATGGCCGCACCGGCAACAATTTGATGATCCATGGCGCCTGCTCGTCGTCTGGTTGCTATTCGATGACCGACCAGCAGGTGCTGGAAATCTATGCCTTCGCGCGCGACGCCTTCAAGGGCGGCCAGAAGGCCGTTCAGCTCGAAGCCTTCCCCTTCCGCATGACGGCGGAAAACATGTGGAAGCACCGCCTCAGCCCCAATATCGAATTCTGGAAGATGCTGAAGGTCGGCTACGACAATTTCGAAGTCACCAAGCGCCCGCCCGAGGTCGAGGTCTGCGAGAAGAAATACGTCTTCAACCAGCAGGCCAGCGGCCCCTTCAACGCCAGCGGCAAATGCCCTGTCATGACCACGCCGCCTGCTCTGCAGATGGCGCTTGCGACCTATGACAAGCAGTACCAGGCTGACTATGCCATGGCCTCAAAGAAGTTCGACGGCATGGCCTGGTACGATCCGACCGAGGCAGAGCGCAAGGCCGTCGTCGCCAAGCAGCGCAAGGGCCATGATCTCGCCTATGCTCCCACAGGCACCGCCCTCGCCGCCGGCAAGATGATGAAGGTTGCCGACCTCGAATCGATGATGTCCAACCAGTCGGCACAACAAATCGCGCGCGGCGGCACCGTTGCCAGCCCGACGGGCAACCCGACGACGGCAAGTATCCGCGTAGCGGCAGCAAGCCCTGCGGCAGGCGCCCCGTTGACGACCGCGCAGCAGCCCGCAGCCGGCCCGATCGTTGCTGCCAATGTTCCCGCGAACGTGCCGATCCCCGCGGCAAACCCGATGAACCCCGGCCTCAATGCGCTCGCCTACGCGCCAAACCCGGCCGTCGAGACCGCACAGACCGAGGCCAAGAAGCCGCCTTTCTGGAAGTTCTGGGCGAAGAGTGAATAGTCCGGATACCGAGATCTACGATCTGCGCGGCCTGAAATGCCCCTATCCGGCGATCAAGACGGAAAAGCGCCTGCGCGCCATGGCAAGCGGCACGACCTTGACCGTGGAAACCACGGATCCGCTTGCCGTCATCGACATCCCGCATCTCTGCAACGAGAAAGGCCACACGCTTCTCACAAGCGAGAAGACGGAAAGCGGCCATCGCTTCGTGATCCGCAAGGGATGACCATTTGCGAGCGGTCGCCATCTTCGTGGTTCGAGGGTCGCTACGCTCCCGCCTCACCATGAAGGCAATCGCATATGAGGCAGGTAGCTGCCGCACACCCCTTCTCCCCAGCGGGGAGAAGGAGCTTCCAGAGCGAGGCGGGTTGCCAGATATCAAAGGCTGAAACTAAAACTTCATCCCCGGTACCGCGAGCGGATTGTCCTCCAACGCCGCCCTGTCAGGCGTATCGATGCGAGGCTTGCTGAGGAAGGCGTCGAACAGGCCCTTCACGAAATCCTCGGGCAGATCCTTCGTGATGATGACCATGCGCGTGCGCCGGTCTTCTGGATCGGGCCAGGCCGGCAAACGCACCGGCGCGTGGAAGATATTCTGCACGCCATGCAGCACGACGGGACGCTCCGGCCGGTCGGATACTGCAACGATCGCCTTCATGCGCAAGAGCTTCTCGCCATGCGCCGAACGAAGGAGATCGATGAACATTTCGAGCGCCATCGGATCGATAGGTTGAGTCTCGACGATCGAGAAGGAGCGGATCGACCCGTCATGGCGGGTGACGTCATGAGCGTGCTGATGCCGATTACCGTGGTGGTGCCCATGATGGTGATGATGACCATGATCGCCGTGATGGTGGTCATGATCATGATCGTGGTGGTCGTGGTGATGATCGTCGTCCGCCTCAAGCTCATCCTGCAGCCAGCGGCCGACATCGGCGATCTTCGAAGCCGGGTCGTAGAGGCCATTGACCAGAATGGCGACGCGTCCCGCCTCGGCGCTGTCGGCATTCAGGATCTGCGCGCGCGGATTGAGCGCCCTCAGCCGGCTTTCCAGCTGCGCTTCCGGCACGGCACCCGCAATCACGGTCTTGGACACGATTAGGCGGTCTGCAACTGCCACCTGCTTGCGCGCCTCTTCGTGATTGTCGAGCGTCTGCAGCCCGTTGACTGCATCGACGACGGTGATGACGCCATCGAGATCGAAATTGTTGGCGATGATCGGATTGCCCATGATCGACTGCATGACCGGAGCGGGATCGGCAAGGCCGGTCGTTTCGATGACCACCCGCTTCAGCGGCCGGATACGCCCGGTCTGCATCGCGTCCATGAGGTTTGCCAGCGTATCCACCAGCTCGCCGCGCACCGTGCAGCACAGGCAGCCATCGGAAAGCTCGATGATGGAATCGCCGGAGCTTTCCACCAGCAGATGATCGATGCCGACATCGCCGAACTCATTGATGATGACGGCCGCGTCGCGCATGTCCTCGTCCTTGAGGATGCGGTTGAGCAGGGTCGATTTACCCGCACCGAGAAAACCGGTCAGGATGGCAACCGGCACTCTTTGCTGCGAAACGCTCATGATTCCTGTCCGATATTAGAAAGTGGGCCGCGGCATCGGGACCGGCACATTGGACGCGCCGCCGGAGATGGCGATCTTATTGTCCCTGGTCGCCTTGTCGCCTCTAGCCGTGACATCGTCCCTGTCGCCCTTGGCGGCCGTCGCGATATCCTGGCCGCCGATCAGACCGGCATAGACGAAATTGGGCTCATGATCCATTTCGTGGATATAGGGCGACTGTACCTTGGTGCGGCCGAACGGATCGCGGGTTTCGCTGCGCGCCTGTGCGCCCTTGGTGCTGCAGATGTCGGCCGTGACATCGGCGACATCGGCCGTGACCGGCGTATCTGGCCTAAGGGTCGCCAGCGTGTCGCGGGTGGACAGCTGGTTCTGGAAGCCCTTTTCCAGGAGATTGGCGGAATCGTCGGCGCGCGCCGCCAGGCTGTCGGTGCCGAGAACGACCGAGATCAGCGTGCGGCCGTTGCGGGTTGCCGAGGCGATCTGGTTGAAGCCGGCCGCGCAGATGAAACCAGTCTTCATGCCATCGGCGCCGTCGAAGCGGCCGATGAGCATATTGATGTTCGGCACCTGCTTCACACCGTTGGTGAAGCCCTCGAGCGAGAAATAGCCGGCATATTGCGGAAATTCGCGGCGCAGCGCCACGCTAAGAATGGCAAGATCACGCGCCGTCGTATATTGCCCCTTGCCGGGAAGACCGTTCGGATTGATAAAATGCGAGTCGCGCATGCCGAGGCGCGCGGCTTCCGCATTCATTCGCGCCACGAAGCCCTGCTGCGAGCCGCCGACCGTCTCGGCAACCGCCATGGCGAGATCGTTTGCCGATTTGACCAGCATCATCTTCAAGGCATTGTCGAGCGTCATCTTCTGACCCGGCTTGAAGTACATCTTCGCCGGTGGCTGTGCGGCTGACAGCTTCGACATGACGACAGGCGTATCAAGTTTGATCTGACCGGACTGAATGGCTCGGAAGGTCACATAGGTCGTCATCAGCTTGGTGAGCGAGGCGGGATACCAGCGGCGAAACGCCTCCTGCTGGTCGAGAACGCGCGCCGTGCTGACATCGACGAGAATATGCGGATTGGCTCCGGCCGTTTGCGCGGTCGACAGGAAAAGCATGGATGCT
This sequence comes from Rhizobium sp. BK491, assembly GCF_014194925.1. Lineage (NCBI taxonomy): Bacteria > Pseudomonadati > Pseudomonadota > Alphaproteobacteria > Hyphomicrobiales > Rhizobiaceae > Rhizobium > Rhizobium sp. BK491. The sequence goes on from NZ_JACIAR010000005.1 coordinate 85,103, forward strand.
GCTGCGGCCATAGGAACGAGCCGCAGGGCGGCATACAAACGATTCTGCTTCGTCGGCACGATCTATCCTTCAGAAGTCCGGAATTTTCTCGAAAGCTTCGTCTATTTAACCTATATGGCTAGGAGAAGGCAAAGGCGATTGACGACTTTATTTCCCGATGGCACGCCGCAAGGGCCGCGATAAGCCCGCCAAGGCTGTGCCAAGGACCCGCAGGTTGAACCAGAATCGATATTGAGCAGCAGGAAAATCAGCATATGCCGATCTTGAACAGAGCCGCAGAACTCCAGGGCGAAGTAACCGAGTGGCGACGCCATATCCATGCGCATCCCGAACTCCTCTATGCCGTTGAGAATACAGCCGCCTTCGTAGCCGAGAAGCTGCGTGCCTTCGGCGTTGACGAGGTGGTGACCGGCATCGGCCGCACCGGCGTCGTCGGGCTGATCCGCGGCAAGGGCGAAGGGCGCACGATCGGCCTGCGCGCCGACATGGACGCGCTGCCGCTCACCGAAATCACCGGCAAGCCCTATGCCTCCCAAACGCCTGGCAAGATGCATGCCTGCGGCCATGACGGCCACACCGCCATGCTGCTGGGTGCTGCGAAATACCTCGCCGAGAACCGCAATTTCAACGGCAACATCGCCGTCATCTTCCAGCCGGCCGAAGAAGGCGGTGCCGGCGGCGACGCCATGGTCAAGGACGGCATGATGGAGCGTTTCCAGATCGCCGAAGTCTACGGCATGCACAATATGCCGGGCCTGCCGGTCGGCCACTTCGCCATCCGCAAGGGCGCGATCATGGCGGCGACGGACGAATTTACCGTCTCCATCAAAGGGGTCGGCGGCCACGCCGCCATGCCGCACAAGACGATCGATCCGATCGCCATCGGGGCGCAGATCGTCTCCAACCTGCAGCTCATCGCTTCGCGCAGCGCCAATCCGCTGAAATCGGTCGTCGTCTCCGTCACCACGTTCAACGCCGGCAATGCGCATAACGTCATTCCGAACGATGCAAGCTTCGCCGGCACGGTCCGCACGCTCGATCCCGAGATGCGCGACCTTGCCGAGCAGCGCTTCAAGCAGATCGTGACAGGCATCGCGACGAGCCACGGCGCTGAAGTCGAGATCGAATTCCACCGCAACTACCCCGTCACCTTCAACCACGCCGACGAGACCGAGCACGCAATTGCAGTGGCCGAGGAAATCGCCGGCGCAGGCAATGTCATCCCGAATATCGACCCGATGATGGGCGGCGAGGATTTCTCCTACATGCTGCTTTCCCGCCCCGGCGCCTTCATCTTCGTCGGCAACGGCGACAGCGCCGGCCTGCACAACCCGGCCTACGATTTCAACGACGAAGCCATCGCCCACGGCATTTCCTACTGGGTGCGCCTCGCCGAACAGCGCCTCAACGCCTGAAGGCTCCCTTCATGCCCCGCGCAGCCTTCAAAGCTGCGCGGGGCGCACGCTCAAGACAGATTGTCTCCACGACGCAAAAAGGCTTGGCTTCCGGCCTTTGCTTTTGTATGGATCATGCCGAGTGGTCTCGTAGCTCAGCAGGATAGAGCATCAGATTCCTAATCTGAGGGTCACGCGTTCGAATCGCGTCGAGATCACCATTATTTTCAATAACTTAGCATTATTATTGACCCGCTTTTCATGCGCCATTCCAGCAGTTCAGGCATTTTCTGAGGTTAGCGGGAATTCGATGTCGCATGATTGGCGCATGAAATCGACTTATTGCCGGAGAGCGCGCCGCGCTTTTTGGAATTGTGTCCAAGCGATTTTAAAGACAGCCGGTCGCGTTTGCCAGAGACTGGCGGATTAACCGCAACGTGAGAGGTGACCTTCACGTGAGATCGTTTGAGTGCGCTTCACGTAGGTCTCTGTTATTTCTAAGCTATGTCGGGTGCGTTGTCAGCGAACTGCTCCCGCAATCAATCGCGGATGCGTGCGTGACGCATCCTATTTGCGACCGACTTGAAAAAGTTGGGGTATCGTCCCGCGAAGACGTCCGATCAAGATACAAGTTATTGTAGATTTTAATTGTCGGCGATGTTCAACTGCTGCCAATACGTCAACGTGAGGGTTCGGAGGAAAGCGTGCGTCTCGTCAGAGCTCGGATTAAAGGATTCCAGTCATTTAGCGATTCGGGGGATATTGAATTTGAAGGAGGCATCAATCTCATTATAGGTCAAAACAATGCGGGTAAGAGTGCGCTTCTTCGCGCATTGCTACCTATCCTCGCTGATGATCGCCACAGGACACCTGCGAGATTCGAGACACACACTTTAGCAAGCCCTGAGATCAATCTGACGCTTGATGTGAGCGGACCTGAGATCAAAGACTGGATCTTGCGTTCTGGGGGTCCCCAATATTTCCCCCTTCCCGTGCGACAGGGCGCGCCTCCACCAGATGGACCCGCCCTATTGAAGCGCATCTTCGAGAGCAACAATCTTTTCCTGCGTGTAACTCACCGCCCGCAGCAATCCTTTTTAGCGGACTACCCCTCCCATGGCCTCTTTGAGGCTTTTCAAAATACGGGGGGAACGCGGCTGTGTGCAGTAGCGACGCCGGTAGGTGGAGATATCCAAACCTCGCTCCAAGTTAGTGATGCTGACACTTTGCCAGGGTTGCTTTTTAGCGCCTGGAGCCGTGACATGTTCTATTTCGCGCCAGAGCGCATGACCGTAGGGGAAGCGCCTCAGGGGTATTCAAATCGCCTAGTTCCTAATGCGAGCAATCTGCCAAATATTTTGCTTATGCTAGCCGCTGAGCGAGGGGATACATTTAGTCAACTCATCCACCACCTGCGTGAGATATTTCCTACCGTCGGAAATATCAGCACTCGAACAAAACCAGAAAATAATTTTCTTGAAGTGCGCGTTTGGCCAACCGAGGCAATGGAACGAGTTGAATTAAGCTTCCCTCTCAATTCGAGCGGAACCGGCGTTTCCCAGGTGATAGCCTTGCTAACGGCTATAATGACTTTGGATAATGCGGTTGTGATAATCGACGAAATTAATAGCTTCCTGCACCCAGCTGCCGTTAAGGCCCTTCTTCGAATTCTACAGGCGCGATACGCAGATCATCAATATATCATCTCGACCCATGCTCCGGAAGTTATCGGCTTTGCCAATCCGAAGACGATTCAGCTTGTAAAGCGAGTAGGGTATGAGTCGTCGATTGAGCGGCTGAATCTTGCAGAAGTTGGAAAATTCCGCGAGGTAGCGGAGCATCTGGGCGTCTCGATGGCTGATGTATTTGCGGCCGAACGGGTGATTTGGGTAGAGGGCCCAACGGAAGAATTGTGCTTTCCTTACCTTTATCAGCAGCTCATCGGTCCACTTCCTCGCGGAACGATCTTTACCTCGGTCGCGGCGACAGGTGACTTCAATTCAAATAAGCGCGATCCGGCCATCGTGTATGAAGTATATAAACGGTTGAGCGCTGCGGCTGCCAATTTGATCGTGTCCGTCGCATTTAGCTTCGACACGGAAAAGCTCACAGTTTCTGAGAAAGAGAAAATGCGCAGGGACTCGGGCGGCTTATTACAATTTCTGCCTAGGCGGCACCTCGAATGCTACCTTGTCGACCCCGCAGCAATCGCGGCGTTCATAGTCCGAAAGGACCCCGTTTCAGAAGGCAAGGTGACGCTTGCTCACGTTCGACAGAGCTTGGAGGATGCCGCAAAGACTCAACAATTTCGAATTAAAGAGTGGGCCGATGATATTGGTGATGTAGATTGGCTCACACACGTAGATGCCGCGAATCTCATTGATTATGCTTGTGGTGTACTGTCCGAGTATCGGGCACCGTTTAATAAGAAGGATGACTCTCTTTTTCTTCTTCAGCATATAATTGAACACAACAGCGACGCGCTTTCGCCACTTCGAGACTACGTCGCCGGCCTTGTATCTTCCAACCAGCATTAGCATTTTTTAGAGGGGCCAGAGATGGTTATCTGCTGCTTATTGTTCGGCGATGAAAGCTCTTTCTGCGAATCAGGTCTGAATGAGGAGCATCAGCTTGGGAAGCTCTATCTAATGCCTACGGTGCAAGTACTTAGCTGTAAAACTCAACCGTTCGCGCCGGAAAAAGCCTTTTAGCATCAATGCGTGTGTAAAACCGCGAGCGCTCCGATATTGGCGACGTGACCACGATATTGACCCGATGGTCCGTTATAACATAACAAGAGTAATATGCAGCGGCATTGTATCCCCGACAATGGAATGCGCGTCGGATCCCTACCGGACGCAGGACGAACAATGATTGAGGCTTGTGCTCACCCCACCGCAATCCTATTCCTCACCAGCCGCACGCCAGGAATGGACTCCGCGACTGCGGTTGCCCGCTTCACCTCCTGGTAAGTCGCGACCGAACCGTGCAGGCGGATTTCCTGGCCTGCCGCAATCACGGTGACATCGGAAGCATCGATTCCGCCGGCAACGGCGAGAGCGTTGGCAACGGCGGATTCCAGCGCCGAGCGCCTGGCCTGGTCGTTTTCCAGATAAAGCTCCATGCCGTGGAACGTTGCCGCCTTGAAAACCATTCGTCGCCCTCCGCACTCAGGTGGTCGGGAAACGCGGCAGTTTGCATTTGGTTCAATGGAGATTGAAAAAAATATGACTAATTGCATGCTCGCTTTTCGCGTGCGCCGCCAGCGGCGCGGTTGCACGGCTCCGGACTTGCCGCTCCCGGCAATCCCCTGTAGAGCCTTGAAGGAATAGCAGCAAATGCGGATACCTGAATGAACACCGCCAGCAAGGCGCGTCGGCGCCTGACGATATTGGGTTCGACCGGCTCCATCGGCCAGAACACGCTCGACGTCATCGCCCAGCTTGGCGGACGAGATGCCTTCGATATCGCCGCCATCACAGGGCATGACAATATCGAGCTTTTGGCCGAGCAGGCCAAGGCCTGCGGCGCCGCTTTTGCGGTGACGGCCAAGGAAGAGCGCTATCAGGATCTGAAGGATGCGCTCGCCGGGTCGGGCATTGCCGTCGGCGCGGGCAAGAAGGCTTTGATCGAAGCCGCTTCGATGCCCTCGGACTGGGTGATGGCAGCGATCGTCGGCACCGCCGGTCTTGCGCCGACGCTGGCGGCCGCGCGCCGCGGCGCCGATATCGCGCTTGCCAACAAGGAATGCCTCGTCTCCGCCGGCGATCTCTTCGTGCGCGCCGTTGCCGAAGGCGGCGGACGGTTGATCCCGGTCGACAGCGAACACAGCGCCATTTTCCAGGCATTGGAAGACGACCAGCAGCATGCGGTCGAGCGCATTATCCTGACCGCATCCGGCGGCCCCTTCCGCACCTGGACGCGGGAGCAGATGGCCAATGTCACGCCAGCGATCGCGCGCGCCCATCCCAACTGGTCGATGGGCTTCAAGATCTCGATCGGCAGCGCCTCCATGTTCAACAAGGCGCTTGAGATGATCGAGGCCAAGCACCTGTTCAACGTGCGCCCCGATCAGATCGAAGTCGTGGTCCACCCGCAATCCGTCATTCACTCGATGGTCGGCTATACGGATGGCTCCATTCTGGCGCAGCTCGGCTGTCCCGACATGCGCACCGCCATCGGCTACGCGCTCACCTACCCCGCCCGCACGAAGCTCAGCGTCGACCGCCTGGATTTCGCCAAGCTCGCCCGGCTTGACTTCGAAGCGCCGGATGAAGTGCGTTTCCCGGCGCTGCGCCTTGCCCGCACCGCACTCGAGCGCGGCGGCCTGCAGGGCGCTGTCATGAATGCAGCCGAAGAAATCGCCTTCCACGCCTTCGTCGATGGCCGCATCGGCTTCCTCGAAATGGCCGATATCGCCGAAGCCGTCATGGACGAGATGATTGCGACCGGCAGCGCCGACGCCATGGATGCCGTCTTTGCCGCCGATGAGGAAGCACGCAGCCGCGCCGCCGTGCTCGTCGCCCAGCGGGAGAAAGCCGCGTAATACGTAAGTAGAAGCTTACAATTTATAGCGGCTTGGCAAAAGCCCACAGCGGCCCGGCAGAAAGAGGAATGTCCCTTACGCAACGGCCCTTGCGAGCGCACAGCGAGACCAGAGCGCATGCAGCGCACCGATCAGCTGTTCGATATCGCCATCCGAATGCAGCGGCGTCGGCGTGATGCGCAAACGCTCGGTCTTCTTCGGCACAGTCGGATAGTTGATCGGCTGTACATAGACGCCGGCGTCGAGCAGCAGGTCTGAAATCCACTTGCACTTGGCCGCATCGCCGACCAACACGGGCACGACATGGCTCGGGTTCGGCATGTGCGGAATGCCGGCCGCATCGAGCTGCGCACGCAGCTTGCGCACGCGATCCTGATGGCGCATGCGTTCGAACTGGCTGACCTTGAGGTGCTGGATCGAGGCGACGGCACCGGCGGCCAGAGCCGGCGGCAGCGACGTCGTGAAGATGAAGCCGGACGCAAACGAGCGGATAAAATCGCAGAGCGCACTCGAAGCGGCAATATAGCCGCCCATGACGCCGAACGCCTTGCCGAGCGTACCCTCGATGACGGTCAGTCGGTCCATCAGACCCTCGCGCTCGGCAATACCGCCACCGCGCGGGCCGTACATGCCGACGGCATGTACTTCGTCGAGATAGGTCATCGCGCCATACTTGTCAGCGAGATCGCAGATCTCCTTGATGGGGGCGATATCGCCATCCATGGAATAGACGCTCTCGAACGCGATCAGCTTCGGCGCCTTCGGATCGGCCGCCTTCAGCTTGGCTTCCAGATCATGCAGGTCATTATGCTTCCAGATGACCTTGTCGCACTTCGCATAGCGAATGCCTTCGATCATCGATGCGTGGTTGAGCGCATCCGAGAAGATGATGAGGCCGGGAATGCGAGCGCCGAGCGTGCCGAGCGTCGCCCAATTGGAGATGTAGCCGGAGGTGAAGATCAGCGCGGATTCCTTGCCGTGCAGATCAGCGAGTTCCTGCTCGAGCAGAACATGGTAGTGGTTGGTGCCAGAAATATTCCGGGTGCCTCCCGCACCCGCGCCACAGTGATCGATCGCTTGCTTCATCGCCTCGATCACTTTCGGATGCTGACCCATGCCAAGATAGTCATTGGAGCACCAGACGGTCACTTCCTGCGGGCCGTTCGGGGTATGCCTGATAGCGCGGGGGAAATTGCCACTGCGGCGTTCCAGATCTGCGAAGATCCGGTAGCGGCCTTCATTGTGAAGACCTTCCAGCTCGCCCTTAAAAAATGCTTCGAAATCCATCATATGCTCCAGTACCGTGCGACCGTTTTCGAGAATGCCGGTTCACACGTCAACCCCTCCGCATTGCTTTCGCGCCCGCTGCGGCAAATGGCCCCTAATTTTGAACAATTCCAGACAAGAATAGCCAATCACATCAAATTGACAATCGAAACCATGCTGGAAACACTCTCTCCGGAGCGGAGGGTAAACCCCCGCTCCGGGCCTCTCCATGGCTGCTCTATGCCGCAGCCACGGCACGCTTGGCCATGACCTTGATCAAATTGGCGCGATATTCGGCCGTTGCGTGCAGGTCGGACAGCAGCGCCGATGGGTCCACCGTCACGCCGGTAACCGCGTCCGGCAGAAAGTTCGCCGCAAGCGCCTGCTCCAGTTCGGCATGGCGGAACACGCCGTCCGCACCGGCACCGGTGACGGCAACGCGCACCCCACCTGCCCCCTTGGCGACGAAGACCCCCGTCATCGCGTAGCGCGAGGCGGGGTTGGGGAATTTGGCATAGCCTGCCCGCTCCGGCGCGTCGAAGGCGATGGAGGTAATGAGCTCAGCCCCTTCCAGCGCCGTCTCGAACAGACCCTGGAAGAAGTCGTCGGCCGCGATCTGGCGCCGGTCGGTGACGATGGCGGCGTTCAGCGCCAACATCGCCGAGGGGTAATCCGCCGCCGGATCATTGTTGGCGATGGAGCCACCGATCGTCCCCATATGCCGGACATGCGGATCGCCGATCATGCCGGCAAGGTCGCAGAGCGCCGGACAGACCGCGCGGATGGCGGCAGAGGAGGCAACCTCCGCATGGGTGGTCGCCGCTCCGATCGTGACCCTGCGGCCATCGACGCGGATCCCCTTGATCGAAGGGATGTGCCTGAGATCGACGAGATCGCTCGGCGACGCCAGACGCTGTTTCATGGTGGCGATCAGCGTCATGCCGCCGGAGACATATTTGCCCTCGTCGGTGTTCGACAGAAGCTTGACGGCTTCGTCGACCGAGGAGGCGCGATGGTAATTCGTTGCATACATTGTCCTATCCTCCTCTCGTTTCAGGCCGTGGCCCGTGCTGCTTCCCATACCTTGAGCGGGGTCGCCGGCATATTCAGCCTGTTGTTGCCGATGGCATCGGTAATGGCGTTGATCAGCGCCGGCGGCGAGCCGATGGCGCCCGCTTCGCCGCATCCCTTGATCCCTAGGGGATTGTTCGGACACGGCGTGTTCTGATGCGAAAGTTGGAAGGACGGCAGATCGTCGGCGCGCGGCATGGTGTAGTCCATGAAGCTGGCCGTCAGAAGCTGGCCGTTCTCGTCGTAATACACGCCTTCCAGCAGCGCCTGGCCGATGCCCTGCGCGATGCCGCCATGCACCTGTCCCTCGACGATCATCGGATTGATGATATTGCCGAAGTCGTCGGCCGCGACGAACTGCACGATCTCTGTCTTGCCCGTTTCCGGGTCCACCTCGACCTCGCAGATGTAGCAGCCTGCCGGGAAGGTGAAATTCGCCGGATCATAAAAGGCGGTTTCCTTGAGGCCCGGCTCCATGCCGGCGGGCAGATTGTGCGCGGTATAGGAGGCGAGCGCCACCTGGAACCAGGGCAGCGTCTTGTCGGTGCCCGCGACCTTCAACTCTCCGTTCTCGATGACGATGTCGCTCTCATCGGCCTCCATCAGGTGGGCGGCGATCTTCTTTGCCTTTGCCTCCACCTTGTCGAGCGCCTTGACGACGGCGGACATGCCGACGGCGCCCGAACGGGAACCATAGGTACCCATGCCCATCTGCACCTTGTCGGTATCGCCATGGACGATGGAGACGCTGTCGATCGGTACACCGAGGCGATCGGCGACCAATTGCGCGAACGTCGTCTCATGCCCCTGTCCATGGCTGTGCGATCCGGTGAGCACTTCGATGGTCCCGACCGCATTCACCCGCACCTCTGCCGATTCCCATAGGCCGACGCCTGCCCCGAGCGACCCCACCGCCTGCGAGGGCGCGATGCCGCAAGCTTCGATGTAGCAGCTCATGCCGATGCCGCGCTTCATGCCGCGACGGGCGGCTTCCGCCTTGCGGGCCGGAAAGCCGGCCCAATCGGCCTGCTGCATGGCCGCGTTGAGCGAAGCCTCATAGTCGCCGGCGTCGTAATTCATGATCACGGGCGTCTGGTAGGGGAACGAGCGTATGAAGTTGATCCGCCGGAGTTCCGCCGGCGAGACGCCGAGTTCGCGCGCCGCCGTTTCCACCGTGCGCTCCAGCAGATAGGTCGCCTCCGGCCGCCCTGCCCCGCGATAGGCATCGACGGGCACGGTATTGGTATAAACCGTGCGGACATTGGCGTGGATCGCCGGAATGGCATATTGCCCCGACAGCAGCGTCGCATAGAGATAGGTCGGCACCGCCGAGGAAAAGAGCGACATATAGGCGCCGAGATTGGCGATCGTGTCGACCTTCAGGGCCGTCATGCGATTTTGCGCATCGAAGGCCATCTTGACCTTGGAAACATGGTCGCGACCATGCGCATCTGTGAGGAAGGCTTCCGTGCGGTCGGCCGTCCATTTCACAGGCACGCCGGTCTTCTTCGACGCCCAGAGACAGACAATCTCTTCCGGATAGATATAGATCTTCGAGCCGAAGCCGCCCCCGACATCCGGCGCGATGACGCGCAGCTTGTTTTCCGGCGCGACATTATAGAAGGCGCTCATGACGAGCCGGGCCACATGCGGGTTCTGGCTTGTGGTGTAGCAGGTATAGTGGTCTTCGGCGGCATCATAGATGCCGAGCGTGGCGCGCGGCTCCATGGCATTCGGCGAAAGCCTATTGTTGTGGATCTCGATTTCGGTGACGTGCGCGGCCTCGGCGATCGCCTTGTCGGTCGCTGCCGCGTCTCCAAGCTCCCAGTCGAAAATAAGGTTGTTTGCCGCCTCCGGATGGATCTGCGGCGCGCCGGCTTTCAGCGCGTCCACCGCCTCGACGACGGCAGGCAGTTCCTCATAATCGACCGCTACGGCTTCAGCCGCATCGCGTGCCTCGCCAAGACTATCGGCAACGACGATGGCGACGGCATCGCCGACATAGCGCACGGTATCGACCGCCAGCGGCCGCCAGGCGCCCATCTTCATCGGCGAGCCGTCGCGGGAATGAATCATCCAACCGCAGATCAGATTGCCGATGCCGTCATCAAGCAGCTGCTTGCCATCGAGCACGCCGATCACGCCCGGCATGGAGAGTGCCACTGACGCATCGATGCTCTTGATCTTTGCATGCGCATGCGGGCTGCGGACGAAATAGGCATATTTCATGCCCGGCGTCACCATGTCGTCGGTGTATCGCCCCTTGCCCGTCAGAAATCGCTTGTCTTCTTTTCGCGCCACGCGCGCACCAATGCCTTCAACGCCCATCACATCCTCCATTGGGGTTCCGGGCCTGGCAATCCGCCAAGATCACAGTCCAAGCGTTTAGCCAGACGATCTCGGTGGAATTTATTCGGCCGCCTGCTGGGCGGCGTTCATTGCGGCATTGGCTGAAAGCACCGCCTTGACGATGTTGTGATAGCCGGTGCATCGACAGATATTGCCTTCGAGTTCGCTGCGCACTGTCTTCTCGTCCAGCTTGCCGCCATGGCGGTTGATCATGTCGACCGATGTCATCACCATGCCCGGCGTGCAGAAGCCGCATTGCAGGCCATGATGCTCCTTGAAGGCAGCCTGAACCGGATGCAGCTCGCCATTGGCGGCCAGACCCTCGATGGTTGTGATCTTGGAGCCGGAAGCCTGAACGGCCAGGATCGAACAGCTCTTCACCGACTTGCCATCCATATGGATGACACAGGCGCCGCACTGGCTGGTATCGCAGCCGACATGGGTTCCGGTCAGGCCGAGTTTTTCCCTGATGAAATGGACAAGCAGCGTGCGATCCTCGCACTCACCGCTGACCGAACGGCCGTTCACCGTCAAAGTCACTTTTGCCATATTTTCCTCCTCGCCTCTCCTCCAGAGGCATGGAGCATCATTTGACTTTTTCGCAATCCAATCAACCTCTACTTTAGAGAGGAGGTGGATTTTCTGCCTGGCGGCAAGCTGTTTTCTTCTCCAGACAGGACGCCGCCTTTTTTCAGCAATAAAAAAACTGCTATCCACCAATAGACAATCATATTTTGCACGATATTTTCTGTTGTTGCAGGACTGTAAAGACAGCCCATCGTGGTGGAGCTGAAGAATTGGGACGACGTTGGCCGAGGTTCGGCTTAACTAACGTTGGAGAGAGTAAATGAAGAAAGTTCTTATGCTCGCATTGGTCGGCTTGTCTATCGCAAGCTGCACGCCGACCGAACAGGGCGCAGGCATCGGCGCAGCATCCGGCGCGATCATCGGCGGCGCGGTCACCGGCAACGTCCGTGGCGCGGCAGTCGGCGCAGCGATCGGTGGCGTCTCCGGCGCCGTCATCGGCAGCGTCCAGGAACAGCCCGGCCAGTGCTACTACCGCGATCGTTACGGACGTCGCTACATCGACGATTGCCCGCGCGGCGGCTATCGCGGTGGTTATGGCGGCGGCTACGGCGGCTATTGATCGATTTTTCATCGCATTTGGAAGGTCCCGGGCTACAGCCCGGGATTTTTTTATTCGGGCGACGGAGGGTTTGACGTCCGCACAGCAGCCAGACCGGCGCCCGCAAGGACAACTCCGATGTGCCATTCTTCAACCGGCCCTGATATGCGGAATCCCGCCTGGAAACGCGGGCTTTTCACCCGCAAAAGGTTATCTTTTCCCCGTTTTTGACTCCAAAACGGTACACCTGAGGGACTTTTGCCTCTATGGTGGCCGCGCGTTAACTCCCGGGAAACGTCAAACTGAGTAAGTTCTCATGTAACCGTAAAGCGGCGTATGCATAAAAGAACTGAACCGAGAAAGAGTATTGCGTATCGGCAGGCAGGAACCGTGGCAGCGGTTGCGGCAGCCCTTGCGCTCGGTCCGGTGTGCGCCGGAAACGCCTTTGCATTCAAGCTCTTCGGCATCAAGCTCTGGGGCGAAGACGAAACGGCGGATCAGGTGTCCGATCCTGTCCGCTACACGGTCGATTTCCAGGCCGACAATCTCGACAAGGATCTGAAGGAAGCGTTGAACGACAGCTCGATGCTGATTTCCGACAAGGACAAGCCGGTCTCCGGCGACCTCGGCGTCGTCGTGAAGGCGCGTGACGACCGCGATCGCCTGATAGCCACACTTTACGAGAAGGCCCGCTACGGCGGCGTGGTCACCATCACCATCAACGGCACCTCCCTCGATGCCTTGCCGCCGACACCGACCTTCAGCCGCGCCAAGCCCGTTGTCGTCACGATCGGCGTCGATCCCGGCCCGGTCTTCAAACTTGGCAAGATCAACCTGCTCGGCGACGCCGCCAGGCTGGACCCGGCCAATTATGGCCTCGTGCGCGGCGGCGATGCCAGCTCGCTGACCATTCTGAAGGCAGGCGACAAGATGGTCGCCGACTTCAAGAACGAAGGTCATCCGCTCGCCAAGCTGGACAAGCGCGATGTCGTCGCCGATCATTCGACCAATACCGTCGACGTATCGCTGAAGGTTGAAAGCGGTCCCGTCGCTCCCTTCGGCAATGTCGGCGTCACCGGCCAGAAGTCGGTCGATCCGGATTTCATCAAGCGCTATGCCCGCATCAACGAAGGCAAGCCCTACTCGCCCGATGAACTGAAGAAGGCATCGGATCGCCTGAGAAAGCTCGGCGTCTTTTCCAGCGTCACCATCCGCGAGGCGGACAAGCTGGCGCCGGATGGCAGCATTCCGACGACCATCGAGGTGTCGGAAGGCAAGCAGCGTTTCTTCGGTGTCGGCGCACAATATTCCACCATCGACGGTTTCGGCCTGCAGGGCTATTGGGGGCACCGCAATCTGACCGGACGCGCGGATTCGCTGCGCATCGAGGGGTCGGTATCGCGCATCGGCGAGACCACGGATGTCGGTCAACTCGACTACACCGCCGGCATCACCTATGTCCGGCCGGCGACCTTCTATCCCTCGGCGACCTTCACGGCCGGCCTCAAGATGCAAAGCCTGCATCCGGACGCCTACGACGCCAATACCGCGACGGCGAGCGGCGGCCTCGCCTATGAAATCAACGATCAGGATACGGTATCCGCCGGCGGCGAGGTGTCCTATGAATCCGATACTACCGATGCTTTCGGAAAACATAATTACCTGACGGTGGCGATCCCGCTCGAATACGTCCGGGACACGCGTGACAACAAGCTGGACCCCACGGAAGGCTTTCGCGCCTCCATCAGCGCCAAGCCGAGCTATGAGGCAATGGGCGGCACGGTTTTCAGCTCCTTCGAGGGTTCGATCACCGGTTACAAGGGCATAGGCGCCAACAACAACGTGGTTTTCGCCGGCAAGCTTGCTGCGGGCTCGCTGCTGGGTGCAAACAGCATTGAGGACATTCCCGCCACCCGGCGTTTCTATGCCGGTGGCGGCGGCTCGGTGCGCGGTTACAGCTATCAGGAAATCTCGCCCTATAACTCGCACGGTGACGAAACCGGCGGGCGCTCCTACGTGACCGCCTCCTTCGAAGCGCGGGTAAAGATCACCGATACGATCGGTGTCGTACCCTTCCTCGATATGGGCAGCGTCACCGACAGTGTCTTGCCCGACGGGTCCGACCTGCGCATTGGTGCCGGCGTGGGCTTGCGCTACGCTACGCCCTTCGGCCCGATCAGGCTCGATGTTGCCGTGCCGTTGAAGAAATATGACAATGGCACATCTTACGGCATCTATGCCGGCATCGGCCAGGCCTTCTGACAGACTGTATAGTTGTCGCGGGCCTTTCAGCACACGGTTACAAAGTTGAGGTTACTGTCGCTTTCATGAGCATATTGATTCGAATTCTCGGGAAACTGGTGCGCTGGATCGCCTATACGGTCGTGGCAATCCTCTTGCTCGTGATCGCGGCTGTGCTCGTCGTCGGCCTGGTACCCTCCGCAACCGGCTACGCCGTCGATCAGGTGGCAAAGGTCGCCTCGACGCCGGATCGCACCATCGCGATCGCCGCGCCTTCAGGACTGTTGAACGGCAATCTGAGGGTCGGTTCGATCACTGTGTCCGACACGAAAGGCCCCTATGCCAAGGTGCAGAACCTTGCCATCGACTGGTCTCCGCTGTCCTTGCTGACCGGCACCTTCCATGCCGATCGCGTCGCAGCCGATGTCGTCGATTTCGAACGACTGCCGGTTTCGACGGCCGCGCCTGCACCGGCAACGCAGCCGGCAAGCTCCAGCGGTTTCTCCCTGCCCATCGCCATCGATATCGGGGCTATCGCCCTGCCTGATCTTCGCATCGGACAGGCCGTTGCCGGACAGGATTTCGTTCTCGCCGCCGACGGCAGCGTCAAGGCAAACAGCAGTAGTATGGGTCTGACACTCAATGCCTTCAGGCACGATGTGCCCGATGCCAAGCTTTCCGCCGATATCGCCTTTGCTCCGGCCGACAACAAGCTGAAACTGAAAACGCAGATTTCCGAGCCGCGCGACGGCATGCTGGCCGGGCTGCTGCACCTGCCGGGCGGACCCGCCGTCAACATCGACCTTTCCGGCGACGGCCCCCTCTCCAACTGGGCTGGCAAGCTGCAGGCGGCACTCGACGGTAAGCCGACAGTCGCCATCACCGGCCACCACAGCCTCTCGGCCGACGGCCTGCATCATATCGACGTCAAGGGCGGCGGCGATGTCGATTCGCTCCTGCCGCCGACCCTGCGTGCGCTCTTTGCCGGCCAGACGACAATCGATCTTTCGGCGGCCTTTGACGGCAAGGGCAAGATCGATATCCAGACCGGCAACCTCGCCACAGGCAGCGCCGTGCTTGCTGCATCGGGCACGCTAGATCCCGCCGGCAACAACAGCCTCAATGCCAATCTGATCGGCACTTCCGGTCCTGTCGACTTCCGCTGGCCGATGGAAAACGGCGAGGCCCGCGCCCTGATCTCGCGGGTCGACATCGCGCTGACGGGTGCGGCGCAATCGGTGAAAATCGATGCCAAGGCCGCACTTGACAGCGCCAGCACGCCGCAGGGCAACATCGGACAGATCAATCTCGGTGCCCGCAGCGATGCCTTCAATCTCACCGCCATGTCCGGCCCGCTGCAGCTTCGCCTGGTTGTCGGCCAGACAGCCTTCGTGAGCCCCGACCTCAATCGCCTGATCCGCGCGCCGATTGCCCTGACTGCGCCGCTTCAGCTCTCGCCCGATACGATCGGCTTCAACAATACAACATTGGAAAGCGCCAGCATCGGCGGCACCGTCAACGGCAAATATACGCTGTCGTCAAAGGCGCTCACGGGCAATTTCAAGCTTTTCGCCCTGCCCGGCGTTCTGCCGGATGGTGTCTCGAACAAGTTCGAAGGCACGATCTCCCTGGAAGGCCAGGTCGCCGGCACTGTGCCGACCAAGATGACGCTCTCCAATCTTGCGGTGAAATCCAATGTCGCCGAGATCAACGGCAATGTCGCGCTCAACGACCAATCGCTGACATCGGATCTATCCGGCAAGGTGCTCGACCTTTCCAAGCTCGTCCCGAATGCGCAGGGACAGGCCGATATCGGTCTCAAGGCCAAGGGTCCCCTCTCTGCGCTTGATATCGACGCGACCGTCAAGGCCGTTAATGTCAAGCTGGCGGGACGGCTGCTCGATACGCTCGATATCGGCGTGACCGGTACCGCCGACCCCAAAGCTCCGCAAGCAAAGGTTCAGGCAAGCGGCGCAATCGATGGCAAGCCGATCCGTATCACCGCCGACGCCGTTTCCAAGGATGGCCGCACAAGCATCCCGTCGCTGGCAGCCGAAATCGGCACCAACAAGCTGCAGGGCAAGCTGGATTTGTCGCCGAGCTTCGAGCCAACGGGTGCATTGACCTTCGACCTCCCGGATCTCAGCCTGCTGGCCGCCCTTGCCGGCCAAAAGGCCGAGGGCGACCTCAAGGGCTCGCTCGATATCGCCAGCGCCAACGGCAAGACCGGCCTGAAGGTCAACGCCAATGGTAATGGTATCCGCCGCGACGATCTCGTCATCAGCAAGCCGGCCGTAGCGCTTGCCGTCGACGATCTCAAGGCCTTCTCCGCCAATGGCAGCATCCGCGCCGATACGATTGCCTCGGGCGCCAACCGCATCGCCGATCTCAATCTGACCTTCACCCAGCAGGGCAGCCGCACGAATTTCGATCTGAAATCGGCTTATGACAACGCGCCGCTGACAACACTCGGCAGCGTCGAAACGGCTGGCGGCCAGACGACGATAAACCTCGACTCGTTTGCAGGCGCACCCCGCACGATACCGGTGAAGCTTGCATCGCCAACAAAGATCGTCATCAAGGACGGCATCGCCTCGCTGAACGGCCTGACCCTCCAGACCGGTGGCGGTTCGATGACCGTCGACGGCACAGCGGGCCAGACCCTCAACATCAACGCCAGGATCGCCAATCTGCCGGCAAGCCTTGCCAATGTCTTTGCGCCGACGCTTGCGGCAGAGGGCGTCATCTCGGGCACTGTCGCGGTCACCGGCAAGGCGACCTCGCCTGTCGTTGTCTTCCAGACCAACTGGTCGGGGGCGGCAACAAGCCAGACGAAATCCGCGGGCCTTGCCGCACTCGGCATCAAGGCCGACGGAAAATTTACCGACAATATCGTGACCATCAATACCAACCTGACCGGCCAAAGCGGCCTGGCGCTGAATGGCGGCGGCACCATCGCCATTGCCGGCAACAAGGCGATGGCGCTGAGGTTTTCCGGTAATCTGCCGTTCGACGCCTTGGCAGGCCAGCTGGCCGCCCAGGGCCTCGTCATGGCAGGCACCGCCAAGATCGACATGCAGATCGGCGGCACGACGGCGGCACCCGCCATATCAGGCTCGATCACCACCGACAGCGCCAAGCTGGTCGATGTACGGCGAAACCTGACGCTCAACGGCCTTGCCGTGACCGTTACGCTCGACGGCAGGCAGGCGGTCATCTCGCGGCTGAGCGGTAACCTCACCAGCGGCGGCAGCATTTCCGGCAGCGGCACGGTCGGCATTGCTCCGGATAGCGGTTTCCCTGCCGATATCCAGATGAAGTTCAACAACGCGACCTATGTCGATGGAACCCTCGTCACCGCGATGGTCAACGGCACGCTCGGCATCAAGGGACCGCTGATGACCGCGCCGATGCTGACGGGCAATCTCCGGATCAGCAAGGCGTCCATCACCGTGCCGCAAAAGCTGCCGGCATCGCTGTCGGAGATCAACATCAAGCACAAGAATGCTCCGGCTGCGGTCAAGGCCCAGTTCAAGGATCAGAAGCCGGAGGCGCCCCGCAGCAAATCGGCGACTCTCGGCATCGATCTGCAGCTCGATGCTCCCTCGCAGATCTTCGTTCGTGGCCGCGGCATCGATGCCGAACTCGGCGGCAACATTACAGTTCGCGGCACGGCAGCCGAACCTGTGGTATCCGGCGGCTTCACCATGCGGCGTGGACGTCTGACCATTTTGAGCCGTCGGCTGGATTTCACCGATACCAGCAAGATCACCTTCGGCGGCGACCTGACCCCGGCGCTAAACATGGAAGCGACGTCGACGGCAGGCTCCACCACCATAACGGTCGATGTCACCGGCCTGGCGACCGACCCGCAGATCG
Organism: Rhizobium sp. BK491; assembly: GCF_014194925.1. NCBI lineage: Bacteria > Pseudomonadati > Pseudomonadota > Alphaproteobacteria > Hyphomicrobiales > Rhizobiaceae > Rhizobium > Rhizobium sp. BK491. Next base: position 102,975 of record NZ_JACIAR010000005.1, read on the forward strand.
GCTTCTCGTCTTCGCCGGCTTTGCCGCAGGACGAGGTTCTGGCGCAGCTGATCTTCGGTCAATCCATGTCGAAACTTTCCGCCATGCAGATCGCCCAGCTCGCCGATGCCGCCAGCCAGCTTGCCGGCGGACGCTCCACGTCGCTGTTCGAGGGGTTGCGCAGCCATCTCGGCGTCGATGATCTCGATATCTCGACGGATGCGAACGGCCAGGCACAGGTAGGCGCCGGCAAGTATATCAACAAGCGCACCTATATCGAGTTACAGCAGGGCGCCTCAAACAACACCAAGGCGATCATCAATTTCAATGTGGGTCGCGGCGTGAAGCTGCGCGGCGCGGCGGGATCTGACGGCGCCGGGGAAGCGGGCGTCGTCTACGAGCATGAATATTGAGGAACACTTCTTCCGCGAGAACAAGTTATTGCCGAGCACCTCGCCGCGGATGAAGCAGAGATATGCACCCTGTTGCGTAGCGCGAGCTCGCATGAAGATTGTCCACTGGCTTATCATTCTGCGCAATTGGATTGATCAATCTGTTGAAAGCCGGTTGATTCTGGACAATTTTCCATCTTTTTGCTGTCATCCAGACAATTGATAATGCGCGCCAACATAATTCAGGCCGGTCGGCCCTTCATGGACCCGATCTCATCTATGTCGTTGTTTTTACGCCTTTCCAGGCAAAAGCCGCTGCTGGCTTTTCCGGAATCGCTCTAACCCTCGGAGCAATGCCGATGAATACGCAATCCACGCCCGTTACCCTGATCGGCGTTCCCCTGGAAGAAGGATCCGGTCGCCGCGGCGCCGGCATGGGTCCGACGGCGCTCCGCATCGCCGGCATCGAAACCACGCTGACCGAACTTGGCCATCGCGTCACGGATAGCGGCGACCTGCATCCTGTTCCAGCAGCGGACCTGCCCGACCATCCCCACGCTCACAATCTGAAGATCGTCGGCGCCTTCACGCGCGCACTGGAGGCGAAGGTCTACGAAGTCGCATCGTCCGGCGGCTTCCCGCTGATCCTGGGCGGCGACCACAGCCTTTCCATGGGCAGCGTCTCCGGCATGGCCCGCCACGCGGCGGAAGTTGGTCGCCCCCTCTTCGTGCTCTGGCTCGACGCTCACTCTGATTTCAATTCCCCCGCTACCTCGCCCTCAGGCAATATTCACGGCATGCCCGTTGCATTCTTCTGCGGCGAAGCCGAGATCGAGGGCGTTCTGCCGGCCGGGCGGCCGCTGGTCGATCCGACGAAGGTCTTCCAGGTCGGTATCCGCTCCGTCGATCCGCGTGAACGTGAGGAAATCCGCGAACACGGCGTCAACGTCTTCGACATGCGCTCCCTCGATGAGCAAGGCGTCGCCGCCATCATGCGCAAGGTGCTCGATACCGTCGGCGAAGCCAACGGCCTGCTGCATGTCAGCTTCGATGTCGATTTCCTCGATCCGGATATCGCACCGGGTGTCGGAACCACCGTGCCGGGCGGCGCGACCTATCGCGAAGCGCATCTCATCATGGAAATGCTCTCTGACAGCAACCTCGTCTCATCGCTCGACCTCGTGGAGCTCAACCCGTTCCTCGACGATCGCGGCAAGAGCGCCCGTGTTCTCGTGGAAATGGCGGCAAGCCTCTTCGGCCGGCGCATCTTCGACCGCCCGACACGAGCCGCTTAAAGGGGCTCCATTCCTTTCCGGGGCTACTCCTTCCCGACATCATACCGCGTAAGACTATCCAGTCGAAACTGCTTGTATAGATTTAGGTTTAAGCAATGTTCTTGCTCTATCGTGCCAATAACACGTCGAATTGGGCGTGACGGTTCAATGGGAAGAGCGTTCATGGCCACGATCAATTCCAATAGCTTTAGCGGCGAAACTCTGGAGATCATTGCCTTCAGGCTGCATGATCAGGAATTCTGCGTCAAAACCACCACGATCCGCGAAATCCGCGGCTGGGCGCCTTCGACGCCGATCCCGCATGCGCCGGCCGATGTCATCGGCGTTATGAACCTGCGCGGCTCGGTGATCCCGATCATCGACCTTGCCTACAAGCTCGGCATGCAGAGCACGGTCGCCAACGAGCGTAGCGCCATCGTTGTCGCCGAAGTGCATAGCATGGTAATCGGCATGCTGGTCGACCGCGTCTCCGATATCCTGACGATCGCCTCCAGTCAGGTACAGCCGGTTCCGGAAGTAACCGCCTCCTTCGATCGCGCCTATTGCGAAGGCATCATCGCCACGGAGAACGGAATGATCTGCTTCCTGAACCTCGCCAAGATGTTCAAGGAAAATGAAACAGACGAGCTCGCCGCTTAACTTCGCAGTATAGTCTTTCCAAAGAACCGCCGCCCTCCGCGGCGGTTTTTTATTTCCTCATAATTTTAGCTAATTATTTTTTATTTAAATTGTAATTTCTAATAAGCTAATTTTTACTCAAAATTAAAGGAGGAAACTCCATCATCGATTGTGAAGCGAGGAAAGAAAATACAATCTTTACATTCCGGCCACTCCGTGCGGAACGCCTCTCAGAGGCGTCTCGGCGAGCACAGTCGTCCGCTTCGATGTCATTCAATCGACGCTCGGCAGGCGCGAGCTTTCTAGGAGGGAATAGGAATGTTCAGTCTATCATCGGATGCCAGCCGCATTCTGTCCGCCATGTCCAAATCGCAGGCCATCATCGAGTTCGATCTCGACGGTAAGGTTCTGACGGCAAACGAGAATTTCTGCCGCGCGCTGGGCTATGAGCTGAAGGAAATCGTCGGAAACCATCACCGGATGTTCTGTGATCCCACCTATATCGCAACCCCGGCCTATCATGATTTCTGGGCGCGTCTCGGCAGTGGCGAATATGATGCCGGCACCTACAAGCGTCTTGCCAAGGGCAATCGCGAAGTCTGGATACAGGCTTCCTACAACCCTGTCTTCCGCAATGGTAAGCCGGTTAAAGTCGTAAAATTCGCAGTCGATGTCACCGACGCCAAGAAGAAGGCGATCGATGACGCGGGCAAGCTTGCGGCGCTCTCGCGCTCACAGGCCGTCATCGAATTCCTGCCGACCGGTGAAATCCTGACCGCGAACGAGAATTTCTGCAGCGCCATGGGCTATGCGCCCAGCGAGATCGTCGGCAAGCATCACAGCATTTTCTGCGACCCTGCCTATGCCCGCACCGAGGAATACAAGCGCTTCTGGCAGCGCCTGGCGCAGGGCGAGTTCATCGCCAACGAATTCGTCCGCTACGGCAAGGGCGGCAAGGAAATCTGGATCCAGGCGGCCTATAACCCCATCGTCGACGCGGATGGCAAAGTCTACAAAGTCGTGAAATTCGCGACGGATGTCACCTCCCGCATGAGCGCCATCAGCGAACTCGCCGGCGCACTCCGCAGCCTCTCGGAAGGCGATCTGACGAAAACGCTCGAACGCTCTTTCGTGCCTTCCATGGAGCAGCTTCGCCACGACTTCAACGCGACGATCGACAAGCTTTCCCAGACGCTCACCACCGTCGGTCACAATGCCAGCGCCATTGCCGCCGGCTCGCGCGAGCTTGGCGACTCGGCAGAAGCCTTCTCAAGGCGCACGGAGCAGCAGGCCGCCTCGGTGGAAGAGACGGCCGCAGCCCTGGAAGAGATCACCACCACGGTTGCCGATTCCAGCCAGCGTGCGGAAGAAGCCGGGCGTCTCGTTGCCGAAACCAAACGCGGCGCAGAAGAATCCGGCACGGTAGTCCGCAACGCCGTCGCCGCCATGGATCAGATCGAGAAATCCTCGCGTGAGATCACCAACATCATCGGCGTCATCGACGATATCGCTTTCCAGACCAACCTGCTGGCGCTGAATGCCGGTGTCGAGGCCGCACGTGCCGGCGAGGCCGGTAAGGGCTTCGCCGTTGTTGCACAGGAAGTGCGCGAACTGGCACAACGCTCGGCCAGCGCCGCCAAGGAGATCAAGGCGCTGATCACGACATCGAGCGAGCACGTCAGGAACGGTGTCGGCCTGGTCGGCCAAACGGGCAAGGCGCTGGAACAGATCGTCACCCAGGTTGCCGACATCAACACCAACGTCGCTGCCATCGTGAAGGCGTCGAGGGAACAGACGATCGGCCTTCGGGAAATCAATTCGGCGATCAATTCGCTGGATCAGACCACCCAGCAGAATGCTGCGATGGTCGAAGAGAGCACCGCCGCAAGCCTCAGGCTCGCCAATGAGGCGGACGCGCTGCATACGCTGCTTGCGCAATTCCGCCTCGCCGACTCGATGATCCGCCATATGGTCGTCCGCCGCGCCGCCTGATCGTAAAGCCCTGCTGAAAATCAAGAAGCCGCCTCGAATTTCGGAGCGGCTTTTTGGTCATTTAGAGGATCGTTTAGCCGAACAGAGCATAGGTGCTCTTGATCGTCACCCAGACACCCCAGAGGAGCGGAATACCGACAAGCGCCCAGGCAATCAGCGCCTTGCCATCAAACCCACCCGTGCCGATGCCGAAAGAGCCGGTAGGCCCAGCATTGGCAGCAGCGGTCTTTGCCTGCAGTGCCGCGACCTCTTCATCCGACATGAACCATTTGTCCGAGAGCGGCTTGACCAGCGAATTGGCAATCAAGCCCAGAGCCAGCATGACCGCAAGAATATACATGGTGAAGGTGTAGAGCTGTGCGCCTTCCACGCCCGCTGCCTTCTGCGCCTCGCGGATATAGTTGACCACGACAGGCCCGATGATCCCGGCCGTCGCCCATGCCGTCAGCAGCCGCCCATGGATGGCGCCAACGAACTGAGTCCCGAATATATCGGCGAGATAGGCGGGAACGGTCGCGAAACCGCCGCCATACATCGACAGGATGATGCAAAGCGCGCCCACGAACAGCATCTTGCTATGAATGCCTGCCGCCCAGGGAGCCAGGACATAGAGTGCAATGCCGATCACGAAGAAACAATAATAAGTGTTCTTGCGGCCGATCTTGTCGGACAGCGACGCCCAGAAGAAGCGCCCGCCGATGTTGAAGAGTGACAGCAGACCGGCAAAACCGGCGGCGATGGCCGCCACCGCCGCGATCTGGTCCTTGCTGAGATCGGCGAATTTCAGGTCCGGCAGGCCGATCAATGCGCCACCGAAGATTTCCTGCAGCATCGGGGAGGCCATGCCGATAACGCCGATACCGGCCGAGACGTTGAGACACAATACCGCCCAGATCAGCCAGAACTGCGGGGTTTTGTGGGCATTGCGAAGATGCACATGCTTTGTCGTGATCATCGAGCTCTTGGCGGCAGGGGCCGTCCAGCCCTCAGGACACCAGCCGGCCGGCGGCAAACGATAGCCGAAGGCGCCGCCCATCATGAAAACGAAATAGATCGCTGCCATGACGATGAAGGTCTGCCAGACACCGGCGGAGCCATCCATGCGAAAGTGGTTCATCAGCAGACTCGCGAGCGGCGCGCCGATCATCGCGCCTCCGCCGAAGCCCATGATGGCCATGCCGGTCGCCATGCCGCGCCGGTCGGGAAACCATTTGATCAGGGTCGACACAGGCGAAATATAGCCGAGACCAAGCCCGATACCGCCGATGACGCCGGCGCCGATCCACATGATCCAGAGCTGGTGAAAGATAACGCCGATCGCCGCAATCAGGATACCGCCGCACCAGCAGCAGGCAGCAACCACGCCGGCCTTGCGCGGCCCCGCTTTCTCGAGCCACCCACCCCAGATGGCGGCGGAAGAGCCGAGCAACACGAAGAAGAGCGTATAGATCCAGCCGAGATCGCTGACGCGCCAATCGCAGCTCGTGGTGAACAGGGCGGTCAAAAGATTGAGGTTTGCGCATTCCGCCGGAGCCGGCGCCGGGGTGCCGAGCGCCTTGGAGAGCGGCAGCCAGAACACACTGAAGCCATAGGCCATGCCGATGCAGAGATGGATCGCCAAAGCCGCCGGCGGCACGAGCCACCGGTTGAAGCCCGGCTTGGCGATAATGCGCTCGCGATCGAGCAGACCCGCCGTTGCCGTTCCTTGAGAAATATTCGTATCCGCAGCCGTCATGAACAACTCCTCCTTGCTTCAAATACCCCGCATTCTCCCCTCCGCAGGACTCGGATTCGAGGATGGAGTCTCCTCTCTCCATCCCAATGCATCATCAGTGCTAGTATTAAGCCGGCTTAATTTCTTCCGGCGGCGCGGGTCTGTGGATCAGCGAGGCTGCTTCCAAGACCAAAGGGCTGAGCCCGCTGTCTCCTTGATCGATGATCGTGAAAAGCTGGCGCCGCATGCGCGGCTCCCAGAATTTGTTGATGTGGGTGGCAACACCCTGTGCGGCTTCATTTGCCGGCTGCGTCTTGAAGAAGGTGGCGATCTGGTTCGCCATATAGATGAGCTTGGTTTCGGTCTTGCCGTGCGGCGTTTCCTCAGGCGACATCGGCGATGCTCCCCGTAATAATGCGATGCGGATGGGTGAAAATCTCGAAATCGTCGCCGCGCACCAGCGCCACCAGCGTCATGCCGGCCTCCTCGGCCGTGCGAATGGCGAGCGCCGTCGGCGCGGAGATGGCAACCAGCACGGAACTGCCCAATATCGCCGCCTTCTGCACCATCTCGACGGACAGGCGGCTGGTGACGGCGACCACACCTTCTGAGCCCTTATGGCCGGAACGGATCACGGCACCGCAGAGCTTGTCGAGCGCATTGTGCCGGCCGACATCCTCGCGCACGGCAAGCAAGCCCTCGGACGGGATATAGAAGCCCGCACCATGCACAGCATGCGTCTCGCGATGCAGCGGCTGCGCATCGTTAAGCAGCGCGACCGCGCGAACGATATCCTTCTGCATCAGCGTCAGCCCGGCCTTGGACACGTCGGGCACCTTGCGCACCGCCTGCTCGATCGATTCGATGCCGCAGAGGCCGCAGCCGACGGGGCCTGCCATATGGCGGCGGCGCAGCCGCAGTGCGTCGGCCACATCGTCGACCAGAGCGATCTGCACATCGATCCCCTGCTCGTCTTCGATCGGCTCGATCGCGGCGATCTCACTTATATCGGTGATGATGCCCTCGGTGAGGCTGAAGCCGACGGCGAAATCCTCGATATCGGCGGGCGTGCCCATCATGACCGCATGCGATGTACCGCCATAGGAAAATGCGATCGGCACTTCCTCGGGGACGATGCGCTTGCCCGAGCGGACCAGGCCGTTGCGGCGGGCGGTTTCGGGGACGGTGGTGGTGGGGCGGAATTTGGTCATTGGATAGCCTTCCCTTCTCCCCAACGGGGAGAAGGTGGCGCGCAGCGTCGGATGAGGGGGGCAAGGAGCGATAGCTCCGCGTATCTCGAGCGCAAATGAAGAGCAGCTCCCCTCGCGCGGAGAGTCCCCTTCATCCGCCCTCCGGGCACCTTCTCCCCAAGGGGAGAAGGGGAAAACGCATGCATCGTCACTCCACAGCCTCCATCTTCCCGGCAATGCGCCGCGACTGGCGGGCCTGCTCATCATACTCGACCTGCCACTGCGACGGACCGTTCGATGGCGAAACCTGCACCGCCGTCACCTTGTATTCCGGGCAGTTCGTCGCCCAGTCGGTGTAATCGGTGGTGATGACGTTCGCCTGCGTATCCGGATGATGGAAGGTCGTATAGACGACGCCGGGAGCGACGCGGTCGGTGATCAAGGCTCTGAGCGTGGTGTCACCGGAGCGGCTGCTGAGCCTGACCCAGTCTCCTTCGCGGATGCCGCGCTGTTCCGCATCGTGCGGATGGATTTCCAGGCGATCCTCGGCGTGCCAGACGACATTCTCCGTGCGCCGCGTCTGCGCCCCGACATTGTACTGGCTGAGAATGCGCCCGGTGGTGAGCAGCAGCGGGAAACGTGGACCGGTGCGCTCGTCGGTCGGGACATATTCCGTGCGGATGAACTTGCCCTTGCCGCGCACGAAGCCATCGACATGCATGATCGGCGAGCCGAGCGGCGTCTTCTCGTTGCAGGGCCACTGCACCGAGCCCATCTTTTCCAGATAGTCGTAGGAGACGAGCGCGAAGCTCGGCGTTGTTGCGGCGATCTCGTCCATGATTTCGGACGGATGGCTATAGTTCCATCCGAGACCCATGGCCTGCGCCATCTTCTGCGTCACTTCCCAGTCGGCATAGCCGTTGCGCGGGGTCATGACCTTGCGAACGCGATTGATGCGGCGCTCGGCATTGGTGAAGGTGCCGTCCTTTTCGAGGAAAGTCGAGCCGGGTAGGAAAACATGCGCGTAGTTGGCCGTCTCGTTCAGGAAGAGGTCGTGAACGACGACACATTCCATCGCGGCAAGGCCGGCGGCAACATGCTTGGTATCCGGGTCGGACTGAAGGATATCCTCGCCCTGGATGTAGATGCCCTTGAACGTGCCATCGACCGCGGCATCGAGCATGTTCGGAATGCGCAGGCCGGGCTCATTGTTGAGCTTCACGCCCCAGAGCTTTTCGAAGATGTCGCGGGTCGCATCGTCGGAGATGTGGCGATAGCCCGGCAGCTCGTGCGGGAAGGAGCCCATATCGCAGGAGCCCTGCACATTGTTCTGGCCGCGCAGCGGGTTCACGCCCACGCCCGGACGGCCGATATTGCCGGTGACCATGGCGAGATTGGCGATCGCCATGACGGTGGTCGAGCCCTGGCTGTGCTCGGTGACGCCGAGGCCGTAATAGATCGCGCCGTTGCCGCCCTTGGCAAAGAGACGAGCGGCTTCGCGTACGAGTTCGGGAGAAACGCCCGTGTATTTTTCCGTTTCCTCCGGGCTGTGTTGCGGCTCGGAAACGAAGGCGGCCCAGTCCTCGAATTCGGACCAGTCGCAGCGTTCGCGGATGAACTTCTCGTCGAACAGGCCTTCGGTGACGATCACGTGCGCCAGTGCCGTCATTACGGCGACGTTAGTGCCGGGCTTCAGCGGCAGGTGATAGCTCGCCTCGACATGCGGCGTGCGCACCAGATCGATACGGCGCGGATCGATGACGATGAGCTTGGCGCCCTGGCGCAGCCGCTTCTTCAGCCGCGAGCCGAAGACCGGGTGACCATCCGTCGGATTGGCGCCAATGACGATGACGACATCAGAATGCTCGACGCTGTCGAAATTCTGCGTTCCGGCCGAGGTGCCGAAGGCCTGGCCAAGGCCGTAGCCTGTGGGAGAATGGCAGACGCGGGCGCAGGTATCGACATTGTTGTTGCCGAAGCCGGCGCGCACCAGCTTCTGCACCAGATAGGTTTCCTCATTGGTGCAGCGCGAGGAGGTGATGCCGCCGATCGAATCACGGCCATACTGATATTGCAGCCGCTTGAACTCGGTGGCGATATGGGCAAAGGCCTCGTCCCAGGTCACCTCCCGCCAGGGATCCGTAACCTTCTCGCGGACCATCGGGTTGAGAATGCGGTCCTTATGGGTCGAATAGCCATAGGCAAAGCGACCCTTGACGCAGGAATGACCGCGATTGGCCTGGCCGTCCTTCCAAGGCACCATGCGCACCAGCTCCTCGCCGCGCATTTCCGCCTTGAAGGAACAGCCGACGCCGCAATAGGCACAGGTGGTGACGACCGAGTGCTCCGGCTGGCCGATCGATATGACAGACTTTTCGGTCAGCGTCGCCGTCGGGCAGGCCTGCACGCAGGCGCCGCAGGAAACGCATTCCGAGTCGATGAAACTCTCATGCATTCCGGGTGAAACGCGCGAGCCGAAGCCACGGCCCTCGATGGTCAGAGCGAAAGTACCCTGCACTTCCTCGCAGGCTCGCACGCAGCGTGAGCAGACGATGCACTTCGACGGATCATAGGTGAAATAGGGGTTGGACTCGTCTTTCGGCATCCATTTCAGATTAATGTCGCCGTTGTTGCGCGCCTTGACGTGGTTGTCGCCCTCATGGCCGTAACGCACGTCGCGCAGACCGACGGCGCCGGCCATATCCTGCAGCTCGCAATCGCCATTGGCCGCGCAGGTCAGACAGTCCAGCGGATGGTCGGAAATATAGAGTTCCATCACGCCGCGGCGGATATCCTTCAGTCGGCCCGTCTGCGTGTGAACGACAAGGCCGGGTGCGACCGGTGTCGTGCACGAGGCCGGCGTGCCGTTACGGCCTTCGATCTCGACGAGACAGAGGCGGCAGGAGCCAAAGGCATCGACCATGTCGGTGGCGCAGAGCTTCGGGACCTGAATGCCTGCCTCCATCGAAGCACGCATGATCGAGGTGCCCTCGGGCACCGTGATCTGGCGGCCGTCGATGGTTAGCGTCACCATGGTTTCGGAGGTGGAGGCCGGCGTGCCGTAATCGATTTCTGGAACGAGGGACATGGATCTTACTCCGCCGCTTCAATCAAGGGAGCCGGAGAAAAATCCTCCGGGAAATGGGTCATCGCGCTCATCACGGGATAGGGCGTGAAGCCGCCGAGCGCGCAAAGCGAACCGAACTTCATCGTGTTGCAGAGATCGGCAAGCAGCACCCGGTTCTTCTCGGGCTCGATTCCTCTAGCGATCTTGTCGGCCGTCTCGACGCCGCGTGTCGAGCCGATGCGGCAGGGCGTGCACTTGCCGCAGCTTTCGACTGCGCAGAATTCCATCGCGAACCGCGCCTGCTTCAGCATGTCGGCGGTATCGTCGAAAACGACGATGCCGGCATGACCGATCAGGCCGTCCCTGGCTGCAAAGGCTTCATAGTCGAACGGCGTGTCGAACAGTGCGCGCGGGAAATAGGCGCCAAGCGGGCCACCCACCTGCACCGCCTTGACCGGCCGCCCCGTCGCCGTGCCGCCGCCGATCCTGTCGACGATATCGCCGAGCGAAAGGCCGAAGGCTGTCTCATAGAGACCGCCATGCTTGACGTTGCCGGCGATCTGCAGCGGGATCGTGCCGCGCGACCGGCCCATGCCGAAATCGCGGTAGAAGGCAGCACCCTTGTCCATGATGACGGGGACCGAGGCGAGCGAGATCACGTTGTTGATGACTGTGGGGCAGTTGAACAGGCCCTTATGCGCCGGCAGCGGCGGCTTGGCGCGCACGATGCCGCGCTTGCCTTCGAGGCTGTTCAGCAGCGCCGTCTCCTCGCCGCAGACATAGGCGCCCGCACCGGTGCGGATTTCCATGTCAAAGGCTTTGCCGGAACCGAGCACCGAAGCGCCGAGAATGCCGGCCTTGCGCGCAATTTCGACCGCTTCCGTCATGGCCGCGATAGCGTGCGGATATTCCGAGCGCGTATAGACGAAGCCCTTGGTCGCGCCGGTCGCCAGCCCCGCGATCGCCATACCTTCGATCAGCACGAAGGGGTCGCCCTCCATGATCATCCGGTCGGCGAAAGTGCCGCTGTCGCCCTCGTCGGCGTTGCAGACGATATATTTGCGATCGCCCGGCGCATCCAGCACCGTCTTCCATTTGATGCCGGTCGGGAAGCCCGCACCGCCACGGCCGCGCAGGCCGGAATCGGTGACTTCCTTGACGATATCGCCAGCCGCCATGCTGATGGCACGACGCAGGCCTTTCAGGCCGCCATGAGCCCCATAATCCTCAAGCGAAAGCGGGTCGGTAATGCCACAGCGGGCAAAGGTTAGGCGGGTCTGCTCTTTCAGGAATGGGAGGCTTTCGACCTCCCCAAGACAGAGCGGATGCTCGCCGCCTTCGGCGAGCCCGGCGTCGAAGAGTGCGGGAACATCCGTGGCCTTCACCGGTCCATAGCCGATACGCTTGCCGCCAATCTCGACTTCGACCAGAGGCTCAAGCCAGAACATGCCGCGCGAGCCGTTGCGCACGATGCGCGCATCGAGCCCGCGTTTGGCGATTTCCTGCGCGACCGATTTCGCCACTTTCCCCGCACCGAGCGAAAGGGCGGCGGCATCGCGGGGAATATAGATGGTGAGCGTCATTGGCGCGCCTCCTTCACGAGGTCGTCCGCGCCCTCATCGTCGAGGCGGCCATAGAGTTCGCCGTCGAGCATCGCAGCCGGAGCGCAGGCACAAAGCCCGAGACAGTAGACCGGTTCCAGCGTGACACTACCATCGAGCGTGGTCTGATGGAAATCAATGCCCAGGAGCCGCTTGATGCGGTCGGCAAGCGCATCGCCTCCCATCGACTGACAGGCCTCGGCACGACAGAGCTTCAGGACATGACGACCTGCCGGATGATCGCGATAGTCATGATAGAAGGTCATGACGCCATGCACTTCGGCGCGCGAAAGGTTCAGTGCCTTGGCAATCAGAGGCAACGCATCCTGCGGCACATAGCCGAATTCATCTTGAATCCCGTGCAGGATCGGCAAAAGCGGCCCCTCCATCGATTTCATGCTATCGATGATGGTGCCGGCGCGGGTCGCGACATCGCCCGCAGCCTGATTCAAACTCATTAGCAGCCTCCCGCGCATAGCTCCGAAGATCGAAGGCGAATCTTCAGAAAAGACCTATGCGGCATTTCCTCCTGGCGCGCGATCGACACGCCATGAAGATAAGCTCGCAGGGAGACGGCAAAGGATCAATAAGGCAGTCCCGTCACTCGATAGAAATTTTCTATCGGTTCCCGTTCTCTTCTGCGAGTAATCTCGCCTCATGCAACAAGGCAGAGACGAGTGGCGTAAAGGGTTCGCGGTGGGTAGCGACCAGGCCGACAAGATGCTCGGCATCAGGTTCCGTGATCGGGATCTTATGAATATCCGCCGGAAAACCGAAGGAATCGGCAATATTCTTCGGCATAATGCTCGCCCAGCGACCGGTCTGCACATGCGAAAACAGCACGATCATCGAATTGGATTCCAGCGTCGGCTTGGCGGTCGCGCCCGCCTCGGCAAGATGCCGATTGATGATGCGCCGGTTCTGCATATCGGCAGTCAATAGACAAAGCCGAAGATCGCCGACTTCCTTCCAGGTCACCGTCTCGCGCTCGGAAAACGGGCTGCCTGCCGCGGTGATGAGGTGATAGCGCTCGGCATAGAGCGGCACGCTGGTAACACGGCCGAGCGGCTCGTTTTCCAGATAGGTGATACCGGCATCGATCTCGAGATTTTCCAGCAGGCTCAGAACCTGGAGCGAATTGCGCGATAAAATGGAGAAGGTAACGTCCGGGTGTCTTTCCTGGAAAGGCGTGGTGATTTTCTGCACCATGGCAAGTGCTGTCGGAATGGCAGCAATGCGGATATGGCCGGCAAGGCCCTTGCGCGCAGCCCGCATCTCCTCGCGCATCGTACGGCTGTCGCCGACGATGCGGCGTGCCCATTCCAGCACGCGCTGCCCCTCGGGCGTCAGACCTTGAAAGCGAGAACCACGGCTGACAAGCATCACGCCGAGCTGGTCCTCCAATTGCCGGATCGCCGCCGACAAGGTCGGCTGCGTCACCCCGCATTCCTCGGCCGCGCGCCCGAAATGCTTCTGATTCGCCAGCGCGATGAAGAATTCCAGCTTGTCGATCATCCCGCTCTCCCGAAGTGAAAGGGTTAGACCGACAGCCCAGTGAACGCAACATGCAAGGCTGCTTCGGACCTCAACATTCGCCCGGACAGAATGCTTTATGCAGGGAATCGACAACAGCGCAGATTTCCGACTTAGCGACAGCATAGTGGATGAGCCGCCCCTCGCGGCGCGTATCGACGAGTTTGTCCAGACGAAGGCGCGCCAAATGCTGCGAAACGACAGCCTGCGGCAGGTCAAGAAGAGCCTCGAGCTCCATCACCGTTTTCTCGTGCTTGGCAAGCATAAAGAGAATTGCGAGGCGTGTCTCATGCGATAGTGCTTTCAGCAGGGCGCTCGACTTTCGCGCCCTGTCGGTCATTTCCTCAACCTCACGTTCCGCTGCACCGCCCTGCGGTAGAGACGACGACATATAACAGCCTCTAGTAAGAAATCCCCGGATGTATGCTTATAATATTATCAAATCAGAAGCTGATTGAGAAAAGTCATGGAAAACCAAAAAAGGTCCGTTTTATCAGCAGATAAGCTGCCCGCCGTTGATCTCGATCACCTGCCCGGTGATGTAGCCGGAAAGCAGCGGGGCTGCGAGAAAGAGATAGGCGGGCGCGCAATCTTCGGGCGTGCCCAGGCGCTGAAGCGGGATCGATTTGCGCGTCTGCTCCAGCTTTTCTCTCGATGAATAACGCTCATGAAAATCGGTCGCTATCGTGCCGGGGGAGACGCAATTCACCCGGATGCCGTCAGGCGCCAATTCGCGCGCCAACCCTTTCGAGTAGGTCGCGACAAAGGCCTTCGAAGCGGAATAAATCGCCGATCCTGGGCTGCCGCCGGTCAGCGCCGAAATCGAAACAGTGTTGACGATTGCCGCCTGCCCGGCTCCCCGCAGCAGCGGCAACAGCCCTCTCGTCACTTCCACGACGGAAGTTTGATTGAGATGAACGATCTGCTCGTATTGCTCGTCGGTCAGTTCGCCGGCGGGAAATCGCCCGACCATGGTGCCGGCATTGTTGACCAGCACGTCGATACGGTCGAAGCGCTCCCCGGCTGCGCTGACGAAATCGCGCGTGCCGTTGCTGGCTGCGAAATCACCGGCAATCAGGAAGGCGCGACGGTCGGCCTCCGCTTCCATCAGGAAGTCAGGCAAATCGCGCCTAGTATCACGGCCGATATGGACAAGGACATGGGCGCCGCAATCGAGAAACTGCCGCGCGACCTCCAGCCCGATGCCGCGGCCGGCGCCGGTGACCACGACATTGCGATTTTCGAATAGCTTCGGATGAAACACGAAATCCTCCCAAATCGCACAATTCGCGCGTCAGTAATTGCGGAATTTTCACTTTACCATATGATGACGAAAAAACGAAAGAAAGGGAGCGAAAACCATGTTCCTATCCGGACGTCAGACCGAGATTCTCGACATCGCCAAGGCGGAAGGACGAGTACTCGTAGAGGAGCTGGCGTTGCGCTTCTCGGTCACGCCGCAAACCATCCGCAAGGATCTGAACGATCTCTGCGACGGCCGCGTTTTATCGCGCGTGCATGGCGGCGCAATCTTTCCCGGCGGAACCGAGAACGTGAAATATGAGGCGCGACGGTCTATTGCCGCACCCGAAAAGCAGGCGATCGGCCGTGCCGCAGCAAGCCTGATCCCCAACAATAGCTCGCTTTTCATCAATATTGGCACGACGACGGAAGCCGTCGGCGAAGCGCTTCTTGGCCATCACGAATTGATGGTCATTACCAATAACATCAACGTTGCCAATAAGTTGCGTATTTTCCCCTCCATCGAAGTCGTCATTTCCGGCGGCGTCGTTCGCGGTTCGGATGGTGGCATCGTCGGCGAGGCCGCCGTCGATTTCATCAAGCAGTTCAAGGTGGATTATGCCGTCATCGGCGCCTCGGCGATCGATCCCGACGGCGCACTCCTGGATTTCGACTTTCGCGAAGTGAAAGTGGCACAGGCCATCATCGCCAATGCCCGGCACGTCATTCTCGTTGCCGACAGCACCAAGTTCGAACGAACCGCCCCGGTTCGCATTGGTCATCTCTCGCAAGTCCACACCTTCGTCACCGACCAATGCAGTATCGAATCCGTGCGCTCCATCGCAGCGGAACATGACGTCCATCTCGTTGAAACCGCTCGCAGATCGGCCTGACCCGCGCACTTTCCGTCAAGAAACGTTCGTTTGACATTCGTATCTGTTTCGCTTTAGATGGATTAGTTTCGATTTTCCATCTTCAGGGGATGGCTGACCTTTGCGGAGGGGCGGGTGAGCGAGCAGGTCTACGATATTTTCGTTATCGGCGGCGGCATCAATGGCTGCGGCATCGCCCGCGACGCCACCGGGCGCGGCTACAAGGTCGCGCTTGCCGAGATGAACGACTTCGCCTCCGGCACGTCGTCAGGCGCCACAAAGCTCATTCATGGCGGCCTGCGCTACCTCGAACATTATGAATTCCGTCTCGTGCGCGAATCGCTGATGGAGCGCGAAGTGCTCTGGGCCATGGCGCCGCACATCATCTGGCCGATGCGTTTCGTCCTGCCTTACCATAAGGGCGGCATCCGCCCGGCCTGGCTGATCCGCCTCGGCCTTTTCCTCTACGATCACCTCGGCGGACGAAAGCTGCTCCCCCCGACCGCGACGCTGGACATGAAGAAGGATCCCGCGGGCAAGCCGCTGAAGGCGCTCTTCACCAAAGCCTTCGAATATTCCGACGGCTGGGTCGACGATGCCCGCATGGTCGTATTGAATGCCCGCGACGCAGCCGACCGCGGCGCGACGATCATGCCGCGGACGAAGGTGGTCTCCGCCCGGCGCGAAGGCGCAGTCTGGGCGATCGAAACGGAAAATACGATCAGCGGCGAGAAGCGTCAGTTTCGCGCCCGCATGCTGGTCAATGCAGCAGGCCCCTGGGTCGATCAGGTACTGTCCGGTACGTTCGGCAAAAACCAGGTGCACAATGTCCGTCTCGTTCAGGGCAGCCATATCGTCGTGCGCAAGAAGTTCGATGACCCGCGCGCCTATTTCTTCCAGAACCCGGACAACCGCATCATCTTCGCCATTCCCTACGAGCAGGATTTCACGCTGATCGGCACCACGGATCGCGACTACAAGGACGATCCGAAAGATGTGAAAATCACCGAGGGGGAAACCACCTATCTCTGCAATGCCGCCAGCGAATATTTCAAAGAGCCTGTCCGGCCCGAGGATATCGTCTGGACCTACTCGGCCGTGCGCCCGCTCTATGACGATGGCGCATCGAAAGCGCAGGAAGCCACGCGCGACTACGTTCTCAAGGTCGAGGGAGAAGAAGGCCAGGCGCCGCTGCTCAACGTCTTTGGCGGCAAGCTTACCACTTATCGACGCCTTGGCGAACATGCGCTGGAAAAGATCGGCGAAGCCATCGGCCTCAAGGGTAAACCCTGGACTGCCGGCAGCTCGCTCCCCGGCGGCGATTTTCCGGTTCGCGGCTATGAGGCCGAAGTCACTAAGCTCAAGTCGCGTTACCCCTTCCTTGCCGATCCGCATGCCCGCCGGCTCATCCGCCGCTACGGCACGCGCGCTGCCATGATCCTGGGCAACGCCAAGACGATCGCCGATCTCGGCCGGTGTTTCGGAAGCGATCTCTATGAGGCGGAAGTACGATATCTGATCGAACAGGAATGGGCCTATAGCGCAACAGATATCCTATGGCGCCGTTCCAAGAAGGGCCTCTACCTCTCGAAGGAAGAAGCCGCAGCGCTCGACAGCTATATGGCAGAGAACCACGTCCACGCCTGAGCGGTTCAGTTTTTCACGGAATCTCTAAGCCGCTCTATCTCTTTGTTTTCACGCAATTCCGGACGGAAAACCGCTGCGCACTTTTCCTGGAATTGCTCTAAGCGGCCAATTCACTCTCCGGGATCGAGCAGCCGCGGGCCTGCGCCTTCCTCGGAAAGCTGATCCCAGGGATTGCGCAAGGGACAGCTATCGAGCGAAAGGCAGCCGCAGCCGATACAGCTGTCCAGCTGATCGCGAAGTCCCTGCAGGCGCTTGATGCGGGCGTCGAGATCATCCTTCCATAGCTCCGAAAGCGCCTTCCAGTCCGATGCTGTTGGCGTGCGACCCTGCGGCAGCGATTGAAGAGCCGCCTGAACCTCGGCAAGCGGAATACCAACGCGTTGGGCTACCTTGATGACGGAGACTCGCCGCAGCACTTCGCGAGGATAGCGCCGCTGATTGCCGCTGCTGCGATGGCTCTCGATCAGGCCTTTCGCTTCATAGAAATGCAACGCCGATACAGCCACGCCGCTGCGTGCAGCCACCTCGCCGACCGTCAGCAGCTTCGGAAATTGAGCCGGATCGATTTTTCCCATTTTCGCTATTGACCTCAACTTTACTTGAGGTTTTATAACCCTGGCTCCGAACCGCGTAAAGCAGGAGCAAGACATGACAGAAAGAACCCGGCTGGCGATCATCTACGGCAGCACGCGTCCGGGTCGGCTATGCGACCGGGTGGTCAAATGGGTCGCCCGCGAATTGGCGCATTATCCGCTTATAGACATCGATCTGATCGATCCTCTCGAATTCGATCTGCCTTTCGCGCACAATCGCGAGCATCCCGGCGTCGGAGCTTTATCGGAGCGGCTTTCGGATGCCGATGCCTTCATTATCGTCACGCCCGAATACAATCACAGTTTCACCGCCTCACTGAAATTGGTGCTCGATCTCGTCTATGAGCCCTGGCATGGCAAACCCGTCGCCTTCGTCTCCTATGGCGGCATCTCCGGCGGCCTGCGCGCGGTGGAACAGTTGCGGCTCGTCTTTGCCGAACTGCACACGGTCACGGTGCGCGATACGGTAAGCTTCGCCAATCCCTGGGGCAGATTTGCCGAGGATGGCGCGCTTGAAAACCCGCTCGATGCCAGAAAATCCCTTGTTCTCATGATTGCGCGGCTGACATGGTGGAGCAACGCCTTAAAGCCAGCTCGCGTCACGCGCCCCTACCGCTCCGTTGCCGCCTGATCCCTATCCCAACACAGGAATCCGATCTCTCGTTTCTGGCAGGTGCGGGAGATCGGTCCGACGCTCGGACCCGGCAACGATGGGTCCGGGCGTCCTGCCTTCAAGGATCACGCTTGCCGAAACCGCCGCAATGACCTAACGCAATAGAGCGAGATTTCGGGCGGATACGGGAATGGAGAACGCCAAGCGGCTGGGAGGAGCGGATTTCATGCGCGCCGTCGCATGTCTAATGGTGCTTGTTCACCATCTCGTGCTCCGAATGAATTTCTACAAGATCCCACCAGCCCTGGATGTAACCTTCATATTGGCGCGCTTCGGCAATCACGGCGTCTCGGTCTTCTTCGTCCTCAGCGGCTTCCTTCTTGCGCGCCCCTTCTGGTTGGCGCTGGATAGAGCCCAACCCCTACCTTCGCTGAAAATCTATGCCATGCGCCGGGCAGCGCGTATTCTGCCGGGCTTCTGGTTTGCCCTGACGGTCGGCTTCCTGATCAGCTTCACCATCTATAACTTTCCGCTAGACGCGGAACTGGTCGGCCGCTACATCGCCGGTTTCTTCCTGATGAGCCAATGGCATTGGCGCACCTTTTTCCCGGTGCAGGGCGATGGGCCTTTATGGTCGATCCCCTTCGAGACGACCTGCTATGTTCTCCTGCCGATCGGCTTCCTGCTGTTGTTTCATCCAAAAATGAGATCACGCTCCATACTGGTCAGCCGCCTGCTCTGGATCGGCATCATCGCTATATCCCTGATTGGCCATTGGCTCGTAGTGACCTATCTGCCGACCGACAATGTCGGGCAAGGATGGCGATATGGCTTCCAGGGCGGCGCCAAGGAATGGATGCCGCGCTACAACCCGATCGGCTTCTTTGCCATATTCGCGATCGGCGCGCTCGCCGCCGGCATCCAGATACTCCTCCCAGCCCGCCGCTCGGCGATCTATGACATCATCGGCGCGCTCGCGATCGTCATGGGTGCGTGGCAGCTGCCGCAGTCGATCGGCGGTGCGGCGGAAGGCTATGCCTGGCTCGACATTCCCTATCAATTTCCGCTGCTGCCCCTCGCGGCCGCGATCGCGCTTTGCGCGCTTACGCAATCGCTGCTGCTGGCAAAGCTGCTCGACAATCCCGTGAGCCGTTATGTCGCCACCGTCTCCTTCGGCGTCTATATCTGGCAGGATATCGTGCTGACCTTGATGCCGCAGCTGTTCCCCTCATCCTTCGGCGCGGGTTCGGACGATGTGCTGGGCGGCTGGATCGTCTCAAGTCTCATCGCAACCGCCATCATCTTCGCCATCGGCACGTTGAGCTATGTGCTACTCGAACGGCCTGTCATTCAGTGGGCGCGAACGCGGGAAAGCAAAGTCATGCGACCCGCCACTGCGTAGTATTGGGCCGTCGCCTGTGAGACACATCGGCGCCGCGCTCCCCTTCTCCCCTCGGGGAGAAGGTGCCGTCAGGCGGATGAGGGGGCTGCCAAGAGCACGAAAATCCCCGCATTCAAATCGATTACCCCCTCATCCGACCCTTCGGGCCACCTTTTCCCCGAGGGGAGAAGGAACTTGCGGCACCTCAGCACCCCATATGCCACGGCCTTGCTGCCCAATCCCGCAGGCGCCTTTAGATGCGCGTTGCCTTCAGTCGCTCCTCATCAAGAACGATGCCGAGTCCCGGTGCGACGCCGAGATCCAGCCAGCCGGCATCGTGCTTGAGCGGCGAGGCCATCGGATAATCGCGGCGAGCTTCGCTCCACTCCGGATTGTCGTAGGGATATTCGAGCCAGGCGCTATCGGCGACACCGGCGGTCAAATGCGCGTTGGCGAGAACCCCGATACCGTTCGTCCAGGAATGCGGCGTGAACTGCACGCCCGCCTCGCGCGCCTGATAGGCCAGCCGCCGGCAACCGGTGATGCCGCCGACAAGGGCGACATCGGGTTGGATGACATCGAAGGCACGCTCTTCGATGATATCGCGAAATTCATAGAGCTCACGCGTCATCTCGCCGCCGACGATGCGGACCGACGTTGCCTCCTTCAATTCCTTCATGCCCTTGCGATCCGAGCGGTGAAGCGGCTCCTCCATCCAGTAGACGCCAAGCCGTTCCAGTTCCTTGGCAACAGCAAGCGCGTCCTTGAAGGTCCAGGGCAAGGTCGTATCCCAGGGCATGCGCCAGCCCTGATTGCAGTCGACCATCAGTTCCAGCCGGTCGCTGACGCGGGCGCGGATCGCTTCCAGCGCCTTGACGTCCTCGCGCCAGCCGCCGCGGCCGCCCGAAGAGGAGGAGAAGCGCACCTTCATGGCCGGAAAGCCTTCGTCGATATAACGCTCGGCCTGATCGGCCATCGCGGAGGGTTCGCGCAGCACGCCGGAGGATGCATAGAGCCGAACCCTGCTGGCGCGGCCACCGAGCATCCGCCAGACCGGCTCGCCAGTGATCTTGCCGGAGAGATCCCACAAAGCCAGGTCCATCGGCCAGCAGCGGCCGTAATGGAAGTTGATGTGCGAGAGGACTTCATAATGCCGTTCGACATGCCGAGGGTCCTGCCCGATGAACAGATCCTCGTGCCCTTCGAAGCCCTTCATCAGGTCGCCGGAGCCGATGCCTTCGCGGCCTTCATCGTCTCGGACGCGCACGATGGTCGCATCGAAATGCCGACGCGGACGGCCATCCCAGCTCGCCTTGAATGCCGGATCGAGCGGCAGGCGATGATGGGTGATCTCGATGGAAACGATCTTGCTCATTATGGCTCCCCTTTATCCTCCGGGCATGACCCTTAGAAAAGGATCATGCCGATATCGATCCCTCAGCCGAACTGCTGCCAGATCGTCTTGTAATCGCAGTATTTATCGATCGCATGCACCGAGCGGTCGCGTCCGAAACCGGACTGCTTGAAGCCGCCGAACGGTGTCGCGAAGTTCGACATGTCGTAGGTGTTGATCCACACCGTACCCGCATGGATAGCCTCGGAGAAACGATGAGCGCGATCCATGTCCTTGGTAAAGACGGCTCCGGCAAGCCCGTAGATCGTATCGTTGGCGATCTTCAGCGCCTCCTCTTCGGTATCGAAGGGAATGGCGGCCAGCACCGGACCAAAGATTTCCTGCCGCGCCAGGCTCATATCGTTGGTCATGTCGACGAAGACACCCGGCGAGACATAATAGCCGCCGGTTTCGCTCAAGACGCGCTCGGCGCCGAAGGCACGGCGCGCGCCTTCCTTTTCGCCGGCCGCGATCATCGCCAGCACCTTGTTCATGTGCTCTTCCTCGATCAGCGCGCCGATCTGCGCTGCGGGGTCGAGCGGATGCTTGAGCGCGATGTCGGAGCGGGTGACAGCCTCGATCTTCTCGATCAGTCTGTCCTGCACCGAACGCTGCACGATCAGACGTGTCGAGGCATGGCAGGTTTCGCCGGAATTGTAGAAACAGCCCCAGGCGGCAGCGACGGCCGCCGCATCGAGATCGGCGTCTTCAAACACGACCAGCGGCGACTTGCCGCCAAGCTCCAGCGCCACGCGCTTGACGTTCGATTGCGCCGCATAGCCCATGATCAGCTTGCCGACCTCGGTCGAGCCGGTAAAGGCGATCATGTCGACATCCATGTGCAGCGCCAACGGCTTCCCGGTCTCCTCGCCATAACCCGTGACGACGTTGAAGACGCCTGCCGGCAGGCCGGCTTCGATCGCGAGTTCGGCAAGCCGGATCGCCGAAAGCGAGGATTGTTCCGCCGGCTTCAGCACGACGGAATTGCCAGCCGCGATCGCAGGCCCGAGCTTCCAGGCGTCGATGATCATCGGATAGTTCCAGGGCGTGATCGCCCCGATGACGCCAAGCGGCACCTTGCGCACCAAGGCACGCGCATTCGGGCCGGTCGGCGCAATCTCGTCATACATCTTGTCGATCATCTCGCCGTAGAACTGGATACCTTCGGCGCAGAGACGCACATCGACGCCGAGCGACGCCATGACCGGCTTGCCGACATCGATCGTCTCAAGCATAGCCAGCTCATCGCCATTGGCGCGGATGAGATCGGCCCATTTCAGCATGATCTTCTTCTGTTCGAGCGGCTCCTTCTTGCGCCAGACGCCATTTTCGAAGGCAGCGCGGGCGGAGGCGACGGCAGCGTCGATGTCCGCCGCATTGCCACGGGCAAGCTCAGCGCCTGGCTTTCCATCCATCGGCCGGATGCGGATGAAGGTCTCGCCCGATGCGGCGGCACGGTGGGCGCCGTCGATGAAGTGACGACCTTCGGACTTGAGGCCGGAGAGGACGCTTTCCCAATAGTCGCGCGTGTAATTCTTGGTCATCTTAAATTCCTTTCGGCAGCGCCATGACGGCGGCAGCAAAGCGGTCGATGTCAGCATCCGTCACGTCGCGGATCGTAGAGCGCCGCATGGGCTGGTTTTCGGTCGCCCGCATCTCGCGGGCGAGATCGGAGGCATCGAAAGGTTTGAAGGCAGCCGGCAGCGCGCGCACGATACCGCAGCGGTCCATCCAGTTGGAAACGAAAGCGGGAAGTTCAGCAGCGCTGGCGAGGCCGCAAGCCTTGGCCGCAGCATTCAGATCTGCCGTATCCGCCTCAACCAGCCACGGAAGCGTCACTTCGAAGCCGAGAGCGGTCGCAAGCCCATGATGGACAGGACCGAGGCCCGCCAGTGCATGGCTGATATTGTGAGCGATCGCCGTGCCGCAATTGTCGATCGCAATACCGCCAAAGCAGGAGCCAAGCAATACGTCGCCGCGCGCGGTGATATCGTTGGGTTGCTTGACGGCCGTCTCCAGAGCGCCGGTGATCAGCCGCAGCGCTTGATGCGCATAAAATTGCGCGCCGCGATGCGTGTTGCGATTCGTCGCTGCCTCGAAGGCGTGGATGAAAGCATCGAAACCGCACCATGCGGTAAGGTTAGCGGGTAAGGTCTTCGTCAGCGCGGGATCGAGAATGACGAGATCGGCCTTTGTTTCCGGCCCCCAGATCCAGAGCTTCTTGCCCTCAGGCCCGGCAAAGATATTCGTGGCCGATGTTTCCGATCCCGTGCCGGCCGTGGTCGGGATCATGATCTTCTTCAGCGGGTTCTTCGGCAGCGGGTTAGCGGCCAGCGCATAATGCATCGGATCCTCGCCGGAGGCGATGCAGCAGGCGACGATCTTGCCTATATCGAGGGCCGAGCCGCCGCCGATGCCGATCACCATATCCGCCCCTTGCCCAGCTTCGATCGCTGCATGCAGATGCGCAAGCTTCGGCTCGCCGGCAAAATCGGAATAGACCTGCGTGTTCACGCCTGCTTCGGCAAGCTCGGAGCTGACCCTGGCGGCAAGGCCGGACTGCGCCAGGAAGGCATCGATGACAAGCAGAACGGCGCCGACGCCGTCGAAGGATTTGACCGCAGCGGGAAGGCCGGAGAGCGCACCCTCGCCGAAACGAATGTCTGGGATGGCGGAAATGGAGAAGGACACGCGGAGATCCCCTTGGAAAAGCGGCTGAAAATCTTGTCATAATCCTGCATCACAATTTCAGATCTTCAAATCCGGCGAATTATCGGGAATATTGATGATCTGAAGTTATGGAGAGGCGATGCTAGAGAAAATACCGCTGGAGGCCTTCCGCGTGTTTGATGCGGCCGCGCGCGCCATGAACTTCTCCCGCGCCGGCCGGGAGCTCAATATCACCCAGGCCGCCGTCAGCCGCCGCATCAAGGGGCTTGAGGATCATCTCGGCGCGACGCTCTTTACCCGCCGAGGCCGCAATCTGGCGCTGACGCCGGATGGCGAGCGGCTGTTTCAGCGCGTCCGTGCCACGCTGGAATATCTGGAGGAGAGCCTGGAACCCTTTCGCGCCGGCACGGGCGAAATCATCTCGATCGCCGCAAGCGGCTCGATCTCGCATCTCTGGCTCGGGCAGCGGCTCAGGGATTTCGGCAAGGAGAGCCCCGGCATCTCCGTGCGCCTGCTGACGACGGACGTGCATTCCGAACTTGCCTCGGAGAACCACGATCTCATCATCATCTATTCCACCGGCGAGCATCCGCGCTGGAGCCTGACGCCACTCTTGAACGAGGTGCTGGTCCCGGTTGCCTCGCCGGATTACCTGGCAGCCCGCGGTCTCAACCCGCAGGCGCTAACGGCGGTCGATATCGCCGGGCTCGATCTCATCGACTACGAACGCGCCAACGCCCATTGGATCAGCTTCCGCCAATGGTTCGGCCGCATCGGAGACCCCTTGAAGGGCAAGCCGCCGCGACCTCGCCTGTCCTTCTCCACCTATATCATGGCGGTGGAAGCAGCGCTCCGGGGCGAAGGCATAGCGCTCGGCAGCCTCGGCCTCATCGAGGAATACCTGCAATCCGGCGCGCTCGTCACCATCGGCAACGATCGCGTCGAGAGCGGCTTCGGATATTATCTTGGCGCACCGCGCTTTCGCTCGCTCTCTCCCGAGGCGGCTCAGTTGCATCGGTTTCTGTTGGCGGAAAATCGCTAGAATCTAGATCGTGAGTTTGTCGGAGAATCGCAAACATGGAAGTCGTTCGCGACTGTAACCGGTTCACATCAAAATGCCGTTCCGTTATTTCCTATGTATATTGCAAGCGGTCTCAATCTGGCTCATACAATCCAGGTTGGGCGTTACTTCTGGTGTAACAAGCAAAAGCTAATCTTCCGGTAGGTTCGCGAGAAGAGCCGAACATCGTTATTGCTGCGCTGGCGCGAGGCATTTTCATGATAGACAGTCAGCAGCGACTTGGCGCTGCGCCATATGTCATTGCTGGATTTTCATTCTTTCCGCTCCTTGGCGTACCCTTTGGTATCACAGCTATTCTTTGGGGATTGCTAACCAGAAAGAAAGGGGGACGACTGTTAGCGACGCTTGGAACGTTCGGAATACTTGTCACCGTCGTCATTTATGGAGGTCTCTATTATAAGGGGTTCGTCGAGCACGGCGGCATTGCCGATGATCTGAAGAAGCGACTCGCATCGCAGACACTCAACGCCTTGGTTCCGGCCATAGAGTTATACCGGCTGCAGCATGGATCTTATCCAAGCTCTTTGGAGGAGCTGCAAAAGGCAGCAGGACAAAACAATGTAATTTTCGTGGCCGACCCCTTCCAGCTCGGTACGCTGCCAAACCAGAAGCTCTTCTACTATCAGCGCACAGGTGCCAATCACTATTATCTTCGCAGTGTCGGGCCTGACGGCATCCCGTTCACAACCGATGACATTGTGCCTGATATTCTCAATCCTGCTGGCAACTTAGGGCTGCTCATCGACAAAACTCAGCAGCCCTTTTGAGTGCATGGTATTTCAAATGAGAGCATACGGATAACAAAAAAGCGGCCCACAGGACCGCTTTCATCTCACTTATCAATGTTTGGATCGCATCAATCCTGCGGGATCGAGCCACGCAGATGCGAGAGTTCCATGATGAAGTGCTCCAGGCGCGACTTGTGCTCATGATGCTCGGCATCTTCGAGCTCGGCCTTGGCGGCATTGATGCGGCGGTCCAGCTCGTCGCGGCTCATGTCCTCGACCGGAACGGCGGATTCGGCGAGCAGCGTGCAACCGGTCGGCAGGATGTCGGCGAAGCCGCCGAAAACGACGTAGTCCTGCTTCTTGCCCGAAGCGGAATGCACCTTGACGACGCCCGGCTTGATGGTGGTCATGGTCGGCGCATGGTTCGCCATGACGGTCATCTCGCCTTCGCTGGCGGGGATGACGACATCGATGACCTGTTCCGACAGCAGCAGGCGCTCCGGAGAAACCAGTTCGAAATTGAAATTGTCAGCCATGACCCGTCACTTCTCGATTGTCTTATTCGCAAGGCAAGGGCGCGCGGGCAAAGCCGCGCGCCGATGGATTGGCCTGATTAGGCAGCCAGCTTCTTGGCCTTTTCGATCGCTTCTTCGATCGAGCCGACCATGTAGAAGGCAGCTTCCGGCAGGTGGTCGTATTCGCCGTTGACGAGGCCCTTGAAGCCCTTGATCGTGTCTTCGAGAGCGACGAGCTTGCCCGGCGAACCGGTGAAGACTTCTGCGACGAAGAACGGCTGCGACAGGAAGCGCTCGATCTTGCGGGCGCGGGCAACAGCCAGCTTGTCGTCTTCGGACAATTCGTCCATGCCCAGGATGGCGATGATGTCCTGCAGGGCCTTGTAGCGCTGCAGCGTCGACTGGACCTTACGGGCAACTTCGTAGTGCTCTTCGCCGACGACCATCGGGTCGAGCATGCGCGAGGTGGAGTCGAGCGGGTCGACGGCCGGGTAGATGCCCTTTTCGGCGATCGAGCGCGACAGAACGGTGGTTGCGTCCAGGTGGGCGAACGAGGTTGCCGGTGCCGGGTCGGTCAAGTCGTCGGCCGGAACGTAAATGGCCTGAACCGAGGTTATCGAGCCGGTCGTCGTCGTGGTGATGCGTTCCTGCATCTGGCCCATGTCGGTTGCGAGCGTCGGCTGATAACCCACCGCCGAAGGAATACGGCCGAGCAGAGCCGACACTTCCGAACCAGCCTGCGTGAAGCGGAAGATGTTGTCGACGAAGAACAGAACGTCCTGGCCTTCATCGCGGAAGTTCTCAGCAACAGTCAGACCGGTCAGAGCGACGCGAGCGCGCGCGCCCGGCGGTTCGTTCATCTGGCCGTACACGAGCGCAGCCTTGGAGCCTTCGCCGCCGCCATGCTTGTTGACGCCCGATTCGATCATTTCGTGGTAGAGGTCGTTGCCTTCGCGGGTGCGTTCACCCACGCCTGCGAATACCGAGTAACCACCGTGCGCCTTGGCGACGTTGTTGATCAGCTCCATGATGAGAACGGTCTTGCCGACGCCGGCGCCGCCGAACAGGCCGATCTTACCGCCCTTTGCGTAAGGAGCGAGGAGATCGACGACCTTGATGCCGGTGACGAGGATCTGAGATTCCGTGGACTGCTCGACGTAGGACGGAGCATCCTGGTGGATGGCGCGCTTCTTGGAGGTGTTCAGCGGACCTGCTTCGTCGACGGGCTCGCCGATGACGTTCATGATACGGCCGAGCGTCTCATGTCCGACCGGAACCGAGATCGGTGCACCGGTGTCGTTGACACGCTGTCCACGAACCAGGCCTTCGGTCGAGTCCATGGCGATGGTGCGAACGGAATTTTCGCCGAGGTGCTGTGCGACTTCGAGAACCAGACGATTACCGTTATTGTCGGTTTCAAGCGCGTTCAGGATCGCCGGGAGCTCGCCGTCGAAAGCAACGTCCACAACGGCGCCGATAACCTGAGTAACCTTACCGACAGAACCTGCGGGGGTAGCTGCGTCAGCCATTTTCTTACCCTCTTTCCCTAACCTCAGAGCGCTTCCGCGCCCGAAATGATTTCAATCAATTCCTTGGTGATCTGTGCCTGACGCTGACGGTTGTAGTTCAGCGTCAGCTTGTTGATCATCTCACCAGCGTTGCGCGTCGCATTGTCCATCGCACTCATCTTGGCGCCCATCTCGCCGGCGACGTTTTCGAGCAACGCGCGGAAGATCTGGACGGAGATGTTGCGCGGGATCAGGTCCGCGAGGATCGAAGCCGCATCCGGCTCGTATTCGTAGACGGCACCCTTGTGGGCTGCGTCTTGTTCGACGACGGCCGGAGCCGAAGCCGGGATGAGCTGCTGTGCCGTCGGCACCTGGCTGATCACCGACTTGAATTCGGAGTAGAACAGCGTGCAAACGTCGAATTCGCCGGCTTCGAACATATCGATGATACGCTTGCCGATGGCGTCGGCATTGTCGAAGCCGATGCGCTTGACGTCGCGCAGTTCCTTGCGCTCGACGATCAGCGATGCATATTCGCGGCGAAGGACGTCATAGCCCTTCTTGCCGACGGTGAAGATCTTCACCGTCTTGCCTTCGGCCAGAAGCTTGCGGGCATGGTCGCGGGCGAAGCGCGAAATCTGCGAATTGAAGCCGCCGCAAAGGCCACGCTCGGCCGTGCAAACGACGAGCAGATGCACATCGCTCTTGCCGGTTCCGGTCATCAGCAGCGGCGCACCGTCAGCATCGCTGACGGCAGCCGAGATATTGGCCAGAACAGCGGCCATGCGCTGCGAATAAGGCCGGGCGGCCTCGGCCGCCTCCTGCGCACGCCGAAGCTTCGCCGCGGCGACCATTTTCATCGCCTTGGTGATCTTCTGCGTCGCCTTGACGGAGGCGATCCGGTTTTTCAGATCCTTGAGTGAAGGCATCCTTGGTCCGTCCTAGAGCTTGGGCCCGATTACGCGAAAGACTTGGCGAAGCTGTCGAGAGCAGCGGTGAGCTTACCCTTCGTCGCGTCGCTGATGGCCTTTTCGGTACGGATGGCGTCGAGGATTTCCTTGCCTTCCGAGCGGAGGTAGGACAGCAGGCCCTGCTCGAACTTGCCGACCTGAGCAACAGGCAGCTTGTCGAGGTAGCCGTTGACGCCGGCGAAGATCACCGCAACCTGCTCTTCCGTCTTC
This sequence comes from Rhizobium sp. BK491, assembly GCF_014194925.1. Classification (NCBI taxonomy): domain Bacteria; kingdom Pseudomonadati; phylum Pseudomonadota; class Alphaproteobacteria; order Hyphomicrobiales; family Rhizobiaceae; genus Rhizobium; species Rhizobium sp. BK491. The sequence continues at coordinate 131,780 of NZ_JACIAR010000005.1, forward strand.
AGCGGCGAGAATTGCGGCTGCTTCAGGAGCTCGGTCAGGCGGGCACCGCGGTTCAGCAGGCGCTGCGTTGCCGCATCGAGGTCGGAACCGAACTGGGCGAAGGCGGCCATTTCGCGATACTGGGCGAGTTCGCCCTTGATCGAGCCGGCAACCTGCTTCATCGCCTTGATCTGAGCGGACGAACCGACGCGCGAAACCGAGAGACCGACGTTAACGGCCGGACGGATACCCTGATAGAACAGGTCGGTTTCGAGGAAGATCTGGCCGTCGGTGATCGAGATCACGTTGGTCGGAATGAAGGCCGAAACGTCGTTACCCTGCGTTTCGATGACCGGGAGAGCGGTGAGCGAGCCAGCGCCCTTCTCGTCGTTCATCTTTGCGGCGCGCTCAAGGAGACGCGAGTGCAGGTAGAAAACGTCGCCCGGATAGGCTTCGCGGCCCGGCGGGCGGCGCAGCAGCAGCGACATCTGACGGTAAGCAACGGCCTGCTTGGACAGGTCGTCATAGCCGATCAGCGCGTGCTGGGCGTTGTCACGGAAGTATTCGCCCATGGCGCAACCGGCAAACGGAGCGAGGAACTGCATCGGAGCCGGGTCGGAAGCGGTCGCGGCAACGATGATCGAATACTTCAGCGCGCCGCGCTCTTCGAGCACCTTGACGAACTGGGCAACGGTCGAACGCTTCTGGCCGACGGCGACGTAGACGCAGTACAGCTTTTCGCTGTCCGGGCCGGCATCGTGGATGGCCTTCTGGTTCAGGATCGTGTCGAGAATGATGGCGGTCTTGCCGGTCTGGCGGTCGCCGATGACGAGCTCGCGCTGGCCGCGGCCAACCGGGATCAGAGCGTCGATGGCCTTGAGGCCGGTCGACATCGGCTCATGAACCGACTTGCGCGGAATGATACCCGGAGCCTTGACGTCGACGCGCGAACGGCGGGTCGCATTGATCGGGCCCTTGCCGTCGATCGGATTGCCGAGCGCGTCGACAACGCGGCCGAGCAGTTCCGGACCGACCGGAACGTCAACGATCGCGCCCGTGCGCTTGACGGTGTCGCCTTCCTTGATGTCGCGGTCGGAGCCGAAGATAACCACGCCGACATTGTCGGCTTCGAGGTTCAGGGCCATGCCGCGGATACCGCCGGGGAATTCGACCATTTCGCCGGCCTGGACGTTGTCCAGACCGTAGACGCGGGCGATACCGTCACCGACGGAGAGAACCTGGCCGACTTCGGAGACTTCAGCTTCCTTGCCGAAGTTTTTGATCTGATCTTTCAGAATTGCGGAAATTTCCGCGGCGCGGATATCCATCAGCCGACCTCTTTCAATGCAAGCTTAAGGGTGGAGAGTTTGGTGCGAAGGGACGTATCGATCTGACGCGAACCGACCTTGACGATCAGGCCGCCAAGGATCGACGGATCGACGGTGACGACAATCGTCACGTCCTTGCCGGTGACGCCCTTCAGCGCCGCCTTCAATTCATCTTCCTGCGCCGGAGTCAGCGCATGGGCCGAGGTGACCTCGGCGGAAATCTCGCCGCGATGCTGGGCGGCGATGATGCGGAAAGCCTTGATCATGCCCGGCAGCGCAAAAAGGCGCCGATTGCTGGCCACAAGCTTCAGAAAATTGGTGACGTAAGCGCCGAAGCCGGCCTTCGTTGCCAGCGCCTGGATCGCGCCGACCTGCTCTTCAGCCGAAAAGACCGGGCTGAGGACGAAGCGCTTCAGATCTTCGCTTTCGTCGAGCATGGCTTGGAACCGATCGAGATCGGCGGCCACTGCCGGTACGGCACCCTCTTCAAGAGCCAATTCGAACAGCGACGAGGCATATCGTTCTGCGACACCAGAAACATGCTGGGATGTGTCTGCCACGGGCACAAAATTCCCTGATTTCAACCCAAGAACCAAACTTCCGAGTGACGGAAGCGATATGCCCTTGAATTCGTTTTGATTTCCCCCAGAAATCAGCAGGAGCGCGCTCCTGCCTCATCCGAAATTCGGGGTTCGTCTAACATAGGATATTGAGACTCGCAACACGCGTATTCGACGAATACGCCATTCGGGCGAATTTATGATGGCAAAATTCGAAAAGCATGGGGATAGCGCAGGCAAAAATGGCCGCGCCGGAGCCGTTTTCGGGTCAAATATAGCCAAGACCATAGAGAAAAGGTAGCGCAGCAAGAATCGCCTGCACAACCAGAAGAAGAAGACTTAGAAATATACTGCCACGATCGGACATAAGCGACAGAATGCGACCGAACGCCGCGACGCCGAAGGCGGCACCGAGCGCGAGATAGATCATCGGCTGCGCCAGCAGGATTGCCACCAAACCGAAACCCACCATGAAGCCGCCGGCCGAGCGAGCCTCGGCATAGGCTTCCGAACGGCCTTCCTTCACCTGCAGCTTGAGGAAGCGATAGGTGTAACCCGGCGCGAACATCAGGAAAAGGCCGATCAGCGCCGTAATGGCAGCCGAACAGTAGGCAAGCCGCTCGCCGAATTCGGTCGGAAAATAAAGCTCCATCGATCGCCCTCAAAATCAGCCGCGCACAAATCAGGTCAAGTGAGACGGCCGACTTATGGCATGATCCGCATTACAAGGGAAAGGTGCGGCCAGGATATCTGCCGCGCCAATCACAGAAAGCTTTGCGGATCGATATCGAGCTGCACCTGCACGGAGCCGCGCTCCTTTGGGGATTGCGCCAGCATGGCTCGCAGAAAGCCTTGCATGTCGGAATTCCGCCTGCCGTGCACGAGCAGACGGAAACGATGGCGGCCGCGCACCAGCGCGATCGGCGCTTCGGCCGGACCCAGTACCGATATGCCCGAGACCTGCGGCGCCGCATTGCGCATGCCGCGGGCATGGGTTTCGGCATCCTGCCTGCTGTCGGCCGAGACGATGATCGAGGCAAGCCGGCCGAAGGGCGGCAAGATGGCCCTCTCCCGCTCCGAGATCTCGCGCTCGTAAAAGGCACTGGCGTCGCCGGATACGATCGCCTGCATGACGGGATGCTGCGGCTGGTAGGTCTGCAGCAGTCCGTGGCTCTTCAAGCCAGTTCGGCCGGCGCGTCCTGTCACCTGCGACAGGAGCTGGAATGTCCGCTCGGCAGCGCGCGGATCGCCATTCGCCAGGCCAAGATCCGCATCGACGATACCGACCAGCGTCATCAGCGGGAAATTATGCCCCTTGGCGACGAGCTGCGTACCGATGACGATGTCAGCCTCGCCCTTGGCGATGGCCTCCAGCTCCAGCCGCAAGCGCTTGACGCCGCCCATGATGTCCGAGGAGAGCACGATCGTCCGCGCCTCGGGGAAATGCCGCTCCACCTCCTCTGCAATGCGCTCGACGCCCGGCCCGCAGGCGACGAGGTGGTCGAGCGTGCCGCATTCGGGGCAGGCCTCCGGCGTGCGCTCGGCATAGCCGCATTGATGACATTGGATCTGGTTGCGGAAACGGTGCTCCACCAGCCAGCTCGAACATTGAGGGCATTGAAACCGGTGGCCGCAGACCCGGCAGAGCGTCAGCGGCGCATAGCCGCGCCTATTGAGGAACAAGAGCGCCTGCTCGCCCTTGGCAACCGTCTTGCCGATCGCGCGGATCATGACCGGCGAAAGAAAGCCGCCGCGCTCGGGCGCATGCCGGCGCATATCGATCAGATGCAGATCCGGAAGCGCCGCATCGCCGAAGCGAGTCGGCAGATGGATTGTCGTGTAGCGCCCGCTCTGGCCGTTAACCTGGCTCTCGACCGAAGGCGTCGCCGACACCAGCACGACGGGAAAATCACCGATGCGGCCGCGCACCACGGCCATATCGCGCGCATTATAATAAACGCGATCCTCCTGCTTGTAGGCGGGATCATGCTCTTCATCGACGATGATCAGCCCGAGATCCTCGAAGGGCAGGAAGAGCGCCGAACGCGCCCCGGCCACGACCCGAACCTCGCCGGTCACAGCCTGACGCCAGACCTTTTCCCGCATCTTCGGCGCGAGATCGGAATGCCATTCGGCCGGCTTGGCGCCGAAGCGATCCTGAAAGCGTTCCAGGAAGCTGGCCGTCAATGCGATCTCCGGCAGCAGGATCAACACTTGTTTGCCGCGCCGGAGCGTTTCAGCAATGGCCTCGAAATAGACCTCCGTCTTGCCGGAACCGGTGACACCGTCGATCAGCGAAACCGCGAACTCGCCCTTGCGCACGTCGGCCAGGATTTCGTCGGCCGCATCCTTTTGCGGCCCCTGCAGCCGCGACGCGGTGAATTCCGGATCAGGCTTGGCGACGACAGGCGGCGGCGGCAGGAAGATGGTTTCGAAAATGCCCTGCGAGATCAATCCGTCGACGACGCTGGTGGACACACCCGCCGCATGCGCAAGGCCAAGCCGTGTCCACGAAAGCCCATCGGCGGCGATCTCCATCACCTTGGCGCGAGCCGGCGTCATCCGTTCCGGCTGGCCGCCGATAAAGCGCAAGCCCTCGATCATCGGCTCGGGATCAAAGGCAGCCGGCGCTCGAAGCGCCATGCGCGCCACAAGCCCCGGCGGCGAGAGCGTATAGGCGGCAACCCAATCGATGAAATCGCGCATGTGCTTACCGAGCGGCGGGCAATCGAACACATGGCTGATCGGCCGAAGCTTCTTCGGATCGACACCACCGTCATCCTCGCCATCCCAGACGACGCCGATGACCTGGCGTGGCCCAAGCGGCACCTGCACGACCGAACCCGGTTCCACCGCCATGCCCTCAGGCACGGCATAGGAATAGGCCCGCGGCGCCGGCATCGGCACGAGAACGGGCACGGTACGGCTCATCACAGGCTTTGCGGGCGCCGCCTCGAAAAGCGCACCGAACAGATCGGAAGAATCTTTGCTCATTGCGCCAGACCATGCCCCGGACGGACGCAAAAGAAAACCCGGGAGCAGCGCACGATGGCTCGCAAAATGCGGATGGCTTGCGGCTGTCGGAAATATTCGTCCTTTGCGACAGCGTCATCAATGATCGCTATCGGCCCAGCGGACCCGGTGCGTCCTAACCGCAGATAATCATGGATCATGAGGCAAGCTGCCCGTAGCGGCCTACGAGCCCGTTAAAAAGTCTGCCATGATGGTTTCTCATGCGGTCGCGCGTCATATTCCTCACGCGATTTTCGAAACTGATCCGAGTTTTCAACGACCCATGTCCAAAGCGGGATCATGCGGATCAGGAGCCCCATTCCCAACTCGGTAAGCTCGTATTCCACGCGTGGCGGCATCTCCACCAGGTCATGGCGTGTGACCAGCCCATCTCTCTCAAGTTGTCGTAGCGTGCGTGTCAGCATCCTCTGGGTAACACCATGCATTCTTCGTCCGATATCCGCATGGCGCAGTCTACCATAGACGCCCAAGGTATGGATGACGCCCAGCGACCATCTATTCCCTGCATGGGTCAGAACTTCGCGTCTTACCCCGTCATCATCCTCGCGAAGACCATCGCAGACCGCTTGAGAATAGCTCAGGATTTCGTCTCTCGTCATCTTTCTGCCCTACGGTATCACGCGTGTACCTTCTTACGATCCTTTCTGAGAGATGCCATTTACCCGTTCCCACGAACGGTGAGAGTAGAAAGGATTTCCAAAATGAACTCCACGCAAACAACAGAAGGACAGTCGATCCTGGTCATTGGTGCCGGAGAGCTTGGTATGCCTGTACTACGCGATCTGGCGCGTAAGGCCAAGGATCATTCGGGTACAGCCGTCAGCGTCCTCTTGCGGGCGGCGACCGTTGAGTCGACCGACCCGGCAAAGCAGCGTGATGTCTCCGAGATACGCGAACTGGGGATCGAGATCGTCCCTGGCGACATCCTTAGCGCAACAATAAGTGAACTCGCAGCGATCTTCGCACGTTTTGATACCGTGATCGGTTGTGCGGGCTTTTCCGCTGGTCAAAACACACCAATGAAACTTGCGAAAGCTGCACTTGAAGCGAACCTGAAGCGCTATTTTCCGTGGCAGTTTGGCGTCGACTTCGACGTCATCGGTCGTGGCAGCCCGCAGGACCTGTTCGATGCCCAGATCGACGTGCGTGACCTTCTGCGCGCGCAAGACAAGACCGACTGGGTGGTGATCTCTACGGGAATGTTCACCAGCTTCTTATTTGAACCGATCTTCGAGGTCGTCGATCTCGAAAAGAACGTCGTCAACGCGCTGGGCAGCCTGGATACGGAAGTTACGCTGACGACTCCTGACGATATTGGTGCGTTGACCGCCGAGGTGGTCTTCGCTCGGCCAATGATCCGCAACGAGATTGTCTATCTTGCTGGCGACAGCGTGACCTACGGCCAGGTTGCCGACACACTTCAGACCGTGCTTGGGCGGCCGTTTACGAAAGCGGAATGGACAGTGCCTCAGCTCAAGTCGGAACTTGCACAGGACCCAGATAACCATATCAAGAAATATCGGGCGGTCTTTGCCGAGGGCAAAGGCGTGGCATGGCCGAAGCGCGGCAGCTTCAATGAGCGACATGGCATAAAGGTTACGACCGCTGAAGAGTGGATCAGAGAAAACCTTCGCTCCTAAGAGCAATTCCAGGAAAAGTGCGCAGCGGTTTTCCGTCCGGAATTGCGAGACAATAAAGAGATGGAGCGGCTCAGAGATTCCGTGAAAAGTGAACCGCTCTAGAACGATGCGGCCCGGCGAGGTATATGACCACGCCGGGCTGTTCATATGAATATGCCGTCGCCGCTTGCCGATATGATCGCTGCGGACGCATAAGTTTGGAAGGGGACGAAATCGGATCGCCGCTATTCATCCTCATCATCAATCTCGCCGGTTAGCCGCATGCCGTCGATCCAGGTGGAGCCATCCTCACGGATCACCCGGCGCGGCCGGGCGCCGCAGCGCTCGCGAACGGCCTCCGCCAGACGTTCTGAATGGGTGACGATCCAGATCTGGCTGGTCTTTGCGGCCTCAGCAATCATGTCTGCCAGCGGCGGCAGCATATCCGGATGCAGGCTCGCCTCCGGCTCGTTCAGCGCGATCAGCGGCGGCAGGCGGTAGGACATCAAGGCGGCGGCGAGACCGAGGAACCGGATCTGGCCATCGGAAAGCTCGCGCGGCTGGAAAACACGGTTGGGAAACTCGGGCAGCATCAGGCCGAAATCCGCCGTTTCCTGTGGCTCCGGCACCACGAGCCGGGCACCGCCGAGCGCTGCGGCAAGAACCCGGTCCAGCTCGACGGTATCTTCGCGCGTATGGACAAGGGTCGCGAAAACGGCGGCGATGTTGGCGCCGTCCTCATCCAGCATAGGAGAGGTGACGGCAAGGCAAGGCGCGCGCAGCGGCGAGCCGCGATCGGTGCGGAAGCCGTGGTAGAATCGCCAGGCATCGATGGCGCGCCGAAAAGTGCCGATCTCCGGAAAATGACCGGCATCACTCAAAAGCGCGATCGCCGTTTCGGAGGTCAGGGCGTTTTCGGGATGCGCCTGCATGCGACCGCTCTCGCCGCGCACGGAAATGCCTGGTCCCTTGCGCTTCATCATCGTCACCGGCCGCCGCCCGGTCTCGACGGAAAGCTCCTCGGCCTTGACTTGCGGCTCCAACGGAAATCCGGCGGAGGCACAGGGTGGTCGCATGCCCGCTTCGATCCAGTAGCGAAAGGTCGCCGCCCGTTCCATATCGAGCAGCTCGACATCGAAGCGGATGCGGGCGGACTCATGCGAACGCCGCTTGCCCGACCACATAGCCGAGAACATGCCGCCTTCACTGGAAATCTCATGCGCCAGCCTGCCGCGAACGGCAGCCTGCACGAGTTGCAGAGAGCGATAGAGATTGGACTTGCCCACCCCATTCTCGCCGATGAACAGATTGACATCGGAAAGATCCATGCGGATCGAGCGCAGGGAGCGATAATTCCGGGCAAACATCGAGCGAAGCTGCATGCCCGAGGGTTTAGCCGATTCCTATATTAAAGAGAATGCGAAAGCAGGGTCTCATCCTCGTTCGGAGGAACAAGCGGCGCGAAGGTTGCATTGCCATCAGCCGCAAGGTCGAAGACGGTGTGCCTCTCCAGTGCCTTCGTCACTTCGTTGACGTCGCCGTCCAGATGCTCGACCGGGATGAGATTGCCGACGAGGAAATCAAACCGGTCGCCGCGCTTGTTGAGCAGCTCGTGGAAGACCGTCATGTCGCGCAGCTCGGTCGACCATTTGGCGAACCAGTAGAACAGGCCGGAATTGCGGGCCGTCAGATGCACCGGCAGGATCGGCAGATTGTATTTGCGCGCCAAGCCCACGGCCGAGGTCTTCCATGGACGCTCGTTCAGCTTGCCGTTCCCCCAGTAGGCGATGCGGCCGGACGGAAAGAGCACCGTCACCTTGCCATCGGCAACGGCGCGGTTGGTCAGCTGCAGCGTCTCGCGCGTCTTTAGCTTGCTCTTATATTCCTCGCGCCACTCCACCGGAATGATCATTTCGGCGAAGCGCGGGTTGACCCGCACCGCATCGCGATTGGCAAAGATCATCATGTCCGGCCGGCGCGACTTCAGAAGATCGAAGACGGCGACGCCGTCGGCAATGCCTGTGGGATGATTGCTGACGAGAATGAAGCCGCCCTTAGCCGGAATGCGGTCGGCATGGGTGACGCCGATATCGAGCCGCAGCAGATCGCTCATATATTCGAAGCACTGGAAGCCCGAAAGCTTGGCGACATCATCGGCGAATTCGATTGCCTTGTTGTAGCGCAGCAGCGTGTAGAGAAAGGGGCGCATGAGTGGCCAGAGCGGGTTTCGGACGATCTTCTGCCCGCGCTCTGCGATCAACGTATCGACGATATGTCCTGGCTGTCCCTGGGACACCAAAGCGATTGCTTCCGCAATCTGCCCGAGTGCAGTTATCGAACCGCGGCGTGCCATGAAGTATCCTGAATGGTTGGGATATATTCTATCGCAATCGAATATGATCGAAGCATGACAAGCGCCTCGCATATGGAAGGTGAACCATCCGAGATCCGGACCGAGCCATATGCAGTTTCATTGAAGTCCAGATGCGCCCCGCGGCACGAAGGGAAAACGCACCGGAAGCAGCGGGAAAATTAGCGATTCCATAACCTTCCTTCCTTCAAAGTGGCAGATGCGATCTGAATTTCAAGGGGTTTTCCACTGAACGAATTGCTTGTTATCGCCGACTCCAGGTTGATGGCGGAACGCAACCGCTGGCTCGAAGCACTTGGCCAGGAGCGGCGGCTCGCCGCCCATACGCTGAATGCCTATGAACGCGATACGCGGCAATTCCTGACCTTCCTCACCGGCCATCTCGGCGGTCCGGCGACGATCGAGGATATTCATGCGCTCCGCCCCGCCGATTTTCGCGCGTTCCTTGCCGCCCGCCGCAAGGACGGCGCGGGCGCGCGTTCGCTCGGGCGCAATCTTGCCGGGCTTCGCTCGCTCTTGCGCTATCTCGAAAAGAAGGGCCTAGTGAATGCCGCGGGGGCTGCCGCCGTGCGCTCGCCGAAACAGCCGAAATCGCTTCCGAAGCCGCTTTCCGACAAGCAGGCGATTACCGTCGTCAGTGACGAGGCGCAGCTGCACGAGGAACCCTGGATCGCCGCGCGCGATGCCGCCGTGCTGACCTTGCTCTATGGCTGCGGGCTACGCATTTCCGAGGCGCTGGATCTGAAGCCGCAGGATTTTCCGCCGGGCGCAACCTCGCTGCGCATTACCGGTAAGGGCAACAAGACCCGGCTGGTGCCGCTGCTGCTGATCGTCACGCAAGCGGTCGATCAATATCGCAAGCTCTGTCCCTATCATCTCGAAGCCGATGACGCCCTCTTTCGCGGCGCGCGCGGCGGCAAGCTGCAGCCGGGCATCATCCAGCACGGCATGCAAAAACTGCGCAGCGCCTTCGGGCTGCCGGATACGGCAACACCGCACGCACTTCGCCATTCGTTTGCGACCCATCTCCTGGCCGGCGGCGGTGATCTGCGCACCATTCAGGAACTGCTCGGTCACGCCAGCCTTTCGACGACGCAGGTCTATACCGGCGTCGATTCCTCACGCCTGCTCGAGGTCTACGACCGCGCCCACCCGCGCGCATAAGGAAAGATTAACCTCTCGCGTTAAGGGAATTTCCGTCTCGTTCGCGTAAAGCAGGACCATGTCTCGGCATGCCCCCTGAAAACCGCTTTCGGGCGTTAGCGGTCATGCTCTCTGCGAACGGAAGATTTTGATGATTTCTGCCCTTGCGTCCAAGACGATGCGGTCGATGAAGCCGACGCTCGGCGATATACTGCTTTGGCTTGCCACTGCCGTTCCTCTCGCGTTGGCGATCCTTCTGATCGCAACCATGCTGGCGCTGCAGCCTGCCCATGCCAACCAGACGGCGTCTGATAGCGGTGGCGACAAGAATCCTTTGGCGCATCTCAAGAAGGACGACGTTGGCAAAATCGCAGCCCTACTTGCCAGTGAGACAGCTTCCGACAGCTGCGGCGGCAAGGATCTCATGGCCGAACTTCAAAAGAATGATCCGGCAAAATACGCCTCCATCATCGCCGCTGGCGACAAGGTGGAGAACGGCAAGGGTATCTTCTGGAAGATCGAAAAGCCCGGCTTGAAGCCATCATGGCTGCTCGGCACCATGCATGTCTCGGATACACGCGTGCTCACCATGCCCAAGGGCGCTGCAGACGCCGTTGCATCAGCCGATACGATCGTTGTCGAATCGGATGAGATCCTCGACGACAAGAAAGCCGCAGCTGCCCTCTTCGCCAATCCTTCGCTCACCATGCTCACCGACGGCTCGACCATCAGCCAGCACCTGTCGCCCGAAGACAACGCCCGGCTGGAAGCTGGTCTGAAACAGCGCGGCATTGCGCTCGCTGCTGTCTCCCGCATGCAGCCCTGGCTGATCTCGAGCTCCTTCGAGATGACGGGCTGCGAGGTTCGTCGCAAGACGGCCGGCGCGAAATTCCTTGACCAAAAATTGGCGAGCGACGCCGCCGCCGAGGGTAAGAAGGTCGTCGGTCTCGAAACGCTGGCCGAGCAAGCCAAGGCCATGAGTGATCTGCCGGTGGCGCTGCATCTGAAGTCACTGATGCAGACGCTCGAACTGGGCGACAAGATCAACGACGTCAACGAAACGATGACGGAGCTCTATATCGCCGGCAATATCGGCGCGATGATTCCGATGCTGAAGGTGATCGAACCGGACCAGAAGATCACCGACGACGACACGGCCGCCTTCGAGCAGCGCATCATCCTCGACCGCAACAAGGTCATGGCCGAGCGTGCCGCCCCCGTTCTCGACAAGGGCAATGCTTTCATCGCAGTCGGTGCGCTTCACCTCGTCGGCGACAAGGGTCTCGTGGCGCTGCTGCGCAAGCAGGGCTTTACAGTGACGGCGATGAACTGATCGCTCGCATCCGCTTACCCAAATTGGCAAGCATCGTTGCGACGATCAACCGGTGGAATGGCGTAATGATTGCGAGATAGATCCGGCCAAGCAATATGTTCCGCCGGACAAGCGTCGTCGCATCGACCAGCCGACGCCCCTGATCGTCGTTCCGAACGTCGATGACGACCCGAAAATCGAGATGCCGATCGTCGAACCCGAGTACGACCTGATTGTCGGACTTGCTGACGACGGGAAAGAAGCCGATCTTCTCCCACTCCTCCGCCCGAAGGTCGCTGCTGGATCTCAAACCGAACAAGCCGGTTACCACATCGCGCACCCGTATCAGCAGCCGCACCCAAAACGGAAAGCGGCTGAGCATCGTTCGGGCGGCGGCAATCGCCGTCAGATCCGAGTTCGGAATCTTCAGTTGGTAGCAGTCAGCCCAATCGGCATCCGGCAACGCCGGATGCGGCATAAGGGGCTTCACCATTAAAGGCCTTGCAGACATGGCTTCATCCGTCTTTATTCGACGTCCGCAGGCTACCACACATTGCGACGCCACCCGATCGGCAAATGCCGGCTGCGGCAATTTGGCCGGCAGATAATGGATTAGCGCACGGCCGATCCATCCGCCGGCAATATCTTCAGCCGCCAGGATGTGCCCGGCTTCAGATAGGTCGCGGCAATGGCGCGGACATCCTCGGCGGTCACAGCCTCGTAGCCGCTGATGCTCCTGCGAATACGGTCGAGGCGCCGGGGATCGGCCTGGGCATCGCGAAGGTTCTGGACCCAATAGCCGTTGGTCTGCTGCGAGCGCTTCACCGCCTCGATGATCGGAACCTTGGCCCGCGTCAGTTCATCGGGCGAAACGTCTCCATTGCCGAGATCGGCGGCTATCTTGTCCACCAGCTCGAAGAAATGATCCACCTTGGCGGGCGTGGTCTCGACATAAAGATAGGCAAAACCATAGCCAGGTATCGATCTCGATAGATCGACTTCGCCCTGAGGGCTGTAGGTGGCGCCCTCAGCGATGCGGAACTGGTCGACCACGCGGTTCTGCAGGATCGCGCCGGCGACATTGGCCGCGGCCGCTCGCGGCAGATCGGAAAGGAAATCGCCGATCGGCATGGCGACGGCGGCGCCGGCGCTGTCGCTGCGCCCGTCATGAAGCCGAACGACCGAATCGATCGTCGGCGCGGGAAAATGCACACCGGAACCGTTGCTCAGTTTCTCTCCGTCGCTGCGAACCGGCAAGGCGCCGAAAGTTTGCGCCGTCAAGCGAATGGCATCATCGACCCCGACGTCGCCGGCGATGATAACTTCAATCTGCCCCTTCGAAAGAGCGGGCTGCAGGAGGCTTTCGAAATCTTCCGGCTTGGTATCCGTCAGTTGTGTCCGGTCCGGGAACGTCCAGCGCGGATCACCGGAATGCAAGAGGCCGGAAAGATCGCGCCCGACCACGCTGCCCGGCGTCGCCTGAAGCTGGGGAAGCATGTTCAGATAGGCTTGCTGGACGCGTTTGAAGACATCGGGGCGATAGGCCGGATCGGAGACATAGGCGGTCAGCAGCTGCAATTGCGTCTGCAGGTCGCGCGGCTGCGTGGCGCCTTCGAACTTGAAGGCGGCATCCTGAATGGCGAAATCGATGCTCACGACCTTCGCGGCAAAGACCTTCTGGATATCGTCATAGCTGATGGCTTTCAGGCCGGATAGCGGCAGCGCCGGCGCCGCCCAGATCGGCAGCGCGCGATCATTGGGCAGATCCAGCCGACCGTGGCCGACTTCGGCGTGCACCAAAACCTCATCGGCACGATACTTCGTCGGCTTGACGGTCAGGCGAACGCCATTGGCGAAACGCACCATGGTCACGCCGAGATCATCGATCGTACGGCGCTCGACGACATCGCCCGGCTTGCCGAAATCGGTATAGGGCCATGCGACCGAAGCCGTCTGTTCCGGCGCCTTTACCGCCACGGCGCGCGAATCGGCATAGGCCTTCTCGATAGCGGCATCGCCGCCCTCGGGCATTTGCGGGATCTGCAGCACCAGCTGCGGACCATTGCCGGCAAAGACGCGCTGAAGGGCCTGGTTGACCTCCTCTGCACGCAGGTCTTTCATCGCGGCATCAAATAGCGCCAGATCGTCCGCAGGCGAGGTGAAGACCATATTTTCACCGACGCTCCAGCTGAGCGAACCGGCAATATCCGGGCTCGCGCGCGTCCCAGCTCCGTTCGCGGCAGCCTGGAGCGTGGAGCGATACTCGGCAATTTCGCGGTCGATCTCGCTTTGGTCGGCACCAAACTGCGCTATGCGGCGTTGTTCCTGATCGATGGCCGCCAGGGCGGCCTGCCACTTCGCAGGATCGCTATCGGCGGCAATCATCGCGACATGGGCTGATTTCAGCAGATCCTGCGCACCGGCCTGCGCGCTGACGAAGGGCGGATTGGGCTGCTGCGCCAGAACGGACAGGCGCCGGTTGAGAACGGCCAGGCCGATATCCTCGACCAGCTGCGCGCGGCGCTTGGCCACCAAGTCGGGCGAAGCGTCGTAAGTGCGCGTCCAGGCAAGCTGCACACGGGTTGCACCACCCTGCACAATGACCGTGCCGACGCGCTCGCCATGGCTTTTGAGAGTGCCGAGGTCAGGGTCTGATGGTGCAGGTGCGGCGGCGGTCCAATTGCCGAAGCGCGTGCGGATATCGGCTTCGATGGCGGCCGCATCGATATCGCCGACGACGATCAGGCTGGCGCGATCGGGGCGATAATAGGTGCGATAGAAGTCCCGCAGCAGATCGACCGGGGCGTTGCTGATGATATCGGTCTTGCCGATCGGCGGGCGCTGCGGCACGCGCTGCCCTGGCAGCAGTTGAGCGAGGAGACCAGTCCCGCCACGATATTGCGGCGTGTCGCGCAGTTTCTCTTCCGAAAGGATGACGCCGCGCTCGCGGTCGAAGGCGCCGGCATCGAGCGTCAGCTCGCTCGCCGTCTCGCGCATCAGCATCAGGCCGGTCGAAACCGTCTCCGGTTTGGCTTCCGGCAAATCCAGCGCATAAACAGTTTCGCCGTAGCTCGTCGACGCATTGGTATCCGCGCCGAAAGCCAGGCCAAGACGCTGAAGGGTGCGCACCATCTCGCCTTCGGGAACATGCGTCGAACCTTTGAAGGCCATGTGCTCGAGGAAATGCGCCAGACCTTGCTGGTCATCACGCTCCTGCAACGAGCCGGCACCGATACGGAAGCGGATCGCCACCTGCCCGGCCGGGGTCGCATTGTGCATGACGGCATAGCGCATACCGTTCGGCAGGGTCCCAAAGCGGATTCCCTGCTCCACCGGGAGATCGCTTGCCGCCTGAGGCCAGCTGGCGACGGGCGTTTCCGCATGGGCGGGGGCCGCAACGGTAACGAGGAGTGCGAGCGTTGTCGCAACGAAAAGTTTCAGGGATAGACGACCGGCTGGGTTTTGACGTGACATGCTTGCTTTGTTGGTGAAAACGATTGGACGATGCGATGCACGGGAGCCCGTACATCGCATCATCGGGCAAGCATTGCAATCCCGGCGTTTGTCTCGCCGGGACGGTTCGATCTTACATATGGATCGGCTTGAAGAAGGTCGCGAGTGCTGCTTCCTTCACGGCTTCCGACATTGTCGGATGCGCATGGCAGGTGCGGCCGAGATCTTCCGACGAACCGCCGAATTCCATCAGCACGGCGATCTCGTGGATCATCTCGCCGGCGCCGAAGCCGACGATATGGCCGCCGAGAACGCGGTCCGTTTCCTTGTCGGCGAGGATCTTCACGAAACCGTCCGTTGCCAGCATGGCGCGGGCGCGGCCGTTGGCGGAGAACGGGAACTTGCCGACCTTATAGGCGATGCCTGCGGCCTTCAGCTCTTCCTCAGTCTTGCCGACGGAGGCGACTTCCGGCTGCGTATAGACGACGCTTGGAATGACATCGTAATTGACGTGACCAGCCTGGCCCGCGAGGATCTCGGCAAGCGCCACGCCCTCGTCTTCCGCCTTGTGCGCGAGCATCGGCCCTTTCACCACGTCACCGATGGCATAGATGCCGGCAACATTGGTCTTGAAGTGACCGTCGATCTCGACGCGGCCGCGATTGTCAAGCGTAACGCCAGCTTCTTCGAGGCCGAGGCCTGCCGTGTACGGCTTGCGGCCCGTGGCAACGAGAACGACATCGGCATCGAGCACGACCTTGTCGCCGCCCTTGACCGGCTCGAAGGTAACCTTCGCGCCATTGCCGGACTTTTCGACGCCGACAACCTTGGCGCCGAGATGGAATTCGATGCCCTGCTTGGCGAGCATACGCTGGAACTGCTTGGAGACTTCGCCGTCCATGCCGCCGAGGATGGTGTCGAGATATTCGACGACGGTGACCTTGGCGCCGAGGCGCGACCAGACCGAGCCGAGCTCGAGGCCGATGACGCCGCCGCCGACCACGATCATCTTGCCCGGCACCTTGTCGAGCGCGATGCCGCCGGTCGAGGAGATGATGACCTTCTCGTCGATTTCGAGCGGCACGCCCGGGATGCCTGCAACGTCGGAACCGGTGGCGATGACGATGTTCTTGCCTTCGATCTCGGTGACCTTACCGTCATCGGCCGTGACGGAAACCTTGCCGGCGGCAACGATCTTGCCGGTGCCCTGGAAGGCATCGATCTTGTTCTTCTTGAAAAGGAAGGCGACGCCGTCGACGTTCGACTTCACGGTCGCGTCCTTGTGCGCCAGCATCTTTTCGAGATTGAGCTTCGGTGCTGCGACTTCAACGCCGAGCGCATCCATGCCATGACCGGCATGATGGAACACTTCGGAAGCGTGCAGCAGCGCCTTGGACGGGATGCAGCCGACGTTGAGGCAGGTGCCGCCATAGGTCGCGCGCTTTTCGACGACTGCGACCTTCAGGCCGAGCTGCGCTGCCTTGACTGCGCAGACATAGCCGCCGGGGCCGGTTCCGATAATGATTACATCGTAGGACATGCCTTAATTTCCTTGTTTAGTATCTTTGTTAGTCGGTCGCCCGTGCCAAGGCGAGGCGGATGCCGAAGCCGACGAGCGCCGCTCCGGTGATGCGGTTGAACCATTTGCCCGACGCGATGAAACGATCGCGCACCGGCTTGACGGTGAAGAAGGTGGAAACGCCGGCAAACCAGGCGACAAGCGCCCCCGCCATGCCGATGCCGTAGCTGAATTGGATGAGCGCCGGCGTATCGTGATGAACGAGCGTCGAAAACAGCGACAGGAAGAACAGCACCGGCTTCGGGTTGAGCGCATTGGTGACGAAGCCCGTCGCCAGGCAGCGCCACACGGAAACCGGCTTGCGGTCTTCCTCGGTGATCTCGACATCCTTCACCTGGAAGCCTGCCTGACGGAAGGACTTGACACCGAGATAGACGAGATAGAGAACGCCGGCCCATTTGATCATGCTGAACAAGACAAGCGACTGCGAGACGACCAGCCCGAGGCCGAGAATGGTGTAGCTGATGTGAAAGAGCAGCGAGAAGCCCATGCCGAGCCCGGTCATCATGGCGGCGCGGCGGCCATGCACGATGCTCTGGCGCAGGATCACGGCGAAATCGGCGCCGGGCACGACGATAAAGATCGAGAACACTGCCATCAGGCCGAGGAATTCGAGAATATATTGCATCTATCGACCCTTTCCGATCAGCGACCGCCGCTCACGTTGAGCACGGCACCCGTTATATAGGATGCGTGCGGGCTCAAAAGGTAGAGGATGGCGTCAGCGACCTCGTCGGCCGTTCCCGCTCGTTTCATCGGCAGCTGCGGTGCGATATCACGAGCTCGGTCCGGTAGCCCAGCGGCAGCGTGGATATCGGTATCGATGATTCCCGGTCGGACGGCATTGACCCGAATACCTTCCGCCGCCACCTCGCGTGCAAGCCCCACAGTGAACGTATCGATCGCGCCCTTGGAGGCGGCATAATCGACATATTGTCCGCCGCCGCCGAGCGTGGCGGCCATGGAGGAGACGTTGACGATCACCCCGCCCTTGCCGCCATGCCGGGTCGACATGCGGCGCACGGCTTCAGCCGCCGCCAGCATCGAACCCGTGACGTTGATGCGGAACATGCGATCGATCCGTTCTGGCGTCATCTCATCCAGGCGCTGGATGACATCGACGATGCCGGCATTGTTGACGAGCCCGTCGATGCGGCCGAAATGCGCGTCGACCTTGGCGAAAATGGCTTTGATATCCTCAGGCTTGCCGACATCTCCAGGGATCGCGGTCGCCGCGCCGCCGGCGTCAACGATCGTCCCAACCACCGCTTCGGCCGCATCCTTGTTGGACGCGTAATTGACCGCCACGGCCCAGCCATGCTGAACGGCTGCCAGGCAAATCGCGGCGCCGATGCCACGGCTGCCGCCGGTCACAAGAAGAACAGGTGCGTCGTCGGTCATTGATTGCATCCTTTCAGACTAAGGACATCCCAGGGTGCGACTGTCGCCTTGCCCTTGCCCCAAAGGGACGATTTCTGGATCGAGGGACCGAGCGCGGGCAGAAAAAGCCGGTCAGCCGCGCCCTCACCTTCCGCCGGCAGCGCGCGGATATGCCCCTTTAGATCCGAGGCATAGACCATGCCCTGCCACACGGTGCAGGCTCTGAGATCGGCCCCGGTTACATCCCCTTCAGGGCATGCGAACATGATCCGTCCATCGGCGCGCAGCTGATCGTCGCTGCGCATCACGATCCCATCGGCCACGATATTGGTGTTGCGCACTGTGAGCTTGAACCTGTTGCTGACGGACGACTCCGTTTCCATGGGTTCGAAGCGCAGCTCATAGGCATTGTCCATATCGACATAGACAGCCTTTTCCTGCACGCACTCTTCCGCCTGCGCAGCGACGGGAGCGACCGCCCAAGCGAACGTTACCAAGGGCATCGAAGCCAGTTTTGTCATCATGGTCCGAGCCGGCATCATCATTGCCCTCCCGGCTCGCGCCGGCCGTCGGCATTTTCCATGACGCCGAAATCGGTGAACAGAACCAGCGGCTTGCCGGCGGCATCCAGCCCCCAGAACACCGGATAGAAGCCATCGCCCCAGCCGCTCGAGAAGATGGCGACGTTGCCGCGCTTGCCCGATATCGGTCGGTGCATGGCGTAATCGTCCTTATTGGGCTGCAGCTCGGATGCCAGAACATCATCGTAATAATTGATATCCGACGTCGCCTTCTCCGCCTGGACCTGTTTTTCGCGCTCCTGGATCAGCGCGTAGGTCTCGGCATCCATGTAGCAGCCAAGACCGGCATCGACCGGATACCCGAAGAATTCATCATTCTTCAGCGAATTGATATCCTGGCCCGGGACCACGGCCAGCTCCCAGCGCACCGGCTTGCCCTCGGCAAAACGCATGCTGGCCGCAGCGATGCGGCCGAAGGCTTGATATAAGGTGACGGGATAGTCGCCGGGAGAAACCGTGCGAGTAAATGCCGCGCGGTCAGGCCCGACGAGCGGGTCGCTTGCGACGATGCGCCCGGAGGTCAGCTCCACCTTGCCGATGCGCAGGACCTTGATCGAGCGGGCGGCAAGATCGGCGTCGACAAGCGACGCCAGATCGAGATTGCTGCTGAACTTGGAAATGTCGAGTTCGCCCGCGCCGGCGGAGGATGGCACCCATGCGGCGACGGCGCACAACAATCCGCGCAGCGTCCGCATGGGCCATGTCGACATGATCCAACGCTCCCCTCAGAGATCGAGAACGAGACGTTCCGGATCTTCCAGGCTTTCCTTGACACGCACGAGGAAGGTCACCGCTTCCTTGCCGTCGACGATGCGGTGATCGTAGGAGAGCGCCAGATACATCATCGGGCGGATGACGACCTGGCCGCCGATGGCGACGGGACGCTCCTGGATCTTGTGCATGCCAAGAATGCCCGACTGCGGCGCATTCAGGATCGGCGAGGACATGAGCGAACCGTAGACGCCGCCATTGGTGATGGTGAAGGTGCCGCCCTGCATATCGGCCATCGCCAATGTGCCGTCGCGAGCAGCCTTCGCCAGACGGCCAAGCTCCTTCTCGACTTCCGCGATCGACATCTGGTCGGCATCGCGGATCACAGGAACGACAAGACCCTTGTCGGTGCCGACAGCCATGCCGACGTGGCAGTAGTTCTTGTAGATGATGTCGGTGCCGTCGATCTCGGCGTTGACAGCCGGCAGTTCCTTCAGCGCGTGGGTGACGGCCTTGGTGAAGAAGCCCATGAAGCCGAGCTTCACGCCATGCTTCTTCTCGAAGATGTCCTTGTACTTGTTGCGCAGGTCCATGACGGCCTTCATGTCCACCTCATTGTAGGTGGTGAGCATGGCGGCGGTATTCTGTGCATCCTTGAGGCGCTTGGCGATCGTCTGGCGCAGGCGTGTCATCTTGACGCGCTCTTCGCGGCTGACGTCCTCGACGGCGGTCGGGGCGCGAGCGGCAACGGGTGCTGCCGGTGCAGGGGCGGGAGCCGAAGCAGCCTTGGCGACAGCAGCGATGACATCGCCCTTCAGGACCTGGCCGCGCTTGCCGCTGCCTTCGACCTGATCGGCAGAGAGATTGTTTTCAGCAAGCAGCTTACCGGCAGCCGGTGCCGGCGGCATGGAAGAAGCCGGAGCGGAAACGGCGGGGGCGGCAACCGGTGCAGCAGCGGCAGGGGCCGGAGCAGCGGCGGCGGGTGCAGCAGCCTGTGCCGGAGCGGCTGCAGCGCCGTTGCCGGCGGAGATCTGGCCGAGCAGCGCGCCGAGACCTACGGTTTCGCCGGCCTGGGCAACGATTTCGGAAAGCGTACCGGCGGAGGGCGCCGGAACTTCGATCGTCACCTTGTCGGTTTCGAGTTCGAGAAGCGGCTCATCGGCCTTGATGGCATCGCCGACCTTCTTGAACCAGGTGCCGACGGTCGCCTCGCTGACGGATTCGCCGAGGGTAGGAACGCGGATTTCAGTGGCCATTGTTCAAATCCTGATTTTTCGTCTTTATGAGTTGGATGGAATTCCGGCGACAGAGGACCGGAGAATGAGTGAGGGCATCGGCGAGATTTCGATACGGAAACCGAGCCCGGCGAGAAGAACGGGATCGGCATCACCAAGCGACTTGGCCGCATCGGCATGCTCGACGTCGACGATAGCCACGCCGAAAGCACCACCGGGCGCGAAGACCGGGCCGACGACAATTGCCGTCCCGGCATTCGCATGTTCTCGCCAATAGGCGGCGTGCTGCTGCATGGCGGCCATCTCCTCCTCCGTGGCGTCATGCGGGAAGCTGGGGCGCGGCGGCACAAGTTTCAGATGAAAATAGGCCATCGCGCAACCCCTCAACCGCCGAGCGCGTCCTCGAGGAACGCCGCAAGCTGCGACAGATGCTTGGACATCAGGCCCGTCGCCGGGGAGGCGGCGGCCGGACGGCCGGTGTAGCGAACGCGCTGGTACTTGGCATCGATATGGGCAAGCACCCATTCCAGATAGGGATCGATGAAGGACCATGCGCCCATGTTCTTCGGCTCTTCCTGGCACCAGACCATTTCCGCATTGCGGAAGCGGCTGAGCTCGTTGATGAGCGCCTTGGCCGGGAACGGATAGAGCTGTTCGATACGCAGGAGGTAGATATCGTCGATGCCGCGCTTCTCGCGCTCTTCCAGCAGATCGTAGTAGACCTTGCCCGAGCAGATGACGACGCGACGGATCTTGTTGTCCTTCTGCAGCTTGATCGGGCCATCCTTGATCACTTCCGCATCGTCCCACAGCAGGCGGTGGAAGGAGCTTTCGCCCGCCATTTCCGCAAGCGTCGACACGGCGCGCTTATGGCGCAGCAGCGACTTCGGCGTCATCAGGATCAGCGGCTTGCGGAAGTCGCGCTTCAGCTGCCGACGCAGGATATGGAAGTAGTTCGCCGGCGTCGTGACGTTGGCGACCTGCATGTTGTCTTCGGCGCAGAGCTGCAGATAACGTTCCAGACGAGCCGAAGAGTGTTCCGGACCCTGGCCTTCATAGCCATGCGGCAGCAGGCAGACGAGACCGGACATGCGCAGCCATTTGCGTTCGCCCGACGAGATGAACTGATCGAAGATGACCTGCGCGCCGTTGGCGAAATCGCCGAACTGGGCTTCCCAGAGGGTCAGCGCGTTCGGACGGGCAAGCGAGTAGCCATATTCGAAGCCGAGAACCGCTTCTTCCGAGAGCATCGAGTTGATGACTTCGTAGCGGGCCTGCGTCGGCGAGAGATTGGCCAGCGGAATGTAGCGCTCTTCGGTCTCCTGATCGTAAAGAACCGAATGACGCTGCGAGAAGGTGCCGCGTTCGCAATCCTGACCGGACAGACGGATCTTGTGGCCTTCGACGACGAGCGAACCGAATGCCAGGGCTTCCGCCATGGCCCAGTCGATGCCCTCGCCCGTCTGCACCATGTTGGCGCGGTTTTCCATGAAGCGCTGGATGGTGCGGTGCGCGTGGAAGCCGGCCGGGATTTCCGACAGCTTGCGGCCGATTTCCTTCAGCGACTTCATCGGCACGGCGGTCTTGCCGCGGCGCTGCTCGTCGGCATTGTCGGCCGTGTGCAGGCCGGACCACTCGCCGTCGAGCCAGTCGGCCTTGTTCGGCTTGTAGGATTGGCCGGCCTCGAACTCCTGCTCGAGATGGGCGCGCCAGTCGGCCTTCATCTTCTCGACTTCGCCTTCGGTCAGCACGCCTTCGCTGATGAGCCGCTGCGAGTAGAGCTGCAGCACCGTCTTATGGGCGCGGATGACCTTGTACATGTTCGGCTGCGTGAAGGACGGCTCATCGCCTTCATTGTGGCCGTAACGGCGATAGCAGAACATGTCGACCACAACAGGCTTGTGGAACTTCATGCGGAATTCAGTCGCGATCTTCGCGGCATAGACAACCGCTTCCGGATCGTCGCCGTTGACGTGGAAGATCGGCGCTTCGATCATCTTGGCGACGTCGGACGGATAGGGCGACGAGCGCGAGAAGGCCGGATTGGTGGTGAAACCGATCTGGTTGTTGATGATGACGTGCATCGTGCCGGCAACGCGATGGCCGCGCAAACCGGAGAGACCGAGGATTTCAGCAACGACACCCTGCCCGGCGAAAGCCGCGTCACCATGGATGAGCAGCGGCACGACCTTGGCACGCTCAGACAGCGGGATGATGTCGCCATCCCACTGGGTGGCACCCATGTCCTGCTTGGCGCGAGCCTTGCCCATGACGACCGGGTTGACGATTTCAAGGTGCGATGGGTTCGCCGTCAGCGACACGTGTACCTTGGCACCATCGAAATCGCGGTCCGAGGACGCGCCGAGATGGTACTTCACGTCGCCCGAACCTTCGACTTCGTCCGGCGCATAGGAGCCGCCCTTGAACTCGTGGAATATGGCGCGATGCGGCTTGCCCATGACCTGGGACAGCACGTTCAGACGGCCGCGGTGAGCCATGCCGAAGACGGCTTCGCGAAGACCGAGCTGGCTACCGCTCTTGAGGATCTGCTCAAGCGCCGGGATCAGCGATTCGCCGCCGTCGAGACCGAAGCGCTTGGTGCCCTTGAACTTGACGTCGAGGAACTGCTCGTAGCCTTCGGCTTCGATGATCTTCTGCAGGATGGCCTTCTTGCGCTCCGGATTGAACGCAATGCCCTTGTCCGGCCCTTCGATGCGCTCCTGAATCCATGCTTTTTCCTCCGGATTGGAGATGTGCATAAACTCGACGCCGAGGGTTGAGCAATAGGTGCGCTCGAGGATCTCGATCATCTCGCGAATGGTTGCGAATTCGAGGCCGAGCACGTTGTCGATAAAGATCTTGCGGTCGAAGTCGGCCTCGGTGAAACCGTAGGCTTCCGGCGACAGCTCCTTGTAATCTTCGACCGGAGCGGCGATGCCGAGCGGATCCAGCTTGGCGTGCAAATGGCCGCGCATGCGATAGGCGCGGATCATCATGATGGCGCGAACGCTGTCGCGCGTCGCCTGCAGCACGTCGGTTGCGCTCGCCGGCGTACCGGCGGTTTCCGCCTTCGCCTTCAGCTTGGTTTCGATGACCTTTTCGACAACGCCCCAGTCGCCATCGAGCGCGGAAACCAGATCGCCCTTTGCCGGGATCGGCCAGTTCTTGCGCTGCCAGGAGGCGCCCTTGGCCGCCTTCTTCACATCGTCGGGGCTATCCTCGAGCGCCTTGAAGAACGACCGCCACTCGTCGGATACCGATGAAGGATCGTCCTCGTAGCGCGCGTAGAGCTGCTCGATATAGGCAGCATTGGCGCCATCCAGGAACGAGGTGATCTGAAATTGCTCGTTGGCTTCTTGCCTTGCCATGGTGAATCTGCGGGCGCTCTCGCCCGTCTCCCAACTTGTTTGCATTGCCGGTTTTCGGGTCCCCGGCGACCGTATTTCGTTCACAGCCATGAAGGCCGCAGCTATGCACTTGCGAATGTCGAAACCGGACGGGACAAGGCGACTGCCGCCCCGTCCGGCCTTGCTATAGGTAGGCTCAGCCCTTCAGGACTTCCACCAGCGTCTTGCCGAGACGCGCCGGCGATGGCGACACGCGGATGCCTGCCGCTTCCATCGCTGCGATCTTGTCTTCCGCGCCGCCCTTGCCGCC
Source organism: Rhizobium sp. BK491 (assembly GCF_014194925.1). NCBI lineage: Bacteria > Pseudomonadati > Pseudomonadota > Alphaproteobacteria > Hyphomicrobiales > Rhizobiaceae > Rhizobium > Rhizobium sp. BK491. The sequence goes on from NZ_JACIAR010000005.1 coordinate 155,721, forward strand.
GGAAATCACGGCGCCGGCATGGCCCATCGTGCGGCCGGGAGGTGCCGTGCGGCCGGCGATGAAACCGACCATCGGCTTCTTGCGGCCCTTCTTGGCTTCGTCCTTGAGGAACTGCGCGGCTTCTTCTTCAGCCGAACCGCCGATTTCACCGATCATGATGATCGACTTGGTTTCGTCGTCCGCGAGGAACATCTCGAGAATGTCGATGAATTCGGTGCCCTTGACCGGGTCGCCGCCGATGCCGACAGCCGTCGTCTGGCCAAGACCTTCATTGGTGGTCTGGAACACGGCTTCGTAGGTGAGCGTGCCTGAACGCGAGAGAACGCCGACCGAGCCCTTCTTGAAGATGGAGCCCGGCATGATGCCGATCTTGCATTCGTTCGGGGTGAGAACGCCCGGGCAGTTCGGTCCGATCAGGCGCGACTTGGACTTGATCAGGCGATCCTTGACCTTGACCATGTCGGCAACCGGAATGCCTTCCGTGATGCAGACGATCAGCGGGATCTCGGCTTCGATCGCTTCGAGGATCGCAGCCGCAGCGCCTGCAGGCGGTACGTAGATGACCGAGGCATTGGCGCCGGTCGCGTCCTTGCCTTCGGCGACGGACTTGAAGATCGGCAGCTTTTCGCCGTCCTTGCCGGTCCAGGTTTCACCGCCCTTGGAAGGGTGGATACCGCCGACCATCTTCGTGCCGTGATAGGCAAGCGCCTGTTCGGTGTGGAAGGTACCGGTCTTGCCGGTCAGGCCCTGAACCAGAACCTTGGTGTCTTTGTTGATGAGAATAGACATGCGAGGCCTTTGTTACGAGAGGTTGGAAGACGCGGAGGCAACGCGGCGATATAAGCCGCTGACGACCTCCTGCCATGTATCGCTGCCGGCGGGCGAGAACGTGACGCCCATGCGGTAGCAGTCTTCATTTTCGAACTGGAAGAGAGTGCGTTGCTGACCGCGCGGCGAGACTTTGGTCAGGACAAGCTTGTCGTCGATCCACTCGCCGGAAGCCGGCGCTGCGGGCACGAAACCCACCGTATCGAACTGATAGAGCTTATATGACTGGTCAGCAGCGTCGAAGCCGAGAATATTCCGGGCTTCGAACGACGTGCTGCCGTCCCGCGTCTGCACGTAGCGCTGCTCGACGAAAAATCCGCCGAACAGACACTCAGCCGTGACGCGCGCGGTTGCCGTACCTTCCTTCGTCCAGGCCGAAGCCGCGACACGCTCTTCCCCTTCCCAGGTGCCGGCAAAGGCACCGAGGCGAAGATGAGCAGCCGTTGGAGCGAAGGAAGCAGCCATCCCGATCAGCCCTTGACTGCCTTCACGATCTTCTGGGCGGCATCGTCCAGGTCATCTGCGGAGATGACGTTGAGACCGGATTCGTTGATGATCTTCTTGCCGAGCTCGACATTCGTGCCTTCGAGGCGAACGACGAGCGGAACCTTCAGACCGACTTCCTTGACGGCTGCGAGCACGCCTTCGGCAATGACGTCGCACTTCATGATGCCGCCGAAGATGTTGACCAGAATGCCCTGGACAGCCGGATCGGCAGTGATGATCTTGAAGGCGGCCGTGACCTTTTCCTTGGTGGCGCCACCGCCGACATCGAGGAAGTTCGCCGGCTCGGCGCCGTAAAGCTTGATGATGTCCATGGTTGCCATGGCAAGACCGGCGCCGTTGACCATGCAGCCGATGTTGCCGTCGAGGGCGACATAGGCGAGGTCGTATTCATGCGCCTGGATTTCCTTCTCGTCTTCTTCCGACGTGTCGCGGAGCGCGCGGACGTCTTCATGACGGAAGAGAGCGTTGCCGTCGAAGGAAACCTTGGCGTCGAGAACGCGCAGGCGGCCGTTGGTCATGACGATCAGCGGGTTGACTTCGAGGAGCGCCATATCCTTCTCGACGAAGGCCTTGTAGAGGATCGGGAAGAGCTTGGCGGCATCTTCGCGGGCAGCACCCTCGAGCTTCAGCGCGTCGGAAAGAGCAGCCGTATTGGCAGCCGTCACGCCCGTCGACGGGTCGATGGCGACGGTGATGATCTTTTCCGGCGTGTCGTGCGCAACGGTCTCGATGTCCATGCCGCCTTCAGTCGAAACGACGAAAGCGACCTGGCCGACGGAGCGGTCGACCAGGATCGAGAGGTAGAGTTCGCGGTCGATGTCCGCGCCGTCTTCGATGTAGAGGCGGTTGACCTGCTTGCCGGCCGGGCCGGTCTGCTTGGTCACCAGCGTGTTGCCGAGCATGTCCTTGGCGTTGGCGACGACGTCGTCAACGGACTTGGCGAGACGAACGCCGCCCTTGGCGTCGGGGCCGAGTTCCTTGAACTTGCCCTTGCCGCGGCCGCCAGCATGGATCTGGCTCTTGACGACGTAGAGCGGGCCTGGGAGCTGCTTGGCAGCGGCGGCGGCTTCATCGGCGGAGAAGATGGCAACGCCGTCCGCGACGGGCGCACCATAGCTCTTCAACAGCGCCTTGGCCTGGTATTCATGAATGTTCATGGGTCTATCCCTGTTGGAACGGCTAGATTATTTCAGCGACGGCGCGATCGTGGCGCAGGCTTCGCAAAGACCCGCAACAGCTGCGACCGACTTGTCGAAGGCTTCCTTTTCGGCCTTGTTCAGGTCGATCTCGATCACGCGCTCGATGCCGCCGGCACCGATGACGGTGGGAACGCCGACATACATGTCCTTGACGCCGTACTGGCCGTCGAGATGAGCGGCGCAGGGCAGGACGCGCTTCTTGTCCTTGAGGTAGGATTCGGCCATCGCGATGGCGGAAGCAGCCGGGGCGTAATAGGCAGAGCCGGTCTTGAGCAGGCCAACGATCTCGGCGCCGCCGTCACGGGTGCGCTGGATGATTTCCTCGAGGCGCTCGGCAGTGAGCCAGCCCATGGTGACGAGGTCCGTCAGCGGGATGCCGGCAACGGTGGAGTAGCGGGCGAGCGGAACCATCGAGTCGCCGTGACCGCCGAGAACGAAAGCCGTGACGTCTTCGACCGATACGTTGAATTCCTTGGCGAGGAACAGGCGGAAGCGCGAGCTATCGAGCACGCCGGCCATGCCGACAACCTTGTTGGTCGGCAGGCCCGAGAACTTCTGCAGCGCCCAGACCATCGCGTCGAGCGGATTGGTGATGCAGATCACGAAAGCGTTCGGAGCATACTTCTTGATGCCGGCGCCGACCTGTTCCATGACCTTGAGGTTGATGCCGAGAAGATCGTCGCGGCTCATGCCCGGCTTGCGGGGAACGCCAGCGGTGACGATGCAGACGTCAGCGCCTTCGATCGCAGAATAGTCGCTGGCGCCGGTGAGGTTGGCGTCGAAGCCTTCGACGGGAGAGGACTGGGCAATATCGAGGCCCTTGCCCTGAGGAATGCCGTCCGCGATGTCGAACAGGACGATGTCGCCCAGTTCCTTCAGGCCGGCGAGATGCGCCAGCGTGCCACCAATCATGCCAGAACCAATAAGTGCGATCTTGTTGCGCGCCATTTCGGTGTATCCTTTGCGATCAAAATCCGTGGCGGGACACCTGCAAGGCATCCACCTATGCCGCCACTCGCATAGACCCAAAGGCCGAAATTGGCAATTGATTATTTTGAGATCAGGAATTTCAATCGGTTAGATCGAAAAATTCTTACGTAAACGTAAGTCAATCCGTCACCGATTTGTTACTCGGCGGCGCGCCTTGCCGGAGTCTGGGCGAGATATTCGGCGCTGCGCATCTCGAAAAGCCGGGATGCGGTCCGGTCGAATTCGAAGCCTTCGGTGCCCCGGCGCTCCTCGAGCAGATCTTCCGGCATCGCGGCTGCGGAGACGTAAAGCCGAATATTATGATCGTAGAGCGTATCGATCAAAATGATAAAACGCTTCGTTTGGTTCCGCTTGTCCGGACCAAGCTTCGGCACGTGATCGAGAAAGATCGTATCGAAACGCTCGGCGATGGCGAGAAAATCGGCAGGCCCGAGCGGCGCGTCGCAAAGATCGGCGAAGGAAAAACGCGCCATGCGATCGACGGCGAGCGGGACATGGATGGAGCGCCCCTTCATCGGGATCTCCGTCGGCTGTGCCTTGCGTCCATGCAGCCCCTGCATCCAGGAGGCGTCCATCGCCATGTCGGTGCGCTGGTCGAGCGGAGTGAGATAGACCGGCTGGCTGTTCAGCTTCTCCATGCGGTAATCGGTCGGCGAATCCAGCGTCACGATATCGACATGCTTCTTCAAGAGATCGATGAAGGGCAGGAAAAGGCCACGATTGAGCCCGTCACGATAGAGATTGTCCGGCTCGACATTCGAGGTGGCGATCAGCACGCAGCCGAGCGAAAACAGCTCGGAAAACAGCCGCGAGAGGATCATCGCGTCGGCAATGTCGGTGACCGTAAATTCATCGAAGCACAGCAATTCGGCTTCGGCGTAGAGATCGGCGGCAACTGGCGGTATGGGGTCGGTCTGCTTTGTCTCGCCGTTCTTGAATTTCAGCCGCTGCGCCGCAATCCGGTTGTGCACATCGGTCATGAACTCGAAAAAATGCGCCCGGCGCTTTTTCGGGCAGGGCGCCATTGCGAAGAACATGTCCATCAACATGGTCTTGCCGCGGCCGACGCTGCCGTGAATATAGAGGCCCTTGATCGTCTCGGCCGATTTCTTGCGCGCGGCAAACATCCACCCCAGCGCGCTGGACTTTGCCGCGGGCCGTTTCCGCTTGAGATCGGCAAGCACGCGGTCCAGCTTTTTCGCCACATCCATCTGCGCCGAATCCACCTGAAGGGATCCGGACGCCGTCAGCGCCTTCAGCTGTTCGCAGACGCTGATCGAGTAATCTGGCATGGGCTGCATGGGGAAATATCCGCCTGTGCAAATGGGGGCGCATCCAGAGGATGCCACCCCTTTCAAATAAGCTTATCGGCTGAGGCTGAGCGGTTGACCGGAGGCGGTCGAACCGTCAAAGCGCGAAGCGGCAGTCTTGTAGACCGTGCCGATCGTCGAGCCGTCACGATTCTTCAACAGGACCTGCTTGCCGGAAACCTCCCACGAACCCATCGAGGTCAGCTCGCCAGCGCAACCGCGCGTGCCGCCACGCGAGCCGCTGCCGAGGTTCGTCAGCGTCAGGAACATGTCGCAGCTCGATCCGCCGTTGCTGACCTTCCAGCTGCCGACCATCGATTCCTTCGTGACATCCATGGCGGACGCCGCCATCGCCTGCTGCTGTGCTGGATTGGCTGCATTCGGCGCGCTCGCAGGAGCGGCCGGGAACTGCGAACCGTTGCCGGCGCCTGCGGGCGGAAGCTGGCTGGATTGTACGGAAGGAACAGGCTGGGCCTGCAGTGGCGGCGGAGAAGAATAACTGTCGTTGTTGTATGCCGTGCGCTGGCAACCGGCAAGCGACAGGCCAATCGCCGCAGCCGTCACTGCATATCTAAACTGCATCATCACACTCCTAAATGATTGTCCACCGCTGACATCTGCAAAGTGATATTTAATGATGTCCGAATTATCGTATTTCACTTTGGTTAATCAAGTCGATACCGCTACAAATTGTCGTAGGCGATAGCTGAACAAGAATCGGGTGGTTTCAAGGCTTAACCGGCTGTAACTCATCCCAAATGACTGCGAGCGGTCAATTCGGTTGCTTCTCCGACGCCCGCCTGTGCTCGTATGTCCTCGCAACGGCAGCATATCGCGAACCATCTGCAGGACATGCGGGCGCTTCGGCGAGTTTGCCGAAGCATTTTGATTTTGCGGTTAAACGGCCGAAAGCGGCGGCTTAAACCCGCCGCTCGACCATCATCTTCTTGATTTCGGCGATCGCCTTGGCCGGGTTCAGACCCTTCGGGCAGGTCTGGGCGCAGTTCATGATCGTGTGGCAGCGATAGAGGCGGAACGGATCCTCGAGATTGTCGAGACGCTCGCCCTTGGCTTCGTCTCTGGAATCGATCAGCCAACGATAGGCCTGTAGCAGAACGGCCGGACCGAGGTAACGGTCGCCGTTCCACCAATAGCTCGGACAGGAGGTCGAGCAGCAGGCGCAGAGAATGCACTCGTAGAGGCCGTCGAGCTTCAGGCGGTCCTCATGGCTCTGCTTCCATTCCTTGGCCGGCGGCGGCGATACCGTCTTCAGCCAGGGTTCGATCGAGCGATGCTGCGCGTAAAAGTTCGTCAGATCCGGCACGAGGTCCTTGACGACGGGCATGTGCGGCAGTGGGTAGACCTTCACCGTGCCCTTGATCTCGTCCAGACCCTTGGTGCAGGCGAGCGTGTTGGTGCCGTCGATGTTCATCGCGCAGGAGCCGCAAATGCCTTCGCGGCAGGAGCGGCGCAATGTCAGCGTCGGGTCGATGTTGTTCTTGATGTAGAGCAGACCATCGAGCACCATCGGGCCGCAATCATCGATATCGATATAGTAGGTATCGATGCTCGGGTTCTGGCCGTCATCCGGGCTCCAGCGATAGACGCGGAATTCGCGCGTGTTCTTGGCACCGACCGGCTTCGGCCAGACCTTGCCTTCGCGCATCTGAGAGTTCTTGGGGAGAGCGAGTTCAACCATGGTCAGTTCCTCTCAGATCAGTACACGCGTGCCTTCGGCTCGATCTTGTGCGGATCGATGCCTTCGGCGATCAGGTCGGTGTGAACCGGACGATAGTCGAGCTTCACGTCGCCTGCCTCGTTAACCCAGGCAAGCGTATGCTTGCGCCAGTTTTCGTCGTCGCGGCCGGCGAACTTACCTTCGGTATAGTCTTCGCGAGCATGCGAGCCGCGGCTTTCCTTGCGGGCCTCGGCGCCGTAGATCGTCGTGATGGCGTTGGCCATCAGATTGTGGAGTTCCAGCGTTTCGACGAGATCGGAATTCCAGATCAGCGAACGGTCGGTGACCTTGATGTCGGACATTTCACCCCAGATTTCCGAAAGACGGCGGCAGCCGGATTCCAGCGATTCCTGGGTGCGGAACACGGCCGCATCTTCCTGCATGGCGCGCTGCATTTTTTCGCGCAGCGCTGCCGTCGGCGTCGAGCCGCTGGCATGGCGCAGGCGATCGAAGCGCTCCATGATCTTGTCGCAGGCCGCGACATTGACCGGAGGAACCGGGCCGACGCGGTCGATGACCTGGCCGGCGCGGATGGCGGCGGCGCGGCCGAAGACCACAAGGTCGATCAGCGAATTCGAGCCGAGGCGGTTGGCGCCATGCACCGACGCGCAGCCGGCTTCGCCGACGGCCATCAGGCCCGGCAGCACGCGCTCGGGATTGTTGCTGTCGGCATTCAGCACTTCGCCCCAATAGTTCGTGGGAATCCCGCCCATGTTGTAGTGAACGGTCGGCAGGACGGGGATCGGGTCACGGGTCACATCGACGCCGGCGAAGATGCGGGCACTTTCGGAAATGCCCGGGAGGCGCTCATGCAGCACGGCCGGATCGAGATGGTCGAGATGCAGGAAGATGTGATCCTTGTTCTTGCCAACGCCGCGACCCTCACGGATCTCAAGCGTCATGCAGCGCGAGACGACGTCACGCGAAGCAAGGTCCTTCGCCGAAGGAGCATAGCGCTCCATGAAACGCTCGCCCTCGGAATTGACAAGATAGCCGCCTTCGCCGCGCGCACCTTCGGTGATGAGACATCCCGAACCGTAGATGCCGGTCGGATGGAACTGCACGAATTCCATGTCCTGCAACGGCAGGCCGGCGCGGGCTACCATGCCGCCGCCGTCGCCGGTGCAGGTATGGGCAGATGTCGCCGAGAAATAGGCGCGGCCGTAGCCACCGGTCGCCAGCACCACCATCTTGGCGGCGAAGCGATGGATCGTGCCGTCATCCAGGCACCAGGCGACAACGCCGGTGCAGCGGCTGCCATCGTCGGACATGATAAGGTCGAGCGCGAAATATTCGATGAAGAATTCAGCGTTGTTGCGCAGCGACTGCCCGTAGAGCGTATGTAGGATGGCGTGGCCCGTACGGTCGGCGGCGGCACAGGTGCGCTGCACCGGCGGTCCCTCGCCGAAATTCTGCATGTGGCCGCCGAACGGGCGCTGGTAGATCTTGCCTTCTTCATTGCGCGAGAAAGGCACGCCGTAATGCTCAAGCTCGTAAACGGCCTTCGGCGCCTCCATGACCATATACTGCATGGCGTCGACGTCGCCGAGCCAGTCCGAGCCCTTGACGGTGTCGTAGAGGTGCCACTGCCAGCTGTCCGGCGTCATGTTCTGCAGCGAGGCCGCAATGCCGCCCTGCGCCGCGACGGTGTGCGAGCGCGTCGGAAAGACCTTGGTGATGCAGGCGGTGCGGAAGCCCTGCTCGGCCATGCCGAGCGTGGCGCGCAGGCCGGCGCCGCCGGCGCCGACGACGATCACATCATAGGAGTGATCGATGTATTTATAGGCTTTCCCGTTCTGGGCAGCCCCGTTCTGAGCGGATGAGTTCGGTGCCATGATGCAATTATCCTACGAACGCGATCTTCAGAATGGCGAAGAGACAGAGCCCCGCCACGACGACCGCGAAGAACGTGTTGAGCATGAGAAGAACGATCTTGCCGAATTCGCCGTGGACATAGTCCTCGATGATGACCTGCATGCCGAGCTTCATGTGAATGACGCCGGAGATCACCATCAGGCCGAAGATCACGGCAACGATCGGGTTCGAGATCGCGTGCACGACTTCCGCGTAGGGCGCGCCGGCATAGATGATCAGGAAGATGACGAAGAAGAGAAAGAGGGGAACGTTGGCAACGGCGGTCAGGCGCTGACGCCAGAAATGATCGGTGCCTTCCTTGGCGGAACCGAGACCGCGGACTTTGCCCAGAGGAGTGCGCATATCCATGAGAAATATCCTTTAAAGCATGATCCCGAAAGGCGCCTGAGCGCCTCCGGGAGCGATCATGCCAATCAACCCAGGCGGATGGCGATGCCGATGATCCAGACCAGCGCGGTCAGACAGATCGAGGCGATGAGCGTGAACTTGGCCATCTTCGTCGAGACGGCGGGATCGAAACCATGTCCGAGATCCCACACGAAGTGGCGCAGGCCGCCGATCAAATGGTGCAGCAGAGCCCACGTGTAGCCGAGCAGGATGATGCGGCCGATGATCGTGCCCATGATCCAGTTGACCAGATCGAAATAGCCCTGACCGGTCGCCGCGGCGATCAGCCACCAGGCGACCAGCAGCGTGCCGAAATAGAGCGCGCCCCCGGTGATGCGGTGGAGGATCGACATGACCATGGTGGGAATGGGTTTGTAGATTTGCAGATGCGGCGACAGAGGCCGGTTTTGTGTGACGTTCGCCATCAGAACCTCGCGGCGTTACGATACGCTTAGAACCCGGTTATCCGGGGCAACGCGCGCAGAGACGTGCAGTGTGCGTTGCATCATTGCGACCAATAATCACAGAGACGCCCATCCACAAGCACAATTGATGCCTGCATCGAATTTAATCGATTCGGGTCGGGCTGCACTTTAGCGAGCATGCAATGACGGGCTTCCCATTCCGGGCCGTTTACCATTTCGGCAACCCTGACGTGGACTTCGCGCGGCTCTTGAGGCAATCTGCCGTTAAGATTTCATTAACCGATCGAAGCGAGTCGAATCATGAAGCCGCATCTTTTCAAGGCAGCAGCGCTCATCGTGGCGGCGGCAACATTTTCCTTCGCACCGGCATCGGCGGGCGACTACCGCCACTGGCATCATCACGATCGCTCCGGCCTTGTGCGCCTGAACCAGATATCGAAGCCCCAGGCTCGCGAGCAGCAACCTGCCCGGATCGTCATCATGGAACGGCGTGACGCCGCAAACGCCGGCAGCTATGCCGGCTCGGCCGATGTCTATCGGGCTGATGGCGGCACCTATGTTATCGGCTATGGCGGCTACAATCCCTATGCTCCACCTGCCACAGTGCAGTTGAGGCCCAAGGCGAAGGTCATCGATGTCCGCTATGCCGGCAATCCCTGCTCGTATGAAGCAGGCGTCTGCGTCATCAGGCACTGACCTTTCTCAATCGGCGGCAAAACGCCAGACTGTCGTCTTCTTGATCTCGCTGTCCTCGAGTGCCCGCGTCACCGGCACTTGATAGGTGGCCTGATCTTCCAGACGATCCTTGGGAAGATAGGCCCTGCCGGGATCGCCGACCAGAACCGTCTTCCCGTCGCCCGCCAAACGTCTTAGCCAGGGAACGAGACTCGCGGAAAAATCGCGATCATAGAAGACATCGCCGGCAAGAATGACGCCCGCATCCACGGCCTGCCCGATAATGTCATCGCTAGAGAAATCGACGGTGACGCCATTTTCAACGGCATTGAGCCGGATCGCCGTGCCCGCCCATGGATCGATATCGACGGCAAGCACATGAGTAGCACCCGCACGCTTGGCAGCAATCGCGACAAGCCCGGAGCCGCTTGCAAAATCCAGCACCGTTTTGCCGGCAACGATCTCCGGATGATCGAGGATATAGCGCGCCAGACCCTGCCCGCCCGCCCAGGCAAAGGCCCAGAACGGCGGCGGAAGGCCGATCTCTTCCAGCTCTTCTTCCGTCTTCAGCCACAATTCATGCGCCTCGCTTGCCAGGTGCAGCCGGATTTCCGGCACATGCGGCGACGCCATGAGGCTGGTATTGGCACGGATGAAGCTTTCCGGATCGGTTTTCAATGAATCTCCCACCTACCGAACAAGGCCGGATCAGACCGGCGGATTGTCCAGACCGCCCATGCGGCAGACTTCGAGCCATTCATCATCCGTCACCGGCTGCACCGAAAGCCGCATGGAGGTGACGAGCGCCATCTGCGAAAGCTTCGGATTGGCCTTGATGTCCTTGAGGGTCACCGGATTCGGCATATCGCGAACGGCGCGGATGTCGACACATTCCCAGCGCGGATCGTCCTTGGCGGTCGAATCCGGATGCGCCAGCGCGCAGACCTCGACGATGCCGACGACCTCCAGCCCGTCATTGGAGTGATAGAAGAAACCCTTGTCGCCGATCTGCATGGCCCGCATGTTGTTGCGGGCGAGATAGTTGCGCACGCCGGTCCATTCCGTTCCCTTTTCGCCGGCATCCTTCTGCTGCTGCCAGGACCAGGAGGACGGCTCGGATTTATAAAGCCAGTGCGCCATCTCTCATGCCTCCGGATTGTTGAAGACCCAGTTGAACGGCTTGATCTCGACGCTCTCGAACAGACCGGCCTTCGTATAGGGATCGGCATCGGCAATCGCCTTGGCAGCCTCGGCGTTCTCGGCCTTGACGACAACGAGACTACCGTTCGGCTTGCCGTCCGCATCCAGGAACGGACCGGCCATCTTCAACGTGCCTTCAGCATTGAGCTTGTTCAGATGCTCCAGATGCGCCGGGCGCGTCTCCATGCGAACATTCAGGTGACCGGGCTTGTCTTTGCAGACAAAGGCGAAAAGCATGATTTAATTCTCCCAAGAAAATCAAAAACGATTGATGATGACGGATAAAGCTTCAATCACGAGAGGTCATCATATTTCTGCGCGAAGGGGATTGATGATATCAAGACCCCAGAAATCGGCTTCGTTATGTGTGGCGATGACGCATTCATTCGCAACTGCGACGGAAGCGATCAACATGTCCATCGGGTCACGCTGTCGTCCCATCGTCCGGCCATCGGCCATGAGTTGCGCCCATATCAGAGCAGCATTCTCGTCAAAGGAAAGAATGCGTCCCGCAAAATATGTCAGCGGTCCCTGACCGCCGAGAAACCATGCTTCGAGATCATCACGCTTGCGTCCCGTCGGCATGATCAGGATGCCACGCTGAATTTCAGCGATTGTGGACGCTGCGATAAAGAGATCACCATCCACCTGATCGCCCAACCAGCGTGCAAGATGGGGCGACGGCTCAGGTTTGATTGTATTGCTGATGATGTTCGTGTCGAGCAAATAGCGAGTCACAGATCAATCTCGCGCACTTCGCCCTTCACCCTTTCAAGATCGAGGTCCGCACCGACGAGAGGAGAATTCCGCAACCAGGCGTAAACCCCACCTTTTTTGGGCGGCTCTCCCGAAATAGTCTTGGTGACAACATCGCGAATACGGGCAGATTCGGGACCATCCTCCGCCAAACGCCGCGCCACCTCTCTGATGAGAGCCTTGTCGCCATCGAGCCCCAGCACTTCGAAACGAGCTAGACCACGCTCGCCAAGGCGGGAACGATAGTTCTTAATTGCGCGTTTCTGCGAGCTGCTCATCGTGGTCTCCGGCTATATCCAGTAATATATCCAGAGCACGACCACTATTCAAGTTATTCCGTGGTGATCGGCCGCGTCATCAGTTGTCCGATGGCTGTTGCTATGTCGAGCTTGCCGTCGATGATGGCGGACACCGCGTCGGTGATCGGCATGTCGACGCCGAGTTTGTGGGCGAGCCGCGCGGCGATGGAAGCGGCATAGGCGCCCTCGACCAGCGTGCCATGCGTTGGATCAACGGTCTCTCCCTGCCCAAGCGCGATACCGAACCTGAGATTACGGGATTGATGGCTGGTCGCCGTCAGCACGAGGTCGCCAAGACCCGATAGGCCGCGCACGGTTTCGGCCTTGCCCCCCTTGGCTGCAACGAAGCGCGACATCTCGGCAAGACCACGGCTGATCAGCGCCGCACGTGCGGAATCGCCTATACCCCGGCCCTCGACGATGCCGCAGGCAATCGCGAGAACATTCTTCAAGGCGCCGCCGAGCTGCACGCCGATGCGGTCATCCGAGGCGTAGAGGCGAAACGTCGGGCCGGAAATCGCCTGGGCTAGCCTTTCGGCGACAGTCATGTCGGCGGCGGCGATCGCCATGGCCGTCGGCAGTCCCTTGGCAATGTCGGCGGCAAAGCCCGGGCCTGAGAGCACAGCGATCGCATGCTGCGGCAACTCCCGCTCCAGCATATCGGTCAGCAGATCGCCGGAGACCTTGTCGATACCTTTCGCGCACGTAACGACGACCGCATCCTTGGCGAGATAAGGGCCATAATGACGGGCAGCATCGGCCTGCGCCTGTGAGGGCATGGCAAAAAGAACGATGCCGGCATTGGAAATTGCATCCGGCACGGCCGAAAACTGCAGCGAATCCGGAAGGTCGATGCCGGGCAGGACGGCATCATGCATGCGGTCGGCGGCAAGGTCAGTCATCAGCCCTGCGTTGCGTCCGACGAGCACCACATCGGCACGACCGGTCAGCGCGATAACGGCGGCAAGCGCCGTGCCGAAAGCGCCGGCTCCGATGACTGCGATCCGCTCCTTGTCGCTCATGCCTTCGCTCCTCGTTTACCATGTCCGAGCAGAGTTTCCGCCTTCTGATCCAACGGCCAGCGCGAGCGCGGCTGCACATCGAGATCGTCAGGTGCGGCCCCCGTCGCCATGCGTTCCAGTCCAGCCCAGGCGATCATGACGGCATTATCCGTACACAATCTCAATGGCGGCGCGATGAAGCGGAAACCATTGGCGTCGCAAAGCTCCTGCAGCGTGCGGCGCAGCTCGAGATTGGCGGCAACGCCTCCGGCCACCACAAGCGACGGCTTTTCCTCAGTCTTCGGAAACTCCGTCTTGAAGCGCTGCAGGCCGCGGCCGATACGATCCTTCAGCGTGCGCGAGATCGCCTTCTGGAAGGAGGCGCAGATATCGGCGATATCCTGCTGCGTAACAGGCGCAATCGCCATCGCAGCCTGTCGTACCGCCGTTTTCAGGCCGGAAAAGGAAAAATCGAGGCGCGTTTCGCCGACCAGCGGTCGCGGCAGATCGAAGCGGTCCGGATCGCCGTTTTTGGCGGCTGCCTCCACAGCAGGGCCGCCGGGATAGGGCAGTCCCAGAAGCTTGGCCGTCTTGTCGAAGGCTTCGCCGAGCGCATCGTCGATAGTGGTGCCCCAGCGCTCATATTGGCCGACGCCGCGCACCAGGATCAGCTGGGTGTGGCCGCCGGAAACGAGCAGCATGAGGTAAGGAAAGGCAAGACCGTCCGTCAGTCGCGCCGTCAGGGCATGGCCTTCCAGATGGTTGATGGCGTATAGTGGCTTGCCGGTGGCACGCGAAATTGCCTTGCCTGTCATCAGGCCGACGAGCAACCCGCCGATAAGGCCCGGTCCGGATGTAGCGGCAATGGCATCGACGTCCGAGAGCGACACATTGGCGCGTTTCAATGCCTCGTCGATCAGCATATCGAGCGCTTCGACGTGTGCCCGCGCAGCAATTTCCGGCACGACGCCGCCATAGGCGCTGTGCTCGTCCAGCTGGCTGAGGACGACATCGGAACAGACAGTGGGCGTGCCGTCATCCCGGCGCTCGACAATGGCTGCAGCGGTTTCGTCGCAGCTTGTTTCGATGCCGAGAATACGAAGAACGGATGTCATGGAGAAAGTTCGTTGCCTACAGGTCGATTGCGATAAAGCGGAAATATGGTTACGGGAACTGTCGGTAACAACGGATCAAAGCGGATGCAAACAAAACCTTTCCGGATCGGCACGCGCGGCAGCCCGCTGGCGCTCGCCCAGGCGCGAGAAGCACGCGACCGCCTGATGGCGGCCCATGGTCTTCCGGAGGAGATGTTCGAAATCGTCGTTCTCACCACCAAGGGCGACCGCATCACCGACCGCTCGCTCGCGGCAATCGGCGGCAAGGGCCTGTTCACGGAAGAGCTGGAAGAGAAGCTGACCTCAGGCGAACTCGACTTCGCCGTGCATTCGGCCAAGGATATGGCGACGAAGCTGCCCCAGGGCCTGGCGCTCACAACTTATCTGCCGCGCGAGGACATTCGTGATTCCGTCATCGGCCGCACCGCACCGAAACTGATCGAGCTGCCGCATGGCGCCACCGTCGGCTCGGCGTCGCTCCGCCGCCAGGCGCTGATCCGGCGCCTGCGCCCTGATATCAACGTTATTACCTTCCGCGGTTCGGTTCAGACCCGCCTGCGCAAGCTGGAAGAGGGGCAAGCCGACGCCACCTTGCTGGCGCTTGCAGGCCTGAAGCGGCTTGGCATGGTCGAGGTCATCACCGATATTCTCGACCCGGATGAATTCCCTCCGGCGCCCGCGCAAGGCGCCATAGCGATCGAAAGCCGCATCGATGACGCGCGGATGAACGATCTGCTCGCTGCCGTCAATGATGCGCCGACTTTCGACGCGGTATCCTGCGAACGCGCTTTCCTGGCGGCACTCGACGGGTCCTGCCGCACGCCGATAGCCGGCTACGCAATTTGCGAAGGCGATCATCTGCGTTTCTTCGGCATGATCCTCACCCCGGATGGCCGCCAAGTGCACACGACGACCATCGAAGGCCACCGGCGCGATGCCGAGGCGCTGGGGATCAATGCCGGTCAGGCGATCCGCGCCGAGGCCGGCAGCACCTTCTTCGAAGACTGGACCTGACAAAGGATGCGCGTCGTCGTCACCCGCCCTCGGCGTTCGGGTGAACGCACCATCCGGCGGCTGACGCAAATGGGGCACGAACCCCTGCTGCTGCCGCTGGCCGAACCCGTCCATCATGTCGAGGACGCAAGACGAGCGCTCCTGACCACGCAGGGCGCCGTCGCCGTCACCAGCGCCGAGGCGATCCGGGCGCTTTCGCTACTAGGTTCCGATCTTACCCCTCATCTTGGTCGTCGCCTCTTTGCCGTCGGAAAGGCGACGGCCAAAGAAGCGGCGGATCTCGGATTCAGCGATATCGCCATATCCGAAGGCGGCGGCACAGAGCTTGCCGCCATGATCGCCAGCCATCCTTCAGGCCTGAACGACGGCGCGCTCCTCTATCTCGCAGGCTTTCCGCGCGCGGCCGGTTTCGAAGCCGGATTGGCGGAGCTGCACCTGCCTTTCCTGACCGTCGAATGCTACCGAATGCAGGATATCATCCCCGACGACGTCACTCTTCGCCGGTTTTTTTCCGACGCTCGCGCGGATGCCGTGCTGCTTTATTCTCACGAAACCGCCAGGCGCTTTTTCAGCCTTTCATTCGTCGGCCACAATATGGAGTTTTTTGCCGAAACGCGGTTTCTTTGTTTGAGCGAAGCCGTGGCGGGCGCGGTTCCGGAGACGCTGCAATCCCATGTCGATATCGCCGATATGCCGAATGAAGACCGACTTCTGGCGCTTCTGATCCCGGCGTAAGGCCGCAATTTTGATGTAAGGCCTTTTCATAATCGCCTTGTCTGTCTAACTTCGTTGCAGCGCATGAAAAGAGGACCTCATGGTATCGCGAAAAACGCCTAACCATTCGAAGCCCAACGACGAACCGGTCACGATCGATCTGGAAGCGGAAAAAACTGCGCAGGACGCAGCTCCCGAAGATTTGACCGAGCGCAGCTATGGCGAGCTTGGCGGCTCCTCGGCAGATAAAGTGGAAATGCCGCTGGAAGCGGAGAAGGAGCCGGTTCGCGAGGACCCCCACGAGCCGGCCGCAACGGCTGCGGTCGAAGAGCCGCAGGCAGCGGAACACCAGGCCGAACCGGCGCCCTCTCGCGCCGAAACCCCGCCTTATGTCGAACGCCCGCAGCCACGCGAGGGATCGACCTCCGGCCTTATCGCGGCGGGCATCGTCGGCGGCTTGATTGCGCTCGTCGGCGCCGGCGCCTTGCAATATGCGGGCGTGCTGCCCGGTGGCCGTGCCGGCAAGGACAATTCCGCTGCTATTACCGCCTTGAATGCCGAGATCGACGGCCTCAAGCAGAGCGTCGCCAAGCTAGCCGCCGCGCCCGCAGCCAAGCCGGACGAGACGCTTGCGGCCCGCGTCGCCGCACTCGAGACGAATGCAGCCAATGGCGCCTCGGCCGGAGGATCGAGCGCGACAAATGCCGCTTCCGATCAGAAGATCGCTTCGCTCACCAGCGAGGTTGAGCAGCTGAAAACGGATCTCAGCAAGGCGACCCAGACGCAGGCTACCTCCGATGCCGAAGTCAGCAAGCGCCTTGACGATGCCGAAAAGAAGCTGAGCGGACCGAGCCAGGAGAGCGCTGTCGCCCGCGCCATCGCGGCGGCGGCGTTGAAGGCAGCCATCGACCGCGGCGGCCCCTTCCAGCCTGAGCTCGACACCTTCGCCAATGTCGCGCCGGACGATCCGGCCGTCGCCGATCTCAAGAACTTCGCCCAAACAGGCGTTCCCTCCCGCGCCGAACTGATCCGCCAGGTTTCGAATGTCGCAACGGCAATCGTCGCAACGGCGCAGACCGATGATCCGAACCAGAGCTGGAGCAGCCGCCTGGTATCCGGCGCAAAGTCGCTGGTGCAGGTCCGCCCCGTCGGCAATGTTCCTGGCGACAGCATCGATGCCATCGCCGCCCGCTTCGAGGACAAGGTCCGGAATGGCGACCTTCCAGGCGCCGTGACCGAGTGGAACAGCCTGCCCGATGCCGCGAAATCCGCATCGGCCGCCTTCAAGCAATCACTCGAGGCCCGCATCCGCGTCGAGGATCTGGTAAGCGATGCCTTGTCGAAGGCGATCGCCAATACCGGGAAACAGAATTAAGGACGGAGTTTAGCAATGATCAGACTGCTTATCTTCGCCATTCTCGTCCTGGCTCTCGGCTATGGTTTCTCCTGGCTCGCGGATCGTCCCGGCGATCTCTCGCTGGTCTGGGAAGGTCAGCTTTACCAGACGAAGCTGATCGTCGCCGCCGCGATCCTGATTGCGATCGTGGCCGCCGTGATGATCGTCTGGTGGTTCGTGCGCTTGATCTGGACGTCGCCGCACTCCGTCACCCGGTATTTCCGCGCCCGCAAGCGTGACCGCGGCTATCAAGCGCTCTCAACAGGCCTCATCGCCGCCGGTGCCGGCAATGCCTTGCTCGCCCGCAAGATGGCGGCCCGCACCCGTGGCCTCATCCGCGCCGATCAGGAGCCGCTCATCAACCTGCTTGAAGCTCAGGCCGCCTTGATCGAAGGCAAGCATGACGAGGCCCGTCAGAAGTTCGAACAGATGGCCAACGATCCCGAAACGCGCGAGCTCGGGCTGCGCGGCCTCTATCTCGAAGCCAAGCGCCTCGGGGCGCATGAAGCGGCGCGGCAATATGCCGAGAAGGCGGCCGACCAGGCGCCCTACCTGCCCTGGGCGGCACAGGCGACGCTGGAATATCGCAGCCAGGCCGGCCGCTGGGACGATGCCATCAAGCTGCTCGACCAGCAGAAGGTTGCCCATGTCGTCGATAAGGCAACCGCCAACCGTCAACGCGCCGTCCTGCTGACGGCGCGCGCCGACGAGAAATTGGAAAGCGATCCCGTCGGCGCACGTGACGATGCACTGGCGGCACTTAAGCTCGTGGATGATTTCGTTCCCGCAGCGCTGATCGCCGCCAAGGCGTTGTTCCGCGAAGACAAGGTGCGCAAGGCTGCCTCCATCCTCGAGCAGGTCTGGAAATCCCGGCCGCATCCCGAAATCGGCAGAGCCTATGTGCGGGCTCGCAGCGGCGATTCCGTTCTCGATCGCCTGAAGCGCGCCGAACGGCTGGAGGCGATCCGCCCGAACAATGTCGAAGCCCTGCTGTTGACTGCGAAGGCGGCGATGGATGCGGGCGATTTCGGCAAGGCTCGCGCCAAGGCTGAAGCCGCCGCACGGATCGACGCACGCGAAGGTGCCTTCCTGCTTCTCGCCGATATCGAAGAGGCCGAAACCGGCGATCAGGGCCGCATTCGCCATTGGATGGCGCAGGCGCTGCGCGCCCCGCGCGATCCGGCCTGGGTCGCCGATGGTTTCGTCTCGGAAAAATGGCTGCCGCTGTCGCCGGTCACCGGCCGCCTCGACGCCTTCGAATGGAAGGCGCCGTTCGGCCAGATCGAAGGTCCGGTCGAAGAGGGTTCGACGGTCTCCGTCGATGCGGCGCTGAAGTCGTTGCCGCCGGTGCGCGAGACGGCTCGCGCAACCGCAGCGGAGACGCCGAATTCACCAAAAGTTGCATCGCCAGCCAGCGATGCCTATGTCATGGAGTTGGAACCCGCCGTTGAAAAGTCGGCGCCGAACGCACCCGACGCAGCACCAAAACCGGTGCAGCAGGATGCGGAGCCCCGGCCCTTCTTCGGTGGCGCGCCTGATGACCCGGGCGTGAAAGATCATAAACTTGAACCGGAACCCAAGACACGGCTCAAATTGTTTTAAAGCAATTCCGGCAAAAGCGCGCAGCGGATTTGCGTCTGGAATTCGGGAAGACAAAAAGATGGAGCATGGTGCCCCAAGAACCCTGCTCGGCCCGTTTTGAGAATGGAGACGCATGTTCGAACGCTTTCAGGAATTCCTTCATAACCTGACCCAAGACCATCCCCGATCCGGTTTCGCACCAGACGACCCGCGTGTCGCGGTGGCAGCTCTCTGTATCCAGGTGATGGAGGCGGACGGCAAGATCGAGAACAGCGAGAAGAAGCGGCTGCGCAAGCTGTTGAAGGAACAGTATGGGCTTGATGGCCGCAAGCTCGATCAGCTGATCGCGGCCGGCGAGGAGGCGGAAAGCGAAGCGGTCGACTATTATCGCTTCACCTCGGACCTGAAGCGCCATCTTGACAGCTCGCAGCGGCTCGAACTGCTCGGCATCCTCTGGGATATCGTCTATGCCGACGGCGAGCGCAGCGAGATGGAAGATCATGCCATCTGGCGGATCGCCGACCTCATGGGCATTTCCGATCGCGAGCGCATCATGAAACGCCAGGAAGCTGCCGCACGCGCGCCCGGGTTCAGGGTGGAGACGGGCAATGATGATTGAAGCGCCGAAGAGCGCCGGCCGCCCGATATTGATCGTCCTGCATCAGGAGCGCTCCAGCCCGGGCCGCGTCGGCCAGATGCTGCTGGAGAAGGGCTTCGATCTCGATATCCGCCGCCCGGTCCTCGGCGACCCCCTGCCCTCGACACTGGAGGCTCATGCCGGCGCTGTGGTCTTCGGCGGCCCGATGAGCGCCAACGACCCCGACGACTTCATCAAGGCCGAGACCGACTGGCTGAAGGTACCGCTTAAGGAAAACCGCCCCTATCTCGGCATCTGCCTCGGCGCGCAGCTGCTCGCCCGCCATCTCGGCGCCAAGGTGAAGGCGCGCGATGACGGCAAGACCGAGATCGGCTGGTATCCGTTGCAGCCGACGGAAAAGGGGCGCCTGCTGATGCGCTGGCCGCAGATGGTCTACCATTTCCATCGCGAGGGCTTCGAGCTGCCGCACGGCGCCGACCTCCTGGCAACGGCGGAGACCTACCCCAATCAGGCTTATCGCTACGGCGCCAATGCCTGGGGCTTGCAATTCCATGCCGAGCTCACCCGCGCCATGATGCAGCGCTGGGTCGTGCATGGCGAACATCGCTTCTGCATGCCAAACGCCCAGCAGGGCCGCGAGCATCTCGAAGGCCGTATGATCTTCGACGCGGCGCTCAAGGCCTGGCTGTCGGAATTCCTCAATCTCGTTTTCGAGGGCAAGCAGGCGATGGCGGCATAAAGATTCTCGCCCGTCGAAAATGCTCGCTCGAAAATCGAAAATTGATCAATCGATTGCAGCCCCTCAAGCCGGCTGCGCCTCGCTCTGGCGGTCCGGCGCATTGAGGCTGTCGATCCTGCGAAGCTGCGGGAAACCCGTCGCCCAGAGGAGGGCGACCGTCAGCGTGCCCAAACCTCCGATGACGACAGCGGGGATCGCGCCGAAATAATGTGCCATGGTGCCGGCGCGGAATTCGCCAAGCTCGTTCGACGCGCCGACGAAGACCATGTTGACGGCATTGACGCGGCCACGGACATGATCCGGCGTCCAAAGCGTGATGAGGGTTTCGCGCACATAGACGGAAATCAGGTCGGAAGCGCCCATGACGGCGAGAGCCGCTATCGACAGCCACGGCGTCTGCGAGATGCCGAAGACCAGCGTGCCCATGCCAAACATGGCAACCCCGGCAAACATGCAGATGCCGGCGCGGTTCCGGATAGGATAAGTCGCCAGAAACAGGCCCATGGCGATTGCGCCGAAGCTTGGCGCAGCGCGCAGCATGCCGAGGCCCCAGGGCCCAAGTGTCAGGATATCGCGCGCATAGATCGGCATCAGCGCGACCGCGCCGCCGAGCAGCACGGCGAAAAGATCGAGCGAGACGGCACCCAGCACCACTTTTTCCGACCAGATAAAACGGAAGCCGGCAAGCATCTCGTTAAGGCTACGCCGCTCATGCGCGGTGCGCTGCTGCGGCTTGGGGATCAGGAAAGTCAGCACCGAACCGGCCGCGAAGAAAAACACGGCCACGGAATAGGCGACGTTGGCACCGATGCCGTAAAGCAGGCCACCGGCCACGGGACCGAGGATGGCGGCCGCATCCCATGACATCGAGTTCCAGGTGATGGCATTCGTCAGATCTTCGGGCGGGATCAGGTTGGGCGCCAGCGATTGCATGGCCGGCGTCATGAAAGCGCGCTCGATACCGAAGACCGTGAGGATCAGAAATACCGGCAGCGGCGCGAAAGTGCCCGATATGGTCAGAAACAGCAGCGTAGCGGCACAGAGGGTGCCGACGAAAATGCAGATCGCGGAAATCAGGCGCCTGTTGTAGCGGTCCGCAGCCGTGCCCGTCACCAGGATCAGCAGCAGCGATGGCAGGAACTGCACGAGGCCGATCAGACCGAGATAGATCGGCTGGCCGGTGTGCTCATACATCTGCCAGCCGACGGAGACGCTGACGACCTGCGTGGCAAAGGCCGTCAAAAACCGCGCGAAGAAGAAATAGGCATAGGCAATGTGCCGGAAGGCGGCAAACCGGTCTCCGCTGGCAGAGAACGACATGGGACGAGACTTTCCGATGGGGCCGCTGGCGCAAAGGCGGGCCTTTTAGACATGATTCAACATGCTTCGGAGCATGGGACTTGCCCGTTTAGTCGCCAATGTCTACATGTCTGTCAACCGCGAATTGGAGACGGACATGCTCGCCTTATTTCAAACCATTGATCTGGCTTTGAATCTTTATACCTGGATATTGATCGCCAGCGCCATCTTTTCCTGGCTCTATGCTTTCAACGTCATCAATTCGAGCAATCAATTCGTCAGCTCCGTCGGCAACTTCCTTTATGCGGTCACGGAACCTGCCCTGCGGCCGATCCGCCGCATCCTGCCGGATCTCGGCGGCATCGACATTTCGCCGGTCATCCTGCTCTTGATCATCTTCTTCATCCGCTCGCTGATGTGGAATTCGATCGTCCCCATGTTCCTGCGGTGAACAAGGCCTGGCAGGCCTTTCCGGATCACGTCAGGCTTTCCGTACGGCTCACGCCCAATGGCGGGCGTGACGCGATCGACGGGCTCGAAACCGTAAGCGACGGCGAATGCTATCTGAAGGCGCGTGTTTCAGTGGCGCCGGAAAAGGGCAAGGCCAATAAGGCCCTGATCGCCCTGCTTTCAAAAAGCCTCGGCATTCCCAAATCCACGCTTATCATCATCAGCGGCGACACGGCGCGCAAAAAAATCCTCCGGATCGAGGGCGAGCCGGAGGATTTGATGAAGAAATTAAACCTTATTACGAAGGGCTGATCAGGCCTTTTCCTTCTTGGCCCGGGCGATGGCTTCGATGATCAGTTCGCCAGCTTCCTTGGAGCCGCCCCAGCCAAAGATCTTCACCCACTTGCCGGGCTCGAGATCCTTGTAGTGCTCGAAGAAGTGCTCGATCTGCTTCAGCGTGATCTCCGGCAGGTCGGTATATTCCTTGACCTTTTCGTAGCGCAGCGTCAGCTTCGGCGAGGGAACGGCAATGATCTTCTCGTCCTTGCCGGAATTGTCTTCCATCTTCAGCACGCCGATCGGGCGAACATTGATGACGCAGCCCGGGACCAGCGGACGGGTGCTGGCGATCAGAACATCGATCGGGTCGCCGTCTTCGGAGAGCGTGTGCGGGACAAAGCCGTAATTGCCCGGATAGGTCATCGGCGTGTAGAGGAAACGGTCGACGACCAGCGTGCCGGCCTCCTTGTCCATTTCGTACTTGATCGGATGACCGCCGACCGGCACTTCAACGATGACGTTGACGTCTTCGGGCGGGTTCTTGCCAATGGAAATCGCGTCGATACGCATGCTTGTCCCCTAGATAAGGATGGTTGCCGCCAGCCAAATAATAGGATTCATCCCGCAACGCAACAACGCATCGGGAAACAGGCGGATTTACTGCATGATTCCCGAAATCGGAATCGATTTAGGGATGGAATCATACAGCAGATTTAGAACGCGACAGCACCGCTCAGGGCCAGACGAAGCCGATCTTGCGCAGCTGCCTGTGATCGAAGGTTTCGATGCCCTCGCAAAAATCCGCGCCGCCCTGCCCGCGATAAAAACGGTAGGCATTCTCGTTTTCCTCAAGGCACCAGACGACCAGTCCCTTGCAGCCGAGCGACTTCAACAGCCGACGAGCCTCGCCGAAGAGCATGCGCCCGAGGCCGAGGCCCTGATATTGCGGACGCAGGTAGAGTTCGTAGATCTCGCCTTCCTGCGGCAGCGCGCGGGCACGATTGAGGCCGAGCGTGGCATAGCCTGCGATCTCGCCAGCAACATCCAGAACCAGCAGCGTTGCCGGACCACTGGTCGCCTTGCGCCACCAGGCTTCGCCGCGACGCTCTATCATCTGGCCGAGGGCACGATGGGGAATGATGCCGGCATAGGTGTACTGCCAGGATTGGCGGTGCACCTCCGAAATGGCCCGGGCATCATCGGGTTCTGCCCGCCGAACATCAATCGACAACGTCTTCATAACGTCTACTCTGATCTTACCAACGCGAATTAACCATCCTCATTCATAAAGATGGCGGACTTGCCCACAGGCTTTATCCGTGGATCATTAACAAAAATTAACGACTTTTTAACCTTTTGGACAAGGGCTCAAAAACCGAACATGCAATTAAAAACCCCGGCACAAAGGCCGGGGTCGGATGCATCGCTCGGTTAGGATGATCAGGCCAGACGGGCCTTCTCGTAACGCTTGCGCTCGTTCGGATCGAGATACATCTTGCGGAGGCGGATCGACTTCGGCGTCACTTCCACCAGCTCGTCGTCCTGAATCCAGGAAAGCGCGCGGTCGAGCGTCATGCGGATCGGCGGGGTCAGCTTCACGGCTTCATCCTTGCCGGCGGCGCGGATGTTGGTGAGCTTCTTGCCCTTCAGAACGTTGACTTCGAGATCGTTGTCGCGCGAGTGAATGCCGATGATCATGCCGGCATAGACCTTCTCGCCGGCGTCGATGATCATCGGGCC
The DNA here is from genome assembly GCF_014194925.1 of Rhizobium sp. BK491. NCBI lineage: Bacteria > Pseudomonadati > Pseudomonadota > Alphaproteobacteria > Hyphomicrobiales > Rhizobiaceae > Rhizobium > Rhizobium sp. BK491. Next base: position 179,836 of record NZ_JACIAR010000005.1, read on the forward strand.
GCGGTCTTCGAGGTTGAACAGGGCGTAAGCCACGGCTTCGCCGGCTTCGTTGGCAAGCAGAACGCCGTTAACACGGCCACCGATTTCGCCCTTGTAAGGCTGGTAGTCATGGAACAGACGGTTCATGACGGCCGTGCCGCGCGTATCGGTCAGAAGTTCCGACTGATAGCCGATGAGGCCGCGCGTCGGCGCCAGGAAGACGAGACGAACGCGATTACCGCCCGAAGGACGCAGCTCGGACATTTCAGCCTTACGCTCGGACATCTTCTGCACGACGATACCGGAATGCTCTTCATCGACGTCGATGACGACTTCTTCGATCGGCTCGAGCAGCTGGCCGCTCTCATCCTTGTGCATGACGACGCGCGGACGCGACACGGCAAGCTCGAAGCCTTCGCGGCGCATGGTTTCGATGAGGACTGCGAGCTGCAGTTCGCCGCGGCCGGACACGTAGAACGAATCCTTGCCTTCAGCTTCTTCGATCTTCAGCGCAACGTTGCCTTCGGCTTCCTTGAAGAGGCGGTCGCGGATGACGCGCGAGGTGACCTTGTCGCCTTCGGTGCCTGCATAAGGGCTATCGTTGACGATGAAGGACATAGTGACGGTTGGCGGGTCGATCGGCTGCGCGACCAGCGGCTCGCTGACCTGCGGATCGCAGAAGGTATCGGCGACCGTGCCCTTGGAAAGGCCGGCGATGGCGACGATGTCACCTGCCTGCGCTTCTTCGATCGGCTGGCGCTCGATGCCACGGAAAGCGAGGATCTTGGAGATACGGCCGGTTTCGATGAGGTTGCCGTCGGCACCCAGAACCTTGACGGCCTGGTTCGGCTTGATCGAGCCGGAATGGATGCGGCCAGTGATGATGCGGCCGAGGAAAGGATTGGCTTCCAGGATCGTGCCGATCATGCGGAACGGACCTTCACCGACGGTCGGCTCGGGAACATGCTTGACGACGAGATCGAGAAGCGGGCCGAGGCCTTCTTCCTTCGGACCCTCAGGCGAATAGTTCATCCAGCCGTTACGGCCGGAACCGTAGAGGATCGGGAAGTCGAGCTGCTCGTCGGTGGCGTCGAGATTGGCGAAGAGGTCGAAGACTTCGTTGATGACTTCGTCCGCACGGGCGTCCGGGCGGTCGATCTTGTTGATCGCAACGATCGGACGCAGGCCGACCTTCAGCGCCTTGCCCACGACGAACTTCGTCTGCGGCATCGGGCCTTCGGCAGCGTCGACGAGAACGATCGCGCCATCCACCATCGAGAGAATACGCTCGACTTCACCGCCAAAGTCGGCGTGGCCAGGGGTATCGACGATGTTGATGCGCGTATCCTTCCAGACGACCGAGGTCGCCTTGGCGAGAATGGTGATGCCACGCTCCTTTTCCAGATCGTTGGAGTCCATGACGCGTTCGGCAACGCGCTGGTTCTCGCGGAACGAGCCGGACTGCTTCAGGAGCTCGTCGACGAGGGTGGTTTTCCCATGGTCAACGTGCGCGATGATCGCGATGTTGCGAAGTGCCATATGTCTTAATCTCTGAGGCTGGGGCGCAGTGTTTAGTAAACACGCCAATTGCATTTGGCGCGCTCATACCCTTTTTTTCGCGAATGCGAAAGGGGGGAGGCTTGCGTATGTATTTTTGCCTATGAATGAGGCAACAGCGATATGAGATAATTTAACCCTTAAACTGACGGCAACCCAATGGAAAGCTCACGCAACATCACTATCGACGGCTGAATATTTGAGGAGTAAGCTCAACCGATAATAGGAAAAGGTTGCGGTATCATTCCGATGGAATTGCGCACATACACATCCTCAGATCCTACGCCCATGAACGGTTAGCATGGCGGATTTACCTGAAAATGCGGGAGACAAACAGGGCCAACGCCGCGGCGACCCACTCAGCAACGCAATGATAGCGGCTGCGGCTACCCTTCGTGAGACGGGCCAACGAGGGACCAGCATCTACTCGTCGTCAGATGGCTTCGCTGGCATGGCGCCAATCGTCTTCTTCCTGTACGGCATACCTTTTTTCATAATTGTCGCGATGATACCGGCTTGGGAGAAGTGGGGCGATTTTTCTCCTGTCGTCTGGCTGAACGTTCATATAGCTCCAGCCGTCAATAGCCTCTCCGACAACTACAGATCGACAGCATTTCCCCGGCTGCCGCTGCGCCGCGTGCTGATTGCCGCCACTTCGATGATCGAACTTCTATTTGTGTCAAGTTTTTTGACAAAGCTATCCTATCGAGGTCGCAAGCAGGCGCTGATGGTTTGGCTCTGTTTCGACAAATCTCGATTATTCGGTTTATTGCTTGGCAGCAGCGCAGCCTTCGTGGCTGTCTGGTGCGTTCTGTTCTACAACTGGACGCTTCTCGATTTCGTTGAATCCGAACCAAAAGGCAGCAAGATCATTATTTTGGCGGTCGTGTTGCTACCCTTTAGCGCTCTGATCTGCGGTCGCATCGCCGCAATCGTCACGCTCGGTATTTTCTGGAGCGCGACGAAAGAGGTCAAAAAGCGATTAGGCAAAATGTCGTTCTAGCGATCACGACATTCCACGCGATAGAAAGCGGGCTGACGGTCCAACGGACAGCAACCTTGCCCTACCAGTCTCTTTAAGCCGCAAGTCCCTTCTTCTTCAACATGGCTTCCGGGCTTGGCAGCTTGCCGCGGAAGGCCTTGTAGGTCTCTTCCGGGTCGATCGAGCCGCCGACGGAATAGATGTTGCCTTTGAGTTTTGCCGCCATATCGGCGTTGAAGGCATCGCCCGTTTCCTCAAAAGCGGCGAAGGCATCGGCGTCGAGCACTTCGGACCACATGTAGGAATAGTAGCCGGCCGAATAGCCGTCACCGGCAAACACATGCTGGAAATGCGGTGTGGCATGGCGCATGACGATGGATTTCGGCATGCCGATCTCGGCCAGCACCTCCCCCTGCAAGGCCATCGGATCCTCAACCGCGCCGCGGGTATGGAAGGCCATGTCGACCAGAGCCGAGGAGGTGAATTCGACCGTATTGAAGCCGGCATTGAAGGTGCGCGCCGCCAGAACCTTGTCGAGCAGTGCCTGCGGAATCGGGGCGCCGGTCTCATAATGCACGGCATATTCCTTTAGGATGGCAGGCACGGTGAGCCAATGCTCGTAAAGCTGCGACGGCAGTTCGACGAAATCGCGGGAAACACCGGTGCCCGAAACCGAGGGATAGGTGACGTTCGAAAGCATGCCGTGCAGCGCATGGCCAAATTCGTGGAACAGCGTGCGGGCATCGTCGAGCGACAGCAGCGCCGGCCGGCCTTCCGCTGGCTTGGCGAAGTTGCAGACGTTGTAGATGATCGGCAACTCGCCGACCTTGCCGTTCTTCAGCGGCAGCTTGTGCTGCGACTGGAACGAGCTCATCCAGGCGCCGGAGCGCTTGGAACCGCGGGCGAAGTAATCCCCGAGAAACAGCGCGACGAGCTTGTCGGAGCGATCCCGGATCTCGAAGACGCGCACATCGGGATGATAGGCGGGAATGCCCTTCTGCTCGATGGCTTTGATGCCAAACAGGCGGCCGGCGACATCGAAGCAGGCAGCGATGATCTTTTCGAGCTGCAGATAGGGCTTCAATTCGGTTTCGGAGAAATCGAACTTCCGCGTCCGGATCTTCTCGGCATAGTGCCGCCAGTCCCAGGGCATGACCTCGTGGTTGCGGCCCTCCTCGGCGATCAGTGCCGCAATATCCCTTTCTTCCTCTACCGCGCGTGCTGCCGCCTTGCCCCACACGGTCATCAGGAGATCGTTCACCGCATCAGGCGTCTTCGCCATGGTGTTGTCGAGCTTGAGTTCGGCGAAATTGGCATAGCCAAGCAGCTTCGCCTTCTCTGCTCTCAGTGCCAGAGTCTCGCGAATGATCTCACGATTGTCGGTCTTGCCGCCATTGGCGCCACGCGCCACCCAGGCGTTGAAGGCCTGCTCGCGCAGATCACGGCGCTCGGACGAGGTGAGGAACGGTTCGATGATCGAGCGCGACAGGGTGACGGCATATTTGCCCTCCTCGCCGCGTTCGCGCGCAGCCGCCGCCATCGCCTCGCGCAGATAGTCGGGAAGGCCGGCGAGATCGGCCTCCTCCGACAAGAGCAGCGCCCAGCTCTTTTCATCCGCCAATACGTTCTGTCCGAATTGCGCCCCGAGGCCGGCAAGCTTCTCGTTGATGGCAGACAGCCGCTCCTGCTCTGCCTTCGGCAGCTTGGCACCGGCCTTGACGAAACCCTTCCAGTGCCGTTCCAGCACGCGGGTTTCCTCGAGCGTCAACCCAAGGGCCTCGCGGCCCTCCCAAAGCGCATCGAGGCGGGCAAAGAGTGCCGCATTGGTGCCGATCTTCGAATAATGCCGCGCCATCTTTGGTGCGATCTCGCGCTCCAGCGCCTGGATGGTCTCGTTGGTATGAGCGCCGGCCTTGTTCCAGAACAGCGCCGAAATGCGCGAGAGTTCATCGCCGGCGATTTCGAGCGCCGTTACCGTGTTGGCGAAGGTCGGCGCTTCGCTGTTGCCGGCGATCGCATCGATCTCGGCTTCATGCGATGCAAGCGCCGCATCGAAGGCAGGTGCAAAATCCGTATCCTTCACCGCATCGAAACGCGGCAGCCCCTGATGTCCGGTCCATTCGGTGAGCGCAGGATTGACGGCGGTTTGGGAAGACATGCGAGGCATCCTTTCGACAGACATCTGATCGAAGCACGATATAAGGCTGCTCCCGCCGAATTGGTATGGCGGGGGAGCGAACAAATTGAACGAGGACGGTCAGGCTTTGCGCCAGCCGAGCAGACCGGGCGTGGCATGCCAGAGCGCCTGCGCCGCAAAGCCCATGAAGAGGACGCCGGAGCAGCGCACGATCAACCGTTCATGCGCGCGATAAAAGCGCCGAACAGCGCCTGCTCCGATGATGCTGATAAGAATAATGTCGGCCGTTATGAAACCTGCAAAGGAAACCGCCAGCAGCAGCGGCAGGGCGCTGAAGGTCAGCGCGCCGGCAGAGCCCGCGACAAGCGCCGTGAAGGTCGCCAGTGCAACGGGATATCCCTTCGGATTGGTGACGCCGAAAATCAGCCCACGACGGAAGGGCCGCTCGACGTTGACGAGCGATTTGCCGTCGTCCTTCGGCTTGGCGGTCACCGCGCTCCAGCCGATCCAGGCGAGGTAGAAACCGCATAGCAATCCCAGCAGATCGAAGACGAAGGTGCCGATGGTCTTTGCGCCGACGATGGCGACCAATGCAAGCGTGGACCAGACGAGATCACCAAACAGATGGCCGCTGACGAAGAATGCACCGGCCCTGCGCCCCTGTCCTGCACCGATGCCGAGCAGCGCCAGGAATGCAGGACCGGGAATGAGCACATAGAAAAGCGCGGCCAGAAAAGCGCCGACAACAAGCGATTGCGTCATGATGGATGGTTCCCGCTGTTAATCGCGCGAGAGTAGCAATCTGCTCAACCCGGTCAAGCAGCAGCGCGTTTTCGGACAGAAGTCGTTGTGTTCATAGGACGAAGTCAATAAGAACGTTGTGGGGCCTAAAAACTAAGAGCGTAGGTAGGGAAGCGCTTATGAGCAGCAGGATTAATACGGATTCACTTGCCTTTCTTGTGACCGACTGCGCCCGACTGATCAGGGCGGCCTTCGAGCGACGTATTCTTGTCGCCGGGCTCGGACTGACGGCGGGCGAAGCGCGGACGCTGATGCAGGTGGCTGCCATCAATGGTAGTCGCCAGCTTGACATCGCCTCCCGGATGGGGCTGGAGCCGATGACGGTCAGCGCCTTTCTGGACAAGCTGCAGGCGCGCGGCTTGATCGAACGCCAACCTGACCCGCTCGATCGTCGCGCCAAGCGGATCGTGCTTTCGGAATCCGCCGACGCCAAGCTGAAGCAGATCGACAGGGAAATCTGCGAAGTCGAGCGTAACGCGACGCAAGGCTTCGACAATGACCTTCAAGTTCAGCTGCATGACGCACTCTGCGCCTTTCGCGGCAATCTGCAGAAGGCCGAAGCACCTGCCGAAGTCGAACGTGAATTGAGGCCGGTCGATTAATTTCAGCCGCCACTTTCCACATAAGAAAGCCCGCCTCCGGCAACCGGAAGCGGGCCTTTCAACATCTGGAAATGTCGATTATTTCGACAGGTTGCGCTTGGCGAGCGTGCGCAGGCGCAGCGCGTTCAACTTGATGAAGCCAGCCGCATCCTTCTGGTCATAGGCGCCCTGGTCGTCCTCGAAAGTGACGAGCTTGTCGGAATAGAGCGACTTCGGGCTTTCGCGGCCGATGACCATGACATTGCCCTTGTAGAGCTTCAGTGTCACTTCGCCTTCGACGTGCTCCTGGCTCTTGTCGATGAGAGCCTGCAGCATTTCGCGCTCCGGCGAGAACCAGAAGCCGTAATAGATCAGCTCGGCATAGCGGGGCATCAGCTCGTCCTTGAGGTGCGCAGCACCGCGGTCGAGCGTGATGGATTCGATGGCGCGGTGGGCTGCGAGCAGGATCGTGCCGCCGGGGGTCTCGTAGACGCCGCGCGACTTCATGCCAACGAAACGGTTCTCGACCAGATCGAGACGGCCGATGCCGTTGTCGCGGCCGTACTCGTTCAGCTTCGCAAGCAAGCTCGCCGGGCTCAGGCGTTCGCCATTGATCGAAACGGCATCGCCCTTTTCGAAGCCGACCTTGATGATGATCGCCTTATCGGGAGCGGCTTCCGGCGAGATCGTGCGCATATGCACGTATTCAGGCGCTTCCTGGGCCGGATCTTCCAGAACCTTGCCTTCGGAAGAGGAGTGCAGCAGGTTGGCATCGACGGAGAAAGGTGCCTCGCCCTTCTTGTCCTTGGCGACCGGGATCTGGTGCTTCTCGGCGAATTCGAGCAGGTCGGTACGGCTCTTGAACGACCAGTCGCGCCAGGGAGCGATGATCTTGATGTCCGGGTTCAGCGCATAAGCCGAAAGCTCGAAACGGACCTGGTCATTGCCCTTACCGGTCGCGCCATGCGCGATGGCATCGGCGCCGGTCTTCCTTGCGATCTCGATCAGATGCTTGGAGATCAGCGGACGGGCGATCGAGGTGCCGAGCAGGTAGACGCCTTCATAGACGGCATTGGCGCGGAACATCGGGAAGACGAAATCGCGCACGAATTCCTCGCGCACGTCCTCGATATAGATTTCCTTGATGCCAAGCATTTCGGCCTTCTTGCGCGCCGGCTCCAGCTCTTCGCCCTGGCCGAGATCGGCGGTGAAGGTGACGACTTCGGCGCCAAGCTCCGTCTGCAGCCACTTCAGGATAATCGAGGTGTCGAGACCGCCGGAATAGGCGAGAACGACTTTCTTCACGTCTTTATGTGATGCCATGATGAGTTCCGTTTCAAGGCGGACCAGGGGAAAGGCCCGCAAACCTGTATCGCCGAACTTTTAGCGAGATTATCGTGAGGCGCAAGGGGAAGCGCTGCAACGGCGGCTTAAGCGGTTTGACTTGCCTCCCGAAAGTACCATATTCGGCGGCGACCGAACAATGCCTGAGGAGGGCGCCGCTCGTGACCGATATTCAAGACATTTTCAAGAAACCCAATGTTGCCGTTATCACCGGAGGCGCTTCCGGCATCGGCTTCGCCGCAGCAAAACACTTCGCCTCGCTTGGCATGAGCGTCGTCATCGCCGATCTCGGCGGCGATCGCCTGGCCGAGGCGAGTGCTGAACTCAAGACGATCACAGGCGAAGAGCATGTCATGGCCATCGAGACCGATGTCGCGAGCAAAGACTCGCTGGAAGCACTGGAACGCGCCGTCCTGCAACGCTTCGGCCGCGTACACGTGCTGATGAACAATGCCGGCATCGGTCCGGAGACCTCGATCTTCAGCGCCCAGGCCGGCTGGGATGCCATCCTTGGCGTCAACCTGCTCGGCGTCATCAACGGCACGCGCACCTTCGGACCCGGCATGCTGGCCCATGGTGAACCCGGCCTCATCATCAACACCGGCTCGAAGCAGGGCATCACTACGCCTCCCGGCAACCCCGCCTACAATGTCTCGAAGGCCGGCGTGAAAGTCTTCACCGAGGCGCTACAGCACGAGTTGCGCAATACGGAAGGCGCGAAGATATCGGCTCACCTCCTCATTCCGGGCTTCGTCTTCACCGGCCTTACCAAGGGCGAGCGCAGGGAAAAACCCGCCGGCGCCTGGACGCCGGAGCAGACTATCGATTTCATGGTGGAAAGCCTGAAACGCGGCGATTTCTATATTCTCTGCCCCGATAATGACGTGGCTCGGCCGGTCGATGAACGCCGCATGCTCTGGGCTGCCGGCGATATCGTCGAGAACCGCCCGCCGCTGTCGCGCTGGCACCCCGACTATGCCGATCAATTCAAGGCCTTCCTGGAAAAGAAGGATTGATTTGCAAGTCGCAAAAAGCCGGATAAGAGAAAACGCACCCCCATCCGGCTTTGGAGCATCCCATGGACTTCATACCCAGCCTGCCGACCCTCCTTGCCTTTTCGGCGGCAAGCCTTCTGCTGGCGATGACGCCCGGCCCCGACATGACGCTGTCGATCAGCCGCGCGCTGGCGCAGGGCAAGAAGGCGGCGCTTTTCGTCGTGCTTGGCACCACGCTCGGCGTTGTCGTTCATACCTGCCTCGTAGCCTTCGGCATCTCCGCGCTGATCACCGCCTCGCCTGTCGCCTTTACCGTCCTGAAGACCGGCGGTGCCGCCTATCTGCTGTGGCTTGCGATCCAGGCGATCCGTTTCGGCTCCAGCCTGTCGGTAAAGAAGGTCGATACCGCCGGCGGAACACCGCTTGCAAACATCTCCAACGGTTTCTGGGTCAACTTGCTGAATCCGAAGGTCATCATCTTTTTCATGACCTTTCTTCCGCAATTCGTCACCGCCGGCGATCCTGCCGTCACACACAAGCTGCTCTTCCTGGGCCTCTTCTTCATCGTCATCGGCATGCCGGTGAACGCGCTCGTCGTTCTCGCCGCCGATGGCCTATCGTCCTGGCTGCAAAGGAACCGTGGCGTAATGCGCGGCCTCGACTACGCCTTTGCCGGCGTTTTCTCGATCTTCGCGGTGAAGATCTTCTTCACTCAGGCTCGTTGAAAGTGGACCATTGGCCGGCAAACCGGCCGGCGATCCACCAATAGACGGTGGCGCTTGCAGCGCCGAGGAAGGCAAAGCAGACGGCGATAGTGATCAGATTGAGCGTCTGCGGCCGCTCCATACCGCCCGAAATCAGGACGGACGCGACCGCCGACAAGGTCGCGCCGAAAATTGCATAGCCATACCACCGACGCATGCCGCGCCATTCGAGAATGGGAATGACCACCAAGGACGGCAGGATACTGACGATCATCGCGACCTTGGTCAGAGCAATGGTCAGGACGAAAAGCTCCGGCGCGGCAGTCTCCGGCACGGTCCATGCAGCAACGCAGGCCAGCACGAAGCCCATCAGAGCACAAGCGGCGACATAGCCCCAAAGGAGGCGTATCGGCTTGCGCAGTCCGAGAAGCATCGATCTCAATCCTCGCCGTGATTGGCGATCATCATGGCCTCGAAGGCGAGCCGCTCAGTCTTGCGCATGCGCTCGGATTCCGACTTCAGCTGGCCACAGGCGGCGAGAATGTCCCGGCCCCGCGGCGTGCGGATCGGCGAGGCATAGCCGGCCGAATTGATGAAATCGGCGAACTTCTCGATCTGCTCCCAGTCGGAACACTGATAATTCGTGCCCGGCCAGGGGTTGAACGGGATCAAATTGATCTTGGCCGGAATGCCCTTCAGAAGCTGGATCAACCCCTTGGCATCTTCGAGGCTGTCGTTGACGCCCTTCAGCATCACATATTCGAAGGTGATGCGGCGCGCATTCGAAAGGCCGGGATAGGCACGGCAGGCGTCCATCAGCTCTTTCAGCGGATATTTCTTGTTGATCGGCACCAGCATGTCGCGCAGGTCATCGCGTACGGCATGCAGCGAGATTGCCAGCATGACGCCGATCTCGTCGCCGGTGCGATAGATTTCCGGCACGACACCCGAGGTCGAAAGCGTGATGCGGCGTTTGGAGAGCGACAGGCCGTCGCCGTCGGAGGCAATCAGCAGCGCCGTTTTGACGCTGTCAAAATTATAGAGCGGCTCGCCCATGCCCATCATGACGATATTGCTGACCTTACGGCCCTCGGCCGGCATGATCGTGCCTTGCGGCGCTTCGCGGTCCGGGAAATCGCCGAGACGATCGCGCGCCAGAAGCAGCTGCGACAGGATCTCTTCCGCCGTCAGGTTGCGCACCAGGCGCTGCGTTCCGGTATGACAGAAGGAACAGGTGAGCGAACAGCCGACCTGGCTGGAAATGCAGAGCGTGCCGCGACCTTCCTCCGGAATATAGACGGCCTCGATCTCGACGGGGCGCCCTGCCCCGCGCGGCGGAAAGCGCAGCAGCCATTTGCGGGTGCCGTCATTGGAGACCTGCTCCTCGACGATCTCGGGACGGGCGATGGTGAAATGCGTCTTCAGCATTTCGCGCATGTCCTTCGACACATTGGCCATGGCATCGAAATCGGAGACGCCGCGCACGTAGATCCAGTTCCAGAGCTGGCTGACGCGCATCTTGATCTGCTTGTCGGCTACACCCTTTTCCTTGAGCGCCGCAGCCATTTCTTCGCGCGTCATGCCGATGAGCGACGGCTTCGGCGCAAGCTCGACGGGCTGCGACACGGGCATCGGCTTGAGCCTGGAGGGGGTTATGACATCGGTTGCGGACATAGGATCATTCCAACGGTTCACATCGGCGATGCCGCAAAAGCTGACGCAAGCTACGGATGCGGGCAAGGCACGGAAATCTGAAGATTCATGCGGTGGCGGGGCAATCTATCTGCCGCACACCTATCGTTGGCGCGGCCTTTAGCATTAATTTCCGCCCGCGTCATCCCTTTACCTCGAAAGCATGAGACCAGCCTTCAAAAGCAAAAGGCCGGTCAGTAATGGCCGGCCTCATCCTTACGGTCACGGCGACGGGAAGATCACATTCGCGTGATCTCTCGGCCTTCGAACTATTTGCAGTTTTCGATCTGCTTCAGCGCAGCGCTGACACCCTTCAGCGAATAGGTGTAGGAAGTCGCGGTGCCCTTCTTCGAGGTCGCAGAAACCTTCAGCGAATGTCCGGACTTCAGTGCGGCAACCAATGCCGGCTCCTGCGCGGCGTTTTCAACCCACGCGGCCTTCTCCTTGGTGAACATGACGAAGGTCTTGTTGTCGATGGTGACATTGACCTTGGAGTTGTCCTTGAGGGGGTACCCCATCATCGCTTGCGGCTCATACGAGATGTTCTGGCCCGGGCGCTGCGACACGATGAAGAAATTGTCGCCATGATCGATGCCGGTTGCCGGCGCCTTGGCCGTCGGCACGGAAAGAACGTAGCAAACCTTGCCGCCGGCGGACTGGTAAGAGTAAGCGCCCCAGGCGTCGAACTGCTGAATGCGCGTCGGAGCTGCCGGCGATGCCGCCGCTGCCGCTGGTGCCTGCTGCGTCTGCTTCTGCTTCTTGGTCTGCGCGGACGCGATGCCGGTTCCGGCCAGAACGAGCGAGAGGGCGATTGCGAAGCTTTTTACAAACATGGTTTCCTGCCGATTTCTTGCGGTCCAGAGCTCATGGCGAATCGTTTGACGCACGCCTATGCTCGTGAGCTGCCTTATTTTGACTTTATTCAGGTTACCAAACCGTCAACGAAGAGCCGCCCGCCACTGGCTCCGTGTCATTTCAACCCAGGTATCGCACGAAGCTTGAAAGGCACAAGAAGGAATTGGAAAACCCGGATGGTGGAGTACCACCCAACAGATTCGATTTAAGACAGAAAGATTCAGGCAAGAATTTGACCTCGCTAAAATCAGGTCCCCCTCATAAAGCTCTGGAAAACTGAGAAGATTCGAACCGGTCAGGAAAAGCCGCCATTATGCCGTCTTCATGGCCTCGGGCTCGTTCTGCAGAGCCCGGTCAGCGGCGTCATAATGCTCCTGGCGGATATGCCCCCTGATCATGCTGAACGCGAGCGTCAGCACCGCAACGTCGTCGGAATAGCCGATGACGGCAAAGAAATCGGGAATGATATCGACGGGCATGACGAAATAGCCGAGCGCGCCCAGCAATATGCCACGAACACGGGTCGGCGTCTGCGGGTCGAGCGCGCAATAGAATGCGGCCACGACATCGCGTGAAAACGGGATATGGCGAGCCGCCTTCCGCAAGGTCGGCCAGAATTTTCTGCGCACCGATTTCTCCTGCTCTTTTTGGGTCTCTTCGTCACCAGGCATCAGGATTTCCCCGTACTTGATGTCATCCATTCCATTCACCTCAATCGAGGCCCGTCGGCCGGACCGTGTAAACATATGGTGATCGCCTGGCGCGATTCAATCGATCCGGCGCGCGGCTGCCTTCTCCATCGCCTTCGCCAGCTTGACGTCATGATCGGTCAGGCCGCCGACGTCATGCGTCGTCAGTCTCACCTCGACCCGGGAATAGACGTTGAACCATTCCGGATGATGGTTGAATTTTTCCGCAGCAAGGGCTGCTTCCGTCATAAAGCCGAAGGCTTCGACGAAATTGCGAAACTTGAAGGTCTTCGAAATCGAAAGCCCGTCGGCCGCAAGCGCCCAGCCGGAGAGCTCCGCAAGATTTTCATCGATTGCCGCCCGGTCCAGCTTGTCGTATTTCATGGCAAGTCACTCCTCTCTAAAGCAATTCTAGGAATTGTGCGTAGCGGTTTTCTTGGAATTGCGTAAAAGCTCTAGCGGTTGAACGATACATGGATCGTCACAGGGTTCTTTTCGTCTGCGCGGGCAATATCTGCCGCTCGCCCCTCGCTGAAGGCATATTCAGGCATCTGGCTGATGAGGCCGGGCGTGGTGGCGAGTTCGAGATTGATTCAGCCGGTACCGGCGGCTGGCATCAGGGAGAACGCCCGGATCGCCGCTCGGTTGCGGTCGCCGCCGGCCACGGAATCGATATTTCAGCCCAGCGCGCCCGCCGCATTGAGCCGACCGATTTCAGCCGGTTCGATCTTATCCTGGCAATGGATCAAGACAATTTGAAGAACTTGCGCAAGACAGCGCCCGCCGATTCCCTCGGCAAACTGCATCTCTTCAATGTCCTTACGCTTGGCAGCAACAAGGACATCCCTGATCCCTACTACGGCGACCGCGAGGATTTCGAAGCTGTTTATACCATGCTCTTGGCAGGCTGCAGCGCGCTGTTGCCCAAAGTTGGGAACGCGCTGCGGGGCTCGTGAAGCGGGAATATCTCTTCGGTGAGATAAGGACCGCCACCGACAGATTCGCGCGAGGACAGAAGCACGAAGCGCCCGACCGTGAAGGGCTGTGTGTAGAAATTGCCGCGGCCGGAGAGATAGTGCACGACATCGTCGACCCGCGAGGACTTCAGCCTGGCGAGCGTCACATGCGGCGTGAACTTGCGTGGATCCGGCTGCAGGCCGATCCGCTGGCAGATGCGCTCGATCTCGCCTTGCAGCGCGAACATATCCGGTGTCTGCGAGACCCCGGCCCAAACCGAATGCGGTTTCTTGGAGCCGAAGGAACCGATGCCCTCCAGCCGAAGCTGGAATTCAGGTCGATCTATCCGGTCCAGCCGGTCGACGATCTCATCCGCCGTGCGGCCATCGACATCGCCGATGAAGCGCAAGGTGATATGATAATTTTCAACGTCGATCCACCTGGCTCCCGGGAGACCACCGCGCAACAATGACAGGCTCATGGCCGCATTGCGCGGAATTTCGAGGGCGGTAAAAAGTCTCGGCATGACGAGCACTCCCCGAATCTCTTGCAGGTACAGGTAGGGAATCACGCATTTGCAGTCGGTGCAAGCATCTATTTCGCACCTGCGTCAATCATCCCTACAAAACTCATAACATCAGGCAACATATGCTCGACCATCACATCGACCCCCTTGGGGTTCGGATGCATCCCGTCCGAAAGCTGCAAATCCGCATGGGTGGCAACGCCATCGAGGAAGAACGGATAGAGCGAAAGCTGGTATTTGTCGGCCAGCCGCTTGTAGATCGGGTTGAATTTATCGGCGTAGTCGCCACCCATGTTCGGCGGCGCCAGCATGCCGATGAGAAGGATCGGGATCTTCCTGTCCTTCAATCGCTCGATCATCGTCTCGAGGTTCTTTTCCGTCTGTTCCGGCGGAATGCCGCGCAGTGCGTCATTGGCGCCAAGCTCCAGGATCACACCATCAGTGCCATCAGGCACCGACCAGTCGATGCGCGAGAGGCCGCCTGAGGTCGTATCGCCCGAAACGCCGGCATCGGCGACGGCGATATCGAGCCCTTTGGCCTTCAGCGCCGCCTCCAGCTTCGCGGGAAAGCCGTCGCCCGGCGGCAGCTGATAGCCTGCCATCAGGCTGTCACCGAAGCCGACCAACTGGATCGTCCGTGCATTGGCAGAATGAACCGCGCCAAACAAAAGACCGAAAGTGATGACAGCGAAGTGAAGCGCAGCAACTTTAAAACCCATGATCCATTCCCTAAATTCGCTGCTCGGGCCAAATCGCGCCCGCCATTGTCTCTGATGTTCTCTGATATATAGGGCGTTCGCATTGGCAAAAACTATCATCGAGCTGAAGAAGGCGGATTTGACGCTCGGCAATGCCGCCGCATCAGTCCATGTGCTGAAGGGCATTGACCTCACCATCATGGAGGGTGAATCGGTGGGCATCGTCGGCCCGTCCGGTTCCGGCAAGTCCACTCTGCTGATGGTGCTGGCCGGCCTCGAAAAGCTCGACAGCGGCGAACTTCTGATCCGCGACACGCCACTGCATAGCCTGAGCGAAGATCGGATCGCAGATTTCCGCGGTCGCAACATCGGCATCGTTTTCCAATCCTTCCACCTCATCGCCAACATGACAGCGCTCGAAAATGTCGCCGTGCCGCTGGAACTTGCGAACGTCCGCGATGCCTTCGACATCGCCAGGCGTGAGCTGGAAGCGGTGGGACTGGGCGAAAGGCTCAATCACTATCCCGGCCAGCTTTCCGGCGGCGAACAGCAGCGTGTGGCGATCGCCCGTGCGCTGGCGCCTTCCCCTGCCGTCCTGATCGCCGACGAACCCACCGGCAATCTCGATACCGATACCGGCCGACAGATCGCCGACCTGCTCTTCGCCCAGCAGGCCGAGCGCGGCACGACCATGCTGCTCGTCACCCATGATCCAGCCCTTGCCGCTCGCTGCTCGCGGCAGATCCGCGTCCGTTCCGGCGAAATCGAGAACGACAGCATGCGCACGCGCACCAACCAGGCAGCCATTGCATGAGCGCGGCGGCGGGACTGCGCCTGCCGCTTGCCTTCCGCCTTGCCCTGCGCGAATTGCGCGGCGGCCTTGGCGGCTTCTACATCTTCCTCGCCTGCATCGCGCTCGGCACCGGTGCCATCGCCGCCGTCAATTCCGTTTCCCGCTCGATCACTGACGCGATCGCGACGCAGGGACAATCGCTGCTATCAGGCGATGCCCGTTTCGAACTGCGCAATCGCGAGGCGACGCCGGAAGAATTCGCCTATCTCCAAAGTCTAGGGAAAGTTTCCCGTTCCACCGGCCTGCGCTCCATGGCGAGGCTGCCCGATGGCTCGGACCAGGCGCTGGTCGAAGTTAAGGCCGTCGATGACGCCTATCCGCTCTACGGCACCTTTGAGGCCGACCCTAATCAGCCGCTCTCGGCGTTACTGGCCGCAAAAGATGGCGCCTATGGCGCCGTCGTAGCGCCCCTGCTGCTGGAGCGCCTGAACCTCAAGGTCGGCAGCGATCTGCTGCTGGGCAATACGAAGCTGCGCATATCGGGTACGATCCAGAGCGAGCCGGATGCCGTCTCCGAAGGCTTCGGCTTCGCGCCGCGCCTGCTCACCAGCCGCGACGCCCTGATTGCTTCCGGCCTGATCACCACGGGCAGTCTGGTCGAGCAATCCTACAAGATCCGCATGGACAACCCCAAAGCCGGCCTTCGCAATCTCACCGACCGCGCCAATGCCGCCTTCCCGCAAGCCGGCTGGTCGATCCGCAGCAGCGACCGCGCCGCGCCGCAGCTCGCCGACAACGTCACCCGCTTTTCGCAGTTCCTGACGCTGGTCGGCCTGGCCGCGCTCATCGTCGGCGGCGTCGGCGTTGCCAATGCCGTACGCGCCTTCCTCGATTCGAAGCGCACGACCATCGCCACCTTCAAATGCCTGGGCGCGCCGGCCTTCGTCGTTGTGCTGATCTATCTCATCCAGATCGCCGTCATTGCGCTTGCCGGCATAGCAATTGGCCTCGTCCTCGGCGCCATCGCGCCGATGATTGCGTCGCAATTCATGGCGGAATTCCTGCCGATTTCCACCGCTCCGCGGCTTTATCCCGGCGCGCTGACGCTCGCTGCCGTCTTCGGCCTGCTGACGACGTTGGCCTTCGCCATTCCGCCGCTCGGCCATGCCCGCGAGGTACCGGCAACGGCGCTGTTTCGCGAGCAGGGATTCGAAGCGCGCCGCCTGCCCGGCTGGCCCTATCTGCTCGCCGCCGGTGTGCTGATGGCAGCACTTGCTGCCTTGGCGATCGTCACCGCCTATGATCGCTTCATCGCGATCGTCTTCGTCGTTTCGATTGCCGCCGCCTTCGTAGTGCTGCGCGCCGTTGCCGCCGTGCTTTCCTGGCTTGCCCGCCGCAGCCCGCGCGTGCGCTCGCCTGCACTGCGCCTGGCGATCGGTAATATCCACCGACCAGGCGCGCTCACCTCCTCCGTCGTGCTATCGCTCGGCCTTGGGCTGGCGCTGTTGGTGACCCTGACGCTGATCGACGGCAATATGCGCCGTGAGCTCATGGGCCGCATGAGCGAGCAGGCGCCGAATTTCTTCTTCGTCGACATTCAGGGGCCGGAGCTGGAAGGCTTTCGCAAGATCGTGCTCGACATCGACCCCAAGGGCAAGCTCGTCGAGGCGCCGATGCTGCGCGGCCGGATCGTCGCCTTCAACGGCGAGGATGTCACCAAGATGAAGGTGCCGGCAGCAGGCCAATGGGTCCTGCGCGGCGACCGCGGCATCACCTATGCCGATACGGTGCCGGAAAACGCCTCGGTCACCGAAGGCAAATGGTGGGACAAGGACTATGGCGGCGAGCCGTTGGTGTCCTTCTCTGAAGAGGAAGGCAAGGCGCTTGGCCTGAAGCTCGGCGACAAGGTCACCGTCAACGTGCTCGGCCGCAACATCACCGCCAAGATCGCCAGTTTCCGCAAGGTTCAATGGCAGTCGCTGTCGATCAATTTCGTGATGATCTTCTCGCCCAATACCTTCAGGGGCGCCCCGCACGCCTGGCTCGCCACCCTGACCGACACGTCCGCCACCTCCGAACAGGAAGCAGCTATCCTGAGGAAAGTCACGAATACCTACCCGACTATCACAAGCGTCCGCGTCAAGGATGCTCTCGATGTCGTCAACACGCTTGTGGGACAACTCGCGACGGCCATTCGTTCCGCCGCATCTGTCGCGCTCATCGCGTCAGTGCTGGTGCTGGCCGGTGCGCTCGCCGCCGGCAACCGCGCCCGCACGCACGATGCCGTCATCCTCAAGACGCTCGGCGCAACGCGCGCAACATTGATCCGTGCCTTCAGCTACGAATACCTGATCCTGGGCGCGGCAACCGCCGTCTTCGCCTTGATCGCGGGTGCTGCCTCCGCCTGGTATATCGTCAGCCGCATCATGCACCTGCCCTCGGCCTTCCTGCCCGACGTTGCCCTCTCCACGCTGATTATCGCCCTGATTTTGACGGTCGGTATCGGCCTGATCGGTACTTGGCGGATTCTCGGGCAGAAAGCAGCGCCCGTTCTGCGCGAACTCTGATTCGTCTTTGCGCATTAACCGAACGCGATGAATCGGCACGATATTACGCCGATTTAACATGGGGCCGACCGCTAGACCCTTGTCTACAAGGCCCGAAAGCCTCATATTCTGTGCAGGCATGCTGAGCTCCGCAGCGGCGCCTGGGCCTTGAAGGACCCGACACCGTAATCAAATCGGAGCTTGAAAGAGGAAAACATGGCTGACTTTCGCAATTACCAAAACCGGGCGCAGAGCGGTGCGCAATCCGGTGCGATGATAGACGAGGGCCTTCGAGCCTATATGCTCAAGGTCTATAACCTGATGGCGCTGGGTCTGGCGATCACGGGTGTTGCCGCCTATCTCTCCTTCTCGCTCGCTTTCGCAAACGGACAGATCACGGCTTTCGGCCAGGCGATCTATCTGAGCCCGCTGAAGTGGGTGGTTATTCTCGCCCCGCTGGCAATGGTCTTCTTCCTGAGCTTCAGGATCAACCGCATGAGTGTGGCCGCCGCGACGACGACCTTCTGGGTCTACGCCGCGCTGGTGGGCCTGTCGCTGTCGTCGATCTTCATCATCTACACCGGCCAGAGCGTCGTGCAGACCTTCTTCGTGACCGCCGCCTCCTTCGGCGCGCTGTCGCTCTACGGCTACACGACCAAGCGTGACCTGTCGGCGATGGGCTCATTCCTGATGATGGGCCTCTTTGGCCTGATCATCGCGACGCTCGTCAACATCTTCCTGGCTTCGTCAGCCCTGCAGTTCGCCATCTCCGTGATCGGCGTCCTGATCTTCGCAGGCCTCACCGCTTACGATACGCAGCGGATCAAGGAAATGTACTACACCGCCGATGATGCGACGGTGGCTGGCCGCAAGGCGATCATGGGTGCCCTGTCGCTCTACCTCGACTTCATCAACCTGTTCATGTTCCTGCTGCAATTCATGGGCAACCGCCGTTAATCGCAAGGCATGAATGAGATACGAAAAGGCGGCTTCGGCCGCCTTTTTTGTTTGCTCGGGCGCACGCCCTGCGATTTGATAGCGCCCGTCACAAATTCGCAGATCAGGCAATAGAAGCAATGTCCGTCAGCCTCCGCAGTGCAACCTCAGACGACCTTCCCCATATCACCGCCATCTACAGAGATTCCGTCCTCAACGGCACGGCAAGCTACGAAATCACGCCGCCGGGCCAGGAGGAAATGACGGCCAGATTCGAGGCGATCCGTGACAAGGGTTATCCCTATCTCGTCGCGGAAGACGATGCCGGCGCGTTCCTCGGCTATGCCTACGCCTCATCCTTCCGCACGCGGCCGGCCTATCGTTGGATGGTGGAGGACTCGATCTATCTGGCGCCGGAGGCTCGAGGGCGCGGCATCGGCCGGTTGCTGCTCGATGCGCTCGTCGAAAGCTGCCAGACGCTTGGCTTCCGCCAGATGATCGCCGTCATCGGCGGCGCCCATCCCGCCTCCGTCGCCGTACACCGCGCCGCAGGCTTCACCGAAACCGGCCTGTTGAAAGGCACCGGCTACAAGCATGGCCGGTGGCTGGATACGATGCTGATGCAGAAGGCGCTCGGACACGGCGCGGAAACCGATCCGGATCCTTCGGTTTATCCGGGGACATTGTTTGTGGGATAGTATCTGACCCGCCAGTCTGCAGAGCCGCCTAGCCCGCTGCGGAAACGCGCAGAAACTACTTCTCCACCAGCTTCAGCTGCTTGTCGAAAACCTTCAGCACTTGATTCAGGTCATGACCACGTTTCAGGATCATGCCGCTGGTATTGACGACGGAAAAGGCGCCCTGCTTGGCCGAGAGCTTCGGATTCTTTTCGATGCGGAAGAGCGGCATCTCGCCGGAGCGCTTGAAGACGGAGAAAACCGCTTTGTCCTTTAAATGGTCGATGGCGTAGTCGCGCCACTCGCCCTCGCCGACCATGCGGCCATAGATCCAGAGAATCGCATCCAGCTCCCGGCGATGAAACATCACCGGCAGCGGGTCCTTGCTCTGTTTGTATTCTCTGAGATCAACGACGACGGATGAATTAGTATCGACGGAACGGCTTTCACCGTGTCTCAAATCCGGCTGATCAGTCATCAATCCCCCAGGGGCTATCTCATGACAGGAGAATGACAGTTTGCCTCAGCCACATCAAATTGCAAGACGGGTGGCGGCTCACAATTTCTTTCCCAGCTGTGAAAGCACCTCGTCAGCGCCGCATTTCAGCCAAAACGACGCCCAATTTACGGGAAGTATAGGGAACCGTTTGGCGCCGCCGCGTCAAACGGCCCGGCCGGGGCGCATCGATTAAACCCCAGCCCCGAATGCGTCCTCGCCGGGCACCTCCCCTTTTCGGCGCTAGCCGAATGAAGGGCTCCAGAAAAAA
This sequence comes from Rhizobium sp. BK491, assembly GCF_014194925.1. Lineage (NCBI taxonomy): Bacteria > Pseudomonadati > Pseudomonadota > Alphaproteobacteria > Hyphomicrobiales > Rhizobiaceae > Rhizobium > Rhizobium sp. BK491. The sequence goes on from NZ_JACIAR010000005.1 coordinate 200,052, forward strand.
CCGCTCAGCCGTCCGAGCCCACAGTCAAGACAGTCGCCCCCAGGATGGCGGCCGGATCGCCCGCAGGCGTCGATGCCTGCAGCAGAATCGCGAGGCCTCGCCGGCCGGCTTTATCGAGCACGGTAGAGGGCAGCACTAGGCTCATAGCCTTGCCGTCCCACATGCCCACCGTCTCGACATCGGAGACGGCATGCATATAGGCAATCTGCTGGCCGGTATTTTCGCCGCCCTTCGGCGCCACCATCTGCTCCTTGTCGAAATAGACGGCAACCACATTGGCCTTGCCCTGCCCGGCTCCGATCTTGATCTCCAGCTCGTCGCCCTTCATGGCGGCACTGACCGGAACCATCAGGCCCTCACCAAGGCGCTCAAACTCGTCGAGCTTGACGTTGATGCCACTGAGATCGGCACCGTTCATATGGTCCCTGCCATTGACGATCGCCTGTGGCGTATAAACCCCGCTGCGGCCCATCGTCCGGGCATAGGCATACTGGCGCGCGGTATTGTCCTTGGACGCCATGGTGTCGTTCCAGCCGAGGTAGTTCCAATAGTCGACATGGTAGGCAAGCGCCACGACATTGCCCTGGCGGATCAGCTTGCGAAAGGCCGCGTCGGCGGGGGGACAGGACGCGCAGCCCTGCGAAGTGAAGAGTTCGACGACGCCCTTGATTTTCGGAGCCTCCTGCGCATGCAGCGAACTTGCCAGCGCGATGCCTGCCAGAAGTGGAACCAAAAATCGAAGGCGCATTCTATCTCTACCTCTGCATCCAATCTCGAGCGCCGTCTGCCTACACGGGCTCTGCAAAACTCGCGCTTCTTGGGGCGACCAGGCCACATCAAGCCCGAAAAATCTGAAACAAGAGATAATAGTTTAACGCGCTGACGCAAAGTCACGATGGGGTGAGGCCGGAGTGAGCGGAAGTCTCGCCGTACACATCACCGTGAAAAACAAGAGGCCGCCGGAAGAGTTTTCCCGCGGCCTCCAATAACAGTGTTGAATGCCTATCAGGCAGCGAGATCGCGCAGAACCGTCTGCAGGATGCCGCCATTGTTGACGTAGATGACCTCATCCAGCGTATCGATGCGGCAGATGATCGGAACATCCTTCACGGAGCCGTCGCCATAGGTGATCTTGGCGATCTTGCGCTCGCGCGGCTTGATGTTTTCCAGGCCTTCGATCGTGACCAGTTCATCGCCCTTCAGGCCGAGGCTTGCCCAGGTGGTGCCTTCCTCGAAGACGAAGGGGATGACGCCCATGCCGACGAGGTTCGAGCGGTGGATGCGCTCGAAGGACTGTGCGATCACGGCGCGCACGCCGAGCAGGTTCGTGCCCTTGGCAGCCCAGTCGCGCGACGAGCCGTTGCCGTATTCGACACCTGCGAAGATGACGAGCGGAACGCCCTCGGCCTTGTACTGCATGGCCGCATCGTAGATCGACGTCTCTTCCTTGGACGGATAATGGATGGTGTAGCCACCTTCCTTGCCGTTCGGGCCGAGCATGTGATTGCGGATGCGGATGTTGGCGAAGGTGCCGCGCATCATGACTTCATGATTGCCGCGGCGCGTGCCGTACTGGTTGAAGTCGGCGACGCCGACGCCATGGCCGATGAGGTAGGAGCCGGCCGGCGAGGCAGCCTTGATCGAACCGGCCGGCGAAATGTGGTCGGTGGTGATCTTGTCGCCGAAAAGGCCGAGAACGCGAGCGCCCTTGATGTCGGAAATGCCGGCGCCCTTCTTGCCCATGCCTACGAAGTAGGGTGGGTTCTGCACATAGGTCGAGTTGTCGTCCCAGGCATAGGTCTGGCCCGGAGGAACCTGCACGGCCTGCCAGTTGGCATCGCCCTTGAAGACGTCCGCATACTTGGTCTCGTAGAGCTCGCGGGTGACGTATTTCAGGATGAATTCCTGTACTTCCTGCGAGGTCGGCCAGATGTCCTTGAGGAACACCGGCTTGCCGTTCTGGTCTTCGCCGATCGGCTCCTTCGTCAGGTCGAGCTGCACCGAGCCGGCGAGCGCGTAGGCGACGACGAGCGGCGGCGAAGCGAGATAGTTCGCCTGGACGTCGGGCGAGATGCGGCCTTCGAAGTTGCGGTTGCCGGAGAGGACGCCCGATACGATCAGGCCCTTATCGTTGATCGTCTTCGAGATCGGCGCCGGCAGCGGGCCGGAATTGCCGATGCAGGTGGTGCAGCCGAAGCCGACCAGGTTGAAGCCGAGCTTGTCGAGATCGGCCTGCAGGCCGGACTTGGCAAGATATTCGCCGACAACCTGAGATCCCGGTGCGAGCGAGGTCTTGACCCACGGCTTGGTCTTCAGGCCCTTGGCGACGGCGTTGCGGGCGAGAAGGCCGGCGGCGATCAGCACCGACGGGTTGGAGGTGTTGGTGCAGGAGGTGATGGCGGCAATTGCAACGTCGCCATGGCCGATGTCGAAATCCGTGCCTTCGACCGCATAGCGGTTGGAGAGCTGGCCGGGCTTCTTGTATTCGGTTTCGAGCGAGGTCGCGAAGCCGGAAGCGATGTTTTCCAGCGCGATACGGCCTTCCGGACGCTTCGGGCCGGCCATCGACGGAACGACGTCGTTAAGGTCGAGTTCCAGCGTGTCGGTGAAGACGAGGTCGGAACCGTCATTGTCACGCCACATGCCTTGAGCCTTCGAATAGGCCTCGACGAGCGCGATACGGTCCTTGGCGCGGCCGGACATGTTGAGATAGTTCAGCGTTTCCTTGTCGACCGGGAAGAAGCCGCAGGTCGCGCCGTATTCCGGACCCATGTTGCCGATGGTGGCACGGTCAGCGAGCGGCATGTTGTCGAGGCCGGGGCCGAAGAATTCGACGAACTTGGAAACGACGCCCTTCTTGCGCAGCATCTGCACGACGGTCAGAACGAGGTCGGTCGCGGTGACGCCTTCCTTGAGCTTGCCGGTCAGCCTGAAGCCGATGACCTCAGGAAGCAGCATGGAGACCGGCTGGCCGAGCATGGCAGCTTCAGCTTCGATACCGCCGACACCCCAGCCAAGAACGCCGAGGCCGTTGATCATGGTCGTGTGCGAATCGGTGCCGACGCAGGTGTCGGGATAGGCGATCGTTTCGCCGTCCTCTTCCTTCGTCCAGACGGTCTGGCCGAGATATTCGAGGTTGACCTGGTGACAGATGCCGGTGCCGGGGGGAACGACGCGGAAATTCTTGAATGCCTGCTGGCCCCACTTCAGGAAGCGGTAGCGCTCGCCGTTGCGCTGGTATTCCAGCTCGACGTTCTTGGCAAAAGCCTGCGGCGTGCCGAATTCGTCGACGATGACGGAGTGGTCGATGACGAGGTCGACGGGCACGAGCGGATTGATCTTTTCCGGATCGCCGCCGAGGGAGACCATGGCGTCGCGCATGGCAGCAAGGTCGACGACGGCCGGAACGCCGGTGAAGTCCTGCATCAGCACGCGCGCCGGGCGATAGGCGATTTCGTTCTCGACGGTGCCCTTGTTGGTCAGCCATTCGGCGACGGCAAGGATATGTTCCTTCGTGACTGACTGCCCGTCTTCAAAACGCAGCAGGTTTTCCAGAAGCACCTTCATGGAGTAAGGCAGCTTGGAAACGCCGGGCAGACCATTCGCCTCAGCCTTGGGCAGGCTGAAATAGACATAGTCTTTCCCGCCCACGGTCAGCGTGGAACGACAATTGAAACTGTCAAGAGATTTAGACACGAGATACCCCGTTTCTGATAGCCAACACAGTCGTGCGAACGCCTATGCACTTTATGCACATCAGGATGCGGGTACGGCCATTTCCGCTGTCCGCACGTAAGGCAGAAAACCTTATGTTCGGCGCAAGGATGAAATTCACGCCGACCGCTGGCGTGGTTGCAGGTCTTATAGATAATTTCGTAAAGACTTGCCAGAGTGACAAAGCGCAAATTTCGACAATTTTTTGCGCGTTGCGGTAAAGAAAATAGGGAAAGCCCGAGCGAATGCATCTAAGCGCTGAAAATCTGGCTACGAGGCGGGGGGAAGACCTGATTTTCTTGAATGTTTCCTTCAACTTGGCGAGTGGAGACGCACTCGTTTTGACCGGCCGCAACGGGTCGGGAAAATCGACGCTGCTGCGCGTTGTGGCGGGCCTTCTCAGACCGGAAAAGGGTCGTGTCGCATTCACCGGAAAGGACGGCGAATCGGGCCGGCCGGCGGGCGAAGCCAGCCACTATCTCGGCCATCGCAATGCGATGAAATCCGAGCTGACTGTGGCCGAAAATCTGATCTTCTGGAAAACCTTCCTCGGCGATATGCCGGGCGGCTCCAGTCTGAATGTCGATGAAGCGGCCGACGCCGTCGGGCTTGCCGACATCACGCATCTGCCCTTCGGTTATCTCTCCGCCGGCCAGCAGCAGCGAATCGCTTTCGCCAAACTTCTGGTCGCCTACCGCCCTATCTGGATCCTGGACGAACCGACGGCAGCGCTCGACAGCTCCGCCGACCGGCTCTTCGCCGATCTGATCACCACGCATCAAAAAAGCGGCGGCATCGTTCTTGCGGCAACGCACCAGCCGCTGGGCTTGGAGAACGTACAGGAGATGCGGATGACGGGGTTTGCCGGGGCGAGTGAGGGGGTGTGGGGGTGATGTTGAATTTGTCGAGCCTGCGATGCCACCCTCTGTCTCTGTGGAAAAGCTCATCGCTGCGCGATGAGTTACCTCCCTCTGTCACTATCGTGACATCTCCCCCACAAGGGGGGAGATTGTCGACGGCAGCTGCTTGCCCAAAGCAACCGCGACAGAATCTGCGAGTGCAGAAAGACATTGTTTGGCGTCGAGTGAGCGGCAGGCTATCGATCTCCCCCCTTGTGGGGGAGATGCCCCGAAGGGGCAGAGAGGGGTGGCGAGAAGCACCAGCTTCTCGCGCCTTGAGCCACGCGAAAGGCGATCTCCACAAACGTTTTGAAAGCCATTACGCATGACCGCCCTCTTCTTCCGCGACCTCAGACTTTCGGTGCGCGCCGGCGGCGGGGCGTTGATCGGTATCCTGTTCTTCCTGACCGTCGTCGCCATCATCCCTTTCGCCGTCGGCCCCGACCTCAAACTTCTCTCGCGCATCGGCCCTGCCATCGTCTGGATCGGCGCGTTGCTCGCAAGCCTCCTCGGCCTCGACCGACTGTTCCAGGCCGAACGCGACGATGGCTCGCTCGATCTGCTCGTCATGCAGGAAACGCCGCTGGTGCTGACGGTCTTCATCAAATGCGCGGCCCATTGGGTGGCGACCGGCCTGCCGCTTGTCATCGCCTCGCCGCTGCTCGGCCTCTTTATGAATATGAACGAGACCGCGATCGCGACGACGGCCCTGACGTTGCTCGTTGGCTCGCCTGCGCTCACCTTCATCGGCGCGGTCGGTGCCGCCGTCGCCGTGGCGCTGCCGCGCGGCGGGTTGCTGGTCTCCATTCTGGTGCTACCGCTCACCATTCCCGTGCTGATCTTCGGCGTCAGCGCCACCTATGCCGCCGTCGAGGGACCGCAGCCCTTCCTGCCGCCGTTCCTGATCCTGATCGCGCTCACCTTGTTCTTCGCGGTCCTCGGCCCGGTGGCCGCCGCCCTTGCCTTGCGGAACACGACGGATTGATCAGAGCAATTCCAGGAAAAGTGTGAAGCGGTTTTCCGTCCGGAATTGCGTAAATACAAAAGGATAGAGCGTTTTCGCGTTTCGAAGAAAAGCGGAAAGGCTCTCATGGAGATACTGTTTCGCCCATCTGAGGCAATGCGGTCGATTGCCGGAAAAGCCATATCGGGTTAAACAAGCCGCATGAGCGATATCACTGCGATCAGCCGTTTTTCCGACCTCGCCAACCCCACGCGGTTTCTGGCGTTTTCGGCGCGTCTCATTCCCTGGCTGGCGACGATTACAGCCATACTCCTAGCGATCGGACTCTACCTGTCCTTCTCCACTGCGGGGGACTACCAGCAAGGCGACACCGTCCGCATCATGTACATCCACGTTCCGGCCGCCTGGCTGTCGATGATGTGCTACACGATCATGAGCATGTCGGCGATCGGCACGCTGGTCTGGCGCCATCCGCTGGCCGATGTCGCCGGCAAGACGGCCGCCCCGCTCGGCGCCGCCTTCACCCTGATCGCGCTGGTCACCGGCTCGCTCTGGGGCAAGCCGATGTGGGGCACCTATTGGGTCTGGGATGCGCGTCTGACCTCGGTCTTCATCCTTTTCCTGATGTATCTCGGCTTGATTGCGCTCAACCGCGCCATGGACGATCCGTCGAAGGCCGCTCGCGTCGCCTCGATCCTGACGCTGGTTGGCTTCATCAATATCCCGATCATCAAGTTCTCCGTGGACTGGTGGAACACGCTGCATCAGTCGGAAAGCATCATGCGCATGGATGGCCCGGCCATCGATGCGGAATTCCTCTGGCCGCTCTTCACGATGGCGCTCGCCTTCACGCTGCTGTTCTTCACGCTGCACCTGATGGCGATTCGCAACGAGATCTGGCGCCGCCGCATCGCGACGCAGCGCCGTATGGCCGCGCGTATGGCAAGCCGGGAGGACTAGAATGTCGCATCCCTTCTACGTCTTCGGCTCCTATGGCTTTGCCGCCTTCATGATCCTCGCCATCATCGCCTGGATCTGGATCGACGGACGCCTGCGCCGCCGAGAGCTCGCCGCATTGGAAGCCTCTGGCATCCGCCGCCGCTCGCAGCGCCCATCGGAAAACGAGACGAAATGACCACGGATGCCGATAACAAGGATCAGCCGAAATCCAGCGGCACCGCGCGCTATCTGCTGGCGCTCATTCCACTGATCGTCTTTGCCTGCATCGCATTTGCCGTCGGCAAGGTCATGTATGACCAGGAAGTGCACGGCACCGATATATCGGCCATTCCCTCGGCCCTGATCGGCACCAAGGCGCCGAAATTAGCGCTGGCGCCGCTCGACGGCTCCAACCTGCCGGCACTGACCGATGACGCCATCAAGGGCAAGCTGACCCTCGTCAACGTCTTCGCCTCATGGTGCATTCCCTGTCGCGACGAGCATCCTGTGCTGAAGGAACTCGCCAAGGACGGCCGGCTCAATATCGTCGCGATCAATTATAAGGATACGAGCGAGAATGCGCTGCGCTTCCTCGGCGAGCTCGGCAATCCCTACAACGCCATCGGCATCGACCCGAACGGCTCGGCCGCCATCGACTGGGGCGTCTACGGCATTCCGGAATCCTACCTCGTTTCTCCCGACGGTACGATCCTCTACAAACAGGTCGGCCCCTTCACGCCAACCAGCCTGAAGGAAGGGCTTTATCCGGCGATAGCGAAGGCAACTGGCAAATCCTGATTGCTTAAAGCGCACTCTGCCACGTCTTGATCGCCTCGACCGGCCACACCAGCATCAACACGTTCAGCGTGAGATTATCGCGGATCAGATAGCCGGTAAGCAGTTCAAAGAAGATGGCAATGACGACTGTCACCAAGACCGGCGCACGCCAGGCAAACAGGAAGCCGATGACCATGAAAACGGCATCCATCGACGAATTGAGAATGCTGTCGCCGACATAATCGAGCGAGATCGTCGCGGCGCGATATCGGTTGATGATGATCGGGGAATTCTCCAAGATTTCCCAGCCGGATTCGATCAGCATGGCAATGAAGAGCCGCATCGACAGCGGTTTGCCACGCATGATCAGATGCGTGAGCCCAAAGAAAAGGAAGCCGTGGATGATGTGCGACGGCGTATACCAGTCGGCGATGTGCTGTGAATTGCCGCTGGATTTCACCACCGGCTCGAAAAGCTTGACGTAGCCGCAGGTGCAGATCGGCACGCGGCCCATCATATATTCGGTGACGATCTGCACGAGCAGAACGACGGCGCACGCGATGAACCAGAAGCTCTGTTGCCGATAGCGGCTTTGGGCGTCGATGGCTTCGCTCATTTACCGTTTTCCGCCGGTTGTTCGATCGTGTGCTTCATGATCAGCGGCATCTGCGACAGAGTGAAGAGGATGGTGATCGGCATCGTTCCCCAGACCTTGAAGTTCACCCAGAGATTATCCGCCGCCTTGGTGTCGGGCAGGTAGAGCCAGTTCGAACCACGCCAGACGACTTCGTTAAGCACGGCGAGAACGAAGAAGAAAATGCCCCAGCGCAGCGTCAACTTGCGCCAGCCCTCGGCATCCAGCTGAAAGGCGGCATTGAAGACATAGCCGAGCAGCGACTTGCCGAAGGCAAGACCGCCGAGCAGCGCGACGCCGAACAGCGCATTGACGATGGTCGGCTTCATTTTGATGAAGGTTTCGTTCTGCAGGTAAATGCCGAGCGCGCCGAAGATCAGCACCACGATGCCAGAGACGAAAGGCATGAGCGGCAGGTGACCGAGCATGACCTTCGAGACGATGAGCGAGATCACCGTCGCCGCCATGAACAGGCCGGTGGCGACGAAAAGCGGGCCACCGAGCGCTGCCAGCTGTGGGAAATGCTGCACCAGCCAGTCGCCACGCAGATTGCCGAAGAAGAACACCAGCAAAGGCCCGAGTTCCAGCACCAGCTTCAGCATAGGGTGGTGTTTGTCGGCAGCACTTGGGGTGAGATCGCTGTCGCTGGTCGTCATTGCGGCACTTTCCCTGTCATCAAACTTGTCATCGAATTTGTTCTTGTCATTCATTGGCTGTTTACAGCCCCCGTACCCGCAATGGCATGGGCAAAATCCTCGGCCTCGAACGGCTCGAGATCGTCTACACCCTCGCCGACGCCGATGAAATAGACTGGCAGCTTATGCTTGGCCGAAATGGCGACGAGGATGCCGCCGCGGGCCGTGCCGTCGAGCTTAGTCATGATCAATCCGTTGACGCCGGCGACATTGCGGAAGATTTCCACCTGGTTCAGCGCGTTCTGGCCGGTCGTCGCATCCAGCGTCTGCAGCACGGTATGCGGCGCATCCGGATCGAGCTTGCCGAGCACGCGCACGATCTTTTCAAGCTCGGCCATCAGCTCCGCCTTGTTCTGCAGACGCCCGGCGGTATCGATGATCAAAACGTCGCTCTTGTTGGCCTTGGCCTGCTGGAAGGCATCGAAGGCAAGGCCGGCGGCATCCGCCCCGATCTTGGTACCGATGAAATCCGACTTAGTGCGCTCGGCCCAGATCTTCAATTGCTCGATGGCAGCCGCACGGAAAGTATCGCCGGCGGCGAGCGTGACCTTCAGCCCCGCACCGGAGAGCTTTGCGGCCAATTTGCCGATCGTCGTCGTCTTGCCGGTGCCATTGACGCCGACGACGAGAATGACATGCGGCTTGTGGCTGAGATCGAGCTGCAGGGGCTTGGCGACCGGCTTCAGCACCTTGGCAATCTCCTGAGCCATGATGCGGCTGACATCTTCGCCCGTCACATCCTTGCCATAGCGCTCCGAGGCGAGCGTATCGGTGACCCGCATCGCCGTCTCGACGCCGAGATCGGCCTGGATCAGCAGATCCTCCAGATCCTGCAGCGTCTGATCGTCAAGCTTACGCTTGGTGAAAAGCGCCGCGATCTGCCCCGTCAGCTGCGACGAGGTGCGCGCCAGCCCGGCTCGCAGGCGCTGGAACCAGGAGAGTTTCTGTTTTGGCGCTTCGGGGACGGGCTCGGGGGCCGAGGCGGCAGTGGAGAAGCCCTTGGGGAGATTGGGGGCTTCGACCGAGGGTTCGCTGGTTTCGGATGAAGGTTCCGGGGCTGTCGGCGTTTCTGCGTTCTTCGACGAAAGGTCAGAGTTTGCCGAAGCTTCTTCACCCCCCTCTGTCCTATCGGACATCTCCCTCACAAGGGGGGAGATCGGTTCGATGGGATGCTCTTCCGGAACTAGATTAGCTTCGGTATCTGCAGCTTGCTCCGGTTCGATTGCCTGACGATCTTCGGGCTGCTCTTGCGACTCGACCTCAAGGGAACCGGAAGTCTCAGCGGCCTCAGTCTCTTTGGCGCCGGAAACGTCTGCGGGCTCTCCAGCCTGTGGCTCTTGCTCAGCCGGCGCGACATCCTCCAACCGATCTCCCCCCTCGCGGGGGAGATGTCCCAAAGGGACAGAGGAGGGCGACGCGATCTCAGCAGGCTCGGAAGCCGGCGAAGCATCGACAACAGGCGGCGCTTCCTGTTCTGCAATAGGCACCTCAACCTTCTGAGAATCCTCCGCAGGCGCCTGCTCCTCGGCCGGCTTTTCACGGCCGAAGGTGAAGACTTTTTTGATGAAACCGAGCGCCATGAAGTGTCCGTTGAAGCATTAGGCCGCGTCGGCGGCCAGAAGTTGCATGTCGAGGTGCTTGCCATTGTGGCCGGTGATTGCGACCTGCACAAGGTCGCGCGGGCGAAGGCCGGGGGCGGCAACAAGCGTGAAGTTTTCCGTATGCGCCAGCCCGCCATTCTCCACAAGCAGCCATTGCCGCGTGCCGACCATCTTGTCGAGATGCGCCTGGTGCAATCTCTGTCCGGCCTCGCGCAGGCGGGCGGCGCGTTCCTTGATCAGGCCGCGATCGAGCTGCGGCATGCGGGCGGCGGGTGTGCCGGGACGCGGGCTGTAAGGGAAAACATGCAGATGCGCGATGCCGGCCTCTTCAGCCAGGCCGACGGCATTGGCGAACATTTCTTCCGTTTCCGTCGGGAAACCGGCGATCATATCTGCGCCGAAGCTCGTCTCGGGGCGCAGGCGGCGCACATCCTCGATGAAACGCACGGCGTCAGCGCGCGAGTGCCGCCGCTTCATCCGCTTGAGGATCATGTCGTCGCCATGCTGCAGCGAGAGATGCAGATGCGGCATGAAGCGCGGCTCGTCGGCGATCAGACCCATCAGATGCTGATCGGCCTCGATGCTGTCGATCGAGGACAGCCGCAACCTTCGGATCTCGGGGATCTGCTTCAGCAGAGTTTTGGCAAGCAGGCCGAGCGGGGGCGTTCCCGGCAGATCGGCGCCATAGCTCGTGGCATCGACGCCGGTCAGTACGATCTCGCGATAACCGCTTTCGACCAGATTGCGGGCTTGGTCGACAACGGCACCCATGGGCACGGAGCGCGAATTGCCGCGGCCATAGGGGATGATGCAGAAGGTGCAGCGGTGATCGCAGCCATTCTGCACCTGGATGAAGGCCCGCACGTGACCGTCGATGTGGCGGATCATCTGCGGCGCGGTGGCCCGCACGCTCATGATGTCGTTGACGCGCAGCTTCTCTTCCGCCGAAACGCCGAAATCCGGCAGGGAGCGGTAGGAGGTGCTCTTCAGCTTCTCCTCATTGCCCAGCACGGCATCGACTTCTGCCATTTCTGCAAAGGTCTGTTTCTCGGTCTGCGCCGCGCAACCTGTCACGATGATGCGGGCATGCGGATTGTCACGCCGCGCGCGGCGGATCGCCTGCCGCGCCTGGCGCACGGCTTCGCCTGTTACGGCGCAGGTATTGACCAGAATGGCATTGTTGAGCCCGGCTTTCTCCGCCTCGGCCCTCATCACTTCGGATTCATAGGTATTGAGACGACAGCCGAAGGTAATGACCTCGACCCCGCTCACCGCGCCTGAGCCCCCTGCTCCGGATCGCGCGAGAAGCTGCCCGTGACCGGATCGACCGTGCCGGACCATTCCCATTCGGCAGGCCCAGTCATGACGACATGGTCGTTACTGTCTAGCCATTCGATGGTGAGCTTGCCTGGCGCAGGCGCAGAGGCAACCTCGATCGTCACCTTGCGGCCGGTGCGGCCGGTACGCGCGGCGCTGACGGCGGCAGCACAGGCGGCCGAACCGCAGGCAAGCGTCAGGCCGGCGCCACGCTCCCAGGTGCGGGTGCGTAGAAGCGTTGGCGAAAGCACCTGTGCCAGCGTGATATTGGCGCGCTCGGGAAACATCGGGTGGTTTTCGAGCAGCGGGCCGAAGCGATCGAGATCGAAGGACATCGGGTCCCTGTCCACCCAGAAGATTGCGTGCGGATTGCCCATCGACATCACGGAAGGCGAATGCAGGACGGGATTGTCGATCGGCCCGATCTGCAGCTCGATGCGGCTGGTATCGGCAAATTCCTCGGCAAGCGGGATCTTGTCCCAGTCAAAGACCGGCGTGCCCATATCGACCGAGATCGTGCCGTCCTCATGCTCTCTGGCATTGAGGATGCCGGCGACGGTCTGGAAGGTGAACACCTTTTTGCCGGTTTCGGCCGCCAGCGCCTGCACGACGCAGCGCGTGCCGTTGCCGCAGGCCTGCGCCTTCGTGCCATCGCAGTTCAGAATATCGATCCAGGCATCGGTGCCATCAACCTTCGGGTCATGGATCGCCATGATCTGGTCGAACTGGGTTGCTGGGTCGGCATTGAGCGCGATCGCCGCCTCGGCCGTCACCACATCCTTGCGGCCGCGCATGTCGACGACCAGGATCTTGTTGCCAAGCCCGTTCATCCTCGCGAATTCGACCGTATTGCTCATGATGTCATATCCGTCAGTGTTTTCGAGCTGTATATGGCGGAAATGCGGGGGAATTACCAGTGGGACGTGAAGGACGACAATTTTCAGATTTGGCCGCGGTCTCCGGGCCGCCCCGATCCTTCGACGGGCTCCGGATGAGGGCGGAGCGAGTTGCAATCCAAATAAAGGACATAGTCCTCATGGTGGGGCGACCTGCAAGGCCGTCTCGAACCACGAGTACGGGTGGCTCGTGCTTTGACCGCAACGAAAATCCCGCCAAGCAGCCTTGACGTTATTTATTTCCAGAAAAAATCATTCGCCATGTCGGATTGTCAAACATTGCCACGTCCTAGGCTCGTCCACTTCGTAAAACCATAGGGATTATGACCATGCCGAATACCATAAGCCTGCATCGCGTCCTCGCCACAAGCCCGGAGAAAGTCTATCGCGCATTTATCGAAGCCGACGCACTTGCCAAGTGGCTGCCGCCGAACGGTTTTGCCTGCAGCGTGCACCACTTCGAAGGAAAAGTCGGCGGCGCGTTCAAGATGTCGTTCCGCAATTTTACGACCAGCGAAGTCCACGCCTTCGGCGGTGAATATATCGAGCTCGTTCCCGGCGAACTGGTGCGCTACACAGACAGGTTCGACGACCCCAACCTGCCCGGCCAAATGGAAGTGACGGTGACGTTGAAAAAGGTGCTGGTGGGAACCGAGGTCAACATCACCCAGGCCGGCATTCCGGACGTCATTCCCCCGGAGGCCTGCTATCTCGGCTGGCAGGAATCGCTGATCAATCTGGCGAAACTCGTCGAGCCTGAGATTACGCAGTAAGTCGAGATAGGCATAGGGCTTTCTGAAAACCCCTTCTCCCCTTGGGGAGAAGGTGCCGACAGGCGGATGAGGGGGTTGCCAGGGGCACAAAACCCGTTGGATCAGAAGCGATGGCCCCTCATCCGACCCTTCGGGCCACCTTCTCCCCAGGGGGAGAAGGAACTTTCGGCCCAAGCGCCAACGCTCACACAACCGGAACGTCAAAAACCTCGCCAGCCCTTAGCGGCCGAAACCGCTCCGACTCGACGCTTTCTGCCTTCAGCGCGGCATCCAACGCCTGAACGGGCGCATCGATGCCCTCGTCCGTCAGCTGGAACGTCGCGAAGTGATGCCCGGCGGCATATGCGGCGTTGCAGAGCTTCATGCCCCTGACCGCCTCTTCCGGATTCTGGTGCTGGCCCTTCATGAACCAGCGCGGCTCATAGGCACCAAACGGCAGGATCGCGAGGCGGAAGCCGCCATGTTTTTGCCGGACGGCGTCATAGTTGATGCCGTCGTGAAAGCCGGTATCACCGACATGATAGATCTTGCCTGCCGGCGTGGTCAGCACGAATGCCGCCCATAGCGCCATGCGCCGGTCGCCCATGCCGCGCGCCGACCAATGATGGCAGGGCTCGGTATCGATCGTCACTCCGCCTCTGACCTCAACGCGATCGCCCCAGTCGACAACGGTGATGTCGGCATCCGGAACGGTACGGCGGATAATGGTATTGTTGCCGAGCGGCGTGACGATCTTTGGCCGATGCGCCTGCTGCAGGCGGGCAAGGGTGGCGAGATCGAGGTGGTCGTAGTGATTATGCGTCACCAACACGAGGTCGATATGGGGCAGATCCTCGAAGCGGATGCCGGGCGGCACCACGCGCTTCGGCCCGACGGTGCGGAAGGGGCTAACCCGCTCCGACCAGACAGGATCGGTCAGGATATTCAACCCGGCGACCTGCACCAACATCGACGCATGGCCGACCATGGTGACCCGCATCTGCTCGCCAAAAACATGCCGGTCCGGCTTGGCCGGCGGAAAGGCGCTGATGACGGGATTGGGCCAGCGCACCCGCCCGCCGCCGAGCTGCCAACGCAAAAGATCGAGCGCGTTGCCCGGCGCTACGCCGCCCGGGTTGAAGAAACGCCGGCCGTCGAAATGATCGGAAACCGGACCTTGATAATAGGGATTCTTCCTGGCAGAGCCGGAGGAGCTTGTCATGGCTTGTCCGCTCCTTGGGTACCTGCTGCCTCGGCGGTGGGAAAGCCGGCTTTGGCAAACCATTCTTCAGCCTCGGAAGGCGTCAGCGTCTCCTCAAGCACGACATTTGCCGGCATGGCAAAGAGCTGCGGCGTGAAGAAGCTGGTATCCCACAACGCCGCGCCTTCGACCGGAGGTGAGAGCACAATGATCTGCCGACCATCGATGCGGAAAATCGTCTCGACGGATTCCTCGCCGGAAATATCGTCAAGGCCTGACTCATCCGGCCGCACCGTCTGGTAGCGCCACCACGGCTCGTCATTGCCCTCTTCGACCACGGTCACGCAGCGCGCCATATCGACAATGAACCGGTTGGGCGCCCGACCGCCGGGCAATCTCTCGCCGAAGGCCGCCTGGATGAGCGTGAACAGATGAAAGCAATTGACGATATTCTCATACCGCAGGCGAAAACCCTGACGGCTCGGCAGATGCAGCACCAGCAGATCATCGCTGCGGCTCAAGAGCACTTGGCGGACCCAGGCCGCACCCGGCGTATAATCCTGCAATTCCGCAAGCATCGCCATCAGCGCCTTGTTGCCGGCAGCGAGTGCACGCTCCTGCGGCATGCCGGAAAGATGCGAAACCGCCGATTGGCCGAGCAGCTGAAAAGCATCGAGCAGCTGCCTTTGCCGTGGGCTAAGCTCCTTGCGGCCGGCAAAGCCGCGGTGAATCTGCGGCAGCCACGCCAGATAGAGCTCCCAGACGGCCGGACCGCTGCGCTCCACCGCACCGCCCTTTTCGACGATGGTGCCGAGCATATTGGCAAGAACGGCGGCTCCAGGTGGCGGCAGGCGGCTGAGCTCGCGCGCCGCCCGCGCCGCGATCTTCGGCTGGGCCTTGGCACTCGCATAGAAGGCTTGCGCCGCGACGTTGAAACGGGTGTCCACTCGGCCGCCGGCGTAAGCGCGACAGGCAGCAAGAAGATCGGTCAGGGCTGCATCATTCATTCGGAACGGTCTCGGGGAATCACTTGACGGCTGGGATCGATACAACAATTCGAAGACGGTGATACGGTCAAATCGACATCGATATGGGGATGTCATCCGTGCATTTCAGGCATTTCGGTCGCATTGGGTTGACTTTGCCGGCCTTTTCCTGTTTATCGCCCGCAATCTGCGACGAGCACAAGCCTCCGAGCCACCGACCGGGACCCATCTAGGTATAAAGAGATCCCGGAGGTCAACACCCGACAGCGCGATGCGCCCTCGGGTGCTTTTTGGCTTTGCGTCTTGTTTTCGTCATGGAAAAGCACGACGTTTTCGGGCGAGGAACCGCGCAAATTGCGCCAAGTCCAATCCCAAGCGATCGATAAGGAAGAACCGATGTTTGAAAACCTCCAGGACCGTCTTGGTTCCATTCTGAATGGACTGACTGGCCGCGGCGCGCTTTCGGAAGCCGATGTTTCCGCGGCACTGCGCGAGGTTCGCCGCGCGCTGCTCGAAGCCGACGTGGCGCTGGATGTCGTTCGCTCCTTTACCGATCGCGTCCGCGAAAAGGCTGTTGGCGCCGAAATCCTGAAGTCGATCAAGCCCGGCCAGATGGTCGTCAAGATCGTCCATGACGAGCTCATCGAAATGCTCGGCGGCGAAGGCGTGGGCATCGATCTTAATGCGCCTGCCCCGGTCGTCGTCATGATGGTCGGTCTGCAGGGCTCGGGTAAGACCACGACCACGGCCAAGATCGCCAACCGCCTGACAAGCCGCGACCGCAAGAAGGTCCTGATGGCCTCGCTCGACACACGCCGCCCGGCGGCGCAGGAGCAGCTGCGCCAGCTCGGCGTGCAGACGGGCATCGACACGCTTCCGGTCATATCCGGCCAGTCGCCAACCGATATTGCCGCACGCGCCGTACAGGCCGCCAAGCTCGGCGGCCATGACGTCGTCATCCTCGACACTGCCGGCCGTACGCATATCGACGAGCCGCTCATGGTCGAGATGGCGGATATCAAGAAGAAGTCCAATCCGCACGAAATCCTGCTGGTCGCCGATAGCTTGACCGGTCAGGACGCCGTCAACCTCGCCCGCAATTTCGACGAGCGCGTAGGGATCACCGGCCTCGTACTGACCCGTATGGACGGCGACGGCCGCGGCGGTGCCGCCCTTTCGATGCGCGCAGTCACCGGCAAGCCGATCAAGCTGATCGGTGTCGGCGAAAAGATGGGCGAGCTGGAAGAATTCCATCCCCGCCGCATCGCCGACCGTATCCTCGGCATGGGCGACATCGTGTCGCTCGTCGAGAAGGCGGCCGAGAATATCGACGCCGAGAAGGCAGCCGCCATGGCCGCCAAGATGGCCAAGGGCAAGTTCGACCTTAACGATCTCGCCGATCAGCTCGGCCAGATGCAGAAAATGGGCGGCATGGGCGGCATCATGGGCCTGATGCCCGGCATGTCCGGCATGAAGGACAAGATGGCCGCTGCCGGCCTCGACGACCGTCTGTTCAAGCGCCAGCTCGCCATCATCTCCTCGATGACCAAGGCCGAGCGCGCCAATCCGGACCTCCTCAAGCATTCCCGCAAGAAGCGCATCGCCGCCGGCTCCGGCACCGACGCCTCCGACATCAACAAGCTTCTAAAGATGCACCGCCAGATGGCGGACATGATGAAGATGATGGGCGGCAAGGGCAAAGGCGGCATGATGAAGCAGCTGATGGGCGGCCTCGCTGGCAAGATGGGCCTCGGCGGCGGCCTAGGGGGTATGGCCGGCGGCATGCCCGACCTGTCGAACATGGACCCGAAGCAGCTCGAAGCCCTGCAGAAGCAGGCCGAAGCCGCCGGCCTCGGCCGCCCCGGCGGTCTGCCGGGTGGCTTGCCAGGTCTGGGCGGCGGGGGCGGTTTGCCCGGTCTAGGCGGCGCCAAATTGCCAGGCCTTGGCGGTGGTTTCCCGGGGCTTCCGGGTTTGCCGAAGAAGAAGTGAGAAGGATCGTTGACCCCCATGATTGATCCAGACGTTAAGGCCCAATTGGGCAAATACCGCCAGTCGATCGACAATATCGATGCCGCACTGGTGCATATGCTGGCCGAACGCTTCCGCTGCACCAAAGAGGTCGGCGTGCTGAAGGCCAAGTACGACCTACCGCCGGCCGACCCGGCGCGCGAAGAATTTCAGATCGAGCGCCTGCGCCGCCTGGCAAAGGACGCAAATCTGGACCCGGATTTCGCCGAGAAGTTCCTGAACTTCGTCATCAAGGAAGTCATCCGGCATCATGAACAGATCGCTGCGGATTTCAAAGGGTAATTCCTGGCCGCGTGACCCAGAAGACGCAGGACGTTTTCGACGGGGATTACACGGCACGAAAAAAGCAGCGCGACGTAACCATACCGCACAACGAAGCGGTCAAGAAAAGCCTAAGGAGAATTAACATGGCACTGAAAATTCGTCTCGCCCGCGGTGGCTCCAAGAAGCGCCCGTACTACCACGTTGTCGTAGCCGACGCTCGCTCGCCGCGCGACGGCCGTTTCCTGGAGACCCTTGGCTCCTGGAACCCGATGCTTGCCAAGGACGACGCCAAGCGCGTTGAACTCAAGGCCGAGCGCATCAAGCATTGGCTCGACCACGGCGCACAGCCGACCGACCGCGTTCTGCGCTTCCTCAACGAAGCCGGCATCGCGACGCGCGAAGCCAAGAACAACCCGGAAAAGGCAAAGCCCGGCAAGAAGGCTCAGGAGCGCGCTGCCGAAAAGGCTCAGAAGGCTGCTGACGCCGCCGCTGCTTCCGAGTAATCGAACCTGGCATTGAATGAAAGCGGGTGGCATGGCGACATGCCGCCCGTTTTTTGTTTCCCATCGGCAAATGTTCAGCCTATGAGAGAACCAACGACAGCGCCGCGCGTCACGCGCAAAGGTCGCTGGAGCAATTCGGATCTGCTGCATAATCCCGGTAATCGGCGAAGAGACCATGACGAAACTGCAAAACCCGGTATTGATGGCCACCATCGGCGCGGCACAAGGCTTGAGAGGCGAGGTGCGCGCGCGCGCCTATACGTCGGATCCGACCGCGCTCGGCGATTACGGCCACCTCCACAGCATGGACGGCCGCAGCTTCGAGGTGCTGGAAATCCGCGAGGCCAAGAATGTGGTCGTGGTGCGCTTTCGCGGCGTCAACGACCGCAATGCCGCCGAGGCGCTGAACGGGCTGGAACTCTATATCGAGCGCGAGAACCTGCCTGATGACGAACTCGACGACGACGAATTCTTCTATGCCGATCTCGAAGGCCTGGAGGCCGTCGACGACCAGGGTACCGGCTACGGCACGGTCAGCGGCGTCTATGATTTCGGCGCCGGCGATCTGCTGGAGCTGAAGGGGCCGGGCAAGCGCCCCGTGCTGATCCCCTTTTCCGAGGCCGCGGTGCTTGAGATCGACCTCGAGGGCGGCAAGATCCTGATCGACCCGCTGGCCGCTGGCCTGATCGACAGCCCCGACGACCTGATCGGCAAACCAGAAAAGCCGGAAACACCCGAGAAGCCGCAGAGCAAGCCGAAGAAGAAGTGATCCTTATTGGGAAGTGAGCGCGCCATGAGTTTCCGGGCGACCATATTGACGCTTTATCCCGAGATGTTCCCGGGCCATCTCGGCACGTCCCTTGCCGGCAAGGCCATGGAACGCGGGCAATGGGCGCTCGACACTGTACAGATCCGTGATTTTGCGACCGACAAGCACCGCACCGTCGACGACACGCCGGCCGGCGGCGGCGCCGGCATGGTGCTGAAGCCGGATGTGCTTGCCCGCGCCATCGACCACGCGAGCGAAAATGACAGTCGTCCGCGCCTGCTGATGAGCCCGCGCGGTAAGCCGCTGACGCAGAAGCGCGTGCGCGAGCTTGCAGGCGGCGAAGGCGTCATCATCGTCTGCGGCCGCTTCGAAGGCGTCGACCAGCGCGTCATCGACGGCCGCGGCCTCGAAGAAATCTCGATCGGCGACTATATCCTCTCGGGCGGCGAGCCGGCTGCGTTGATCCTGCTCGACGCCATCGTCCGCATCCTGCCCGGCGTCATGGGCAACGATCTCTCTGGCCTGCACGAAAGCTTCGAAGGCGGCCTGCTGGAGCATCCGCATTATACCCGCCCGCAGATCTGGGAAGGCCGCGAGATTCCGGCAATCCTAACCTCCGGTAACCACGCGGCAATTGCCAAATGGCAGAAAGAGCAGGCCGAGCGACTGACGAAGGAGCGTCGACCGGATTTGTTGGACGAATTGCAGAAGAAATAGCGACAGCACCGGCTGGATGAGCGATATCCTTGAAATATGGCCGCGAAACTGCCGACAAGCACCACTTAATTCCTCGCCAAGGGGTGACAAACGCGTGACAATAGGGTATGTGCGCGCCCGGCATGGGAAATTTCCCATCAACCAGCAAAGAAGAGCAGACGTATTCGCTCCTGCCTGAACGGGCATATATCCGAGGCGTGATCTAACGGTCCGACCAAAGATAGAATGATGAGCGCTCTGGCTGTTGAAGCAACAACGAGGTTGATACTATGAACATCATTCAGCAGTTGGAAGCCGAACAGGCAGCCAAGATCGAAGCCAAGCGCACCCTTCCCGCATTTTCCGCTGGCGACACCGTTCGCGTCAACGTGAAGGTCACGGAAGGCAACCGTACCCGCGTTCAGGCCTATGAAGGCGTTTGCATCGCTCGCTCCGGCGGCGGCCTGCAGGAAAACTTCACGGTTCGCAAGATCTCCTACGGCGAAGGCGTCGAGCGCGTATTCCCGGTTTACTCGCCGATGATCGAAAGCGTCGAAGTCGTTCGCCGCGGTAAGGTCCGTCGCGCCAAGCTCTACTACCTGCGCGACCTGCGCGGTAAGGCTGCCCGTATCGTTGAAAACACCGGCACCCGCGCCCGCAAGCTCAACGATGCCGAGCGCCAGGCCCTGGCCGACGAAAAGGCACGCATCGAAGCCGAGAAGGTTGCAGCCGCTCAGGCGCTCGCAGCTGAAAAGGCCGCAGCCGAAGCCGCAGAAGCAAAGGCAGCTGCAGAAGCTGCTGCAGCCGCAGCAGCCGAGCCGGCAGCAGAATAAGTTTCGATCCATACGGATCGCAAAGCTTGAAGGCGGCCCTTGGGTCGCCTTTTTGCTGCCTGCCGCAATGTGACGCGGCAACCGGAAAATTCTTCGGCAGCCTTATGTTTTAGAGCTGCTTTTCCTTTTTTATGATTGCTACGTTGGCAATAATCTTGCCATCCGCTTTCCAAATGTGACAGTTTTCCGCCACGCTAATCGGGGAGATTTCCATGGCATTCCGTCGTTCATTCCTTCTGGGCCTCAGCGCCCTCGTGCTTGCACCTTTCGCTGCCTTCGCCGCCGACCTTCCGAACCTCAACGGCAAGACCGTTGTCGTCGTTACCGAGAATGCCTATCCGCCCCTGCAGTTCATCGATCCAAAGACGAACAAGGCAATCGGCTGGGAATATGACGCGATGAACGAGATCGCCAAGCGCCTGAACTTCAAGGTCGAGTACCAGAACACCAGCTGGGATGCGATGATCCAGGCCGTCTCGGAAGGCCAGTACAACATCGGCATGACCGGCATCACCATCAAGGACGACCGCAAGCAGAAGGTCGATTTTTCCGACCCCTACATGCGCTCCGAGCAATTCATGCTCGTGCGCGGCGACGAGAAGCGCTTCACCGACGCCAAGAGCTTCGCCGCCTTCAAGGACGGCCTGATCGGCGCGCAGCCGGGCACGACACCCTTCTACACCGCCGTCTATTCGGTGCTCGATGGCAACGAGCAGAACCCGCGCATCAAGACCTTCGAAACCTTCGGTGCCACGGTACAGGCGCTGAAGACCGGCGACGTCGATACGGTGCTGACCGACGGCACGGCCGGCAAGGGCTATGTCGATGCCTCCAATGGCGGCCTGAAGCTCATCGGCGGTCCGCTCGGCACCGAGGATTTCGGCTTCATCTTCCAGAAGGGTTCCGATCTCGTCGCCCCGATCAATGCCGCCATCGCCAGCCTTAAGGCCGACGGCACGCTCGACGCGCTGAACAAGAAGTGGTTCCTCGACTACAAGATGGGCCAATGAATTTTGAAGATCGATATATTGGAAGCCCGCTTTGATGGCGCCTTTGACAGGCCCGGGCGGGCACCGCGGCAAGGAAGACTTTCCCTGGTGGCTGGTCGCCCTCGCTATCCTCGGCATCGTCGCCTCATTCGCAATTGCGGCGAACGGCCTCTATGCCCAGATTTTCTCTCTTCTGCTGAATGGCATCGGCGTCACGGTCTTCGTGACGCTGGTGGCTTTTACGCTGGCTGTGCTGCTCGGCCTCGGGCTGGCGCTACTCGGCCTGTCGGATTTCCTCGTGCTGCGACAGGTCGCGCGCTTCTATATCGAGATCGTGCGTGGCATTCCGATACTGGTGCTGCTTTCCTACATCGCATTCGTCGGCACGCCGGCCTTCGTCGCCGTCTATAACGTTGTCGTCTCGCCATTGATCTCCGCCGGCTGGGCAAGCCCGCTCGTCACCCGCGACGTGCCCTTCGTCTGGCGTACGATCATCGCGCTGACCATCGCCTATTCGTCCTTCATCGCCGAAATCTTCCGCGCCGGCATCCAGGCGGTAGACCAGGGCCAGATCGAAGCAGCAAAGGCGCTCGGCCTCAGCCGCTTCCAGCGCTTTCGCCTCGTCGTCTTTCCCCAGGCGATCCGCGTCATCCTGCCGCCGCTGTCGAATGATTTCATCGCCATGGTGAAGGACAGTTCGCTGGTCTCCGTACTCGGGGTTGCCGATATCAGCCAGCTCGCCAAGCTCTATTACTCGGCGAATTTCCGCTACTTCGAAACCCTGTCGATCCTTGCCTTCATCTACCTGCTGCTGACGATCGGTCTGTCGCTGCTGCTCAGGCAGCTCGAAGCCTGGATGCGCCGCCGCTCCGGCAGCGACCGCTCCGCCTTCCCCCGCCTGGCCGCGAGCCAGCCGCCGGGCGCGCAGGTGTGATCGGTGCGATCCGATTGCCATTCACCATTATGACCTATCCCTTGAGGATAGGTCGATGCTCAGCTATGTATTGGAGATATTCTTGTGCCCGGACGTTTCCTTGTTCCGCGGCTTTTCGATACCAGAATATCGCCAAGCTGATATCCTTTTCGATTCCGGAGCCATTATAATAGGCGCTACCAAGATTAACCTCCGCTGATGGGCTACCTTGCTCCGCCGCTTTACGATACCAATTTGCCGCACACGCAGGATCTATTGGTCTGTTCAACCCAAGACCACACATAATGCCAAGGCCATTTTGTCCTCCCGGGTCTCCTTGATCTGCGGACTTTTGAAACAGAATTGCCGCTTTCGAATAGTCTTTGACTCCATCCTCGGAAATATAGAGGCCACCCAAATTGGATTGCGCAACGGGGTTACCTGCTTCGGATGCCTTTTAAAGCCAAGTGATGGCGAGGTTTATGTCACGAGGAACGCCGCGCCCAAATCGGTACATATTGCTCAAATTCACTTCTGCGTGGACATCTCCTTGTTCTGCCGCCTTGCGGTACAATTCTTCGGCTTGCACATCATCTTTCGCAACACCCCGACCATTGGCGTACATTGCCCCTAGGGTATTTTGCGCACTCGCCAGGCCCTGCTCTGCCGCCTTCCGATACCAACTTTGAGCCGTATCGAAGTTTTGCTCAACACCATGCCCGGTTTCATAAAGAAGCCCCAAACCAAACTCAGCTTGAGCGTCTCCGTGTTCAGCCAGAGGCTGCCAGTACTTCAGCGCGCGTTGGTAATCTCCCGTACTATATAGATCCTGCCCTTCGTCGGCATATGCCGTCGCCTGAATCCTGTACGGGATAAAAACGGTCGAAACCGCGAAAACCAGAGATAAGCCAGCAAGAATGCTGCATCCTTTCATTAAGACATACATGGCATATGCCCGCATTTATATCTTTGCTTTCTATTCCAGATAGAAATGCAATCTGATCCGCAGCTTGGAAAAAAGCAAGTATAGTGCCGTAATAGGTTGGGTGACAGGTTCAGATTTGGCAATTCGGCCGGCAGATGTGGTTGCGCCTGCGGTAACTTTTGACTTTCTGTTAACCTGGTGCGATTGGCTGATGCCGGAAATGCTCACCATTGCCGAGACTTCGGAAAATTGATATGAGCAACGCCATGAGTAAGATCATGAGCAAAGACGGACGTTACGTCACGGCTTTCGTGCTGCAGGACCATAAGCGCCTGCCGGCACGCTTCTTTGCGATGATTTCGGGCGCGCTCAACAGCCGACTTCGCTGATCACACCCGAGGCCGGCGGTCCTGATCCGTCAATCCCCTTTTCGACAATGCCAATATGGATTTGTAGCCATGAGCGCTCCACGCACACTGTACGACAAAATCTGGGATGACCACTTGGTTGACGCCCAAGAAGACGGCACCTGTCTTCTCTATATCGACCGTCATCTCGTTCACGAAGTGACGTCGCCGCAGGCCTTCGAAGGCCTGCGCATGACCGGCCGCAAGGTTCACGCGCCGCAGAAGACGCTTGCCGTCGTCGACCACAACGTGCCGACCTCGCCGGATCGTCATCTCGGCATCAAGAACGAAGAAAGCCGCATTCAGGTCGAGCAGCTCGCCAAGAACGCCGCCGAATTCGGCGTGGAATACTACTCCGAAAACGACAAGCGCCAGGGCATCGTTCACATCATCGGCCCCGAGCAGGGCTTCACCTTGCCCGGCATGACCATCGTCTGCGGTGACAGCCACACCTCGACGCACGGTGCCTTCGGCTCGCTGGCGCATGGCATCGGCACCTCCGAGGTCGAGCATGTGCTCGCCACGCAGACGCTGATCCAGAAGAAGGCCAAGAACATGCTGGTGCAGGTCGACGGCCAGCTGCCGCCTGGCGTCACCGCCAAGGACATTATTCTTGCCATCATCGGCGAGATCGGCACCGCCGGCGGCACCGGCTACGTCATCGAATATGCGGGCGAAGCCATCCGCGCGCTGTCCATGGAAGGTCGCATGACCATCTGCAACATGTCGATCGAGGGTGGTGCCCGCGCCGGCCTGATCGCTCCGGATGAAATCACCTTCGAATATATCAAGGGCAAGCCGCGCGCGCCGAAGGGCGAAGCGTTGGAACAGGCGATCGCCTACTGGAAGACACTGAAGTCCGACGAAGGCGCGCATTACGACCGCATCGTCAAGCTCGATGCCGCAAGCCTGCCGCCGATCGTTTCCTGGGGCTCCTCGCCGGAAGACGTCATCTCCGTTCAGGGCATCGTCCCGAACCCGGACGAAATCCAGGACGAGACCAAGCGTACCTCCAAGTGGCGTGCGCTCGACTATATGGGCCTGAAGCCGGGCACGCCGATAACCGAGATCAACGTCGATCGCGTCTTCATCGGCTCCTGCACCAACGGCCGCATCGAAGACCTGCGCGCAGTCGCCAAGGTCGTCGAAGGCAAGACGGTGGCTTCCACGGTCAACGCCATGATCGTTCCGGGCTCCGGCCTGGTGAAGGAGCAGGCTGAGGCCGAAGGTCTCGACAAGATCTTCAAGGCTGCCGGTTTCGACTGGCGCGAGCCTGGCTGTTCCATGTGCCTCGCCATGAACGACGACCGCCTGAAGCCGGGCGAGCGCTGCGCTTCGACGTCGAACCGCAACTTCGAAGGCCGCCAGGGCTTCAAAGGCCGCACGCATCTGGTCTCGCCGGCCATGGCCGCCGCCGCCGCAATCGCCGGCCACTTCGTCGATATCCGCGAGTGGAAGTGATCGGCCTGAAGGCATGAATGACAAAGGGCGGCCTGATGGCCGCCCTTTTTGTTCTTGGACAGGGCGATCGCATACGAAATGAAAGCGCCACCAGGGTACCCCTTCTCCCCGTTTTAACCGGGAAAGGTGCCGACAGGCGGACGAGGGGATATCAGAAGCCTGAAAGCGTATGGCTTAAAGAAGATTGCCATCTTAGGGAGCAAATGCCACCAACGGCTGGTGTCCGACCTAAGCGGACGTCACGCCGATGTCATGAAATTTTCTTAGATGCGAAAGTGACCCCTAGAAACGGACCCGCCGCGATGGCTGAAGACTGCACCGTATTCAAGAAAATTTCTGGTACTTTCTTCCGCTCTATTCTCGCTAACCGTGTTCATCAGGTATTGGACCTGCCGGGTCCCGCTAGCGCAGGTCGCTATCATCGTCTGGGAGAGCCGACGCTCTACACGAGCGCCGCATTGGAGTGGTCCATACAGGCTATAGCGGGTTACATGCGCGAGGATAGACTTCGGCGAGTCGTCGTGCCGCTAAAGGTCGGTGATGCCATGGTTCTTGACCAGCACGATGAAGGGCCTGCAAGCGTCTTGGAATAGATCGGGAGTTGTCGAACGAATCGTGGCGAACAGCTCTATCGGAGGGCCGAGAACCAGCCTCGTGGCGTAATGTTGATATCGCGAGACATGCAGGTGCGGACGGCATTATCGACAGGTCTCGCATGATACCAGGTGGATGGCATCTAAACCTGTTCAGATGGAATGAACGCGGCGGCCCTTCAGTTGAGGTATGCGGTGATCCGGTAGAGATTGCTTTAACAGCTGATGGACCGACGTGGGGCCTGTAGGTCGTTCCGTCGGCGGTTAGGCCGCATCGGCCAAGTGTGTCCAGACGTCCGCTGTTGGCGAAAAGGTGCCATGAATGACACCGCCTCCGGGCGGCGTGCTTTTGCCGAATCCGGCAGATTGCCCCCTCATCCGACCCTTCGGGCCACCTTCTCCCCGAGGGGAGAAGGAGTCTGCCCGGCCGGAGCCTGCTGCGCGCGCTGGCTGAGCCAGACGCTGCCAAGCACGACGACAATGCCGAACATCTGTATCGGGCTCAGCTGCTGGCCAAGCACCGCCCACCCCAGGATCACGGCAGTCGTCGGACTGAGGAAGCCGAGCGGCGAGACCATCGAAGGCTCCAGCCGTGACAGGCCCCGGAACCAGAGAATATAAGTAAGCGCCGCGCCGATCAGCCCGAGATAGGTGAAGCCGAGAACGTTGGCGCCGGTCAGATGCGGCAACGGCGGCTCAAGCAGCAGGGCCACCGGCAGCAACAGCACGCCGCCGGCCGTCAGCTGCCATGCCGTAAAGGTCAGCGGCGAAACATCCGGCCGCCAGCGGCGGCTGAGCACGGTGCCGGCTGCCATGGAAAAAGCACCGCCGATGCCCGCAATAATGCCGATCGGGTCGAGCGTCGCATTCGGCGTCAGGATCAGTAGCGCAACCCCGCCGATGCCGGCAATGGCTGCGATGATGGAAAGGCCGCGGATCGGCGATCCCAGCAGCAAGCGCGCCAGCACAATAACGATCAGCGGCTGGACGGCACCGACCGTCGCGGCCACGCCACCGGGCAGTCGATAGGCCGAAATGAACAGCAGCCACCAGAAGACAGAGAAATTCAGCGCCCCGAGCACCAGCGACTTCAGCCACCAGACCCCATGCGGCAACCGCCGCACGATGAGGAGCAGCAGCAGGCCGGCGGGCAGTGCGCGCAGCATGGCGACAGTCAATGGATAACCGGCCGGCAAAAGCTGCGTGGTTACCAAATAGGTGCTGCCCCAGATCGCCGGCGCGATGGCGGTGAGCAACAGGTCGAAATTGCGATTCATGGCCTTGGCCTCAAATTTATCTTGACCTCAAGATAATCTGAGATACCTTGACGTCAAGATAAATTCATGGCGAGATCTCGTTATGGATCGCATCGATAAAATTCTCGCCCAGTGGCGCCGTGAACGGCCGGACCTCAACACCACGGCGATGGGCCTTTTCGGGCGCCTGCGCAATCTCGCGCTCCATCTCTCGCGCGAGATGGAGAAGACCTTCGGCCGCTTCGGCCTGAACGCGGCGAACTTCGACATGCTGGCGACCCTGCGCCGCTCGGGCGAGCCCTATACGCTCTCGCCCAGCGACCTGATGGAAACGATGATGGTCTCGTCGGGCACGATGACCAATCGTATCGATCAGCTGGAGAGGGCCGGTCTCGTCGCTCGCAGCCAGAACCCGGATGATGGCCGCAGCTTCCTGATATCCCTGACGCCAAAAGGTTTCGAGCTTATCGATGCGGCGGTGACGGCGCATGTCGAAACGCAGAAACGCCTGATCTCCACCCTTTCTGAAGGCGAACAAAAAGCTCTTGACCGGCTGCTTCGCAATTACTTAGCCGACTTTGAATCCGGCTGATTGCCCCGAACGCGATCCGGCGCAGGCGTCGCGAATGCAGCCCCTCAGCCAGCGATGCGCCGGATCCGCATCCATGCGCGGATGCCAGAGCAGCGAGATCGTCACATCCGATGTCGGCACCGGCAGCACGAAACTGTGCATGCCGACACGCAGATTGCCCGTATAACGCTCCGGTACGCTGACGATCAGGTCGGAGGCGCGCGCCAAGGCCAGCGCAGCCGAAAAGCTGCCGACAATCGTTGCGATCTGCCGCTTCAGGCCCAACTCTTCCAACGCCTCGTCGATCTGCCCTTTCTGTAGGCCGCGCCGTGATACCAGAAGATGTTGCCCGGCCGCGTAACGTTCCGGGGTCAGCTCTCCTTCACTCAACGGATGTCCGCTTCGGACCACGCCGATGAAGCGATCGCGGAACAGCGCCTGCGTTCGCAATTCCGGACCGGTATCGTCACCGACAACACCGGTTTCGAAGTCGATCGTCCCATCGCGCAAAGGCGTGCTGTCCTTGTCCAGCTTCTGCATGAAGTAGAGCCGAACGCCAGGCGCCTGCTCGGCAATGCGCGCGATCAGTTCGGCGCCGAAATTCTCCACGAAACCTTCACGGGTGCGCAGCGTGAAAATTCGAGCAAGCTGCTTCAGATCCAAGCTTTCGGCGGGCCGCAAGGCCGCTTCCGCCTCCTGCACAAGCTGACCGACACGGTCGCGCAGCTCCAGCGCCCGCGGCGTCGGCACGAGCCCCCGCCCCGCCCGAACCAGCAGCGGATCCCCTGTCGTCTCACGCAGACGCGCAAGCTGTCGGCTCATGGCGGATGGGCTGAGCCGCAATCGCCGGGCGGCGCGCGCGACACTGCCTTCGGCAAGCAGGACATTGAGAGTGATGAGGAGGTTGAGATCGGGCGTGGACATGGCGCGAGCATAGCACGGTTTGTGTAATATATAGCGTCTAACGCACGAATGAAGTGCAAATGCTGCGCGTTCCGCCATATCGCGTCGAGAGCTACCTTTCTGCCGGAAGTTTTATTAGGTCGCTAGAAATGGAGCTCGTGTTGCAGCCAATCATCGAAGATCCGGGCAAAGCCGGCCACACAAAATCAGCATCCTCGACCCGCTGGGCGCTCGCCAGCCTCTCGCTCTCCATGCTGATGCCCTCGCTTGGCACCAGCATTGCCAATATCGCTCTGCCGACGCTTGCCCAGGCATTCGATGCCTCCTTCCAGCAGGTGCAATGGATCGTGCTTGCGTATTTGCTCGCCATCACCACGCTGATCGTCAGCGTCGGAAAGTTAGGCGACATTTTCGGCCGGCGGCGCTTGCTGCTGATCGGCATAAGCCTCTTCACACTCGCCTCGCTCTTCTGCGGCGTCGCACCGACCCTCTGGCTATTGCTCGCCGCCAGAGGTCTGCAGGGCCTCGGTGCCGCCATGATGATGGCGCTGACCGTGGCGATGGTCGGCGAAACCGTGCCGAAAGAGCGGACAGGCAGCGCCATGGGCCTGCTCGGCACCATGTCCGCGATCGGCACCACGCTCGGCCCATCGCTCGGTGGCATCGTGATCGCCAGCTTCGGCTGGGAGACCATTTTCCTCATCAACGTGCCGCTCGGGATCGCAAATTTTCTGCTCGCCGCCCGCTTCCTGCCGAGGGATCGTCTGGACCGGAAGGCGAGCGAGGGTCGACTGGATACGATCGGCACCCTGCTGTTGTCCCTGACACTCGCTGCCTATGCGCTGGCCATGACCCTTGGGCACGGCAGCTTCGGTGCGCTGAATATCGGCCTGCTGTTAGCAGCAGCTTTCGGCATCGTTCTCTTTGCGGTCACTGAAACGAAAGTGGAAGCGCCGTTGTTCCGCCTTTCGATGTTCCGTGATGCATCGCTAAGCGCAGGCCTTGCCATGAGCACCCTCGTTTCCACCGTCATCATGGCGACGCTGGTGGTCGGCCCCTTCTATCTCTCCCGCAGCCTTGGCTTCGATGCAGCCCATGTCGGCGCCATCATGTCCTCCGGCCCGCTGGTGTCGGCCCTGACGGGCGTGCCGGCCGGCCGCATCGCCGATCGCTTCGGCGCCCAGCGCGTGACCATGACGGGTCTTGTCGGCATGATTGCCGGCCTCTTCCTGATAGTGATGTTGCAAGGCAGGTTCGGAACCGCCGGCTACATCGGTCCGCTGGTTGTCGTGACCGCAAACTATGCGCTCTTTCAGGCGTCCAACAACACCACCATCATGAAGGACATAAAGGCGGAGCAACGTGGCGTGATTTCCGGTATGTTGAGCCTGTCGCGAAATCTCGGCCTTATCACAGGCACAGCCGTCATGGGTGCGATCTTCACGCTGGGGTCAGGAACGAGCGATATTATCACGGCACGCCCGGAAGCCATTGCAACAGGCATGCAGATCACCTTCGCAGTCGGCGCCCTGCTCATCGTCGCGACGCTGGCCATCGCCATCGCCGGCATGGCGCGTTCAAGGCGTGATGCCCTTGCGCAAGAGGTCTCGTGAGAATGAGCCGAGAGGATGGCGGAGGATAATCCCGCCATCCGGTCACACCGGTCCGTGGTCGCCGAATT
Organism: Rhizobium sp. BK491; assembly: GCF_014194925.1. Taxonomy (NCBI): domain Bacteria; kingdom Pseudomonadati; phylum Pseudomonadota; class Alphaproteobacteria; order Hyphomicrobiales; family Rhizobiaceae; genus Rhizobium; species Rhizobium sp. BK491. Next base: position 230,219 of record NZ_JACIAR010000005.1, read on the forward strand.
CCGCCGAAACGAAGTCGAGAAAGCTACGGAGCTTCGGCGTGATGCGGCGATCCGGCGCGTAGAGAACATGCAGCGGGCGCGTCGGCACGCTATATCCGGGCAAAAGCGGCACCAGCGCTCCCGTTTCCAAGCTCGATTGGATGAGTTCGGACGACTGCAGGATAATGCCGAGCCCTGCCAACGCGGCTTTCAGCAGCGCCTCACCATTGTCGATCATCAGCCGGCCGGAGATCGGAACGCTCACATTCCCCTCCGGTCCTTCAAAATCCCAATGAGTCCTGAGCATCGTATGCGAGAAGATCAGGCACTCATGATTTCGAAGATCATCTGGCGTGGAGGGGGTGCCGCGGGCGCGCAGATAGCTCGGCGCAGCACAGATCACCAGACGATAGGGACTGAGACGACGGGCGATCAACCCGCTGTCAGCGAGCTCACCGACGCGAAAGACTGCGTCGTAGCCCTCATCGATCAGATCCACCATGCGGTTCGTTAGCGACAGATCGATCGAAACCTCCGGATGCGCTCCCAGATATTTGGGAAGCGTTGGCGCGAGCGCATGGATACCGAACGTGACGGGGGCGTTGACCCTCAGCTTCCCGCGCGGCACGGCCCGAGTTTCCGCCGCCAGCGCCTCCGCAGCCTCGACTTCTGCCAGAATATTGCGCGAGCGCTCGTAAAACTGGCTGCCGACTTCCGTCAGGTGCTGACGACGCGTGGTCCGGTTCAAAAGCCGAACACCAAGATGCTGTTCGAGAAATTGCACATGTTTGCCGACGAGCTGTGGCGACATATTCAATGCCTCTGCCGCGGCACTGAAGGAGCCGAGCTCGACTGCCTTAACGAAAACGTTCATGCCGGAGAAGCGATCCATTAGAAACAACCCGTTTCAAGTATCGATTTATCTAGACAATTTATCCGGATATGGCGATAAATTTATATGTTTGTCAGTCACAACAAGGAGCTGATAAATATGAAAATCGCTGTCATTGGTGTCGGAAATATGGGAGCAGGACTGGCGCGTCTGCTGACCGGAGCAGGGTCTGACGTGATCATCGGCCATCGCGATCCCGCAAAGGCAGTAGCCTTTGCCGCCGAACTGGGCGCTGGCATCGAAGCGGGCGGGGTTGCCGCCGTCGTCAAGCTTGCAGATATCGTCATACTGGCGCTGCCTTATGGCGCTATCGCGGAAACGTTGAAGGAAGCCGGAAATCTCAAGGGCAAGGTGCTGATCGATATCAGCAATCCCGTTACCGCAGATTTCAGCGGCCTCGTCGTCGGGCACTCGAGCTCGGCGGCCGAAGAAATTCAGGCGCTAGCGCCCGAGGCAGCGGTGGTGAAGGCTTTCAACACGATTTTCGCACCGTTGCTGCCCGCCGAGGGACGGAACGGCAAGGTGCTGCAGGTCTTCATTGCCGGAGACGACGAGAAGGCAAAACATGCCGTATCCGACCTCGTCGAATCCATCGGCTTCGAGCCGGTCAACGCTGGTCCGCTCAGCAATGCCCGTTTCATCGAGCCGATCGGCGAGATGAACATCCACTTCGGCTTCTTTCTCGGCAAAGGACCGACTGTGGCACCGGCCTGGGTTCAGGTCTGACGGCACTCAGGACGACAGGATGACAAAAGAGGCTCGGAGTCTTCACTCCGGGCCTCCTTGCATAAACTGATGGCAACCTGCTATCAAAAGCTCGCCGTCAGCGGATCCGGACCGATGCGCCCGCCAGCCGAATCGAGCTTGGCCATGTCAGCCAGATCGTCACCGTCGAGCTTGAAATCGAAAACGTTGAGGTTTTCCTCGATGCGGCTCGGCGTCACCGATTTCGGGATGACGATTAGGCCGTTGTCGATGTGCCAGCGGATGATGATCTGTGCTGGCGTGCGGCCATGCTTGGCGGCGACCTTGCCGATGACAGCATTGCTGAGAAGCTTGCCCTGGCCGAGCGGGCTCCAGGATTCGGTCTTGATGCCGAGTTTGTCGTGAACGGCACGCAGTTCCTTCTGCTGGAAGGTGGGATGCAGCTCGATCTGGTTCAGCACGGGCGTCACGCCGGTCTCGCCGATGATACGTTCGAGATGCGCGGCGGCAAAATTGGAGACGCCGATCGAACGAGCGCGGCCTTCTTCCTTGAGACGGACGAAAGCCTTCCAGGTGTCGAGATAGCGGTTGCGATGCGGCGACGGCCAGTGGATGAGGTAGAGGTCGATATAGTCGGTGCCGAGCCGTTTCAGGCTTTCGTCGAAGGCCTTCAGCGTGGAATCGAAGCCCTGTGCCTCATTCCAGAGCTTGGTTGTGAGATAGATGTCCTTGCGGGCAACGCCGGACTGGCGCATGCCTTCGCCGACGCCATCCTCGTTGGCATAGATGGCTGCGGTATCGATATGGCGATAGCCGGCTTTCAAAGCCGTGCTGACGGCCATCGGCGCGACGTTTTCCGGCGTCTGCCAGACGCCGAGGCCGACCTGCGGAATGGAATTGCCGTCATTGAACGTGATTGTCGGTTGCGTGGTCACGATAAGTCTCCAAAGGATGAGAAGCGGGTGGAGTGAAGGCGCGATTTAAATTCTAAAAGAAAAGGGGTCGGTCTGGTCCGCAAAGGCGCACCGGTCGAAATCCCATATAGTGGAGAATATCGGGATGTTAACCCCGGGCGACCTTTCAGACAACCCGGACGGTCGTACCTCTTCGCAGTAATGGCAGGATGCGCCTCATGTCGCGCAGGCTCACCGCAACACACCCGGCCGTCGGCTCATATCCCGGCCTGATCAGGTGGAAGAAGATCGCCGAGCCGCGGTTGCGCCGGCGCGAGCGCACGTTCCAGTCCAGCACCAGGCAGATATCGTAAAGGCCGTCCTCCCGCTGCAATTCCTCGTGGCTCGGCTTGAAGGGCGCCTTCACCGGCCTGTTGTAGTTGGCATCGTCGGGTTGATCGCACCAGAGCATATCCTTCCGGATGTGCCGCATCGGCAGGGCCGTCCGCAGGAAGCGGATCCGATCGCCGCGCGTGAAGCCATAGAGCAGCTTCATGCCCGCAATCGGCGTCGCGCCGTCGCCCTCCCGCTTCAAGATGCTGCGCCCGGACCGGCCGATTGCCGCCGGCACCGTGATGCCCGCTACTTGCACCAATGCCCGCGTTTTCTTACCCGGCGCAGGCCGCACGACGATCGTCGATGCGGTCCGTCCCGCCTCCGCCCTTATCTTTTGCATTTCACTCACATGTTTTTGCTTTGCGTGTGATTTCGTTTGAAATCATAGCAGTTTCAACCAAACGACCAAGCCTGAGCCGCCTCGCGACTTGCCAAAAGTGCAATTTGGCGTAGGACTTAGGAGGAATGAGAACAAGGACCCGAACGGCATGACGGCACGCACCATTCTCCTGGTGGATGATGACAACGACCTGCGTGAGATGTTGGTCGAGCAATTATCGCTTTACGAGGAATTCAACGTCCTGCAGGAGGCGACCGCCGGAAAAGGCGTGCAGACCGCGCGCACCGTGCCCGTGGATCTCCTCATCATGGATGTCGGCCTACCCGATATGGACGGCCGCGAAGCCGTAAAGCTGCTGCGCAAGAACGGCTTCAAGCCGCCGATCATCATGCTGACGGGCCATGACACGGATTCCGACACCATTCTGGGCCTTGAAGCCGGCGCTAACGATTATGTGACAAAGCCTTTCCGCTTTGCCGTCCTCCTCGCCCGCATCCGTGCACAGCTGCGCCAGCACGAGCAGAGCGAGGATGCGACCTTTACTGTCGGACGCTATCTCTTCAAACCGAGCCAGAAGCTTTTGACCACCGAAGACGGACAGAAGATCCGCCTGACGGAAAAGGAAGCCGCCATCATCCGCTATCTCTATCGCGCCGACCAGAAGGTCGTCACCCGCGATATCCTGCTGGAGGAAGTCTGGGGCTATAATTCCGGCGTGACCACCCATACGCTCGAGACCCATGTCTACCGCCTTCGCCAGAAGATCGAGCGCGATCCCTCCAACGCCGAAATCCTGGTCACGGAAAACGGCGGCTACAAGATCATTCCATAGGCAATCGATGGCGCTGAACGACGATATTCGACTGCTGTCGCAACTGCCGCTGTTTCATGGCATGGGCGACGAGCCACTGCGACTGATCGCCTTCGGTGCCGATCGCCGCCACGTGAACGAAGGCCAGACGCTGTTCCGGGAAAAGTCGCCCGCCGAATGCGCCTATGTCATCACGCGCGGCAGTTTCGAACTCAGCACCATCGATGCTAACGGCCAGATACAGGTGGAAGCGATAGTCCAGGCCGGCACCATGCTTTCGGAGCTGGCGATGGTGACCTTGGTGGAACGGAAATATACGGCTGTTGCCGCCGAAGAATCCGACGTGATCCGCATCACCCGCGCCCTCTTTCACCGGTTGATCGAAGAATATCCAGACGCCGGCCTGCTGATCCAGAACCGCATCCGCGAAAACTTCGCCGCACTTGCCAGGCAAGCGGCCGCAATGCTCGGCCGGTTTTCCTGATAACACTCAATCCCGCTTCAGAGATTGAAATGCGCCACGACCGGCACGTGGTCGGACGGACGATCCCAGCCACGCGCCACTTTCAGAATCTCGATTCTCTGCAGATGCGGGCCGAGATCGGAGGATGACCAGATATGGTCGAGACGGCGGCCACGGTCGGCGGCCTCCCAATCCTTGGCGCGATAGCTCCACCACGTATAGAGCTTTTCGTTTTCCGGCACCTGCTGGCGCATCAGGTCGAGCCAGGCGCCGCGCTTCATCACCTCGAGCAGCCCTTCGGTCTCCACAGGCGTATGGCTGACGATCTTCAGGAGCTGCTTGTGCGACCAGACGTCGTGCTCCAGCGGAGCGATATTGAGATCGCCGACGAGGATTGCGGAGGTGTTCTGCTCGGCATTGGCATGCAGCTTCTTCATCTCCTCGATGAAATCGAGCTTGTGGCCGAATTTCGGATTGATCGTGCGATCCGGTTCGTCGCCGCCGGCCGGCACATAGAAATTATGCAGGCGAATGCGGCGGCCACCGCGCTCGAAGATGGCCGAGATGTGCCTGCTGTCGCCGACATTGCAATAATCCTGGCGGTGGTCCTCGGTCAGCGGGAAACGCGAAGCGATGGCAACGCCATGATAACCCTTCTGGCCATGAATGATGATGTGCTCATAGCCAAGCGCGCGGAGCGGCGCATAAGGAAAAAGCTCGTTCGGAACCTTGGTTTCCTGCAGGCAGAGAATATCCGGCCGGGCCTGCATGACGAACTGCTCAACGATGGGCATGCGTAGCCGCACTGAATTGATATTCCAGGTCGCAATCGAAAATCCCATGCCCGAACCTTTTCCCTAAAGCAATTCGAGGAAAAGTGCGCAGCGGTTTTCCGTCCGGAATTGCGTCAAACAGACAGCCGGATCGACTCTGCGATTCGATGAATCGCTGGTCCCTCCGGTCAGCCTAAGGCTTTAGACCGGCTGTGGCGGAAAGAAAAGCACCATTCGCCGCTTACTACGGCTCGGATGGAGACGACGCTCAGCGCGTGTAATCGATGCGGAAAACGCTGTCGTCGAAGGCGACGTTCGTCTTTACGTTGTTGATGATCACATCGGTTGTCTTGCCTTGCGGATCGATGACAGTCCATTGGCGCAGGTCATAGGACTTCGAATCGAAGATCATCGTGATGGTGGAATCGCCGAAGACCGTCCGGTTGCCGAGCGTGATCTTGGTGAGATCCGGCTGCGAATCCACATTGCGCACCATATCGGCTGAGAGGTCGATCTTGTTGGCCAGCAGCAGGCTCAGCGGCGTCTTCGACAGCTGATACATGTTCCTCGTCTGCGTCTGGTCGTTGATGACCTGCACGTTGTTCCCGTCGCAAATTACGCGCATGCGCGACGGCGGATCGTAGTTGAAGCGCATCTTGCCGGGCCGCTGGATGAAGAATGCGCCGCTCATCTGATCGCCGCGCGGGCCGATCTGCAGGAAGCCGCCCTTCATCGACTTGATGGACGAAAAATGATCGGCGATGGCCTGGGCGATGTTGGGATTGAGGGTAGCGGCCGCCGGCTGCGTCTGTGCTTGGGCCTGCGCGAAAGCCGAAACCGGCAGAGCGCCTGCCGCGCCGACAGCAACCGCAGCGCCGAGGAAATGCCGGCGGGTGAGGGAAAGTCGGCTGGACGGCTGCGCATCAAACTTTGTCATCGAATTCTCCTTCATGCTTCGTCCATGGCGCGCAAAATCGGCGTCTTCATGGCGCAACGGCCCAAGGCCGGTAAGGGCTGCGATCAAATTTCTCTGAACATAGACGGGATATGCCACACGGAAAGGTGGGTTGCCTCAGCGATCCAGGATATCGGCTTCAGTCGGAACGAGAATTTCGCGCTTGCCGGCATGGTTGGCCGGGCCGATCAGGCCCTCCTGCTCCATGCGCTCGATCAGCGACGCCGCACGATTGTAGCCGATGCCGAGACGGCGCTGGATATAGGAGGTCGAGGCCTTGCCGTCACGCAGCACAATCGCAACCGCCTGATCGTAGGGATCCTCCGAATCGGAAAGATTGGAGGTGCCGACCGGGCCATGGCCGTCATCGTCCTCGTCGTCATCAGCGGTAATGGCATCGAGATATTGCGGCGCGCCCTGTGTCTTCAGATAGGCGACGATATCCTCCACCTCGCCATCTGAGACAAAAGGTCCGTGGACGCGCTGGATGCGCCCGCCGCCGGCCATATAGAGCATGTCGCCCATGCCGAGGAGTTGTTCGGCCCCCTGCTCGCCGAGGATGGTGCGGCTGTCGATCTTCGACGTTACCTGGAAGGAGATGCGGGTCGGGAAATTCGCCTTAATCGTGCCGGTAATGACATCCACGGACGGGCGCTGCGTTGCCATAATGACATGGATGCCAGCCGCACGTGCCATCTGCGCCAGACGCTGCACGGCACCTTCGATATCCTTGCCGGCGACCATCATCAGGTCGGCCATTTCGTCGATGATGACGACGATATAGGGCATGGGCTTCAGGTCGAATTCTTCCGTCTCATAGATCGCCTCGCCGGTCTGGCGGTCGAAGCCGGTCTGCACGGTCCGGCTGATCGCCTCGCCCTTGGCGACGGCCTGCTCGACGCGGCTGTTGAAGCCGTCGATGTTGCGCACGCCGATCTTCGACATCTTCTTGTAGCGCTCTTCCATCTCGCGGACGGTCCATTTGAGCGCAACCACGGCCTTCTTCGGGTCGGTGACGACAGGCGACAAGAGGTGCGGAATGCCGTCATAGACGGAGAGTTCGAGCATCTTCGGATCGATCATGATCAGGCGGCATTGCTCGGGCGTCATGCGGTAGAGCAGCGACAGGATCATGGTATTGATCGCAACAGATTTACCCGAGCCGGTAGTGCCAGCAACAAGCAGATGCGGCATCTTGGCGAGGTCGGCAATCACGGGCTCGCCGCCGATCGTCTTACCGAGCGACATCGCAAGCTTTGCCTTGGAGGTCTCGAAATCCCGGCTGGCTATGAGCTCGCGCAGATAGACCGTCTCGCGCGTCGAGTTTGGCAGCTCGATGCCGATCGCATTGCGGCCGGGAACGACGGCGACGCGGGCAGCGATCGCGCTCATCGAACGGGCGATATCATCAGCAAGGCCGATGACGCGGGACGACTTGATGCCTGGCGCCGGCTCCAGCTCATAGAGCGTGACGACCGGACCGGGGCGGACGTGAATGATTTCGCCCTTGACGCCGAAATCCTCCAGCACGCCTTCGAGCATGCGAGCATTCTGCTCCAGCGCATCTGCAGAGAGCGTTGCATCGCGGGCGACGGCCTTCGGCTCGGCAAGCAGATGGACTGCGGGAAGCTGGAAACCATAGGGACGAATGAAGGAAGTCTGCGCCTCCCGCTCAGCCCGCGCTCCAGGCTTCGGGCGCGGAGCGGCTGGGGTGACGCGATGGCCGGCGGCAGCTCCCTTCGATGCAGCCGGGGCTAACGGCCAATCTTCATCCTCATCGTCAGGCAGAATATCGGCAGGACGCCGCGGATCGCGATCATAAAGGGAATCCTCGTCCTCATCCTCGTCATCGCCGAGGCTGATCGAGGGCGCGGAAACGACGCGCCGGGCCGCGGGGCCATCCATGGACGGCTCGAGACGGTCACCGCGCACCATCGGCGCCTTGGCACGCACGGGCTCGTTCAGCGTACCGAATTCGTCATCATTGAAATCGTAAGGCGCGTCGAAGGCATGGTCGCGGCGCTTGCGTGGACCCATGCCGAACAGCCGGCGCAAGCGGGCCTGCGTGTTATACCAGGCATGCATGACTGCTCCGAAGGCCATGAAATTGCCAAGGAAGCTGCCGCGGTCGTCATCCTCGTCCACGTCGCCCACCCGACGGGCGCGGCTGCGGGTTTCCTCGTAATCGTCCTCATCCTCCTCGTCTTCCACGAGATTTTCGCCGATGACGCCGGAGGCAAAGAGCATGAGCCAAATGGCCGGGACGGCGAGAACCGAACCGATGATGATGGCGACGACACCGCTCGGATAGGTGCCGATGAAAAGGGCCGGGAGGCGTAGCAGAAGATCACCGACGACACCGCCGATGCCGTTAGGGATCGGCCAAGTCGGCGGAGCGGGAAAGCAGGCGATCGAGCCGGCTGCGACGATGCAGCCGCCGAACCAGGCGCCGAGGCGCGAGGGTACCCGATGAAGCTTGCGGTTGGTGATCAAAGCAAAGGCCCAGGCGACGACGGGCAGCATCGCCAGAAGCGAGGTGAGGCCGAGCGACTGCATCATGACGTCGGCAAAGGCGGCGCCGGGAAAGCCGAGCAGGTTGGTCGGCGCATTGGCAGTTGCGTAGGAATAGCTGGGGTCCATGACGTTCCAGGTCGCCAGCGCCGCAACGGCGAGCGCCAGCAGGAACAATATTCCAAAGCCCGACAGCCCCTTGATCTGACGCCAAACCACGCTCGAAAGCGATAAACGGTCGGGGCGACCGCTCAACGCCGCCGAATTGCTTCTGCCCATGATATCAAGCCCCGTTCCAGTCCAAAGCGCAAGCGAATCGGTCTATGCCCACTCACCGGCAGGTTAGCCATACCTAATCAGAGGAGGGTTAATGGCATGTTAACCATGCATGCCGAGCCGGGAGATTACGGGGCTTTCGCCACTGGATGTAATCGCACCAAAGAAAAGGGCCCGAACCGAGGTCCGGGCCAAGAGCGGCCTATTTGCGATGAAACAGGACGCGACGGGATATTGAGCGAAACCGGAGAGTTTGCTCCGATTTCGCAAGCTCCGATCAGGAATTGTGGTAGGCGGCTTCGCCGTGCGAGGCGAGGTCGAGACCTTCGCGCTCGGCTTCCGGAGCGACGCGCAGACCGATGATGACATCGACGACCTTGTAGAGGATCGCCGAGCCGATGCCGCACCACAGGATGGTCGTGACGACGGCGGTCAGCTGGACGACGACCTGGCTGCTCATGGTGACGCCTTCGGCATAGCCGACGCCACCGAGCGAGGCGCTGGCGAAGACGCCGGTTGCGATGGCGCCGAAGATGCCGCCGATGCAGTGCACGCCGAAGACGTCAGCCGTGTCGTCATAGCCGAACTTGTTCTTCACGACCGAGACGAAGAAGTAGCAGAGCGGCGAGACGATAAGGCCCATGACGATCGCGCCCATCGGACCGGCGATGCCGGCTGCAGGCGTGATGGCGACGAGGCCGGCAACCATGCCCGAAGCGCCGCCGAGCATGGAGGCCTTGCCGCGGGTGAAGGTTTCGACCAGCGACCAGGAGATGATGGCGGCTGCGGTTGCGATGAAGGTGTTGACGGTTGCGAGCATTGCGCCGCCGGATGCTTCAAGGTTCGAGCCGGCATTGAAGCCGAACCAGCCGACCCAGAGCATGGATGCGCCGACCATGGTCAGCGTCATGGAATGCGGAGCCATCATGTCCTTGCCAAAGCCGACGCGCTTGCCGACGAGGATGGCGCCGACGATGCCTGCGATACCGGCATTGATGTGAACGACAGTACCGCCTGCGAAATCGAGCGCGCCCATCTTGAAGAGCATGCCGTTGGAATCCCACACCATGTGAGCGATCGGGAAGTAGACGAAGGTCGCCCACAGCGCGCAGAAGAGCACGGCCGCGCCGAACTTGATGCGCTCGGCGAAGGCACCGATGATCAGGGCCGGCGTGATGGCGGCAAAGGTCATCTGGAACAGCATGAAGATGAACTCAGGAATGACGACGCCCTTGGAGAAGGTTGCAGCCGTCGTCGAGGTCGAAACGCCCGACAGGAACATCTTGGCCGTGCCGCCCCAATAGGGGCTGGTGCCGCCGCCGAAGGCGAAGGAGTAGCCGTAGAGAACCCAGATGATCATCACGACGGCGCCGATCATCGTGCACTGCATCAGGACCGAGAGCATGTTTTTGGCGCGGACAAGACCGCCATAGAACAGCGCAAGGCCCGGAACGAGCATGAAGAGCACGAGAATGGTGGAGATGAACATGAAGGCGGTGTCGCCCTTGTCCGGAACCGGAGCGGCGGCGGTCGCAGCCGCAGCAGCCGGGGCGGCCTCCTGCGCAAAGGCGATCGCCGGCGCAAGCAAGGCCGCAGAAAGCGCGCCCACCCGTGTCAGGGCAGAGGAAAGCTTGGAAAATGACATGCAAATAACTCCCTGGTCCGCCGTGTCTTACAGCGCTTCTGAATCGGTTTCGCCCGTACGGATGCGCACGGCATGGTCAATGGAATAGACAAAGATCTTGCCGTCGCCGATCTGGCCGGTCTTGGCGGCCGACGCAATGGCCTCGACGGCCTTGTCGACGGTTTCGGATGCGACTGCGACTTCGATCTTCAGCTTCGGCAGGAAGCTCACGGCATATTCGGTGCCGCGATAGATCTCGGTATGCCCCTTCTGGCGCCCGTAGCCCTTCACTTCGGTCACAGTCAGGCCCTGGATGCCGACAGCCGTGAGGGCCTCACGGACCTCATCGAGCTTGAACGGCTTGATAATGGCCATCACAATTTTCATCTGGTTTCCCATCCTTTGTTAGCCTCGGCGCGGAGCCGACTCTCCTTGCCGCCGACGAGTGTTTCTGCAGCGACTGGCCATACACATTCAAAGGGCGTGCCAGATTCGTGACACATTTATAACGTATTGAAATAAAACAGATTTATTGCGCAGAACCAATAAAGCGGCATTTCTCGCCAAAAGAGCAGCACAAATAAAGTGCAATTTTATAAAATTGCACTTTATTTAATCATTTGCCTTTTTACGAATCAGGCCTTCCTGCGCTACCGACGCAATCAGGATACCGGATCGCGTAAACAGGCTGCCGCGCGTAAATCCGCGGGCGCCGGAGGCGCTCGGGCTCTCCTGGCTGTAGAGCAGCCAGTCATCGAGCTTGAACGGTCGATGGAACCACATGGCGTGGTCGAGGCTCGCCACCTGGACGGTCGGGTCCAAGACCGATGTGCCATGCGCGTTCAGGGAAACATCGAGCAGCGTCATGTCGGAGAGATAGGCGAGCACCGCATTCTGGTAGAGCCGGTCATCCGGCACCGGTCCCGTCACCCGAACCCAGATATTCTGCCGCTGGCTCGGCTGTGCGCGGGAGAAATAGCTCTCGATCGACACCGGCCTGATTTCGATCGCCCGCTTGCGCTCCCAGTAGCGGCGGACGTTCTCCGGCGCGTGGGCGAGATAGCGCTGTTTCACCTGCTCCTCGTCCATCAGCTCCTCCGGCATCGGCACATCAGGCATATCGCTCTGATGTTCGAAGCCGGGCTCGTCGACCTGGAAAGATGCGGTCAGCGCAAAAATCGCCTTGCCATGCTGGATGGCCAGCACGCGCCGCGTATTGAAGCTCGAGCCATCGCGCAGGCGATCGACCTGATAAAGGATCGGCACCGAAGGATCGCCCGGCAGCATGAAATAGGCATGCAGCGAATGCGCGAAGCGATCGCCATCCAGAGTTCTCTGCGCCGCCATCAGCGCCTGGCCGATGACCTGCCCGCCGAAGACGCGCTGCCAGCCGACCTGCGGGCTCTTGCCGCGAAATAGGTTCATCTCGATCGTTTCGAGATCGAGCGTCGCCAACACGGTTTCCATCGGGGTGAGCTTCTCGGTCTCTCGCGACATTTTGCTTGAACTCCCATGGTAGGAACCGTCAACAGGATGCTCTATATAGAGCAGGACGCGATAGTAAGACACAGGGAAGCACTATGTTGGACATGCTGGTAGTGGGTGGCGGATATGTGGGTCTTGCCGCAGCAGTCGCAGTCAAGCAGGCCGCACCTCACCTCGACGTGATGATCGTGGAAGCCGCTCCCGAAACCGCTTGGAAGAAGGATATGCGGGCATCGGCGATCATCGCCGCCGCCTCGAAGATGCTCGATGTTCTCGGTGTCTGGAACGAAATCGCGCCTGAGGCCGAGCCGATCACCCGCATGATCGTCACCGATTCGCGCACCGGCGATCCCGTCCGCCCGGTCTTCCTCACCTTCGACGGCGAAGTCGCCGAGGGTCAGCCCTTCGCCCATATGGTTTCGAATATGACCATGGTCGGGGCGCTTCGCGGCGCCTGTGAGCGCTTGGGCATCCCGATCAAGCATGGCCTCAGCGCCACGGATTTCGTCACCGACGACAACAAGACCACGCTCACCCTCTCGGATGGCAGCACCCTGGAAACGCGGCTTCTGGTCGCCTGCGACGGCGTGCGCTCCAAGCTGCGCGACATGGCCGGTATCAAGACCGTCAATTGGAATTACGGCCAGTCCGGCATCGTCGTCACCGTCGAGCATGAGCGCCCGCATGGCGGCTGCGCCGAGGAGCATTTCCTGCCCTCCGGCCCCTTCGCCATCCTGCCCTTGAAGAACAACCGCTCCTCGCTTGTCTGGACGGAGCGCACCCCCGATGCCGAACGACTGGTCGCCTCGGACGATCTCGTCTTCGAGGAGGAGCTGGAACGCCGCTTCGGCCACAAGCTCGGCGCACTCACCACCGTCGGCGAGCGCCGCGCCTTCCCGCTCGGCCTCACGCTTGCCCGCGCCTTTGTCGCGCCGCGCTTCGCGCTCGCAGGGGACGCAGCTCACGGCATCCATCCGATCTCCGGCCAGGGCCTCAATCTCGGCTTCAAGGATGTGGCGGCCCTTGCCGAAACCATCGTCGAGGCCGATCGCCTCGGCCTCGACATCGGCTCGATCAACACCCTCGAGCGCTACCAGACCTGGCGCCGCTTCGACACCTTCCGCATGGGGGTGACGACCGACGTGCTGAACCGGCTCTTCTCCAACGACAACACACCGCTGCGCATCGCCCGCGACTTCGGGCTAGGGATCGTCGACCGCCTGCCCAGCCTCAAATCCTTCTTCATCGGCCAAGCGGCCGGCACGACGGCAAAGGACAATCCGCGGCTACTGGCGGGCGAGGCGATTTGAAGCGAGACCGAAATTTCCGCCGTTAGGCAATAAGCAGTTCCATCAGCGCATTTTGCGCGTGCAAAAGAAAAGCCTTCGCTGTCAGACTTTGGCAAGCGGAATGTGTCATGGCATCGACTGTCACTTCCTGACCCCGGGTAACCGGTGGACAAGGAAGGAAGATCGCGTTGGGACGTCCTCGGTCGAGAAGAGAAGCCGATATCTGGAAATCGATCAATTCCGCTTCCTCGCAACCGGGCGGCCACGAGTCGGTAATGATCACATCCGCATCTAACAACTCCCCCATATCGGTACTTGTCCTAAAGTTCGGATTTAAAAGTCCAGGATCTGTGAGATGCCATTTCTCAGGATAGATCTGTGTGACCTGAATCGGTAAAGAAATCGAAGCTTCGACCCATGATCGGAGAATGTTGGCATCCGGCGCCACGACGACGACTGTCAGGCCGTCTGTGGTTCCTCTTACGCTTTTTATGTAGGCGAGATCACCGAGCGTCTCGCAAGGATGGTTGGATTTTGTGAGAGCATTGATAACGGGAGCGCTCGCGCCGCTGGCAAGCTTCTGAAGTGCGGCTAACTCTTTCGTACGAACGATCAACAGGTCGAACCAATTGTCGAGGTAGCCAGCCAGGTCGCTGGTAGTTTCATGGAGATTAAGGCTGATCGGAACGGTGACGCAGATGCCGCCCATCGCTTGCACGCCGAGATCGAACGCTGTCGTATTTCTCCAGCCGCCGTCGTCTATGATGAGCCCAACGCGTTTTCCTTCCATGGTACGCGGCATTGCCCGCCTTGACCACGCATCCGCCAGGACGCTTGCGCGGTCGATAATTGATAGCACAGTGTCCAAAGGCAGGTCGTGAAATTTAAGAAAGTCTTGGCGTGTTTCTAAAAGCACCGGTGACCCAGATTTCAAGGTGAACCTCAATCTTCGATACGTCTTGCTTCCGAAATCAGCATGATCGGAATGCCGTCGCGGATCGGATAGGCAAGGCGCCCCTTTTCCGAGATCAGCTCGTTCTTTTCTCGATCGTAACTTAGCGACCCCTTGGTCAGCGGGCAGACGAGGAGATCGAGCAGTTTCGGGTCGACTTTGCTGACCGTAACATCCATCGGCAAGCTCCTACTGCATCAGCGAATCAGTGTCGCCGGAGCCGGCCAGCACGATCTTGACGATGGCGATGAAGGTTTCGGCGCGGGTTTTGAGATCCGGGGCTTCGAGAAGAGCCTGCTTTTCGGCCGGATCGAAGGGCGCCATCATCGAGAGCGAATTGACCAGCATCATATTGTCGGCTCGCTCGACGCTTTCCCAATCCGCCTCCAGCTTGTTGGCTTCCAGATAGGCCCGGAAGGCCGAAAGCAGTGCGGCGCGGTCGACCGTATCCTCTTCATGGTGCGACTTGAGGTCGGAGATGAAAGGCGTGATGCGGAAGGTGCGATAGGGCTGATGCGTGGTGATTTCATCCATCAGCCGGAAACGGCATATGCCGGTCAGTGCGGCGATATAACGTCCGTCGCCGGTTTCGGCGATGGAGGTGATGCGTCCCAGGCAGCCGACATGCGAAAGGTTCGGCGATTCGGCGGGCTCGGAAAGGGCGGGCTGCACGATACCGATCAGCCTGTTGCCGGCGATCGCCGCATCGAACATGGCAAGATAGCGCGGCTCGAAGACATTGAGCGGCAATTGCGCCCCGGGCAACAGCAAAGCACCGGACAAGGGAAAGACAGCAACCGATTCGGGCAGATCGCTTGGCTTCAAATATCTGGCATTGCCGACTTGCATCTCTTCCATCCCGCTAGAACACCGCGCTGCCGGCCACGGTGGGCCGCACAGGAACGACACACATCGCGGTCGCTTCCATCCCGCGCCACGTCGTCAGACAATGTGAGCCCGTCTGCCGAAAACACAAGAGTATTTTAGCCGAGGTGCCGATACGCCGCGTTCATCTAAACCAAACGATCGCGCGAAATGTTTCGCACGATCGCTATCCACATCAGGAAAACAGGCTCTTACGAAAACAGAATGGAGGAAAGCTTGCGCCGTGCCGCGATCGTGGCCGGGTCCTTGGCGCCCCATACCTCGAAGAACTCCAGGAGCTGGCGGCGCGCGCCGTCATCGTCGTAGCTGCGATCCTTGCGCATGACGGTCAGAAGATGTTCGGCCGCCTCTTCGCGCTTGCCTTCGACATTGCGGATCTTGGCGAGCTTGATGCGCTGCTCGTGATTGTCGGGATTGAGGGCAAGCTCATGCTCGATCGCCACGGGATCGCCAAGCTTGCGGGCCTCGTCGATCTGGTCGAGCTTCTTCACCACGGCCTGGATGCCGGCATCGTTGGCGAGGGTCTCCGGCAGGTCGGCAAGCGCTTCGCGGGCACGCTGGCTCTGGCCAGCGGCGATCATGCATTCCGCCATGCCGGCGAGCGCCTTGGCATTTTCAGGATCCGCCTGCAGCACCGCGCCGAAGAGCTCGGCGGCACCATTGACATCACCGGCGGCAAGCACGCCGCTCGCCTCTTCCAGAACGGCGGCTATCTCCGCCGCCTGATCGTCCGCACCGCCCGCTGGGCCGCCGAGACGATCGATGAACTGGCGAACCTGGCTCTCGGGAACAGCACCCATGAAACCATCGGCCGGACGGCCATCGACGAAGGCGATGACGGCCGGGATCGACTGGATGCCCAGCTGACCGGCGATCGAGGGATGATCGTCGATGTTCATCTTGACCAGCTTGACGCGCCCCTGGGCCTCAGTGACCACCTTTTCGAGAACCGGCGTCAGCTGCTTGCACGGGCCGCACCAGGGCGCCCAGAAATCAACCAGCACCGGTTGCCGGCGTGATTCTTCGATAACATCCTTGGCGAAGTTGGCAGTCGTCGTGTCCTTGATCGGCGAAGCGCCACCGGCTGCCGGCGCGCCGCCGTAGGATGCCGAGGCCGACATCTGCCCGCCGAAGGAAGCGTTGTAGGGATTGTTCGAACCGCTCATGAGTGTCTCCCGCCTGCCGGCATCCTTGATCTTATGGAGAGCATGATTTCCAAACGAACCGATAAAGTTCGTTTGGCAGCACGCCGAATGGAATGGTCAAAGCACACGGACAGCCCGAAGAGAAGCCGCCTGCCATATCTTAGCGCTAAAATCGTACGTTAGCTCGTCACTTTCAAGACTAGCGGCGCATGACCCGTCGCCTCCATGAAGCGCAGGAGGTCGCCGCTGGCAATCGACGTCGTCGCATCGTTCGACAGGGGATGGCAGTTGATGATGTCATGCGCCATCAAATCGGCATCGAGGACGAAGGTAACGTTGTTGGCGACGTCGTTGATCGCACCGAAGGCCGTAACCGAGCCCGGAATGACGCCGAGATATTCCATCAGCTTTTCCGGCTTGCCGAAGGACACCTTGCTCGCCGCACCGATCTGGGTGTGAACGGTCTTCAGATCGACGGTCGCATTCTCCTCGACGGTCAACAGGAAGAAATTGTCCTTCTTGTCCTTCACGAACAGGTTCTTCGTATGGCCGCCAGGAATCTCGTCGCGCAGCGACACCGATTCGGCGACGGTGAAGACTGGAGCGTGGTCCTTGGTCGTATGGCTAATGCCGAGCTCGTCCAGGAATCGGAAAAGATCGTCGCGGGTTTTTGGAGTGGTCTCAGTCATGACGTCTCGCAATGAAAAATGGTTCGCCCCTGATAAGTCGCTCACAATTTCATTGCAATCTTCGAGACGGCAAAGCCCGGCGTTTCCGGGCTTTCCGAGAGCTTATGGAAAGAAGATGCATTTTTTCTTCGCGAACTCGTCATTTCCCTGTTGCATTTGAAAAATGGTTAGGCCATATAGCGCCCGTCGCCGCAAGACGACGCCCAGCGGTCCAACACACTACCCCGGATCGCGACGGGAATGAGCGGGTGTAGCTCAGGGGTAGAGCACAACCTTGCCAAGGTTGGGGTCGAGGGTTCGAATCCCTTCGCCCGCTCCAGTTTTCCAGATTTTCCTCCGAAGAGAAAAAGTCACGGCTCAGGCCGAGGCTGGTATTTTGCCGAAAAGGCGAGTTTCCTTATTCCCGTTTCCTTTCCTTGCATCTATGCCTTGCCCACACGCGAAGGGTCTCAAATCAGTCTCATTTGACGTTCAGGTCTGCGCATCGGATAGACCGGACGAAACGCGGTAGCTGCTCGCATGAAAAGCATGAAAACAAAGATTTCCCTGCTGATTGCGATGCTGTCGCTTCTACCCATTCCCGCATTTGCCCATCCGCATATCTTCATCGATGCCAAGTTCGAGGTCGTCTCGGCGCCCGATGGCTCGATCAGCGAGCTGCGCAACGTCTGGAGCTTCGACGAGGTGTTCACCTCCTCTGTACTCATGGATTACGGCAAGAGCGGCGACCAAGGTTTGAGCGCGAGCGAGCTCAAGGCGGTCGGCAAGACGGTGCGGGATTCGCTGGCGCAATATGGTTACTATACGAACGTCACCAGCAACGGCAAAGCGGTACCGATGGCCAAACCGGACGCGGTTGAGGCCAATTACAAGGATGGTTCGCTGACGCTGACCTTTTCGCTGAAGCCGGAGCAGAAGACTTTCCTCAAGGGAACCACCATCTTCGGCATCTACGACAAGACGCTCTATACGGCCGTCGATTTCGCCACCGACAACGATTTGACCACGTCGGGGCCGGCTTTAGGCCGCTGCAAGCGCAAGGTGATCAGGCCCAACCCGAAGGAAGTCATGGCGGAAAACCAGGCCGCGCTGACCAGCATGTTCTTCAGCGACCCCAAGGGCACGGACTACTCGCTGCTGGTCGCGACGCGGCTCGAAGTCCAGTGCTGATCCTGCAAGGGGCACATTCTCTCATTTGAAAGGCGGACCATCGTCTTCGGCAGACCCCTTGTCCCTTGGCCCAGCCGATATGTAGCGGCGGGCGATGAGCCAGCAGGCGAGCGCCCAGGTCGCGCCGGCGCACCAGCCGCCGAGAACGTCGGTCGGATAATGCACGCCGAGATAGACCCGGCTCGCGCCGATCATCAATGTCAGCAGGATACCGGCCGCGACGATGAAGACGCGCGTCGAACGATAGGTCCGCGTGCCTGAGATCAGCGCGGCGAGGGTCAGATAGGTCACGGCCGAAACCATCGCATGGCCGCTTGGAAAACTCAGATCCTGCACCTCGACCAGATGCGGTACGATATCCGGACGCGCCCGCGCGACGCCGATCTTCAACGCCGTGCTCAATGCCCATCCGCCCAGGACCGAAGCGAGGATGAAAATGGCGATGGAGCGCTGCCGGTCGAGAAGCAGATAGATCGTCACGAGCGCCGTCATCAGCGCGAGCACCGTCGTCCCGCCGAGGCTGGTAATGTCCTTGACGGCATGGGTGAGCCATCCCGGCCCGATCGGCATGTCAAGGTTCCCGGGCTGACGAAGCGCTAGCAATATCGCCTCGTCGAACCCCTTCGTGCTGCCTTCGAGCACCTCTCCTGTGAGATAGATGAACAGAAGAATGCCGCCCGAAAGCGCGGCGAACATCACGAGCAGCAAGGGCTCGTAGCGGTTCAACCATCCAGAAATGCCCGATGTGCCGAATGGCCGATCCTTCATGCGCTGAAACCTGCCTTGAGTGCTCTCATATCGTTCGTCCACCATCGATAGCGGACAAAGCCTATCTAGGAACAAAACGCGCAGCTTCCAATCGATGAAAGCCGGAACGATATATTCGGCGGCGCATGCGCTTCAGGTTCGTGAAATAAAACCTCTCTATCTTGACGGGAATTGTCGCAGGCACGGCGGCAGCCACGACAGGATGTGGCCTGCTTCGCTTTCTGCCGAAGGATGGTCGATGGGGGCGTTAGCAATACAGAAGCGTTCAGGCTGGTGGTCAGGCGCCATGTCTGCCGTCAAACTTTCTACTGTTTTCCAAGCCGCGAGCTGTGCTACTAGAGCTGCAGGGGCGATCAGGCATCAGGTGTTTTCAGAGTGTTAAATGTTGGGACATCTTTTTCCGCCCGGCCGTCTGTGCTGGCCGGAACGGGACTGCTGGCAGCGTTCATAGTCGGTATGTTCCCGGCCTCATCCAGAGCGGACGATACTCCTAAATCCTCAGCTGAGACCTGGGTCGTCACGCTTGGTGCGACGGTTGAATATGGCCCGAGCTATGAGGGATCGAAGCATTATACCTTCGGCGCCCTGCCCTCATTCGACATCCATCGTTTGGGTGAGGCGCAGGAATACAGCGCGCCTGACGATAATTTCGATTATCAGCTCTTCGATCTCGGCGGCGTCGAAATCGGCCCGGTTGTCGGACTGCGGGACGACCGCTTCGACATCAACGATCTGCACCTGCAAAGCCAGCGCAGGGTCCGCTGGAATTTCGATGCGGGCGGCTTCGCCCAATATTGGCTGATGGACAATCGGCTCCGGTTCCGCACGGAAATACGCCAGTCGCTTTGGGGCGGCGATGGTCTGGTGGGCGATTTTGCCCTCGACTGGTTCCAGCCGCTCGGAGACAAATGGCTCCTGTCCGCCGGCCCTCGCCTGTCGATGGCAAACTCAGTCTATATGCGCACCAACTTCGGCATCTTGGACAGTGAAGCTGCCAGACATGGCCATATCAATGCCTTCGATGCCGGTGCCGGCGTGAAATCGGTCGGCTTCACCGTGGCGGCGACCTATACGATCTCGCCGGAATGGAGCGTGCAGGTCTACGGGAAATATAACCGCCTGGTTGGCGATGCAGCCGACAGCCCGATCACCTCGCGCTTCGGCTCACCCGACCAGAACATCATTGGCTTCACGCTGAACAGAACCTTCAACGTCAAGTTTTGAAGCGCTCTTCGCTTCATTCTCGGCAATATAGTTGCGCGTTAGCGGAATGATATCGTTTCGCTTAGCAATCTGGATTTGGAATACGACGAGGTCCTCGTAGCGGAAGGCGGCCTCCGCCGTCGAAAGATAATATTCCCACATGCGGCAGAAGCGCTCGTCATAGAGCTTGGCGGCGTCGCCCCAACGCGCCATGAAACGCTCCCGCCACGCCTCCAGCGTCTTGGCATAATGCAGCCGCAGCACCTCGACATCGGTGATGGCAAGCCCCGCCGCCTCGATCTCCGGTACGATCTCGGACAGCGCCGGAATATAGCCGCCGGGAAAGATGTATTTGTCGAGCCACGGCGTCGTGAAGCCGGGCGTCGCCGAACAGCCGATGGTGTGCAGCACCATGATGCCGTCATCCTCGAGCAGTTCAGCGCATTTGCGGAAGAAGGTGCGATAAGACGCCAGCCCGACATGCTCGAACATGCCGACGGAAACGATCCTGTCGAAGCGGCCGGTCAGGCTGCGGTAGTCCCTCAGCGCGAACTGAACCTCTGCCGGCGTTCCGCCCGCCCTGTCGGCCACGCGTTTCGACGCATATTCATGCTGCTCTTCCGACAGGGTCACGCCGAGCACGTAACCGCCCGGTGCATATTCGGCCATATGCAGCGCGAGGCCGCCCCAGCCGCAGCCGATATCGAGGATGCTGTTGTTCGGCTCGATCAAAAGCTTGGCGGCGAGATGCCGCTTCTTGGCAATCTGCGCATCGTCAAGCGATTGGTCCGCATGCTCGAAATAGGCGCAGGAATATTGCCTGTCCGGATCGAGGAAGAGTTCGTAGAGCCTACCGTCGAGATCGTAGTGATGCGCGACATTCGCCTTCGATCGCCCCGGTAGGTTGCGATGGCGGAAAATCCGCAGCTTCGTCCTGATATGATCGATGATGCGGGCAATGAGGGGGTGGGTGCTGTTCTGCCCTTCGCGCAGCATCATCGCCACGAAATCGTAGAGCGTACCCTGCTCCACGATGAAGCGGCCATCCATAAAGAGCTCGCCAAGCCGCTTATCGGCATCGATGAGGAGCGCCCATTCGGCGCGGTCGTCGGTGAAACGGACACGGACCGGCTTGCCGGTGCCGTCGCCAAAGGTCAGCACACGGCCGCTTGCCGTGGTCACGGTCAATGCGCCGCGCGTCACGATCGAAGACAGCGCGCGCTTCACGCACCAGTCCACAACACCGGAGAAAAGGACATTGCTCTTGCCCTTAGAGCGGTTTTCAGCTGGAGAACCGGTCATCTTCCATCCTTACCGGCGCTGCTGCGCAGCCCGTCATGCTTGACATGCCAATCGTCACGCTCTTCCGGCGTCGCGTTGGCTCCGGCGATCAACCAGACGCCCAGGAGGATCAATCCGCTGCCGACCACCTGCAGGGCGACGACACGCTCGCCGAAGACGAACCAGCCTGTCGCGATGATCAGCACGTAGCTAATACCGGAAAGCGGGAAGGCGCGGCTGAGATCGAGTTCGGCAAGCACGTTCATCCAGATGAAGAAGGTCACGATCTCGACGGCGATGGCTGCCAATATCCAGTAGGAGGAGAGCGCTTGCCACAGCCAGCTTTCCGCGTCCCCGGCGTTCATCTGCTCGGCTCCGAGCTTGATGAAGAATTGGAACAGGGTATTCAGCACCGGTACGGCAAGCCAGGAAAGACGCATCGGCATTACACATCCGCCTCATCTGTCGAGAACAGCGGCGATACCAGTCGCAACAGTCCCTGAAGGAAAGGATTGCGATGGCGGAAATACATCGCATTGGCCGTCAGTTTGCTGCCGAGCCGCACCTTGTTTTCATAATAGGCCTGACCGCTCTGGTACCGGCTTAATCCATTGTCGAGGCAATAGCGCAGATTGGTGAACCAGCTCAGGAAATAGAGATTGTAGGGCCGGCCCTTTTCGCCATCCATGCAGAAGAACTTGTCGATCGCCACGCGCTCGTCATGGACGATCAGATTGGCGGCCATGAGCTTGTCTTCGACAAAATAGAAGGCGCAGAACGAGCGGCCGCTCATCCGGTCGAGAATGCCCTGGAAATAGGCGGGCGTCAGTTCTTCGAACTGCCATTCGCTGCGATTGCGCGTGTCGTGATAGAGCGCCATGACCTCAGGCAGGAATTCGCCGAAATCCGTCCGAATCTCGACCCTGACCTGTTCGAAGGATTTCATCTTGCGGCGCATGTCCTTGCGCGTGCCGGACGAAAGCCTGGCGAGATATTCGTCGATCGTCTTGAAATCGATATCGAGCCAGGCCGTCGGAAGGCCGCCGATCGTGGCATAGCCGCGCGCGGCAAACAGCGCACCGAATTCGGCCGATGTCGGCTCCGGAATATCCTTAAGCCCGATCAGCCCGCAATGCTCGGCCGCGGCGACCTGCTCGAAAAAGGACAGCATCTCGGCCAGCAAGGCGCCGCGTCGCTCGCCATCGACGTCGGGATGAAAGCCGATCGCCCCCGTTTCCGTGCAGGGTGAACCCAGGCAGGCAAGGCGCAGCTTCAGGAACTTCGGAAAATAGCGCTGGACCTTGCGCATGGACCGGCGCAGGAAGCCTTCCTCCAGCGTGGTGTCGAGGGCATAAAGGCAGAGAAAGGCCGGCATGGCTGCGCTGACCCGTCCGCCTTCCGTGACGGTGATGTAGCGCCATTCAAACCCTTCGAGACCGGCCTCCTCGATCGCCAGCAGGCAATCATAGTCCTCGACTTGACCCGGGAAACACGCATTCCAGGCATCGCGGCCGATGGCGCGGATGCTGACATGAACTTCGGCCACCGGATCGCCCATCGGCTGCGGCGGGACTTTAAGCAGCGGCTGCGACATGACGCGCCTCGAAGAAATCGGCCGTAAAATCGGCCACCTGACGGTGCTGCCGGTCGACATGGATCATATGATAGCTGTCCGTGATCCATTTCAGTTCGTGCGGAGCGCCGATATGCTCGGAAATGTAACGGGCATGCTTCGGGCTGGCGAGATCGTCATCCTCGGCATGCAGGATCAGCGTCGGCGTCTGCATCCGCGGCAACAGGCTGCGAAGAGCCTTGCCCAGCCGGTGCATCTCGACCAGACCTTTGCCCGGGAATTTTTCCAAAACGCCTTCGCTCGCCATGCCTTCGATCAGCCGGCGCATGCGCTCGTCCTTTATCCCGAGCGAGGTCGTCTCGCTGAAGTTCAGCCGATCGAGGAACGGAACGCGCGACAGCCAGCCGATCTGGGAGGCCAGCAGCGGATAGTAGAAGGGAACGTCCCAGCCGTCATAACTGAAGCAGGGAGAATAGATCGCCACCGCGCTGATGGTTTTCTTCTGCTGTTCGGCGGCCAGCATCGCCAGCTTGCCACCGACGCAGATGCCGGCCGCAAAGACTTCCTGCGTTCTGGATGCAAGAAATTCCGATGCGCTGACGACAGAGGCTAGCCAGTCTTCCCAGCTCGTTCCGCGCAGGGTCTTCGCATCGACGCCATGGCCTGCGAGCAACGGCGCATAGATGCTGTAGCCCCTGCGGTTGAGGTGACGGGCCACCAGCTTCATTTCGGCCGGCGCTCCCGTCAGACCGTGAATCAGAAGAACGCCTTTGCCGTTTGAGCCCTCCATGAAGAAGCTCAATTCGTCAGCTTTCATGAGACAGCTCCGACTGCCGATTTTCCTTGGCCATAAAGCCAAGAGCATGGCAGGTGCTGATCACATGCGTGCCATTCTTTTCTTGCTCGTCCTTGATCTGCTCATGCAGCGCCTGGAGTTTCGTCCAGTGAGTCCGCGGGCGATAATGGTGCTCAGCATGATAGCCGTTGCCGAACCAGAGCCAGTTGTAGAAGGATTTGTGGCTCGAAACGCCCCAGGCGATGGGCTCGTCCGGATCGCCGTTCAGATGTTCGTAATAGCCGTTCAGCGACGACAGGCAGTTGCCGATATAATAGAAGGGCACGAAGAACAGCACCGCCTTCCAATCGTAGATCAGCGCGAGCGCGGCAAGGCCCAGGAAGAAATAGAGTTCGAACCGTCCCCAGGCCGCATCGAAGGGGCGGTTGCGGGCGATCGCCTTGTGGATGTCGCCGAGGCTGTCGCGGAAGAAGCTCAGAAACGTGTAGGACCAGACGTTTTCCGGCTGGCCGTCGCGGCCATGGCGATAGATCGACAGCAGATCGATAGTGTCGCCTTTCTCATCCGGCCGGTCGCTGTTGCCGGAATGGTGGCGCATATGCACCCAATGATAATAGGTCTGCGAGAAACCGATCGCGACCGATTCCAGCAGGCTAAAGCCGTAGTTCATCCAGCGCGGCTTGAAATAGGGCGTATGGATGAAGTTGTGCGATATGCTGTTGATGTTCCAGGAGATGGAAACGGCATAAAGGCAGCCAAGAATGGCGGAAAGCCAAAGCGGCCGGCTTTCGAAGCCGACGATCAGATAGACATCGAAGGCGAGATGGGCGACAGCGGCCAGAACCGGTGCCAGATCCCATCGGGTGTGCGCAAAGATTTTCATAGTCCTGTAACTCCCACGCAGGCCACACCGGCGGTGACGAGGAACACGCCCGTCGCGTGGCGCAGGTTGATGTTTTCCTTGAAGATGACGGCGCCGGCGAGCACGATGACCACATAGCTCAACGCCATCAGCGGAAAGGCGATGGTCAGGGGGACGCGCTCCAGAACGGCCGTCCAGGCGAAAAGCTCAACGGCCCAGAACAGAATGCCGAGCCAGGTGATCGGCTTGGCCAGCGCCGAAAGCAGGGCGCCTTCGCCGGCCGTTTGCTTAAAGCAAACTTCGCGGGCCGTCTCCGCGAGTATGCAGAATAGGATCAGTCCCAGCATGGGAAGTGTCAGGCTGCCAGTCATTCCATGTACTCCGCCAGCACCTCCAGCAGCGCATGATTGGCTGCGCTGTTGATGTTTCTCATCGTTTCGGCGCCCTGGCGCATACGCGGCTGATCGATGAAGATCTCCGCGCGCTTCATGAACTGCATCCGAAGACTGCCAGCATAACTCGGGGTCGAATAATCCCCGATGACATCGGCGCCGATGATGCGGTGACGGCTGCCAATTTCGCTGATGAGGGAGAGGAGATAGGGCAGCCGCATGCGGCCCTGATCCCAATTGGTAACGGCATCGTCGGCGGCCAGCACGTCCTTGTCGATCGTCACATAGACCGCCTCGGTGCGAATACGGCTGAGCATGTGATCGATGAAATTTTCCTCGCCGATTTCGGCGATCGACTTCCAGTGCAGCGCCCCCCCTTCCTGGCGGTAGCTGGCCCCATTGCCATAATCGGCCAGGACGCGGCTCGGCGGATGTTCGTAAGGGTAGAGTTCCAGCTTGCCGTCGCCGAGCCAGTGCAGATTGGCCCCCTTGCGCTCCGGGCTGCGAAGATCATGGCTGCAGACGCCGATCGTGATGACCTTCTGGATGCTGGGATTGGCAAGTGCGCTGTTGACCCAGGAGCCGCAGTGCAGTCCGCCGTCGAACTTGACCCAATCCGGATGATTGTCGAAATGGATCAGCGTGGCCGCGCTGGACTGCCGCTCGAGCGCGTCGTCGAGCAGCAGGGCGGTGATATGATGGAAATCACCGGAGCCCATGAAGCACAGTTGCGGCGTCTTGCCCGTCGCAGGCCTGTTCTTGACGATCTCGCGGCTGAGATCGTCAAGAGCACCCTGCTTGCTCCACAGCCGAACCTGCTGGCCGGCATTCTTGCCGAAATACTGGTACGCGCCTGCGAATTTGCACGCGCGTACGAAGTCGGGCTGCAACTCCAAAGCATCATCGAGATGAAGAAGCAGCAGTTGCACCGTCTTATCTCCGGGCCGCGCGCGTCAGAAGCTGATCGAGAAGCGCAAGCGCCAGATCGATCTCTTCGCGGGTGATGAGCAGGTTCGGAGCAAACGTGATGACGTTCTTGTGGTAGCCGCCGACGTCAAGCACGAGGCCATAGGTCCTGCCGCCGACTTGAAGATCGCCCTTCATGCCTTCGTCGCACATCCAGTCCAACGTCGCCTTGTCGGGCGTGTAGCTGTCGTCCTTGCAGATTTCCATGCGCAGGGCGAGACCGAGACCATCGACCTCGCCGACGGTGGCGTGGCGCTTCTGCAGCTGCTTCAGCCCGTCGAGGAAATGCGCGCCCTTTTCCATGATCGCAGCGCCGAAATCCTGCTCTTCCAGCATCTTCATCGTTTCGAGCGCAACGGCAGTCCCCATCGGGTTGCTGGCGAAGGTCGAATGCGTGGAGCCGGGCGGGAAGATCTCCGGATTGATCATCTCTTCGCGAGCCCAGACACCGGAAAGCGGGTTGAGGCCGTTGGTGATCGCCTTGCCGAAGATCAGCGCATCCGGCGAAACGCCGAAATGCTCGATCGACCAGAGCTTGCCGGTGCGGTAGACGCCCATCTGGATTTCGTCGACGACGAGCAGGATGCCGTGATCATCGAGCACCTTCTTCAGTTCGACGAAGAAGTTCATCGGCGGAATGACATAGCCGCCCGTGCCCTGGATCGGCTCGATATAGAAGGCCGCATATTCGGACTTGCCGGCCTTCGGGTCCCAGACGCCGTTATATTCGCTCTCGAACAGGCGGGCGAACTTCTGGACGCAGTAATGTCCGTATTCTTCCTTCGACATGCCCTTCGGGCCGCGGAAGTAATAGGGAAATTCAACGAATTGGGCGCGATCGCCGAAATGGCCGTAGCGGCGGCGATAGCGATAGCTCGAGGTGATCGCCGAAGCGCCGAGCGTGCGGCCGTGATAGCCGCCCTCGAAGGCGAACATCAGGCTCTTGCCGCCGGTATAATTGCGCACAAGCTTCAGTGAATCCTCTACGGCCTGCGAGCCGCCGACGTTGAAATGGACGCGGCCCTTGTGACCGAACTTGCGCTCCGCATCCTGGGCGATCATCGCCGCAAGCTCTACCTTTTCGCGGTGCAGATATTGCGAGGCGACCTGCGGGAGACGGTCGAGCTGGCGGTGCGCGGCCTCGTTCAGGCGCTCGTTGCGATAGCCGAAATTGACGGCAGAATACCACATCTGCAGATCGAGGAACGGCGTCCCGGTCCGATCGTAGACATAGGAGCCTTCGCATTCTTCGAAGAATTTCGGCTTGTCCATATAGTGAACCGTGTCGCCATGGGAGCAATAGATCTCCTCAAGCGCGCGCAATTCCTCTTCGGAGCGGACGGACTCGGTCTCACCGCTGAAGGCTTCGGCTACATTCGTTTTCATTCAATGCCTCTCGGTCTGTTTTACGCTGTCTTGAAATGCGGCAGCGTACGGGAGCGTCGCTCGACGCTCGGGAGAACGGCTTCCATCTTTGGAAGCAGGTCGGAAAAATCTGCGAAACCGACATAGGGAATGCCGTTTTCCTCGCAGTAATCGACAAGCTTGGCCTTGGCGAAAACGAGGTCGACCTTGTCGGAAACGCAGAAGTCGCTTCGCCCGTCGCCGATGTAGACCTGAAGGTCATTGCTATCGACGACGCGGCATTTGCAGACACCGGCGCCGGATACGCAGCCGGTTGCCGTAAACGGCGGAAACAGCGAATAGGATTCGCGGCCCTGGGAAACACTGCAGGTCAGCACATTGGCGACGATCGGCAGGCCCTCGATGCCATGACGCGCCAGGATGCGCCGGATAAAATAATCCACACCATCGCTGACAATCGTGACAGGCAATTCGCCGCGACGGCAGAAGGACAGGAAAGCCTCAAAGCCGGGATCGATCGCCAGCGTATCGAGAAACCGGTCGAGCTCGCCTCTATTTGCTTCGATGAGAGCGATCTGCCGGCGCATGCATTCGCCGGAGCCGATCTGCCCCTGCTTCCACAACTGCTCGATATCTTCCCACTCGGAACCGGCGAAACGGGTTAGCACCATATCCGTCGCGTCTTCGATGGATACGGTTCCATCAAAATCGCAAAACACCTGCATGAAATACCCCTTCGCCTTATCTTAAGTTGCGTCTAACAACCTCAGATGAGCCGGGCATGAGCGGAAAATGATGCGAAAATGAAAAACGACGAGGCCGTGAGTTTTAGCTGAGCGGCAATCTCAAATCGACCTGGAGACCGCTACCCAGACGGGACGAAGAGAGATCGACGGTTGCCGAAAGGCGGTCTGCAGTATCCGCGACGATGGCAAGCCCAAGTCCAGCCCCTTCGGTATGCAGCGTATGCAGGCGGTAGAAGCGTTGGAACACCGCTTCCCTTTCATGCGGCGGAATGCCGGGGCCGCTATCGCTGATGGAAATGCAGGCAAAGCCATCCTCCGAAGCGATAGAAACTTTGATTTCCCCTCCCGCAGGCGTGTATTTGATCGCATTGTCGAGCAGATTGGTGACGAGCATGCGCAGCAGCGCCTCATCGGTTCTGACCTGGATCGCCTCATCGCCTTCCAGCACGACGTCGAGCTCGCGGCTGGTGATGATATTGCCGAGCTCGGCAATGAGCGACGCCATCCAGTGATAAAGCTCGATCGACGTGAGATTAAGGGGGTGGTGACTGACCCTGGCGAGCCGCAGCAGCTGTTCGATAAGATGAATGGTGCGGTCGTTGCTGGCCACGAGATCGGAAACGATCGCCTGCCGCTCCTGATCGCTGTCGCTGTTTTCGAGCATCCGCAAAAGCAGCTTCACGCTCGCCTGGGGCGTACGCAGCTGATGCGCAGCAAGATCGGAGAAGCGTCGCTCCAGCGTCAGCGACTGGCCGAGCTTTTCCAGCAGCTGGTTGATCGACCGACCAAGCGGCAGCAGATCGCGCGGCAGCTCTTCAACGGGAATAGCCGAGAGATCATCCGGCGATCGCGTGCGGATCTGCCGCACCAGCCCATGAATCGTGCGCAGGCCGCTATTGATGCCGAGCCAGATGAGAAAGCCGATGACCGGCACAAGCATCAGCAGCGGAAAAAACAGATTGAGGAGAATGTTGGAAACGAGCGTTTCGCGAAGCGCAATCTTTTCGCCGAGTTCGATTACAATGGTCGTGTTCGGGATCGGCAGCGAATAGACACGCCATTCGTCGCCGCCATAGGTCAGCGTGGTAAAACCCACCTTCTGCTGCGGGACGTCGGAGAGAAAGGCCGTGCTGCTATAGAAGCGGATATTGCCGTCGACCCAGGCGCGGAACATATGCGCATCGGCATAGTCATCAGCGTCTTCGTTGAAAGCCAGCTGATTGTCCATGTTGAAGTCGATATCGTCGATCTGCTTGGCGCCATGGTCGGGATTCTTTTCCAGCGGCCTGCGCAGCAGGCTCCAGATCACGTTGGCATCGTCGATGAGCTGGGCATCGTAGATATTGTTGATCTCCCGCGTTGCGCTGTTGAAGGCGAAGGCGGCGATCACGACGATCGTCACCACGACGACCGGCGCGATGCGCAGAAACAGCTTGCGGGTAAGCGTGGAATTGTTCATCGCTCGATCATGTAGCCGACGCCGCGGATCGACTTGATGAAATCGGTGCCGAGCTTCTTGCGCAGATTGTAGATCGTCACTTCGATCGTATTGCTCTCGACGGTGTTTTCCGCGTCATAGAGCGCATATTCGATATCGTTCTTCGTCACGTACCGGCCGCTGCGCTCCATGAGCAGCTTCAGGAGATGAAATTCTTTCGCCGTGGTATGGACCTGCACATTGTCTTTGCGAGCC
This sequence comes from Rhizobium sp. BK491, assembly GCF_014194925.1. Classification (NCBI taxonomy): domain Bacteria; kingdom Pseudomonadati; phylum Pseudomonadota; class Alphaproteobacteria; order Hyphomicrobiales; family Rhizobiaceae; genus Rhizobium; species Rhizobium sp. BK491. The sequence goes on from NZ_JACIAR010000005.1 coordinate 260,097, forward strand.
ACCATGGCCGAGGGGTCGACCTCCACGTCGCCGCAGCGGATGACGCTTTCGGTCCGCCCGTCACGCCGGCGGATGAGCGCGCGCAGCCGCGCCAGCAGCTCGTCGAGATCGAACGGCTTGACCAGATAGTCGTCGGCGCCCTCGTCGAGGCCTTCGACCTTCTGGCGCACGGAATCCATCGCCGTCAGCAGCAGCACGGGCACGGAATTTCCCCGCTGCCGGATACGCCGCAACACCTCCATGCCGCTTAGCTGCGGCAGATTGATATCGAGCACGATCGCCGCAAAATGCGAATGCGCCGCCGCTTCGAGGCCGGATTCGCCGTCGCGCATCCAGTCGACGCCGTAAGCGTGCTTTTCCAGCGCCTTCTTCAGCGACGAGCCCAGGATATTGTCGTCTTCAACAAGCAGAACGCGCACGACCGACCTCACATAGCGGTGTATTCCAAAGCGGATGTGAGCCGCAATTGGAGCGACCATGTGGCAAAGCTATGACGGATATTTTCCGCCTGGCAAGAGTTTCAAGAAAAGACGGCACTCCTGCAGACGGCTCGGAGGAACGGTTTTGCGCCGAATATGGCCTCATTGCTGCGTCGCCATCAAGCATTCCGCAAGACAGATTGCAGCTGGCGTGCTCTCCTGCGGCTGCAATATCCCTATCTCGCGATAAAACCCCGGTTCGGATAAGGGCACCATGCGGATCGGCGCCACCGGAGGAGGGCTGCCGTCGACAACAGGCAGAAGCGCCACCCCGAGCCCATGCCCGACCAATGCGGCAATCCCGGCGATATCGTCGACCTCCACCGATTCACGCGGAACGATCGAATGCGATCGCAGGAAGCGGTCGACCTGCCGCCCTCCGAAAGAGCTGCGATCATAGCGGATGAAGGGCTGCTCGCGCAGCAGCGTCCGCCAATCATCGCCCTGCAGCTTTTCGGGAACCGCAAGCACGTAGGGCTCGCGCACTAGGGGCCGCCAGATGAGATTCTTGGGCAAACCGAAGGGTGGTTCTATGAGCACGGCAAGATCGAGTTCGCCGGCATCGAGCAGGTCGAGCAAATGCAGAGAGACCCCTGGGACAACGCGAAGATGATGATTTGCGAATCGCAGACGGAAGGGGCCGAGAGCGCGGGCAAGCAACGCCGATTGAACGGAAGCAATGGCGCCGACGCGCAGCTCGCCGCCCGAAGCCTCGTCGACGGGATCGGCGATGTGCTCGAACATCGCGATAATGCTCTTGGCGCGCTCGAGCGTTCTAAGCCCGGCAGCATTCAGTGTCGCGGAGCGGCCCGTTCGCTCGAACAATTTAACGCCAAGCCTTTCCTCGAGCCGCTTCATCTGTCCGCTGACGGCGGCCTGCGTCAGGCCGATCCGATCTCCTGCCGCAGCAAACGTTCCAAAGCGGGCGATAGCCACAAGAGTTTGAAGTTCCGCAATCATGATTCATAAATTTTCCTGTATCTCAACATCACAATATACCGTTTTTCATAGAGAAAAATGTATCTTATTCATTGCTGCATCAATTCGCTTCTAGGAGACGATCATGAGCGCAGCACCGCTTCATCCCTTCCACCTCGCATTTCCCGTCAACGATCTCGCCGCGGCGAGAACCTTCTATGGCGGCCTTCTCGGTTGCCCCGAAGGTCGCAGTTCGCCTGATTGGATCGATTTCAACTTTTACGGCCATCAGATCGTCGCCCATCTGGCGCCGGGTGAAACGACCGACGTGGCAGCCAATGCCGTCGATGGCCACGGCGTTCCGGTACGCCATTTCGGCGTCGTTCTGTCGATGGAGGAATGGGAGGCAGCCGCCGAGAAGCTGACGAAAGCCAACATAGAATTCGTCATCAAGCCCTATATCCGCTTCCGGGGCGAGCCGGGAGAACAGGCGACCATGTTCTTCAAGGACCCGAGCGGCAATGCCATCGAGATGAAGGCTTTCGCCGACATCAACAGTCTCTTCGCCAAATAGGGATCAAGCCGGCGACAGGAGCGGCCGCCACGGTGGAAACCCGCCGGTCAGGAAATGCTCGTGTCGCCGGTAAACCTCTGGGCTGCCGTAAGACCGCTCGCAGCGGCATCCTTGCGTATCGCCCGCAGCTTTCGCATGGACGCTTCCAGCACGTCGAAGATCCGGGGATCGGCCGATTGTGCAACGTTGAACCGCATGAAACGGCCCGCCGTCTCCGACAGGCTGAAAACATTTCCGGGCGCGAGGATGACCCCTTCCGCGAGGCAAGCACGGGCAAGATCGGCGGCATCAAGCCCTTCCGGAAGCCTGCACCAGAGAAACATGCCCGCATGCGGCTTGAGCCACGGGACGATACCGATCGCTTCCAGCCGGGCCGCAACCTCATCCATCGCCTTTGCAAGCCGGACGCGCAGCGCCTCGGCATGCTTGCGATAACTTCCATCCTTCAGCGCGAGATAGACGAGCTCGGCCGACACTTGCCCGCAGCTGAAGCTGCTGGCGACCTTGAGATCGACGAGATCGTCGATCCACTCGGGCTTCGCGGCGATGAAGCCGCAGCGAATGGAGGCGGAAAGCGTTTTCGAGAAACTGCCGATATGGATCACCCGGTCCAATCCGTCATAGGCGGCCAGACGCGGCGCCGGCACCTGCTCGAAATCGGCGAAAATATCATCCTCGATGATGATGAGCCCGGAAGCATCCGCCAGCTTCAGCAGCCGATGCGCCGTGACGGGGGAAAGCGCCGCACCGGTCGGATTGTGAATGGCGGAATTGGTAATGTAGAGCCGCGGCTTGTACCGTTCGAGCACTTGGCCGAACAGCTCGACATCCGGCCCAGTCGGTGTGAAAGGCACGGAAACGACGTTGGCGCGATGCGCGCGCAGCAGGGCATGGAAATTGAAGTAGCAGGGATCGTCGACCACGACGGTATCGCCGGGTTCCAGCAGGAATCGGCAGAGAAGATCGATCGCCTGCGTGCCCGATTCCGTCAGCATGATCTGATCCGGGGGCACGTTGATTCCATGTTCGCCCAGGCGGCGGGCGAGCAGCTGCCGCAATGGCGGCAGGCCGAGCGGTGTCCCGTAATTCGCAAGCACTCCGATATCGCCGCGCGCCAGCGTTCGCATCGCCTTGCGCAGGGCCGCCTGCGGCAGCCATGAAGGCGGCAGCCAGCCGCAGCCCGGTTTCAGCGCGTCGTCGCCGACTTCGAGCGATTGCCGCGAGATCCACAGCGGATCGACATTGCGGCCCGATTTCGCTCCTGTTTCGGAGAGCGACAGGGGCGGCAGCGGCCCGCAGACATAGAAGCCGGATCCCGGCCGCGAGCGGATCACACCCTCGGCCGCAAGCCGTTCATAGGCCTCCACAACGGTCGAAACCGACACCTGCATCGTCTTGGCAAAACTGCGCACGGAGGGAAGCCGCGCACCGGGTACAAGGCTGCGCGCGGCGATGCGCTCTGATATCGCCGCCATCACGCCTTCGATCCGGGTCGTGCCGGCAGCGCCGGTCATCGAGAGATTGTCCATCCGTACTGCACCTTCAACCATAACAGTTCGCACAGATTGTACTGCACCGTCTCTGGTTCGGCCAGATAAATACGCCGATACCCGCGAATATCACGAAGGAGCATGCGCCATGGACAAGACGACGACAGGATGGATCTACGGTTTGACGGGAGTGGTGATCTTCAGCGGCTCTCTGCCGGCGACGCGGGTGGCCGTGATGGATTTCGACCCTCTGTTCCTGACCGTTGCCCGAGCCGTAATCGCCGGCCTTCTGGGTCTTGGCCTGCTGCTCGCTTTTCGTGAGAAGCGCCCGACCCGCGGCGACATCGTCTCGCTCGTCATCGTCGCCCTCGGCTGCGTCGTCGGCTTTCCGCTCTTGACGGCATTGGCGCTGAAGCATGTCACCTCGGCGCATTCGATCGTCTTCATCGGATTGCTGCCGCTAGCGACCGCGATATTCGGCGTGATGCGCGGCGGCGAGCGGCCGCGCCCGGCCTTTTGGATATTCTCCATCCTCGGCAGTGCGCTGGTCTGCAGCTACGCGCTGGCGCAGGGCGTATCGGCCTCGCCGGTCGGGGATCTCCTGATGCTTGCAGCCGTGATCGTCTGTGGCCTTGGCTATGCCGAAGGTGCCGTGCTCTCGCGCCGGCTGGGCGGCTGGCAAGTCATCTGCTGGGCTCTCGTCCTGTCCCTGCCCGTCACCATCGCGCTCTGCATCATGACCATGCCGCACAGCATTGACGGCATCGGCGGACCTGCCTGGTTCGGCCTCATCTATGTCTCGCTTTTCAGCATGCTGATCGGCTTCATCTTCTGGTATCGCGGGCTCGCCCAGGGTGGCATAGCCGCCGTCGGCCAGCTGCAGTTCCTCCAGCCCTTCTTCGGCTTCGCGCTCGCCGGAGCCCTCCTCAAGGAAAGTGTCAGCTGGTCGATGCTCATCGTGACCCTCGCCGTTGTCGCCTGCGTCGCCGGAGCGCGAAAATTCGCCCATTGAGTCCATCACCCGGCATATCGCGGCACTTGATCTTCTAAACCGATCGGTCTATAAACGACAAATCGGTTTAAAAGGAGTGCACCATACCGATCCCTCTCGCCCCGCCTTTCACCGCCGAAACCGCAATCGCCAAGGTCCGCATGGCCGAGGACGGGTGGAACAGCCGCGATCCGGAGCGTGTTTCCAAGGTCTATACAGAAGACAGCCAGTGGCGGAACCGCGCCGAATTCCCCCGCGGCCGCAAGGAGATCGTCGAATTCCTGACGCGCAAATGGGCACGCGAACTGGACTATCGGCTGATCAAGGAACTCTGGGCCTTCGAGGGCAATCGCATCGCCGTGCGCTTTGCCTATGAATGGCATGACGATAGCGGCCATTGGTTCCGTTCCTACGGCAACGAGAACTGGGAGTTCGATGCCGAAGGCCTGATGCAGCGCCGTTTCGCCTCCATCAACGACATGCCCATCAGGGAAGAGGACCGGAAATTCCACTGGCCGCTCGGCCGCCGGCCGGACGATCATCAAGGCCTCTCCGAGCTCGGCCTTTAAGATGGTGCGCAGCGTCTTCGAAAAATCCGACGCCATTGCCCTCGTTGCCGAAGTCTATCGCGAGCTCGGCTACGAGGGCGCGTCGATGAGCGAAATCACCGCCCGTACCAAACTGTCCAAGGGCAGCCTCTATCACTTCTTTCCGGGCGGCAAGGAACAGATGGCCGCCGAGGTCATGGCCAATATCGACGCATGGTTCGTCATGGAAATGTTCAGGCCGCTCGAAGAGGAAGAGCCGCGTGCCGCCATCGCCCGCATGTGGGAGACAACGGATAGCTATTTCCGCTCCGGCCACCGCGTCTGCCTGATCGGCGCCTTTGCGCTGGACGAAACACGCGACCGCTTTTCCACCGCCATCCGAGGCTACTTTCATCATTGGATCGAGGCGCTTTGTGGCGCTTTGCTCAGGGGCGGCGTGCCAAGTACCGAGGCGAAAATGCTCGCTGAAGAAGCTGTCATCGGCATTCAGGGCGCGTTGACGCTTGCCAGAGCCCTTGAAGATGAGACGGTGTTTGGCAGAACCTTGGCGCGGCTGAAGCACAGGCTGGAAACTGCCCTCGGCTAAAGCCATTTCATTGACGCGAATCACTGAACTATCGATGCTTCGCCCTCGCCGAATGCGCTCGTACCATTAGCTATTCCTCCACTTTTGCTAGCGATCTCCGCGAAAATCGCCTGGAAAGGGCATCTCCAGCCTCTCGATGTTGGGGATGACTACCTCAACAACCCACTGATATTAAAGAATCCTCCACAAAAGTATGTCATCGTTAATCATCTTTGATTTGCAACTATCCAAGCTCCCATGTTCAGCAGGGAATGGGAGCATCGAGGAGATGGATAGAAGATGCTGCAGCAGGTAAACGAAACCGACGACGCGCTGATCGACCAATTGCAACGCTCGGCGTTCGACTATTTCATGCTCTATACCAATCCGGAAAACGGACTGGTGGCGGATACGTCGATCAAGACGAGCCATTGCAGCATTGCCGCCGTCGGCTTCGCGCTATCGAGTTATCCGGTGGCCGTCGAGCGCGGCTGGATCAGCCGCGCCGATGCGGCAAAACGGGTGTTGGCCGCCCTCGATTTCTTTGCCGACAGCCAGCAGGGCACCGAACGCGGCGCCACCGGCCATCGCGGTTTCTATTATCACTTCCTTTACATGGAAACCGGCAAGCGCGCCTGGAACAGCGAACTTTCGACGATCGATACCGGTCTGCTGCTGCTCGGCGTCTTGACAGCCGCCGCCTATTTCACCGGAAACAGCCAGGTCGAGCGCGATCTCCGCAAGCAGGCGAAATTTCTCTATGAGCGTTGCGACTGGCATTGGGCCTTGAACAAGGGCCAAACCATCAGCATGGGCTGGAAACCGGCCAGCGGCTTCCTGCGCTGGCGCTATCAGGGCTATGACGAGGCGATCTTCCTCTATTTGCTGGCGCTCGCCTCGCCGACGCATGCGATCCCATCCTCCAGCTACGACGCCTTTGCCTCGACCTATACGTGGATGATGTTCAAGGACGCGCCCTTTCTCTATGCCGGGCCGCTGTTCATCCACCTCTTCTCGCATGCCTGGATCGATTTCCGTGACATCCGCGACAAGCACGTCGCCGACAAGGACACCGATTACTTCCGCAATACGCAGGCGGCAATTGCGGTGCAGCGCGATTACACCGAGCGCAATCCCGGCCATTTCGTCGGCTATACGAAGGACATCTGGGGCCTTTCCGCCTGTGACGGCCCGAACCCGACTGGCACCAAACATAGCCTGCGCTATGCCCCGAAGGTCTTCGGCTATGCCGCCCGCGGCGCGCCGCTGGGTCCCGACGACGGCACCATCGCCCCATGGGGGCCGCTGTCCTGCCTGCCGTTCGACCGCGAAGCGGCGCTCGATGGCACGCGGGCGCTGCTTTCAACCTATCCCAACCTGCTGCTCGACGGCCGCTTCCCCGGCGGCTTCAATCCGAGTGTGAAAGGCCCCGGCCCGGAAGGATGGGTGGACGACCGCTCGGTGGCGATCGACCAGGGGTTGCTGGTCATGATGATCGAAAACGCCCGCACCGGCATGATCTGGGACCTGATGCGGCAATCTCCGATCCTCCGCACCGGCCTCGAACGCGCCGGCTTCACCGGCGGCTGGCTGGACGAAAAGAAGGTAAAGCCTGCCATCGCTTGATCTGCCGATCGCGGTGGCCATCAAATGTCTCTGTCAACACAGCCAATGCCTGTCTGGCCACTCACCCGACCATCATCTCAGCCCCTCAAAGCCTCTTTATCGCGGCAATCACTTCGTCCTCGACATCGATACCCTCGCTTAGCGCAAGACGCCGTGCGCTTTGCCCGCGCCGGCCGGGCAGGCGAACATTCGGGTCGCGGGTGATTTCGCCTGCCAGCAAGGCCAGCCGTTGTGCCGTATCCACGGCACTCGTCGCCTCCGGATTGATGGCAATGATTGTGTGCCCGAGCGCCGGCGGAGCGCCTTTGTCGTCGAAGAGCGAGGAAGCCTCGAAGGCATAGTTGGCGCCGGTCAAGCCAGCCGCCAGAATTTCGACCATGAAGGCAAGTGCCGCACCCTTGACATCGCCGGCCGGGACCATCGTCCCGGCCAGAGCCTCTTCGGCATCCGTGGTCGGCCTGCCATCGCGATCGAAAGCCCAGTCCGCGGGGATCGAAGCGCCCTGCTGCCGCGCCGCCATCACCTTTCCGCGTGCCACCTTGGACAGCGCGAGGTCGATGACAACAGGCTCGTCGCCAGGAAGCGGTGCGGCGAAAGCGATCGGGTTGGTGCCGAAAACAGGCGTCTTGCCGCCCCAGGGCGCCATAGAGGCCGGCGCATTGGCGACCATCAGCACCACCAGCCCTTGATCGGCAAAACGCTCGACCGTCAGGCCCATGACGCCGGCATGATGCGAACGGCTGATGGCGGCAAGTGCGATACCCTGCTCGCGGGCGACAGCCGGCAGCTCGGCAACGGCAAGGTCGAGTGCGGGATAGGCATAGCCGTTGCCGGCATCGATGCGCAGCACGGCAGGAGAAGGCCGGCTGAGCTGCGGTTGAGCGAAGCCATCGACCTTACCAACCTTGGCCTGTCCGGCATAGGCAGGCACGCGCCGCAGCCCATGACCGCTCTGCCCGGCGGCCTCCGCTGCGACGAGCGCGACCGCCACCGAGCGGGCATTCGCATCGCTCACCTTGTTTCGCCGCAGAGCCGCCACAACAAGCGTTTCGGCTTCGGCGAGCGACAGGTGCATGAGACAAGTTCCTGAACAAGATGAGGGGGTAAGGACCTTCTACGCCGTCATTCGCCCCATCGCAACGCAGCAAAGTGCCATTACGCCACGTCGAACTTGACGCCCTGCGCCAGCGGCAGCGTGCGGCCGTAATTGATCGTGTTGGTCGCCCGGCGCATATAGGCCTTCCAGGCATCCGAGCCGGACTCGCGGCCGCCGCCAGTTTCCTTCTCGCCGCCGAATGCGCCGCCTATCTCGGCGCCGGAAGGGCCGAGATTGACGTTGGCAATGCCGCAATCCGAGCCGCGCGCGGACACAAACGTCTCGGCCTCGCGCATGTCATTGGTGAAGATGGAGGAGGACAGACCCTGCGGCACGGCATTATGCAGCGCCAGCGCTTTATCGAAATCGCTGTATTTCATCACATAGAGAATCGGCGCGAAGGTTTCCTGCTCGACGGGACCGGTCTGCTCCGGCATTTCGACGAGAGCCGGGCGAACATAGAAGGCATCGGCTGAACCGTTTTCGACGCGTTCGCCGCCGGTGACCTTTCCGCCGGCCGCCTTTGCAGCGGCAAGCGCTGCCTGCATGCCGTCGAAGGCATGTTTGTCGATCAGCGGGCCGACCAAAGTGCCGGGTTCAAGCGGATTGCCGATCGTCACCGAACCATAGGCCTTCTGTAGGCGCGGAACGAGCTGATCGTAAACGCTGTCATGAACGAAAAGGCGGCGCAGCGTCGTGCAGCGCTGGCCGGCCGTACCCATCGCGGAAAAGGCGACGCCACGCAGGGTGAGATCGAGATCGGCCGTCGGGCAGACGATGGCTGCGTTGTTGCCGCCGAGCTCGAGGATGGCGCGGGCGAAACGGCCGGCAAGACGTGGACCGACCGCGCGGCCCATGGCGGTCGATCCGGTTGCCGAGACCAACGGCACCTGCGGATGATCGACCAAAAGCTCACCGAGATCGCGGCCACCGATCAAAAGCGTCGAAAGATTGGCCGGCGCCTCGCCGCCCTCGGCGACATAGCGCTTCAGTGCCTTTTCAAACAGAGCCTGTACGGCAAGCGCCGTCAGCGGCGTCTTTTCCGACGGTTTCCAGATGGTGGAATTGCCGCAGACGATGGCAAGCGCCGCATTCCATGACCAGACGGCGACGGGGAAATTGAAGGCCGAGATGATTCCGATCGCCCCTAGCGGATGCCAGCTTTCCATCATCCGGTGCTCGGAGCGCTCGGTGGCGATGGTCAGGCCATAAAGCTGACGCGAGAGTCCCACAGCGAAGTCGCAGATATCGATCATCTCCTGCACCTCGCCAAGACCTTCAGAAGTGATCTTGCCGACTTCAATCGAGACGAGCCGGCCAAGGGCGGCTTTGCCGGCGCGCAGCTCCTCGCCGAGTAGACGGATCAGCTCGCCGCGCTTCGGCGCCGGCACATTACGCCAGGACAGAAACGCCGCGTGCGCCGCCGCGATTGCCGCCTTCGCCTCACCGGCCGAATGCTCCTTCAGCCGGCCGATTTCGGCGCCGGTCACAGGAGAGGTGACGGCAAGCGTTCCGCCGATGTAACGATCGGCCGATACGCCGAGCTCCGTCAATATAACCTTGGTTTCGGCGGCAAGATCTGATGTCGCGGTCATCTTGTTTCCTCTTCCCGTAATGTTGGTTCTCGGAATTGCCTTAGACTCTAGCGCCGACGAAATGCGCGGCCTGGGCGCCCGCCTCGTACCACATTTCCTTTGCCGCCCTGAAGCTCGGCTCGACGATATCGGTCACCGGCAGCGGCAGATCGGCCTCGGAAATCTGCCCGAGAATATGAGCGGCAAGCACCTTGCCGAACACCGTGCCCGGCGCGATGCCGCGGCCATTATAGCCGGAGAAGCCGACGACATTCTGATCCAGCTTGTGGAAACGGGGCAGCGCATTGTCGGTCATGCCGATCTTGCCATACCATTCGCATTCGAACGGAATGTCGCCGAGCTGCGGAAAGAGCTTTTTGATCGACCGCCGAGCCCAGTTCTTGTGAATGGCAAGACCGGTGTTGCGCAGCGCACCGACGCTGCCGAGAACGAGCCGGCCGGCCTGATCCATGCGGAAGGACGAGAGCACTTCTTTCGTATCCCAAGCCCCCTCGCGCCCGGGCAGCACGGATTTGCGCAAGTTGTCGCCGAGGGGGACGGTGGCGAAGTTGAAATAGGGCAGATGCACCTGTTCGTTCCGAACCTTTTCCCACGGGCCGGTGCTGTAAGCGTCCGTGGCCACCACGATCCAGTCGGCGCTGACCTTGCCGCCATCGGTCGAAACCACCCATTTCGCTCCGCTTCTTTCCGTCGATGTCACGCGGCTGCCGGTGTGAATGGTAACGCCGGCGTTGACCACGGCATGGGCAAGGCCGCGCGCGTAGGCAAGCGGCTGCAGCGTGCCGGCGCGCATGTCGAGCAGTGCCCCCGCATAGGCCGAACTGCCGACGCGGCGCTCCGTTTCCCGCGCATCCAGCACGGTGACCGGCGCACCGCGCTTTCCCCATTGCCGGGCGCGCTCCTCGATTTCCTTCAGCCCCTCCGGCCCGACGGCGCAATGCAGCGTACCGTTGCGCTCAAGCTCGCAGGCGATGCCGTGCTTGTCGATCAGTTCCATGACCAGCTTCGGCCCATTGCCGAGCAGATCGAGCAGCCGCTCGCCGTGGACGGCACCGAGTTCGCCCGGTAGATCGTCCGGCATCACCCACATGCCGGCATTGATGAGACCGACATTGCGCCCCGCCCCGCCAAAGCCGATTTCATTGGCTTCCAGCAGCACGACATTCGTGCCGGCTTCCGCCAGATGCAGCGCCGTCGAAAGACCGGTATAGCCGCCCCCGACCACCACGACATCGGCGGAGACATCGCCGGAAAGTGGCTTCGTTGATGGCGGAAGCGGGGCGGTCTTTTCCCAAAGACCGTGGGAGCGCGGGTCATTCAGCATGAAATCGGTCCAATCGAGAGAGCTAATGGCACCAATCTAGCGCTATGCTCGAAATTGCGGAAGCGGCAAGAGCGACATCCGATGGACATGGCATGATGCCAAAAAATCATCGGCTCTGGAGAAAAACTTGCATGGCGAGGACGCTTTCGACCATGATAGAGAAAAACCGGCCGCCATTGCGGCGGCAGACAGAAGCAGGACATCCTCATGAAGCCCATTTTCGTTCAGCTCCAATGCGCCCCCGGCAAGACCTACGAGGTCGCCGACGCCATCTACCAGACGGAGCTGGTTTCGGAACTGTATTCCACCAGCGGCGACTACGACCTCCTGATGAAGGTCTACATTGCCGAAGAGCAGGATATCGGCAAGTTCATCAACGACCACATCGCCAATATCCCCGGCATCGTCCGCTCGCTGACGACGCTAACCTTCCGAGCGTTTTGAGAGATCCGGATTTCGGGTCGCAATACATCATCTCATTGGAAATTGCCCCTCACCCCAGCCCTCTCCCCGTTTTGACGGGGAGAGGGAGTTCATCGAGTTCTGTGGGCGAAACGAAAGGCACGCAGCAAACACCGAAGCAATCCCCTCTCCCCGCAATGCGGGGAGAGGGTTAGGGTAAGGGGCCGGGCACACTGGTCCAGCATTGTCATATTCACCTGACAAGCTCGACCTTTCTGCCGCCTAACGCCCCGCTATTAACCCTCTTGCCCGAAACCGCTCGGCTTTCCGCCGGCGATTAAACCCTTTTTAACCGACCCGATGATCTGCTTTGCCGACTGATCAACGGGCGGCGCGCTGCAGCGCCGGATTGCTCGCCATGCGGCGCGGCATAGAGGTCGAGGGTGGATCGATGACATCGGCTGTTGCGGATATTCAGGCAAACAAGCAGGCCGGGCCGCTGATCGTACATGTCGTGCGTCAGTTCCTGCCGAACAAGGGCGGCCTGGAAGACGTCGTTGCCAACCTCTGCCGCCAGCTGGTTTCCCGCGGCTATCGCGTGCGCGTCGTCACCTGCAACAGCCTGTTTTCCGATCCCGGCCGGGAACTTGCCGAAAGCGAGACCATCGACGGCATCGAAATCGTCCGCATTCCCTGGTCCGGCTCCAGCCGCTATCCGTTGGCACCCAAGGTCTTCCGCCATCTGGCCCATGCCGACCTCATTCATGTCCATGCCGTCGACTTCTTCTTCGATGCACTGGCATGGGGCAAGCTCCTGCATGGGCGCCCCATGGTCGCGACCACGCATGGCGGCTTCTTCCACACGCAGAAATATGCAGCCATCAAGAAGGTCTGGTTCAATACCGCGACGCGGCTGTCCGCGCTCGGCTATGCCTCTCTCATCTGTTGCAGCCAGTCCGACGCGCGCCTCTTTTCCCAGATCGCCGACAGCCGCGTGCACTTGATCGAAAACGGCGCCGATGTCAGCAAATTTTCAAATTGCGCTGCGCTGGAAGCGCGCCGCCGCGTCGTCACCATCGGCCGTTTCTCCATCAACAAGCGGCTCGATCATCTTCTCGACGTCATGAAGGTGCTCGCGGCCCGCCGTGACGACTGGCACCTCGATATTATCGGCGCCGAGTCTGATCTAGATCGTGCAATGCTGGAAAAGGAAATTGCCGTCCGCGATCTAACACACAATGTTGCTCTGCATATTTCGATCGATGAAGGCTCGATCCGCAACATCATCGCCCGCGCCTCGCTCTTCGCTTCAGCTTCAGAATATGAAGGCTTCGGCCTGGTGGCGATCGAGGCGATGAGCGCCGGCCTGCTGCCGGTGCTGAACGCCAATGAGGCCTATAAGGCGATGGCCGAAACCCATCCGGCCCTCATGCTCGCAGATTTCGCAAATCCGGAAGCAACCGCCGATACCCTGACCGCAGCTTTCGAGCGCCTAGAGGCCGACGATCTGAGCCTGCGGCAGGAATTGCTGCGGGACGCCCGCGCCTATGCATGGAATGAAGTCGCCCAACGCTACATGGATGTCTATGCCGAGACGCTGACGCCGAGAGGCAAATCGCCTCAGCCTCTGCGCCAACGCGGCCAGGCCGCATAACCTTCCAGAATACCCATCAGCCAGGCGCGCTTGTAGCGTGCCGCATCGACGTTGAAACGCGCCAGCGCCGCCAGCCAGCCGGCGACCGGACGAAACAGCCGGTAGCCGACATAATACGGCGGAAACGCCTGCTTGCGCATCAGAGCGCCGAAGCCGCGCCCATATTTGCGGGCTCGCTCTACCTGCCGCGGCCCATACTCGCTGGTGACTTGATCGTGATGGACGATCAATTCCGGGAAGAACATCGCCTGCCTGCCGGCGCCGAGCGCGCGCAGCAGGAAATCCGCTTCCTCGCCGCTCTGGAACGGCGATTCCGAGCCGACGCCGAGATTCTCGTCGAAGCCGCCGATATCAGCCAATGCGGCGCGGCGCACGAAGATCCCATTGGAATTGCCGCACTTCAGGTAGTTCCAGCGCGTCAGCGCCAGCCGCGTCTCGCCTGTCGGGCTGACGGAAGCAAGCCCCTCGGCATCGAGCGTGCGGCCAGTGACGATCGCAAGCTCGGGATGCACCGAAAACAGCGCCGCGGCCATCGAAAGCGTATCGGCCTCATACCAGCAATCATCATCGGGAAAGCAGATGTAATCGCCTGCCGCGACGGCCATGCCATTGTTGCGCGCGCGCGAAAGTCCCTTCGGCGAACGGATGTGACGGATCGTGAAGGAAGAGGAGAAGCTTTCGATCAGCGCCCGCAGCCGGTCGTCGGCATTCTGATCGACGACGATGACCTCGAAATCCTTATGACTCTGCCCCACCAGCGAATGGAACAACCGCTCCAGCTGATCGAACCGATCGATCGTGCAGACGATGAGGCTGAACAATGAAACCCTCCGCACAAGCCTTGGAGCGGCCAATATCAGAGAGAAAGAATATTAGCCGAAGTAAAAAACGAACTTATGGCAGCATTAAACCCTAAATATTAAGGCATATGAAATAGAGCTGACGCTATCTCCACGAAGAGCCGGATATGTGTATAGGTTCCGGCAATTTGAGGAACGGTCAATCTTCATGACGAAGAGCATAATGGCAAATTCGGTTTTGAACGCCGCGGCGGGATTGACCCTGCTTGCGACCGGCTTTGCCTGTTCGATCATCGCGGCGCGTCTGCTTGGCCCGGAGGCCAACGGCATCATCGCCTTCTCCCTATGGCTGACGACAACAGGCGCGCTCGTCGCCGAGCTCGGCGCCGGCGTTACCCTGCTGCGCGTCCTGCCGCAGCTGAAAGGAAACGGCTATTCGACGGAAGAGCGGCTGGGCTTTGCCGCTTACCTTCTGCAGCCGACGATTCTCGCAACCGTCATCCTGCTCGCCGGCTATGTCGCCTATTATTGGGATACGGAGCGTTTGCACTGGGCGGGCGATGCATCTGAAGTCATTGCCATAACAGGCGTCTTCTTCGTTCTTCAGTCTCTTGGCGCCTATAGCAAAAACTATCTGATCGGCGAACAGCGGGTCAGCGCGTTCCTGCGCATCACCTTGATAAGCTCGGCGCTGCAGCTGGTTACCGTCCTTGCGGGAGCGATCTTCTTTGGCGTCAGCGGCGCACTTGCCGGCTATGCGATCGGCCAGCTGCCGATGTTCATCGCGACGCTCAGAATCGCGATTGTCCGCAAGAACAGCTGCGGTGTCGGCCTTTCCGCTCTCGCCAGTTCGTCGCTCATTCTTTCGATCGAACTCATCAACAGCTCGATCTTCCTCAACCGCATCGAGCTGTTGTTCCTGCAGCGTTACTGGGGCATCGAAGCGGTCGGCTTTTACGCCGTCGGCCTGTCGCTCGCCAACCTGGCGCTGCAGCTGCCGGTGCAGTTGAGCGGTAGCCTCTTGCCCTATTATTCCGAGCAGATGCACGCGAGGGAATCGGACAAGCTGCCGGTCGAGGTCTTCGCCGGAGTGGCGCGCAGCATTGCCTACATCACCCTGCCGATGAGTTTCGGTCTGGCAGCCATCTCGCCGGAACTTGTCGTAACGATCTTCGGCCCGGCCTTTGCGCCGAGCGGCGGCATGGTGGCGCTGCTGTCCCTGACTGCCGTGCCCTACGTCTTCATGCAGATCTGCACGCAATATCTCTATTCACTGGATCGCGTGCGCGAACGCACCGTCATCGGCGTCGTCGCCAGCTTCGTCATGGTCGTCGGCTGCGCAGTCGCCGTGCCCTTCTACGGAGGCGAGGGTGCCGCGCTTGTTCGCCTGCTCACCTTTGTCGCCCTGTGCCTGATGACGGTACGCCGCATGGAATTCGAAGGATCGACGCGCGGTATGCTCATCAACCTTGCAAAAGTCACGGTTGCTGCCATTGTGTGCGCGGTTGCAGCCTATGGTTTCGTTCAGGCGCTGACCGGTGTCGCAGGCCTCGTAGGCGCCATCATCGCCGGTGCGCTGGCCTATGGCATTGCGCTCAGACTGCTGAAAGCCGTTCCAGCCGAAGATATCGACGTCATGCAGAAGATCGCGATGCGATTGCCTGCACGCATAAATCCGATTGCCACTCAGGCTCTGGCTCTATTAGCGCCGCGCCGAATGTGAGGAGACTAGCATGGCTGGTTGGGGAGCCGCCGAAAAGCAGGGCAAGCAAGGGCAGACAAGATCCGCAGCCATCCCGGTAACCTTTGCCGGCACGGTCGGCTTGTTTACATCAGCCGTCACACCCTCGCGCGGTAGCGCTGTCTTGTTTCTCAGCCCCTGGGGTTTCGAGGAGATGTGCGTCCGCAAGTTCTGGCGGATTCTGGCTGAGGATCTCGCCGATATCGGCATATCGAGCCTTCGCTTCGATTACGCCGGCACGGGCGATGCGCTTGATCTGACCGATGAAGGCAAAGGTCTGGAGCCGTGGCATGAAACCGCTCTCGCGGCAGCAGCAAAGCTGAAGGCGCTTTCCGGCTGCGAGCGGCTGATCCTCGTCAGCCAAGGGCTTGGCGGAACCATCGCCGCCGCTCTCGCCGAGCGGCTTGCCGGCATCGACGGCATCGCCTTTCTTGCACCCGTCGTCTCAGGTCGTGCCTATCTTCGCGAACTGACCGTCTGGTCGAAGATGATCGATGAGAGCATGGGGCTTGCCGAAGCGCAGCGCCAGACGGAGGGCGTCACCGTCGCAAGCCTCCGGATGCCCGATAGCGCGGCCGATGCAGTGAAGAAGCTGAACCTCATGACACTGGATCGGCTCGCGACGCCGAATTGCCTGGTGCTGACGCGCCCGGGCCGCCCCGGAGACTCCGACTTCGCGCACCATCTCGAAACGCTCGGCCCCGAGGTCACTGAAACTTCCTACGAAGGTTACGACGATCTCGTCTCGAACCCGACCATCGCCACCATGCCGACCGAAACCGGCCGGAAAATAGTCGAATGGGTGCAGTCGGTAGCCGCTAAAACCGGTGAGGCCACATCGACCGAACTTACGCCGCCCCTCGCGGAACCTCTCATCGGCGAAGGCTTTCGCGAAACGCCGCTGCGTTTCGGCGCGGACAACCGCCTGTTCGGCATTCTCTGCGAGCCCGAAGGTGTGCGCACCGGCGCGACCGCGCTGCTCCTTACGACGGCCTATGACAGGCACGCCGGCTGGGGTCGTATGTCGGTCACCATGGCGCGCTCGCTTGCCGGCGACGGCATTGCCTCGCTGCGTTTCGATACGGCCAATGTCGGCGACAGCCCGCCGCTTTCCGGCGCCCCCGAGCAGGTGCTCTATTCCCGCGAACAGCATCTCGATGTCGCAGAGGCACTGGACCTGCTGGAGAGACGGGCTCTACTACCAACCTATGTGGTCGGGCGTTGCAGCGGTGGCTATCTCGCCTTTCAGGCAGCATTGCGCGATACGCGCTGCCGCGGCCTCATCACCGTCAATCCCTACAGCTTCCATTGGGACGAGAGCCGATCGGTCGATGAAGCCCTGCGCTTTGCTCCCCGTTCGCTGGAAACTTATGGGCGCAAACTCCTGCAGATGGAAACGCTGAAGCGGCTCTTCGGCGGCCAAGTCGATGCAAGGAGCGCCATATGCAACATGGCGACCGGGCTCGGTCGGCGGGCGATACGAACGGTACGCCACCTGCTCGGTGCGTTCCCCATCTTCGCTGCGGCTCAAGGACCTGTGCTGGGTGGTTTCCGCACGCTTGCCAAGCGTGGCGTCGATATGTCCCTGATCTACAGCGCCCACGATATCGGGCTCGATCATCTGCATGACGAGTTCGGCGAGAACGGTGTCGGATTAAAGCATTTTCCGGACATACGCCTCACCGTCATTCCCGAAGCTGACCACAATCTGACCCCGCCCTATGCGCGCAAGGTCTATTTGCGAGAGGTCCGGGAGATGGGTTTGCGGCTCGCCAACCGATGACGTACAGGCTGGAAAACCGCCGGAAATATTCGCCATATCCGACACTTGCTGTATAGTCGCGCCATGAGGCTCCTGATCGTCGAAGACAACCGCGAACTGGCGTCCTGGCTCGGCAAGGCGCTGCGTCAGGCGCAGTATGTCGTCGATATCGCCTATGATGGCGAAGATGCCGAGCACATGCTGAAAGTCGCAGCTTACGCCATCGTCATCCTCGATCTGTCGCTGCCGAAGATGGACGGGTTAACTCTGCTGAAGCGACTGCGCCAGAGCGGCAACAAGGTGCCGGTCATCATCCTGACGGCCAATGCCAGCCTCGACGGCCGCGTTGCCGGCCTCGACAGCGGCGCCGACGATTATCTGGCGAAGCCCTTCGAAATTGCCGAGCTCGAAGCGCGCATACGCGCGGCCGTCCGCCGCGGTCACGACCGCGCCGCGCCGGAGATCGCCGTCGGCGACCTGGTGTTCGATGGCGGCACGCGGCAATTCTCTCTGGCCGGAGAATCCCTGGCGCTGACACCGCGCGAGCACGCGGTGCTCGAACACCTGATCATGAAGGCAGGCACGACCGTTACAAAGGCGACGCTCTCGGAAAGCGTCTTCGGTTTTGACGATCTCGCCGACACCAGCGCCATCGAGATCTATGTGCATCGCGTCCGCAAGAAGCTTGAAGGCAGTTCCGTGCAGATCGCAACGCTGCGCGGCCTGGGTTACCTCCTTCGCCATGCGCAATGATGAGGCTGCACCATCCAAAGGCCTTGTAAGCCGCACCCTCGGCGGGGTAGCGAGCAGTCTTCGCGCGCAGCTGTTTGCCTGGGTCGTATTGACCCTGATCGGCGCGATCTGCATCAACCTTTATCTAAGCTTCCGTTCCGCCGATGCGACGGCCGATCTTGTCACCGACCGTACGCTGCTCGCCTCCGCCCGCGTCATCGCGGAAGCGACGCATGTCGACGGAAGCGGCACCGTGCAGATCGATATTCCCCCGGCTGCGCTGGAAATGTTCGATACCGGCTATGGCGACCGCGTTTTTTATCAGGTGGTCACGGCATGGGGGAGCCTCATCGCCGGTTTTCCCGATCTGCCACGGCCGAAGCGGGATCTGATCGGCGAGGACATGACGTTTCGGACCGACGGCGTGCGTGTACTCATGCTGAGCCACCCGGTTGTTGGCCTTGATCAGGACAGCACGATTTCCGTCGCCGTTGCTGTTACTCATAACAGCCAATATGCCATGCGCCGCAGGCTGTGGCTGTCCGATTTCACCAAGCAGCTCGCGCTTGTCCTGCTTGCCGGGCTCGTCACCATCATCGGCCTGCAGCGCGGACTTGCGCCCGTGCTGCGCCTGCGCGACGCCGTGCGCGAGCGTGGCCGCCAGCGTCTCGATCCGCTGGACCCTCACATGGTGCAGAACGAGCTTCGGCCGCTCGTCCACGCCCTCAATGATCACATGGAGCGGGTGCAGAACCAGATGGCGGCGCAGCGCCGCTTCGTCTCGAACGCCGCTCATCAACTGCGGACACCGCTTGCCCTGATCTCGACCCAGGCAAGTTTTGCTGCACGCGAAACGGACAATAACAGGCGTGACGAGGCGCTGACCGCATTGCGTTCGAGCACGCGACAGGTAACGCGGCTTGCGAGCCAGCTTCTGACACTCTCGCGTGCCGAACCCGGCAGCCGCCGACCGCGAAACGACACCATCGATCTGGCGGAAACCGCCCGGCGTGTGCTGGAAACCCTCGCCGAGGAAGCCCTGCGCCGCAATATCGATCTCGGGCTCGAGGCGGATGATACGGCGGTTCATATCGAGGGCGACGGCACCATGCTGCGTGAAATGCTGGTCAATCTCGTCGATAATGCACTGCGCTACACGCAGGCGGGCGGTCGCGTGACGGTGGGAGTCGGCCGCGACGGCGATACGGCTCTGCTATGGGTCGAGGACAACGGACCGGGCATCCCCGAAGCGGAACGCGCCCAGGTCTTCGAGCGCTTCTATCGCATCATGGGCACGGAGCCAGAGGGAAGTGGCCTCGGTCTCGCCATCGTCCGCGAAGTCGTCGACGGCGCCGGCGGCTCTGTCATGCTTGACGAGGCGATGGGTGGCGGCCTGCTGGTCCGCGTGCGGCTGCCGGCTGTTTGAAGGGCGAAGTTAGTTCGCTGTCTTTGGTCGGCAAGTGCAGCAATTGCGGGATAGTCCCCTCTCCCCGCCTGCGGGGAGAGGGAGTCTCTACGTCGACACAAAAAAGGCCGGGCGAAACGCCCGGCCCCTGGCCTTGGGAGGTACCAGAAAATCAACGCTTAGTGCGTGTCGAGGCTCTGCTGCGGACGCCAGCGGGTGATGCGGTTTTCGATGAGCGTCATCACATATTCGGCGCCGAGCGTGACGACCATCACCAGGATGATCGCGGCATAGAGGCCGGCGGCATCATAGGTGCCCTTGGCGATCGAGATCAGGTAGCCGATGCCGGCCAGCGATCCCACGAACTCACCGACGATCGCGCCGATGATGGCGAAGGAGAAGGAGATATGCAGGCTTGCAAAAATCCAGCTCATTGCTGACGGCAGGATGACGTTGCGGGTCACCCGCCAGTTGGAAGCGCCGAGAATGCGGGCATTGGCGATCATGTTGCGGTCGGCTTCGCGAACGCCCTGGAAGGCATTGGCGAACACGACGAAGAACACCATGATAAAGGCCAGCGCCACCTTCGACGCCAGGCCGAGACCCATGATCATTACGAAAATCGGCGCGAGAACGACGCGCGGGATCGAGTTGATCGCCTTGATGTAGATCGAGAGGATGTCGGAAGCCAGCTTGTTGCGGCCAAGGGCGACGCCGACAAGGACGCCGGTCACCGAGCCGATGATGAAGCCGATCAGAGCTTCTTCCATGGTGACGCCGAGGTGATACCAGAGCGAGCCGCTCTCGGTACCCTCGGTGATCCACTCCCAGAGGCGCAGTGCGATCCCGTACGGGCTCGAATAGAAGAACGGATCGATCCAGTGCAGGTCGGAGGCGAGCTGCCAGAGGCCGAGGATGGCAAGCAAAATGCCGATCTGCCATGCCTTGACGACATACTTGCGATGAGCGAGCGCCTTCAGCGCTGCGGCTTCGATTTCCGCGTCCGAGGTGCCGGCGCGGAAGATTGGAGCATTGCCTGCTTCGAGAGCTGTATTTGCCATGATCAATCCTCCCTTATGCCGCTTCCGCGGCACGGCGATAGCTGGTTTCGACCTCTTCACGCAGGTCGTCCCAGATCGTCTTGCAATAATCAATGAAGTTCTGCTCGTAGCGGATCTCCGAGACGACGCGCGGGCGCGGCAGGTCGATCGTGTAGACCGATTTGACCGTCGCCGGGCCGGCCGTCAGCACATAGACCTTGTCGGCGAGCGCAACGGCTTCTTCGAGATCGTGCGTCACGAAGACGACGGAAGCCTGGCGTTCGGCCCAGAGCTTCAGCAGTTCTTCATGCATGACCGTGCGGGTCTGCACGTCGAGCGCCGAGAAGGGCTCGTCCATCAGCAGGATTTCCGGCTCGTTGATGAAGGTCTGCGCCAGCGAGACGCGCTTGCGCATGCCGCCCGAGAGCTGATGCGGATAGTGATGCAGAAACTTGGAAAGACCGACACGGGCAAGCCAGTCCTTGGCCATCTTCTCGGCCTCGGCCTTCGACTTGCCGCGGAACAGCGGGCCGGCCATGACGTTTTCGATGACATTCTGCCAGGGGAAGAGCGCATCCGTCTGGAAGGCGAAGCCGACGCGCCGGTCGATGCCGTTGACCGGGCCACCCATCAGGCGGACTTCGCCGGCGCTCGGCTTGGCAAGGCCGGTGACGAGGTTGAGCGTCGTCGACTTGCCGCAGCCCGTCGGCCCGACAACGGCGACGAATTCGCCGCGCTCGACGGTCATGTTGAAATCGCGCAGTGCGGTCAGCGACTTGCCGGTCGGCGATACGAAACGGCGGCTGACATTGATGAGCTCTATCGCCGGGGTGCGGCTTTCATCCTGTTGCATGGTGCTGATCCTGACGCGTGCCTTTGGGGCGTGCACGCAAAGCCCAGTGGAACTGCAAAGTCTCTTGAACTGCCGCTTCCGGAACCTGCCTGAAAACTGGCCGGAAGCGGCGTTCTGACTGTTTACTTGACGTTCTTCACGAATTCCGTCGTGTAGGTCTTCGACAGGTCGATTGTCTTGCCCTTGACGTTCTTGGAGAACTGCGAGAGCACGGCGAGAACGGTCTTCGGACCATCTTCCGGCATCACGCCGTCGGCGGTGAACATTTCCTTGCCGGCGTCGAGAGCCTTGATGTAGCCGTCCTTGTCACCGACGTAGAAGTCCTTCGGCATCTTCTCGGCAATTTCAGCGGCGGAATGCGTATGGATGAAGCGCAGCGTCCTGACGAAAGCGTTCGCGAGCTTCTGCACTTCTTCCTTATGAGCGTCGACCCATGCGGCATCCATATAGAGCGAGGCCGCCGGATAGGTACCGCCGAGCGCCTCTTCGGTGCCCTTCAGCGTGCGCAGATCGACGAGGATCTTCGCTTCGCCGGTCTTGAGCAGTCGCGAAATCGTCGGCTCGGTGGTCATGCCCACCTGGATGGCGTCCTGCTGCATGGCGGCGATGAAAGTCTGACCGGCGCCGACCGGAACAGGCGTGATGTCAGCCGGCGAGAGGCCAGCCTTCGACGCCATGTAAAGCGTCAGGAAGTTCGTCGACGAGCCGAGGCCTGTGACGCCGGCGCGCTTGCCCTTCAGGTCGGCGAAGGACTTGATATCGGGATATTTGGCCGAAACCAGCTCGACTTCGCCGGGCGCCTGGCTGAACTGCACGACCGATTTGATGAACTTGCCCTTGGCTTGCAGGTCGACGCAGTGGTCGTAGAAACCGACGACGCCCTGAACGGCGCCTGCCAGCAGCTGGTTTTCGGCATCGACGCCGGCGGATTCGTTGAGAAGCTCGACCTCGAGGCCTTCATCCTTGAAGTAACCGAGCCCTTCGGCAAGCTTGGCCGGCAGATAGATCTGCTTTTCGTAGCCGCCCACCATGATGGAAATCTTGTCGGCAGCATTGGCGGCCGTGGCTGCAAGGGAAGCAGCTGTCATGACGAGGGAAAGGGCTATGGTATGAAAAAACGTGCGCGATGGACGCATCAATGTCTCCTCCTGTTTTATTCTTGCGCCACACGACGCTCTGGAAAGGCGCTTCCTCCACGAAGCTCAACGAGGCTAGCGCGGGCAACCTTTCAGTCAGCTTTCAGTGCGCAACCCTGCGAGGGAACATTGCGATTTTATTAACGCGGACGCCGGCGGCTCGATATGCCGCCGGCGCCGGAAACGCTACGGCGCACTATTTGGCGTTTTTGACGAATTCCGTCGTGTAGGTCTTCGACAGATCGATCGCCTTGCCCTGTACGTTCTTGGAGAACTCGGAAAGCACGGCAAGAACGGTTTTCGGACCGTCTTCCGGCATCACGCCATCGGGCGTGAACATCGCCTTGCCGTTTTCAAGCGCCTTCACATAGCCTTCCTTGTCGCCGACATAGAAGTCTTTCGGCATCTTGTCGGCGATCTCGGCGGCTGAATGCGAGTTGATGAAATGCAGCGTCTTGACGAAAGCATTCGCAAGCTTCTGCACCTCCTCCTTGTGATCCTTGACCCACGACTCCTGCATATAAAGAGACGCAGCAGGATAGGTCCCACCCAGGGCGGCCCTCGTTCCGGCCATCGTGCGCATGTCGATGAGAACCTTGGCTTCGCCGGTCTTCAGGAGACGCGAGACCGTCGGCTCCGTCGTCATGCCGGCCTGAATGGCATCCTGCTGCATGGCGGCGATAAAGGTCTGACCGGCACCAACCGGAACGGAGGTGAATTCCCCCAGCTTCAGGCCGGCCTTGATGGCCAGATACTGCGTCAGGAAGTTGGTCGAGGAACCAAGGCCGGTGACGCCGAGGCTCTTGCCCTTGAAATCGGCGGGGAATTTGATTTCCGGATGCTTGGCCGACACCAGCTCGACTTCGCCCGGCGCCTGGCTGAACTGCACGACGGATTCGACAAACTTGCCCTTGCCCTGAAGGTCGATGCAATGGTCGTAGAAGCCGACGACGCCCTGGACGGCGCCTGCGAGCATTTCGTTTTCCGCATCAACGCCTGCAGGCTCATTGAGAAGTTCGACGTTAAGCCCCTGCTCCTTGAAATAGCCAAGCCCTTCGGCAAGCTTGGCCGGCAGATAGATCTGCTTTTCGTAACCGCCCACCATGATGGAAATCTTGTCAGCGGCGTTGGCGGCAGTGGCGGCAAATCCGGCTGCGGCTATCGCAATGGAAAAAGCCGTCGAATATCTAAGAATGCTGGATGCACGCATGAAGTTCTCCTCTCCAATTGTGTACCGGCGCCGATTGACAACGGCACGGCACGCGCTTCCTCCTGAAGCAGGAGAGACATGCACGCCCAACCTTTCATTGAACTGAAAGGAAGTTCTTGGCTATCGCCTGTTGGCTTCGAATGTCTGCGGTTTTCCGCAGCGGCGACGGAACGCCCGATTTCCGTACAACGGGAAGCATTCCTCCACCTTGGCATTTCCCGCATCGCGACTATCTAAGATGGAACGCTTTCGCTGGGAGGGATCACCGATGAGGACCATTGCCGCAGCCCTTGTCCTAATGACGATCACGGTAGCCGGGCCGGCATGGGCGATTTCCCGCTACGAGTCGCTCGGCAAGACCTGCGCATCGGTGCAGCAGCTTATCGCAGCCGAACGGGCGGTAATATTGCGCTATCCTTCGTCCCGAGGCGGCCCCGTTCTTTACGACCGCTATGTGGCCGGCCGCGGGCAATGCGGCATCTCCGACTATGCCAGCCGCACTTATGTTCCCACCAGGGATAACCCGCTCTGCCGCGTCTACAATTGCAAGCCATCCTCCATTTTCAATCCGCATTGACGCGAATCACCTTTTCTGAGGTTTATGCGGGGGCGGATTATAAACTTTGCAGCAAAAGACTTTTAGTTGAGTTACACTCATATTTAACGCACATTTTGCGGGCAGATGAAGGACGCGTCCCTTCGCGAGAAGGGTACGAGCATGGTGTTTCCACCAGCCCCTAAGTGATAAGGAGATTGCGCCGTGAGTGCAAAAGTACCGAATCCGATCGATGCCTATGTTGGCTCTCGCGTGCGCACGCGTCGTCTCATGCTTGGCATGAGTCAGGAGCGGCTTGCCGAACAGATCGGCGTGACGTTTCAGCAGGTGCAGAAATACGAAAAGGGCACCAATCGCATCGGCGCCAGCCGGCTGCAGGCGATTGCCGGCGTGCTGGCGGTACCGGTTGCCTTCTTCTTCCAGCAGGATAATTCGCAGCCGCTGAACACCGATGGCCTCGGCGCGATCAATGGTCTGGAAGATCTGTCGGACTTCCTGACATCGAAAGAGGGCCTCAGCCTCAACAAGGCGTTCATGAAGATCAACGATCCCAGCATTCGCCAGTCCGTGCTGACGTTGATCAAGTCATTGGCAAACGCTTCCGACGTTCTGCCAAATCATATTCCGCATGCAGCGGACGCGTCAGTCGGCCTGCGCAACTAAGGCTGCCGCTCCCGCGAGAATAACGATGCCGTCAATCCGAGGCAGGCCGAAAGTTGCTGCTTTGGGCCGGCACAGAATTATCGCCAACAACTGCGGTGCGGGCCGGTCTGGCCAGTCAAGCGATCGACGCCAAGATGTGCCTCGTTGCGATTTTCTCCGTGCCTGACCTTTGGAGGCGGTAAGAGCGGAATTTGCCGCAACCAAGCGTCGTGTCACGCTGCATGTCACGCGCCAACCTGCAAAACTTTCGTTACGGTTTGCTCATGTTCCCGGCCAGACACGATTCGTCTGCCGGGAACGGGGGCAATAGAGGGTACGAAATGACATCAGCACTTCCGATCGACGCAGCATACCAGGATCCTGATTCGCTCAAGGAACTGGCATCAATCGCTCGGCTCATCACCTATGCACGGCAAAGCGCCAAAAACCTGAACGCTGAATTCCCGGTCTGGTGCCTGGACTTGGCACTCGGGGCCGTGTTGCAGGAAATGTATGAAAATGGCTTGCCCAATCCCTTGTTCGAAACGGGAACGGACACAGCAAAAGTGGTGGCACACTGAATTTAAATAATTCCGGCCTTTGCCGGATACGAAATGATGCCGGTATGGCTCCCCAGGCCATATCGGCATTTTTCTTATGAGGCGACCGTCAGGACGACGAGGTTGTCGTATACCGGGTGGAAGCTAAAGCACTTCCAGGAAAAGTGCGCAGCGGTTTTCCGTCAGGAATGCGTTGGGAAATAAGAGCATAGAGCGTTTTCGCGATTCAAAGAAAAGTGGAAACGCTCTAGCGGCGCGGTTTAGCAGCCGTCCTTGCGCGGCCGGACGCCGGCAGTAAAGATTGCGATGCAATGACGCAGATGGCGCAGCCGCATTTCGCGGTCCGTCCAATCCTTCGGACGGCCCGGCCTCGAGATCATAGCATCGAAGATCATGCTCATCAGCATACGCGCCCCGCTTGCCGCATCGGCAATCTCGATCACTCCGCGCCGCTGCTGCTCAAGAAGCCAATCCGCCAACATCAGCTGCGATTGCTTGCCGCCGTAAGTATGCAGCAACATCGCGATCTCCGGAGATTGTTGCGATTCACTGATGACGAGATGAATAAAAGCGTCCCGTTCACGCTCCTGATCTTCATCGATATCGATCATGAATATCTGCTCGAGCGCCTTGTCGAACGGCAGGTTCTCATCGTCTGGCCGCGGCAAGGCCAGCATGGATGCGCGATGCTCGGCGATGATGGCCACAAACAGATCGGTCTTGCTCGGAAACAGCCTATAGAGGGTCTGCTTCGAAATCCGGCATCGCGTGGCAACCAAATCCATGGTTGTACCGGCATATCCGAGTTCGTAGAAGATCGCTCGCGCCTCTCTGACGATCTCAGCGCGGCGCTCATCGTCGCTCACGGTTTTCGGACGACCGCGCGGGCGGCGCGTGGCAGCCTGGTCGGCCTTGGCTGTTCGTTCCTTTGTCAGCACACCGAATTGACCCCAACAACCGAATACGATTGACATTTGACGCTGTATAAATATTTTCGGTACGACTTGGTACTATAAATAAGGCAACAGGAAATAGCAACGTGCGAAAGCTCGCTCCTCCCACTTCTGCACTCGTATATCCGCCGACATCCAACCGCCTTTCAGCCGGCCGCTCGTCGCTGACCGCCGCAGGATTGATCGCTGCGATGTTACTGGCCGGCTGCAACCAGCAGAATTCCGCGCAGAACAATGCGCCGGTCGTAAAGACAGAAGTCAGCGCGATGTCGCTGCATCCGCAATCCGTCGCCATCACCGCCGAACTGCCTGGGCGCACCAGCGCCTATCTTGTCGCCGAAGTGCGCCCGCAAGTCGGCGGCATCATCCGCAGCCGCAATTTCAAGGAAGGCAGCGAAGTCAAGGAAGGCGACGTCCTCTACGAGATCGATCCGTCCTCTTACCAGGCATCCTATGACAGCGCCGCCGCGGCCTTGCAAAAGGCCCAAGGCGCCTTGCCGAGTGCCCAGTCGAAGGTCGATCGCTACAAGAGCCTCACCCAGCAGGATGCGGTCAGCAAGCAGAACCTCGACGACGCGGTTTCCACATTGGCGCAGGCCAACGCGGACGTGGCATCCGCAAAGGCCGCGCTGGAAACGGCGCGCATCAATCTCGACTACACCAAGATGCGCGCGCCGATCGCCGGCCGCGTCGATGCCTCCACGGTCACGGTCGGCGCTCTCGTCACCGCCGATCAGACGACGGCGCTGACAACCATCCGTAAGCTCGATCCGATCAATGTCGATGTCACGCAGTCGAGCACCAACCTGCTCGAATTTCGCCGCGCTGTCGCGGAAGGTCGGCTGAAGACCAGCGGCAACAATGTTTCGGTTCACCTGACGCTCGAAGACGGCAGCCAATACAAGGAAACCGGCACGCTGCAGTTTGCCGAATCCTCCGTTGCGGAAACGGTCGGCACAATCACCGTGCGCGCTGTCTTCCCCAATCCGGATCGCATCCTGCTGCCGGGCATGTATGTTCGCGCCACCATTCAGGAAGGCATTGCCGAAAACAGCTTCGTGGTGCCGCAGCGCGCCGTGACCCGCAACACGAAGGGCGAACCGATCGCCATGTTCGTGACTGCGGAGGGCAAGGTACAGCAGCGGGTGTTGAAGGTGGAACGCAGCATCGGCAATAGCTGGCTTGTCAACCAGGGCGTCGCCGACGGCGATCGCGTAATCGTCGAAGGCGTTCAGCGCGTCCGCGACGGTCAGGAAGTTACGGTGTCTCCGGTAACGATCGACGATGCGACCGGCGAAGTGAAGCAGGCAGCCGCCGATGGCAAGCCGTCTGCCGAGCAGGCCGGGCTGGAGAAGACCGATATCAAAGCCGCCTCCGGCGTCCAGAAGTGAGGTTAGACGATGTCTCGTTTTTTCATCGACAGGCCGATCTTTGCCTGGGTGATCGCCATCGTCATCATGCTGGCGGGCGCACTTTCGATCTTCACCCTGTCGATTTCGCAATATCCGCAAATCGCGCCGACGACGGTCAGCATCAGCGCCACCTATTCCGGGGCTGACGCGGCAACCGTCGAAAACTCGGTGACCAAGGTCATCGAGCAGGGCATGACGGGCATCGACAATCTCGACTACATGACCTCGACCTCGACCTCGACGGGTCAGGCCTCGATTTCATTGACCTTCACCAACAAGGCCGATCCCGACGTTGCGCAGATGCAGGTGCAGAACAAGCTGCAACTCGTCACCGCGCAGCTGCCGCAGACCGTGCAATCCACGGGTATCGTGGTTTCCAAGTCGACGTCGAACTTTCTGATGGTCGTGGGCTTCGTATCGACCGACGGCAAGCTTAACTCGAACGACCTTGCCGACTACGTCGACAGCACCCTCAACGACACGCTGAAGCGCATCGAAGGCGTGGGCAACACGCAGATCTTCGGTTCCGGCTACGCCATGCGCATCTGGGTCGATCCGGACAAGCTCGCCAAATACCAGCTGATGACGTCGGATGTCGTCTCTGCCATCCAGGCCCAGAACTCGCAGGTCTCGGCCGGCCAGCTCGGTGCATTGCCGCAGCGCAAGGGCCAGGAGCTCAATGCGACCGTCACAGCCAAGAGCCGTCTGCAGACGCCCGAGCAGTTCAACAACATCATCCTCAAGAGCCAGCCGAACGGTTCGCTGGTTCGCTTGAATGACGTCGCCTCCGTCGAACTCGGCGCCAAGAGCTACACGACGTCGAGTACCTATAACGGTCATCCCTCCGCCGGCCTGGCGGTGATGCTGGCCTCGGGCGCCAACGCCATCAACACGGCGGAAGCGGTCCGCACGACCATCAACAATCTCAGCCAGACGCTGCCGCCGAATGTGGAGATCGTCTATCCCTACGATACGACGCCCTTCGTGAAGCTGTCGATCGAGGACGTGGTCAAGACGCTGTTCGAAGCCATCGTACTCGTCTTCATCGTCATGTTCGTCTTCCTGCAGAACATCCGCGCCACGCTCATCCCGACGCTCGCCGTCCCGGTCGTGCTTCTCGGCACTTTCGGCGTGCTGGCGCTGTTCGGCTATTCCATCAACACATTGACCATGTTCGGCATGGTGCTCGCCATCGGTCTATTGGTCGACGATGCCATCGTGGTGGTCGAGAATGTCGAGCGCGTGATGGAGGAGGAGGGACTGTCGCCGCGCGAGGCCACGATCAAGTCGATGCAGGAAATCACCGGCGCGCTGATCGGTATCGCCACCGTGCTTTCGGCCGTGTTCATCCCGATGGCCTTCTTCTCCGGTTCGGTCGGTGTCATCTACCGGCAGTTCTCGGTGACGATCGTCTCCGCGATGGTGCTGTCCGTCATCGTTGCTCTTATCCTGACGCCCGCCCTTTGCGCCACCCTTTTGAGAAAGCCCAAGCATGGCGCCAAAGAGCGCGGTCTGTTTGGCTGGTTCAATCGCAACTTCGAGCGGGCAACGCATCGCTACCAGCGCGGCGTTCACGGCATGATCCGCCTCAGCATCGTCTTCCTGCTGATATTCGTCCTTATCGGCGGTGCCGTTGCTGCTCTGTTCAACCGCCTGCCGAGCTCCTTCCTGCCGGATGAAGACCAGGGCATCCTGCTGACCGCCATTCAGCTGCCGCCGGGCGCCACGGATTCACGCACCAAGGCCGTGCTCGACCAGGTGAGGAACTATTACCTCAACACCGAAAAGGACTATGTCGAAGGCGCATTCGCTGTCGCCGGCTTCGGCTTCAGCGGTCAGGGCCAGAATGTTGGCCTCGTTTTCGTGAGGCTGAAGGACTTCGACCTGCGCAAGACGCCGCAATCCAAGGCGCAAGCGATCGCACGCCGCGCGATGGGTGCTTTCTCGAAAATCAAGGACGGCAATGTCTTTGCGCTGGCGCCGCCGGCCATCCCCGGCTTCGGCAGCTCGAGCGGCTTCGACTTCTTCATCAAGGACATCAACGGTGCCGGTCACGCGGCACTGATCGCTGCCCGCAATCAGTTGCTCGGGGCTGCCGGCAAGAATCCGAAGCTTGCCGGCACCCGTCCGAACGGCCAGGAAGATACGCCGCAATTCTCCTTGAACATCGACGAGGAAAAGGCGAGCGCTCTGAATATCAGCCTGGCCGATATCGACTCGACCCTGTCGACCGCCTGGGGCGGCACCTATGTCAACGACTTCATCGACCGCGGTCGTGTGAAGCCCGTCTATGTTCAGGCCAACAAGGATTTCCGCATGCAGCCCGAGGATTTCGGTCGCTGGTACGTGCGCAATTCCAGCGGCGACATGGTGCCCTTCTCGGCCTTCTCGAACGGTGAATGGAATTACGGTTCGCCGCGCCTGGAGCGCTATAACGGCTCCTCCGCCGTCGAAATCCAGGGCGCGGCCGCGCCGGGCGTCTCCTCGGGCGACGCCATGAATGAGATCGACAAGATCATGGCGACCCTGCCGCAGGGCTTCAGCCACGAATGGACAAGCCTCTCGGCCCAGGAAAAGCTCTCGGGTAACCAGGCGACCCAGCTCTACGCCATCTCCATCCTGGTGGTGTTCCTGGCACTCGCCGCCCTCTATGAGAGCTGGTCGATCCCCCTCGCCGTCATGCTGTCGGTGCCGATCGGCATCTTCGGTGCGCTCCTGGCTGCAACCCTGTTCGGACAATCGAACGACGTCTACTTCAAGGTCGGCCTCTTGACGACCATAGGTCTGGCGGCGAAGAACGCCATCCTGATCGTCGAATTCGCCATCGAGCAGCAGAACCAGGGCAAAAACCTGATCGACGCCACGCTGGAAGCATCGCGCCAGCGCCTGCGGCCGATCCTGATGACCTCGCTCGCCTTCATCCTTGGCGTCATGCCGCTGGCGATCGCCAACGGGGCCGGCTCCGGCAGCCAGAACTCGATCGGTATCGGCGTCATGGGCGGCATGATCTCGGCTACCGTGCTCGGCGTCTTCTTCATCCCGCTGCTCTTCGTCTCGGTGCGCCGTGTCTTCAAGGGTACGGTTAAGTCGACGGCAGCGCCGGAGTCCGCCAACCCTGACGTGGCGCATTAGGACCTCTCCACTCGCTCTCGCGAAAAAGAGAGCGGGTGGTTGAAATCTCGATCACGGATCGGCTGCTTGGTCTTGATTTGCCAGATCTGTCATCAATGATTGATATGCAATCATTGATGACAGGACATTTCTATGGCCAGTATGACGATCCGCAACATCGATGATCATCTAAAGACCCGGCTGCGCATTCGCGCTGCCGCGCATGGGCGATCGATGGAGGATGAGGCGCGAGATATTCTGCGAGCGGCCTTATCGACGGAAGAAAAGCGTCATCCCAATTTAGCCGAGACAATTCGTCGTCGTATGACTGCAAGCGGTGGGGTCGTACTGGATATTGCCCCACGTGAACTAATCCGCCCGGTCGATCTCGATCCATGATCATTCTCGACACGAATGTCATTTCGGAACTATTGGCGCCATCGCCATCGCAGGTAGTTGAAGCTTGGCTCGCTGCCCAGCCTCCTCTCGCCATCTTTACGACGGCAACGACAGAGGCGGAAATCCTTTACAGCCTCCGGCTGCTGCCCGCGAGCCGACGCCGAAGCGAATTGGAGGCTGCCATTCTCCCGATCTTCGAAGAGGATTTCGCCGGAAGAGTTCTTCCCTTCGATAGTGAAGCCGCGGGCGCATATTCTTTCATTGCAACATCGCGGCGTCGGGCCGGCAAACCAATCACCCAGTTCGATGCTCAGATCGCCGCAATTGTAGCGTCGCGAGGAGCAGTGCTTGCAACACGCAACGTGTCGGATTTCCTGGATACAGGAATAGCTATCGTCAACCCGTGGGACTATCAGGGCTGATCCGGTCCGTCCGCTAAGCACTCAAATTGATAGCGGAGATATTGGCGGTTCCGAGGCTGCAGTCTGCGGTTTCGGCGACCATTTTGCGTGCAGCTTGGCAAGCATCAGGTAGATGATCGGCGTGGTATAGAGCGTCAGCACCTGCGACACGACGAGGCCGCCGACGATGGTAATCCCAAGCGGCCGGCGCAGCTCCGCACCGGGCCCTGTTGCAATGATCAACGGGATGGCGCCCATCAGCGCGGCGAGCGTCGTCATCAAGATCGGGCGGAAACGCTTGAGGCATGCCTGATAGATGGCTTCTTCCGAAGGCAAGCCGAGCGTGCGCTCGCCCTGCAGGGCGAAATCCACCATCATGATGCCGTTCTTCTTGACGATGCCGATCAAGAGAATGATGCCGATGAAGGCGATGATCGTCAGCTCCGTGCCGCTGATGGCGAGCGCCAGCAGCGCGCCGAGACCGGCCGAAGGCAGCGTCGAGATGATCGTCAGCGGATGTGCCAGGCTTTCATAGAGAATGCCGAGAACGATATAGACCGTCAGCAATGCCGCCAGGAGCAGGAGCGGCTGGCTGCCGGACGACTGGGTAACGCTTGCGGCATCGCCGGCGAAATCCGCATGCAGCGTATCGGGCAGATGCATGTCGAGCACGGCTTTCTGGATGGCATCGTTCGCCACCTGCAGCGGCGTATTGAGCGCCAGATTGTAGGAAATCGTCACGGCGGGATATTGACCCTGGTGATTGACCACCAGCGGCGCGAGCGTCCGGTCGATTGACGCCACCGCGCTCAACGGCACCTGCGTGCCGCCGGCGGCGGGCACGTAGAGCTTGGAAATATCGTGGGGATCGAGCGCATAGTCGGGATTCGCCTCCAATACGACACGATATTGGTTGCGCTGCGTATAGATCGTAGAGATCTGCCGTTGCGCGAAAGCATTGTTGAGCGCGGAATCGATGGACTGGATGTTGACGCCGAGCTGGGAAGCGAGGGTGCGATCGATATTGACGGTCGCCTGCAGGCCGTTGGGCTGCCTGTCGGTGGCAACATCGGTCAATCCTGGAAGAGCCTGCAGACGTTCCAAAACCTTAGGCGCCCATTCCACCAGCTCGTCGTAATTCGCACCCCAGATCGTGAATTGATATTGCGATTGCGACTGACGCGCGCCGGCGCGGATATCGCCCGGCGAAAACAGGAATGTGCTGAGGCCGGGAACCGCCATCAACTGCTTGCGGAGCCGGTCTATGACATCGGCGGTCGGCGCACGCTCCGATTCCGGTTTCAGCGAGATGAAAAGCTGGCCACGATTGACGGAGCTGGAAAAGCCGCCCCCGCCGACGGAAGAGCCGACACCCGACACCGCCGGGTCCTTGGCAACTATATCCGCCGCCAGCTGCTGGAGCTTTACCATGGCCGGATAGGAGATATCGGTCGCGGCCTGCGTCCCGCCCTGGATAAAGCCGGTGTCGTCCTGCGGAATGAAGCCCTTTGGAACCTTGACGTAGAGATAGCCCGTCATGACCACGCAGGCGATGATGACGACGACCGAAAGGAGGCGGTGATGCAGCACCGCCCGCAGGGTGCGGCCGTAAAAGCCCGTAACGGCGCTAAGCGTGCCTTCGACGATACGTCCGAACGGGCCGGGCCGGGCATCGATATCGTGCTGACGCAGTCGATGGCCGCAGATCATCGGCGTCAGCGTGAGGGACACCAGTGTCGAAACGACGATAGTGAAGCCGAGCGTCAGCGAGAAGGTCTGAAAGAACCGGCCGACGATACCGCCCATGAAGAACAGCGGGATGAAGGCGGCAAGCAGCGACAGGCTGATGGAAATGACGGTAAAGCCGATCTGCTTGGCGCCTTCGAGCGCCGCCCGCATCGGCTTCATGCCGGCTTCCAGATTGGCATAAATGTTCTCGATCATGACGATGGCATCGTCGACGACAAAGCCGACGGAAACGGCAAGCGCCATGAGGGAGAGATTGTCGATCGACAGTCCGAAAAGCCACATCGCGGCAAAAGTGCCGGCAAGCGACAGGGGCACCGTCACACCCGCGGCAAAGGTCGGCGTTGCTCGTCGCAGGAAGACGAAGACAACGGCCATGACCAGGCAGATAGTGGCAAGCAGCGTCCATTGCATATCGGTGACGCTTGCATGAATCGTGGTGGTGCGGTCGGACAGGATGGAAACATTCACCCCGGCAGGAATGAGCCGCTGTAGCTCCGGGATCAGCTGCTTGACGGCATCGACGGTGGCGATGACGTTCGCATCCGCCTGCTTGGTGATGTTGAGCAGCACGGCCGGCTTGCCGTCGTACCAGGCATCCGAGCGGCTATTGCGCACACCCGGCTCGACAGTGGCGATATCCGAAAGGCGAACCGCCGTGCCGTCGCCACTGCGCACCACAATCCGCCCGAACGCTTCCGGCGTCTTCAACTGGCTGTTGACGGCGACTGAGAAAGCGCCGCCCGCACCGTCGATCGAGCCGAAGGGGCCGAGCACATTGGCATTGACGATCGCTGTACGGACCGCATCGAGCGAGAGGCCCATGGCCGAAAGCCGGTCCGGATCCAGCCGGACGCGGATGGCGGGCTGGTCTGCTCCGCTCACGGTCACACCGCCGACGCCGTCCACCTGCGAAATGCGCTGCACCACCACGGTATCGGCTGCATCATAGATGGCGCTCGGAGAGACATTGTCCGAGGTCAGCGCCAGGATGAGAACGGGGGCCGCAGCCGGGTTGATCTTGCGGAAGGACGGGAGAGTGGGCAGGTCGCCGGGCAGGTCCGTCGCAGCCGCGTTCAATGCCGCCTGCACATCCTGCGCGGCACCATCGACGCTGCGCGACAGGTCGAACTGGATGATGATCGTGCTCGATCCGAGCGAGCTGACGGACGTCATTTGAGTGACGCCGGCAATAGTCCCAAGATGACGCTCCAACGGAGCGGCCACGCTCGCCGCCATACTGGCCGGATCGGCCCCAGGACGGCTTGAAGAAACGACAATGGTCGGCAAATCCACCGTCGGCAGGCTTGCAACCGGCAGGAAGCGATAGGCAACGATGCCGAGGATCACCAGCCCGATCGCCAGAAGCGT
This sequence comes from Rhizobium sp. BK491, assembly GCF_014194925.1. Taxonomy (NCBI): domain Bacteria; kingdom Pseudomonadati; phylum Pseudomonadota; class Alphaproteobacteria; order Hyphomicrobiales; family Rhizobiaceae; genus Rhizobium; species Rhizobium sp. BK491. The sequence goes on from NZ_JACIAR010000005.1 coordinate 295,189, forward strand.
CGTCCCGACAGGGCGTTTGATAAACGGCTCGGAGATGTTCATCTCTCGCCACCCGCCAATTCATTCATCTCGGCGCTCGGCGTGCCGCTGGTGCGGCCGACGACCTTGGCGCGCAGCCGCTCGAAGGCGAGATAGATCACCGGCGTCGTATAGAGCGTCAGGAGCTGCGAAAGCACGAGACCACCGATAATGGTGATTCCGAGCGGAATGCGCAACTCCGCACCCGTACCCTGCGCCAGCGCCAGCGGCAAGGCGCCGAAGAGTGCCGCGAGCGTCGTCATCATGATCGGCCGGAAACGCAGGATAGAGGCTTTCAGAATGGCCTCGCGCGGCTCCAGGCCTTCCTTGCGCTCCGCCTCTAGCGCGAAGTCGATCATCATGATCGCATTCTTCTTGACGATACCCATCAGGAGCACGATGCCGATCAACGCGATGATCGAGAGATCCTGCCCGAACAGCATCAGCGCCAGCAGCGCGCCGACGCCAGCCGAAGGCAGCGTCGAAAGAATCGTCACCGGATGCACGGCGCTTTCATAGAGCAGGCCGAGCACGATGTAGATCGTCACGATTGCCGCGAGGATCAGCCAGGGCTCGCCCGCCAGCGACGAGGCAAATTCCTCGGCATCGCCGGAATATTTGCGCTGGATATTGTCGGGCATCTCGATATCCCGTTCCGCCGCCTTTATCTCGGCGACGGCATCGCTGAGCGACGCGCCCTTGGCGAGGTCGAAGCTGAGCGTCACGGCCGGAAACTGCTCGTCATGGCTGATGACCAGCGGCGCGGTCGTGAAACTCGCCGTCGTGAAGGCATTGAGCGGCACCTGGGTATCGCTGGCACCGGCGACATAAAGCTTGTCGAGCGATTTCGGGTCGGACTGATATTGCGGCGCAGCCTCAAGGATGACGCGATACTGGTTGGCCTGGCCATAGATCGTTGCGATCTGCCGCTGGCCGAAGGCATCATTCAAAGTATCGCTGACGGCCTGCATCGATACGCCGAGCCGAGAGGCGGTTTCGCGATTGACATCGACGAAGATGCGCCCGCCGCCCATCTCGACCTCGGAAGAGACATCGATGAGCTTCGGGCTTTCCTGAAGGCGCTGGGCGAGCTTCTGCGACCAGTCGACCACCGTGTTCGTGTCCGTGCCCGTTAGCGTATATTGATAGGGCGCACGGCTGGCCCTGGTGCTGATCGAAATATCGCGAACGCTCTGGAAGGTGACGTGGATGCCGGGTAAGCCCGTCACCTCGCCGCGCATCCTGTCGATGATCTGATCGGCGGAGGCATTACGCTCGTTCCGCGGCTTCAGCACGAGACTGAGGTTGCCGGTGTTCAGCGTCAGGTTGCTGGCGCTGGCGCCTATGACGGCAACGACGCCGGCGACATCCGGGTCCTTGCGCAGCCGGTCGGTCACATCAGCCTGGATCTGCTTCATGGTCTCGAAGGAGGTCGTCGGCTCGGCCTCGATGACGGCGGTGATGAGACCCGTATCCTGCGCCGGCAGGAAGCCCTTGGGAATGACGACATAAAGGGCGATCGTCGCAGCCAGCGTCACCACCGTCACCAGCAGCATGAGACGGCTGCGATCCACGGCCCAGACAAGGCTGCGCCGATAGCCCTCGACCATCCAGTCGGTGAAACGGTCGGCCCCGGCCAGAAAGCCGCCCTGATGCTCTTTCGGCTTGCGCAGGATGCGCGCGCACATCATCGGCGTCAGCGTCAGCGAGACGACGGCCGACACGACGACGGCAATGGTGAGCGTCAGTGCGAATTCCCGGAACATACGGCCGACAATGCCGGTCATGAACAGCAGCGGAATGAAGACGGCGACCAGCGAGACGGTGAGCGAAATGATCGTGAAGCCGATTTCGCCGGCGCCCTTCAGCGCCGCCTGCATCGGGTTTTCGCCCTCTTCGATATGGCGGGCAATATTCTCGATCATCACGATGGCGTCGTCGACGACGAAGCCGGTGCCTATGGTGAGCGCCATGAGCGAGAGATTGTCGAGGCTGAAGCCGGCGAACCACATCACCCCGAAGGTTGCGATCAGCGACAGCGGCAGGGCGACGCCGGCAATAAAGGTCGCCGTCATCGTCCGCAGGAAAAGCAGGACGACCAGGATGACGAGGCCGATGCTGATGACCAGCGTCCACTGCACGTCATGGATCGAGGCGCGGATCGTCTCGGTGCGGTCATTGACGATATCAAGCGAAATACCGGCCGGCATCGCCTGCTTCAGCTTCGGGATCTGCTTCAGGACGTTCTCGACCGTCTGGATGACGTTGGCGCCCGGCTGGCGCATGATATCGAGAATGACGGCGGGCTGGCCCTGATACCAGGCGCCGACACGATTATTCTCCAGCCCCTCGACGACCGTTGCGACGTCTTTCAATTGCACCGGCGCGCTGTTGCGGTAGGCGACGATGACCGATTTATAGACGTTCGGATCGACGATCTGGTCGTTGGCGGCAAGCGTGAAGCTCTGTTGCGTGCCGTCGAGCGAACCCTTCGCGCCGGCAACGCTGGCATTGGTGATGGCGGTGCGGATGTCCTCAAGGGCGAGACCATAGGAAGCGAGACGCGGCAGGTCCACCTGGATGCGGATGGCGGGTTTGACGCCGCCCTGGATGTTGACGTCGCCAACACCGGAGACTTCGCTCAGGCGCTGCGCCATCATCGTATCGGCAAAGTCGCTGAGTTCGCGGATCGAATAGCTGTTGGAGCGCAGCGCCAACGTCACGATCGGCGTATCGGCCGGGTTCACCTTCGAGTAGGTCGGCGGATAGGGAAGCGTGCGCGGCAAGGTCGATCCGGCAGCGTTGATTGCTGCCTGAACGTCCTGTGCAGCGCCATCAATATCGCGGCCGAGATCGAACTGGAGGGTAATCTGGCTGATGCCGAAGGCGCTCGATGAGGTCATCGACGCCAACGACGGAATCTGACCGAGTGGCCGCTCCAGAGGTGCCGTCACCAGCGCCGCCATCGTATCGGGATCGGCACCCGGAAGCTGCGTCGTCACCTGGATCGTCGGAAAATCCACCTGCGGCAGCGGCGCGACCGGCAGGAAGAGAAAGCCGAGAATGCCACCCAACAGCACCGCCACCCCGAGGAGCGAGGTGGCGATCGGCCGGGAGATGAAGAGCGACGAGACGTTCATTGTTGTTGCGTCGGCGTGCCGGAGGAATTGTTGGAGGCCGAGCCGCTGCCCGCATCCGCACCCTGCTCGCCGCCGGCGCCAGGCTGACCATCCTGGCCGCGATGGCCATTATGCCCGCCGGCACTGCCCTGCTCGCCCTGGCCACCGGTTCCACCTTGGCCGTTGTGCCGACGATGCGGGCGCTCGCTCGCATTCGCTGTGCCGGCACCGCCATTCTGCGAATCGTTCTCCGCGACGGGCTGGCCTTTATTATCGGTTGACGGAGCAGCCGGCGACGCCTGATCCGGATTGGCTGAAATCTGCACCTTCGATCCATTCTGCAGCCGGGCGAAACCGGTCGTCACCACCTTGTCGCCGGGCGCCACACCCTCCGCGATGACGGCAAGCGTATCGTCCTGCTGGCGCACCTTCACCGGCTTCATCGCGACGGTCTGATCCTGACTGATGATATAGACAAAGGTGCCGTTCGGCCCGCGCTGGACGGCGCCGCTCGGGATGACGGTGACGCCCTTCAGCGTCTCCACGAGCAATCGGGCATTGACGAAGGCGCCGGGCCAGAGCGCCAGCTTGTCGTTCGGGAAATTCGCCTTCAGCCTGACAGTGCCAGTGGTGGGGTCAACCTGATTGTCGACCACACCAAGCGAACCATTGTCGACCACCGTCTCGCCGTCGTTGCCCAAAGCCTGGACGGAAAGCGTTCCGGCCGCGCTTGCCGCGTTAACGCGGGCAAGCTGTTGCTGTGGAATGGAAAACAGCACGGAGATCGGCTTGATCTGCGAAAGCGTGACGATACCGGTCGTATCGCCGGAGCTGACGAGATTGCCGATATCGACGTTACGGATGCCGGTGCGCCCATCGAAGGCCGCCCTGATCGTCGTATAATCGAGCGTCGCCTGTGCGCTTTCGATCGCCGCCACATCCACCTGGACCTGCGCGGTATATTGCGCCACCAACGAGGTCTGCGTGTCGACCTGCTGCTGCGTGCCGGACGCGCTCTTCACCATCATCTGATAGCGGGCGAGATCGCGCTGGGCGCCTGCGAGCAAAGCTTCGTCCTGCGCCTTCTTGGCGATCGCCTGGTCGAGCTGCGCCTTATAGACGGAATCGTCGATGCGGGCGATGATATCGCCCTTCTTGATGTCCTGGCCCTCGACGAAATTGATTTCGACGATTCGTCCGCTGACCTGCGCGCGCACCGTCACGGCATTCAGGGCCTTCACCGAGCCCACGCCGTTGATATAGACAGGGACATCGGCCGTCGTCGCATCCGCGGCGAGCACCGGAACCGGTCCATTGAACTGCGACATGCTGCGCCGTCCGCCACCGCTGCCACCCTGCCTTTGGCCACCACGGCGTCCGTCCTGGGCTTGCTCTCCCGGTGCTGCGGCATTTTGGTAGCCAAGCAGCTTCTCCGCGGGCCCAAGCCAACGATCGCGGGTCACATAGGCGCCATACCCGACGGCGCCGATCACTGCCAACCAAACGACGACCCGAAACGTCCGAGCCATTCACCCACCTCTTCAAATCCCGGGGTGATCGACGATCTCCCGCTATTCATGGCGCGACCTTAGCTTGCATCGTGCCGCTTAGGAATTTGGTATGGGCATTAAATTTTGTCCATTTTAGCGCCACTTAGCGTAACAAACTGTAACATTGGACGAAAACCAGGGTTGTGGTTGCAAGGGACGGCGGCGCTACCCACACCAGCCGTTGCAGCACATCAAAGTACGCCCCAGCCTCGATAGCGCCCGCGCCCGGTCATTTCGCGCAGGCCGAGTTCGGTCACGAGATTGAGCGCGCCCCTTGAGGTAATGCCGACATGGCGCGCAATCATTTTTGCCGAGACGATCGGCCGCGATAGCACGATGTCGATGACCTCAGGCAGACTGCTGTTGGACCGCCTGTCCTTGAGCCGCACTTCCATCTGCAGCTTGGCAAGCGAAAGCCGATCAAGCTCCTTGAGGCCTGAATCGGCCGAAAGTGCCATGGCCTCCAGAAACGCCGTCAGCCGCGTGGTGCGGTCCGGCGCTCGCCGGCGGTCATGGCGAACGGCCTTCAGGCCGACATTCAGGCAGAAGAGGTGCGATGTCACCTTGCCCCGGCTGCGCAGATAAGCGCTGGCCAGCAAGCCGCCGAGCCAATGCTGCCGCCGCAGCGGCTCGATCCTTTCCCAGGCATCGAAAAGCACCGCGGCACCCAGGGTAGCCGGCAGCAGATCCGCCTCGCGCATGACGGCGCGCCAGCTGTCCAGCCGCTCATCCTCATCCCAATCTTCGTCTCGGATGAGTGCCAGGGGATCCTGGGCATCGATAATCGGCTGCCTGGGTTCCGGAACGCCGCCATTCAGGATCTTGTCGGATCGGGCGAGGATCGCGTCGATCTCGGCGAAATCGACGCCGAAATCATCCTCCGGCTCGTCAGGCTCGATGGACCGGGCAGAGGTCGAACGCGGCGTGCTACCCTCGTTGGTCTCGCCGACCTCACCGCGCAGCACGGCAAGGCCAGCCGGCTCCAGGCCCCAGGACGGATCGGCGGCCCATAGACGGCGACGGCTGCGCAGCACCGAATGGGCAATGGTCAATTCATGAGTCGGGGTGCGCGTATCCATGCGCGCATCGTGCAGGACGAGATCCTCCACATGCACAAGTTCGCCTCCCACCCAAAGCGCACCGGCAGCATCGAAAAAGTGCCCACGCTCGCGAAAGCCATTCGCTACCGCATGCCTCAGCACGCGCTCATCCAGCCGGGCCAGCATATCTTCCGCCTTGACGACGGCAGGCAGAAGCGCGGCAAGCGGCAGCGTGGTCAGATCATATCGCATTGGAATCACATCATTGCATCGATCTTACGGAACTTATCATCGCCATCCGCAGCGAGATAGGAAGGCGGCTCTGTGAACTGTGGATGGCAATCACTATTTTCTGGCTTGACCTTCCAGCGATGGGAAGGTCCATAGACCTGTCCGAAGCCCCTTCGGGCAAAGGAGTATGACATGGCACCGCATGACGAGCACGATCACAGCCATCATGGACACGATCACGATGACGCCCACACGCAGGATGAAGTGATCCGCGATCCCGTCTGCGGCATGACCGTCGACCCCGATGCCGGCAAGCCGTCGCTGCAATATAGCGGCCGCACTTTCCACTTTTGCAGCAATGGCTGCCGTACAAAATTCGAGGCTGCGCCGGAAAACTACCTCACGGCCAAGGATCCCGTCTGCGGCATGACGGTCGATCGCGCCACTGCCCGCCATTTCACGAAGCACGAGGGCGAGAAATTCTATTTCTGCTCGGCCGGCTGCAAGGTGAAGTTCGAAGCGGACCCATCGGCTTGTCTCGACGGCAACAAGCCGGCGCCAAAGCCGATGCCGAAGGGCACGCTCTATACCTGCCCGATGCATCCCGAGGTGATCAGCGACCATCCTGGCGACTGCCCGAAATGCGGCATGGCGCTGGAGCCGACGGGTGTCCCGGCCGCCGATGAAGGCCCGAACCCCGAGCTTGTTGATTTCACGCGGCGGCTCTGGATCAGCGCCGTCCTGTCGCTGCCGCTGCTTGCCATCAGCATGGGGCCGATGATCGGCCTTCCCATTCGCGACTGGATCGGCGAGCCGATCGCCACCTGGGCCGAACTTGTTCTTGCAACGCCGGTCGTGCTTTGGGCGGCTCTTCCCTTCTTCCGCCGCGCCTGGAACTCGCTCGTCAACCGCAGCCCCAATATGTGGACGCTGATCGGTCTCGGCGTCGGCACCGCCTATCTTTACAGCGTGATTGCGACGCTTGCCCGCGGCCTGTTTCCGATGAGCTTCCGAGGGCATGGCGAGAGCGTGCCCGTCTATTTCGAAGCAGCGTCCGTGATCGTCGCCTTGGTCTTCGTCGGCCAGGTACTGGAATTGAAAGCCCGCGAACGCACCGGCTCGGCCATTCGCGCCCTTCTCGATCTCGCGCCGAAAACGGCACGACGCATCGGCGCCAATGGTAGCGAAACCGATGTGCCCGTCGACGAGATCCAGGCCGGCGATCGGCTGCGCGTGCGCCCCGGCGAGCGCGTCCCTGTGGATGGCTCCGTTGTCGAGGGACAATCGACCATCGATGAATCGATGATTACGGGCGAGCCCTTGCCGGTCGAGAAGGCCAAGGGTGACGCCTTGACCGGCGGCACGATCAACAGGAACGGCGCACTCATCATGCAGGCCGAGAAAGTCGGCGCCGAAACCACGCTCTCGCGCATCGTCGAGCTTGTCGCCAAGGCGCAGCGCTCACGCGCCCCCATCCAGACGATGGTCGACCGCGTCTCGGCCGTCTTTGTGCCCGCGGTCGTCGCAGCCGCCATCATCGCCTTTGCCGTCTGGGCCTTCGTCGGGCCGGAGCCGAGGCTGGCGCATGCGCTGCTTGCCGCCGTCGCGGTGCTCATCATCGCCTGCCCCTGTGCGCTGGGCCTGGCAACGCCCATGTCCATCATGATCGCCACCGGCCGCGGCGCACAGGAGGGCGTGCTGGTGCGCGATGCCGAGGCGCTGGAACGCTTCGCCAAGGTGGACACATTGATCGTCGACAAGACCGGCACGCTGACGGAAGGCAAACCGAACCTGACCGACATCGTCGCTGCGGCGGACATAGATGAGGCACACCTCCTCTCCCTCGCCGCCAGCCTTGAGCGCGGTTCAGAACACCCACTGGCCGAAGCCATCGTTGCCGGCGCCGAGGAACGCGGTGCGCGCTTCGTCGAGATCTCCGGCTTCTCGGCGGTGACCGGCAAGGGGGTGGAGGGCCGCGCCGGCGAAACCGCGATCGCCCTCGGCAATGCCGCGATGATGTCCGATCTCGGCGTTGCGACCGACGCATTGAAAGCAGAGACGGAACGCCTGCGCAGCGAGGGCAAGACCGTCATGTTCGTCGCCATCGACCAGAAGCTGGCCGGCCTCATCGCTGTTGCCGACCGGATCAAGCCGACCACGGCAGCCGCCATCAAGGCGCTGCATGAAAGCGGCCTGGCGATCGTCATGGCGACCGGCGACAACGGCAAGACCGCCGCTGCCGTCGCCAGAGAGCTTGGCATCGACGAAGTGCGCGCGGACATGCTGCCGGAAGGCAAGAAAGCGCTGATCGACGAGCTGCGGGCCAAGGGCCGCATCGTTGCCATGGCGGGCGACGGCGTCAACGATGCTCCGGCACTTGCCTCTGCCGATGTCGGCGTCGCCATGGGCACGGGCGCCGATGTCGCAATGGAAAGCGCAGGAATCACGCTGGTCAAGGGCGATCTCAACGGCATCGTCCGCGCCCGCCATCTCTCGGAAGCGACGATCCGCAACGTCAAGCAAAACCTTGCCTTCGCCTTCGGCTACAATGCGCTCGGCGTGCCGCTGGCAGCCGGCGTGCTCTATCCGGTGTTCGGCCTGCTGCTGTCGCCGATGATTGCGGCAGCGGCGATGAGCCTGTCGTCAGTCTCGGTTATCGGCAATGCACTGAGGCTGAGATTGGCGAACTAGAGGGATTGCCCTTCTCCCCCACGGGGAGAAGGCTAGGATGAGGGGCCACGCCGGCAGGTGCGACATCAATAGGCGTGCCTGGCTAGCCCCTCTATCGCTCCAGTCAGCCGACCCTCTCTACCGCAATCGCCGTAGCCTCGCCGCCCCCGATGCAAAGGGCCGCGACGCCCTTCCTTGCACCTTGGCGCTCCAGCGCATGCAGCAGCGTCACGATCAGCCGCGCGCCAGTAGCGCCGATGGGGTGACCGAGCGCGCAGGCGCCGCCGTTGACATTGAGACGGTCACGGGCAATGCCGAGTTCCTTTGCGGCCGCCATGGCGACGACGGCGAAGGCCTCGTTGATCTCGAAAAGCTCGACATCGCCGATCTTCCAGCCGCTCTTGTCGAGCACCTTGCGGATCGCCGGGATCGGCGCGGTCGTATACCAGGCAGGCTCCTGAGAATGCGTCGCATGCGCCTTGATTTCGGCAAGGATCGGCAAGCCCTCGCGCTCGGCGAGCGAACGGCGCGTCAGGATCAACGCTGCCGCACCGTCGGCATTGGCCGAGGCACTGGCAGCCGTAATCGTGCCATCCTTGCGGAAGGCCGGCTTGAGTGTCGGGATCTTTTCAGGCGAAACCTTTTGCGGATGCTCATCCTTGGCGATTGTGACCGGACCACCCTTGCCACTCACCGAGATCGGCGTGATTTCCGCTTCGAAAGCGCCGGTCTCGAGCGCCTTGCGGGCGCGCGACAGGGTTTCGACCGCGTAAGCATCCTGATCGTCGCGGCTGAACTGATAGGCCTCGACCGCCATCTCGCCGAAATCGCCCATGGAGCGACCCTTCTCATAGGCATCCTCCAGCCCGTCGAGCATCATATGGTCGAAGATGCGGTCATGGCCCATGCGATAGCCGCCGCGCGCCTTGGCGAGCAGATAAGGCGCATTCGACATGGATTCCATGCCGCCGGCGACCGCGATGGAGGCCGAGCCGGCGAGAAGCAGGTCATGTGCCAGCATGGTCGCCTTCATGCCCGAACCGCAGACCTTGTTGATGGTGGTGGCGCCGACGGCATCCGGAAGGCCAGCCCCGCGCGCAGCTTGCCGGGCCGGCGCCTGCCCTTGCCCCGCAGGCAGGACGCAGCCGAACAGAACCTCGTCCACTCTCTCGGCAGAAAGTCCCGCGCGCTCCAGCGCAGCACGGATGACATGCGCACCGAGCTCGGGCGCCTGCAGGGGCGAAAGATCTCCCTGGAAGCGGCCGAGCGGCGTGCGCGTGGCGGAAACGATGACAACGGGATCGATAGCGGGCATGACATCTCCTCACGGTCAAGCAAACAGCTTGATGTCATTGCTAGCATGTTAGATGATGTTCGTCATCTAAATATCGATGCACACGGAACACAAGCAGGCAACAGATGCGATTGCCCTCAAACCAGACAGGCTCTAAGGATATCCGCAAAGATTCAAAGGATATCTCATGCCGCTTTACATCAAGGACGACGCCATCGACCGATTGGCGCGCCGCTATCAGGCGTTGACCAAGGCCACTACCAAGACGGAAGCCGTTCGGCTTGCCCTGCAGAAGGCGCTCGATGAGGAGCTGACCAAACCGGCCCTTGCCGATGTCGCCGTCGCATTCTGCCGCAATCTCAAGCAGAAAGCCACCGCCAAGGGCGCCGGCACTGGCATGACAGGAGAGCCCTGATGTTCATCGACGCTTCGGTTTTGGTGGCAATGCTGACCGACGAGGAGGAGGCGCGCGCCTTTGCCATCCGCATGCAGCCGGCAACGGCCCGCATGACCTCGCCGCTTGTCGCAGCAAATGCCGCGATCCAGATTTCCACTATTTTGGGATTATCACCGACCGAGGCCGGCGAAGCGGTGCGGACTTTCCTGCAGCTGATGAACATCCAACTGCTCGCCGTGCCGCCTCGTGCCGCAGTTCTCGCGACCGAAGCTTACGAGCGCTATGGCCAAGGCGGCCATCCGGCGCGCCTCAGCCTGGACGATTGCATGACCTATGCCTGCGCTCGCTATTATCGCCAGCCGCTATTGTCGAATAGCGACCGCTTCAAGCAGACGGATATCGAGCTGGCTTAGAGCATGTCGCGTAAAAGTGTGCAGCGGTTTTGCGACGACGACATGCGCAAAATCAAAGACCTAAAGCGTGAGAAGCGAATCTGAAAGATCGCGACGCGCTTTAGGCCAGCTTGAGCCATTACGCCATTACGGGCAAAGCGAAGCGGAGCCTGCACTATAGGTGCTCGAGCGAGCGCCGACGGAGTTAGGGGCAGCGGCGCACTGCAGGCGGGAAATGGAATCGCCGGCACGAATCGGACCGGTCACCGACGGATCGGTGTTGATCGTGCCGTCCGGAAGGATTGCATCCTTCGAATGGTCGACGCTGCCGACATCGGCCTGGAACGCCTCGATATTGACGCGCTTGGGGTGATGCTTGTGCATCTGCTCGGCCATGGCGGCACTGGATACGCCGACGACGAGAGCGGAGATAGCGAGGGTTCTGAGCAGCATGGGACTGCCTCCTGTAGGAGTTGACGCAAGTTTCATATGGGAACCGGCAGGCCATTTTACAGCGGCTTGCCTGTCAATATCATTAAGAATTTGAAGGTTTTGATCAGGTCTTCACTTTGTGGCGGGATACCTCTGCGCCGGCATCGTGCGGCAGGCTGATAAAACGCAATGCGGAGATGCCACCGATAAGGCCAATGATGAGGAAAGCCCAGCGAAAATCGATGAGCGAGAGCATTTCCCCACCATGAATCGTGCGCGAGAGATTGAGAACGGCGGCAGCGACGGCGACGCCCAGTAGCAGCGAAACCTGCTGCAGCATGCTCGACAATGTGGAAGCGGAGCTGCGCTGCGCGGCATGGATATCGGCAAACCCCAGCGTATTCAGCGCCGTGAAGTTCATCGAACGCGACAGGCCGGCGATGAATAGCAGGCAATATATCAACGGGTCTGGTGTCGAGGGAGACAGAAGCGCGCATCCGGCAATGCTGGCGGACGAGATCAGCCCGTTGACGACGAGCACGTTGCGGAAACCAAAGATTCTCAACATCTGCGTCGTGATCGCCTTCATGCCGAGATTGCCCGCGAAATAGAACAGCAGATAGGAGCCCGCGTCGATCGCCGAGCGGCCGAAGCCAACTTGGAAAAGCAGCGGGATCAGGAAAGGCGTAGCGTTGATCGCCACACGGCTCGCCGTACCCGCCGAAAGTGTCGACATGGCGAAGGTCTGCACCTTGAAGGCGGAGAGATCGAGCAAGGGCGCATCGACCTTCATGAAATGCCGGGTGGCAATGATGGAAAAACCCGCACCTGCGGCGATCAACGCAATGCTGGCCGCCAGCCCCGTCGTCCCCTGCACCACGAATTCGAGGCCGGCAAGCAGGAAGGTCAGCCCCGCCGCCGATTGCAGAAAGCCGATAAAATCGAGCCGCGCGACCTTTTCCTCCCGCTGATCCGGCACGAAGCGCAGAACGAGGCCGAGCCCGATGATGCCGATCGGGATATTGATCAGGAAGTTCCAATGCCAGCTGAGATAGGTGGTGATGAAGCTGCCGAGCACCGGACCGATGACCGGAGCGGTCAGCGCCGGCCAGGTGATCATCGACATCGCATGCACCAGATCGGATTTGCGAGCATTCTTCAGCACGATGATGCGTCCCACGGGCGTCATCAGCGCGCTGCCGATACCCTGAACGGCGCGGGCAATGATGAACTCGGTCAAATTGCCCGAGAGGCCGCAGAACAGCGACGCCATGGTGAAGATGGCAATGGATGCCAAAAACACCCGCCGGGCGCCATAGCGATCGCCAGCCCAGCCTGCGAGCGGCACGAAAGCCGCCATGGTGAGCAGATAGACCGTGATGCCGATGCTCATCGAGACCGGCTCGACGCCGAAACTTACCGCCATCTGCGGCAACGAGGTGGTGATGATCGTCCCATCCAGAAACTGCATGAAAAAGGAAACGGCGACGACAAAGGCGATGATGCGGGACTGCCGGCCGAAACTTGCTTCGGAAGGCTCTTCTATAGTCCGGGCAACGGTCATGAGATGAATTTCACTGAATGGCGTTCAAGGGAGCCGGTGCTTCGGCAGCAATCATATGATCATTGAATACGCCCATGATGGTGGCTTGCAAAGCCACCAACCCGGCTGGCGCCGCGAAAAATTGACACGGTGACATAAGAACTACGATTCGAGACAGCCAATCCAAAGCCCCCTCACCCGCAGCGCTCCGGGAGCGTCAATCGTCCGCGTAGCGCTGCTCCCGCCAGGGATCGCCATACATGTGATAGCCGTTCTTCTCCCAGAAGCCGGCCCGGTCGGCGCCGATGAGTTCGATGCGGTTCAACCACTTGGCACTCTTCCAGAAATAGAGATGCGGCACGACGAGGCGCATCGGCCCGCCATGTTCGCCGGTCAGCGGCTGCCCCTCCCAGGCAGTAGCGAGAATGGCATCTTCGGCCGCGAAATCCGCAAGCGGCAGGTTGGTGGTATAGCCGTCATAGCTCGTCAGCAGCACATGTTGCGCCTCCGCCGTCGGCATGGCGAGATCAAGCAGTTCGCGCGTGGAAACCCCTTCCCAGCGATTGTCGTAGCGCGACCAGGTCGTGACGCAGTGAATGTCGCTGACACGGGTGCTTTGCCCGATCGCCTGGAAAGCTGCCCAATCGAGGCTGAGGCGCTTTTCCACGAAACCGATCACATCGAGCCGCCAACTGGACAATGAAATCTGCGGCTGCACGCCGAGATCGAGCACCGGCCAGTTCTTGACGAGATGCTGCCCCGGCGGCAACCGCTCGGTCTCCGGCCGGCTGATACGCCCCGTCAGAAACTTGCCCTCCGCCGCCCAGCGGCGCTTGGAAGTCGTGAGCTTGCTATCGGCGGGGATCTGGTCGTCGCTCATGCCGGCTATCCTCTCTCTGCTGAGTAGAAATAGGATAATCATACGGGTTCATGTCAAGCCGAAGAACATCTCATAGCCGGCTATATTGCCTTAATGGTAATCCAGAACAGCTGCGCCTTGCCCGAAATGGACCGCTCTGCGACGTCACTCTCCGAGACAAGCAGGCAATCGCCTGCGTTAAGCGCCGTGCCATCGATTTCAGCATTGCCGCGATGGCAAAGGACAAGGGTCGTCCCAGCCTCGAAGGCGACTTTGCTATTTCCGTCGACCGAAACGCGCCTCACCGAATGCGTGAAACGCCCCCGCCGCGTCATCACATTGAGATCCGTAATCGTGCCATCGATCAGCGTCGCCGAAGTCGGCGCGTCGGCAGCAAAGGGCAGCGGCTCGCTCGCCTGCGTCAAGCGCTCGGGCGCACGCCCCTTGATGAAGAGGGTCATGCCCTCGCCATCAAGGATAGATAGCGTACGATCGATACCCGGAAAAACCGAAAACGGCCCGTCCGTCGCAACAGTTGCCATGCTGACGCGCCAGTCGAAGTCGGCAAGCCCGACGCCTTCGGGCGAAACGGCGATCTCCACCGTTTCGCCGCCGCCGTTTTTCCAAGGCATGCGACGGTGACTATCGCTGCGGAGAAGCGTGATTTTCGGCATTGCCATCTGTTCCTGTCCCATCATTGCAATTCGATTCAGAGTAAACTAAGTTTAGTGGACTAAGTCCATTCGGAGCCTGCTATGGAAACCGTCAACATTCATGAGGCGAAAACGCATTTATCGCGGCTGATCGAAAAAGCCGCCAAGGGCGAAGCTTTCATCATCGCCAAGGCGGGCAAGCCGATGGTGAAGGTCGTCCCGATCGAAGAGAAGGAGGCGCCAAAGAAGCGGCGCATCGGTTTCATGAAAGGCGAAATCGTGGTTCCAGACGATTTCGACACCATGATGGCTGATGAAATCGAGGAGATGTTCTACGGCAATCGTGACGACATCGCCAACAAATGAGATTTCTCCTTGATACGCATATCCTCATATGGGCGGCGGGTGATATCGCACTACTCTCGCAGGAGGTGAGAGCGCTCATCGATAACGACGAAAACGAGCTCCTCTTTAGCCCTGCGAGTATTTGGGAAGTCGCGATCAAACATGGTTCGGGGCGAAGCGATTTTCATACCGACCCATTTCGGTTGCGATATAAGCTAATGGAGGCTGGCTACAAAGAGCTGCCGATCATCAGCGAACACACGATCGCAATTGCCGGGCTTCCACCTCTTCACAAAGATCCATTCGATCGCATTTTGATCGCTCAGGCCATTGTCGAAGGCATTCCATTGATCACCGTCGACGAAATCATCTTGCGTTATCCCGGCCTCAATCGAAAATATTGAGGCCGGGAAGCGTCTCATCAATTCCCCAGGATGGCGGGCAGGCGCAGGCCCTGCTGTTTAGCCCAGTCGAGTGCGATGTCGTAGCCGGCATCGGCGTGGCGCATGACGCCGGTTGCCGGGTCGTTCCAGAGAACCCGCTCCAGGCGCTTGGCCGCGTCATCCGTGCCATCGGCGCAGATGACCATGCCGGAGTGCTGGGAAAAACCCATGCCGACGCCGCCGCCGTGGTGCAACGATACCCAGGTGGCACCCGATGCGGTGTTGAGCAGAGCGTTGAGCAGCGGCCAGTCGGAAACGGCATCCGAGCCGTCCTTCATGGCTTCCGTCTCGCGGTTCGGTGACGCGACCGAGCCGCTATCGAGATGGTCGCGGCCGATGACGACAGGCGCCTTCAGCTCGCCGTTCCTGACCATTTCGTTGAAGGCGAGACCGAGGCGGTGGCGATCGCCGAGGCCGACCCAGCAAATGCGCGCCGGCAGGCCCTGGAAGGCGATGCGCTCGCGCGCCATGTCGAGCCAGTTGTGCAGGTGCTTGTTGTCGGGCAGCAGCTCCTTCACCTTGGCATCGGTCTTGTAGATATCTTCCGGATCGCCCGAGAGAGCAGCCCAACGGAACGGACCGATGCCGCGGCAGAACAGCGGACGGATATAGGCCGGTACGAAGCCCGGGAAGGCGAAGGCGTTTTCAAAACCTTCATCCTTGGCAACCTGGCGGATGTTGTTGCCGTAGTCGAGCGTCGGCACGCCGGCGTTCCAGAAATCGACCATGGCTTCGACATGCACCTTCATCGATGCGCGGGCGGCAGCTTCAACGGCCTTCGGATCGCTCTCGCGCTTAGCCCGGTGTTCAGCGACCGTCCAGCCTGCCGGCAGGTAGCCGTTTAGCGGGTCGTGAGCGGAGGTCTGGTCGGTGACGATATCCGGGCGCGGGCCGCCGGCCTTCATGCGCTTTACGAGTTCCGGGAAGATTTCGGCGGCGTTGCCGAGCAGGCCGACGGACTTGGCTTCGCCGGCCTTCGTCCACTTGTCGATCAGGGCAAGTGCTTCATCGAGCGTCTTTGCCTTCTCGTCGACATAACGGGTACGCAGGCGGAAATCGATGCGAGTTTCGTCCGACTCGACGGCAAGGCAGCAGGCGCCAGCCATGACGGCCGCCAGCGGCTGTGCGCCGCCCATGCCGCCGAGACCGCCGGTCAGGATCCACTTGCCCTTCAGGTCGCCGTTATAGTGCTGGCGACCGGCTTCGACGAAGGTTTCGTAGGTGCCCTGCACGATGCCCTGCGTGCCGATATAGATCCACGAGCCGGCCGTCATCTGGCCGTACATGGCAAGGCCCTTCTTATCCAGCTCGTTGAAGTGATCCCAGGTCGCCCAATGCGGCACGAGGTTGGAGTTTGCGATGAGCACGCGCGGCGCATCCTTGTGGGTGCGGAACACGGCGACCGGCTTGCCGGACTGCACCAGCAGCGTCTCGTCTTCGTTGAGCGTCTTCAGCGTCGCGGCGATACGGTCGAAATCGTCCCAGGTGCGGGCGGCGCGGCCGATGCCGCCATAGACGACCAGCTCGTTCGGGTTTTCTGCGACATCCGGGTCGAGGTTGTTCATCAGCATGCGCAGCGGCGCTTCGGTCAGCCAGCTCTTGGCATTGAGCTCCGGACCACGGGGCGCGCGGACTTCGCGGATATTATGGCGTGGATTGGTCATGTCACATCTCCAAGGAGGGCAGGATGTCGGTTGAAATCGAGGCATTGAGTGCGCCGGAGGCAATGAGGTCGCTGGCAGCCTTCAGGTCGTTCGCCATATAGCGGTCCTCTTCCAGCGAGGGCACAGCGGCGCGGATCGAAGCAATGGCAAGGGTCAGTTCCGGGCTGGTCGTCAGCGGCGCGCGCAGCTCGACGCCCTGGGCAGCGGTCAACGCTTCGATGCCGATAATGGCGAAGAGGTTTTCGGTCATTTGAAGCAAGCGGCGGGCGCCATGACAGGCCATGGACACATGGTCTTCCTGGTTGGCGGAGGTCGGTGTCGAGTCGACCGAGGCCGGATGCGACATCTGCTTGTTTTCGGACATCAGCGCCGCCGAGGTCACTTCGGCAATCATCAGGCCGGAGTTCAGGCCCGGCTTCTTGGCGAGGAATGCCGGCAGGCCGTAGCTGAGCGCGGGGTCGACGAGCAGCGCGATGCGGCGCTGTGCAATCGCGCCGATTTCACAGACGGCAATGGCGATCTGGTCGGCCGCAAAGGCGACAGGCTCGGCGTGGAAATTGCCGCCGGAAACGACGGAATTGTCCGAAAGCACGAGCGGATTGTCTGTCACGGCATTGGCTTCGATTTCGAGCGTGCGGCCGACGGAACGCAGAAGGTCGAGGCAGGCGCCATCCACCTGCGGCTGGCAGCGGATGCAATAAGGGTCCTGCACACGCTCGTCGCCCTCGATATGGCTTTCGCGGATCACTGAGCCTGCCAGCAGGCCG
The DNA here is from genome assembly GCF_014194925.1 of Rhizobium sp. BK491. Lineage (NCBI taxonomy): Bacteria > Pseudomonadati > Pseudomonadota > Alphaproteobacteria > Hyphomicrobiales > Rhizobiaceae > Rhizobium > Rhizobium sp. BK491. The sequence goes on from NZ_JACIAR010000005.1 coordinate 312,606, forward strand.
CGAAGGGCAGCAGCGGTATCGATCTGGCCCTTATGGCCGCGCAGCGTATGGATATCGGGATGGAACGGGGCGGAAGAACCCATGGCCGCATCCGTCGACATGGCGCCGGTGATGAGGGCAGCCTGGGCGGCACGATGGGCGCGGAAGAGGCCGGCAAGCGCAAGCGCGGTCGACACCTGCGTGCCGTTGATCAGTGCCAGTCCTTCTTTGGCGGCAAGTACGACCGGCTTAAGGCCAGCCTTTTCGAGCGCTGCCGCGCCGGAGAGCTGCTCACCGGCATAGAAGGCCTCGCCATGACCCATCATGACAGCGGTCATATGCGCGAGCGGCGCCAGATCGCCGGAAGCGCCAACCGAGCCCTTTTCGGGGATGACGGGCACGACGCCCTTTTCGAGCATGCCTTCGATCAGCCGTACCAGCTCCAGTCGCACGCCGGAGGCGCCGCGGCCGAGCGAAATGAGCTTCAGCGACATGATGAGGCGAACGACATTCTCAGGGAGCGGCTGGCCGACGCCGCAGCAATGCGAGAGGATAAGATTGCGCTGAAGAGTCGCGACATCGGCGCTGTCGATCTTGATGGAGGCCAGTTTGCCGAAGCCAGTATTGATGCCATAGACCGGCGCATTGCCGGCAGCGATCTCCGCGATGCGGGCCGCGGCCTTGGCAATGCCGGCATCGAAGGAAGCATCAAGCTTGGCGGGCTCACCGGTCCAGTAGATTGCCGCCAATTGTTGCAGCGAAACGGAGCCGGGATGGAGAACGACGGTCATCGGTGGAACCTTTTTCCCTTGAATACGTGGGCATGGAGGGGATTGAAGCCGATGCGGTAGACAAGCTCCGCGAGGCTTTCGACATCCCAGATGGCAAAATCGGCCGACTTGCCGGTTTCGAGCGTACCCGTTTCGGGGAGCAGCCCAAGGGCACGCGCCCCTTCGCGGGTGGCGCCGGCGATGCATTCCTCGACCGTCAGGCGGAAAAGGGTGGCAGCCATGTTCATGGTTAGCAGCAGCGAGGTCAGCGGCGAGGTACCGGGATTGGAGTCCGTGGCGATGGCGATCGAGACGCCCGCATCACGCAGGGCTTGAACCGGCGGCCTCTGCTTCTCGTTGATGGCATAGAAGGCGCCGGGCAGCAGCACGGCAACCGTTCCAGCCGCAGCCATTGCCTTGACGCCGTCCTCGTCGAGATATTCGACATGATCGGCTGACAAAGCACCATAGGAGGCGGCAAGCTTGGCGCCGCCGAGATTGGAAAGCTGCTCCGCATGCAGCTTCACCGGAATACCGAGCGACTTGGCAAGATCGAAGACGCGGGCGATTTCCGCCGTCGAAAAGGCTATACCTTCGCAGAAGCCATCAACAGCATCGACAAGACCTTCGGCATGCGCCTGTTTCAAGCCGGGCAGCACGACATCGGTAATATAGTCGCCGTTGCGGCCCTTGTACTCCACCGGGGTCGCGTGCGCGCCGAGATAGGAGGTGACGACGCGAACCGGGCGGACTGTCCCCAGCTTGCGTGCGGCTCGCAGCATCTTCAATTCGGATTCAATGTTGAGGCCGTAGCCCGATTTCACCTCGATCGTCGTCACGCCTTCGGACAGCAGCGTGTCGAGGCGCGGCAAGGCAGCAGCAACTAGCTCGTCCACCGATAGCGCGCGCGTCGCGTTGACGGAGGAAACGATGCCGCCGCCGGCACGGGCGATTTCTTCGTAGCTCGCACCTTCGAGCCGCATCTCGAATTCGCGGGCGCGATTGCCGCCATAGACGATATGTGTGTGGCAATCGACGAGGCCGGGGGTTACCCAGCGCCCTTCGAGATCGATGATTTCAGCGCCTGACGTATCGGGCAGATCGGCTTCATGGCCGGCAAAGACGATACGGCCGCCCTTGGTCAGGATCGCGCCCTTCTCGATCGTGCCGAGCCGAGGCTCGCCCTCTATCAAGGTCGCAAGGCGAGCATTGCGCCAGACGCGGCCGGCCGCGTCGCTTTCCCTGCCATCGTTGGGGCCGTCTTCGGAAAAATTGTTCCCACCCATCAGCTTTACGCCTTTCCTCGTTGGCTCGTAATGTATATACATAATCGAAAGGCTGACAAGAGGGATTTTGGACTCGGCGTCCAAAAGGAAAGGGTGAGATCATGACGAGACTTCATGCACGCACGGCTTTGCTTGCTGACGGATGGCACGAGAATGTACGATTGACCCTCGAAGACGGCCGCATCGCCGAGATCGCGACCGATGTCGCTCCCGAAGACGGTGATGACAGGCAGAATGTTCTGGTTCCGGCGATGCCGAACCTGCACAGTCACGCCTTCCAGCGCGCCATGGCTGGCCTTGCCGAAGTCCGCGGCCCGGCCAACGACAGCTTCTGGAGCTGGCGCACCGTCATGTACAAATTCGCTCTGTCGATGACCCCGGATCATGTCGAGGCCGTTGCCGCGCAGCTCTATATGGAGATGCTGGAAGCCGGCTTCTCTCGCGTCGGCGAATTCCACTACCTGCATCACGACAAGGACGGCAGCCATTATGCCAATATCGCCGAACTGGCCGAGCGCATCGGCGCCGCCAGCACCGAGACCGGCATCGCGCTGACTCTTCTACCCGTCTTCTATGCCCATTCCGGCTTCGGCGGCGCCGCTCCCATCGAGGGCCAGCGCCGCTTCATCAATTCGATCGAGAGCTTCGAAGCGCTGATGGCCGGCTGCCGCGCGGTCACCGGCCGCCTGCCCGGCGCCGAACTCGGTATTGCGCCACATAGCCTGCGCGCCGTGACACCGGAAGAGCTGGCCAAACTCGTGCCGATCGCCGGCGACGGACCGATCCATATCCACGTCGCCGAGCAGGTGAAAGAAGTCGAAGACTGCATCGCCTGGTCGGGTGCCCGCCCGGTGCAATGGCTGCTCGACAACACTCCTATGAGTGAGCGCTGGTGCCTGATCCACGCCACGCATATGACCGAGGATGAAACCCGGCGCATGGCTAGAAGCGGCGCGGTCGCCGGCCTTTGCCCCATCACCGAGGCCAATCTCGGCGACGGCGTTTTTGCTGCACCGCTCTTCCTCGAAGAAGGCGGCCGCTACGGCGTCGGCTCGGATTCCAACATCCTGATTTCGGTGCCCGAGGAGTTGCGGCAGCTCGAATATTCGCAGCGTCTGGCGCTGCGCGCCCGCAACGTCATCGCCACGACCGGCGGCTCGACCGCCCGCATGCTGTACGATGGCGCGCTGGCGGGCGGCGGCGCAGCTCTTAAGGCACCGGCAGCCCTTGCCGTTGGCAACCATGCCGATATCGTTTCGCTCGATGTGAGTGCCGTGCCTTATCTCTCCGGCGACCGTATTCTCGATCACTGGACTTTTGCCGGCGGCGTCAAGGTCGATGGCGTCTGGGCACTGGGCCGCAAGCAGGTCGAAGGCGGCCGCCATCGAAAGAGAGAGGAAATTTCGGCGCGATTCCGCCAGGCTATGGCCGAGCTGATCGCTTAAAAACCGCTTTTCCTCCCCTAGATTGGTCCCTAAATAACCTGCGGAAGATCCCATGTCTCACACGGAACAGACGGACGGTATGACCACAGGCAAAGAGGCGACCCTCCATCAGCGCATTCTCAGCGATATCGAGGGCCGGATCGTCTCCGGCGCCTGGCCTCCAGGGCATCGCATACCATTCGAGATGGACCTCGCAGAGCACTATGACTGCTCGCGCATGACGGTAAACAAGGTGCTGACCCAGCTTGCTCGCGCCGGACTGATCGAGCGGCGAAAGCGCTCGGGCAGCTTCGTCACCCATCCGCAGGCGCAATCCGCCGTGCTTGAGATTCACGACATCAAGTCCGAGGTCCTATCACTCAATCTGCCCTATTCGCACCGGCTGATAAAGCTTGCCGAACGACGCGGACGGCCGGAGGATGCGCGCAGGCTGCAGTTCGTCGGCTCCATACCGGTGATGGAGATCACCTGCATCCACTATGCCGGTCCGCGCCCCTTCTGCCTGGAAAATCGCGTCATCAATCTCGACGCGGTGCCGGAAGCGGCGAAGGCAGACTTCGAGACATTGCCGCCAGGCCCCTGGCTGCTCAACCAGGTGCCGTGGAGTACCGCCGAACATCAGATCCGCGCCATATCGGCCGAAGGCGACGCGGCCGCCAACCTCGATATCCAAAAAGGGACGGCATGCCTCGTCGTCGAACGGCGCACCTGGAGCGCCGCCGGCCCGATCACCCACGTTCGCCTCACCTATCCCGGTGATCGCCATAGCCTTGTGGCGCGCTTTACACCGGCAAGCTGACAGTTGCCCGCCCCGATTAAGGACGCTGCGGCGACTCTGTCGGCGGCGGAATGAGGCTGTCGGATTGACGGACAGGCGGAGCGGGATCGACCAGCAGGATACTGAGCGCAATCAGAACGAGTGCCAGAATCAGGAGGATTCCGATCAGAAGCGGGCGAATCGCGGTCATTTCGTTCTCCAATCTCCCCAGCCCAGCGCCAAGCGCGATAGGGAATTCGAGATAACCAACGCAGTCTAACGGTAAACGTTAAGCAATGCTTGATGTTCTGCGAAAAAATGGGCCTTTTCCCGGAATTTCTGCCCACGCCGGACGAGACCCCAATCTCACGCTTGTTTGAATGGTGAGTGATGGAAGCGGCGCATAGGATCGCGATGTAGATGGCTTCGAAGCCGTTCCGCGGCTTCCGTCGATCAATTCCGACCTTCTTATCAAGCACGACCGGCGCATCGCTCGGCCGATATCTCAAGGGAGATTCCACTTATGAATCGCAAACGTCTGATCGCGGCTGCGCTGACGCTCTCCGTCGCCGCCCTTGCCGCGTTTCAAAGCGCCGGGGCCGCCGAGCGGGTAAGGGTGCGCGGCACCGTGGAAAGCCTCGATGGCGACACGCTCAAGGTTAAGTCCCGCGGCGGCAAGGACATTACTGTTGCACTGAAATCCGGCTGGAACGTCGGTGGCGTCATCAAGGCTGCAGTCAGCGACATCAAGCCCGGCGATTTCGTCGGCATCGCCTCGCAGCCGACTGACAGTGGCATCAATGGCGCGATCGAAGTCGTCATCTTCCCGGCCTCGATGAAGGGAACGGGCGAAGGCGACCGCCCTTGGGATTCAGCGCCGAACAGCTCGATGACCAACGCCACGGTCGCCAATGCCGTGACCTCGGTCAACGGCCCGACATTGACGCTCACCTACAAGGGCGGCGAACGCAAGATCAATATCCCGGATGGCACGCCCGTCGTGACGCTGACGTCAGCAACGAAAGCCGATCTGAAGCCCGGCGCCGGCGTCTTCATCACAGGCGAGCAAACCGGCGAGACCGCAGTCTCCGCCGACAGGGTTGCCGTAGGCCTCAACGGCACCGTGCCGCCGATGTGATGGATTGGCGGCGGGGTAGATAACGACCCTCTCAGCCGATCGAGCAAGGCACGATCCGAATCCCACACATCCTGACTGAGGAAGAACATCGGTAGCGCGTCCTGGCGATCATGCGTCTTGGCAGCGAATTAACCAGGCGCACGTCCGGCACGGCCAACAGATCATCGCCACCAACTCCGAAACGTTCGGCATTGATGGAAACTGCCTGGAACGGCGGATAAGCAGCATGCTCACTGGCATTGTGGACGTCTGACGCCGCCCACTCCATTGAGTGTTCGATGGACGGCCGGCGAGCCGATATCGCTATGACAAGGCGAATCCTTTCCCTTCTTTAACATCGATGAACGCCTGCCGCCCAGAGTTTTTCGCTCCTTGGGTGCAAGGGCAATGGCCGAAGAGCGGGCAACGCGCGGCAAGAAAATGCAATAGTCACTGAAATATAGCCTATTGCATAATTCTTACATCAGTCGTATTTGTTTGGTGAAATCTTAGCACGACTCTCCCGGAGCCCCGCATGACGCAAGTTCAAGAAGCTGATGCCCAACGGCGCGCATGGCAGTTTGCCAGCCGCGACGAAGACGATCGTCCGAGCCTTCCCGAAGTCAATGCCACCGTCAGGGTTCCCCATGGCGGCAGTTGGGTGCGGCGCCTGATCGCTTTCGTCGGTCCAGGTTATATGATTTCGGTCGGCTATATGGACCCCGGAAACTGGGCGACCGATCTCGCCGGCGGCGCACAGTTCGGCTATACGCTTCTGACGGTCATTATGTTGTCGAACCTGATGGCGATCCTTTTACAGGCGCTTTCAGCAAGGCTCGGCATCGTCACCGGCCGCGATCTCGCACAGGCCTGTCGCGATCACTATCCGCGGCCGGTCAATCTGGCGCTTTGGTTTGCCTGCGAGCTCGCCATCATTGCTTGCGACCTGGCCGAGGTTATCGGCACGGCGATTGCATTGCAGCTGCTCTTCGGAATTCCGCTGATCGGCGGCGCGCTCATCACCGCGCTAGATGCCTTTCTATTGCTGCTGCTGATGAGCAAGGGTTTCCGCTATCTCGAAGCTTTCGTCATCGCGCTGCTGATCGTCATTGCCACCTGTTTCGCCATTCAGATCGTCGCGGCCGCACCGCCGGTCGCAGCGATCCTCCAGGGTTTCATTCCCTCGCCGGAAATCGTCACCAATCACGAGATGCTCTATATCGCCATGGGCATTATCGGGGCGACGGTCATGCCGCACAATCTCTATCTGCACTCCTCCATCGTGCAGACCCGCGCCTACAAGCGCACCGAAGGGGGCCGCCGCGATGCGATCAAATGGGCGACGATCGATAGCACGGTCGCCCTCATGCTGGCGCTCTTCGTCAATGCCGCGATCCTGATCGTCGCAGCCGCTGCCTTCCACACCAGCGGCCATTCCGATGTGGCCGAAATCGGCCAGGCCTACGAGCTGCTGTCGCCGCTGCTCGGCCTCGGCATCGCTTCCACGTTATTTGCCGTGGCGCTGCTCGCCTCCGGTCTCAACTCCACCGTCACCGCGACGCTTGCCGGCCAGATCGTGATGGAAGGCTTTCTCCGGCTCAGGATTCCGCATTGGGCAAGACGGCTTTTGACGCGCGGCCTCGCAATTATTCCGGTTGTGTTCGTGACCGCTATCTATGGTGAAAAAGGCACAGCGAACCTGCTTGTTCTGAGCCAGGTCGTTCTCTCCATGCAACTGCCCTTTGCCGTCATCCCCCTGGTCCAATTCGTGACGAATCGCGAGAAAATGGGCAGTTTCGTCATCTCCAGAAGCATCGCTATTCTATCGTGGACGGTCGCGGCGATCATCCTGGCGCTGAACTTCAAACTGCTCTACGACACCATCTTCGGTTGACGAATCATCTTGAACGCGCAAATCTCGCCCTGTGGACGATCACGGCAATTAACTGCCTCGTAATATTTGCCTAGATTTCGCCATGATTTGCCCTAGTTTGGGCCCACCGCAATCTGCAGGGTTCCTCACTTCATGGCCGAAAGTCCATTGCGCGTTCAATTTCCTGCAGAAGCCGCCATCCAGGCGCGGCCGCATCATGATTTTCACATTCCATTCCTGCCGCGCTCCGCGCATCTTCGCCATCTGATCGTCATCGGCCTCGCCGGCACCGCATCCTTCGGCCTACTCGCAACTGTGCTCTATCCCTTGCTGGCCCGTAGCACGATCGAGCGCGCAACGCCGGTGCGCAATGCTCAACTCGCGCGTTCTCAACCAGCCATGCGCAAAGCCGGCCGGCTGGCCGCAAAACAGCGTTTCGATGGCGCCCGTTTTGCGCAGGTGGCGGAAAAACTATCCAGCGGCGAAACCCGCATCTTCACCTATCATCGCACGACGCTGGTCTTCAAATCCGACGAAGCTGCCCTGGCGCGCGCAAGCGCCATCAATGCCTCCTATGGCCCAGAGCGTGCCGACAGCGAGCTATTTTCGCCCCCGTCGCTTTCGAATATCCGCCATGGCATCTACCCGCAGACAACACATTATGATGCCGTGCGCCGCTCTCGTTTTCCGGTTCGCGGCGTGCCGCTGAACGTCAGCGTATCGCGCGCGACGACCGGCGAAACCGGGCGCGAGTTCCACAGGCTCGTCTCCATGCCGAAGGACAAGCAGGATCTTCAGGATATCCTGGCGTCTGCGGGCCTCGGCAGCGACGCCGGCGACGAGCTGCAGCGTGCGCTGGAAACCGATACGGTCTCCCCTGGCGACAGCCTGGAACTGCTGCTTGAGAAAAAAGGACCTAATGCCCGCCCGAAGCTGATCATGGCGCGCCTCAGCGGCGACAAGACGCCGGAGCGCGTCGTTGCCCGCGACGATGCCAACGGCTTCGTTCCGATGGCCAATGACAGGCTCTTTTCCACCCTCTACAGCGAAAGCCAGGCCGACGCTCCATCTTCGACGGAGGTCGCCGCGGTCGATCTGAAAGGTATCGACGAAAGCGATGAGCGGGCAGTCAGCGACAAGCTCGAAAGAGCCGGCCTCACCAAGGAATATGCCTCGCAGCTCATCAAGCTTGCCAAGGCCAAGGGCATTTCTCTCACCAGCATTGATGACGCTCCCGACAGCATCGATCTACTCTTCCGCAAAGCGGACGACGGCCGCAGCGAGCTGATGTTCATCGAATTCCACGCCGATGGCGACACGCATCGCTTCTATCTGCACAAAAACGGCGGCGAAGGCCCTTCGGAATTCTACGACGAGCGCGGCCGTTCGATTGCCAAAGTGCTCGTGCATCGGCCCGTGCCGAACGGTACGCTCGGCGATGGCTTTGCCTGGCGAATCCACCCGATCCTGGGTGTGAAGAAATTCCACAATGGAGTCGATTTCCGCGCACCGATGGGCAGTCCCATCCAGGCCGGCGGCGACGGTGTCGTCGAGAAGATTTCCTGGGAAACCGGCTACGGCAAATATGTCCGCATCCGCCACGATGGCGGTTACGAAACCACCTATGCCCATATTTCGGCAACGCCGCCGGATCTGCGCGTCGGCCAGCGCGTCACCCAGGGCCAGACCATCGCCTATGTCGGCTCGACGGGCTACTCCACCGGCCCGCATCTCTATTACGAGCTACGCGTCAACGGCCGTTACGAAAACCCGCTGACTGCACAATTGCCTGCTGGCACCAATCTGACGGGCAAGTCGCTCGACAGCCTGCGCTCTCAGGTCAATCATGTCGAGAACATCATGAGCTATCTCGACGTTCCGCCCGCCCACGGCAATGCGCCCACCGCCTTCGCCAACTTCGAGCAAGGCCCGAGCTTCGGGCCGAATTCAGGGCCAAACCTGGGGCCAAGCTTCGGACCGAACCATTTCGGCGCACCCTCTCCTTAAATAGGCTAAAAAGCCGGCGCAGACGACCCCTTCCGATTCCGTCGGTCGGCAATAGCGCCTTGATGCCGAATACGGTAACAATCGTCCGGTACTTCGCCATGGAGAAGACGCTGCCGCGCACTATTCTTACCAAAAGGCAGGATATCGTCACATGGCAATCCGTAGGGAGCAGACATTGGCGCGCAAGCCATTGCCGGAACCGAAGAATATCGCGCCAAGCGAAAGCAGGCGTCTGCGCGCCGATGCGCGACGCAACTATGACAAGCTGATCGAAGTAGCAGCACAAGCCTTCGCCAGCCACGGCACCGCCGCCTCCCTGGAAGACATAGCTCGCCGCGCGGATGTCGGGATCGGTACGCTCTATCGCCATTTTCCGAGCCGGGAACATCTGGTCGAAGCGGTTTATCGTCACGAGGTCGAAGCGCTGTGCGATGCCGCGGAAGAGCTCTCGCGCGAGCGCGCACCGGATGAAGCTCTGGAAGAGTGGATGAACCGCTTCGTCGATTATATCGCCACGAAAAGGGGGATGGCCGATAGCCTGCGCATCCTTCTCAGCAGCAATTCCAAGCTCTTTGCCGACAGCTACGGTCAGGTGCCGGTCGTGCTCTCGGGCCTGATTGATCGCGCGGTCGCCGCCGGTACGATCCGTACCGATGTCGACAGTACCGATGTACTGCAGGCATTGTCCGGCACCTATTCCATGCCCAATTCACCGGAATGGTACGACCGGTCCCGTCGCCTCGTGCGTCTGCTGATGGATGGATTGCGTTGGGGTGCCCCGAAAATACGAGTATCGCAAAAGACCTGATAATCGGCAGGATGCTTCCTATATGCATTTGGACTGAGAACGTCAGGCGAATCTGGTTCTGCCGCAGCCACATAAGCCGCGGCAGAACTAAACTATGCTGGCTGCTGCCAAGCTGAGGAGAGCAGGAATGTCCGAAAGAGCAGTCAAGATCCCCGGTCCGGATCATCCGATCACGATTGAGGACAAGCAGGCCCATGTCATCGTCTCCGTCGCCGGCAAGGTTATCGCCGATACGCATGAGGCGTTGTCGCTCAAGGAAGCGTCCTATCCGGCCGTCATCTATATCCCGCGCAAGGATGTCGATATGTCGTTGCTGGAAAGGACCAGCCACGAAACCTATTGCCCCTACAAGGGCGAATGCTCCTATTACAGCATCCCGGCCGGCGGCGAGCGCTCGGTGAATGCCATCTGGACTTACGAAAATCCCTATGCATCCGTCAGCCGGATCAAGAACTACATGGCCTTCTATCCGGATCGCGTCGATTCGATCGATGTGAGGACTTAAAGAGCAAGACCGCTCGCGGCATCGAAGACGTAGACCTGCTCCGGGCTCACCGAGACATTCAGCGGTTGCCCATAGCGCACCGGCGCCTCGCCATCGACGACGGCCGTCACCTGCTCACCGGCGAGGTCGAAGAGCACATGCGTCTGCGCGCCGGTGGGCTCGACGAGTAGCGTCTGCCCCGTGAGCGGCGAACCGCCGCTGGCAAGGCTCAGATGCTCGGGCCTCAGACCAATCTTCACGCTCTGGCCCGCCTTCACCTTGCGTTCCCCGGCAATGCGGATCGGCGTGCTGTCCTTCAGCCGCACGGCTGGCGAGCCCTCGACGCCCTCGACCACGCCGTCGAGGAAATTCATGGCCGGCGAGCCGATGAAGCCGGCGACGAAGAGATTGGCCGGCTTGCGGTAAAGCTCGATCGGCGTGCCCTGCTGCTCGATGCGGCCCTGGTTCAACACGACGATGCGGTCGGCCAGCGTCATCGCTTCGATCTGATCGTGTGTGACATAGATCGAGGTGGTCTGCACCTTCTGATGCAGCGCCTTGATTTCCGAACGCATTTGCACGCGCAACTTCGCATCGAGGTTGGAGAGCGGCTCGTCGAACAGGAAGACGGCCGGGTTGCGCACAATGGCCCGGCCCATGGCGACGCGCTGGCGCTGGCCGCCGGAAAGCTGCGCCGGCTTGCGATCGAGCAGCTTGGTGAGATCGAGCATGCGAGCCGCTTCATTGACACGCTGCTCTATCACCTGCTTGGTCTCACCCGAGAGTTTAAGGTTGAAGCCCATGTTCTCGGCAACCGTCATGTGCGGATAGAGCGCGTAGGACTGGAAGACCATGGCGATGTTGCGCTCGCGCGGCGTCATCGAGTTGACCACCTGCCCACCGATCGACACGTCGCCATCGGTGATTTCTTCCAACCCGGCGATCATCCGCAGCAGCGTGGACTTGCCGCAGCCGGAGGGGCCGACGAGCGCGATGAACTCGCCATCCTCGATCGAAAGCGAGATGTCGTGGATGACGGTGAGCGCCCCATAGGCCTTATGGATGTTGTGCAGTTCGACGGATGCCATGTTGTTTGCTCCAGTAAGCCTCAGGATTTCACCGCGCCGGCGGTGAGGCCGGCGATGATGTGCTTCTGCGCCAGGAAGAAGACGATGACGGTCGGCAGGATGGTCAGCGTGATGAAGGCGAGCACCAGCTCCCATTCCGTGCCGAATTCGCCGCTATAGACCATCATGCCGAGCGGCCAGGGATAGATCGAATCCGAGTTCAGCATGATCAGCGGCAGAATGTAGCTGTTCCAGCTGCCGACGAAGGAGATGATGCTGACGGTCGCGATGATCGGCCGCGAGAGCGGCAGCGAGATATGCCAGAAGAAGCGGATATAGCCGCAGCCATCGACAAAGGCCGCCTGGAACAATTCTTCCGGGAGGTTTCGAAAATAATTCCGGAAGAGCAGGATGCTCATGCCGAGGCCGAAAGCCACCTGCGGCAGCACGACGCCCCAATAGGTATTAAGCAGGCCGAGATCGCGGATTCGGATGAAGAGCGGCAGGATGGCGGTCGCCGCCGGGAACATCAGGCCTATCAGGAAATAGTTCAGCAGGAAGTTCGAGCCGAAGAATTTCACATGGGCGAAGGCGAAGGCAGCCATCGCCGAGACGGACAGCGTCAGGAACACTGTCAGCACGGCGATGATCAAGGAATTCATCATTTGCCGCCAGTAGCGGTCGCCGAAGAGGATGCCAGTGTAGTTCTCGAAATGCCACTCGGCCGGCAGGCCGAAGGGATTGGTGCGGAGATCGCCGAGGGTCTTGAAGCCGCCGAGCGCGGTCGTCAGCAGCGGGATCAGCACGATCGCGGCAATGATGGTCAGCGATACATAGAGATAGATCTTCGTGCCGGTGGTCAGTCGAACGGATGAGGCCAGATCAGTCATTGCGCATAAATATCCGTTTGTAGCCGAAGGCGAGGGTGACGCAGATCACAAACAGCACGACGCCGACGGCGCTGCCGAGGCCGACCTGCATGCGGGTGACGCCGAAATTGTAGAGGAAGGTCACCATCGTCTGGGTCGAGTTGAACGGGCCGCCGCCGGTGAGCGGCATGATCATGTCGAAGAGCTGCAGCGATCCGACGACCGCGAAGAAGACGGAAAGACGCAGCGTCGAGCCGAGCAGCGGCAGCGTCACGTAGCGAAACTTCTGCCAGCCGGTGGCGCCATCGATTTCGGCCGCCTCCAGCACGCTCTTGTCCAGGGATTGCATGCCGGCGATGAACAGCATCATGTGAAAGCCGAAATATTTCCACACGATGACGCCGAGCACGGCGTACATCGCCAGGTCCTTGTCAGCGAGCACATAGGGTGTGGGCGTGCCGAGGAAATGCGCGATCGCGGCAAACAGGCCGTAATCGCCGTCATAGACGAAGCGCCAGATCAGGCCGGCGGCCACTTCGGCCAGCACATAGGGCAGGAAGAAGATTAGCCGGAAGAGCACAACGCCGCGAATGCGATGCGCCAGCATCGTCGCGAGCCAAATGGCAAGCGGCACCTGGACCGCAATCGACACGACGATGATCAAAGCATTGTTCTTCAGCGACGTCAGGAAGGCGCCGTTCTTGAACAGCACCTGGAAATTGCGCAGTCCCACAAACTCGGTCGGCGGACCATAGCCATTCCAGCGATAGAGGCTGTACCAAGCCGCTTCCCCCATCGGCAGGATGACGAAGATGGTGAAAAGCAGAAGAGCGGGCGGCAAGAACAGCAGGATAACGGGCATGCGACCGCGCGCAGCCGGGGATTTTCGCTTCGCAGCCGGTTTCGCTCTCGCGACGGAGGGTATGGCGGTCGTTGCGCTGACATCGGTCATGGGCAGTCTCGACAGTTGCAGTTCAAAGAAGAACCGGCGCCGGCACAAGGGAGAGGCCGGCGCCGGATGGCGCTAGAGCTGGTCCTGCTCGAAAGCGTCCTGGACCTGCTGCGCGCCATCCTTCGGCGAAATCTGGCCGGAGACGATACCGACGGCCACATCGTTGACAACGCGGCCGACCGAGGGGCCGAGATCCTGGTCGAAGAAATTCTGATGCCAGGTCGAATGCGCCAGCTGGTCGGCAGCCTCGTGCATCAACGGACCCTTGACGCCGTCCTCAGCGCCGACGGCGACCGGGATGATCATGCCGGCCTGCGCCATGGCGCGCTCGTTTTCGGCATTGGTGAGATAGGCGAGGAAATCAAGCGCCTCGGGGGGAGCCTTTTTGGTGACGGCCCAGCCGTTCAGGCCACCGAGCGTATCCGTGGCGAGACCTGCCCCGCCGGTCACGGCCGGGAAGGCGAAGCGGCCGATATTGTCAGCCGCCAGTCCCTTGCCGTCGCCGGAATTGGTGCGCTGGTTAGCGACCGTATTTTCGAAGCCGAGGATCATCGCAGCCTTGCCATCGCCGAAGACACCGAGCGCCTGCGGCCAGGTGGTGCCGAGATAGCCGGGCTGGAAGGGTTCGAGCTTGCCGAGCTCGGCAAGCTGCTCGCCGGCCTTGATGATCGCCGGATCGTTGAAACCGTTGCCCTTGCCATTCTTGGCGTCGTTGAAGACCTGCTGACCGCCGTCGCGCATCACCAGATAGCTCCAGTAGAAATGGATCGGCCATTTCTCGCCGCCACCGCCGGCGATCGGCGCAATGCCAGCAGCCTTGATCTTCTTGACCGCGGCCAGATAATCGTCCCAAGTCTTGATGGCGCCGGCATCGACGCCTGCCTTGGCGAACAAGGCCTTGTTATAGAAGAAGGAAACCGTGCCGAGCTTGTAGGGTACGGCGCTGATCTTGTTATCGAAGGTCAGGCCCTTGATGGCTGCCTGATTGTAGCTCTTCAGCCAGGCGCCATCCTTGGCGTTCATCGCCGCGGTCAGGTCCAGCAGCGTGCCCGTCGCCTGCTGCTGCTTGAGCACCCCGCCGCCCCAGCTGAAGAAGAAATCGGGAGCGTCCTTCGATTGTAGGAGCGTCGGCAGCTTCGCCTTGAAGGCTTCATTGGCCAGGAACTGCATCTCGATCTTCGTGCCGGGATGCTTGGCCTCATATTGATCCGCGATCTTGCGCCAGACCGCGACATAGTTCGGATCGGTTTCCAGATGCAGCCATTTGACGACGGTGTCGGCGGCAGCGCCCGTTGCGCCGGCGAGAATCGCCAGTCCGGTCGTAGCGGCAACAGCGGCAATGCGAAGGGGGTTGGCCCCACGTAGATGGATCATGATTTTCTCCTCCCAAGGGAACCAAGAGCCTCACTATTTTTTCCCTTATGCGGAATAATTCAACGGAGCTTTGCTAAAATGTCAACCGCCTTCGTTAAATTTTCGGCAGATTAGCCGCGAAATGGCTTGACATTGGGCAATGGCCATAGGTTATTTAATTCGCATTCCGTTAAAAATACCAGGCCGCAGCCGAGCGGGTCCGTCATTCGGCGTCAATCTCATGAAAACAGCAGACCCCGAGCTTATGCGGGCGATAAACCGCTTCAATGTGCTGGATACGATCCGGCGGGCGGGCTCCATCGCGCGTATCGAAATCAGCGACCGCACCCAGCTTTCGACTACGACAGTCTCGGCGATCACAGCCTCGCTGCTGGATGACGGGCTGATTCTGGCCCGCACGGAAGGCGACTTGCGCGAGGCGGCCAGCCGCGGCCGACCCCGCGTCATGCTGGAGCTCAATCCCGATGCCGCGCGCGTCGTCGGCGCGAAAATTGCCGCCAATCGCATGGTCTTCGTCGTGACGGACTTTTGCGGCGAGGTTCTTTCGACATTGACGCTTGCACTGCGCGTCGACCGGCAGCCGATCGGCGTCATCGCCGATCTCATCGAGGATGGGGTGCGCCGCTGCGTCGTCGATGCCAATCTGGCGCTCGACGAAATCGATTCCGTCTGCCTCGGCCTACCCGGCGTCGTCGAGCACCGCACCGGCCATATCCGCACCAGCCCGATCTTCCGCGAGACGGGCGTCGATTTCGCCAAGGAAATGTCGGAGCGGCTGGGCGTGACCACCATCGTCGAAAGCGATGCGCATGCCATCACGCTCGCGCATCATTGGTTTGGCAAGGCGAGAGACCTCGACGACATGGTGCTGGTGTCGCTGGAGCAGACGCTGGGTCTCGGTGTGCTGCATGGCGGCCAGCTGTTTCGGGGCGCAGGCGGCCTCAGCCACAATCTCGGCGACCTCGTGCTTGGCATAGGCTCACAAGGCACCGTCAGATTGGCGAGCCTTGCCGGCGAAAGCGCCATTCTCGGTGATCAGCCAGGCGGCGGCCGCTTCGCCGAAGCCATCCGCCTCGGCCGTGGAATGGCGCACGCCAAGACGCTGATCGATGCTGAAGACACCTCACTGATCAATGCTGCCATCCGCGCCGGCGAAGCCTGCGGCATGGCGCTCGCCAACATCGTCACGCTGTTTGCGCCGCCGCGCGTCATTCTTGTGGGATCAAGCCTGGCGCTCGGCCAGCCTTTCCTCGACAGCCTGCGGGAGGCCTATTCGCTGGCCATTCCGCCATCGATCAAGGGCGTGACCGAACTCGTTTTCGACCAGTCGACCGACGAGACCTGGGCGCAGGGCGCCGCGGTCGTCGCACTGCGCGAACTCTACGAATCGCCCTGGGGAACAACGGGACCGGCACCGGCTCTCTGATTTCGCGGGACAGCAAAGACAATTCATCTGGAGGAATTTTATGAACAAGGTCGGCATCGGCATCATCGGCTGCGGGAACATTTCCGGCGCCTATCTCACTGCCATGAAATCCTTTCCCATTCTCGACATCAAAGGTGTGGCCGACCTCAATCGCGAGCTCGCGGAGGCAAAGGCTGCCGAATTCGGCCTGAAGGCGGTCGATATCGCCACCCTTCTGGCCGACCCCTCGATCGAGATCATCGTCAACCTGACCATTCCGAAGGCGCATGTCGCCGTCGGTCTGCAGGCGCTGAACGCCGGCAAGCATACCTATTCGGAAAAGCCGCTCGGCATCAATTTCGCCGAGGGCAAGACGCTTGCGGATGCTGCTGAGGCCAAGGGTCTGCGTATCGGCGCTGCCCCCGATACCTTCCTCGGCGGCGGCCACCAGACGGCGCGCGCCATCATCGACGAGGGTGCGATCGGCATCCCGGTCGGCGGCACCGCTACCTTCATGTGCCCCGGTCATGAACGCTGGCATCCGAATCCGGCTTTCTATTACGAAGTCGGCGGCGGCCCGATGCTTGATATGGGACCCTATTACATCACCGATCTCGTCAACCTGCTCGGCCCTGTCTCGCAGGTTGCCGGCTTTGCCGTCACGCCGCGCAAGGAACGCATCATCACCAGCGAACCGCGCAATGGCGAGCACATCCCCGTGCATGTGCCGACACATGTTGCCGGCGTCATGGCCTTTGCCAGCGGCGCGGTCGTCCAGATCGGCATGAGCTTCGATGTCGCCGGCCACAAGCATGTGCCGCTCGAAGTCTATGGCACCGAAGGCACGCTGATCGTGCCCGACCCCAACCGTTTCGGCGGCCCGGTGGAGTTCCTGAAGAAGGGCGGTGAATTTGCCGAGCGCGAGATCACCGCGCCCTATGCGGACGGCAATTACCGCTCGCTCGGCGTCGCAGACATGGCGCACGCCATCCGCTGGAACCGTCCGCACCGCGCCAATGGCAGCCTCGCGCTGCATGTGCTCGAAGTCATGGAAGCCTTCCAGACGGCCTCCGATACGGGTCGCACGGTCACCATCAAGACGCAAACGGAGCGTCCGGCCCCTCTGTCCGAATCCCTGGTGGATGGGCAGATCGGCCGCTAACCAAGTAATTTCAGGAGGATTATCATGCGTGAAGCACTTATCGTCTGGGGCGGCTGGAGCGGCCACGAACCGCACGAATGCGCCCATATCATCCGCGACATGCTGGAAGAGGACGGCTTCAAGGTCTATCTCGAAAACAGCACCGAGGCCTTCGCCGATCCTTCGATCCACGATCTCAGCCTGATCGTGCCGATCGTCACCATGTCGAAGATCGAGAAGGAAGAGGTGAAGAACCTCGCCGATGCCATCGAAAGCGGCGTCGGCATAGCCGGCTATCATGGTGGCGCTGGCGATAGTTTCCGCGAAAGCGTCGAATATCAGTTCATCATCGGTGGCCAGTGGGTCGCCCATCCCGGCAACATCATCGACTATACGGTTAATATCACCCGCCCGGACGATCCGATCATGGAGGGGATCACCGATTTCCCCTACACATCGGAGCAATATTACATGCATGTCGACCCGTCGAACGAGGTGCTGGCAACCACGACCTTTACCGGCGACCATGCCTACTGGATCGACGGCGTCGTCATGCCGGTCGCCTGGAAGCGCAAATACGGCAAGGGCCGCGTCTTCTATTCCTCGCTGGGCCACCAGGCCAAGGAATTCGCGGTGCCGCAGATGAAGACCATCTTCCGCCGCGGCGCCAACTGGGCGGCACGCTAAGGCACCCGCCTTTTTCTGATTTATGAGCAAGGATTACCCCTAACCATAGCTCTCCTCCCGCAAGCGGCAGGCCAATTGCATATGAGGCCCGCCAGAGCCGTAAGCACCTTCTCCTCTCGGGAGAAGGTGGCCCGGCGGGTCGGATGAGGATTTCGACGCACTATCCATCCCCACCTTGCCACTCTGAACCGAACTGGTAGAATATTGCCGGCACGCCACAAGCTCTTGTGCTGCTTGCGCTTTTTTGCTGCCATGGAGGATGGATGGATCAAGGCGCCATGGAAGCAACGAACACCTCGACCGTCAGCTACGGCATCGAACCAGGGTTGCGCTTCGCTTCCCTGCTCGACGGGCATGGCGGCTGCCGGCAGCAGCTCAATATGGATCAGGTCTGCGCCTGGAAGCCGGCCGAGGGCGTCATCTGGCTGCACCTCGAACGCGACCATCCGGCAACCGCCGACTGGATCGCCCACAAGAGCGGTCTCGATCCTTTTGTCATCGAAGCTCTGCTGGAGGAAGAATCCCGCCCGCGCGTCGAGCCGGTGGGCGACGGGCTGCTGATCATCCTGCGCGGCGTCTGCGCGACCTCGCCTGACGGCGCGACGCAGAAACCCGCGGATATAGACCTGGTGCCCCTGCATCTTTGGATCGACGCGAACCGCATCATATCGCTGCGCGACAGCGGCCACTATATCACGGCACTACGCGATATCCGCCTGTCGTTGGAGAAGAAGAAGGGGCCGCAGCGCTCCGGCGACCTGCTCGCCCTGATCGGCGACAAGCTGGTGCGCGATCTCGAACCGGTGCTCGACGCCATGGACGAAGAGGTGGACGAGCTCGACGAGCTCATCTTTCACGGCGAAGCCGGCCAGGTGCGCGAACGGCTGAAGCTGCTGCGCCGGCGCGCCGTGCAGCTTCGCCGCTACCTCGCCCCGCAGCGCGACGCGCTGAACCGTATCGAGCATGACGATGCGCCCTGGCTTGCCGAACGCGATAAGCTGCGCATGCGCGAGGTCATCGACAAGCTGATGCGTTACATCGAATATCTCGACGCCATCCGAGACCGCACCAGCATCCTGCATGACGACCTCTCGACCGTCATCAGCGAGCGCATCGCCCGCAACTCCAACCGCCTCGCCGCCCTTGCCGCCCTGCTCCTGCCGCCGAGCGTGGTGGCCGGGCTCTTCGGCATGAATGTCGGCGGCATTCCCGGCGTCAATGACACCTGGGCTTTCATCATCATCGTCGCCTTCGTCACGATTACCTCGATTGCGACGCTCTGGGTGCTCAAACGTATCAACTGGCTTTAAGTCCGGTAATTTCGGCCACGCGCGGCGTAAAGACGACCCTTTCGAATGGTGGAAACGCCTCTCCCGCCGGCAATTTGCCTGACCGTCATGCGGATAAGGCGGCGAAAAGGGCCCGAAACCATCGGTTTATTTTTCGCGATCGACGCAAGGGTTTCGGGCATTTCCAATCCCGATCAATCGCTTACCGATTTTACCTCCGTTCGCGGGAATATCGTCCTCAGACCCGGCTTTCAGCGGGCAATCGGGATTCGCCGAATTTTCGTTTGACATTCCTTTAGCTTCATTTATCGTCATTATAGTTTCGGTTTTAGCTTGAGGAGTAGAAACCGAAACAGGGGGAGATATCATTGTCCAAAGCTCAAAACGACAGGATAGACGGCATCGATTGCGCCGCAGGCCGCAATCCTGTCAAGCAGGCTTGCCGTGTCCTTACAGGACGAATCGGGCCTTCCGTTTCGCATGGTGCGAAGCCTATCGACGATGATCGCCTGCGGCGTGAATCGCTCGCATACGGCTCGCGGCAATTCGCGTCTGTGCGGCTATTTAATTCTTATCAATTTGTTGAAAACGCATGGCATTCTGCCCCTATGCCGATCTTGGCCGAAGGCATCGCTCCGTGATGCTGCCGATCGCTATTCAGTGGCAAAAAACAGGCCTTGCGGCCAGCAGTCCGTCGCGGCTCCGGCATGCGACGTGTAGAAGGAGCCTATCGTGCTTGAACTCAGAAACGTGTCGAAGTCGGTCAGTGGCGAAACGCATATCGCGGAAACGAACCTGAAGCTGCAGCGCGGCACGCTGAATGTGCTGCTCGGACCGACGCTTTCGGGCAAGACCTCGCTGATGCGGCTGATGGCCGGTCTCGACAAGCCGACCACGGGCACAATCCACGTCGATGGGAAGGATGTCACCGGCCTGCCGGTGCAGCGGCGCAACGTTGCCATGGTCTACCAGCAATTCATCAACTATCCCGCGATGACCGTCTACGACAATATCGCCTCGCCGATGCGGCTGAGCGGCAAGAGCGCGGCGTCCATCGACAAGGAAGTAAAAAAGGCAGCCGATCTTTTGCGGCTTGGTCCCTTCCTTGATCGCCTCCCCTTGAGCCTTTCCGGCGGCCAGCAACAGCGTACGGCCCTTGCCCGCGCCATCGTCAAGAATGCTGGCCTCGTGCTGCTCGACGAGCCGCTCGCCAATCTCGACTACAAGCTGCGCGAGGAACTGCGCGCCGAATTACCGAAGATCTTCGCTGAATCCGGCGCGATTTTCGTCTATGCGACCACCGAACCTTCCGAAGCGCTGCTTCTGGCAGGTAACACCGCGACCCTGGCAGAAGGCCGCATCACGCAATTCGGATCGACGATCGATGTCTTCCGCAATCCTCATGACTTGATTACCGCGACCACTTTTGCCGATCCACCGCTGAACACGATGACGCTCGACAAGCGCGGTCGGGAATTCGTACTCGACAGCAACATCCGCCTGCCTGTACCGAGGGGTTTAGAAGACCGGCCGGATGGCCGCTACACGATCGCCTTCCAGCCGCATCATCTGGCGCTTGCGCCGCAGACACCGGAGGCGGTCGCTGCCCCGGCACGGGTGATGGTGACCGAGATCACTGGCTCGGAGAGCTTCATCCATATCGATTTTGCCGGTCAGCGCTGGGTGATGCTGACCCAGGGCGTGCAAGATATCGATGTCGACGATGCGATCGACGTCTATATCGACCCGCGCCACATCATGGTCTTCGACACCGATGGCGCCGCCGTCACTCCCGCCCTGCAACAAGCCGCCTGAGGAGGGACTATGGCCCGCATCGATCTCGACCACATCCGGCACGCCTATAACGACCACCCGAAATCCGACGCCGACTATGCACTGAAGGAAGTCAATCACAGCTGGGAAGACGGCAGCGCCTACGCTCTGCTGGGCCCCTCGGGCTGCGGCAAGACCACGCTTCTCAACATCGTTTCCGGTCTGGTGCAGGCTTCCGAAGGCCGCATCCTCTTCGACGGCAAGGACGTGACCCGGCTGTCGACCCAGGAGCGCAACATAGCGCAGGTCTTCCAGTTCCCGGTCGTTTACGACACAATGACCGTCTACGACAATCTCGCCTTCCCACTGCGCAACCGGCATGTTCCGGAGGCTGAAGTGAAGCGCAAGGTCGATGAGATCATCGAGATGATTGGTCTTTCCGACAGCGCCCACCGCAAGGCGCGGGGTCTGACCGCCGACGCCAAGCAGAAGATCTCGCTCGGCCGCGGTCTCGTGCGCTCCGACGTCAACGCCATCCTGTTCGACGAACCGTTGACCGTCATCGACCCGCACATGAAATGGGTGCTGCGTTCGCAGCTGAAGCAGCTGCACCGCCGCTTTGGCTTCACCATGGTCTATGTCACCCACGACCAGACGGAAGCGCTGACCTTCGCCGACAAGGTCGTGGTCATGTACAATGGCGAAGTGGTGCAGATCGGCACGCCGAACGACCTTTTCGAGCGTCCGCGCCACACCTTCGTCGGCTATTTCATCGGCTCGCCCGGCATGAATGTCATGCCCGTCGAAATCGAAGGCAGCAGCGCGCGCATCGGCAACCGCACGATCACACTGCCCGGCGCGCCTAAAGAGAAGCGGTTCGGCCGTTCCGAGCTCGGCATCCGCCCCGAATTCGTCCGCATCGGCCGCGACGGCATGCCCGCCACCGTCACCAAGGTCGAGGATCTCGGCCGCCGCAAGGTGGTCCGCGCCAAGCTCGACGGCCAGGATATCGTCGCCGTCATCGGCGAGGACCAGACGGTGCCGGCCGAGCCGCATATCGCCTTCGATCCGGCCGGCATCAATATTTACGCCGACTCCTGGCGCGTCGAGATGGGAGCCTGACGATGGACAAGACCTGGAACAACAAAGCCTGGTTCATGCTCATTCCGGTTCTGCTGCTGGTCGGCTTTTCCGCCGTCATCCCGCTGATGACGGTGGTGAACTATTCGGTGCAGGACACGTTCGGCAACAACGTCTTCTTCTGGGCGGGCACGCAATGGTTTGAAGAGATCCTCCATTCCGGGCGTTTCTGGGATTCGATGATCCGCAACCTGATCTTCTCCTTCGTCATCCTGGCGATCGAGGTGCCGCTCGGCATCTTCATCGCGCTTAACATGCCGAAGAAGGGCATCGGCGTTCCCGTCTGCCTCGTGCTGATGGCCTTGCCGCTGCTGATCCCCTGGAACGTCGTCGGCACGATCTGGCAGGTCTTCGGCCGCAGCGATATTGGCTTGATGGGCTATGTGCTGGTCAATCTCGGTATCGACTACAACTATGTCTCCGATCCGGCAGACGCCTGGGCGACGATCGTCATCATGGACGTCTGGCATTGGACGAGCCTCGTCGTGCTGCTCTGCTATGCCGGCCTCGCCTCCATTCCCGACGCCTTCTACCAGGCCGCCAAGATCGACGGCGCCTCGCGCTGGTCCGTCTTCCGCTACATCCAACTGCCGAAGATGAACCGCGTCCTGCTGATCGCCGTGCTGCTGCGCTTCATGGATAGTTTCATGATCTATACCGAACCCTTCGTCGTGACAGGCGGCGGGCCCGGCAACTCCACGACCTTCCTGTCGATCGATCTCGTGAAGGTGGCGCTCGGCCAGTTCGACCTCGGCCCGGCAGCAGCCATGTCGCTGATCTACTTCCTGATCGTGCTGCTGCTGTCTTGGGTCTTCTACACCGTCATGACCAATTACGATGCGGGAGAAAGCCGATGAGCGGCAAACCCTTCTCCACCACGGCCGATGACGCCGCGATGCACAAGATGGCAGCGTCGGATGCCGCCGCAAATACCGTCACCGCGACGGGCGCGCAGGTTGTCCGCCGTCCCGG
This sequence comes from Rhizobium sp. BK491, assembly GCF_014194925.1. Classification (NCBI taxonomy): domain Bacteria; kingdom Pseudomonadati; phylum Pseudomonadota; class Alphaproteobacteria; order Hyphomicrobiales; family Rhizobiaceae; genus Rhizobium; species Rhizobium sp. BK491. Next base: position 335,801 of record NZ_JACIAR010000005.1, read on the forward strand.
CGAAAAAGGCCGGTGGTCCTGGCTTGTGCCGACGCTCTACATCGTCTTCCTGCTGCTGCCGATCTATTGGCTCGTCAATATGAGCTTCAAGACCAATGAGGAAATCATTGGCGGCCTGACCCTCTATCCGCACCAGCCGACGCTGCGCAATTATGCGATCATCTTCACGGATCCGTCCTGGTACAAGGGCTATATCAACTCCATCACCTATGTCGTCATGAACATGGTGATCTCGGTTGCCTGCGCCCTTCCCGCCGCTTACGCCTTCTCGCGCTACCGCTTCCTCGGCGACAAGCACGTCTTCTTCTGGCTGCTGACGAACCGAATGGCGCCGCCGGCGGTCTTTGCGCTCCCCTTCTTCCAACTCTATTCGGCCTTCGGCCTGATCGATACCCATATCGCCGTGGCGCTGGCGCATTGCCTGTTCAACGTGCCGCTGGCCGTCTGGATTCTCGAAGGCTTCATGTCCGGCGTGCCGAAGGAAATCGACGAAACCGCTTATATCGACGGCTATTCATTCCCGCGCTTCTTCATCAAGATCTTCATCCCCCTGATCGCAAGCGGCATCGGCGTCGCCGCCTTCTTCTGCTTCATGTTCTCCTGGGTGGAACTGCTGATCGCCCGCACCCTGACGACAACCGACGCCAAGCCGATCGCCGCTATCATGACGCGCACGGTCTCCGCCGCCGGCATGGATTGGGGTCTGCTTGCCGCCGCCGGCGTGCTGACGCTGATCCCCGGCGCGCTCGTCATCTATTTCGTCCGCAACTACATCGCCAAGGGCTTCGCGCTCGGCCGCGTCTAAAGGAAACCGCCATGAACACAGACTTTTCCTGGATGGCCTGGACCCTGCCGACGGCGCTGTTCTTCGCGACGATCCTGCTGCTTTTGATCGGCATGGCGGTATGGGAATATTTTTCGCCCGGCGGCAATCCGCGCCTCGGCATTCTGCGCTTCGAAACGACGCGCGGCGACCGGCTGTTCATTTCGCTGCTCGGCGCCGCCTTCATCCATCTCGCCTGGCTGGGCCTGGGAGGCCCCAGCCTATGGTGGGCTCTTGCTCTTTCCGTCCTCTACGCCGTCGGTGTCTTCCGTCTGGTCTGACGCGGAAATTCAACCCGTTACCGCTCCGTTGCCCATCCGGTCATACGAAGCAGTAAGGCAAATCGATACAGATGGCCGGAAATCCGGCTGGCTGACAATGCACTCGCAACCTGTAGGGAGGAATATATGCGACGGCATCTCTTGACGACAACGGCAGTTGCCTTGCTGGCCCTGGCCGGCACAGCCAACGCCGGCATGAACGAAGCCAAGACATTCCTAGACAAGGAGATCGGCGATCTCTCGACGCTCTCGCGCGCCGACCAGGAAAAGGAAATGCAATGGTTCATCGATGCGGCCAAGCCTTTCCAGGGCATGGAAATCAAGGTCGTGTCCGAAACACTGACGACCCACCAGTATGAATCGCAGGTTCTCGCGCCGGCCTTCACCGCCATAACAGGCATCAAGGTCACCCACGACGTCATCCAGGAAGGCGACGTTGTCGAGAAGATCCAGACGCAGATGCAGACCGGCCAGAACCTCTATGACGGCTGGGTCAACGATTCCGACCTGATCGGCACGCATTGGCGCTACAAGCAGGTGCGCAACCTGACGGACTGGATGGCTGGCGAGGGCAAGGATGTTACCAATCCGGGCCTCGATATCGCCGATTTCATCGGCACCAGCTTTACGACTGCTCCGGACAAGAAGCTTTATCAGCTTCCCGACCAGCAGTTCGCCAACCTCTACTGGTTCCGTTACGACTGGTTCAACGACCCGAAGAACAAGGCCGATTTCAAGGCCAAGTACGGCTACGAGCTCGGCGTGCCGGTCAACTGGTCGGCCTATGAGGATATCGCCCAGTTCTTCACCGGTCGCGATGTCGATGGCAAGAAGGTCTTCGGCCATATGGACTATGGCAAGAAGGACCCGTCGCTCGGCTGGCGCTTCACCGATGCCTGGCTTTCCATGGCCGGCAACGGCGACAAGGGCCTGCCGAACGGCCTGCCGGTCGATGAATGGGGCATCAAGGTCGATGCCAACTCCCGTCCTGTCGGCTCCTGCGTCGCGCGTGGTGGCGACACCAACGGACCGGCCGCCGTCTATTCGATCCAGAAATATCTCGATTGGTTGAAGGCCTATGCTCCGGCGGAAGCACAGGGCATGACCTTCTCGGAATCCGGCCCGGTTCCGTCGCAGGGCAATATCGCCCAGCAGATCTTCTGGTACACGGCCTTCACCGCCGATATGGTCAAGCCCGGCCTGCCGGTCATGAATTCGGATGGCACGCCGAAGTGGCGCATGGCACCGTCTCCGCATGGCGTCTATTGGAAGGACGGCATGAAGCTCGGCTACCAGGATGTCGGTTCCTGGACGCTGATGAAATCCACTCCTGTCGATCGCGCCAAGGCCGCATGGCTCTATGCGCAGTTCGTCACCTCGAAGACGGTGGACGTGAAGAAGAGCCATGTCGGCCTCACCTTCATCCGCGAATCCACCATCCGCGACAAGAGCTTCACCAAGCGTGCGCCGGAACTCGGCGGCCTGATCGAGTTCTATCGCTCGCCGGCCCGCGTGCAATGGTCGCCGACCGGCACCAACGTTCCTGACTATCCGAAGCTCGCGCAGCTCTGGTGGCAGGCGATCGGTGATGCCGCATCGGGTGCCAAGGATGCTCAAGGAGCTATGGATGCGCTCTGCGCCGATCAGGAAAAGGTGATGCAGCGCATCGAACGCGCAGGCGTTCAGGGCGATATCGGCCCGAAGCTCGCCGAGGAGCACGATCTTGCCTACTGGAACGCCGATGCCGTCAAGAACGGTCATCTCGCTCCGCAGCTGAAGGTCGCCAACGAAAAGGAAAAGCCGGTCACCGTCAACTATGACGAGCTGGTCAAGAGTTGGGCCGACGCGAAGAAATAAGTCGGGTACATGACGCGAAATGGGTGCCGGGGCTCGAAAGAGCTCCGGCATTTTTCGTCGGGACGAAAGTTTCGCAAAAATAATGCTGCGATGACTGTCACAGACTTGACACATTTCCCGCGAGCACGAACTATCCTTATCCGGATCATGATGTCGACGCACATCAGAACCCATTGATATATTTCATGGATTTCTGCATAAGGAGAACAGCGTGAGAAACGGATATTTTGGGCGCAGGACGCTCATCACCGCCATTGGCCTTGTTGCCGCCCTGCCGGCTCTCAGTGCCGATCTGCCGGCACCATCGCCAGACGACAATCTCAATGCCGTTCTTTGGGACCAGACATCGGTCGAGGCGCAGGCCAACGCGCTTGGTGCCTATGCGCTCGGCCGTATCAGGCTCGACGAAGCGCTGACCGACAAGAACTGGACCGCAGCTCCGGTCGAGCAAACAGGCAATTTCCAGGACTTTCCACCCGCCATCATCCTCGATGTCGATGACACCATTCTTAACACCTCGCCCTATCAGGCGCGTAACATCACAGCAGGCACCAGCTTCAAGCCGGATACCTGGACGCAATATGTGAATGCTCAGCAGGACAAGCCTATTCCCGGCGCGGTGGAATTTACCCAATACGCGGCTTCGAAGGGCGTGAAGGTCTTCTACGTCACCAACCGCACCGCCGATGAGGAAGGTCCGACCGTTGAAGAAATGAAACGCTTCGGTTTTCCAATGGGCGACAATGTCGACACGTTCCTGAGCGCCAAAGAGCAGCCGGACTGGGGTTCGGCCAAGGGCACGCGCCGCGCCTTCATCGCCAAGAACTATCGCATTCTCCTGATGTTCGGCGACAATTTCGGCGACTTTACCGACGAGTACAAGGGGACCGTCGAGGAGCGCCAGAAAGTCTTCGAAGCCAACAAGGCGCATTTCGGCCACGACTGGATCGCCATCGCCAATCCGACCTACGGCTCGTTCGAGAGTGCGCCCTACAAGGGCGATTACAAGCTGCCGCCGGAAGAACAGCGCCGGATGAAGCAGGATGTACTGAAGCCCTGGGATGGGAAGTGACCTTCGTCGATAGAAACCTGTCAGGTGAATTCGTGGCTGTGGCAACTCTGTGCCTGGCCCCTCACCCCGCCATGCGGGGAGAGGGAGCAACCATGTCCGAACGCTGCTTCAATTCAAGCGGAAAGGCCAATTGTCTTGCTCTGTCGTCCGCTCTCCCCGCCATGCGGGGAGAGGGTTAGGGTGAGGGGCCGCGGACGGTACGGACCGGGCTGACCCTGACAGATTGAACCGGCCTGACCGTCCCCCCATAGCCAGCCACCAATCAACCCTTCCGCTTCAATTTCGTGGCACCTTCCTCCACCAGCCGCTTCGCCGCCTCGGCGACCGTGATCTTGCCGAAGGCGAGTTGGTCGGCGACGGGGCGGGCGACGTTCACGTCGAATTCCTGGGAGCCGAGCGGCGCCGGCACGGGATAGGTGCCCACCTGATCCTTCAACAGCTCGATATAGTGCACCGTCTGCTGTTCCACCGGATTGAGCGTTGGCAGGATGGCGGCCCGAACGGCAGGCGACATCGGCACGCCGCGCTCGACACCGAGGATCTTGCCGGCATCGAGATCATTGACGAAGAAATTGATGAATTTTGCCGCCGCTTCGCCATTCTTGCTGGTGGCACCGACGCTCCAGATCAGCGCCGGACGATAATAATGGCCGGACGGGCCATCCTTCTTCTCGCGCGGCAGCATGGTGACGGCGAGCTTGCTCTTGACGACAAGTTGGTAACCGACGAGCTGATTGGAATAGGCCATGCCGATCGCAGATTTGCCGAGCGCCAGGCAGTTGCTTTCGATGACGTTCTGGTCGAGCGTCTGCACATCGGCTGAGACCGTGCCGCCGCGTTTGCGCAGCTCTTCCCAGTAGTTGTACCATTCCTTGGCGTCGTCGACGCCGAAGCCGAGTCCACCCTCTTCGGTGAAGAGGCTTTTGCCGCGCTGGCGCAGCCAGACATCGAGCACGTAATTGTAGCGAGCACCATAAGGACCGCCCCAATATCCACGCTTACCGGCAGCCTTGGTCATTTCCACCGCGAGATCGGCATATTCGGCCCATGTCGTCGTCGGACCGGGCGGCGTCAGGCCGGTCTTCTTGAACATGTCCTCGTCATAGAACATTGCGAAAGAATTCAGTCCGAGACCAACGCCATAAAGCTTGTTGTCGACCGTGGTCAGCTTCAACACGTCCTTGCCGAAGCTGTCGATCTTCAGCGTCGAGGGCACAAACTGGTCGAGCGGCATGCAGGCGCCGCGTTTCGAATAATCCGAGATCGTGCTCGGCTCGAGCTGGAAGACATCGGCAATGTTCTGGCTGGCCATTCCCGTGGCGAGCTTGGCCCAGTAGCCGTCGCCGCTGATGCTCTCGCCGATGACGGACAAATCAGGATTCTTGCTGTGAAACAGTTCGGCAACCGCGACGGTACGCTTGCCGCGATCGGGCGAGCCCCACCACATCGCCCGGAGCTGCGTCGCATCGGCAAAGGCGGGCATTGCGCCTCCCCCGAAGGCAATGCCGGCCGCGGTCCCAGTGGCTCCGATCATGAAAGAACGACGATTCATGCGCATGAGATTCCTCCTTCTCTTGCGTTGCCATCCGCGGCGATCTCCCCGACGCCTTCAGCGGACAAGTAGCGTGACGATATGCAACTTCATTGCACCGTGCAATAAAAAATCTTTCTATTGCAAATTTGCATAATTTTGCATAGCGTTTGCGACATGAACGATAATCGCTCCAAACGCATCAGGCAGGCCGACATCGCCGCTGCCGCCGGCGTCTCCGTCTCGACGGTGTCGCGGGTCCTCACCAATGAACCCGGCATCAGCGAGACGATCCGCCAGCACATCTTCAAGGTGGCGAGTGATCTCGGCTATCCGCTGAAGACCGCAGCCGAGACGGCAGCCGGCGGCCTGGCATTGATCGCCAGTGACAGCGTCACCGGCGGTTTGAGCGTCTTCTATGAAGGCATTCTGGAGGGCCTTCGGGCAGGCGCTGCCGAGCGCGGCATGCGCTTCGATATCCGCCTCATCCGCGAGGCAAGGACGGAACCGGAACTGGTGAGGGAATATCTGCAGACTGCCGGTGCCGAGGGCCTCTTTCTCGTCGGCATCGACCCGTCGGAAGAGCTCTGCCGGTGGCTCGAAGCCAGCGGTACGCCGACCGTGCTCGTCAACGGCACCGATCCGAAGCTGCGCTTCGACGGCGTTTCGCCCTCGAATTTCTTCGGCGCCTACAACGCCACCCGACGCCTGCTCGATGCCGGCCACCGCCGCATTCTGCACCTGACCGGCTCGCATCGGCAGACGATCCGCGAGCGCATCCGCGGCTTCGAGGCGGCGATCGCTTCGGTGGAAGGCGCTGAAGGCCGCATCGTGCTGATGAATTTCAGGGGTAGCTCCAGCCAGGAAGCCCACGACAAGACCGCCGAGATCCTTGCGGCAGACAAAGGCTATACCGCCGCCTTCTGCATGAACGATTTCATCGCTGTCGGCGTGCTCGACGCCGTCATTGAAGCAGGCCTGCGGGTGCCAGAGGATTTCGCTATCGTCGGCTTCGACGACCTTCCCTGCGCCCTGATGACCAATCCTCGGCTGGCAACCATGCGCGTCGACCGCGCAGCTCTCGGTCGCGAAGCGATCGGCCTGATGATCGCACGCTTCCGCGACCGCGATGCGCCGGCCCGCCACATCTGTCACGGCGTCCAGCCGATCGCCGGCGGCACGTTGCCACCCGAAACCTGAAATTCAATCCACCGCGGAAACGATCGAGAAAGCCGAACCGATGATCTATGACCCCGCCAGCTCCAATCCGCTTGCCGGCAACCCGCTGAAGACCCTCCCGGACATGCGCCGCGCGCTCACCGATCTGTTCGATCCGCTGCTACCCTACTTTTCCAAGGGCAATGCCCGCGTCCGCATCGATGGCGCAGGCGCCCATTTCGACCGCGCCGCCGCCGATCTCGAGGGTTTCGCCCGCCCGCTCTGGGGCCTCGCGCCGCTCGGGGCCGGCGGCGGCGATTTCCGCCATTGGGACCGTTATGCCGAGGGCCTCGCCAATGGCGTCGATCCGCAACATCCGGAATATTGGGGCACGGTCAACGGCCGCGACCAGCGCATGGTCGAGTTGGCCGCTCTCGGCTTCGCGCTTGCGCTCGTACCCGAAAAGATCTGGGAGCCGCTCGATCAGCGCGCGCGTGACAATCTGATCAGCTATCTCAAGCACGCCCGCACCTTCGATTATGCCGACAACAACTGGAAATTCTTCCGCATCTTCGTGGATATCGCGCTCGACCGGCTCGGCGCCACCTTCGATCGCAGCCTGACCGAAACCTATCTGAACGAGCTGGACGGCTTTTACATCGCTGACGGCTGGTATCGCGACGGCAATGTCCGCCGCATCGATCACTACATTCCCTTCGCCATGCACTTTTACGGGCTGATTTATTCCAAGCTGGTGGATGACGATCGCGCCGAGCGCTACCGCGAGCGTGCAGCGCTCTTCGCCAGGGATTTTCGTCATTGGTTCGCGCCCGATGGGGCCACCATCCCCTTCGGCCGCAGCCTGACCTATCGCTTCGCCTGCGCCGGCTTCTGGTCAGCACTCGCCTTTGCCGATGTCGAGGCGCTGCCATGGGGTGAAATCAAGGGCCTGTGCCTCCGGCACCTGCGCTGGTGGGCCGACAAGCCGATCGCCCATCGCGACGGCACCCTGCCGATCGGCTTTGCCTATCCCAATCTGCTGATGTCGGAGAACTATAACTCCGCCGGCTCGCCCTATTGGGCCTTCAAGGCCTTCCTGCCACTGGCGCTGCCTGAAACGCATCCATTCTGGACCGCCGAAGAAAAGCCGCCGGAAAATGAGCCGGCTATCATCCCGCAAAAGCATCCCGGCATGGTCCTGCTGTGCAGTAGGGATGATGTCGTGGCACTCTCCTCCGGCCAGGAAAACCAGCAGATGCGCTTCGGCGCCGAGAAATACTCGAAATTTGCCTATTCCGCACGCTACGGCTTCAGCGTCGAAAGCGACGAACGCATCTTTACCGGCGGCGCCTTCGACAGCATGCTCGCCTTCAGCGATGACGGTCTGCACTACCGCGTGCGCGAAACCAATGAAGAGGCCAAGCTTGCGGGCGATACGCTCTATGCCAAATGGTCCCCCTATCCGGATGTGACGGTGGAGACCTGGCTAATGCCGGCCTCGCCCTGGCACATCCGCCTGCACAGGATCAACACGCCGCGACCGCTGCAGACGGCCGAAGGCGGCTTTGCCATCGCACGGCGGGATTTCGAGGCCGACACGCTCTCCTCGACGATCGGTGCCGCCTATGCCATCGGCGAAGAGGATTTCAGCGGCATTCTCGACCTCGGCTCGACGATCGCACGCGAAGGCATCGCGCAGAAGGCGCCGCCGAATACCAATCTTATCGCCTCGAAAACCTTGGTGCCGCAGTTGCGCGGCTCGATTCCGATGGGCGAAACCATTCTCGTCTCCGCCGTGCTTGCGGCGAAAGACCCAACTGCCATCGATCACGCCTGGAGCAGGCCGCCCGCAAAGCCCGATATTGATGCGCTGTATGCCCTCATCAAGAACAAGGGCATCACGGTCAGCGCCATCAAGGCACCGGGTCGCCTGCCATGAGGCAATCCCTCTCCAGTCACCCGGCCATCGCCTTTGCCATGCAGCCGTCGCGCACGCAGCATGTTCTGCCGGAAGCACTCATCCGGCGTCTCGATACCATCGGCCGCGTGCTCGATACCGCACCGATGCAAAGCTTCGACGATGAGCATGCAGCCAAACTGCTCGCGGAAACCGAAATCCTGATCACCGGCTGGGGTTCGCCGACGATCGATGTTGCCGCACTGGCGCAAGCGCCGCATCTGAAGCTGGTGGTCCACGCTGCCGGCACAGTGAAAGGCCTGCTCGGCGAAAGCCTCTTCGATCGCGGCATTCTCGTCAGCCACGCCGCCCAGGCCAATGCCCTGCCGGTCGCCGAATTCACGCTGGCCGCCATCATCTTCGCCGGCAAGAAGGTTTTCCGCTTTCGCGATTTCTACCTCGCCGATCGCAACCGCAATCGCACGATACCGATGCACGCCGACGCCATCGGCAATTATGGACGCACCATCGGCATCATCGGCGCCTCGCGGATCGGCCGGCGGGTGATCGAGCTGCTTGCTCCCTTCGACTACCGTATTCTGCTCTATGACCCGATGGTCGATGCGGCCGAAGCGGCACGTCTCGGCGTCGAAAAGGCCGAGCTGGACGTGCTTATGGAATCGGCCGACATCGTCTCGCTACACGCGCCCTCGCTGCCCGCCACACGCCATATGATCGATGCCAACCGCCTGTCGCTGATGAAGGATGGAGCGACGTTCATCAATACGGCACGTGGCGCGCTGGTCGACGAAGCCGCCCTGATCGCTGTGCTGAAGACCGGGCGGATCGATGCAATTATCGACGTCACCGATCCGGAAATTCCGGAGGCCGGATCGGCCTTCTACGGCCTGCCGAATGTGTTCCTGACGCCTCATATAGCCGGTGCCGTCGGCCTGGAACGGACCCGCCTCGGTGAGATGGCGGTGGACGAAGCCATCCGCTTCATCGAGGGCAAGCCATTGCTCTATGAAGTCCGCCGCGAGGACATGACGCGCATGGCATGATGCGACGCAGCAAAACCATGAAAACACCCTGAAATCGCCCCATTTCGACACAGGCAAACAACCCGTTTTTAATCATTCCGCGCTAGCAATCTCATAAGCGTGGGTCCGCCAAAAGCTCGGTCTCGAACTTTTGGAAAGGATCATGCGCCGGCAGGTTGTTGCTACGTATCTCGTGCCACTGAAAGACGCACGGCGCAGCAATGAAGAGGTTCTAGTAATGCGTACCCGCGTCCTTTCCATTCTGGCCGTAATGCTGCTCGCCGTGCTGGCAGGCTGTGCCACCGCACCGTCGCGCACCCGCAATATCTGCGCTATCTTCGATCAACGCGACGGCTGGTTCAACAACTGGCAGCGAGCTGCCGAACGCACGGAACGCAAATACGGCGTGCCGGTGCCGATCCTGATGGCGACGATCTATACCGAATCCGGCTTCCGGCCTCGCGCCCGTCCGCCGCGGCGCTATTTGCTCGGCTTCATTCCCTGGAAGCGCCCGACGACGGCTTACGGCTACTCGCAAGCGCTCGACGGCACCTGGGATAAATACAAGCGCGAAACCGGCAACTGGACGGCGAGCCGCACCAATTTCGCCGACGCAATCGACTTTGTCGGCTGGTATCACTACCAGACGCATCTGCAGACCGGCATCGCCCTGAACAATTCCTACGATCTCTACCTCGCTTATTACTCAGGTCCCAAGGGCTACCTGCAGGGATCGTGGCGCGGCAATTCGACAGCCCTCGCCGGAGCCAGGCGCTTCAACGGCATGACGAGACTTTACGCGCAGCAGCTCCCTAGCTGCAGCTGATCGCAGCGTGGTTTCCGTCAACTGTAAGCCGCAACCCTAAGGCCGCGGCTCCAGCAGATTGAGACCGCCATCCTCGCCCCAGATATCGGCAACCGATACCTGCTGGCCTGTGCGACTGCTCTGCAGCGCGGCAATGCCACAGAGGACCGACATCGCTCCTGCCCGCGAGCCAGCGCGCTGCTTGAGCTCGTCGTTCGGACCGGAGCGTAGGAGCATGTTACGCAGCCGGTCGTCGCCGCCATAGTGCCCGCCGGATGAATGCGGCACCCATATCCGCTCGACATCGCCGAAATTCTTCATCACGACGATCTCGTCCGCCGGCGGTGTCGTCCAGTTCTGCTTCTCATATTGCCGGAGCTCGATACGCCCCTTGTGACCGTTGAAGGCAATGTGATGCCCTTCGATCGGCATATAGGTATTCAGGGAATAAGAGACGTTGATGCCGTTGCGATAGCGGATGGAGGCAACCATCGTATCGGGGATGTCGATATCCTCGCGGAAGACGCAGGCATCGCGCGCATAGCCATCGACGGTCGACGGATCCTCATAGAGGCTTTCGAGCAGCGGCGTCTCGCTGATGTCGAGATAATAGTCGCACTCGTCCTTGTACCGACAGCTTCGACAGCGCTCGCCGCGGAACGGACCCTTGCGGCCGTAATGCTTGAGATCGGCAAAGGCGGCGACCGTTTCCGGATCGGAATCCAGATACCAGTTCAAAAGGTCGAAATGATGCGTCGCCTTATGAACGAAGAGGCTGCCGGAATTTTCGACGTAAGCATGCCAGCGGCGGAAGTAATCGGCACCATGGCTGGTGTCGAGATACCAATGGAAGTCGACAGAAGCGACATCGCCGATGACGCCCGAAGTGATCAGCTCCTTGATCTTCGCCGCCGTGGGTGCGAAACGGTAGTTGAAGGAGATATCCAGCCGTTTGCCGGTGCGCGCCTCGGCATTGAGGATGCGCTTGATCTTGTCGACGGTGGTCGTCATCGGCTTCTCGCTGATGACATCGGCGCCGGCTTCCATCGCCTTGACGATGAGATCGTCATGGGTGGAATCGCGGGTGCAGACGATAACGAGATCCGGCTTTTCCACCCGCAGCAATTCGTCGAAGTCGGTATAGATGGGCACCGATGCGCCGATATACTCCAACGCCCGCTTTGCGCGCATGGCGTTGAGATCGCAGACCGCCACGAGCTCGACCTCATTGCTCCAGCGCTCCACAAGATCCTTGCCCCACATGGTCGCACCACGGTTTCCCGTGCCGACCAGAGCGTAACGTTTCCTCGATGACTGCATCTGCTCCTCCAGACTCTGCAAACAGCGATGATGAGGCCTCGGCGACCTTCATTTACTTCGGCATGCAGAGAATCTACGCTGTCAGCGACCTCTCCATCGCCGCCCAATCCGGCGCGACCGACGAACCGAGACCGATAGCACCGATAACGGAGCGGATCGCAAGCTGCCCCGCCTCGATCCGCAGCCGCGTGCGGCCATTGCTGACGCGGTAGAGATCGGAATGGGCCTCGGCGAAAGCGGCCTGCTCCGCCTCCGGCGCACCGGCCATGCCGTCGACATAATGGTGACCGTTGCGCTCGATATGCGTCATGCCGATGAGGGAAGCGAGCGCCAGATCCTGCTGCACGGCAAGGCCGCCCTGTGTCGTCAGATCCTCCGCCGACATGAAATAGGGAATACCGCCCTCGGCGCTCCATTTGGCGACGCGGGCGCGGTTCAATAGCGAGCGATAGAAACCCTTGCAGGATTTCGAGGATATGCCGGTATAGCCGAGCCCTCTCGCCGTGACGAAGGCATCGATGTCGGCATCGGATTCGTCGATCTCCACCGGTTTGAAGGCGGCGAGCGCCTTCACCGGCTTCTCGAAGGCATGGGCGCGGGCGATCGGCTGCTCGACAAACAGGATCGAAGAAGCGAAACGCGCAAGCCTCGGCTCTTCCTTCACGCGGCCAAGCAGATCGGCGACCGCCTCGGCGGATGAAAATTGCTCGTTGCCGTCGAGCGTCACCGAGTAATTGGGCACCTTGGCATCGATGACGGCAGCGACGCGGCAAAGGCGGTCGATATCAGCATCCGGGGCGCCGGAAACCTTGACCTTGAAAAAGGTCAGGCCATAGGCGTCGATCGCCTCTTCGAAACTCTCCGGCAGGCCGTCGTTCAGCCGCTCGCTTGCCGGAATATCGCGTGATACGATGGCGTCGACCAGGCCGACAGTATGGCGGGCAGCAAGGCTTGCGGATGGCTGCAAGGTCGAGAGGAAACCGGAGAGATCGAAACCTGTGAGATCGCGCGCGGTGGAAGCATCGATGCCGGGGCGGTTCGCCTTGATTGCTCTCGCGACCGTCAGCCCTTCCAGCCGGCAGAGCGCGTCGAGAATAGCCCGGTTTGCAAGCGCCAAACCGAAGGATGCGACAAGCCCGTTCAGCTTCTCAGCCGCCGCGCGGGCGTGATGCGAGGGCTCGACCGCCGCATGCAGGCCAAAAGCTGTTCCCGCACCCGCATCTCTTAGGGAATCGAGCGCCAGAGCCAGCGACCGGCGCAGCTGGTTTTCATTATCGGCATTGGAAAGGTCGGGCGATTTGTCGAACCATTTCGGCACCATCAGCTCGGCTGCCATGCCCTCCGCCGACCGTCCCTGCGCATCCTCGATGCGTACCCGCAGAAAAATCTGTCGCGCCTCCCGCAAAGTCGCCGCCCCGAAACGGAAGGGAAGCCGCAACTTGACCGGGCGCTCGAATGTCACGGCCTCGACAAGCCTGATGTTCAATGGATCGGTCATGATGCTGGTCGGCTCCTGTTATGGTCATCTATTTGCATAGGGCACCAATATGCGTGGCCCCTCACCCCAACCCTCTCCCCGCCTGCGGGGAGAGGGAGTCTTCCAGCCCGAAATTGATATAGCGAGTTGGTTTGCTCTGTCGCCCCCTCTCCCCGTTTCAACGGGAGAGGGCTGGGGTGCGGGCTATTCAGTTCATTGCAGAAGCAGTTTACCGTCAGCCAATCGCATCGCCCTATGGCAGGAGATAGATCGTGTCGGCACGACAGATTTCATGATTTTCCTCCATGCCCGATTCCCTCCAGAATCAGGAAAAGCAAATGCTTGGTCCTCCAAGCATTGTAACCATATAGTTACAAGATCGCGCGTTACCTCCGGCCTTGTCAATTACCTTTTGAAAATTTCTCGAAACCGCTGCGCTGCACGGCATTACACCCGGATCGAAGCAAGCGTGACGGCAACGATATGCTCACCCCAGGCATTGAGCGCATCCGGCGCCATCAGCTTCCGTGCAAAAATCGTCGACAGCGTATGGCGGTTCGACAGATAGAAGAAACCGAGCGCCGCGATCGTGAGATAAACGGATATCGGATCGACTGCCGGCCGGAAAATGCCGAGTGCCTCCCCGCGACGCAGCACATCGGAAAGCTCGTCGATCAGATGCGAATGCATGGCCGAGATTCTATCGGAGCGCTGCAGATAATGCGCGTGATGCAGGTTTTCGGTGGCAAGCAGGCTCAAAAACTCAGGATGCGCTAGGAAATGCCGCCAGGTGAACAAGGCCAGCTCCCGCATCCCCTCCTCCGGATGACGATGCGCCAGATCCAGCTGCTTTTCGGCATTGCGGATCGTCGCATAGCTCGCCTCTAGCACGGCGAGATAGAGCCCCTCCTTATCGCCGAAATAGTGATAGAGCATCCGCTTGTTGGTCTGTGCCCGCGCTGCGATCGCATCCACCCGGGCGCCGCCGAAACCATGCGCGGCAAATTCTTCCGTCGCCGCGTCCAGGATCGTTTCCTGGGTGCGCTGCGGATTGCGTGAGGCCTTCGTTGACCGCTTGTCCATGGTCTTGCAGGCATCCGCTTGTGCTTTATTTTCAGTCTCTTGTCTCGCCCTGACCGCCATGGACGATCTCCTTCCGAACGGTAGCATTAGCGACGGATGCGGCCGGTTCCGGCATGCATCGTTTTGATTGCCGCACGATTGGCGCTTGACAGCGGTCGCGTTTCTATCCAACTTGTAACCAAATAGTTATATCATGCAAAGCAGTTCGTAAATCATCGGTTCGCTGGGGAGGAGACCAGGATGACGTTGACGATCGACCGCCGGCAGTTGCTTGCCGGCATGGCAGCCACACTTGCTTTCAGCAGCATCGGACTTTCCCGCGCCAATGCGGCAACCGCGATGCGCCTTCTTTGGTGGGGGTCGAAGGAACGCAGCGACCGGACATTTGCAGCGGTAAAGGCCTATCAGGCCAAGAACCCGGATATCACCATCGCCGGCGAATCCTTCGGCTGGGACAGCTATTGGACTCGCCTCGCCACCCAGACCGGGGGCGGCAATGCGCCCGACCTCATCCAGATGGACTATCGCTACATCTTCGAATATGCCCGCCGCGGCGCGCTGCTCGACATGACGCCTTATCTAGGCAAGAGCCTGAAGATCGAGGATTTCGGCCCCGCCAACATCGATTCCGGCAAGGTCGACAACAAGATCTACGGCGTCAGCCTCGGCGTGAATTCCTTCATGGTCGTCCTCAACACGGCCGCCTGGGCCGAAGCTGGTGTCGAACCGCCACATGACGCCATGACGTGGGAACAGGTCGGCGATGCCTGCGCCAAGGTAACCGCCGCCAAGAAGCGTCGCGGTTTCTACGGCACGGCCGACGCGAGCGGCGGGGAGCCGGCGCTAGAATGCTGGCTGCGCCAGCGCGGCAAGGCGCTCTATACGACGGACGGCAAGCTCGCCTTCGAAGCCAAGGACGCTACCGAATGGTTCGATCTGTGGGGCCATATGCGCAAGATCGGCGCCTGCGTTCCGGCCGACGTACAGGCGCTCGATCAGCAGACACTCGAAACCGATATGCTTGTCACCAAAAAGGCAGCGATGAGCTTCGCCCATTCCAACCAGTTCGTGGCCATTCAAGGCCTGAACAAGGAAAAGCTCGATATCGTCTCCTATCCGGTCGCGAGTGCAGACAGCAAACCCGGCCAGTATCTGAAGCCCTCCATGCTCATGTCGGTCTCGGCCACATCCCAGAACAAGGATGCCGCCGTCGCCTTCGTCAACTACCTGGTCGAAGACCCGGAAGGCACCAAGGCACTCGGAGTCGAGCGCGGCGTTCCGCCTTCAAAAAAGATCCGCGATCTCCTGACGCCGGATCTGGATCCCGTCAGTAAACAGGTGGTCGATTATATCGGCCGGCTGACACCACATGTCGGAGCGCTGCCACCATCCCCGCCGAACGGCGCCGGCGAGAATGCATTCCTGCTGAAGAAGATCGCCGAGGAGGTGGCCTTCGGCAAAACCAGCGCACAGGACGCTGGCACGAAGTTCACCGAACAGGCAGCGGCAAACATTACGCGAGGCTGACACCGTGGGTACAAACAGCAAGAGCGTTGCCGGCGGCCTGGCCGTCGGCGCGCGCGCGCCGTTGCGCGTGGAAACCGCCTATAAGGCGCCGAGCGCATTCGCGCGCAACGCACCCGGCTATCTCTTCCTTTTGCCGTGGTTCATCGGCTTCTTCGGACTGACCCTCGGCCCGGCGATCGCCTCGCTCTATCTCTCCTTCACTGACTACAATCTGCTGCAGTCGCCTAACCTCGTCGGCATCGAGAACTATGTGCGGATCGCGACGGCCGACGACAAGTTCCTATCGTCGATGAAGGTGACGCTGTTCTATGTCATCTGTTCCGTGCCGCTGAAGCTCGCCTTCGCGCTGCTGGTGGCGCTGCTGCTCAACCGCGGCATCAAGGGCCTGCCGGTCTACCGCGCCATCTTCTACCTGCCGTCGCTGCTCGGCTCCAGCGTCGCGATTGCGGTGCTCTGGCGTCAGATCTTCGATGCCGACGGCATCGTCAACACCCTGCTTTGGTACGCCTTCGGCATCAACGGGCCGAGCTGGATCTCCAATCCCGACTATTCGCTCTATACGCTCGTCATCCTGGCCATATGGCAGTTCGGTTCGCCGATGATCATCTTCCTCGCCGGCCTCAGGCAAATCCCGACGGATCTCTACGAGGCCGCCAGCCTGGACGGCGCCTCCAAGGCGCGGATCTTCTTCAAGATCACCCTGCCGCTTTTGACGCCCGTGATCTTCTTCAACGCCGTGGTCCAGACGATCGACGCCTTCAAGGCCTTCACGCCGGCCTACGTCATTTCCTCCGGCACCGGCGGGCCGATCGATTCGACGCTGTTCTATACGCTCTATCTCTACCAGGAAGCCTTCGGCTATTTCCGCATGGGCTATGCCTCGGCGCTGGCCTGGATCCTGGTGATCATCATCGCGATCTTCACCACCTTCTCCTTCCTCTCCGCTCGTTATTGGGTCCACTACGATGACTGACGCGAAGCTCACCCATTTTGCCGAGGACATGAAGCCGCCGCGCGAGCGCCCGTGGTTCCTCTCCGTCCTCATCCACGTCGCCCTCGCCGCCGCGTCGATCGTGATGCTCTATCCGCTGCTGTGGATGCTCTCAGGTTCGATCAAGGATCAGAACGAGATCTTCGGCACAGCATCGCTGATCCCGTCACATTTCGATTTCAGCTCGTTCTCGCGCGGCTGGTTCGGCGGCCAGGTCACCTTCGGCAAATTCGTCTGGAATTCGGCTGTCATCGCTGTGCTGTCGGTCATCGGCAATGTCATTTCCTGCTCGCTGGCGGCCTACGCCTTCGCGCGGCTGAACTTCTGGGGCAAGAATTTCTGGTTCGCGCTGATGCTGGGCACGCTGATGCTGCCCTATCACGTCACGCTGATCCCGCAATATATCCTCTTCCTGAAGCTCGGCTGGGTGAAGACCATGCTGCCGCTCGTTGTGCCGAAGTTCCTCGCGGTCGACGCCTTCTTCATCTTCCTGATGGTGCAGTTCTTCCGCGGCATCCCCCGCGAGCTGGACGAGGCGGCCATGATGGACGGCTGCAGCCCATGGCGCATCTACTGGCGCATCATGCTGCCCCTGTCGCTTCCCGTTCTGGCAACGGCCGCCATCTTCTCGTTCATCTGGACCTGGGACGATTTCTTCGGGCCGCTGATTTATCTATCGGATATCAACACCTACACGGTGCAGCTCGGCCTGCGCTCCTTCGTCGACTCCACCGGAAGTTCCGACTGGAGCAGCCTGTTCGCCATGTCGAGCCTATCGCTGATCCCGGTCTTCCTGATCTTCCTCTTCTTCCAGAGGCTGCTGATCGACGGCATCGCGACCGCCGGCCTCAAACGCTGATTACGAAGCCCGTGGTCCCGAATACCCAAGATTTGGGGCTGCGAACCCACAAACCCACGAAAGGAAATGTCGCATGAGCGCGCTGCGCTTCGCCGCCATCGGCCTCAATCACGATCACATCTACGGCCAGGTCAACGTCATGCTGCGGGCCGGCGCCGAACTCGTCGCCTTCCATGCGGTGGAGGACGATCTCGCCGCCACCTTCGCCGAGCGATTTCCGCAGGCCAAGCGCGTCGCCGACAAGCGCGAGATCCTGGAGGACAGCTCGATTGCGCTGATCGTCAGCGCCGCGATTTCCAGCGAGCGCGCCGGCCTTGCCATCGAGGCCATGCGTCACGGCAAGGACGTGATGCTCGACAAGCCCGGCATGGTGACGCTGGATCAGCTGGCAGACGTCAAAAAGGTACAGGCTGAGACCAAGCGCATCGTCTCCATCCTCTACTCCGAGCACTTCGAGACGGCATCGACCGTCAAGGCAGGCGAACTGGTGAAGGCAGGCGCCATCGGCAAGGTCATCCACACCACGGGCCTCGGTCCGCACCGTCTGCGCAAGCCGACCCGCCCGGACTGGTTCTTCGACCGCAAGCGCTATGGCGGCATCATCGCCGACATCGCCTCGCATCAGTGCGAGCAGTTCTTGTTCTTTGCCGATTCCCTTGAAGCCGAAGTGCTGTCGGCAACGGTGTCCAATCGCGCCAATCCAGAAACGCCGGGCCTGCAGGACTATGGCGATTTCCATGTGAGGACGCCTGATGTCACCGGCTATGTCCGCGTCGACTGGTTCACGCCGGACGGTCTTTCCACCTGGGGCGACGGTCGCCTCTTCATTCTGGGCACAGAAGGCACGATTGAGCTGCGCAAATATATCGACGTTGCCGGCCGGCCCGGCACCGATCACCTCTTCCTGACCGACCGCAAGGGCATGCAGCATATCGATTGCAGCGGAGTGGAGTTGCCCTATGGCCGCCAGCTTGTCGCCGACATAAGAGATCGCACCGAAACGGCCATGGGCCAGGAACATTGCTTCAAGGCCATGGAGCTGGCGCTGAAGGCGCAGGCGCTTGCCGAGGCTACATCGCTCAAGAACATTCAAAGGTAATTGCGATATGTCCGACATCAAGAAAGTCGCGATCATCGGCCTCGGCATCGGCCGCTCCCACATCGTCGAAGGTTATCTGCCGCATTCGGATCGTTTCGAGGTCGCCGTTCTCTGCGATCTCAACGAGGAACGCCTGAACGCGGTCGGCGATGAATTCGGCATCGCGAGACGCCTCAGGGATTTCTCCGAAGTCCTCAACATGCCCGATATCGACATCATCGACATCTGCACGCCGCCCGGCTCGCATTTCCAACTGATTATGCAGGCGCTATCGGCCGGCAAGCATGTGGTCTGCGAAAAGCCGCTCGTCGGCTCGCTCGCCGATGTCGACGCGGTTATCGCGGCCGAAAAGACGGCCAAGGGCCGGCTGATGCCGATCTTCCAATATCGCTATGGCGACGGCATCCAGAAGGCCAAGCGCATCATCGCTTCAGGCATCGCCGGCAAACCCTATGTAGCGACGTCAGAGACACATTGGGTGCGCGGCGCCGACTATTATGCGGTCCCCTGGCGCGGCAAGTGGGATACCGAACTCGGCGGCGTTCTGATGACGCACTCCATCCATCTGCACGATATGCTGACCTATCTGATGGGACCGATCGCAGGCCTCTTCGGCCGCGTCGCCACCCGGGTCAACGATATCGAGGTCGAGGATTGCGCCAGCGCCAGCCTGCTGATGGAAAACGGCGCACTCGCCACCATCAGCGCCACGCTCGGCTCGCAGGAGCAGATCAGCCGCCTGCGGCTCGCCTTCGAAAACGTCCTGATCGAAAGCAACCACGAGCCCTACAGCCCCGGCCAGGATCCATGGAAGATTGTTCCGGCCAATGACGAGATCGGCGCGAAGATCGATGCGCTGCTCGCCAACTGGTCGC
Organism: Rhizobium sp. BK491; assembly: GCF_014194925.1. Lineage (NCBI taxonomy): Bacteria > Pseudomonadati > Pseudomonadota > Alphaproteobacteria > Hyphomicrobiales > Rhizobiaceae > Rhizobium > Rhizobium sp. BK491. Next base: position 355,499 of record NZ_JACIAR010000005.1, read on the forward strand.
CGATCCCGAACCGTTTCAATACGCAGATGAGGCTGTTCCACGAAGCGCTGGTGTCTGGCGGCCCGTTGCCGGTGACGACAGCCGATGCCCGCCAGGCACTGGAGCTGGTTACGGCATTCTACGAATCGTCGGAAACCCGCACGGAAGTCCGCTTCCCCGTCGGGCCGGAAGCCAAGAAATACAAGAGCTGGAGGCCGGCATGAACATTGCTCCGCGAGCCATCGGAACCAAGAAGGAGGAAGCACCCATGGCGACAAGCGTATCGCTGCAGAAAGTTATCAAGCGCTATGGCGAGCTTCAGGTGGTTCACGGGATCGATCTGGAAATCGAACCGGGAGAGTTCACCGTTTTCGTCGGCCCATCCGGCTGCGGCAAGTCCACGCTCCTGCGCATGATCGCCGGGCTGGAGCCGATTTCGGGCGGCGGCCTCTATCTCGACGGTAGCCGCATGAACGATGTCCCCGCTTCCAAGCGCGGCATCGCCATGGTCTTCCAGTCCTATGCGCTCTATCCGCATATGACCGTCTACAAGAACCTGGCCTTTGGCCTCGAAACTGCCGGCATGAAGAAGCAGGAAATCCAGCCCCGCGTCGAAAAGGCGGCCGAGATCCTGCAGATCAAGCAGCTGCTGCAGCGCAAGCCGAAGCAGCTTTCCGGTGGCCAGCGCCAGCGCGTCGCCATCGGCCGCGCCATCGTGCGCGAGCCCAACATCTTCCTCTTCGACGAGCCGCTCTCGAATCTCGATGCCGAACTGCGTGTGCAGATGCGCGTCGAGATTGCCCGCCTGCACCAGCGGCTCGGCAACACCATGATCTATGTCACCCACGACCAGACGGAAGCCATGACCATGGCCGACAAGATCGTCGTGCTCAATGGCGGCAAGATCGAGCAGGTCGGCGCTCCCCTTGACCTCTACAACAGGCCGAAGAACAAGTTCGTCGCCGGCTTCATCGGCTCGCCGAAGATGAACTTCCTCGATGCGAAGATCGTCGCCTCTGACGACGGCTCCGCCGTCATCGATCTCGCCGGCCAAACCGTGCGCCTGCCGCGCCGGCTCGGTGGTCTCCAGCCCGGACAGCCCGTGACGCTTGGCGCGCGCCCGGAACATTTGAACGTCGGCGATCGCGGCGTAGGGCTCGGTAGCGCACGCGTCGATCTCGTCGAGCACCTCGGCGGCCAGACCATCCTCTACGTCACGCTGCATGGCGGCCAGGCACTGACGGTCGCGCTGGAAGATCAACAGAGCATCCGCGCCGGCGAAACGGTCAGCATCCATATCGATCCCGAGCGCTGCCATCTGTTCGGCCCGGATGGCATGACTTTGTGATGGAGCTGGCGGCGGGCACGGAGTTATCCCGCCCCTGGCTGGCGAGATAGGCGCTCAAACCTCGACGATCCGCCGGCTGCCGACCGTGCGGATCTGGCCGGATGGAATGACATCGGCCGGAACGCCCTCCCGTCGGTACAGCCGAAGTCGCCGGCTGCCTGGTGCAAGATGGAACCAGTCATCCTCGGCGCGATAAGCTTCCAGGTCGATTTGCACCGATTGCGCCAACCGATCGCTGCTCAACTCGAGGAACCAGTCTTCACCCTCCTGCACTGCCGACGCCGTGATCTCCGCATCGTGGAACGCCTTTGTGCGCCCGAGCGGGAAGTAAAAGGCCTGGGCGATCACAGTACCGGTCGCAGGAGCTGTCAGCCGCGCCACTGTCACATCATGCGATGGCGGTCCGAAACGGAACGCATAGGTCGTATCGAAGAAGGCGCCGAAAAGATCAGTGCAGGCTATCTTTTGCTTGCTTCGGGCATCGAGCACCAGATCGCGCCCGCCACCGACGACGATCTGACGGCCGTCGCGCAGGCAGGATACCTCGACGGTCAGATCGAGCGCCGCATCGCTCTCGTTGATGACATGCACGTCGAGGCCGTTCGTGCCTTCATCCATGAGCAGCACCTGCACCGGCCGGAAGGCTCGGCGCAGCCCGTACCAGACCGGCTTCGGCTCCCCCGTCGAATCGATCACGCCCCAACCGGCGCCGGGAAGCAGATCCTGCAGCGTCCAGACGAGGGCACCGTTGCAGCCGGAACCTTGGCGGCGCCACTCGGCATAGGTCTCCTCGGCCACCTCGCCGGTTACCGCACGGGAGAGGTTGAGATAGAAATCCGGGTCTTCCCGCCGTAGCCGGTTTGGCTCGAAGCCGTAAAGCTCCTGAAGATAATGATCACGCACATCCTCGAAATCCCAGGACGCGCCGCGATCGCGCGGCACGCGCTCTTTCCATAGCGGGCTATGGACTGCCGGAACCGGCAGGTGCTGGCCGAGCGTGCGGGCTTGCGGCACGTGCGCGAAAGCCAGGCTCTCGGCGGCGAAGCGAACATCGGCGCGGCGGGCATCGGCAAGCGGCCGCATATAGGCGCCGACGCCGTAATAATGCGTGACGCCAACATTCGAAGAAAACGGCATGGCCCCGCCGGACGGCGAATTGACGACATAGGGCACGTCCGGCCGCAGCGATTGCACCAGTGGCGGGATGATCTCCTCGACAACGGGGCTCTTCCAGAACTGTTCGGGCAGGCCCATCATGGCCGCCTGCTGATGGATCTCGCTGCCACCGCAAAGGATAGCCAGGCAAGGCGAGAGGCGCGTCCGACCCAAAAACTGCGAAACCTCCGTTTCGACATGGGCGCTGAACGCCTTGTCGTTCTTCGGATAGTCGAAATTGGCGAACATGAAATCCTGCCAGACCATCAGACCAAGTTCGTCGCAGATGCGGAAGAACTCCGGCGTCTCATAGGCCGTGGTGCCGCCGATGCGGATCATGTTCATGCCGGCTTCCGCCGCCAGCCGCAGCCAGCCCTCGTAATCACCGCGGTCGCCGCGCAGGCGCACGATATCCGCCGTAGTCCAGACAGCACCTCGGCAGAAAATCCGCTCGCCATTGACGATGACAACGAAATCCTGCCCATCGGCGCCACGATCGACCGATAGCCGCCGAAACCCGGTCTGTCCGAGCGCATGCTCCACGCCATCGACGACGAGCGTGACATCATGGAGCTGCGGCACGCCATGCGTATGCGGCCACCACGGCACGACATCGGGAATTTTCAAGATTGCGGTATAGCGCCCCGCACCATCCTTCTCAAACGCCTGTTCCGTCTCACCGCAGCGCAAAAGGAGCTCTTCAACATCGCCCTCGATCGAGAGCGAAGCATAGAGCCGACCTTCACCGTTCTCGAGCAGGTCCGGCCGCAAGGAGAGATCACGAATAACAGGCGCATTCGGCCGCAGCAGCGAAATCGGCCGCCAAGGACCGACGGCCTGAACCTCCGGGCACCAGCCGGGCATGTGGCCCAGCAGCGTCGTGCGCACCATCCGCAGACCCTGCGGCGTGATCATCTGCGGCCGCCAACGGGCACGCGGCCCAGGCTCCAAAAGCTTCGGCTCCAGCGCGCGGAAGCAGAGCGCCAGCTCGTCGCCGCCAAGGAGGGTAACATCGACGTCATGGGCCTCGAACATGCTTTCGGAGACGAGGATTTTCTGGCCGTTGAGGAAGACTTCGCAAAGCGTCGCGAGCCCCTCGAGCCGCAAGACCGCCTCACCGGCGTCAGAATCCACCAGACGGCAGATATACCAGGCATCACGGTCGTGAAGAGGCTGCGGCCTCGTCCGGTCGAAACGACCGGCCCTTTCCAAGGCTTCCGCCACCGTGCCCGGCACCGGCGCTGGAATGAAGCCAGACGCCAGCGGCACATCGGAGGGCGAGAGGCAGGTGCCCGCCTCCGTCAATACCAGATTCCAGCCTTCGCTCAGCCGCATTCCATCGCCGAGATCCGCCAAGCGCCCGCCCATGACATTTTTCGAGGGATTGCCCCCGCCCCAATATGTTCAGAAATAACCCAGCCGTATCGCGATCCAACGGAAGCCGATTAGAGCTTCCGTTCGAGTTCGCTCATCATGGCATCCCACGCATCGGCAGCCGGATCAAGGGCCGTACGCAGCGGCTCGAATTTCTTGCGTGTGATGGCGCGGGCAAGCTGGAACTGCACCGACTTCGCAGTCTCGGAAATTTTCCGCGCCTCGGCCACCGCTTCAGACAGATCGGTCGAAAGCCAGTCGAAATGACTGCCGGCAAGCTCGAAATTGGCGCCGAGCTGACGCAACGTGTTGAAGGCATATTTATGGAAGAAACCGAATGGCCGTTCGGCGACCGCTTCCACCTGCGTAGGGAAAACCTCCGCGAAAGCGCGGATCGGATTGGCCAGCGGACGACGGCGGAAATGGAAAGACAAAAGCTGTCGTGCCGTCTGACGGATCGCAGCGTCGGCCGGTGCCGTCTCCGGGAATTTCGCAAATTCCGTATAGGGCAGGAAGGGCAGATCCCCATCCGTCAGATGCAGCTGGAAAAGCCCGTCGAAATCCTCGCCGGACAGGCTGAAGAACCCGCCATTGTGGAAGTAATCGAGCGTGCGGCCCTGCATGTCGAGCCGGTTGATCGCGACCGTCGTCTTGCCGTGTTCGCGGCGATAGCCGACCCCTTGAGTATCCGGCATGAAGAAGGAATCCATCTCCACCAGGCAGAGCCTGCCACGGCCGATCTGCTCGGCGACATGGTTCTGAACCTTGTCGTAGATCGCAAGCTCGGTGCAGCGCACGCCATAGAGCGCTTCCAGATCCTCGAGCGGCACCTTGAAGAAGGTGAACTGGTCGCCCTCGAAATCCTGCGTCACCGTGAAGCCGAGCATGGCTTCCGGCGGCAGCTTCAGGCTCGAAAGAACCTCGATCCAGAGATCGATATAGCAGTTGGTCTCGGGCCACATGCGCTCGCTGTCGTGCAGTGCATGTGGCTTGTAGGCGGCGGGATCCAGCCCCTGAAACACGGAAGCCATGGGTGCGATCAGCCCCACAGCGCCTTGCGCACGCTCTCGGGCCATTCCTTGGTGTCGAGACCATGAGTGTGGAACAGCGCCAGCGCGATGCGCTCCAGGCCAAAGCCGACGCAGGCCGTATGCACGACGCTACCATCGGCAAAGTTCAGGCCCCACTTCGTGCCAAAGGCATCCTGATGATAGTTGAAGCTCATGCAGGCGGTCGGCTTGGCGGTCGAGGTGATCGGGATCAACAGCTCGAACTTCAGGTTCTGGTCGCGCTGGTTGTTGGCGAGCATCTTGCCGGCGCGGCCGAAGAATGGGTCGTTGGCGACATCGATGGTCACATCGAGACCGACGGCCTTCATCATCTCGACACCGCGATCCATCCAGCTCTGGCGGAAATCCGTCACATGCTTTTCGCTGCCCATGCAGACATATTCGCGCATGCGGAAGAGCTGCTGACGGGCCGGATCCTTGGAGGGCTCGTGGCGGAAGCAATAGGATTGCAGATCATAGAGCGCGCCGTCTTCCGGAATGGCGCCGCGCTTGGCAACGGTCGGATAGAGCGGATAGCAGGCGGCGGGCGTCAGCACGATATCGGTCGCTTGCTGGTCTTTCGTCCAGTCGTCGCCGACTTCCATGCACTTCAAGAGGCTCATATGGTCGAGCTCGTTGCCGCAGAAGCTGTGCACCGTGCCGGCAAGCTGCGGGAAGCTCTTCATGTAGCCGCTCGTCTCAAAGAAGGCGCGGTTCATGCCGGGCGGAAAGCGGATGGCTTCAGCGCCGTCCGCACCGCCGAACGTGTCGATCAGACGCTCGAAGGCGGAAATCACGTCTTCGAACTGGCCGCTGCGGCCGTAGAGACCATCGACGCCAGTGTCGATCAACAGGCCGGAATCGAAAAGACGGTCGAGAAACGATGTTTGCATATCCATGACGGTTACCCCAACAGGCTGGTATCTTGTTTGTGGACGAGCAGCATGGTCGACGTATTGCCGAGAATGCGGTCGTTCGAGATCATCAATTGTGCCGAATGCGCGTCGCGCAGGTGGCGGCCGAGGCTGTAGGGCGTACCGTTCTTGTAGCCCATGATGCCGCAGATCAGCATCGCATGGTTGATGATCGGCAGGATCATCTCCGATGATGCGATCTTGACGTTGTTCATCGCCACGGCAAAGGCCATCGACGACAGGCGGTCCGCGTCGAGCTTCGCCTCTTCATAGGCCTTGAGCCCCGCGACCACATTGGATTTCACCATCTGCAGCATGCTGGATGCTTCAGCCAGACGTAGCGCGCCGGGCGGCGGCGCGCCGGGAGACTTGCGGGCAGCAGCCCGCACGAAAGCCTGCGCGCGGGAAACCGCATCGGCGGCAATGCCGTACCACACACCGCTCCAGAGCAGATGCGAGCTTGCGAGCATCGACTGTGCGGCGATCTCGGCAAAGGGCTTCGGCAGGATCTGCTTGGCCGGAGCCTTTCCCTTAAACAGGAAGCCGTCGGAACAGGTGCCACGCATGCCGAGCGTGTTCCACTCGACGGTGCGCTTGATGTCGTATTGATCTTTCAGGAAGCAGGTCAGTACCTGATCGGAGGACGCCGCCTCGGCATGGCTGCGCGAGGTGATCAGAATGGCGTCGGCATGAGCGCCATAGGAAATGACGGTCGCATCCTTTTCGAGGGTGCAGGTATCGCCTTCGACATTGATGGCGCAGATACTGTTGCGCAGGTTGCCGCCGATCCCGCCCTCGGTCGTCGCAGAGGCAAGCAGCAGCTGTTCCCTGGCGATACGGCGCATGAAATCACGATGCCAATCGCTGTCGACGCCGTGCTCGACCAGGCTCGAAAGCTTGATCTGATGCATGGCGAAGACCATGGCGCTGGCGGCGCAAGCCTGACCGAGGATCGAGCAAAGCTCGGCGATTTCGGTCATCGACGCGCCTTCGCCGCCGAGATCGGCGGGGATCTGGATGGAGAGCAGCTTTTCGGCGCGCATCGCGTCGACTGCTTCGCGTGGGAACCGGCCCTCGGCGTCGACGGCATCGGCGTGTTGGCTGGCGATCGCTGCGACGCGGGCGGCGCGCACCGCCGCTCCCTCGCCCGTCCCAACCTCGAGTAGAGCGACCGCCGCAGTCATCAGGCGACCTTTCTGCTGTCCAGGATCATGCCGACGGTTCTTTCGATCGCGGCGATGCTGGCGAAAGACTTGCGGTTCAGCAGGTTGTCCGGGAATTCGATGTCGAAGGCTTCCTCGATGCCGAGCATCAGCTGTACGGAAGCGAAGGAAGACAGCCCCGTCGCATAAAGATCAGCATCGTCTTCGATCTGATCGACAGCAACGGGAAGCGCGCCGAACTTGGCCAGCAAATCGCGAATCGTCTTGTTCATAGTCTAGTCCCTTCTGGCAATGGCAAGCATAACTGCAGTTACGCAGTCTTATTCTTCGCCGAGAAGTAACAGGCAAAATAGAACATTCCGCTAAGCGACGTGGTAAATACAACCAACTTATGCTTCGTGTAAAATTGCTATATTCGATACTTACCTGATTGAAATTTACCAAGCGTAAGCCATCTAACACGCGGCTCAAGCACGAATATCGAAAATCTCTAATATTAAGGAATGACGATTTTTGGAATGTCGAGAGGTGAAAGAAGGTTAACGTACCAAAATTCGCCACCACGTTTCATTCAAAAAACGTCATAACAATCAGAGCGTCAGTGAAAGTATAGGCCTGCAGGACAAAGGCCGCCCCTAGCCTTCCGGCGGATAGATATGGCCGCCGCCGCGATAGTCCGAAATCGAATAGCAGCCTTCGCGCAGCTCCCGCACCGACGTTTGCCCGATATCCGCCTTGCCGTAGCCGCCGGGAATATCGAGAATGTAGGTCGGTTGGCAAAGGCCGGAAATGCGACCGCGCAGGCTTGCTACAATTGCCTGCCCTTCGGCGATCGTGAGGCGGAAGTGGCTGGTGCCGGGCGCAAGGTCCGGATGATGCAGATAATAGGGTTTCACCCGGGTTTCGACGAAAGCCCTCATCAGCGCCGCCAGCACCTCCGGATCGTCATTGACGCCCTTCAACAGAACCGACTGGCTGATAAGCACGATTCCCGCATCGACCAGCCGGGCGCAGGCAGAGCGCGCCTCCTCCGTCATCTCCCGCGGATGATTGGCATGCAGCGCCACATAGATGGTCTTGCCGCTCGCCTTCAGTGCCGCAATCAGCGCCGCATCGACCCGCAAAGGATCTACGACGAGGATGCGGGTGTGGAAGCGGACGATCTTCACATGGTCGATCTCGGCAAGCTGCCCGAGAATCTCTTCCAGGCGCCGCGGTGAAAGCACCAGCGGATCGCCGCCGGTCAGAATGACCTCCCAGATCTCCTTGTGCTCGCGGATATAGGCAAAGGCGCCGTCAAGCGCAGCGCCGTCCAGCGTCCCGAGCCCCTGCGGTCCGACCATCTCGCGGCGGAAGCAAAAGCGGCAATAGACCGGGCAGACATGCACGGCCTTCAGAAGCACACGGTCGGGATAGCGGTGGACGATACCCTCGACCGGGCTATGCGCGTGATCGCCGATCGGATCGGCCCGCTCCTCCGGGGTGACGAGGAGTTCCGCCGCATCAGGCACGAACTGCCGGGCTATGGGATCGACAGGGTTTTCGGCGTCGATCAGTCGCGTCACGGTCGGCGTCAAGGCGACGGCGTAGCGCTCCGCCACGGCTTCGAGCGCCACTGCCTGGTCGGCGTCGATCAGCCCGGCGCGCTCAAGTTCGCCGATAGTCCGGATTGGGCGCATCACATTCATGCGTCATACTCCGCGACTGGTGCCCACAGCACCTGTTCGACCCGCGAAGCGCCGGTTGCCAGCATCACGAGCCGGTCGAAACCCAGCGCGATGCCGCTTGCGTCAGGCATGACGGCAAGCGCCTCCAGAAACTCCTCGTCCAGCGGATAGGTCTCGCCATAGACGCGCTGCTTTTCCGCCATCTCGATCTCGAACCGGCGGCGCTGCTCCTCGGCGTTGGTGAGCTCGCCAAAGGCATTGGCAAGCTCCACGCCGCAGGCGTAGAGCTCGAAACGCTCGGCAACGCGGTGGTCGGCTGCCGACGGCCGGGCAAGCGCCGCTTCGGAAACGGGATATTCATCGAGGATCGTTGCGCGGCCGAAGCCTAGATTCGGCTCAATCTTCTCAACCAGCACCCGGCTGAAAAGATCCTGCCAAAGATCGTCGTCGGCAACGCGGATGCCAGCCTGCCGCATATCCGCTGCCAGACGCTCGCGATCCGTCGATCCGTCGAGACCGATGGAGGCAAAGAGATCGATGCCGGCATAACGTTCGAAAGCGGCTGCGACGCTGATGCGCTCGGGCTGGAGGAACGGATCGGTCTCCGCGCCGCGATAGCTGAATTTCTTCGCCCCGACCGTCTCGGCAGCAAGCCCCAGGATTGCGGCGCAATCGGCCATGAGGGCCTCGTAGCTCTCTCCTGCCCGGTACCATTCCAGCATGGTGAATTCCGGATGATGCAGCGGCCCGCGCTCGCGATTGCGGTAGACATGGGAAAAGCAGGCGATGCGCTCCTCGCCCGCCGCAAGCAGCTTCTTGCAGGAAAATTCCGGTGAGGTGTGCAGATAGAGGGGCAGCGTTTTGCCATCCGTCGTCACCGCCTCCGTCACGAAAGCATGCAGATGGGCCTCGTTGCCGGGCGATACCTGCAGTGTCGCCGTATCGACCTCGATGAAGTCGTTGCGCGCGAAGAAAACCCGCAACGCAGCCTGAATGGCATTGCGGCCGATGAGGAACGGCCGCCGGTCCGCATGGACATTGCGGGTCCACCAGGGGGACGCTTTGCTCGTCTTTGGCTTCATTCCTAGCTTTCTTCGGGGCACGAGCCACGCAAGGGGGTGGCAATTTCCATTGATTTAGGGTAGTTGCGCCCCCAAGCAAACAATTGCTGCGTCTCGGAGAGCATTTCGACAGTCCCTCTACGACGCAAAACGCAGCGTTACAAGGAAGTCTTATGGTCAAGGTCATCGCCTCTTCGGTCCGCAAGGGCAACGTTCTCGATGTCGACGGCAAGCTCTACGTCGTTCTCACCGCTCAGAACTTTCATCCGGGCAAGGGTACGCCGGTTACCCAGGTCGACATGCGCCGCATCGTCGACGGCGTGAAGGTCTCTGAGCGTTGGCGCACCACCGAACAGGTCGAGCGCGCCTTCGTCGAAGACGTGAACTTCCAGTACCTCTATGAAGACGGCGAAGGCTTCCACTTCATGAACCCGGCCACCTACGACCAGGTTGTGGTCGACGTCGAAACCATGGGCGACCAGAAGGCCTATCTCCAGGAAGGCATGACCTGCATCCTGTCGATCCACGAAGGCATCCCGCTCGCGATCGAACTGCCGCGCCATGTCACGCTCGAAATCAGCGAGACAGAGCCGGTCGTGAAGGGCCAGACAGCATCGTCTTCCTACAAGCCCGCCATACTGTCGAACGGCATCCGCACCCTGGTGCCGCCGCACATTACCGCCGGCACCCGCGTCGTCATCGCCACGGAAGACAATTCCTACGTCGAGCGCGCCAAGGACTGAGCCTCAAGCTCATAGCTTGCATGAAAAACGCCTCGTCCTCGCGACGGGGCGTTTTGCGTTTTGGGCGGTTGAAGCCAGAGGATCACAAGAAGATGGATCCCACCGTATTAGGGAGCACTGGCCTTTTTCCCGCCCGTCCGCATTGCACCGGCGGTCTCGGGCGGCGTTTGCATATCGGTGCTGTGCTCATGCGGAGCCAAGGACTGCAGATGCAGGATGCGCGGCGACATGGAGTTCATGAAGGCTTCTGAGCGCCCGATATAGATCAGAGTCGCATCCTTCAATTCGGTGAGCATAGCAAAAGCCTTCGCCTGAACTTCAGCCTCGAGCCCATCCATGGCATCATCGAAGACGATCCATTTCGGCTTCGCGAGCAGCAGATGCGCAAAGCCGACAGCCTTCTGCTCTTCGGTATCGAGCAATCGATCCCAGCGGGCCTGCGTATCGAGACGGCTCTTCAGCCGGCCGAGGCCCACCTTGTCGATGACGGCCTCGACAGCGGCATCGTCGTAGGCGTCCGGATCATCCGGAAAACAGATTGCCTCTCTGAGCGTGCCGGTCGGCACATAGGGCGTATGCGGCACGAAGAGCATGTCATCCATCGGCGGCAGGCTGACCGTGCCCGAGCCGCTGTACCACTGGCGCGCCAGCACCTCGAACAGCAGCCTGCGGTTTACGCCGTGATCGCCATTGATCATCACATGCTCGCCGGCATTGATCGTGACCGTACCCTCCGCGATTCGGAAGCCGTTTTCAGTCGCCTCGTCGCTGGTCTTCGTCGAAATTTCCAGATCGGTCCAAGCCATCGTCCCGGGTGCCGCCTTCTCAAAGACGAGGGTGTGCGGCATCGGCGTCTTGTCGTCCATCTCCGTCAGCGCCTTGCGGAAGTCGGTCACGCGCATCAGCGTCGCGCGCCATTCGGCGATCGGGCCGAAATTCGCGACATACCAGCGCAGCGCCGAATTGACCTGATTGAAGGCGCCGACCGCCACCATCAGCTGACCGAAGGTCAAGCCTCCGGAGAAATAGGCGGGCGCGGCAACGAGGATCGGAATGATGAGCACCAGCCAGCCATAGCCGGCGGACACCCAGGTGAGATTGGTATTGGCGATGGCAAGCTGCCGGATGACGGCAAGCACGGCCGATATATCGAGATTGATCCGCCGGCGCTCGTTCTCTTCGCCGCCGGCAATCGTGATCGCCGGCATGTGCTCGTTGGCATGCATGAGCGCAAAGCGCAGCTCGGCCTCTTTCGAATAGCGATCCGCATTCAGCCGCACGAGGCGGCGGCCGACGAATTGGCTGAGGAACGATGCCGATCCGGCATAGAGGATTGCCGCCCAGACCATGTAGCCGGGGATGGCGAAACTCATGCCGTTGACTTTGAATACCATGCCGCTGGAAAGCTCCCAGAGCACGCCGATAAAGCTCAGCAGCAGGATCGTCGCCTGCACCAGACCGATGGCAAGCCCGGTCGTGCTTTCCGCGAGGTTGCGAGCATCTTCATGCAGACGCTGGTCGGGATTGACGCCGATCAGGCCGGAAGAGGCGAGACGAAGCGCGCGCTTCGCCTGAAGCCACTGATTGACGAGATCACGCGCCAGACCCTCGCGCATGTACAGCGCGGTCATCTGGTTAAGCCAGGCCTGGATGACGTTGAGGACCAGGAGCGAACCGGCGATGATGCCGAAGACGCCGAGCTGATGGAAGAAAGCGGTGATATCGCGTCTTGCCAGCGAATCGTAAAAGGGCGCGTTCCAATTGTTGAGCAGCACCTGAACATAGGCCGTGACGAGGATGATTGCGAAAAGCGCGACGACGAGAATAATGAGCTTGATGCGGACCGGCGAATTCCAGAACGCGGAAAACATCATCCTCAACCGAAAGAAGAGGCTCAAATCGTATCCGACCTGCTCGTTCCCCTGCCCATTCGGCTTGGCTTGCGTATCAACTGCCATCAGCACTTCCCTGCCACGCGTCCCGTCAGTTAATCATGAGCCGCCCTCATGTCCACCCTTGCAATAGATCGGTGGGATCACATTCCTATATACACGGTTTCGCGTCTTAAACCGAATAAGACCAGCAATTAGCTTGCGCTTGAAAAATTGAGAAAGCCTTCCGATGCAATTTCAGGGAACTGCCGACTATATCGCCGACAAGGATCTGATGGTCGCCGTCAATGCCGCCATAAGGCTGGAGCGTCCGCTTCTCGTAAAGGGCGAACCCGGTACGGGCAAGACCGAACTCGCACGCCAGGTGGCCACCGCGCTCGGCCTTGACCTGATCGAGTGGAATGTCAAATCGACGACGAAGGCCCAGCAGGGTCTCTACGAATATGATGCGGTTTCGCGCCTGCGCGACAGCCAGCTCGGCGACATCAGAGTTCATGATGTCAGCAACTACATCCGTCGGGGCAAGCTTTGGCAGGCATTCACCTCGCCGCAGAAATGCGTGCTGCTGATCGACGAGATCGACAAGGCCGATATCGAATTCCCGAACGATCTCCTGCAGGAACTCGACCGCATGGAATTCCATGTCTACGAGACCGGCGAGACGATCCGGGCCGCGATCCGCCCGATCGTCATCATCACCTCGAACAACGAGAAGGAGCTGCCGGACGCCTTCCTGCGCCGCTGTTTCTTTCATTATATTCGCTTCCCCGACATGCAGACGCTGACGCGCATCGTCGAGGTGCACTATCCCGGCATCAAGCAGACGCTCGTCCATGCGGCACTGACGCAATTCTTCGAAATCCGCGACGTGCCGGGCCTGAAGAAGAAGCCCTCGACCTCGGAAGCGCTCGACTGGATCCGCCTGCTGGTCGCAGACGATATCGATCCGGAAACGCTGCGCGCCGATGCGAAGAACGTATTGCCGAAACTCCATGGCGCGCTTCTGAAGAACGAGCAGGACGTGCACCTCTTCGAGCGGCTGGCCTTCATGGCACGTGGGCAGGGTAGATAATGCAACCCGATGCCGTAAAGGTTTTGATCTATGCTGTTCGGAATCGGCATCTGCTGGTATTCGATGAGCCAGACTTCCCCGCCGTCCAGCTCCAAGTTCCTGGTGGCACTGTCGAATCCGGTGAGGACATTGTAGCGGCCGCAGCGCGCGAATTCGAGGAGGAGACCGGTTTTGCGCCGCGCGAACTCTATTCCCTGGGCGTCCACGACTACCGTTTCGAAAAGAACGGCCGCGATTACTATCACCAACGGCACTATTTCCGCTGCGGTATCTCCGAGCGAGCGCCTGCCACTTGGCTCCACCACGAAATGACGCCTTTCGACGGTGGCGACCCGATCGGCTTCCGCTTCTTCTGGCTACCGATCGAGGCTGCCAGGCATCGCCTCGGTTATGGCATGGAAGCTCTCATTGAACATCTGTAGGCCACATCGCGCCTCCGAGCTCAGTCCCGGACTTTCCCCGACGCTCGCCCCATTGACCCGCGGAGATGTCGGGTTTATGAGATTTCCCTTGTGGTGATTTGGCCGGCCGGCTTGCAGCCACGTTAAATAAGTCGCTAAAGGGCCGCGTGCGGACCGGTAGCGATTCATCGCGGCCGGTTTTTTTGTATTTGGCGAGTGAAAAGATGCCCATCAAGATTCCCGATACGCTCCCCGCGTTTGAAACCCTCCAGAACGAGGGTGTGCGGGTGATGACCGAAACGGTGGCGTTCCGTCAGGATATCCGCCCCCTTCAGATCGGGCTTCTCAACCTCATGCCGAACAAGATCAAGACCGAGATCCAGATGGCGCGCCTGGTCGGCGCATCGCCGCTGCAGGTGGAGTTTTCCCTGGTGCGCGTTGGCGGCCACAGGGCCAAGAACACCTCGCAGGAGCATCTGCTTGCTTTCTACGAGACGTGGGAGGAAGTGAAGCATCGTAAGTTCGACGGCTTCATCATAACCGGCGCGCCGATCGAGCTGCTCGAATATGAGGACGTCACCTACTGGAACGAGATGCAGGAGATCTTGGATTGGACGACGACCAACGTCCATTCGACGATGAACGTCTGCTGGGGTGCGATGGCAGCGATCTACCATTTCCACAAAGTGCCGAAATATACGCTGACGGAGAAGGCCTTCGGCATCTACCGCCATCAGAACCTGAAGCCCTCCTCGGTCTATCTCAACGGCTTTTCCGACGATTTCGCCATTCCGGTCTCGCGCTGGACCGAAGTGCGCCGCGCTGACATCGAAAAAGTGCCTGGTCTGGAAATACTGATGGACTCGAGCGAGATGGGCGTCTGCCTCGTGCATGAACGGACTTGCAACCGGCTCTACATGTTCAATCACGTGGAGTATGATTCCACATCGCTGGCGGATGAGTATTTCCGGGATGTGAATGCCGGCGTGCCGATCAAGATGCCGCACAACTATTTCCCGCATAACGACCCGGAAATCCCGCCGCAGAACCGGTGGCGCAGCCATGCACACCTGTTCTTCGGCAACTGGATCAACGAGATCTATCAGACCACGCCATATGATCTGGAGGAGATCGGCCAGGAAAGGATTTGAGGCTTGTTCATTCCCTTCTTCCTGAAGCTCAAGGAAGCGAAGGTTCCGGTGACGCTCCGGGAATTCCTGTCGCTGCTTGAAGGAATGGAGGATGGGATTGCCGATTACGACGTCGAGGCCTTCTACTATCTGGCCCGCGCGACGCTGATCAAGGACGAGCGCTTCATCGACCGTTTCGACCAGGTCTTCGCCGATTACTTTCGTGGCGTCGAGGCGATCGGCGGCAATGCCGATGGAGAAGCGGCGGAGCCAGCCATCCTTCCCGAGGAATGGCTGCGCAAGCTCGCCGAGCGGCATCTGACCGAAGAGGAAAGACGGCAGATCGAGGCGCTCGGTGGCTTCGACAAGCTAATGGAGACGCTGCGCGAGCGGCTGGCCGAGCAGAAGGGCCGGCATCAGGGCGGCTCGAAATGGGTCGGCACGGCGGGCACCTCGCCCTTCGGCGCCTATGGCTATAACCCCGAAGGCGTGCGCATCGGCCAGGAAACCTCGCGCCACCGCCGCGCGGTAAAAGTCTGGGATCGACGCGACTTCAGGAATCTCGACGATGGCGTGGAGCTTGGCACCCGCAACATCAAGGTAGCGCTGAAACGCCTGCGACGCTGGGTACGCGAAGGCGCCGCCGAAGAACTGGATCTTTCCGGCACCATCCGCTCCACCGCCGAACATGGCTATCTCGATGTCCAGACACGGCCGGAGCGCCGCAACGCCGTCAGGCTGCTGATGTTCTTCGATGTCGGCGGCTCGATGGACGACCATATCCGCGTCGTCGAGGAACTCTTCTCCGCCGCCCGCGCGGAGTTCCGCCACATGGAATATTTCTACTTTCACAACTGCCTCTACGAGGGCGTGTGGAAGGACAATCGCCGCCGGCGCGTCGACATCACGGCGACGACGGATCTCATCCGCACCTTCGGTCCCGACTACCGCGTCGTCTTCGTCGGCGACGCATCCATGAGTCCCTACGAGATCACTCAAGCCGGCGGCTCGGTGGAGCACTGGAACAAGGAGGCTGGGGAGGCCTGGCTCGCCCGAATGACCGGCCATTTCCGCAAATGCATCTGGATCAATCCGGTGCCGGAAAGCTATTGGAGCCATACGACCTCCATTTCCATGATCCGCTGCCTGATGAGCGACCGCATGTACCCTCTGACACTCGGCGGGCTGGAAAAGGCGACGCGGGAACTGTCGCGCTGAATGTTCAGCATTTGCCTGTCGCGGCGCCACCAAATAACCACAACCATTTGTAGAAAGAGAAGCGCAGCCGATACCGCCCCGAATCGCTGCGGAAACTGGTGGAGATGTGCGTGCGCTGCGCTGCAAAATTACTTCTCTTCATCGCAACCATTTTGTTCGTCTCGCAGCAGGCAAGATCCGAAGAATTGGGCTTCTCCGGCCAATGGGAACAGATCGACTCCAACGCCAGCGCCGGTGAAAAATGCCGCATGGGAATAATCAGGCAGGGCAGGTTTATGAGGATCAGCACCAGCAATGGCTGGAGCGCTACCGCGGAGACAAGCAGTTATGCAAACGCCAGCTACGCGGCAGGTATGGGACGCTGGAGCTCCTATGTGGAAAAATACAGTCAAAAGGCGTTCTATATCCTTCTCGCCGTTCGCGGCGACAGGTTGATGGTAATCATGAAGGCCGAAAAAGCGGACGGGTCGAACCAATTAATTCGAACGCTTTTCAGCAGACGGACAGCCAACTCTCTTCACGACAAGCTGGACGGATCAGGACGAAATCGACCGCCTGTCTTCTGCGCCTCACATTCACAGCATAACGTGTCAATCTACTAGCTATGGGCAAAGCCTAATCAGACCTTGCCCCCTTCCCACCCGCCCCTAAATTTCGCCATCGAACTGGTTGCGGAACGGCGCGAATGGAGGCAGGGTCTGACCGCGCATACTCAAAAGCAATGGATGAGCTGATATGACGGAAAGCACTTTGCGGCGGGAACATTTTGGGACGACGGCGGATGGGGAGACTGTCTATCGCGTCAAAATCGTCGGTGGCGGCCTGACCGCCCATATCATGTCCTGGGGGGCGGTCATCCAGGATCTGCGCCTTGACGGCCACGAGCCCTCGCTTCTGCTCGGCTTCGACAATTTCGCCGATTATCCCGCTCATTCCTCCTATTTCGGCGCCACGCCCGGCCGCTGCGCCAACCGCATCGGCGCCGGCCGCTTCACGCTCGACGGCAAGCAGTATCAGCTGGAGCTCAATGAAAAGGGCGTCACCCATCTGCACGGCGGCAAGGACAATATCGCCAAGCGCAACTGGACCATCGTCGAGCACGATACCGACCGCGTCGTCCTGAAGATTGTCGATCCCGATGGCCGCGCCGGCTATCCCGGCAACTGCACGATCCAGGCGACCTATCGCGTGCATGGCAATGGCGAACTGTCGGTCACCTATGAATCGACCACCGATCAGCCCACTCTCGCCAATGTCTGCCAGCACGCCTATTTCAACCTCGACGGCCGCGACGATGCGCTCGGTCACGACATCATGATCGCCGCCGATCACTACACACCGACGGACGACAAACAGATACCAACAGGGGAAATCCGCTCCGTCGAAGGCACTGCCTTCGATTTCCGCGAGATGTCGCCGATGAAGCGTTTCGAAGGAAGCGAGCAGGCGCTCTACGACCATAATTTCTGCCTCTCGACCGAGCGCACCGCCAAGCGGTCCGTCGTTCTCGCCCGCAGCGTCAATTCCGGCGTATCGCTTGAGGTCCGCACCACCGAGCCCGGCGTGCAGTTCTATACCGGTTTCAAGCTGGATGTCCCGGTTCCCGGCCATGACGGCCGCAAGATCGGGCCGTTTGCCGGTTTCTGCCTGGAAACGCAGGTCTGGCCGGACGCCATCAACCATGAAGGCTTCCCCAATGCCGTGCTCCGCCCGGGCGAGGTATTGCGGCAGGAAACGGATTACATCTTCACCAAGAACTAGAGCCGGGCGTGCCTTGCTCACTTGAAAATCGGCCGGGCGTCCAAAGCGCCCGGCCGATTCTTTTTTTGCACTGCGGACAGATTCACCTTGTGAATTGGTTCTAAATAGGTTCTATATGACGGCTATGGATAGAACCAGTTTGATCGCCGAACTGAACAATCGCGGCCTCAGCGACGGGGCTGGTAGCGGCCCGCTATACAAGCGCCTGGCACAAGCGCTGACGGGTCTGATCCAAGAGGGCCTACTGAAACCGGGCACGGCACTTCCGGGGGAGCGCGATCTCGCCAGCGCACTGGAAATCGGCCGCGTTACCGTGCGAACGGCCTATCGCGACCTGCTCACTTCAGGCGTCATCGAATCCCGCCACGGCAGCGGCACCTTCGTCTCGCAGCATGTGGAGCGCATCGAGCAGCCGCTCTGGCGGCTGTCCTCTTTTTCCGCAGACATGCGATCGCGCGGCCGCGAACCCGCAGCGCGCATCCTGTCCCGCACTGTTAGCGCGCCCGCGCCGGAGGAATCCTTCCTGCTCGGCCTCGGCCTTGATGAGCCCGTGTTGCGGCTCGATCGACTGCGTCTGGCGGATGGCCAGCCGCTCGCCATCGAGCGCGCCGTCGTTCCCATCAAGTTCCTGGGTGAGGAGGCCATATCCGAGGGATCGCTTTATGACGCTCTGGCCGCCAAAGGCTTCAAGCCCGTGCGCGCCCAGCAGAGGCTGACCGCCGTGACGCTCGACCCGACCTCCGCCTCGATCCTGACCGTGAAGGCCGGAGCGCCCGCGCTTCTGATCGAGCGTGTCTCCCGCCTCGCGGACCAGCGCGTTGTTGAATATACCCGCTCGCATTACCGCGGCGATGCCTATGATTTTGTTGCTGAATTGAGAATTGGAGATGACCTATGAGCGAGACCCAATCCCTGATGCTGACGGAAGCCGGCCAATCGCCCGAGGTGGTTGCGACGCTGCTTGAAAAAGAAAAGCCTGCTTTTGCCGAGATCGCGAAGCTCTTCTCGACCGGTCGCCCATCCCTGATAACGACTGCCGCGCGCGGCTCGTCCGACCACGCCGCCACCTTCTTCAAATATCTCTTCGAAATCTCCTGCGGTATCCCGGTCGCTTCCGTCGGCCCGTCGATCGCTTCTGTTTATGGCGCTCCGCTGCACCTGAAGGGCGGCATTCACTTCACGGTCTCCCAGTCCGGCGGCAGCCCCGATATCATCGCCATGCAGGCCGCCGCAAAGAAGGGTGGCGCAACGACGATCGCCGTCGTCAACGTCACCGACAGCCCGCTCGCCAAGGAAGCCGACATCGTGCTCGGCCTGAACGCCGGCAAGGAACAGAGCGTCGCCGCGACCAAATCCTTCATCGCCTCGGTTGCCGCTCTTGCCGGTGTCACGGCTGCAGTGTCGCAGGACAAGGCGCTGATCGATGGTCTTGCCAAGCTGCCGGAGGCGCTTGCCGCGACCTCGGGCATCGACGGCAGGGCGGCCGAAGATGTGCTCTTCGACGCCTCCTCGCTCTATACCGGCGGCCGCGGCCCGGCTTTCGCCATTGCACTCGAAGCGGCCTTGAAGGCCAAGGAAACCGCCGGCCTTCATGCCGAAGCCTTCTCGCTCGCCGAACTCATGCACGGGCCGATGCGCCTCGTACAGCCGGGCTTCCCGATCGTCGCCTTTTCGCCCGACGACGCAGCCTTCGCTAACAATGCCAAGGCGCTGGAACGGCTCCAGAAGCTCGGCGCCACCGCCGTCTCCTTCTCGACCGCGCCGCTTGCCGGCATCAACCTGCGCATGCCGACGACAGGCAACGGCCTGCTCGACCCGCTCGTGTCGCTGCTGTGCTACTATCGCCTCATCGAGTCGGTGACCCGCCGCAAGGGCTTCGACCCGGATAAGCCGGCTAATCTTCTCAAGGTAACGGAGACCATGTGATGGACTACAAGGTCTTTACCGGCGCCCGCGTCTTCGATGGCGACCGGTTTCACGAGGATAGCGCGTTGGTGATCGGCAATGGCCGCATCCATGCCATTACCGGCATCAACGATGTGCCCGATAATGCCGAAACCATTCAGCTGAAAGGCGGCGTTCTCTCTCCGGGCTTCATCGACGCGCAGGTCAACGGCGGCGGCGGCCGCATGCTGAATGACGAGCCCTCGCCGGCGTCCATGTACATGATCGCCGAAGGGCACCGCCCCTACGGCACGACATCGGTGCTGCCGACGCTGATAACGGATGTCGCAGCCGCAACGACGGCCGCGATCGAGGCGGCCATCGAAGCCGTAAAAGCCAATCGCGGCGTCGCCGGCCTGCATCTGGAAGGCCCGCATTTGGCGCCTGCCCGCAAGGGTGCGCATCTGGCCGAACTGATGCGTCCGGTCGAAGACAGCGACGTCAAGACTTTCATCCGCGCCCGCGAGGCGATCGGCACGCTGCTGGTCACCATGGCGGCCGAGCAGGTGACGGAGCGGCAGGTGCAGGCGCTCGCCGAAGGCGGCGTCATCGTCAGCATCGGCCATAGCGATTGCACGGCTGAAGCCGCCGATGCGCGCTTCGACGCCGGCGCCCGCGGCGTTACCCACCTTTTCAATGCCATGAGCCAGATGGGCCATCGCGCGCCCGGCCTCGTCGGTGCAGCGATCGACCATCCCACCCCCTGGTGTGGCATTATCGCAGATGGTCATCACGTCGAGCCGACGGCGCTTAGGGTTGCACTGCGCGCGAAACGCGGTGAGGGCCGTCTGTTCTTTGTCACCGATGCCATGTCGCTGGTCGGCACCGATCTTCCGAGTTTCACGCTGAACGGCCGCACGGTCTATCGCACCAAGGGCGGCTATTGCTCCAAGCTGACGCTCGATGACGGCACGCTGGCAGGCTCTGATGTCGATATGGCCTCGACCATTCGCTATGGCGTCAATATTCTCGAGCTGCCATTGGCTGAAGCCCTGCGCATGGCGACCTCCTACCCTGCCCGCTTCCTCCGGCTTGCCGATCGCGGCCATTTGGCGCCGGGAATGCGTGCCGATCTCGTTCACATAAACGACGGCATCGAAGTCACGGAAACATGGATCTCAGGTCAAGCTTCGGCCTGACTCAGCGTATGAGGAAGCTCGGCATGAGCGCAGTCACGGACAACTATTTCTCCGCTCTCATCGGTCGGTTAGAGACCCTGCGCGAAACGTTGGCCGAGCCCATGTCCCGGGCCTCGGCCGCCATTTGCGCGGCCGCGCGCGCCGACCGCCGCGTCTATGTCTTTGGCACCGGCCATTCGCATATGCTGGCCGAAGAGGTGCATTATCGCGCCGGCGGCCTCGCCTTCACCATTCCCGTGCTCGTGGGCTCCGCCATGCTGCATGAAGGCGCCGTCATCAGTTCGGTCTATGAACGCACCGAAGGCCTTATCCGCCCGGTCTTCGAGCGCTACGGCATGCAGCCGGGCGATGTGCTGATCATCGCCTCCAATTCCGGCGTCAACGCAGCACCGATCGAGGCGGCGGATTATGGCCGCGAGATCGGCGCAACGGTCATCGCCATCACGTCGCTCGCCTATTCGGCCGCCATCGCCAATGGACGTAGGAAGCTCGCCGATATCGCCGATATCGTGCTGGACAACGGCCTGCCGCCCGGTGACGCGATGATAGAGCTGTCGGGAACGGAGCTGAAGGTCGGGCCGGCCTCAACAGCCGTCGGCGCGACGGTGCTGAACGCCATCTTCGCCGATGTCGCCGCCGAACTCTGTAAAGATGGCAATCCACCCGTCTACCTCAGCGCCAACATGCCAGGCGCCAAGGAAACCAATCAGCGGCTGGTCAAGAAATATAGACCGCGCAATCCGCATCTATAATGCATTCAGCGAAAGAATATTGAACCGCTTTGCGTCTGGCATTGCCTGAAAGCAGCCAGATAGAGAGGCCGAGCGGTTCCCGTGAAACGCTCGGCCTCTCCTCTGCTAGATATCATTGTGCTGCGGCATCTGTGGCCGAGGGCTCCTGCGCGGCTTCCGCCTGCTTGCGCCGCCTGCGCAGGACGACATAGAAGACCGGCGTCAGGAACAGGCCGAACAGCGTCACGCCGAGCATGCCGGAGAAAACGGCCGTACCGAGCGACTGACGCATTTCCGCGCCAGGGCCTGTCGCAACCATCAGCGGCACGACGCCGAAGATGAAGGCGAAGGCCGTCATCAGGATCGGACGCAGACGTAGGTGGCTGGCCTCGATGGCCGCCTCGACGGCGCTCTTTCCCTCTGCCTGCGCCTGCCGGGCGAACTCGACGATCAGGATTGCGTTCTTGGCCGCAAGGCCGATCAGCACGATTAGCCCGATCTGCGTCAGGATATTGTTGTCCATTCCTCTCAGATGCACGCCGATCAGCGCCGCCAGCACCGCCAGCGGGACGATGAGGATGATCGCAAGCGGCAGGATCCAGCTTTCATACTGCGCCGACAGCGCCAGGAAGACGAAGATGACCGATAGGGCGAAGATATAGATCGCCGTATTGCCGGTATGCTTTTCCTGATAGGCGAGTTCCGTCCATTCGAAGGTCGTGCCCGAGGGTAAGAGGTTCTTGGCCAGCCCCTCCATGGTATCGAGTGCAGTACCCGTGGAAACCCCCGGTCCCGGATTGCCCTGCAGGGGAACCGAGACATACATGTTGTAGCGCTGGACGAGCGCCGGCCCGGTCGTATCGCGGATATCGACCAGCGTGCCGAGCGGCACCAGCGCGCCCGTCGCCGAGCGCACCTTCAGCGCCAGAATGTCCTCGCGATCCATGCGATATTGCTGATCGGCCTGCGCCCGCACCTGGTAGACGCGGCCGAAGGCGTTGAAGTCGTTGACATAGGATGTGCCGAGGTTGATCGACAGCGTCTCGAAGATATTCGGGATCGGCACGTTGAGTGCGCGCGCCTTATCACGGTCGATCGCCAGGAAATATTGCGGGCTGTTGGCGGAGAAGGTGGTGAAGACGCCGCTGACGCCCTTGTTCTGTGCGGCAGCGCCCATCATCTGATAGGCGAGCGGCAGGATGCGGCGCATGTCCGGATTTTCCCGGTCCATGATCTGCATCTTGAAGCCGCCGGAATTGCCGACGCCGCGGATCGAAGGCGGCGGAATGGCGATAATGAAGGCTTCCTGGATACCTTGCAGGCTGCCGAAGAGCTGGCCGATGATCTTGGTCGCCGAATCTCCGGTTTTCAACCGTTCCTCGAATGGCTTGAACGGCGTGAAGATGACACCCGAATTCGAGGCATTGGTGAAAGTCGCACCATTGAAGCCGGCGAAGGCGACGGCATTGGCGATACCGGGCGTCTTGCTGATGATATCGGTCGCCTTCTGGATGACGGCATTGGTGCGCGCAAGCGACGCGCCGTCAGGCAGCTGCACGACGACAATGGCATAGCCCTGATCCATGGTTGGAACGAAGCCTTGCGGGACGATCCTGCCCATATACCAGGTTCCCGCGAGCAACCCTGCGAAGACGAGAAGTGCACAGGCAAGCGCCGCCCAGGTTGTGACAAGGTGTCGGATGATCCACGAATAGCCGCTGCTCATCCGCTCGAAGCCGCGGTTGAACCCATCACCCAGCCCACGGCCGAAGCGCGCGAAGATGTTGTTGGATTTCTTGTGGCTATGCGGCCGCAGCACAATCGCGGCGATCGCCGGCGAGAGCGTCAGCGAGTTCAGGCACGAAATCGCCGTCGCGACCGAAATCGTCACCGCGAACTGCCGGTAGAATTGGCCTGAGATGCCGGGGATAAAGGCTGTCGGCACGAAGACGGCGATCAGCACCAGCGAGATTGCCAGAACCGCCGTACCCACCTCGTTCATCGTCACATGCGACGCCTCTTTTGGCGTCATGCCGAGCGCGAGGTTTCGCTCGACATTCTCAACGACAACGATCGCGTCATCGACGACAATGCCGATGGCGAGCACCAGGCCGAACAGCGTCAGCATGTTCAGCGAGAAGCCGAAAGCCAGCAGGAACGCGAAGGTGCCGATCAGCGATACCGGTATGGCGACGATTGGAATGATCGCCGTCCGCCAGGACTGCAGGAAGACCAGCACGACGATGGCAACGAGGATAGCCGCCTCGAAGATCGTCTTGTAGACCTCGTGGATGGATTCGGCGATGAACTCCGTGGGGTTATAGATGATGCGATATTCGAGCCCCTGCGGGAAATCCTGCGCCAGGCTTTCCATCGTCTTTTGAATATCGGCGGCGGCATCGAGCGCGTTCGTGCCCGGGCGTGCGAAGACGCCGAGCGCCACCGCCGGGCTGCCGTTCAGATAGCTGTTGGTGACGTAGTCCTGCGCGCCGAGCTCGATGCGAGCGACATCCTGCAGCTGCACGAGACGACCGTTGCCCGTCGCCTTCACGATGACATAGCGGAATTGCCGCGCATCGGAAAAACGCCCCTGCGTGGTGACGGTATATTGGAAGGCGTTGGTGCCGGACACCGGTGGCCCGCCAATCGTACCGCCGGAAACCTGCACGTTCTGATCGCGAAGCGCCTGAACGATGTCGCCGGCGGTCATGCCGTAGGCGGCGAGCTTTTCTGGATCCAGCCAGATACGCAGCGAATATTGGCGCTCGCCGAAGAGCTGGACGTCGCCAACGCCATCGAGACGAACGAGAAGATCGCGGATGCGCGTACGGGCATAGTTGGAAATATAGAGCTGGTCGTAGCGATTGTTCGGCGAGAGGAGATGCACGACCATCATCAGGTCGGGCGAGCTCTTGACCGTCGTGATGCCGATGCGGCGGACATCATCGGGCAGTCGCGGTTCGGCAATGGCGACGCGGTTCTGCACCAGCACCTGTGCCTTGTCGAGATCGGTGCCGAGCTTGAAGGTGATCGTCAGCGCCATGGAGCCGTCAGCGCTGGAATAGGAGGACATATAGAGCATGTCCTCGACGCCGTTGATTTCCTGTTCGATCGGCGTCGCCACCGTATCGGCTATGGTCTGCGCGTCGGCACCCGGATAGGAGGTACGCACGACGATGGTCGGCGGCGCGACTTCGGGATATTGCGCCACCGGCAGCTGGAAATAGGCGATGCCGCCGACGATCAGCAGCACGATGGATAGGACCGATGCAAAGATCGGCCGGTCGACGAAGAAGTGGGAAAACCTCATTGGCTCGTCCCCTGCGCATCGGCCTGGGCCGGTGGCTCGTCATTCGTCGCCTGCTGCGGCAGCTCGATCAGCTGGGGCGTCACCTTGACGCCGGGCCGGATACGCATCAGCCCGTTGACGACAATGGTCTCGTCGCCGCTCATGCCGTCGCGGATGACGCGATAGCCATAGAGCTTCGGCCCGAGACGCACGGATTTCGGCGTGATGTTGCCGGCGGTATCGACAGTATAGACGACGCGCTGGTTCTGATCCGAACCGATGGCTTCATCCGGCACGAGGATCGCCTTGTAGCTGTTGGACCCCTGCACCTGAATACGTCCGAAAAGGCCGGGTTGCAGAACGAGATTGGGATTGGGAAAGCGGGCACGGACGCGGATCGTTCCGGTCTCGTTGTCGACACGGTTTTCCGCGAAATCGAGCTTGCCCTTGAAAGGCTTCTGCTTGGAATCGGCAATCGTCACGGTCACATCGAGACCACCACCGCCCTGCTGCAGGGCGCTGCCATTCTTGCGGGCCTCGTCAGCGTAGGAGAGCAGCCGGCGCTCATCGACATCGAAATAGAAATCGATGGGATCGAGCGACACGATGGTCGTCAGCACGGTCTGATCGGCCTGCACGAGATTGCCGACCGAGATCAGCCGCCGGTCGATACGGCCGCTGAGCGGCGCGGTAATCCTGGTGAAATCCATGTCCAGATTGGCGCGATCGACCGTCGCCTGCGCACCGCGCACATTCGCCTGCGCCGAAATGAGATCGCGGCGTCGATCATCGAGCGTCGAAGCCGACTGGCTGCCCGTCGTCGACAGGGATTCCGCCCGCTTATATTGCGCATCGGCAAGCGTCAGCGACGATTTTGCCACTTCCAGCGAGGCGGTCGCCTCGTTCAGAGTAGTGATGAAGGGCCGCTGGTCGATGACAAAAAGCAGATCTCCCTGCTTGACGATCGCGCCGTCCTGGAAATGCACCTCCTGCAGGTAACCGCCGACCCGCGAGCGCACGGAAACCTCATCGACCGCCTGGAAGCGCCCGATGAACTCGTCGCTATCGACGACATCGCGAACGACAGGTTTGGCGACCGTAACGGGCGGTGCCGGCGGCGCACCCTCCGCAAGCGCCTGGGCACTCGATAAAACGGCAATAACACAGCTCAACAAGACGGCACGCGGCAGCATCGGCATGAAGCACCCCTTGAAAAACCGCATGCGGCAGCAGGCGCCGTCATTACGGTACGCTCACGAAATTTGTCTGCAACTTTCCGCGAAGAACCTGTCGCCATCAGGCGCGGTGAAACCAGGTCGCTTCGCACTTCCCCAACATGCGCCACGGGCCGCGCCGGCCCGGGGGTATCAACCGGAGCGTGGTCCGGCAACATGCGTTTATGTATAAACGGTTTATCGGATTCGACAACAGGGAATGAACCGCCAGCGATCGAGCGCAACCGATTGTTTTTACTGGATAGTAAAGACGCGCATAGGATGAACCGATAGAAACATCAGCCCTCCAGCTCCTCGCGCAGCATTTCGAGCTCCAGCCATTCCTCTTCCATCTTGATCAGGCTTTCGCGCAGCTTTTCCATTTCCGCCGCAAGGCGGTTGAAGGTTGCGGGATCCTTGGAAAAGAGGTTCGGATCGGCCATTTTCTTTTCGCGCGCGGCAATCTCGGCTTCCGCCTTCGCCATTTCCTTCGGCAGGTTTTCGAGCGCAAATTTCTGCTTGTAGGAAAGCTTGCCCTTTCCCTTCGAGCTCTCGCCGGCCGGCGCTGCAGCTTCGGCCAATTTCGGCTTTTCGGCTGCTTTTTCCGCCCGCTTGCGCTCCTCGATTGCCCCCTTGCGCTGAGCGAGCATGTCGGAATAGCCGCCGGCATATTCGATCCAGCGCCCGTCGGGCTCTTCCGGATCGGCGGGCGCGATCGTCGAGGTCACGGTACGGTCGAGGAAATCGCGATCGTGGCTGACGAGGATGACCGTACCGGCAAAGCCGGAGACGATTTCCTGCAGCAGGTCGAGCGTCTCGATGTCGAGATCGTTCGTCGGTTCGTCGAGGATCAAAAGATTGGTCGGCCGCGACAGGATACGGGCCAGCATCAGCCGCGCGCGTTCGCCGCCGGAGAGGTTCCTGATCGGCGTGCGCGCCTGCTCCGGCTGGAACAGGAATTCCTTCATATAGCCGGTCACATGCCGCTGCTCACCATTGACGAGCAGGTTCTCGCCGCGACCGTCGGTCAGATAGTTGGCGAGCGTATCTTCCGGGTTCAGCTCCTCGCGCTTCTGGTCGAGGGTGGCGATTTCCAGATTGGTGCCGAGCTTTACAGTGCCGCTATCCGGCTCCAGCTGCCCGGTCAGCATTTTCAGAAGCGTCGTCTTGCCGGCGCCGTTCGGGCCGACGAGGCCGATGCAATCGCCGCGATGTACGCGGATCGAGAACGGCGCGACGATGACCCGCCCATTATAGGACTTGGTGATCTTGTCCGCCTCGATCACCAGCTTGCCGCTTTCCTGCGCATCGGAAGCAGCCGCCTGTACCGTGCCCAAAGCGCCTTTGTGACCGCGATAGCGCGAGCGCATATCCTGCAATTCGCCGAGGCGGCGCATGTTGCGCTTGCGCCGCGCCGTCACGCCGTAGCGCAGCCAGTGCTCTTCACGCTCGATCTGCTTGCCGAGCTTGTGCTGCTCCAGCTCTTCGGCCTCCAGTACCTGATCACGCCAGGCTTCGAAATAGCCAAAGCCCCTGTCCAGCCGCCGCGAGGTGCCGCGATCGAGCCAGACGGTCGCGGTCGACACCTTTTCGAGGAAACGCCGGTCGTGCGAGATCAGAACGAGCGCGCTGCGGCTCTTCTGCAGCTCGCCTTCCAGCCATTCGATGGTCGGCAAGTCCAAATGGTTCGTCGGCTCGTCGAGCAGCAGGATATCCGGTTCGGGCGCCAGAACGCGCGCCAGTGCCGCGCGGCGCGCTTCACCGCCGGAAAGGTTCTTCGGATCCTCCTCCCCGGTCAGGCCGAGATGGGAGAGCAGATAGGTGACGCGATAGGGATCATCGCCAGGCCCAAGACCGGCCTCGGCATAGGCCGCCACCGTCTTGTAACCGGCAAAATCGGGCGCCTGCTCGAGATAGCGCACGGTCGACGACGGATGACGGAATACCTCGCCCGATTGCGCTTCGACGAGACCGGCGGCGATCTTCAACAGCGTCGACTTGCCGGAACCATTGCGTCCGACAAGGCAGATCTTGTCGCCCGGCTCCACCTGCAGGCCGGCACCGGCGAGCAACGGCGCACCGCCGAAGCTCAGAAAGATGTCGTCGAGTTTCAAAATGGGAGGGGCCAAGATCAGACTCCGGAAAGGTCATAAGGGCGGGCAAGAACAATGGCCCTACCGCTGCCGAGCGAAAAGCGCACATCGCCTTCCGCCACGTTGGAAATGGTGCGCGATGCGCCGAAGGGCAAATGAAAATCGCGCAAGGGGTAACGGGCATTGTCGATGAAAAGACCCGTCAGATCGCTGAAACCAAGAACGGAGAACAGCGAGCCCGATGGTAGCGCCAGCGTGAGCTCGCCTGACGGAAGCGGCACCGCCTCCTCGTCACCCGACGTCAGCAGCACGTCGAAGCCTTTTTCGGCGAGCTGGATACCATAAAGCAGGTGCTGGATCGCATGATCGGAGCGCTCGCCGCCCATGGCGCCCGCCAGGATCAGTCTCGTGGCGCCGCGATCGATCGCTTCCGAGACGGCGATCTCGCCGTCGGTCGCAGCCTTCGCCGCCGGATAGGGCTGCCTGGGCACGTTCGGAAAGGCTCCCTGCAGATCGGCAGGCGTGGAATCAAAATCGCCAACCCACAGCTCCGGTTCCACGCCAATCGCGAGGGCATGGCGCATGCCGCCGTCGGCCGCGATGAAGCGGCTGCCGGAAACCGCAGCGCGCAATCGCTCCGTCAGGCGAAGCTCGCCGCCGAGCAGGATAGTGAAGGTAGTGGACTGGCTCATGAGGCAAGCCCATAGCGCAAAGTCCTATCCCTAGGGAAGAGCGCCGTTATCCGAACGATGCGGCCAAGCCGATCATTCGGTCGTTTCCTTCATGGCGGTCTGGACGACACGTTCATAGCCGCTGACATAACGATCGAAGAGAAACGAAAAGCTCTCGATGTCTTCGGGCGACCAATCGGCAAAGATGCTTCCGATAACAGCGTATTTCTGCACCTGGATTTCCGACAGCAAACGCTGCCCGAGTGCGGTCAGCACCACGACGATACGCCGCGCGTCCGCCTGCGATGCCTTTCGCCGCAACACACCACGCGCCACCATGTCGGCAGTGATGCGGCTCGCGCGCGATGGATCGATGCGCAAGAGCTCGGCAATCGTGCCGACGGTCACTTCGCCCGTATCTTCCGCGCGCCGCACGACATCGAGCACATCGAGATGCGAAAGCTCAAGCCCCGGGGCCACGTGTTGAATGGCGAGCCTGCCGATCATGCGACGGCCAGTCAGCAAGCGCATGCGCATCATCGCCTGACCGATGCGCAGAAACTTCTCGTCTTCGGCCAGCGTCGGAACTTCGATATCTTTTGTATTCGGCGCAGATGTCATCCCTAAAGCATAGCAGAGGTCGGGACGAAACAAAACATGCAAATGGCATTCACCTGCCATTGACAATTATATGCTAATAGCACATATATTCACCCATGAAGACCGGGCGTCCCGCGCATTCGCTCGATAGCGCAGCGTTCCGGCCCAGTTCGGGTTCTTGCTCCATGGACATGCAGACAGGCTTCACACCGCTCGTGGCGGATCACAAACGGCGGCTGATTCTTTTCCTCTTTCTGATGACTGCCATGTTCATGGCAACGCTCGACAACCAGATTGTCTCGACGGCACTGCCGACGATCGTCGGCGAGTTCGGGCATCTGGATCGCTTCGGCTGGATCGGCTCGGCCTATCTTCTCTCGCTTTCCGCCGTCATGCCCGTCTACGGCAAACTCGGTGATCTCTTCGGCCGCAAATATGTGATGATGACGGCGATCGCGATCTTCACGGTCGGCTCTGCCGTCTGCGGTCTAGCCGTCTCGATGGATACACTGATCGCCGCCCGCGTCCTTCAAGGCTTCGGCGGGGGCGGCATCATGGTCTCGATCTTCGCCGTCAACGCCGATCTTTTCGAGCCGCGCGAGCGTGCGCGCTACCAGAGCTATTCGAGCCTCGTGCTGATGGCGTCGGGCGCCATCGGCCCCGTTCTCGGCGGCACGATGAGCGATCTTTTCGGCTGGCGTTCGATCTTCCTCGTCAACGTGCCGATCGGCTTCATCGTGCTTGCCGGCCTGGCCTTCATGCTGCCCTACCGCAAGCCTGCCCGCCGTCCGAAGATTGATTATGCCGGCGCCATCGTCCTTGCCCTGACGACGACAAGCATTGTGCTTGCTGCCGACGGAAGCGAACTCTTCGGGTCGCTGCTATCACCGCAATGCCTTGGTATTATTGCCTTCGGGGTAATCTGCGCCATCGCCTGGGTCTTCATCGAGCGCCGCGCACCCGAGCCGATTGTGCCGATGACGCTGTTCCGCAATCCGACATTCGGCCTTCTCCTGATCCTCTCGATCACCAGCGGCGCCGTCGCCATCGGCATGGTCAATTACTTCGCGCTCTTCCTGCAGACGACGACAGGCCTTTCTCCCTCCATGGCCGGGCTGCTGTTCATTCTCCTGACCGGCGGCATCGTCTGCGGCTCGCTCTCCGCCGGCCGGCTGATCGCGGCCAAAGGCCGTTACAAGCCGTTTGCCGTCGCCAGCGCCAGCTGCAGCACCATCGCATTCGCCTCGCTCGCCTTCGTCCATGCCGGTACGCCCATCGTCCTCATTGGCGGCCTGATGCTGCTGCACGGCATCGGCATCGGCCTTGCCCAGCAGGTGCCCGTTATCGGCGTACAGAATGCAGCGGCTGCCCGCGACGTTGGCGCCGCGACCGGTGCCGTCACGCTGTCGCGCATGGGCGGCGCCTCCATTGCCATCTCCATTTACGGCGCCATCATCGCCGCCAAACTCGGCAATGTCGGCGTCTCCATATCCGGCGTACCGAACATCGAGGAGCTGACGCCCAAGATGATGGCCGCCTTGCCCGAGATTACCCGCGAGGCCGTCGCCAACGCCTATGCGAGCGCCTTCAGCCCGTTGTTCATAACGGCAGCCGGCATCTGCATGTTTGGTCTCTTGACCTCGCTGACACTGAAGAATGTGCAGCTCCCGGGTGCCGCGAAGAAATTCGAAAGCCCGGCGGTCGCGGAAGCTGCCGAGTAAATCCTTCCTGCTGCAATCGGCAAGGGAATCATTTCCCTTGTCATCCCTCCGTCACAAGGCTAAATCTGCCGACGCTCTAACGGGGTGCCTTATGTCCTTCAGGACATTTGGCTGAGAGGCTTTCACCGGCCAACCCGCGGAACCTGATCCGGCTAACACCGGCGGAGGGATTAGACGCGTGACGAAATCATAGCGCCCTTTCCCCTTCAAGACGAAACCAAAGTGGAGGCGCTGTCGTGCAAAACCGATCGCTATTGTCATTCTTCACCGGCCTGGCCCTTGCCGCCGGCGCAACGTTTTTTGCTTCTCAGACGGCTGAAGCAGCCGACAAGACCCTGACCATCTACACCTATGAAAGCTTCACGGCCGACTGGGGTCCTGGCGCCAAGGTCAAGGCCGCCTTCGAAAAGACCTGCGGCTGCACGGTCAACTATGTTGCCGTCACCGATGGCGTTGCACTTCTCTCCCGCCTCAAACTGGAAGGGACCGGCACTAAGGCCGATGTCGTTCTCGGCCTCGACACTAATCTCATCGACGAAGCGAAGGATACAGGCCTCTTCGACGCAAGCGGCGTCGACACCTCGGCCCTCAAGGTTCCCGGCGGTTTCACGGACGACGTCTTCGTGCCCTACGACTACGGCCATTTCGCCGTGATCTATGATAGCCAGACCGTCAAGAACCCGCCCAAGAGCATGAAGGATCTCGTCGAAGGCGATCCCAATCAGAAGATCGTCATCGAGGATCCGCGCACCTCGACGCCGGGTCTCGGCCTGCTGCTCTGGGTCAAGTCGATCTATGGCGACAAATCCGCCGATGCCTGGGCGAAGCTCAAAGGCCGCATCCTGACGGTCACTCCCGGCTGGTCGGAAGCCTACGACCTGTTCACCAAGGGCGAAGCGCCGATGGTGCTCTCCTACACGACGTCACCGGCCTATCACATGATCGAAGACAAGACCGATCGCTATCAGGCCGCCGCCTTCTCGGAAGGGCATTACATTCAGATCGAGGTCGCTGGCCTCATCAAGTCCTCGCCGAACAAGGAACTTGCCCGCGATTTCCTGAAATTCATGATCTCCACCGGCTTCCAAGACATCATTCCGACAAGCAACTGGATGATGCCGGTTTCCGCCACTTCCGAGCCGCTGCCGGATGCCTTCAGCAAGCTCGTCGTGCCGTCGAAGACCTTCCTGATGAGCCCTGCGGACGTCGACAAGAACCGTAAAGCCTGGATCGACGAATGGCTGACCGCCACCAGCGGCAACTGATGCCTTGATCATACTCACGGCACCCGAGCGAAGACGCGCTATTTCTGGCGGGGCGTTCAGCCTCGGCAGCATTGCGCTCTTCGTCGGGATCGCCGTTCTTGTTCTTATCTCCGCCGGCATCGAATCCGGCAGCGACACCTCGCTCACAGACCCATATCTACTGCGCATCCTGCGCTTCACACTGCTGCAGGCGGTGCTTTCGACACTGCTCTCCATTGTGCTCGCCATTCCGGTCGCCCGCGCATTGGCGCGCCAGCCGCGCTTTCCCGGCCGGCTGTGGCTGATCCGACTGATGGCCGTGCCGATGGGCCTGCCGGTGCTGATAGGCGCACTAGGCCTGCTCGGCATATGGGGCAGGCAGGGGCTCATCAATCAGGCGCTATCAGCACTCGGCCTGTCGCAGCCCGTCAGCATCTATGGCCTGGCCGGTATCCTGCTTGCGCATGTCTTCTTCAACATGCCGCTCGCCTGCCGACTGATGCTGGTCGGACTGGAGCGTGTGCCAGCGGAATATTGGCTCGTGGCCGGCGGGCTGGGCATGCAGCCCATCTCGGTCTTCCGCTTCATCGAATGGCCTATCCTGCGCGGCCTCGTTCCCGGCATCGCCGGCCTGATCTTCATGCTCTGCGCCACCAGCTTCACGCTGGTCCTGATCCTCGGCGGCGGCCCGGCCGCGACGACGCTGGAAGTGGCGATCTACCAGGCGCTCCGCTTCGATTTCGATCCCGGCCGCGCCGTGATGCTGTCGCTGCTGCAGATCGTCGTCACCCTGCTTTTGCTCGGCGTCATGACGCTGTTTCGAGCTCCCGACGATCACGGATTGACGGCCGGCCGGGCGCTGCGCCGCATCGATGGACAGGGGATGGCTGCGCGGTACGTCGATGCTGCGCTGCTGGCGGCCGCGACGCTCTTTCTCGGCATGCCGCTTGCTGCGGTCGTCGTGACCGGCCTCAAGGCCAATCTTTTCAAGCTCGTCTCCCAGCCGATCTTCCTGCAGGCGACAGTCACAAGTCTTGCAATCGCGCTTGCTGCGGGCCTTCTGGCCGTGCTGACATCCTTCGCGATCATTCGCGCCCGCTCGGTGATATCGGCGGATCGCCGAAAGTCCCTCGGCCTATACGGCCTGGCGATCGCAACAGGCGCAAGCGCCTCCCTCATCCTGCTGGTGCCACCGATCGTGCTGGCAACCGGCTGGTTCCTGGCGCTCAGGCCATTGGGCGATCCCAGCCGCTTTGCGGCCGTCCTCATCATTGTCATCAATGCGCTGATGGCGCTGCCCTTCGTCATTCGCGTCATCGAGCCGGCCTATACGGTCCATGTCAGCCGCACCGGGCGGCTGGTGGCAAGCCTCGGCCTTGACGGCATTGCGCGCCTGCGCGTGGTCGATTGGCCGGGTCTGCGCAAACCGCTCTTCACGGCGCTCTCCTTCGCCATGGCCCTGTCACTCGGCGATCTCGGCGCCGTCGCACTCTTCGGCTCCGACAGCCTGATGACCCTGCCCTGGCTGGTCTACAGCAAGCTCGGTAGCTACCGCACCAACGACGCCGACGGATATGCCTTGATACTCGGCCTGGTATGCCTTCTCCTGACCATAGCCGGAACCGCGGGCCAAGGCGTCCCGGATGACGAAAGCAGACGAAATGACTGACAGCAGCATCATGAAGGCAGAAGGCATCAGCATGGAACGGGTCGAACTGCGCCTCGGCACGCATGACTTCCGCTTCGATTGCGCATTGCCGCAGGGTAAGATCATCGCCCTTGCCGGGCCGTCAGGGTCGGGCAAATCCACCTTTCTCAATTTACTGGCCGGCTTCGAACAGCCTGACCGCGGCCGTATCCTGCTCGCCGAACAGGACGTGAGCCGCCTGCATCCCGCCGAACGGCCGGTGTCTCTCGTCTTCCAGGACAACAACCTCTTCGCTCATCTCGATCTCTTCACCAATGTCGGCCTTGGCATCAGCCCGTCATTGAGGCTTACGAAGGAGGATCGGCAAAAGGTCTCGGAGGCTTTGGCGCGGGTCGGGCTACCCGGCTTCGAGAAGCGCAAGCCGGGAACGCTTTCCGGCGGCGAGCGCCAGCGCGCGGCTTTCGCTCGGGCTCTGGTGCGCGACAAGCCAATCCTGTTGCTGGACGAGCCTTTCGCCGCGCTCGATCCCGGCCTGCGCTCCGGCATGGTCGAACTTCTGAAAACTCTGCATCGCGAAACCGGCAATACGGTGCTGATCGTCTCGCATGACCCGGCCGAAGTGCGGCGCCTTGCCGACCACGCCGTCTTCATCGACGGCGGCACGATCAAGCTTACCGCGCCCATCGAAACCTTCCTGCAGGCGGACGGGATTCCGGCATTGACCACATTTCTGCAACATTGATTGTGTCATGGCAGCTTGCCGCCGGCTTTGCCTTAATTTCGTCTAGCGAAGCGGCTGAAAGTCCTCGGAAATGCTTGCTAAAATACAACGCTGCCATATTTAAACGGAGTCTCGCTATGCAACCGGTGCCAAAATCGGCTACAGCAAGAGGTCGAAGCCGTCCGGGTAAACGCGGATCGATGGGGGCGAAAACAACCTTTATCGGCGCGCGACCATGATCGACCCGGTAAGGATCAACCGGATTTGGCGCCGAGCCGGCATGACAGCGAAATGAGTAGGATGCAGGTCCTGAAGCAGAGCAAGCGAGCAGAACGAAGGATCGATTTGACCGTCGCAGCCCGTTTGCGCCGTTTTGTGCCCTTCCTTGCAGCCGCAGCAATGTTGAACAGCTGCCAGACGGTGATGGATCAATCCTATCAGCCGAGCGTTTCGCCCTCCGCCAATCCGCAGATCGTTTCCGAAGTGCAGAAGAACGATCCGCGCGCGCAAATGGGCGCTCGCGAGCATCCGCGTATCCTCGCAAGCTATGGCGGCGAATACAAGGATGCCAAGACGGAGAGGCTCGTTGCCCGCATCGCCGGCGCCTTGACCAGCGTGTCGGAAAATCCGCAGCAGTCCTACCGCATCACCATTCTCAATTCGCCCTCGATCAATGCCTTTGCCTTGCCCGGCGGCTATCTCTATGTGACGCGCGGCCTTCTGGCGCTTGCCAATGATGCGTCCGAAGTCGCCGCGGTGCTGTCGCACGAGATGGCGCACGTAACAGCCAATCACGGCATCGAGCGGCAGAAACGCGAAGAAGCCGAAGTCATAGCCAGCCGCGTCGTTTCCGAAGTCCTGTCGAGCGATCTGGCCGGCAAGCAGGCGCTTGCCCGCGGCAAGCTGCGTCTCGCCGCCTTCTCGCGGCAGCAGGAACTCCAGGCCGACGAGATCGGCATTCGCACACTCGGCCAGGCCGGCTACGATCCTTACGCCGCCGCGCGCTTCCTGAACGCAATGGAGGACTATAGCCGCTTCATGTCGGCCAATTCCGACGTCGACCAGAGCCTGGACTTCCTTTCGAGCCACCCGAGCACGCCGCAGCGTATCGACCTTGCCAAGGCGCACGCGCGCGAATTCGGCGAGGAAGGCAAGGTCGGCGACATCGGCCGCGACTATTATCTCAACGGCATCGACGGCCTGCTCTATGGCGACAGCCCCGAAGAAGGCTATGTGCGTGGCCAGACCTTCCTGCATGGCGGCCTCGGCATCCGCTTCGACGTCCCGCCCGATTTCCGTATCGACAACAAGGTCGAAGCCGTCATGGCGACCGGCCCCGGCGACATCGCCATCCGCTTCGACGGCGTGGCCGACACCCAGAACCAGAATCTGACGAACTATATCTCCAGCGGCTGGGTCACCGGCCTCGACCCCTCCTCGATCAGGTCGATCACCGTCAACGGCATGCCGGCGGCCACTGCGCGCGCCTCAGCCGACCGCTGGGATTTCGATGTGACCGTGATCCGCGACCGCACGCAGATCTTCCGCTTCCTGACGGCGGTACCGAAGGGGAATATCGCTCAGCTTGATCAGACCGCCAATGTGCTGCGTGCCAGCTTCCGGCATATGACCCCGGAAGAGGCGGCCTCGCTGAAGCCGCTGCGTATTCGCGTCGTTACCGTCAAACCCGGCGACGCCATCACCACGCTCGCCGCCCGCATGATGGGCACAGACCGCAAGCTCGACCTTTTCAAACTGATAAATGCCCTGCCAACCGGGGCAAACATTGCACCGGGCGACAAGGTCAAAATCATTTCGGAATAATAGCGGGACGACTTCTCCCAAGGGAGAAGCGCACACTCAGGCGTAGCTGGCCATGCGGGGATCCGCATCCACCAGGGCGTTGCGGAGCTTGTCCATCGCGCGGCTTTCGATCTGGCGCACGCGCTCCTTGGAAATGCCAAGATCGGCACCGAGCTCTTCGAGCGTCGCGCCGTCTTCGACCAGGCGGCGCGCTTGGATGATCTTCATTTCACGTTCGTTGAGATGTTTCAGCGCCGACGCCAGCCAAACGCGGCGGCGCTCGCCGTCGATCATGTCGGACACCTGCTCGTCGGGAAGCGGCTCGTCGCTGATCAGGAAATCGATGCGCTCGGCACTTTCGGAATCGCCAGCAATGGAGGGGGCTTGCAGGGAGGTATCGCTACTGGAGAGGCGCGCATCCATCGTCTGCACATCCGTAAGGCTGACGCCGAGCGTCACGGCGATTTCCTCATGGATGGACTGGACGGTGACGTTGGAATTGCTGCGGGCAAGCTTGGCGCGTAAGCGGCGCAGATTGAAAAACAGCGCCTTCTGGGCGGAACTCGTGCCGCCGCGCACGATCGACCAATTGCGCAGGATATAGTCCTGGATCGAAGCGCGAATCCACCAGCTTGCATAGGTGGAGAAGCGAACTTCCCGCTCCGGTTCGAAGCGGGCGGCCGCTTCCAGCAGGCCGACATAGCCTTCCTGCACCAGATCGCTCATCGGCAGTCCGAAGTTACGAAACTTCCCCGCCATGGAGATGACGAGGCGCATATGGGCAGTTGCGATCTGATTGCGGGCGCCGCGATCATCGTGGTCTTTCCAGCGCATGGCGAGATCGTGTTCTTCGTCGCGAGCCAGATAGGGAGCAGCCATGGCAACTTTGATCATGCGCCGATCTGCAGACATATTCGTCATATGCATCTCCTGGGTTTCGGCCTCAAATCGTCTCTATGCCGCGGTCGACGAAAAAGGCAGCAAGCATCGTTTCCGAACATCGCTGTTCGGATGGAAATCAATGAATGAAATTGCAAATTGGAAACCGATTATCCGGGTCACCGGATGATCGGTGACTAGTCTAGTTCGATCTCATCGAACGGGTCTGACGATTGAATCATCTTCAGATCGCCGGGGAGCTTCGAGTGAAAACGCATAGGCCGGTCCTCGTGAATGTCCATAAAAACGGCCTGTCTGAATACCCCTCTCCACAGGAGTGTACCCACACGGACCGCCAACACAGGGCTTCAACGCATCAGAACGGAAAAGGTTCCAAAGAAAAAACCCGGCACCAAGGCCGGGTTTTTTGAAGCGATATTGGCGTCTGGCCTTATGCGGCTTCGTCCTGCGAATCGTCTTCTTCGACGACCTTGCCGCGCTTCGGTCCCTTGTTCAGGTTGGTTTCGACAAGGCGAACGGCTTCGGTTTCCGACATCTTGTTGACAGCGGCGATTTCACGCGCCATGCGGTCAAGTGCAGCTTCATAAAGCTGACGTTCGGAATAGGACTGTTCCGGCTGGTTCTCGGCGCGATAGAGATCGCGAACGACTTCTGCGATCGAGATCAGATCGCCGGAATTGATCTTGGCATCGTATTCCTGCGCGCGGCGCGACCACATGGTGCGCTTGACGCGGGCCTTGCCCTGCACGACCTTCAATGCACGCTCGACGAAATCGGTCTCGGAAAGCTTGCGCATGCCGATGCTCATGGCCTTGGCCACCGGAACCTTCAGGCGCATCTTGTCTTTCTCGAAGTCGATTACAAACAGCTCGAGCTTCATGCCTGCGACTTCCTGTTCTTCGATCGCAGTGATCGTGCCGACACCGTGGGCCGGATAAACGATCGCTTCACCAGTCTTGAAGCCATGGCGTGCTGCTGAAGGTTTTTTCTGCTGGGTCGTCATTCTTTTCAAAAACTCCCTGTTATGCGCCCCGTTAGGGCCGGGGTGCCGGGTCAGTCAGGCCCGGATGAGACGGACGTACCGTCGGGTCACTTCATCCTGGTCCAGCCAGACTTATGCAAACAGAAACCCACCCATCGCGATCAGGGACCCGACAACACAATACGTTGATATGTCAAGGAAACCGCGTACGGATTGGTGATTTGCTTTCGTGATGGTTTCGGGCATGCGAAATGCCGCAGTGGATCAGTGTGACGACCCTATCACAAAAATCTGAGGAAATCAATAATTTGCTGCGCACGCGCCAAATTGGCCATGTTGACCGGCCAGCGGCCCAATGGCAATGATTCGCTTTCTGCGATATCGACTACACCTTTATCGAAGGCCTGTCACGGCCTTCGATCAGTCGCCCGTACCGGGATTGGCCGAGAAATACTTCTCGAATTTTCCCTGTTCGCCATCCATTTCCTTGGCTTCCGGCATCGGGTCACGCTTGACCGTGATGTTCGGCCAAATGGCGGCGTATTCCGCATTGACCTTCAGCCACTTGTCGAGACCCGGTTCCGTATCGGGCTTGATCGCCTCGGCAGGACATTCCGGTTCGCAGACGCCGCAATCGATGCATTCGTCGGGATGGATGACGAGAAAGTTCTCGCCCTCGTAGAAGCAGTCGACAGGGCAGACTTCCACGCAATCGGTATATTTGCAGCGAATGCAATTGTCAGTCACGACATATGTCATGAAGCACTCCAGGGATGTATTGAGCTTCCGCGGATGCGCAACCTGGAACGTCGCACCTTCCCACGGCGCCGAACGGGCAGACGAATGCATCACACGCAAACGCGCCGCCCGGCTGGTTACCGGCAGGGTGATCGTGAGGTATCGACTTTGTCACCCAATTTCAAGGACAAACAATCGCAAAACCCCTCTGCAACAGGCAGAGTTTTCTAATCATCGTCGGAGATGAGGCGATCGATCGCACGCCGATCCCTTTTTGTGGGCCTGCCGCTGCCGGGTGCCCGCAACGCCTGCTCGAACGGGGTGAGGCGTTTTGTCTCATCGGGCGGCGGCGTCAGATCTTCGTAAAGCAGCCTGGCTTCTTCGAAGGGACCTCTACGTTCGCCGGCCGACCGTACGATCAACACTATATCCCGCCGCTCCAGCGAGAGCTCGATGCGGTCACCGGCCTTGATGCCAAAACTCGGCTGCACGACCCGCTCGCCATTCACCCGGACGCTGCCGTTCTGCACATAGACCTGCGCCAATGAGCGGGATTTCACCATGCGGGCAAAGAACAGCCATTTGTCGATGCGCTGGCGCGAACCGGAAAATGGCTGTTTTTCGTCCGTCATGACCTATTTCTTCATCTGCTCCTTGAGGGCAGCGAGCTTGGCGAAAGGAGAATCCGGATCGATCGGCTTTTCCTTGCGCGGCGGCTTGGCTTCGAAGCGCAACGGCTGCGAGGCACCGCGATTGTTGCGATCATTCCGGTCGCCACGTTCCTGACGATCACCGCGTTCGCCGCGGTTGCCCTGATGCTGCGGACGGCCGCCCTCGCGATTGCCGCGCGGACCCTTGTCACTGCCACGAGCCTCACGATTGTCGCGGCGATCACGCCCGCCTTCGCGATTGCCTTCACCGGCTGCCTGCTCGCCACCACGACGATTGCCCTGCTGACCGCGCCCCTCGCCCTGCTGGCCGCGGCGATCGCCATGGCCACGGCCGCCTTGCCGCTGCTGATGGTCGTTACGGCCACCCAGACGCCAGAGAAGAACAGGCTTCGGTTCCGCCGGCTCTGCGGTGACTTCTGCAGCGGCGACAGGCTCGGCAGCTGCGGCAACTTCCGTCTCAGCAGGTGCCTCGGCGGGAGCGGCTGCTTCCTGCGAAACGGCTTCTACTTCCTTAGCCGGCTCGTCAGTCGCAGTGTCGGCATCATCATGATCGGCTTTTTCGGCTGTGGCGTCCCCAGCCGGTGCGGCGGGCGCTGCAGCCGCATCCTGCTGAGCGAGGAAGGCCGTAGCCTCCTCCGCCTTCACCGCATCGGCGCGATAGCCGAGACCCTTGAGGATTTCCTCCATGTCCTCGAGCGTCGCGCCGAGAATGGAGAGCATCGCGGTCGTCGTCGTGAAGCGGCGGCCGTCATAAGCGCCGTCAGGGCGCGAAGCCTGGCCGGGCTTCCACTGCAGCAGCGGACGGATAAGGTCCGCCAGGCGCTCGAGAATGTCGATGCGCACCGCGCGCTTGCCGAGGAACCGGAAGCCGGCAAGCTTGTAAAATGTGCGCTCATAGCCCGGATCGGTGACGACCGAGGTACGGCCGGCGGCCAGAACCGGGATCAGATCGCCATAGCCCGGCTTGTCCAGGCCATCATTCTTCAGCGCCCAGAGGAGCGTGATGAGCTCGGCCGGAGCCGGCTTCAGCAGCGCGGGCACGAAAATATGGTACGCACCAAAGCGAACGCCGTAGCGGCGCATCGAGGCACGCCCGTCCTGATCCAGCGATTTCACTTCTTCCGTGACGTCGCGGCGGAACAGAACGCCGAGATTCTCCACCAGCTGGAAAGCCAGCCCCTTGGCAAGGCCCTGCAGATCTTCGGCACGTTGGAGATCGTCCAGCGGCTTCAGGATCGTGCTGATGTGATGGTTCACGAAGCGCTCGATACGGGCGGCGACATGATCGCGCGCATTGCCGGTCAGCTGTTCGTCGGCAAGCAGGATGACGCGCGGACGCATGACATGATCGCTGCCTGACAGGCGCGCGACGGGGTCGCCGAGCCAGCGCACGAGGCCATCGGCACTGATCGCGAGA
Organism: Rhizobium sp. BK491; assembly: GCF_014194925.1. Lineage (NCBI taxonomy): Bacteria > Pseudomonadati > Pseudomonadota > Alphaproteobacteria > Hyphomicrobiales > Rhizobiaceae > Rhizobium > Rhizobium sp. BK491. Next base: position 396,952 of record NZ_JACIAR010000005.1, read on the forward strand.
TCGCCGTTGCCGGCCGCATGCAGACGTGCGGCACGTGCCTCGAACTCCAGCCCGAGCGCCTTCTGCGAGGCGGTCTGGACAGCCTTGGCATCCGGCCCCTCGGTCCCTGCGATAGGCGTGAACCGGAATCCGGTCAACTGTCCCACATGATGCCCCTCTACGAAGACATCTCCATTCACACTGATTTCAGCTTCCAGCATCGCATTCTCTCTCAGGCGCTTCATGAGCACAGATGTCCTGCGATCAACAAAGCGTTTCGTCAACCTCTCATGTAACGCGTCGGACAATCGATCTTCGATTTCCCGCGTCTTTTCTTGCCAGTGTGTCGGATCGGCAAGCCAGCCGGGCCGGTTCGACACATAGGTCCAAGTCCTTATCTGCGCGATTCGCGCCGAAAGCGTGTCGATCTCGCCATCCGTCCGATCGGCGCGATGCACCTGTTCGGCCAGGAAATCCTCTTTCACCGTGCCATAGCGCACGAGATCAGAAAAGAGGGTGGCGATGAGATCAGCATGCTGGGCAGGCGTGATGCGCCGATAGTCGGGAAGCGCACAGGCCTCCCATAATTTCTCAACCCGAGCCGGGTTGCTGGCAAGATCGACTATCTCCAGATCGCGTGACAGATATTCCAATGCCTGCTGGTCTACCGCAGGCAGCGCGCGCGTCAAGCCCTGCACGCGAGGCGCGTCCTCCAAACTTGCACGCAACGCCGCGATCGAAGCGAAATCCAGGTCTTTGGTGCGCCATTGCAGCACCTTGACCATGTCGAATTCGTGTCCCTCGATCCGGCGCACGAGTTCGTCGTCGAAAGGATCGACCTGTCCCGTCACCCCGAAGGTGCCGTCCTTGAGATGGCGGCCGGCGCGACCTGCGATCTGACCGAGCTCGGCCGGATTGAGATTGCGGAATTGATAGCCGTCGAACTTGCGGTCCTGCGCAAAGGCGACATGATCGACATCGAGGTTGAGCCCCATGCCGATCGCATCGGTCGCAACCAGATATTCGACATCGCCGGCCTGATAGAGCGCCACCTGCGCATTACGGGTACGCGGGCTGAGCGCCCCGAGGACGACGGCCGCGCCACCGCGCTGGCGGCGGATAAGCTCTGCGATCGCATAAACCTCGTCTGCGGAAAAGGCGACAATGGCCGTGCGCTGCGGCAGCCGCGTGATCTTCTTCTGCCCGGCGTAGAAAAGATGCGATAGCCTCGGCCGTTCGAGGACGGTAATCCCAGGCAGAAGTTGTTCAAGGATCGGCCGCATCGTGCCCGCGCCGAGCAGCAGGGTTTCATCGCGGCCGCGCAGATGCAGAAGGCGGTCGGTAAAAATATGTCCGCGCTCCAGATCGCCGGCAAGCTGCACTTCGTCGATCGCGACGAAGGAGGCGCGCGTCTCGCGCGGCATGGCCTCCACCGTGCAGACCGAATAGCGCGCATTGGGCGGCGATATCTTTTCCTCACCGGTCACCAGCGCGACGTTGTGCGCCCCGACCTTCTCGACGACGCGCGTATACACCTCACGGGCAAGCAGCCGCAGCGGCAGGCCGATCACGCCGCTGCCGTGTGCCACCATGCGCTCGATGGCATAATGGGTCTTGCCGGTATTGGTCGGTCCGAGCACTGCGGTCACGCCGCGTCCGCTCAGGATCATGGGCTGCGAAGTCTGAGTCATAGGTCCGTGCATAGGCGAGAAACAGCCGTCTTCCGATCAGCCAATTCCTCCTGGAGGAAACGAACAGATGACGACCATATGTGACAAAGGCAAGACCCGAATGAAAAAACAGATGCGGCAACATTCGATTTCATATTTGAGCGCTTCAACCACAAGCTACATTTACTTTGCATCCCATGCGAGTCCGGGCGATTCCGGAACAGCCTGAGAACGAATCGGAGACGAATCGCTGACTCCGTCGCGTTCCTTATTTGTTCACGACTACATATGGATTGCAATGAAAAGATTGCCACCAAATACTGAATCTCGTTTACACGGCTTTCCGCAGGAAAAAGGAGTCAAGCGGAGAATCCTCGGCCAGAGAAATTTCGCGCCGTGCCATCGTTAACAATCTGTAAATAATAAAGTTTCGCATGAATCAGCGGACGACATCAACATCCAGGCCAAAGTCGAAACGAATCGGCGACGAATCGCAGATTCCAAGCGATTCTGTTTTGTTCTCCACAATATCTAGCGGTTTCCCGGCAGAGGCATACCGGACTCTGAATGGTTGAGATGCGAATCCGACCCGAATCTGCGATTGCGGTTCGTCTTTTGACGAGCGCAGCTATAATGAATCGACAAATGCACGCAAAAAGTGCAGCCGTTAACACAACGATCAAAGCCGGAACGAATCGGTGACGAATCGCGGATATCAGCGGGTATCGCATTTGTTCACGGCTACATGTTGTATTTCGCCGGAGCAGCATCGCGACATAGAGGTCAGCTTGAATGGCAATGCTGCTGCGGAGTTCGCTGCGAATTAACGAATTCGCCCGCGAACACACCACCTGGACGACATTTGCCGACGGCAGCATCCTTGTATTCGGCGTGTCGGCAAACGCCCAGCCGTTAACCAAAGTTCAAATGCAGAACGAATCGCCGACGAATCACGGACATCCGGCCTTTCCCGTTTCGTTCACCACAACCCATTGTATTTTAATGGTATTTTAACCATACAACGAATTTGCCGCCGCGCTTGTAACCGTCACCCGATGCGATCCCATTTAAGGATTCGCTAAGCATTCCAACTGCTGTGCGCGTGTATTTTTATTTCTTAGCCGGAACAATTGTCGCGCATGCAAGTTTCTATGAGCAGAATTGAGGAATTCGTCCATTCACTGGAACAGTTTCGAGTGGGAAAGCTGGAAGGTTAACGCCATGTCGAACGGCGATAATGGCGGGATATTCGAGCCGGACGGACATGGAGGAGACATATCATGCTTGGTACGGTATTGCTTGTCATACTGATTCTGCTGTTGGTTGGCGCACTTCCCAGCTGGGGTTACAGCCGGTCTTGGGGGTATGGCCCATCGGGTGGTCTCGGGCTTGTTCTCGTCATTGTCCTCATTCTGTTATTAATGGGGCGCATCTGATCCGCCGACATTGTTCAAACCTCGCAACATCAGGGAGCTAACACCATGAAGAAGATTATCGTCGCGATCGCCCTCGTCGGCGCATTGGCGTCGTGCACGGCAACGGAAAAAGGTACGGCGATCGGCGCCGGCACCGGCGCGCTGATCGGTGGCGTCGCCACCCATAGCTGGGGCGGCGCCGCCGTCGGCGCGGTGGCTGGCGGCGTAGTCGGCAACCTCATCGGGCGTTCGGAAGATCGTCGCGGCTACTGCATTTATCGCGACCGCTACGGTCACCGTTATGAGGCTCGCTGCCGCTAAGGCATTGCCTGACCGGCCGTCATTGGCGGCCGGTCAGGATTCGCTCTCGGAACAAATTCAGGGAGCGGCAGGTCCCTCAACAAAATCGTCTTCCCGCGCCGTCGATCACGGCGAGGTGGCAGTGTTTTGAGAAAGGAACGGCATCATGGCCGCAATCATCGCAAGCATTGCAGCACTCGTTCTTACCGGCACCACTTTTTACGCGCTGGTGAGCGCGGCGAGAGCTCGAGACAGAGAGAAGCGGCAGCTCGCCCTTGAGGCCGTCATCCTGGAATTCAAGCCACGACATCAGCAGCAGGCCTCAACAAGAGGATGATTGCCGGCGGAGCTCAGTAATTCCGTTCGTAACGCGCTATACAGGCTGAAGCGGCTCCGTAGCCCTGAGCCGCTTTTTTATAGCCCTTGCGCAGCTCCCAGCGGAAGACTGGCCTGCGCTTTTCCTGAATTGCCTAGACGAAGAGCTGGCCGCCATTGGCAGATATGGTCGATCCGGTAATGAAACCGGCATCGTCGCTGGCCAGGAAGACGGCGATGCGGGCGATTTCCTCGGGTTCGCCGAGGCGCCCGACGGGAATCTGCGGAATGATGCGCTCGTTGAGCACTTTCTCCGGAACCGCCAGCACCATCTCCGTGCCGATATAGCCGGGGCAAATCGCGTTGACCGTGATGTTCTTGGCAGCGCCTTCCTGCGCAAGCGCCTTGGTAAAGCCGAGATCGCCCGCCTTGGCTGCGGAGTAGTTCGCCTGCCCCATCTGCCCCTTCTGACCATTGATGGACGAGATATTGATGACGCGGCCGAAGCTGCGGTCGCGCATGCCCTGCCAGACGTGGTGCGTCATGTTGAAGAGGCCGGTGAGATTGGTATTGATGACCTCGTGCCACTGCTGCGGCGTCATCTTGTGGAACATGGCGTCGCGGGTGATGCCGGCATTGTTGACCAGGATGTCGACATGACCAAGATCATGCTCGATCTTGGCGATACCCATGCCGCAAGCCTCGTAGTCGGTGACATCCCACTTGTGAACGGAAATCCCCGTCACATCATGGAAAGCCCGGGCCTTCTCATCATTGCCGGCATAGGTTGCGGCCACCTTATAGCCCGCATTGTGCAGCGCCATCGAAATGGCAGCTCCGATGCCGCGCGTACCTCCGGTTACCAATGCCACTCTGCTCATGTGCCACTCCCCTTTTTTGTTGCGGAGGCGTGACGCCCGAAGGTCGGGTCGCCCGCTCGCTTTCATCACTTCTTCTGGAAAATTCCCTTCAAAACGCCTTAGAGCATGATGCCGAAAAGTGTCATGCGGTTTTCGGACGACATCATGCTCTATTTCTTTGATTCTAGAGCGCCTCGAAGCACATGGCGACACCCATGCCGCCGCCGATGCAAAGCGTGGCAAGTCCCTTGCGGGCGCCGCGGCGCTTCATCTCGAACAGCAACGTGTTGAGGACGCGAGCGCCCGAAGCGCCGATGGGATGGCCGATGGCAATCGCGCCGCCATTGACGTTGACGATCGACGTATCCCAGCCGAGATCCTTGTTGACGGCGCAGGCCTGGGCAGCAAACGCCTCATTGGCCTCGACGAGATCGAGGTCGTTGACGGACCAGCCGGCCTTTTCCAGCGCCTTGCGGGAGGCCGGTATCGGCCCCGTACCCATGATCTGCGGATCGACGCCGGCTGTTGCCCAGGAAACGATGCGAGCGAGCGGCTGGATGCCGCGGCGCGAGGCTTCCGCTTCGGTCATGAGCACGGCAGCGGCAGCACCGTCGTTAAGCCCGGAAGCGTTGCCGGCGGTGACGGAGCCCTCCTTGTCGAAGGCCGGGCGCAGCTTCGCCATGGCCTCCATCGTCGCACCAAGGCGGATATATTCGTCGGCATCGACCGTGACGTCGCCCTTGCGCGTCTGGATGGTGAAGGGAATAATCTCGTCCTTGAAGCGGCCGGCCTTCTGTGCGGCTTCCGCCTTGTTCTGCGAGGCAACGGCGAACTGATCCTGTTCCTCGCGCGACAGCTGCCACTGGCGGGCGATATTTTCAGCCGTGATGCCCATGTGGTAGCCGTAGAAGGCATCCGTCAGGCCGTCCTTGATCATGGTGTCGATCATCTTCATGTCGCCCATCTTGGTGCCGGAGCGAAGATTCGCGGCATGCGGCGCCATCGACATGGATTCCTGGCCACCGGCGACGATGATCTTGGCGTCACCGGTTGCGATCTGCTGCAGGCCGAGCGCCACGGCACGCAGGCCCGAGCCGCACAGCTGGTTCACGCCCCATGCGGTCGCTTCCTGCGGAATGCCGGCCTTCATCGCGGCCTGGCGAGCCGGGTTCTGCCCTTCGCCGGCCTGAAGCACCTGGCCGAGGATCACTTCGTCGACTTCTTTGGCATCGACGCCGGCGCGCTCCAGCGCACCCTTGATCGCGGCCGCGCCGAGTTCATGCGCCGGAACGGTCGCGAACGCGCCGTTGAACGAACCGACCGCAGTGCGGGCAGCGCTGGCGACGACGATGGATGAACTGCTCATGGAAGCCTCCTCACAGAATGAACACGTATATGAGGCGAAACTGTCAAAGCTTTGCTCCTGAGTCAAACAGCAAGAATTTTCATCGTACAGATTTCACGAAGCTGTCACCGCCTTCAAAAAATCCAATCAAAGGAAAGGCCTTGCCGCATCGCACAAACCGATTGTCACCAAGCTTCTTTTGCGTCTACACTCCGGAGTGGAGGAATATTCCATACAATCAGACGGGGCCAGGAGACTGATAAATGGCAAAGAATGAGGGCCAGATCGTAATCAAGAAATACGCCAATCGCCGCCTATACAATACCGGCACCAGCACCTATGTGACGCTGGACGACCTGGCGGAGATGGTGAAGAAGGGCGAGGAATTCATCGTCCAGGACGCCAAGAGCGGTGATGATATTACGCATTCGGTCCTGACACAGATCATTTTCGAACAGGAATCGAAGACCGGCAACACGCTGCTGCCGATTTCGTTCCTCCGCCAGCTGATCGGCTATTACGGCGATCAGATGCAGATGGTAGTGCCGAGCTTCCTCGAGCACTCCATGCGTGCCTTTACCGAGCAGCAGACGCAGATGCGCGAACAGATCAATCGCGCATTCGGCGAGACGCCGCTCGGCAAGAACCTGCAACTGCCCATGCAGATGGTCGAGGAGCAGGTCCGCCGCAACACCGAAATGTTCCAGCAGGCCATGCAGATGTTCTCGCCCTTCATGAAGCCTCCGGCCAAGGAAAGCCGCAAGGCCGAAGCCAAGGACATCGACGAGCTCAAGGAACAGCTCCGCGCCATGCAGAGCAAGCTGGATAGCCTTTGAAATCAGGCGATGCGCTCCTGAATCCTTGGAGAGTTTTCACCCCGCTCTGTCACTGTCGTGACATCTCCCCCACCAGGGGGGAGATTGTTGGGAGTATGTCGCTCCGCTCTGGCAAGTAACCTGATTTAGTTTCTGCAGATGCGATTGTAGCTTGAGGCGAGAAAGTGCCGCGAGTTACCGACCTCCCCCTGGTGGAGGAGATGTCCTGAAGGGACAAAGGGGGTATCAGAGCTTCGGCACAAGCGCAGCCACTTCGTCCCACTAACACACCCAATCAAAACAGAAAAAGGCCGGCGAACCGCCAGCCTTTTATTCATGCGCCATCAAGGCTGCGCTAGATTATGCGCTTTCCTTCGGCGTCAGAACCTGACGACCGCGATACATGCCGGTCTTCAGGTCGATGTGGTGCGGGCGACGCAGTTCGCCGGAGTTCTTGTCTTCGACGTAGGTCGAAGCCTTCAGGGCGTCAGCAGAGCGGCGCATACCGCGCTTGGACGGGCTCGTTTTTCTCTTCGGTACAGCCATTCTCGTTACTCCATGTACGGACGACACATATCCACGGCCAGCAAGGCGGCCGAAACAGACATGCATCAATTTCGGAAATTGGGCGGGCTTATACATGGCTTGGCGGGCTTTGACCAGTCCCTAATAGCATTTTTTGCCCATCGCACCAGATTCGCGGATATTCGAGACCGGGTCAGTCCTCGTCCTCCGGCACGGTCCATGTTTCCTGCAATGCGGCTTCCTCCCATTTTTGCCAGGCAGGCAGCGCCTTCATGGCCGCCATATAGTCCCGCGTATCCGCCGCAACCGCGATGTCATACCGCTCCAGACGGCTGACGACGGGGGCAAACATGGCGTCCGCGCCGGAAAAATTCCCGAACAGGAAAGGCCCGCCAGAAAAGGCTCTCGCCTCGCGCCAGATGGCCTCGATACGCGCCACGTCCTCCATCACTCCGCCGCGGAGATCGCGCCGGGCGACCGGACGGCGCATGTTCATCGGGCAGAAGTTGCGCAGGGCGCTGAAACCGGAAACCATTTCCATGCTGTAGGATCGCGCCAGCGCACGCGCCTGGCGATCTCTCGGCAAAAGCCCGGCGTCCGGGAAAAGCTCGGCCGCATATTCGATGATGGCGAAGGATTCCCATACCTTGAAGCCCCCGTGAACCAGCATCGGCACCTTGCCCGTCGGCGACACCTCACGAATGCGCGGGTTTCCGGCTGGAAAATCGAAAGGGATCAGCACTTCTTCGAAGGGAATGCCGCACCCTTTAAGAGCAATCCATGGCCGAAACGACCAGGACGAATAGTTCTTGTTGCCGATATAAAGCGTGAGCTTGTCCACGATCGCATGTTCCTTTTCAGTGCCGGACTCTGAAGGGAAAGAATTCTTGAAATGATTCATATCGCCCTTACGTCACGGTCAAGAATGCCAGATGACGACAAGCCGATCGAACGACAAGTTCTGATATCAGTCATAAAGGCATTTGATGTATGCGTCGGCGTTGCGCGCGCGGCGCTGGATCAGCGAAGCGAGCTGGCTGAGCCCGCGTCCGGGCCTGCTCGCCACGCGGTCAATCGGGTTCGGCAGCGATACGGCGAGGAGGGCTGCCTGACGTGCCGTGAGCTTGGAGGCCGGCACCTTGAAATGGTAGCGCGCCGCCGCCTCGATGCCGTAAATGCCTGGCCCCCACTCGGCAATATTGAGATAGATCTCCATCATCCGGCGTTTCGACCAGACGGCCGAGGCGGAAACCGCCAGCGGCAACTCCAACGTCTTGCGTACGAAAGAGCGGCCGTTCCATAAAAACAGGTTCTTCACCGTCTGCATCGGGATCGTGCTGCCGCCGCGCGTGGACCTGCCGCGCAGCGTTTCCTGGACCAGCGCCCGCATCTCGCCCCAATCGACACCACCGTGAAAACAGAACTGCCCGTCTTCCGAGACCATGACGGATTTCACCAGCACCGGCGCGATTTTATCGAGCGGAACCCAACGGCGGTCATATCCCTGAAGGGTAACGGCGTCGCCGACCATCAGGGTGGAAACGGGGTGGACGAACGGCAGCAGATAAAAGACGATGAAAAGATAAGGCAGCAGGAGGACGCCAATCAATACGAGGACGACGCGCTGCCAAACTGGTCTTGCTTTGAAGCGCGCCAACGGGGAGGAGCGTTGCGGCACCTCGGCTTCCTCCTCCTCATTATCAGTCGATATGTCCAAGTGCCTGACGTCCACGATCGCTCCATCCCGGTACAACCCCTTAATGTATCCGGGAAACGCTCTGATGCTGCATCCCGTCATACCGTCTACATAAAGCGATGACCAGAGCGCGGCGCAATTCCCACCCCGCCGTCGACAATTGTCATTGCCAGCAACGGCCTCTCATGCCAAACAGCGCCCATGGACAGCACCCATTCCTCGTTCGAGAACCGCCTGAAGGACAATGCCGGCAAGACCGAAGCTCTGCTGAACCGACTTCTCGCCGACGGCTGCCTGAATGACGAGATCGTCCGTCCCGACAGGCTGCTGAGGGCGATGCGCCACGGCGTCCTGAACGGCGGCAAGCGGCTGCGTCCATTCCTTGTCGCGGAATCGGCGGCGCTTCTCGGCGGCAATGCCGAGGCGGCACTGAGGGTCGGCGCAGCGCTCGAATGCGTGCACTGCTATTCCCTCGTCCACGACGATCTTCCCGCCATGGACGACGACGACCTGCGCCGCGGCCAGCCGACGGTGCATATCGCCTTCGATTACGCGACCGCGATCCTGGCGGGCGACAGCCTGCTCACCTACGCCTTCGACATTATCGCCGCCCCCGAGACGGAGCTACCGGCGGATCGGAAAATGGCACTCGTGCTGGCGCTGTCGCGTGCGGCTGGCATTGGCGGCATGGCCGGCGGCCAGGCGCTTGATCTCGCCGCGGAGAAGGAAACGCCCGATGAAAATGGCATAACGACGCTGCAGGCAATGAAGACCGGCGCACTGATCCGCTTTGCCTGCGAGGCCGGCGCCATCATCGCCGGAGCCTCAGCCGAGGACCGCAAGCGCCTTCGGATCTTCGGCGAAAAGATCGGCCTTGCCTTCCAGCTCGCCGACGATCTTCTCGACCTCACCGCCGATGCCGCCACCATGGGTAAGGCAACCGGCAAGGATGCCAGCCGCGGCAAGGGTACGCTGGTCGCCCTGCACGGCCAGGAGTGGGCCGAAACGACGCTCGCGAAGCTGGTGAACGACGCTGCCGACCTGCTGTCCGGCTATGGCGACAAGGCGGATGTCCTGACGGAAACCGCCCGCTTCGTCGCAAACCGTAGAAACTGATCCCTAAGCACCTTCATGGCATTGCCCGAGGGTGAGCCCATCCACTCGGCAACTGCTACCGGCCCATGCCTGTTCAGCCATGGCCATCCATTCAGCTATGAAATGTCACCATCACAAGAATCCATGATTGTGCCGGGTGATTTCGGCCGTGTTTTATGACAAGTTGCCGATCCGAGTTGGCCGACAACGCAGAATTCTTCGCGCCGGCAGACACCCCCGGGAAATCTTCCATGCACGAGACCCTTGCCTATCTGCCGCAGATCCTGCCGGCCTATATTGCCTACCTCATCGCCGTCGCCAGTCCCGGCCCCGCCATCATGGCCATCATCGGCACCTCGATGACCCATGGCCGCAAGGCCGGCATGTCCATCTCGCTCGGGATTTTCGGGGGATCGATGACTTGGGCGATTGCCGCAGCGGCAGGTCTCGCAACGCTGCTGCAGACCTATGCGATGGCGCTGGAGCTGCTGAAGATCTTCGGCGGCATCTACCTGCTCTATCTCGCCTACAAGGCATTCCGTGCCGTGCGTGCCGGCGGCGAGCTGCCGACCGCTACCGAAGGCCCGAAAACGCCCAGCTTCAGGTCGCTGGTCCTGCGCGGCTATGGCATTCACGTCACCAATCCGAAGGCGATCTTCGCCTGGCTCGCCATCATTGCGCTCGGCATGCCGCAGGGCGCGCCCGCTTCCGTGGCCGTGCTGATCATCGCCGTCTGCTGCACGACCGGTTTTCTGGTGTTCATGGGCTATGCGATCCTGTTTTCGACATCGCATGCGCTGAAAGTATATCGCAATGCCCGGCGCTGGATCGAGGGCGCCATGGCCGGCTTCTATTGCTTTGCCGGCATCAAGCTGCTGACGAGCAATATCTGATCCGGCCTCGCTTTAAGTTTAAGCGGCGGATCACTCCGCCGCGACGGTCTTCTGGCCGAACCGCTTTTCGATATAATCGGTCACCAGCGCTTCGAAATCGGAGGCAATGTTCGGGCCGCGCAGCGTCATAGCCTTCTGGCCGTCGATGAAGACGGGAGCCGCCGGCGTCTCGCCGGTGCCGGGCAGCGAAATGCCGATATCGGCATGCTTGCTTTCGCCCGGACCGTTGACGATGCAGCCCATGACGGCGACGTTCAGCGCTTCGACGCCCGGATATTTCTCGCGCCAGATCGGCATGTTCTTGCGGATGTCGTTCTGGATGTTCTGCGCCAGTTCCTGGAAGACCGTCGACGTCGTGCGGCCGCAGCCGGGACATGCCGCAACGACGGGAATGAACTGCCGGAAGCCCATGACCTGCAGCAACTCCTGCGCCACCTGCACTTCGCGGGTACGGTCGCCGTTCGGCTCCGGCGTCAAGGAAACGCGGATGGTGTCGCCGATGCCATGCTGCAGCACATAGCCCATGGCAGCGGACGACGCGACGATGCCCTTCGAGCCCATGCCGGCCTCGGTGAGGCCAAGATGCAACGCATGGTCGGAACGCTCCGACAGCATGGAATAGACGGCGATCAGATCCTGCACCTGGCTGACCTTGGCCGACAGGATGATACGGTTGCGCGGCAGGCCGATCTCCTCGGCAAGATCGGCCGAGATCAGCGCGGATTGCACGATCGTCTCGCGCGTCACCTGCCGGGCCGAGAGCGGCGAGCCTTCGGCGGCATTCTTGTCCATCAACGCGGTCAAGAGATCCTGATCGAGCGAGCCCCAGTTGACGCCGATGCGCACCGGCTTGTCGTAGCGGATCGCCATCTCGATGATTTCGGCGAACTGCTTGTCCTTCTTGTCCTTGAAGCCGACATTGCCGGGATTGATGCGGTATTTCGCCAGCGCCTCGGCGCAGGCCGGATGATCGGCGAGCAGCTTGTGGCCGATATAATGGAAATCACCGATCAGCGGCACGTCCATGCCGAGCCGCAGCAGCCGCTCGCGGATCTTCGGCACGGCGGCAGCGCTTTCATCGCGATCGACGGTGATGCGCACCAGCTCGGAGCCGGCTTTGTAGAGGGCAGCGACCTGGGCGACGGTCGAATCGATATCGGCCGTATCGGTATTGGTCATGGACTGCACGACTACGGGTGCACCCCCGCCGACGATCACGCCGCCGACATCGACGGCAACGGAGGAACGGCGCGGTTTCGGATCGAAATCGGTGGCGGACGACATGGAAAACTCTCGCAGGCCTCGAAAATGGGTGCCTTTCAGGTGGATCACGAAGCGGTCGTTGTCAACCGCTCCGGCGATCTCTTTTGATCGGACGGAGTTTAGCCGTTACCGAGCAAAAGCGACGAAATTAATGCTTCGCATCCCCGATGCCGTCGGCGTAGCGCGCGAGCGACGAGAAGGCTAGCACGACGAGCAGCAGCACCGGCAGCGTCATCAGGACCGGTGAGAAGCCGACATGCTCGGCGGCAAAACCGATGGCCGACGGCGCGACCAGCATGCCGGAATAGCCGAGCGTCGTGACGACGGAAATGCTGATCCCTGGCTGCAGGCCAGGAATATTGCCGGCAGCGGAAAAGGCGATTGGCACCATGTTGGAAATACCGATGCCGCAGAGCGCAAAGCCGAGAATGGCGATCTCCGCATTCGGCGCCAGCGCCGCGGTCAGCATGCCGACGATGGCAAATACCGTGCAGATGCGCAGCGTTCTGATGGCCCCCAGCCAATCGCGCACGAAATCGCCGGCAAATCGCATGGTCGCCATGGTGGCGGAGAAAGCGGCGTAGCCGAAACCCGATAGCGCCACCGACGCACCTTTTTCCTGGCTGAGATAAAGAGCGCTCCAATCCAGGACCGCGCCTTCGGGCACCATGCAGAACAGCGCAACGATGCCGAGCAGCCACGGCAACGGAATCATCGGTAGCTTTGCCTTCGGCTTGGCCTCATCGTGATGCGGCTGATCGCCGAGCACCATCGGCCAGGCAATGGCGACGAAAAGCACGGCAATCGCGGTCGAGGCCTCGGCATGACCGAGAATGCCCCAGCGCGAAATCAAGAGCCCGCCGATCGCCGCGCCCAAAAGGCCGCCAAGGCTCCAGAAGGCGTGGCAGGAGGACATGATCGCCCGGCGCATGGATTTTTCGACCGAGACGGCATTGGCGTTCATCGCCACATCCATTGCACCGATGAAACCGCCGAAGAGGAAGAGAGCGACGGCCGCGGTCCAGACATTCGGCGCGAGCGTCAGCGCCAGGATCATCGGCAGCAGCAGCACCGCGAAGGCGCGCACGACGACGCGCGAACCGCGCACGGCGATCTGCGCGCCGGCAAGCGGCATCATCACGAGCGAGCCGACGCCAAAGACGAGGATCATCAACCCAAGCTCGAATTTCGTCAGTTGCAGCCGCTCGGCGAATTCGGGAATTTTCGGTGCCCAGCAACCAACCATGAAGCCATTCATCAGGAACATCAGCGAGACGGCTGCGCGCGATTTGGTGAAAAATGGGCTCCTGCGCTCCTTCAAACCCTCCAGTCTCGTTCCGTTGTCCATAAAAACTCCTCCCAAATCTGTGTCGCAGTCTATTTAAATCGATTGAAATCTCAACAATCGAAAAAGCCGCGTCAGTCACATTTCGTCTCCGTCTGTTAAAGTGGGGACGATGGCGCTACAACCCCGAATAAATAACACTACCGGGCGTCACCCTGATAAAAAGTCCTATTGACGGCGTAAAATTAGGCTCCTATCGGTTGAGGCCAGAAAGATTCTTTGGCCGGCCTCGAGTCGGGTCATCCTCTGGTGCATCCCCGTGAAAAACTCCATCAGCTATGGCATCCTGCTTACGGTGTTTGCCTACATGCTGTTCACCGCCCACGATTCGGCGGTGAAGCTGCTCGTCGCCTCCATCCCCGTCTGGCAGGTGCTGTTCATCCGAAGCTGCACCATTCTTGCCGGCTGCTTCGTCTTCGAAGGCCCCTCGCTCGTTCAGAAAGTGGCGCGCTCGCCGATCATCAAGCCGATGATCCTGCGCAGCGTCATCATTCTGATCGCCTGGATTTCCTATTACTCGGCAGCCTCCTACCTGCAGCTCGCCGAAGTGACGACGCTCTATTATGCAGCACCGATCGTCGGCACTATCCTCGCAACCATCGTGCTGCGTGAAAAAGTCACCGTCGCCCGCTGGATGGCAGTCGGCGTCGGATTCTGCGGCGTGGTGATCGCCTCCAACCCCGTGGGGCTATCGATTTCCTGGCCGGTTTATCTGGCGCTGCAGGCCGCCGTCCTCTGGGCAAGCGGCATGGTGCTATTGCGCAAGACCGCGCTGCACGAAAAGAGCCATATCCAGATGGCAGTCTCCAACATTCTGTTCATCATCCTGACCGCCGGCATGGCGATCGCCCACTGGCACACACCGACGCCCTTCCAGATCGTGCTGCTGGCACTGACAGGCATCATCGCCGGCGCCGGCCAGCTCGCCCTTTTCGAAGGCATGCGCCAGGCGCCAGTTTCGGTGCTGGCGCCGTTCGAATATACCTCGCTCGTCTGGGCCTTCCTGCTCGGCTACCTGATCTGGGGCGACATCCCCGGCCCCAACACCTTCATCGGCGCCATCCTGATCCTGAGCGCGGGGTTCATCATCATTATCAGCGAACGGATGAAGCGGCGGGCGGCGGCGGCTTGAGGTGCCTAGATGTGCTTTCGGCAAGCACAAGCCAGAGAGCGAGTCGTAAGCAAACGCTTCAACCGCCGGCGGATAGCCGTCACCCCACCGGAGCGACGGTCTGTTCCATGGGTTTCGGCTGCCGCATCAGAAGAGCCTGCATCGGCCGCTCAAAGAACTTGAGGAGCACCACCGAAATCCCGATCGTGCAAAGCGTGACCACCAGCAGTATTCCGGTCACAAAGGGTAGGGAGAGATGCTTGCCCAACAGCTTGAGTGGAAGCTGCAGCGTGTAGGGGTGGATGAGATAGAGCGAATAGGAGGCGTCTCCCAGCAGAACCAGAATGGCCCATATTCTCCCGGCTGGCATCCGCATCAGCAGGAAGCCCGAGACGAGCAGGACGGCAAGCAGGCTCGAGGCGAAAAGACTGGGGCCGGCGAATGTCACGATGAAGAAATGAGCCCCGCAGGCCAGAAGAATGAGCAGAGCGGCGGCTATATTCGATCCGCTCCTGAAGGCGCTGTATGCCGAATATGCCTTATGAAGCATCATGCCGAGAACGAATTCGATCAATATCGGATTTGTATAGAAACGCCATTCGACCGATCCCTCTGGCCAAATCTCATGCAGCGCGATCAGGAAGAGGACGGCCGCGGAGGCGAACCAGGTTGCCCTGGCGCCAAAGATCAGACAGGCGCCATAAATTATGTAGAAGAACACCTCGTAACAAAGCGTCCAGCCCAGAAAAAGGATCGGCTGCACGGCGCCGCCCGTTTTCTGATAGGGGACGAAAAGAAGAGATTTGACGATCGTCTCCACGGTCACGATCGTCGAATTGAGCAGGCTGGGTTTCACAAGCGCAATCAAGACGACGACGAACGTCAACAGCCAGTAGAGCGGAACGATTCTGGCAATGCGCTTGCGTGCGAAATAGACAAGTCCCCGCGCCGGATTGGAGGAGTAGCTGATGATGAAGCCGCTGAGAACGAAGAAAACGTCGACGCCGGTCGCACCCATGAAGAAATAATTTCGATCGAGATGGTATTCGATCGCAAGGCCGCTTCCGAAATGGAAGAGAACGACGGAAAAAGCGGCCACGAACCGGAGAAACTGGAGAGAATCCAATTGTTTCAAGTTTGACCGCCGAATGGAAAGCGTCTGTTCGTTAATCATGAGGGCCCCAATCCGCTCTGATAGCTTGCTCCAACAAGATTGCCATTGCCGCATTGGTGCTGCGGCTTGGATGCCAATCGCATCCGAAATCCTTCGGTTTGACGCGTAAATTCAGATATCGCAGGCGAGTTTCGCCTTTCGCGGCGCTCGCCTGGACGACGGCCTCGATTGCTTTCTCGGCCACATCGAAATCCTTCTGGGACATCATCGGACCGAGAGCGGCGTACAGATAGGCCTTTGGAAACTGATTTCTGAGCCTGAAAATGAGCTTGACGTATTCCTCGATGAAATCGCTGGGATTCCTGTTATCCGAAAAGTCGTTCGTCCCCAGATTGACGACCACCGCGGAAACGCGTTCGTCAGGAAGAGCGGGCACGCCCTTTCTCAACGGCGTCACGCTGTCGATGACATCAAGCATGGTTTTCGCATTCTTGCCTGTGCGCGAAAGGCCGATTCCGGAAACAGCGAGCGTCGTAAGTTCCATCTCGAGGCTACGCGCCGCGACCGCGGCATATGTCAGGTATTGATTTTCCGTTCCGGGGCTGAATTTACATCCGGGACCAACACCCTCGAGGCCATAGCCTGCGGTAATGGAGTCTCCAATCGCCACCAGCTTTGTGGCCGATGCTTCCGCAGGAAGGAACGACCCATCGGTTTCGGCGGAAACGAATATGGTATCGCCGATCCATCCCTCGGTGCGACGCGTCGCGCGAACCTCATGGGCGCCTTGCCGCAAGCCATCTGCAAGCTGGTAGCGGTGCTGCTCCGCTTGCAGATCAAGGCGCTGGGGAACGCCGTCCAGTTCGACCTCAAGGCTATTTTTCCCGGTATCAACGAGGGTAACCGAGAGCGACGTGCCTTCAAAACGCAACGCAAAACCACTGCCCGGCCAACCGAAAGCCGCATCGCTGGCGGCAACCCGGCCGATCCATTTCGATGGCCGCTCGATCGTTTCTGCCGCAAAGCACGGCATGAATGTACATAAACTCAGAAAAAGAAACGCAATCGCGACATCAAACCTCATGACCGGCCATGGCCGGCAGCGCGCAATGATGGGCAATTCATCACCTCTTCGGGCTGCGTCAGATCAATTTTGCACTTTAAATTTCTAGTAGAATCGCAGTTTGATTACTGCTGGTGTCTCGCGGCAAACTGCCGGGACACGTCAATGGAGGCGCATGCGCATGCCTGGAATGAAAGGTGCCGCGCCAAGACATCGATGAGATGACGAAATGGGGCAGCATTAAGAATAATAGGGCAGCATTGAGAATTGTCACTATGCCGCACCGCAACATTGATCAGCAATTATTAGCGGTAACGGAAGCAGCGGCTTCCTCGACGCTCCGTTCGCAATTCCTTGAGAAAAATATTCGCATTTGCCCGTTTATCTTGCAGTTTTCTACGCTTTCGCGGTGCAAATTTTCTGCGATGTATGCGAGATTGAATGAAACCGCTCCAGAAACGGAAGAAAACGATGAACTGGTTGAAGACTGTTGCCGCCGCCGCCCTCCTGCAGGCTGCGTTCCTGCTCCCCGCCCATGCCGGCGAAAACCTCAAGGCTATCCAGTCGGCCGGCGTATTCAAGGTCGGCACGGAAGGCACCTATGCCCCTTTCACCTTTCATGACGAGAGCGGCAAGCTGACCGGCTTCGATGTCGAGATCGCGGAAGCCATCGCCGGTAAGCTGGGCGTCAAGGCGCAGTTCCTGGAAGGCAAGTGGGATGGCCTGATCGCCGGTCTCGACGCCAACCGTTACGATGCCGTCATCAACGAAGTCGGCGTCACTGAAGCCCGCAAGAAGAAGTACGACTTCTCCGAGCCCTACATCGCCTCCAAGGCCGTGCTGATCGTCAAGGACAGCAACACCGGCATCAAGGATTTTGCGGATCTCAAGGGCAAGAAGGCGGCACAGTCGCTGACCAGCAACTTCGGCAAGCTCGCAACCGAAGCCGGCGCCGAACTCGTCGGCACCGACGGCTTCGACCAGTCGATCCAGCTCGTGCTGACCGGCCGCGCCGACGCCACCATCAACGACAGCCTTTCCTTCCTCGATTTCAAGAAGCACAAGCCCGATGCACCGGTGAAGATCGTCGCCCAGCAGGCCAATGCCGATTTCTCCGCCGTCATCATCCGCAAGGGCGAGCCGGAACTGCTTGCTGCGATCAACAAGGCGCTGGCCGATATCAAGGCCGACGGCACCTATGACAAGATCTCCAAGAAATATTTCGGGCAGGACGTTTCGAAGTAAGAAGGCATAGGCAGGGACATAAATCTGTGAAAAAGATGCGTCCGGGGTCACCTCCGGACGCATTCTGTTATCGAAAGGCTTCTCCTTGGAGCATTGGCTGCAACTGATGTGGGAGTCACTGGGCACGCTACTTTGGGCGGGGCTCGTCTTCACCATCCCGCTCACCTTGATCACCTTCGTTCTCGGCCTTCTGCTCGGCCTGCTCACCGCCGTCGTAAGGCTGTTCGCTCCGGCACCGTTCGTTGCCATCGCCCGTTTCTATGTCTGGGTGATCCGCGGCACGCCGCTTCTGGTGCAGCTCTTCGTCATCTTCTACGGCCTGCCGAGCCTCGGCATCCTGCTCGACGCCTTTCCCGCCGCCGTCATCGGCTTCACGCTGAGCGTCGGCGCCTATACGTCCGAAATCATCCGCGCCGTGATTTCTTCCGTGCCGAAGGGCCAGTGGGAAGCCGCCTATTCGATCGGCATGAACTGGCGCCAGGCCATGAGCCGGACCATCCTGCCGCAGGCAGCGCGCGTCGCCGTGCCGCCGCTGTCGAACACCTTCATTTCGCTGGTCAAGGATACGTCGCTCGCCGCCGCCATCACCGTGCCGGAGCTGTTCCAGGCCGCGCAGCGCATCGTGGCGACGACCTATGAGCCGCTGATCCTCTATATCGAGGCCGCCATCATATATCTCGTGCTCAGCACCTTTCTTTCGACGCTGCAGGGTTACCTCGAACGCCGCTTCGCCCGCTCGGGCGGCACACTGGAGGCACAGGCATGATCGAGCTTTCCCATATCGAAAAGCGCTTCGGCGACAATGTCATCCTCAAGGATATCAGCCTGATGATCCCGGAGGGAACGGTGACGGCGCTTGTGGGGCCTTCGGGCGGCGGCAAGAGCACGCTACTTCGCTGCATCAACCTTTTGGAAATCCCGACCGCCGGAACGATCCGCATCGGCGGGGAGACGGCCACCTTCCAGCCGGGCAAGAAGCCCTCCTGGCAGGATATCCAGAAAATCCGCCGCCAGACGGGCATGGTCTTCCAGAATTTCCAGCTCTTTCCGCATCAGACCGCGATCGGCAACGTCATGGAAGGGTTGACCACCGTGCTGCGCTGGCCGGCAGACAAGGCACGCGCCCGCGCCGTCGAGCTTTTGACCAAGGTCGGCATGGCCCACAAGATCGACGCCTGGCCCTCGACGCTCTCGGGCGGCCAGCAGCAGCGTGTCGCCATCGCCCGCGCGCTTGCCCCCTCGCCGCGCGTACTGCTCTGCGACGAACCCACCTCGGCGCTCGATCCGGAACTCGCGGCTGAAGTCGTCGATGTCCTGGGCAAGCTCGCCAACGAAGGTACGACCATGGTCATGGCAACGCATGACCTGCGCCTCGCCTCAAAGATTGCCAACAATGTCGTGTTCCTGGAAGCGGGCAACATCGTCGAGACCGGTTCTTCCCGCAGCATCTTCGGTGCCCCGGCGCAGGAGCGGACCAAGCAGTTCATCTCGACGCTGAATGCCGGCCACAGCTACGACATCTAAGCCGTCGACCTAGAGCAATTCCAGGAAAAGTGCGCAGCGGTTTTCCGTCCGGAATTGCGAGACGATAAAGAGATAGAGCGACTCAGAGATTCCGTGAAAAACTGAACCGCTCTAGGTCGAAAGCTCCGATGTTGGGGCAAGCCGCGCATTGACGCTGCGCGGCTTTGCGGTTAGCTCTAATGCCATGAACGCGGCACTCGTTATCGTAGTGGTAGGAAGGCGCATGGGCGGGATGGCGTAGCCATCCGGCGAAAGCACCCATGCGCGGTAAGCAGGCTCCTGACGGGGCCTTTTTTATTGCCCGGATTCCGGCGGCGTCTCGTCAGATCCCCTTCGACTTCCCATCCACACGACGGACAAGGCCATGACGCGCACCGAAAGCCGCATCGACCATTCAGCCAGGCAAGCAACCGAAGACCCGACCCTCGCATCAACCGTCGCACAGCCGCGGCTGATAACCCTCGTCCTGCTCTCGGCACTTGCCGTGCTGCCCGTAAATATGATCCTGCCGTCCCTGCCGAAGATATCGGCGGCATTCCATGCCGATTTCGCTCTCGTGAACCTCTCCGTCGCGGGCTTTTCCATCGTGACTGCATTCCTGGAAGCGATTGGGGGAGCGATATCGGATCGGTTCGGACGCCGGCCGGTTGTCCTGACGGCGCTCGCGATCTTCATCATCGCCTCGATGGGCTGCGTTCTCGCTCCGACTATCGGCATTTTCCTGCTGTGCCGCATGATGCAGGCGTGCATCGGCCCGTGCTATTCCATCGCCCTCGTCATCATCAAGGAAACATCCGACGAGCGCCAGGCTGCCAGCAAGTTCGGCTATCTCGCCATGGGATGGGCGCTGGCGCCGATGGTCGGACTGATGGTCGGCGGCTCGCTGGACGAGATTTTCGGTTGGCAGGCAAGCTTCATTGTCCTTGCGATCTTCGGTAGCGCCGCCTTCCTCCTGTCCCTGCGCGAGCTCAAAGGATCGAAAGCGTCCGTCTCAGCTACACGCGGAAACTATCTTGCCTCCTATGCCGTGCTTCTGAGTTCTAGTCGGTTCTGGGCCTATACGCTCTGCATGGCCTGCTCGATGGGCGTGCTCTATATCTTCCTCGGCGGAGCACCGCTCACGATAGGCGATGCCCTCGGCGGCTCGAGCGCCAAGCTCGGCTTCTACATGGGCATGGTTCCCGCCGGCTTCATTGTCGGCAGTTATCTCGCCGGCCGCTATGGCGCAAGAATCCCGATCGGCACAATCCTCGTCATCGCGCGGCTGCTGACCTGCATCGGTCTGTCAATTGGGCTCGCCTTGTCGCTATTGGGCATGACGGAGGTTCTGGCGCTCTTCGGCCCCTGCATCTTCATCGGCATAGGCAACGGCTTGACCATGCCGGCCGCCAATAGCGGCGCCATGTCTGTTCGCTCCAATATGATCGGGACGGCTGCAGGGCTGGCCGCTGCCATGCGAATTGCCGGCGGCGCGCTGATAGGCTCCGTCGCCGGGCTGTTTCTGGCGCAATCGGCCGATATCCATACCCTGTTCGCCCTGATGCTGGCATCGGCCGTGCTCGCACTCGTGGCGGCATTCTGGGCCGCCTCCGTCGAGCGGCGCCATCAGCGCCTGGCATGCTAACGCACAGCGCGCAATCGCCTATCCGACCCGCTTGCGCATATGAACGAGAAAGCCGTCCTTGAGCGGCTCTTCCCGATCGATCGCATAGCCGTTTCTCAGATAGAGCTGCACGTTTTCGACAAAACGCTTGTTGGTGTAGAGCAGGATATCCGCCACCCCAAGCGACGCGGCAACCTGTTCGGCATGGGCAAGCAGCTTTTTACCGATGCCCTGCCCCTGCTGCGCCGGTGACACGGCTATATTTTCGATCAGCAAATGATCCGCAGCGGGGACCATTTCGATCAATGCGGCAAGCTGCCCGTCGATGTCCAGAAGATCGATGCGGTGCTTGCGGACGGCTTCGGCATAATCAGCGATCATCGGCAGCGGTTCGCGACCGATGAGAGGCACCCATTTGCCGTAGGCCTCGCGCGTCAGCTGACCGGATGGCATCGACATCCGCATCCGCTGCCGCACGCAAGGTAGGAGGTTGCGTCGTTGCCATTGCTCTTCGCACCTCCCCGTGCGCCTGCCCGCCGGCGCCATCCAAGACGGAAAGCGCCTCATATTTCGAAAACGACCGGCTTCAACGGTCGCCTTCCACATCTAAGCGAAGCGTAAGACTACGCCCCATAGACGACAAGCAGATCCTTGGCGTCGATCTGGTCGCCGGCACGCACCAGCACCTCGGAGATCGTACCATCCTTTTCCGCGTGCAGCGCAGTCTCCATCTTCATGGCCTCGATGGAAACAAGCACGTCGCCGGCCTTGATCGCCTGGCCGGGCGAGACAAAGACGGTTGAGATGACGCCCGGCATCGGCGCGCCAACATGGGCGGCATTACCGGTCTCGGCCTTGCGGCGCACCGCGCTGCCGGAGGCCCCATGGGCGCGATCCGGCACCTTGATGCGGCGCGGCTGGCCGTTGAGTTCGAAAAAGACAGTCACCATGCCCTTTTCGTCGGTCGCTGTCATCGCCTGGTTGACGATGACGAGCGTCTTGCCCTTCTCGATCTCGGCAAAGAGCTCATCGCCTTCCTTGAGACCGTAGAAATAGGCCGGCGTCGGCAATACCGAGACGGGTCCGTATGTGTCGGCAGCCAGTGCATAGTCGGTGAAGACTTTTGGATACATCAGGTAGGAGGCGAATTCGAAATCGTCGACCTTGCGCTCGAGCTTCGTCTCGATGACTTTACGCTCGGCATCGAGATCGGCTTCGGCAAGCAGCGAACCGGGACGGACCGTATAGGGCTTGTCGCCCTTCAGCGCCTTCTTCTGCAGCGCTTCCGGCCATCCGGACGGCGGCTGGCCGAGATCGCCCTTGAGCATGGAAACGACCGAATCCGGGAAAGCGATATCCTTCGCTGGGTTCTCCACATCGGCGACCGTCAGGTCCTGGCTCACCATCATCAGCGCCATGTCGCCGACGACCTTGGAGGACGGCGTCACCTTGACGATATCGCCGAACATCTGGTTGGCATCGGCATAGGCCTGCGCCACCTTGTGCCAGCGGGTCTCGAGACCGAGCGAGCGGGCTTGTTCCTTGAGGTTGGTGAACTGACCACCTGGCATTTCGTGCAGATAGACTTCCGAAGCCGGTCCCTTGAGATCGCTTTCGAAGGCGGCGTACTGATGGCGCACAGCCTCCCAATAGAAGGAGATGCGGCGAATCCATTCGGGATCGAGGCCCGGATCGCGCTCGGAGCCTTTCAGCGCCTCGACGATCGAGCCGAGGCAGGGCTGCGAGGTATTGCCGGACAGCGCATCCATCGCCGCATCGACGGCATCGACGCCGGCATCGACCGCAGCGAGCACCGTCGCAGCCGCAATACCCGACGTATCATGCGTGTGGAAGTGGATCGGCAGACCGGTCGCCTCGCGCAGCGCCTTGAACAGCACCTTGGCGGCCGCCGGCTTCAGCAAGCCCGCCATATCCTTCAGCGCGATGATATGGGCGCCGGCCTTTTCCAGCTCGACGGCAAGATCGGTGTAATATTTCAGATCGTATTTCGGCCGCGCGGAATTGAGGATGTCGCCCGTGTAGCAGATCGCCGCCTCGCAGAGCTTGTTCTCCTCGGCAACGGCATCCATCGACACGCGCATGTTCTCGACCCAGTTCAAGCAGTCGAAGACGCGGAAGAGATCGACGCCACCTTTGGCCGCCTGGCGGACGAAATACTTCACGACATTGTCGGGATAATTCGTATAGCCGACGCCGTTTGCGCCGCGCAAAAGCATCTGCAGCAGCAGGTTCGGCGCACCCTCACGGATCAGCGACAGACGCTCCCACGGGTCTTCCGTGAGGAAGCGCATGGAAACATCGAAGGTGGCGCCGCCCCAGCATTCGAGCGACAGGAGCTGCGGCAAAGCGCGCGCATAGGTGCCGGCGACGCTGGCGATGTCATAGGTGCGCATGCGGGTCGCAAGCAGCGATTGATGGCCGTCGCGCATCGTCGTGTCGGTCATCAGCACGCGTTTTTCATTGCGCATCCATTCGGCGAATTTCTGCGGGCCGAGCTTGTCCAGCAACTGCTTGGTGCCATCGGGGATATTGCCGTCGATATAGGGCAGAACAGGCTGCGCCACCTTGGGTGAAGGTACCGGACGACCGCGCGTTTCCGGGTGACCGTTGACGGTGACGTCAGCGAGATAGGTCAGAAGCTTGGTGGCGCGATCCTGGCGCTTGACCTGTTGGAACAGCTCCGGCGTCGTGTCGATGAAGCGCGTCGTATAGCTGTTGTCGCGGAATTTCGGATGCGTGATGATCGCTTCGAGGAAGGTGAGGTTCGTCGCCACGCCGCGAATGCGGAATTCGCGCAGCGCGCGGTCCATGCGGGCGATCGCCTCCTGCGGGTTCGGCGCCCAGGCCGTCACTTTTACCAGCAGCGGATCGTAGTAGCGGGTGATGATCGCGCCGGTATAGGACGTGCCGCCGTCAAGGCGGATGCCGAAACCCGAAGCCGAGCGATAGGCAGTAATGCGGCCGTAATCCGGAATGAAGTTATGTTCCGGATCCTCCGTCGTTACGCGGCACTGCAGGGCATGGCCGTTGAGGCGAATGTCTTCCTGGCGTGGAACACCCGATTCCGGCGTGCCGATGGCGAAACCGTCGAGAATATGGATCTGCGCCTTGACGATATCGATGCCGGTAACGACTTCGGTCACCGTGTGCTCGACCTGGATGCGCGGATTGACTTCGATGAAGTAGAATTTGCCGGTGTCGGCATCCATCAGATATTCGACGGTGCCGGCGCCGACATAGTTCGTCGCGTTGGCGATCTTCAGCGAATAGGCGGCCAGTTCCTGGCGCTGCGTTTCCGTGAGATAGGGGGCCGGCGCGCGCTCGACGACCTTCTGGTTGCGGCGCTGCACCGAACAGTCGCGCTCGAACAGGTGCACGACGTTGCCGTGCGTGTCGCCGAGGATTTGGCTTTCGACATGGCGGGCGCGCTCGACGAGCTTTTCAAGATAGACCTCATCCTTGCCGAAGGCGGCTTTCGCCTCGCGCTTGGCTTCCGTCACTTCCTTGGCGAGATCGGCCTCGGAGCGGATGACGCGCATGCCGCGGCCACCGCCACCCCAGGAGGCCTTCAGCATCACCGGATAACCGATCTCAGCCGCCATCTTGGCGACTTCAGCCATGTCGTCAGGCAGGGGATCGGTGGCCGGCACGACCGGCACGCCGACCGAAATTGCCAGATTACGCGCAGCAACCTTGTTGCCAAGCTGGCGCATCGTATCGGCGCGAGGCCCGATGAAGATGATGCCGGCGGCATCGCAGGCATCGACGAATTCGGGGCTTTCCGACAGCAGACCATAGCCGGGATGGATGGCATCGGCGCCAGAGAGCTTGGCGACGCGTATGACTTCCTCGATCGACAGATAGCTCTCGATCGGCCCGAGGTCACGGGCAAGATGTGGGCCGCGGCCCACCTGATAGCTCTCGTCCGCCTTGAAGCGATGCAGCGCGAGTTTGTCTTCCTCGGCCCAGATGGCCACCGTTTTTATGCCAAGTTCGTTGGCGGCGCGGAATACGCGGATGGCGATTTCGGAACGGTTGGCAACCAGGATCTTGGAAATGGGCAATGCTGTCTCCTCACGGCATCGAAACGGGCAATGCTGCACCCGCGAAGAGAATTCTTAACTTCTTGTCACGGGAAGTTCAATTTCTCCTGCGACATCCGGCATCAAAATAGTTGCCTTTACGGAATAAGTCCGTTTCTGAAGGCGATTGCCACGATATGCTGCCGATTTCTGGCCTTCAGCTTGTCCTGGATACTGTTCATGTACCAGTCGACGGTATGATTGGAAATCTTCAGCAGCCGGCTGATCTCGATCGAGGTCATGCCGTCGGCCAGATGGCTGAGCACTTCCATCTCACGCTTGGTCAGCTTCAGCTCGGCCGCTCCCACTCTCTCAAGGTATTGGGCCTCGTCTCGAAACTCCAGAAGTCGCCAAAAGACTTTTTTGGCAACCGCCTCGAAAACGGAAATCTCGGTTGGAGAGAGATCGACCGCCTCACCGCCGATCGTCATGCTTCCCAGCAGGCCGTTGCGACCATGGATCGGGAAGAGATAGCCGTCGGCAAGCCCGTTGGCGCGGGCGTCCGCCATCATCTGCTCCATGCGCCGCCGCAGCGGGTCCTTCTTCAGCGCCGCTACTGCATCGCTCCAGCGGAAAGGGCGTTGCGCCTGGGCCGCATAGCGCGCGACCGGATCGACGAGCATGTACCTCTTGCGGACATAAGTCAGCGGCCACTGATCGGGCCAGCGGCCCGCCAGCATGAAATGCGCAACATCGACATTCGGCCGCGCTCGCTTCAAGACGCCATAGAAATCGAACTTATAGGAGCGAAGCGCGAGCTCGAGCTCGGCCACGACGTCCTCCGCGAGCTTGCATTCCTCGATCACGACAAGCAATTGTATTAGCGAATGGATATTCACAGTTACCTCTTGGCCTCGCAGCCCGAATGATCGGCGGACGAGCTTGCCATCCTGCTCGCCCGGTCCCATAGCCGAGCTTAATCGGCGGCAACATACTCAGGCCGACGCAAAATTGAACGCTTTTGGCGATTTTTTTGCCGCTCAACCCTGAATAGCCGTCCTTTGCGTGACTTAAAGGTAACGGTTAACGCAGCGGTGGATTCACTTCCAGACTGTCATATTCCTGCGGCGAACGATAGCACCACTTTCCGCGGCAACGCGTCTAACGCGAGAAATTCCCCTTAAAAAACAGCTTCAGATTCCGTTAATCGCCGGTTCAGGTACCGATCTGTAGTGTCACAACATTCCGAGTTTTGCTGATGCACAGAGGGTGCCTGACGTGTCACTGTTCAAAGTCTATGCAAGAGCCCTGAAGTATCTTGGCGCGTATCGATACCGCGTATGGATGGTCGTGATCGCAAACATCGCGCTTGCGATGACCACCATCTACGAACCGGTTTTGTTCGGCCGCATCTTCGACGCCATTGCCAAGAAGGAAGCCGTCACGCCGACCATGATGTTGTGGGCGGGCTTCGCCGTCTTCAGTGCTGTCGCCTTTATCGTGGTGTCCCGCGAGGCCGATCGCCTTGCGCATGGTCGCCGCGCTTCCCTGCTTACCGAAGCATTCGGCCGCATCATCTCGATGCCGCTTTCCTGGCATAGCCAGCGCGGCACGGCGAGCGCGCTGAACACGCTGCTGCGCGCCTGCGAAGCGCTGTTCGGCCTGTGGCTCGAATTCATGCGCAACCACCTCACGACCGCCGTCGCGCTCGTCATCATGATCCCGACGGCCATGGCCATGGACCTGCGCCTGTCCGCAGTCCTCGTCCTGCTCGGCGTCTTCTACTGGTTCATAGGCCGTCTGGTCATGAGCCGCACGAAGGATGGCCAGACCTCGGTCGAAAGCCACTACAATACCGTCTTCTCGCATGTGAGCGACTCGATCAGCAACGTCTCGGTGCTGCATAGCTACAACCGCATCGAAGCTGAAACCAAGGCGCTGAAGTCGTTCACCGAACGCCTCCTGCAAGCTCAGTATCCGGTCCTCGACTGGTGGGCGCTTGCCGGCGCCCTGAACCGCACGGCCTCGACCGTTGCCATGATGGCGATCCTGATGATCGGCACCGTTCTCGTCCAGGATGGCAGCTTGAGCCTCGGCGCGCTCATCACCTTCATCGCCTTTGCCAACGTGCTGATCGGCCGCCTGGAGCAGCTGCGCAACTTCGCCAACCAGATTTTCGAAGCCCGTGCCAAGCTCGAAGACTTCTACACGCTGGAAGATTCGGTTCGCGACCGCGAAGAGCCGGCCGGCCTTGCTGAAATCAAGGACGTCAAGGGTGAAGTGGAATTCCGCGATGTCTCCTTCGGCTTCGCCAACTCGTCGCAGGGCCTGCACGACATCTCCTTCAAGGTGAAGGCGGGCCAGACCGTCGCCATCGTCGGCCCGACCGGCGCCGGCAAGACGACGCTCGTCAACCTGCTGCAGCGTGTCTTCGATCCGCAGAGCGGCCAGATCCTCGTCGACGGTCACGACATCACCAAGGTGACCCGCAAGTCGCTGCGTCGCTTCATTGCGACCGTGTTCCAGGATGCCGGCCTGCTGAACCGCTCGATCAGCGACAACATCCGTCTCGGCCGCGAAGGTGCGACGCAGGAGGAAATGATCCGCGCAGCCCAGGCCGCCGCCGCCAACGATTTTATCGAAACCCGCGAAAGCGGCTACGATACCCGCGTCGGCGAGCGTGGCAACAAGCTCTCGGGTGGTGAACGCCAGCGTATCGCGATCGCCCGCGCCATCCTGAAGGATGCGCCAATCCTCGTGCTCGATGAAGCAACGAGCGCGCTCGACGTTGAAACGGAAAACCGGGTCAAGACGGCGATCGACAACCTGCGCCAGAACCGCACGACCTTCATCATTGCGCACCGCCTGTCGACGGTTCGCGAGGCCGACATGGTCCTCTTCCTGGACAACGGCCGCATCATCGAGAACGGCAGCTTCAACGAGCTCAGCCAGAGCAACGGCCGCTTCGCTGCCCTCCTGCGCGCCAGCGGCATCCTGACGGACGAGGAAGTCCGCAAGGCACACACGACGGAACACGAAGCCGCCTGATCTTCGCAAGGGGCCTAAGATCGAAGCCGGGAGAACCTGTTCTCTCGGCTTTTTGCTGTCGAGCTGTGGGCAGATGATATTTGTGAAACCAGCGTGACGCAGCAGCCACCCTAAGACCAGCCCCTCCCCCTTGTGCGCGGGGGTTATCGCATATGGGCTGAAATCGCAGCTGCCTCCTTCTCCCCAGCGGGGAGAAGGTGCCGCCAGGCGGATGAGGGGGAGCCCGCCAAGACCACGAAAATCCATGAATTCAAATCGATAGCCTTCTCATCCGACCCTTCGGGCCATCTTCTCCCAAAGGGGAGAAGGAATTTCCGGTGCCGATCCATCCCATATGCGATACCCCTGCCGCCTGCGGAGGTTAGGGTGAGGGGGCAATGCCTGCAAGGAGCGGGCCAGTAAGATCCGATTGCCTCGATCGAAGCCACGTGACCAACCTAAAAAGAAAGACCCGGCGGGAAAACCGGGTCTTTCCGTTTTCTGATCGGAGGTCAATACGGACGAATGCCGGCTGGAGTTAGGGCCGGCCCCGTTCGGTATCGGATCAGAACTTGCACCCGAAGCTTAAACAGGCCCATCCAGTTGTCAGTGCCGATCCAGTTAGTCGAGCCGCCGCTCCCTCGGCGACTGCGGAAAGATCGATAGGGCGGCCCGCGCAGGCACGTGGCGCGGCGGAAGCCTTCAGTGACGCTTTCCGAAATGCGCAGGCATTGCGGTCGGTGCCGCAGGCGTCTTAGCCGCGCGCTGGCCGGCAAGCTCGAGCCGCTTGTGCTCGAGATGATAAGCATAGAGGAATTGTGCGGTAATGCCGAAGACGACATAAATGGCACCCACGACGGGGCTCTTGTTGGTCACGTAGAGAAGAACCTGGCCGGCCATGGCGAGGATGGTGCCCGCAACGAAGATGTTCAGCGAATGCCGCCCGAGGATCGTCAGCGGGTGGTTCGTCGAACGGCGCAGGAACGCCGAAATGGCGGGGATACTGACGATCAGATAGGCGAGCGCCAGAACATGCAGCAGCCGCGGCAGCGACAGGAAGGTCTTGTCGAAGCCGGTGACGACGGTCGGCAGGCCGAGCATGGCGAGGTAGTCGCCGAGTATCCATAGCTTGTCGGTCACCCAGATGAAGGACACGAGCACATAGGCACAGGCCAGCGCGATCAGAACCGGATGGGCGGGGATTTTCCCGCCGCGCTTGACATGCATGCTGGCAATGAAGCCGATGACGAAAAGCAGCTGCCAGGATAGCGGATTGAGGAACCAGAAACCATCAAGCAGCGTCGTGTGCGGCGCGATGTAATAGATGCCGGATACCAGCCAGACGCCGACCGAAATTGCGAGCAGAAGCAGGGGGCTCCTCGCCTCCAGCAGCATGATCAGCGGCAACATGAGGAACAGGGCGCCGTACATCGGAAGAATATTGTTGTAGCCGATTTGATGTCCGAGCGTCAGTAGCGCGGGAATGCCGCGCGCCGGATCCATCAGCAGAGCCAGGATATTCACTTCGCAAAGCAGGCCCTTCTGGTGGAAAATCCACGCGCCGGAGATGAAGAGCACCAGCGTCACGAAGGTCGTAATCATATGCGCCGTATAAAGCGTGAAGGCCCGCTTGATCGCCTTCCATGCCATCTTCAGCCGATTACCCGGAAGAAATCTAGTTCCATAGGCAAGGCCGACCGACATGCCGGAAATCAGCACAAAGGCTTCGGCGCCATCGGAGAAGCCGAAATTCTTGGAGGTCAAATCCTCGAAGATCTGCCCCGGCACATGGTTGATGAAGATCATGATCAGAGCCAGGGCTCTGAGAACATCCAGTCGGGTATCCCTCTGCGAGACCGGCTTCGGCACGGTCACCCGTTGCGCCGGTGCCAGGCTCATCTGCGCCCTTGAATTCATCAAACTCTCCTGTTCCGACACTCAAATGCAATCGGGGCCAAAGAGTTCCCCCTTTGGCCCCGATCGTCGAAGCGAAGCAGTGCAGAAACGCTACTGTCCGATCGGAAAGCCCTCTTCGGGATGGGCGACCGCCCTGTCATTGATAGTGACCGAGTATCCCGTCGCATCGGGCGCTTTTGAGACGGAAATACGGTAATTTCCGCTCGGCAGTTGGATATCTGCCGCAAAGCCATCCCAGTTCGAAGGCAATGCCGGCTTGACGAAAAGTCGTCCGTTTTTCACACGGATGCCGAGAATGCCTTCGACAGCGACGCGATAGAGCCAGCCGGCGGACCCCGTATACCAGGTCCAGCCGCCACGGCCCGTCAACTGTCCTTCGCCGTAAATATCAGCAGCGACCACATAGGGCTCTACACGATAGGTATCGGCCTGATCACGATCGCGTGCATGGTTGATCGGGTTCAGCATGTCGAAGCAATGCCAGGCATCGTCGCTGCGATTCATTTCTGCCAGCGCCATGACCACCCAGGTGGCCGCGTGAGTGTACTGGCCGCCATTTTCGCGCACACCGGGCGGATAGGACTTGATGTAGCCCGGATCGCGCGCCGACTTCGCGAAGGGCGGCGTGAACAGCCGGATGATACGGTTTTCATCGTCCACCAGCTTCTCGAGCACGGCATTCATCGCCTTCTCGCCGCGCGCCCTATCGCCTTCGCCGGAGAGAATGTTCCAGGACTGCGCGATCGAATCGATCTGGCACTCGAAATTCTCACTGGAGCCGAGCGGGCTGCCATCGTCGAAATAGCCGCGGCGGTAGTGGCCGCCGTCCCAGCCGGCCGATTCCAGTGCCTTGCGCAGTTCCGGCAGATGGTCGGACCAGCGCTTGACGCGCTCCTTGTCGCCGCGTGCTTCGGCATAGGGCAGGAATGCGGTTAGCATGCCGGCAAGGAACCAGCCGAGCCAGACACTTTCGCCGCGGCCCTGTATACCGACGCGATTCATGCCGTCGTTCCAGTCGCCGCCGAGGATCAGCGGCAAGCCACTGCCGCCCTTGCGCTTGATCGCGAGATCGAGAGCCAGAGCCGCATGTTCGTAGACGCTGACTTTGTCCTGCGACACGGTCGGCTGGTAGAAGACGTCATGCGTGCCGGGCATCAGCGCCGCACCCTCGACGAAGGCAAGTTCCTCATCGAGGAGCGACTTGTCGCCCGTTACCGTGCAGTACTGGTCGATGGCATAGGCAAGCCAGACGACGTCGTCCGAGATATGGGTACGCACGCCGGCGCCGCTGCCCGGCAGCCACCAATGCTGCACGTCGCCTTCGCGGAACTGACGCTGGGCCGCATTGAGGATCTGGTTGCGGGCAAGCTCCGGCTTATGCACCAGGAATGCCAGCGTATCCTGCAGCTGGTCGCGGAAGCCGAAGGCACCCGACGACTGGTAGAAGGCGGTACGCGACATGATACGGCAGCCGAGGCTCTGATAGGGCAGCCAGGCATTGATCATGTTGTTCATCGCCTTGTCCGGCGTCGAGATCTTCACATGGCCGGTGAAGCCGTCCCAGAACTCGCGGCCTTCCGAAAGCACGGCCTCGAAATCGGCCTTGCGGATTTCCGAGACCAGCGCGCGGGCCTCTTCGACCGTGGCCGTATCGCCCATATAGAAGCAGATTTCCTTCTGCTCGCCGGCGGCAATCGTCACGTCGAAGGCCAGAGCGCCGCAGGGATCGCCGTCGAGATCGGTCGAGTTGGAAAGCGCGGCAGCCGTCACGACGGCTTCCGGCATCTGGATCGTGCCATGGCGGCCGATGAACTCGCGACGGCTTGCCGAGAAGCTCGAATGCGTCTCGCTCGCCGCCATGAAGGCGGTCCGCTTGAAGTAGTCGATACTGTAGGGGTTGTTGGCAAACAGCGCGCCCGTCTCCTCATCCAGCGTCGACAGGATGAAGGGTCTGGTCTTGTTCTGATTGGTGCCGAGCACCCATTCCGCATAATTGTAGATCCGCAGCCGCCGGCTGCCGGCGCCCTTGTTGCTGAGCCGCAGACGGAAGAGCTTGACCGGACGCTCGCGATCGACGGTCTGCGTCAGCTCCAGCGCCACGCCATCGTCTTCGCTCGAGAAGACGGAATAGCCGAGACCGTGACGGGCCTCGAAGCGGACCTTCGCATTGCGCGACAAGCCGGCATAGGGCGTCATGACCTTGTTGCTGTCGAGGTCGGCGACATAAAGCGCCTCGCCCGGACGGTTGATGACCATGTCGTTGGTCCAGGGCGTCAGCTGATAGTCGCGCGAATTGTGGCTCCAGGTGAAGCCACCGCCTTCGGCGGGAACGTGGAAGCCGAAGCGCTCGTTCGAGATGACGTTGATCCACGGATGCGGCGTCGACTGACCGCCCGGCAGACGCACGACATATTCGCGACCGTCCTTGGAGAAGCCGCCGTAACCGTTCCAGAAATCGAGATCGTCCTGCGCCTCGATAGGCTCGGCCGCAAAAACGGAATCTTGCAGCGCGAGCGGTACGGAGAGACGATTGACCGGCGTCGTTTCATCGGACTGGGTCGAGGCAAACAGCGTCGCCGCGCGCGCGATCTGATCGACGAGCTTGCCGTTGCGGGCATGGAAGATCACCCGCGATGCGGCAAGGATCTCCTGGTAGGTCTCGTTTTCGATCTGGTCCTTGCGAACCGAGAAGATGTTCTGCCTGAGACCGTCGCCTTGGTTGTGACGGACGTGCTCGACGAGCTTATCCAGCTCGCGCTGCATGTCCTGGGCCTGCTCGACAGCGCGTTCGTTGACGATCACCAGATCGGCGCTGATGCCGCGTGAACGCAGATATTCCGCCGCCATCAGCGCTTCCCGGGCGATTTCGAGGTCGATATCGTCGTTGATGCGCAGGGTGAAGATCGGGAAATCGCCTGAGATCGTCACCGGCCAGAGCGCGGATTGCGAATGCAGGCCGGCCTGCACGGTGGCGCCGTCGGCGCGCAGGTGCATATCCGGGTAGACGAGATAGCGGGCGAGCTTCTGGAAGGCGGCCGCCTGCTGCGAGGTAACGCCGACATGGCGCATCTGCATCTGCGTGCGGGTCCACGCCTGCGTCAGCTCGATGCCGAAGGTGTCGGGATTGCGGTAGCGCTCGACCGCCTTATCGACCTCTTCGCGGTTCGGCGCGGCAATGGTCCAGAAGATGATGCTGACCTTCTTGCCGGCGGGAACGCGCACGACGCGACGCAGCGACAGGCAGGCATCCATGGTGAAGCCGTCCGTGCCGGAGAGCGTCGCACCCGGATCGAAGGCTGCAGCTTCCGCAAGCGTGCGGCCGCGGCCGAGGAATTTGCGGCGGTCGGTTTCGAATTCGGTCGGACGTTCCGATCCGGCGTTGTCGACGACCAGATGGGCGACCGACATGTCAGGCTCGTTATAGTCGCGCTTGTTGCGCTCTGCGCGGATCACGTCACCGCTGTTGCCGATCTCTGTGCGCACGAACATGCGCGTAAAGACCGGGTGACCGGAATCGACGTCGTCACTCGCCAGCGCCGGCTCGAGATAGGAGGTCACTTCGATGAAGCGGTCCTCCGTGCCCATGTTGAGCAGCGTCACACGGCGGCCTTCGGCATCATGCTCGGTGGCGACGATGCATTCAACGTCGCTGGTGAGATCGCCGACCGTCTTGCTGTATTCGACCTTTTCATCGCTGAAGGCGACCTTGGCCTTTTCCCCTTCGATGCTGCGCGGTTCAGCGGTCGCCGACCACCATTGGCCGGAGGCGGTATCGCGCAGGAAGATGAAGGTACCCCAGCGGTCTTCCGTCGGATCGGCGCGCCAGCGCGAGACGGTCAGGCCGTTCCAGCGCGAATAGCCCGCGCCGGTCGCGGTCAGCATGACCGAATAATGACCGTTGGAGAGGAAGGCGAGCTCGCGATCCTGCGTCGCCGGATCGGCGATCTTGCGGATTTCCGGACGCAGCATGTCCTCCTGGATATTAGCCGGCTGGTCGCTCTCGTGCTTGGCGGCCATGACCGGAATATCGCGCGGCGCCTTTTCCTGCAGCAGCAGTTCGGCCGCTTCGATCACCGGATCGGCATGGAAGAGTTCGCGCAGGCGTCCGTTGAAGGCGACGTTGGCGATCGCGGCGATCGACATACCATGATGGTGGGCATAGTAGTTGTAGACCACCGCGCACTTCTTACCTTCGGGAACGCGGGTCGGCGTGAAATCGACGGCATCATGGAAGCCGTAGATGCCGAGCGCGCCCACCTTACGCAATTTCTGCAGGTTTTCGAGCGCCGCAGCCGGGCGATACTGGCTGGCGAGGATCGAGGCATAAGGCGCGATGACGGCGTTCTGGCCGAGGCCGCGCTTGAGGCCGAGCGAAGGCACGCCGAAATTGGTGTACTGGTAGTGCATATAGTGGTCGCGGGCGTTGAAGGCCGCTTCTGAAATACCCCAGGGGATATCGGAGCCAAGTCGCTTGGCGTAGTTCATCTGCTCCTGCACGACCAGATTATTCGTCTGGTTGAGGATACCGCCCTGGCGCTCCTGCATGACGAGCGGCGGCATCAGATATTCAAACATCGAGCCCGACCACGAAACCAGCGCGCCGCGCGAGCCGACAGGCACGACCTGACGGCCGAGTCGATACCAGTGCTCCGTCGGCAAATCGCCCTTGGCGATGGCGAAAAGGCTGGTGAGGCGTGCTTCGGAGGCCAGAAGGTCGTAGCAGGCGGCATCGAGCTCATTGGTTTCGACGCGGAAGCCGATGGAAAGCAGGCGCCGTTCCGGACGATAGAGGAAGGCGTATTCCATCCCGAAGGCGAGTTCGCGCATCTGGTCGCGCAGCTTCGCCAGACGCTGGCGCAGCGAATCCACATTGGCGAGATCGAAGATGCTGTCGGCGATATGGCCCTCGCAGACCTTGACCAGCGACTGCGACCAGGTGAGCACCTCGCCGCTCTGCGTCGACTTCACCTCATGGTCGAGGTTTGCCGCAAGCTTCTGGATGTCCTGCGCCAGAACAGACAGGTTGATGACGCGGATCGAGGCGAATTCATGTTCGCGCTTGACGGCAGCAAGCGCGTTCTGGAAGCCGGCGATGCGCTCTTCCAGGCGGCGACGCAGCGGGCGAACCGTCTTGCGGTCATCCGGAAGCTCGGCAAGGGTTTCGGCGAGAATGCCGGCGACATCGCCGATACCGTCGAGATTGCCCTGCATATGTGCAGACGGTGCTTCCGCCCAGATGCGGCAAGCGGACGAGACAGCGATCAGATGGCCGGCGAAATTGCCGCTGTCGACAGCCGAGATGTAGCGCGCGCCCATCGGCTTCAGCGTATCGGTGTGATACCAGTTGCACAGGTGCCCACGGAACTTTTCGAGCTTTGCCACGGTCGCCATGGTCTTTTCCATGCGATCGATGGTTTCCTCGAAGGAGGTCCAGCCGAAATGACGCGCCGAGATGACCGACAGCAGGTAGACACCGATATTGGTCGGCGACGTGCGTGATGCCACAACCGCATTCGGGGTCTGCTGCACGTTATCAGGCGGCAGATGGTTTTGCTGTTCGACGACGAAAGTTTCGAAATAGCGCCAGGTGCGGCGCGCGATCTTGCGCAGTTCGAACGAAACGCTTTCCGGGACTTCCAGCCGATCTTCGGTCTCGGCCGACTGGCTGACATACCAGGCGATCGCCGGCGACAGGACCCAGAGCAGTGCAAAGGGAATGCCTACGAAGAAGGCGTTGTTGCCGGAAAGCGACGCGAAGGCAAGTGCCAGCAGCGCAAGCACTGGCGCATGCCACATGACGCGGTAATGGCCGAGGATCGTCGTCTGTGCCGCGGCCTGGGCGCTCGCCGCGGTCCGCCATTGCAGCATCAGCTTGCGGCTGACGAAGGCACGATAAAGCGAACGGCCGATGGCATCGGCCATGACGCAGGCGCCATCGGCGATGAAGACGATACGCAATGCGACCTGTGCATTGGCGGCGCGGATATCCGACCAGACCGTATAGAGATGGGCGCGGGCGACGATATCGCTGCTGCGCGGAATGATGCCGTTGATGAGCGACAGCGTCGGGGCGACGAACAGGCAGAAGATCAGCAGGATCTGCCAGAGGAGCGCCGCCAGCGGCTCCATGAAGTACCATCCGAGCACGGAGGCGAAGAACCAGGCGATCGGCGTCAGCGAGCGACGCAGATTGTCCATCATCTTCCAGCGGCCGAGGCCGGTGACGCCGCGCTTGGGATTGAAGAGATAGGGAAGCAGCTGCCAGTCACCACGCGCCCAGCGATGCTGGCGCGAGACCTCGACTTCGTAGCGGATCGGGAAATCTTCGACCAGCTCGCAGTCGGTGACGAGGGCGCAGCGCGCCATCGAGCCTTCAAGCAGATCGTGGCTGAGGACGGCGTTTTCGTCGATCTTGCCTTTTAGCGACGCTTCGAAGGCATCGACATGATAGAGGCCCTTGCCGGTGAAGGTGCCTTCTTCCACCAGATCCTGATAGACGTCGGACACGGCGAAGACGTAAGGGTCGAGACCGCGGTTGACCGAGAAGACGCGCTGGAACACAGACGCATCCTTGCCCGTCGTCAGCGACGGGGTAACACGCGGCTGCAGCACGCCGTAGCCGCGCACGACGCGCTTGCTTTCGGGATCGAAGACCGGGCGGTTGATCGGGTGATGCAGCTTTCCGACGAGCTTCGTCACCGTATCGCGCACCAGGCGCGTGTCGGAATCGAGCGTCATGACATACTGCACGTCCTTCGGCACGATATTGGCGCCGGGCAGGAAAGTGGTATCGCGGTCGCCGCGCAGCAGCATGTTCAGCTCATGCAACTTGCCGCGCTTGCGCTCCCATCCCATCCAGGCGCCTTCGGACGGATTGTAGAGGCGGCGGCGATGCAGCAGATAGAAGCGCTGAATGCCGTCCTCGTCATAGCGGGCAGCGAGATTGGCGACTTCGCGGCGGGCATAATCGAGGATTTCCAGATCGCGCTCGCTCTCTTCCTCCTGGCTGTCAGGCCAGTCGCTGAGCAGCGCGTAATAGACTTCGCCGCGCGGATTGGCGAGATAATGGACCTCGAGATTGCGCACGAGCTCGTCGACACTGTCGCGGTTGCCGATCAGCGTCGGCACGACGACCAGCGTACGGGCCTCTTGCGGAATGCCTTCCTTGAATTCGTAACCGACCAGCCGCGCCGGCGTCAGATACATGGTGACGAAGAAATTGAAGAGGCCGGTGGCGCCTTCCGATGCCGGCAGCGAGAACATCAGGAGCAAGAGGATGGTCTCTGCCCAGCCCATGCCGGCATGCAGCATGAAATAACCGACGATACCGAGGGCCACGACGGTCAGGAACAGCACCGGGGCTGCGATCGACAGCCAGTTGAGCTTGCGCCACTGACGCACGAAGCTCACCGAAAGGGGCACACGATACCCGATCGCCTTCTCCAGCTTCTGCGTCTGCTGACCCATGATAAAATCGCCGATATTCGGCTCACGTGCCTGCCCTTCGCCCGATGCCTTGGCGGCTTCGGTCATCGCCATGGCGATCTGGGCAATTTCCATTTCGGTCTTGTCGCAACGGCGCGCGAGCTTTTCGATACGGCGGCGATAGCTGTTGCGCGAGCCGGGATCGAGCTTGGCGTAGTCGGTCTCGTCCCAGAGCAGCTTGTCGACGGCGCTGACCTCTTCGACCCATACGGACCAATCGGTATCGTCGATGAGACGCAGGCTCTTGATGATGTTGCCCATCGTCACATTGCCGGATGACAGGCGATTATGCTCGGCCATCATGACGCTTTCGGCGTCGGTGCCCGCCTCGGCAAGCCGCTTCTCAAGCCAGGTGACGGCGAGGCCGGACGTATGCGAGCCGTCGCGCAGACGGTAGAGGAACTGCGTGGCGAAGGTGTTGTCCGAGGTATAGGGCTCAAGCGTCTTCAGGAACTCGGCGACCTTGGCGTCGTCGTTCAGACGGATCAGTTCGTCGACGGCGGCATTCGCCTTCTTGCGGGTGATGCGGCTCTGCTCGACGCGGCTCGAAATGCGGCGCAGGTTTTCAACCAGGATATATCGCACCAGCGAGGGAACGGCCCAAAGCTCGCCGATTTTCAGCATCTCCACCGACTGGAAACCTTCGACGAGCGCCAGCAGGCCCTGATTGGATACGGTGCTATGCGTGTGGGCGACGTAGAGCCAGGCAAGCGCCATGGTGCGCGGCATAACCATGCCGTCGATGGTCAGCGTCTGCAGCTGGTCATAAAACTTCTTCGGAAAATCGCGGCGGACTTCCTGAATAGCCTCTTCGATGATGTAGTGGTTATCGAGCAACCATTCGGCCGCCGGCGTGATCGATTCCCCCGCATCGACATCGGCATTGGCCGAGCGATAGACGCGCAGGATCTCTTTCTCGTTTTCCTTGTGCCGGGCGAAGAAATCAAAGGGCGCAAAGCCTGGCAGCTTGGTTTTCGCGCCGTTGCGGGCGAAGGCCGCGCCGCATTCCTTTATCTGCTCATTGGAGAAATAGGTGGCGCGGATCGCATCATTATGATCGATCTGCTTGGCATCAGAATCGCGCGGCGTAACGGTGGAGAGATTTTGAGATGTCATGGATTCGGGTTCTGGGTCCAAACAGAGTGAGTGGCATTGTCGCCTTTATCGTTTTTGCCCTGCCCGACGCAAGAATTCACGCATTTGGACCCTTTTGCTTCGCTTCCCGGCGGGCGAAGGGGGTGAATTCGAAGTGACGGCTTAGAACAAACTTATACAGGCGAAGATTTTCACGGGGCGTTCTTAAAGATTGCGGCGACTATTCGTCATCATCCAAAAGGGTGTCCGTGAAACTGGATACGCGACCAAATGGTTCCGGCAGCGATCCGCAGAGGTCAACGACAATCGATCAAGGTCATGAGGCATTCTCCCTGGGCTGATTCATCCCGTTTCGGAAATTCAGCATGGTTCGGCATATTAAATCCTCCATATCCCGCAGAAGATGAACTTAAACTGAACCCCATAAAAAGATTCGCAAATTCCTGTCGGAGCGCATCGCTTTTCGAAGCTGCGCAGAACTGAGCGCCATACCTGCCTGTGAATGGCAACCCCGCAGAGCCAAGACACATCCTCCCTGTCATGCCATCGCAGCGATTCGCCTTCACTCCGAAAAGAGAGGCAATACGGAATAGCATGGCGACCAGCCGAGCCGCCGAATGGCAACGCGCCAAGCGCTTACGCGAGCGTATTTTGGGGGGGAAGTTTACTGTTTTCACACGGCACATTCTATCGGCCGAGCAAATTTCTTTGCGCAGCAAAATGATGCCAGGAAAACTGAATGGAATTTACCGGGGGTCGCCGAGAAATCGGCCAAACAAGCGGCAGTATTCCCTGCCGCTTCCAAAGGCACCACCTTAAACGACGATGCCGCAAACAATGGCCGCGACAAAGAGGAATGCAGCCGAAAACAGGACGACGTGAACAGCCGTTTGAATCTTTTGCCGCTTATTCGCAGCGCGCTTGGAACCATCGAACCGATTCACATGCGTATTCGAAATACCCAAATTCGCCATGTGTCGCCTCCGTTCGTTTCTTATATGTCTCTCAGGTCAAGCCCGGGACGGATATTCATAGATATCCTATCAATTAGGTAGAGATGAATTTTCGTCCAGAACGCGAGCCGAGAAAAATTAAACCATTTGAAGTCGAGGACCCGAAAGATCGGCAACGCCTAATCAGCAGAGAATGCGGCGGGCCCAAATCAAGCTACGCTCGACGGCGCTGGTATCGGCCGTCTGCTCTTCGGCAGATCCGGCCTGACGGCGGCTGTTTTCGTCGGAAAGAGAGGCGGACCGTGCACCTTCCTGCTTCGCCGGCACCGGCGGATGAAGATAGCCCATGGTCATGCCACCCATGAAAAACATGCCTGCCTCCACTTAACGTCTGACCCCTCATCGGGATCACGAAAGTTAACTGCCATTAACGAGATCATGACAGAATTGCGGCAGGTGTCAATAGTCTATACGATTGGTCGTGTTTAAACGACCTCTTCGTTAACGTGCCGTGGGGCAAAGCCGTCCGCTCAGGCGCGGACGAACCCCTTGCTGGCGATCATCAAATTGCGCGTGTAATCTTCCTTCACGTCACCCGCCGAAAGCTCCTTGGCGGTCAATCTCTCGACGACAGCGCCGTTGCGCATGACGGCCAGTCGCTCGCACATGTGGGTGACGACGCCGAGATCGTGGCTCACCATCACGAAGGTCAGATGGCGGTCTTTGCGCACCTGTTCGAGCAGGTTCAGAACTTCGGCCTGCACCGAAGCATCGAGCGCCGAGGTCGGCTCGTCGAGCAGCAGGATTGACGGTTCGACGATCAGCGCGCGGGCAATGGCGACGCGCTGGCGCTGCCCGCCGGAGAGCTGGTGCGGATAGCGGAAGCGAAAACCTGTTCCGAGGCCCACCTCATCCAACGCTCTCGCGATCCGGGTTTCGGCATCGTCGATCCCATGGATCGACAGAGGCTCCAGCAGCAGCCGGTCGATCGTCTGGCGCGGATGCAGGGAGCCGTAGGGATCCTGGAACACCATCTGCACCTGGCGATAGAAGGCCTTGCTGCGCCTGGCGCCCTTCAGCTGCTCGCCGCCAACCTGGATCTTGCCGTCGGTGACGGGTGCAAGGCCAGCAACGGCACGCAGTAGTGTCGATTTGCCCGAGCCGGACTCGCCGACCAGGCCGAAGGATTCGCCCTTGTTGACCTCGACGCCGACGGCATCGAGCGCATAATAACCGTCATAGACGACGCTGAGGCCATCAACTACGAGTGCTGTCGTCATGCCGCCCACTCCGGCTTGCGGTCGAG
Organism: Rhizobium sp. BK491; assembly: GCF_014194925.1. Lineage (NCBI taxonomy): Bacteria > Pseudomonadati > Pseudomonadota > Alphaproteobacteria > Hyphomicrobiales > Rhizobiaceae > Rhizobium > Rhizobium sp. BK491. Next base: position 437,954 of record NZ_JACIAR010000005.1, read on the forward strand.
CACCGGTAGCGGATGCCGGTTTTCGCCGATGACGGGCATGCAGTTCAGCAGGCCGCGCGTATAGGGATGCTGGGCATTGTTCAATTCGGAAGCCTTAAGTTCTTCCACGACCTTGCCTGCATACATGACGATCACCCGGTCGCAGAAGGACGACACCAGCCGCAGGTCGTGCGAGACGAAAATCAGCCCCATGCCACGCTCGGAGACGAGCTTGTCCATGATCCTGAGGACATCAAGCTGGACGGTGACGTCGAGCGCCGAGGTCGGCTCGTCGGCGATCAGCAACTCCGGTCCGGCGATGAGCATCATGGCGATCATGACGCGCTGGCCCATGCCGCCCGAAACCTCGTGTGGGTGCAGGTCGTAGACACGGCCGGGATCGCGAATCTGCACGGCTTCCAGCATGGCCATGGCACGGTCCCGCGCCTCGGCCTTGCTCACCTTCTCATGCGTACGCAGGGTCTCAGTGATCTGCCGGCCGATGGTCATGACGGGATCGAGCGAATATTTCGGGTCCTGAAGCACCATGGCGATGCGCTTGCCGCGCAGCGAGCGGCGTTCCCTGGCCGAAATCGATAGGAGGTCGATGCCGCTGAAATTGAGCCTGTCCGCGGTGACGAGGCCATGCGGCGGCGTCAGCCCCATGATCGCGCGGCCGGTCTGCGATTTGCCGGAACCGCTCTCGCCGACGATACCAAGCCGCTCACGGCCGAGCGTGAAGGAGACGCCGCGCACCGCATCGATGACGCCGGTACGGGTCGGATAGCGAACCTTGAGGTTCTCCACGGTCAAAAGTGTCGTCATTGGCCGCTCTCCTTAGGATCGAGCGCATCGCGCAGGCCATCGCCGAGCAGATTGAAGCCGAGGCTGACGATGAGGATCGCAATGCCCGGCATGGCCGCCACCCACCATTGATCGAGATAGTATTTGAAGCCGCTCGCGATCATCACCCCCCATTCGGGCAGCGGCGGCTGCGCGCCGAGCCCGAGGAAACCGAGACCGGCGGCCGTTAGGATGACGCCGGCCATGTCGAGCGTAACGCGGACGATCACCGAGGAGATGCAAAGCGGCATGACATGGCGAAAGATGATACGCAGCGGCGAGGCACCCATAAGCTGCACGGCGGCGATATAGTCCGAACGCCGCACCGTCATTGTCTCGGCCCGCGCCAGGCGCGCATAGGGTGGCCATGAGGTGATGGCGATCGCAATGACCGCATTCTCGATGCCCGCGCCGAGCGCGCCGGCGAAGGCAAGCGCCAGCACCAGCTTCGGAAAGGCAAGGAAGATATCGGTGATGCGCATCAGGATCACATCCACCCAGCCGCCGAGATAGCCCGACACCATGCCGATGATCAGCCCGATCGGCGCCGAGATGATCGCGACCAGAACAACGATATAAAGCGTCCAGCGCGACCCGTAGATGAGGCGCGAAAGGATATCACGGCCGAGATCGTCGGTGCCGAGAAGATAGCCCGGCGTGCCGGGGGGCTTCAGATAGGCATTGGTCAGGTCGCCGATAACAGGCGAATGCGGTGCGATGACATCGGCAAGTGCTGCCACCAGCACGAGGGCGATAATGATGAGGAGCCCGATCACGGCCAGGCGATTGGCGGAAAACTGCCGCCAGGTGACATAGGCGCGCCCTAGCCTCGCCTGCCGGCGCGACTGTGGCCGATCGGAGAGCAGCCAGTCCCTCAAGCTGGGTTGGGTGGTCTCGACAGTCATTTGCGTCTGGTCCTCGGGTCGAGCGTCCGATACAGAAGATCGGAAATCAGATTGATGCCGATGAACACTGTGCCGACGATGATCGTGCCGCCGAGAACGGCATTCATGTCGGCATTGCGCAGCGAGCTGGTGATGTAGAAGCCGATGCCCGGCCAGGAGAAGACGATCTCCGTCAGCACGGATCCCTCGAGCAACCCGGCATAGGAGAGCGCGATTACCGTGATCAGCGGCACGGCGGCGCTGCGCAGGGCATGCCCCCAGATTACCCGCGTCTCGGAAAGCCCCTTGGCGCGGGCCGCCACAATATATTCCTGGCCCAGTTCGTTCAGCATGAAACTGCGGGTCATACGGCTGATATAGGCAAGCGAGAAATAGCCGAGCAGCGACGCCGGCAGGATGATGTGGCGGAAGACGTCCCAGAAGACATCCCATTGCCCCTGCAGAGCGCTGTCGAGCAGGAAAAAGCCCGTAATCGGCGTGAAACTATATTCATAGGCGATGTCGATGCGGCCGGGATAGGCCACCCAGTTCAGCTTCGCATAGAAAATGACGAGCGAAACCATAGCCAGCCAGAAGACTGGCACGGAATAGCCGACGAGGCCGATCACGCGGACGATCTGGTCGATGAAGCTATTGCGGCGCACCGCGGCAAGTACGCCGAAGGGAACCCCAAACAAGGCCCCGATGATCGTGCCGACCGTCGCAAGCTCCATCGTCGCCGGAAAGACGCGCCTGATGTCATCCATGACCGGATTGGTTGTCAGAACCGACGTACCAAAATCGCCGCTGAGCGCGCTCACGAGGTAATAATAGAACTGCAGATAAAGCGGCTGGTCGAGATGCATCTCGCGCCGCAGGCGCTCCAATATCTGCTGCGGCGCGTGATCGCCGGCGATCGCCAGCGCCGGATCGATCGGTATGACGCGTCCGATGAAGAAGGTGACGGCCAGCAGACCGAGATAGGTGGTGACGGCCACGACGAGGAATCGTAGTAGCCCCATGAAAAAGGGAGCGGCACGGCCCTTCTTGGGCCGCACCTGCATTTTCCGTTCGACAGTGCTCAAAGACCTAGTCCTGCCGGATCATCACTTGGAGATCGGCCAGACGAAGTTGTTGTCGAAGCTCGGACCAAGCTTGAAGTCCTTCACGTCCTTGCGATAGCCGGCGACTTCCGTCTGCTGATAGAGGATGATGAAAGGGCTTGCTTCCAGGAATTTCTTTTGGATGTCCTGATACATGGCGCCACGCTTGGTCGCATCGCCTTCGAAGAGCGCAGCCTTGGCGAGCTTTTCCAGTTCGGGAGTGGTCCAGGTGTTGCGCCAGACCAGCGTCTTGTTGCTGCTGGTATCGGAATTGTCGTCGTTGGTGGTGAAAGTATCGGCGTTGGAATGGGGGTCCCAATAATCCGGGCCCCAATTGCCGAAGTAGATATCGTGGTTGCGGGCACGATACTTCGTCAGCTTCTGCTTGCCGTCACCCGGGATGATCTCCACCTTGATGCCAGCCTGGCCGAGCGTCTGCTGGATCGCAGTCGCGATGCCCGTGTCCGGCTCGATGCTGCGCACGTCCATGGTGATCGAGAAGCCGTTGGGCAGGCCTGCCTTGGCCAGCAATTCCTTGGCCTTGGCGACGTCGAGCTTGAACGGGTTTTCATCTAGCGAGCCGAGCATGCCCTTCGGCTCGAAGGTCTGGTGGATTTCGCCGATGCCCTTGATCAGCGTCTTGCCGATGGCATCGTAATCGACCAGATACTTGAACGCCTGCTGCACTTCCGGCTTGGCCAGATTGGCGTTCTTCTGGTTGAGGCTCATATAATAGATGGTGCCCTTCGGCGCGCTGGTCGAAGCGAGCTGCGCGTTCTTCTCGACAGCCTGAAGGTCGGTCGGAGACAGGTTACGCGCGATATCGATATCGCCGTTTTCAAGCGCCAGGCGCTGTGCCGAGCTTTCCTTCATGAAACGATAGATGACGCGGTTCAGCTTCGCCTTTTCGCCGTAGTAATTGTCATTGCGCTCCAACACGACGGCCTCGTTGGCGCGCCATTCACGCAGCTTGAACGGACCGGAACCGGCAAAGCCGGTCTTCAGCCAGCTGTTGCCGAAGTCGTTGTCATATTTGTAATCGGCAGTCGGCGTTGCCGGCTTTACATGCTGCAGGACCAGCTTCTTGTCGACCACTTCGGCAACGGTTGCCGTCAGGCAGTTCAGCACGAAGCTCGGCGCATAAGGCTTGTCGACGGTAAAGGTGAAGGTGTTCGCATCGGTTGCCTTGGCCTTTTCCGTCACGTTGTCGCCCGTGATGCCGAACTGCGTGAGAATGAAGGCCGGGCTCTTGTTGAGCTTGACGACACGCTCGAAGGACCATGCAACGTCTTCAGCCGTGATCGGATTGCCGGACGCAAACTTCAGGCCGGGCTTCAGCTTGAACGTATAGGTCAGATGATCGTCGGAAACCGACCAGCTCTCGGCGAGGTCACCCTTGATCTTGGACGTGTCGTTGATGTCGAGACGGACCAGCAGGCTATAGGTGTTGCCGGTGATTTCCGCAGCCGACAGTTCATAGGCTTCGGCCGGATCCATGCTCAGAATATCATCGAAGGCAAAGCCCTCGACCAGCGTGTCCTTGGGCGTCGCAGCATAAGCGTTCGGCGCCGCCATCAGCAGAAGCGAGAGAGCCACGCCGGCAGACAGTGCCCGCAAACCGCGGTTCATCTTGGTCATCATCATTGTTTTCATTCCCCTTTTTTAAACTCTACGCAATATTCAGGACGCACTCGAACGGCTGCCTTCCTTCCAAGCGGACGCCAGGACGCGAAGCCAGTTCTCCCTGCACAGCTTTACAAGATCGGCCTCACCATAACCAGCGTTCCGAAGGGCTTCAATCAGCTTCTGATTGCCTGCGGCATCGCCGATCTCAGCCGGAATCGTGGCGCCGTCGAAATCCGATCCGAGGCCGACGCAATCGATGCCAAGGCGGCCGACGAGATGATCGACATGCCGCACCATCGCCTCGAGCGGCGTATCGGCATCCGAGCGCGCATCGTCGCGCAACATCGCCGTCGCATAGTTGAGGCCGACGATTCCGCGGCTCTCCTTGATAGCATCGAGCTGCTTGTCGGTGAGGTTGCGCGCGACAGGCGTCAGCGCATGCGCATTGGAGTGGCTCGCGACCAGCGGCTGATCCGAGGTCTTCGCCACATCCCAGAAGCCTTTCTCGGTGATGTGCGCGAGATCGACCAGGATACCGAGCTGGTTGCAGGCGCGGACTAGCGCAAAGCCGGCGTCGGTCAGGCCAGGTCCCGTGTCCGGGGAGCTCGGATAAGCGAAGGGCACACCATGGGCAAAGACGTTGTTGCGGCTCCAGACAGGGCCGAGCGAACGCAGGCCGGCCGCATAGAAGGTTTCAAGTGCGACGAGATCGGCGTCGATCGCTTCGCAGCCTTCCATATGCATCACGGCCGCGAAAATTCTTTTCTCCATGCAATCGCGAATCTCGGCGGTGGAGCGGCAGAGCTTCCAGGCGCCGGCGCGGTCGAGCCGCAGCGCGATCGCCGCCATTTCGAGAGCGATATCCAGGGAAGGCGCACGTTCCAACGGAGCCGCCAAAGGCGTGGCATAGTGGCCGTTGCTATCGGGATCGGCGAAGACGAGATCGCCCGACGGAATGTAAATGGCGCAGAGGCCGCCGGCCAAAGCCCCAGCACGCGCTCGCGGAGCATCGATATGGCCGCTCGACGTCCCATCCCTGAATTCGGCAACCGGATCGGCGCCGTCGCGCGCGTGATGCCAGAGCCTCAAGAGAACGTCGTTGTGACCATCGAATACGGCTTGCATTGTCTATCCCGGACGAAGCGCTCGAGTGAGCGAATGGAAAGCGGCCAGAATAGAAAAGCTGACAGGATTCGCCATACCCAAATGAAAAAAATTTGCATTTGCATGGAACTGCATATTCGAATGGAAAAAGGCGGGGCAAACACCCCGCCTTGAAGGCATGCTTTACAACGCTGATGATGTGTCGGGCATTTCAGCGCTTGGCCCGCTTCTTCTGGCGGTAGACGTCGATGGCAACGGCCGCGACGATGATGAAGCCCTTGGCGATTTCCTGGTAATAGGCATCGACGTTGAGGAAGGTGAAGCCGGAGATCATCACACCGAGAATGACGGTGCCGATCACAGTACCGGCGATGCGGCCGACGCCCCCGGTCAGCGACGTGCCGCCGATGACAGCAGCCGCGATCGCATCCAGCTCATAATTGACGCCCATGCCGGCCTGCGCCGTCTGCACGCGGGCGGCGGTGATGATGCCGGCAAGGCCCGCCAGAAGCCCGGCGATCGCATAGACCTTGACCAGATGCGCCTCGACATTGATGCCCGACACGCGCGCCGCCTGCACGTTGGCGCCGATCGCGTAGGTGAACTTGCCGTAGCGCGTATAGCGCAGCACGATGTGGAAGGCGATTGCGATGATCAGGAAGACGATGACGGGCCAGATGCCGGAGCCGATGAAATTGAACTGGTCGGTGAGGCCCGAAATCGGCTGGCCCTTGGTGTAGAGCTTGGACAGGCCGCGTGCCGAGACCATCATGCCAAGCGTCGCGATGAAGGGCGGAATCTTCGTCTTCGTGATCAGCTGTCCGTTGATAAAGCCGGCAAGGAGGCCGATGAGCAGGCCAATGCCGATCGGCACGAAGAAGGGCATATCGGTCAGTGCGGGATAGACGGCCCTCGCCCAGGTCGACGACTGGGCAAAGCTCGCAGCGACCATGGCCGTGAGGCCCACGACTGAGCCGGACGAGAGGTCGATACCGCCTGTGATGATGACCTGCGTCACGCCGACCGAGATGATGCCGATGACCGACACCTGCAGGATCATAATTTTCAGGCGCTGCAGGTTCATCAGGAAGCTCTGGCCGACGAAGATCCAGCCGAGGATTTCGCACAGAAGCGCAATGCCGATCAGCACCAGGAAGATGCCGAGTTCGGGCGGCACGCGGCGCCTTTTTGGCCGTGTGACTGCCGGAGCGGTCGCCTCTGCAACTTTGCTAACCATGGTTCAATCCTCCCTTGCGATGATTGGCGGCGTCACTGCGCGGCCAGCTCCATCACCTTCACTTGAGTTGCATCCGCGCGATCCAGGAAGCCGGTGACCCGTCCTTCATGCATGACCATGATGCGGTCGCTCATGCCGAGCACCTCGGGCATTTCCGAGGAGATCATGATGACGGCGACGCCGTTGCGCGCCATTTCGGTGACGAGACGGTGGATTTCCGCCTTGGCGCCGACATCGATGCCGCGCGTGGGCTCGTCCAGGATCAGAATGCGGGGATTGGTGAGCATCCACCGGCCGATCAGCGCCTTCTGCTGATTGCCGCCGGAAAGATTTTCGATGCGCTCATCAAGGTTCGGCGTCTTGACGCGCAACTTCCTGGCCATCTCCTCGCAGGCCTCTTCGATCGCGCCTTCCTGCACGAAGCCGCCGCGCACGAACTGGTCATGCAGCACCGCGACCTGCATGTTCTCCAGCACGCTGAGGATGAGAAGGCAGCCCGTATCCTTGCGGTCTTCCGTGAGGAAGGCCATGCGGTGGCGGATCGCTGCGGCCGGCGAGGAAATCTCGGTCTTCTTGCCGAAAAGCTCGATCGTGCCGGACGAGGCGGGCGTCACGCCGAAGATGGTCTCCGCGACATTGGACCGGCCCGATCCGACAAGCCCAGCCACGCCGAGAATTTCACCAGCCCTGACGTCGAAGGAAACATTGGAGAAGACGCCATCGAGGCTCAGATCCTTGACCGACAGCACGGTTTCGCCGATCGGCACCTCTTCCTTGGGGAACATCTGCGTGATCTCGCGGCCGACCATCATGCGGATGATATCGTCGCGGGTCACATCGGTCGAAGCGTGCGTGCCGATATATTTGCCGTCGCGGAAAACCGAGAATTCGTCGGCAATCTCGAACAACTCATTCATCTTGTGGGTGATATAGACGATGCCGATGCCCTGGGCGCGCAGGTCGCGGATGATCTGGAATAGATGCGCCACCTCACGCTCTGTCAGAGCCGAGGTCGGCTCATCCATGATCAGCACGTCGGAATTATAAGAGACCGCCTTGGCGATTTCGACCATCTGCCGGCTCGCGACGGAAAGCTCACGGACCTGGATCTCGGGATCGATGGAAATGTTGAGGCGCTGGAAGAGCTCCTCGGTCTTGCGGCTCATCTCCGCGTGGTCGACGAGACCGAACCGGTTCTTCGGCTCACGCCGGATCCAGATATTCTCGGCAACCGTCATGAAGGGCATCAGGTTCAGTTCCTGATGGATCATGGCAATGCCGTTTTCCAGCGCGTCGAGCGGTGACTTCAGCCGGATTTCGACGCCCTTGAGACGTACCTCGCCCTGATCGGGAATATAAATGCCGGCAAGGATCTTCATCAGCGTCGACTTGCCCGCGCCATTCTCGCCCATCAGCGCATGCACCGTCCCGCGCTTCAGGCGGAAGGAAACGTCGTCCAGGGCGACCACGCCGGGAAATTCCTTGCGGATGCCTTCGGCGCTCAGCAGATAGGTGGCATTGGGGACAACGCCGCTGGCGCGCACCGCCGCCATGGTGGATGGGCTCACAACCATTTTTCCCTCCCGGGCAGATCGGATTTCAAGGGATGCGGGCTTTCAAGCCCGCATCCGTCGATCACTCTCGTCCTCAGTTCTTCTTGACGAAGTCCTTGACGTTGGTCGGGGTGACGAGCTGGAAGGGGATGTAGACCTTTTTCTCGATCTTATCGCCCTTGGCGAGCTTGAGTGCGGCGTCCACCGCACCCTTGCCCTGGCCGGCAGCATCCTGGAACACGGTGACCTTCAGGTCGCCGGCCTGCATCGCGGCAAGCGCATCTTGCGTGGCGTCGACGCCGGCAACGATGATCTTGTCCAGCGACTTGCCGGACGCCTTCAGCGCCTGGATGGCGCCGATCGCCATTTCGTCGTTGTTGGAGATGACGGCATCGAATTCGATGCCACTGGAGAGCCAGTTGGTCATCAGGTCAGCACCCTGGGTGCGCTGCCAGTTGGCGGTCTGTTCCTGGACGATCTTGATGCCCTTGCACTCATCGGTCGCCACGACATCATGGACGTCCTTGGTGCGCATGCGGGCAGCCTGGTTGGAAAGCTCGCCCATCATAATGACGGCCTTGCCTTTGCCGCCAAGCAACCGGCAGACTTCCTTGGCCTCCAGCGTACCGGATTCCTGTTCGTTGGAGGCGACGAAAGCCTGCTTGTCCGGAAGGCTATCGACGTTTGCCGGCTCGCGGTTAACGTAGACGAGCGGGATCTTGGCATCGGCGGCAAGCTTGGAAATCGCGGCCGTCGCGTCGGTATCGACCGGATTCACGATGATGGCATCGACCTTACTGGCGATGAAGTTCTGGATCTGGCTCTGCTGCTTGGCGATGTCGTTCTGGGCGTCTTCGACCTGCAGCGTCACGCCCTTGTCCTTGGCGTAATCCTGCATGCCATTGCGCAGAACCGTCAGGAAGTTGTCGTCGAACAGGGCCATCGAAACGCCGATGGTTTGGGCGTGGGCAGCGGTCGACAGCAGAAGTGCCATCGCAGAGCCAAGGATAAATTTCTTCATGTTTTCCTCCCAGATACGGTGCCCGGCCACACCCCTCCTGAATGCCGGAGCCCCCGGTTTCGACCGCGGGGCCTTTATTCAATCGGCTGTCACTCCCATGGCAGCCATATCGAAAACGGAACAAACAAACCGTAAAATTCTTTATCCGGAATATTCATTCCATTTTTCAAGACAAAGGTCAACAGCAAATTCTCGCCCCCGAGAGGGGCGCAGGCCACGACGAGTTTCTCGTCTCTGCTGCTGTAAGAAACGGCGGCCAAACCCTACATACAGGCGCCGACACCATGGAATGGTTATTCCATCGACATGGGAACGGAATAGAATGTCGGCAAACCAACCAGCCGCGCCGCGGCCCCGCAATGGAGAACACGCATGCCCTCGATGTACAGTTTCTCGGTCCCGATCTTTCAACGCGGCCTGCAAAACCTTTCGGCCTATCTCGACAAGATCGAAGCCTATGCGGCGGAAAAAGGCGTTGCGGCGGAGGAACTCGTTTCCGCACGGCTGATCGACGACATGCTGCCGTTCTCCGGCCAGTACCAGCGCGCCTCCGATACGGCGAAACTCGCCATCGCCCGTCTTGCCGGCATCGATGCGCCGCGCTTCGAAGATAACGAGACGACGGTCGCAGACCTGCGCGAACGTCTGAAGAAAACGCAGGATTTCCTGGCGACGATTACCCCGGCGACGATGGAAGGCAGTGACACGCGGGAAGTGACGATCACGCCGGGAGGCAACAAGATCGTTTTTAAGGGTGAGGATTATCTGGCGAAGTTCGCGCTGCCGAACTTCTTCTTCCATGTCACCACGGCGCACGACATTCTGCGCAGCCGCGGCCTGGCGGTGGGCAAGATGAACTACCTCGGTGCACTCGGCTAAAATTATTCAGGGCCGGCGCGACACCGGCCCTTTTTCCGTCAGCTCCGTATAGGCGAGCGTCTGGTCCAGATGCTCCGCCCGAAGAGAAAGCAGCTTTTCGGCGTAGGCAAGCCTGATCGCCGCGTAGGCGCTGTCATTGGCGACATTGGAAAGCTCCGTCGGATCCTTCGCCAGATCGAAGAGCAGCGGCGGAAGCCCGGCGCAATGGACATATTTGAAACGCTCATCGCGCACGACGGCCAGATTGCAGGCATTCGATCGTAAGCCGAAATGCCGCTCCGGGACACCCTCGGCGATATCGCGAAAATCGAACTCCCAGAAGGCGGCATCGCGCCAGTGAATTGGTTGGGATCCTGCGAGGAACGGCAGCAGGCTTTCGCCATCGACATGGTTTGCCGGCGCGATGCCGAGCCGTTCGCACAGGCTTGGGAAAATATCCGCGGCACTGGTGAAATGCTCTACCTGCCGGCCATACATGGCGGGCTGGTAGGGATCACGAATAACGAGCGGCACATGATAGCTGCCGTCGAAAAAGCCGCCCTTGCCGAGCATCCAGTGGTCGCCCATCATCTCGGCATGGTCGGAGGTAAAGACGATGACGGTGTCGTCCCAGGCGCCGGCGTCCTTCAATGCCTGCCAGATCCGGCCAAGCTGCGCGTCAACCTCCGCGATCATGCCGTAATAGATGGCGCGGATCGCCGCAAAATCCTCCGGCGTCCACTCATCGATGGAGCCCTTGCCGCCATAGATGAAGCCGCCCTTGCCGATCAGCGGCAGGCCGAAAGCGAGCAGCGGATGCGCTGTCATTTCCGCTTCGCGATCGGCGGCGCGCGCGAAAGCCGGGCCGTCAGCCGCCGAAAACATGCGGTTATAAGGCTCCGGCACCGAGAAAGGCGGATGCGGCCGGAGGAACGAAACATGCGCGAACCAGGGCTGATCCTGTTCGCCGAGCCAGCGGATGAACTCGCCCGCCAGAAAGGCTGTCTGCGTCTCGTCCTTGGAATAGGCGGGCGCATTGTTGGAAATTTCGCCGGGCTCGGCGCCGACCGGAATATGAATATTGCGGCTGACGGCCTCGGCATGGCCGCGCGACCGCAGCCAGGAGAGCCACTGTTTCTCATGTTCGGGCAGAAGCTGCCGCGCCGTGAAGCCGGGCAACACGCCCTCATAGGTCGTCAGGTGAGGATCATGAGGATCCCGGCCGCGCGGATCCGGCGCCGTGTCGGTATAGCCGAACAGTGTCGGATCATAGCCGGCCCGGCGTGCGGCAAGCGCGATATTGTCGAAACGTGCGTCCAGCGGCGAACCATTGCGGCAAACGCGATGGTTCATCTGATAGAGGCCGGTATAGAGCGTCGCCCGCGCCGGCGAACAGGGCGCCGTTCCGGCATAATGCCGCCGGAACAGCACGCCTTCCTTCGCCAGCGCATCGACATTCGGCGTCTTTACACATTCATGCCCGACGGCGGAGAGACAATCTCCCCGCCATTGATCGGCTGAGATCAGCAGGACGTTCGGGCGTTTACTCCCAACACCGGCGACAGAGCGCCGTTCAGTGCTGGTTGGACTTGGCATGCCAGTTCCAGGCCGATTGGATGATCTCGGTCAGATCATATTGCGGCGACCAGCCGAGAATATCGCGGGCCTTGTCGTTGTTGGCGACCAGCGTCGTCGAATCGCCCTCGCGACGGCCGACATATTCAACCGGGAACGGACGGTTCGACACGGTTTCGATCGTGCCCAGCAGCTCCTTCACCGTCGTTCCCGTGCCCGTGCCGAGATTGAGCGCGACGGAATCGCCGCCTTCAAGCAGGTATTCCACGGCACGGACATGGGCATCGGCAAGATCGAGCACATGGATATAGTCGCGCACGCAGGTACCGTCGCGCGTGTCATAATCGCTGCCGAAGACCTTGAAGCCCTGGCGACGGCCGAGGGCGGCGTCGATGGCGAGCGGGATCGCATGGGTTTCCGGCGTATGCCACTCGCCGATGCGCCCCTCGAAATCGGCGCCGGCGGCGTTGAAATAGCGCAGGATGACGGAGCGCAGCCCCTTGTACTGGTCATAATCGGCGAGCGCCTGCTCGACGATATATTTTGTGCGGCCGTAGGGATTGATCGGCACCTGCTGGTGGCTTTCATCCAGCGGCACGCTCTGCGGCAGGCCGTAGGTCGCGCAAGTCGAGGAAAAGACAAAAGCCTTCACACCGGCCGCCTGGGCTGCCGAAAGCAGGGTCAGCGTGCCAATGACGTTGTTTTCATAGAAAGAAACGGGATCCTTGACCGACTCGCCGACCTCGATCAGCGCGGCGAAATGCAGGATGGCGGCAGGCTTGTGCTTGGCCAGCACCTCGTCGAGACGGGCGCGATCGCGGATATCGCCTTCCTCGGCCGGACCCCATTTGACGAATTCACGATGACCGTTGGAGAAATTGTCGTAGACGACGGGCTTGAACCCCTTATTCGCCAGATCCAGACAAGTGTGCGAACCGATATATCCAGCTCCGCCGACCACAAGCACCGTTTCTCCTGCCATGACCATCCCTTCTCAACTGACGACGACTTACCGCCCCAAAGCGGCGGACCAAGTTCGATCCGACGCGTACACTTAGAGAGCTGTAGCCGACTTGCAAGGCGGGAGAAAGGAGCAAGATTGGTCGTATCGAGAACAGGCGAGGCCAAAAGCTAAGCCGGCTTCACCTCCGCCTTGCCGATATGCGTGAGAATTCCGGCAAGCGCCAGAACCGGAGGCAGAACGAAACACGCCATGCCGACAAACAAGAATAGCGCCGCCGCCAGCGCACAACCGAAGGCAAAGCCGCCGACAGAGACCCCCATGCGGCGAAGCCGCGCCTTCATTGCCGCCTTTTCCTCCGGCTTGGCACCATGGAGCAGATCGGCGATATCGATCATGATCTGCGTCGTCGTGCCCGTCATCATGGTCGTGGGTGGTGTCGAACCGAGATGAATGCGATGTGCCGTCGTCTGGATGGCCATGGCGGCGACAAGGATCATGCCGGTCAGGATGGCCTGCCAGCCATCTCCATCGCCGAACGGACCAAAGCGCAAAGCGAGGATCGCCGCAAGCGCGAGCAGCAGTAATTTCAGCGAGAGGATGATCTGCAACGTCGGCAGATTGCGCCGCGAGAGATCGCCGCCAATGAGACGGGCGAGGATGACGACGACGCAGAAGACCGGCAGCGCCAGAAGTTTGGCCAGCGCGCCCGAGGTTCCGAGCGCCAGGGAAGCACCAAGCGTGACGAAATTACCCGTGACATGGGCCGTGAACAGCCCATGCAGGGCCAGAAATCCGGCGGTATCGACATAGCCGCCATTGATGCTCAGAAGGGTAGGCAGACTCGGCTTCATCGGCTCCTCGCGCGCTTTTATCGTCTCCGACCTTATCGCGCCGAACAGCCGTCAATGTCGAGATACTTGCGTGGCCGCGAAACGAAACACCGCCGTGGAACGCCAACCGGACGGCGACGGCATGCTGCAGATAAGGTTGCATCGACTTGCTTAACGGAGTTGTGTTTTACTGGCCGTCTGTCACAAAGATGCTGGGAGGCATCGCTTCATGATTCCAGTAGTTTTCTCGCATCTTGCGCGCCTCCTTGTCCAAAACTGTCGGCTAGGGGCTGCAGCAGGACTAGCGCTCTTTACCTTGGCGCCGATGGCAGCAGCTCAGGTACCGGGCGCACCCATGCAGTTCATGCTGGTCCATGCCGATCCCGGCTCCGGCAGCTGTCGACCCGAGGGCTGCGTCGACTGGATTGCCGCAGAAGGCATGATCGATGCGAAATCTCCTGGCGATCTGCGCAAACTTCTGGCCAGTATCGGCAGCAGGAAGCTGCCCATAATCGTGAACTCGCCCGGCGGAAATGTAGCGGCTGCGATGGAAATGGGGGAGATCATCCGAAAGCGCGGCCTGTCGGTGGCGGTGGGCGGCACGAGACTTCGATCCTGCCCGAACGACCAGCCACTCTGTGGCGATGGCTGGCACGCCGGCGCAAGAGGCGTCGTCTATTCCGCTGGCGCCAGATGTTTCTCGGCCTGCCCTTTCGTACTGGCCGCCGGCGTCAGACGCGTCATCAGCCCTTTCGGTATCGTAGGCGTGCATCAAGTCAAGACGACCTATGATCGGGAGCGGATACTCTACCGGATGAAATATCAGATCGTTAACGGCAAGAAGCGCCTCATCAGTCGCCAGGAAATCAGCCGCAAGTTTATCGGGCTGCGCGACAGCACGACGCTGTCGAAATCACAGCGATCAAAATTTCTCGCTTACTTCAAGGAAATGGGCATCGATCGGTCGATCCTCGACATGGCAATGAGTGCCGCTCCGAGTTCGATACGGCTGCTTACGCCGGATGAAGCGATGAAAATCAGGCTGATGACCGATCAAGCCTCCGCTGACGACCTGATAAAGGCCGGAGCCTGCGCGGCTGGCCAGCCGTTTTCGGCCTGCCAAGCACCGGTATCCACGGATTCGGCGGCTCTCTTCGCCAATCCACCCTTCGCGGATTGGCAACTGAATCCCGTACAGGACTTCCTTGCACCTTCTATCGCACCGAGTACCGACCGAAGCTCGCAAGGCAGCGACTGCGTTCAGCAATCGTCCGACTATTCACCCCATTGGGTTTCAAGTTCGGTGATTTCATCAGACAGTTCCGCGATGCGTTGCCGCAGCTCCGCCTCCGTGCCGTCGTCCACCTCTTCGTCGCCGAAACAATAGCGGGCTATATGCAGCTCGAGCTTGGCTTCAAGCTGCTCGCGCTGGGTGCGTAGATGTTTGAGATAGCTGTTTCGCATTGCGAACCACGCTTTCCGAAAAAATTAGGTCTCACCCAAATAAATGGGGTCGAAACCAGAAAGTTTCGATAGGCATCCTATGCATCTGCGTCAAAGCTGAGGCGCAATATGCGACAAGGCTGTACGCCCGGGCCATTGCAAAGCCGCTGACCGGTCATCACATTCATGCGACCCACAGCTGAAATGATCCTGAAGGCAAATATTAAGCGCTGACATCCGCTTCGTATTCGGGCTAATTCAGGCGGAGTGTTCGAGGTATGTTGTGTTGAACGAAAAAATTGCCGTTATCGGCCTCGGTTATGTGGGCCTGCCCGTCGCGATTGCGCTTGCCGAAAAATTCCATGATGTCGTTGGCTTCGACATAAAGGCTTCCCGTGTCTCCGCGCTGAAGGCGGGCGAGGACGATACCCGGGAGGTTTCCACCGAACGGCTGCGGTCGAGCGGACTGCGCATCAGCAGCGAGATTGAGGATCTCAGGGATCGCAATATCTTTATCGTCGCCGTGCCGACGCCGATCGACCAGAACCGGCAGCCGGATCTGCGGCCTATGATTTCGGCCTCCCGCACGGTGGGCAAGGTTCTGCGCAAGGGTTCGATCGTCGTCTACGAATCCACAGTCTATCCCGGCGTCACGGAAGACGTCTGCGGCCCGGTGCTGGCGGAGGTTTCCGGGCTGCGTCAGGGCGAGGATTTCCATGTCGGCTATTCGCCGGAGCGCATCAATCCCGGCGACAAGGAACACACCTTCGAGCGCATCGTGAAGGTCGTCGCCGGCGATGATGCGGAAACGCTGGAAAGGATCGCCGCCATCTATGGTGCCGTGGTCGAGGCCGGCATCCACCGCGCCCCCAGCATCAAGGTGGCCGAAGCCGCCAAGGTGATCGAGAATACCCAGCGCGACGTCAACATCGCACTGATGAATGAGCTTTCGATCATTTTCGAGAAAATGAATATCCGCACGGCCGACGTGCTGAAGGCGGCGCGGACCAAATGGAACTTCCTGCCCTTCACTCCCGGCCTGGTCGGCGGTCACTGCATCGGCGTCGATCCCTATTACCTGACGGCCAAGGCGGAAGAGCTCGGCTACCACCCGGAAGTCATTCTCTCCGGGCGCCGCATCAATGACGGCATGGGCGCTTTCATTGCCCAGAAGCTCATCAAGATGCTGGTCGCGGCGAAAAAGCCGATCAACGGGGCGCGCATCGGCATATTCGGGCTGACCTTCAAGGAAAATGTACCCGACCTGCGCAACAGCCGCGTGCCGGACATTATCAGTGAACTGCGTCAATTCGGCCTCGAGCCGCTGGTGCACGACCCGATGGCGAGCCATTCGGAAGCTGAAGAAGAATATGGCATAAAGCTCAAAGAACTGCAGGATTTCGACAAGCTGGATGCCCTCGTGCTTGCCGTTCCCCACAAATCCTATTTGGCCGAAGGGGCCGCCCAGATCCTCGATCTCTTGAGCGAGAACGGTGTCGTCGTCGACGTGAAGGCGGCGCTCGATCGAGCCAATCCTCTGCTGGAAGGTCATTCGGTATGGAGCCTGTAAGGCCGAAAGGCCAGCTCAACTCGCCCCGGCACCGGCGACCGTGGCCGCCAATCCTTCTTCGACCGAGTAAGGCGGCGACCAGCCGGTGAGCGCCCGCGTCTCGCCGATATCGACCTGAAGCGAGCCAAGCAGCCGCTGCGCGGCGGCTCGACGCCCCAGCAGCGCCGCAAGTCCCTCGAGCAACACGGGTGGCACCGGCAGCATCAAGGCTTTACGCCCCCTCGACAGGGATAGTTTGGCGATCAGCTGGCCGATCGAAAGATCTTCGCCGTCACTGACCAGGAATACGCGGTTTATGACGGCAGGATGCTTCGCGCAGAGCAGCATGAAATCGACGAGATTGCCGACATAAACGAGCGACCTGCGGTTTCGAACCGCACCGAACGGCCAGGGAAACGGTCGTGCGGCCCATTTCATCAGGCTTGCGAAATTCGCCTTAACGCCGGGACCATAGACGAGCGGCGGCCGAATGATGACGACCTCCATCCCCGTTTCCGCTGATATCGCGAGCAGGGCCGTCTCCGCCTCCAGCTTCGAGCGGCCATAGGCATCTTCCGGATGCGGCACGTCCGAGGCCCTGAAGGGCTTTCCCGCTACTGTTCCCTCGCCGTTGACCTTGATCGAGCTCAGGAAGACGAAGCGCTTCACGCCGGCGCCTGCGGCCTGTCGCGCCAGGTTGACCGTTGCATTGACATTGACGGCGCGAAATGCGGCCAACGGATCGGCGGCACTCTCGTTCATGACATGGACGCGGGCCGCCAGATGCATGACGGTATCGACGCCAGCAAGTGCATCGGACCAATCCGTGTGGCTATCCATAGCCCCGATGGCGACGAAGCCCGGGCGGGAGCCGCGGCTGACCGGCCGATACTCCATTCGCCGGCGGGAAAGCTCCGCGCACAGAGCCTGTCCGACAAAACCCGTCGCACCCGTTACCAGGATCATCCGCCAGCTGCCTCCACATTTCCGCACCATGATTAACTGAGACATGCTTTGCACGGGATGTCTGCTTAGAACAAGGGCGGGGAATCTTACCGGGAATGGTTGTGCTTGAAATCGCGATATGAGATGGACGGAGCACTGACGACCTTGATCACCCTCAGAACAGAGGGCGATGCAACGACAAGAGACGATGTTTTATACGATCGCCAAGCGCCTATTCGATTTTCTCGCCGCTCTTGCCGCGACCATCGTCTTTTTCATCCCGATCCTGACCGTAGCTCTCGCAGTGCGGCTGACCTCGCCGGGTCCGATCCTCTATTGGTCGGATCGGGTCGGCCGGAAAAAAAAGATCTTCCGCATGCCGAAATTTCGCAGCATGCGCACAGATACGCCGGCGGTCGCGACCCATCTGCTGAAGGACCCGAATATCTATCTGACGCCGATCGGCTCCTTCCTGCGCAAGTCGAGCCTCGACGAGCTACCGCAGCTCTGGTGCATCCTGAAAGGCGAGATGAGCATCGTCGGCCCACGCCCGGCGCTGTTCAATCAGCACGACCTCATAGCCCTGCGCACGGAGCGCGGTGTCGATGCTTTGCTGCCAGGCCTGACCGGCTGGGCCCAGGTCAACGGCCGCGACGAACTGCCGATCCCCGAGAAGGTGGCGCTGGACGAAGATTATCTGCGCCGCCGCTCTTTTTTCTTCGACCTCAAGATCATTTTCCTGACAGCCCTGAAAGTGGTCCGGCGCGACGGAGTTGCTCATTAACATACAATCGGCGAAATCGACATCGTTGGCGCATCGGCATGGGAAAATTGCCGTATTCCTGCCCCTTTGCGACCATAGGGGCCGTCATGGGGGCGAGAAATGCCGGATGATGAACCGATTCTGGACGAAGGCGGACGACATTGGACGACTCGCGCATGAACAAACCGCATGCTGACCTTGCAGCCGAGCCGATCGGCGTCACAAAAGCTGGGAGCAGCATGACGAAACTGCTCGCCATCATCGGCGGCATTCTGTGGCTGCTTGTCGCCTCGCCGACCGTGGTCGAGAGCGACGCCTATCGCTATGCCACCGCGCTCCTCTCTCTGATCGCCCTCTACTACTATATGAAGGCACCGATACGGCCGCGCACGGACTGGATCGGCTGGCTCTGCATGGGCTGGGCCTTCTATGTCATGGCGCGGTTCTTCATCACCTTCTGGCTGACGCCGCAACACGATATCGGCGCCTCGGACTGGCTCTATGCCTTTCCCTTCTTCTTCCCCATCATGGGCGTCGCCTTCCTGCTCTATGAAGAGCTGATGGAGAAGATCGTCGCGGCCTATTTCGCGGTGGTCCTCATCATGCTTGTGGCAACACAGCATCTGCGCGAGGTCTTTGCCGGCGAGACCATCCGCCCGCTGATCATGAATAACCAGATCCACGGCGCCGTTGCCTGCGGCATGATCGTGATCTTCACCCTGTTCTGGCTGCTGCACTACCTGACGGACAAATCGAGCGACCGACGGATCGCCCGCTTTGCCTATATCGCGTCACCCTTCATCTTCGCGCTCTGCTTCATCGCCATCTACGGCGCCAAATCGAAAGGCGTCTGGCTGGCACTCGGCATAACACTGCCTGTCCTGGCGCTCATTACGCTTACCTATTTACGCCTGAAGAGCGGCGTCATCATCATCATCGCCGTCGCAGCCCTGTTGATCGCCGGGATCTATGGCGTCAGGCACAATCTCGACAAGACGGCCGGCCCAACTGTGTCGGCAGCCATTTCGATGGTCGAAAATGTGGCCAACGGCCATGAGATGGGCGGCGTGGTTTCGAACGCCATCAGTTCCAGCAATACGCCGGTATCGATGGACGAACGCCTGCAGCTCTGGTCGAACAGCTGGGAGGTCTTTTCCTCCGCACCGATCTTCGGCTGGGGCAACCGGTGGCTCGAACGCTGGGCCGAGACGCGCTACTCGCATGTCCAGTACACGCTGCTGCACAATGGCTATCTGGAAATCCTGGTGCGCTACGGCCTGTTCGGTGCGGCAATCATGGGCTTCATGCTCGCCACCTTCATCCGCGCCGTCTGGCGCGCCCGCAAGGCCGGCATTATTCCGCGTGCCGCATGGCACGCCTATATCGCCTGCCTTTTCTTTTTCTCATTGACACTCCTCAGCAACTCCAACAACCGCCTGGCGATCGGCGAAAGCCTGGCCTTCGCAAGCTCCGCCTTCGCCTGCTGGTGCCATATGCGGCTGAAGGGGGAGTATTTGGCGATGTCGAAGGTGGAAAGGAAAGAAGCGGCCGTGAGAGCGTGATCATGATAGTTGCACGACCGCCTCCTTCGCAGGCTCCGGCGGTTTCAAGACGACCAGCAATGTCATCCCGACCGCGCTGCGCTACAGAGGTCCGTTGATCTGTCTCGATCCATCGACGGAGGTCGCGCCGATGATTCTCGATCGTCACGTCCATGTGCTCGGCCACGAAGTCATGGTACTCGACCCGACCAATCCCGTCATGGGCTTCAACGTTCTTGATGGAATCGAGAGATCGATGCGTAAGGAAGAGGACATCGTTGGGATCGCCCATATGCTTTTGTCGGAAAGCCTACGCTTCGACACCTCGACCGGCTCCTATTTCCAGAACCAGGCGCACAATCTGTTAACTGGCCTTCTGGCGCATGTGATGCTATCGCCCGATTATGCCGGCCGCCGAAACTTGCGTAGCCTGCGGCTGATTGTGTCCGAGCCGGAACCGTCGGTGCTTGCCATGTTACGCGACATCCAGGAAAACTCCGTGTCCGCCTTTATCCGCGAGACGCTCGGCGTCTTCACCAACATGACGGAGCAGACCTTCTCCGGGGTATATTCGACCGCATCCAAGGATACGCAATGGCTGTCGCTCGACAATTATGCCGCACTGGTCTGCGGTAATGCGTTCAAATCGAGCGACATCGCTTCTGGACGGAAGGACGTCTTCCTCAACATCCCTGCGTCAATCCTGCGCTCCTATCCCGGCATTGGCAGAGTGATCAGCGGCTCGCTGATCAATGCTATGGTCCAGGCCGATGGTGGGCGCTCTTCATGCTCGACGAGGTGGATCTGCTGGGTTACATGCGTATTCTTGAAGAAGCGCGCGACCGCGTACGCAAGTATGGCATCACACTGATGCTGATGTACCAATCCGTCGGCCAACTCGAGCGTCATTTCGGAAGGGACGGAGCAACCTCCTGGATCGAAGGTTGCGCCTTCACGTCCTACGCCGCAATCAAGGCGCTCGAGACGGCGCGCAATGTCTCCGCCCAATGCGGAGAGATGACCGTTGAAGTCCAGGGACGTTCACGCAATGTCGGCTGGAGCAATTCCAACAGCAGCACCCGCAAATCCGAAAGCATCAGCTTCCAGCGCCGGCCACTGATAATGCCGCACGAAATCACCCAGTCGATGCGCAAGGACGAGCAGATCATCATTGTCCAGGGCCACAGCCCCATTCGTTGTGGACGAGCGATCTACTTCCGTCGCAGGGAGATGGAAGAGGCGGCAAAGGTAAATCGTTTTGCGAAGTTCTAGGCTTTGGTGCCAAAGCTGAAGCCTCTGACGAATTCTGGCAAGGAGGAAAAATCGACAGCCGATATTTGAGATTGGCAGGCCAATCTGGCAGCGACTGGTGGTTGTAAAACATGATGAAGTTTGCCGACGGCTTATAACGGTATGCGCTCTTAACTTAAATCATAAACTGTATAAAGTAGGCGTAATGTTGATGATACAATCTCATAGCAATAAGTGAATTGCTTAGCATTACAGTTGCATTTTGGTTTTCAGGTGAGCTTGTCGAGCGGCAGCCTGATGGGCGCGTCTCCAGCATGACCATGCGATGATGTAGGCTGGCTT
>NZ_JACIAR010000006.1:0-170107 GCF_014194925.1 Rhizobium sp. BK491
TCCAGCGTCGTCTCGATTGATGCACCAATCATCCATGACCTCCGAATCATGGAGACCTATAGATTCAGACCATGGATAAATGTGCAACTGTAATGTTAGGACACGGACTCATCAGCTGAAGCGATCAATATCCTCGTTGCGGCGAGTTTGAGTCCGGCCAGGTAGTTGTCAGCACGTCTGTCGTATCGCGTTGCCAGACCACACATCTGTTTGATGCGATTGAAGAAACGCTCCACCAGATTGCGCTGGCGATAGACCCAACGGCTGAAGCAGAAGGTCTGTTTGCGGTTGGCTTGGCGGGGATGTTTGCCCGGCACTTGCGTTGCTTGGCAAAGTTGCGGATCGCGGCGGTCTCATGGGCCTTGTCTGCAAGGAGTGTCGATCCGGGCTGCATATCGCTCAGCAACTTTTCAGCCATGGGAGCATCGGCGGTCTGACCCGCGCTCAGTTCCAGCCGAACGGGCTGCGCGAACCATAGCGCTCCGGCACATCACGCCAGGATGAGCCAGTCCGGAAGCGCCATGGAATACCGTTGATCACCCGGCGGTCATCTCCTCGCTCAATTCCACGGCTATTGGTCAGCAGCAAGGGCGCGATAACCGCCCATTCCTCCTCGGTCAATTCATGGCGGCGCATGGCAATCGCCTTTCCCGGAGATTGAACACACTCCAGCACCAACATGAACCCTATTATGGGGACACGGCCTAAAGGAGACTTCTGGTAGCTAAATAATCGCCGTGCTCACCGGCGATAAAACCCTCGTATGAGAGGGGGCCAGAAAGTTCGATCCCGCCATCAGAATGAACATAAGGTGTAAGTCGGCGAATGGAAAAACCCTCTGTCGCTAAAAAGTCCCACATTCCTTTGACCGTCTCTCGATACTCGTCTGATCCACGAAGGAAACTATGTCCTGACCACTCAAAAATAATGCGCAATTTGGGCGAATTCCTAATCGTGCTCCTCGCACCTTCGATCACATAGGGCTCCGCAGCTTCGACGTCGCAATGTAGCAGATCCACGCAAATGCCCCCTAGCACGTCGTCCAACGCAAGCGTTCTAGCCTTAAACGAATTCATGATCCCTTTGGCCGCAACCCACCTGCCATCAGAATCAATAATCGAGGCGATAGAATCCGCCGACCAAAAGCCGTCGCCAATACCCGGCTTATCGTCACCGTCGAATTCCAGATGGCCGCCACCGGCGAACTGATGGTCGAAAAAAAAGCCTATGTCTGAACCACTGACGCGATAAGCAGCTCGGTTGAAAGCAATTACTCGATCTGGAATTCCCGCAAACATTATTGTTTTTAGAAGCACCGCAAATACTGACGGGTTTGCCTCGAAAGAAAAAACCTTTCCCTCACTTCCAACTATTACCCCCCCCAGGCTGGTGTAATAGCCGAAGTTCGCACCTACGTTAACGTAGGTTTGCCCGCGACTAAGAGATTCTTGAACAAGCCTAGTTGTCCAGGGCTCATGAATACCGTCGCGGATTATTCCCACTGCGACATCTACATTATAGCCCGGTACGACTACATAACCGCCCCATTTCGTTTTCACCAGACACAAATCTCGACCCAGATATGATATCGCGTGCGTATTAGCTGACTTCGAATAGAGTTCGCTTACCCTGCCATTAATTTCTTCAACAGAATCACGGAGCGCGAGAAGATTAACGAGCGCCTGCTTTGCATGTTCGGGCGCAGCCGCGCACATGGACGCAATACCCTTAACTCTATTTACCGCCGACGCTATTGTTCTAATCATAAAAGTACCTACCAGGACGGGATTTCAGGTTTAAACCACATTCAGTTTCTGGATATTAACCCGAGGGTCCTCATCTAAAGCTTGATCGGAAGCAATTTTCCCGTTCTTTAGCTCAATGGTTCTGTTTGTCATTTTTTTTAATAGCTCTGCATTATGAGAGGCAAAGAGAAAACCCTCATTTTTTTCAATATATTGTTCCAGCCGCTTATTCGCCTTTTCCTGGAAGGCTTGGTCTGCCACACCAATCCATTCGTCTAACAATAAGATGTCCGCGGGTTCAACGGTGCTCATTGCGAACTGCAGTCGACTTTGCATCCCGGGGGAATAGGTGCCAATCGGCATGTCGAAGAACGCGCCCAGTTCCGCGAACTCCGCTACATCCGAAATATATTCTTCCCGGGAAATACCCTTAATCCCAAGCAACGCATACCGCATCATGACGTTTTGTCGCCCAGTGAGTGCCGGAACGGTTCCCGCCCCAATCGTCAGCAGGGAACGAATGGAACCGCGCACCTCCACAACGCCTTCGACTGCGGGGAGCATACCCCCTATTAGCTTCAGCAGAGTAGTTTTACCGTTACCGTTACCGCCAATTATTCCAACTCGTTCACCTCGACGCACCTCAAGCGAAACCCTATCAAGTGCTCTCAATGCCAAAGAGCCGTTAGGTTTGCGCACGATCCGGGTATCTTCCGCCGTAGCACTTGCTTTTACGCCCCGTAGCGGAATCTCTACGGTGGCGTTTGAAATACGAATAACGACCTCTCGACTGTGGATCAATTTACGCCACCCATCGGTAAACCACTAAATTCCTGTTCAACGGGAAAACAATATAAGACAAACCTATGCCGGCAACGATCAACGCCAAGCAAACGAAGCTAGAGCCTATTGGGAAAGTACCTTGTATGATCGGTGCGCGAGCAACTTCGATGATTTGATATACAGGATTAAAGTCAACGACCCATTTGTGGGACTGTATTCGGTCGGGTGACCAAAGTATCGGCGTGACAAGATACACTGCAAACAGTATTTGGGGTAGGAATCCCCGAAGTAGTCGAACCCTGTCGAATAGATACGACAGCGGAAGGGACCAGCTAATTAAAACGAGCGTCAATAAAATAATTCCAGAGCAAAAAGCAAGGTAATTAGCGTTAGTTAAAATCCCGGGATTTACAAAAATTATTATTAGTAATGACGCACATAGTTTGAGAATTAAAGCGATTACAAAGTCATATGTGGAAACAAGATTACTTATATACCCAGACACGTTCGGAAAAGAGAGATATCGACTGGCCTTCTCATTGGAGAAAGAGACATCCGACACAAATATAGATACACTCTGCCAAATAGAAAAAGAAATTGAAAAAAAAGGAATAAACGATACCAAGGGCTCATGAAACACAAGCCCCATGACAGAACCCAACAATAGCACATGAATAAGAACAGAAATGAAAGGCGCTATCAACCCCAGTCCGGAATTACGCTTGTTCTCAGCAATGTCGGCCAGGTGAATTTGCCACGCGAGGTTACGCTGCGAAATCAAAATGCGCAAATCTGTTAGAAAATCGCGCTCGACCCACCGCCAGTCATTACCGTTCATCTGCTTTCTATCCCTGCAAGAGTCGTTTTGCAGCAACGAAATAGGCGGCCGCTCTATGTTCAACGCTATATTTCTCTAAATATCTCGCCCGGGCATCAATACGGCTGGGGGCATCTCCCTCGCGTTTAGCCAGTTTTTGAGCCAACTCTATATGATTGCCAACTTCAAAAAAAGTCACCGAGCCAGGCTGGTAGCGATCCAATTCGCTGAAACATTTTGTGTGAGAGCAATACAGCGGACGCCTCATGTCGAGGGCCAACGCAGCGGGACCGGAGGAAGTTTGACCTACCTCGGCGTAAGGGAGAATTACTGCGTCGCAGGCCAGCATAACCTGATTGAATTCATCATTGTCGAGCGCGCCGCAAAAATGAACACGACCCTTCATCACTCTATGCTTATCGATCTCCCTGATCAATTTCGTGATATAGGGCTGTTCAACGTTTCCTTTCTGCACCCCCTCGGGATGCAGACCGCCAACAATAAGAAGGTGATGGTTATCAGGCAAATTGGCCAGCGCTCTGATTGCGACTTCGATCCCCTTATACTGAGACAAAAAGCCGAAGCAGCCCAGCAGCACACCTGCCTCAATATTCATTCGCATCGAAACTTCTGTCTTAGCGGCCTCATGACTCATCTCCCGTCGTACGGGTTCGCTCACGAACGCGAGCGGCCGGTGGGTTATAGTGTCACCGGGTATGCCTTGTAACCCGAAATTTTTTGCTTCCCTCGCGGTTTGCACAATGTGTTGGAACTTTTTGGGGTTCTTTCGAACCTTCGCAAAAAGTCTGTTGAAGACATAGTTTCCGCGCCAATCACGAAGATAGTTAAGAAGGCCCGCCCGGCTGAGCCGAAACCGCTCTGCGTCCATAGGGGGGACAGTGTGATATGTGATAATTACTTTCTTGCTTCGTGCGATTATGGCGTTGAGATTGCGCCAAATTTGTCTCGGCGTGAAACCGAAGAGCCCTGGTTCAAGCTGAATATTTACGACATCGGCCTGATCGACTTTTAACAGTATTTCCTTAAATTCTTTTATTGCCGCAGCTCTCGCATAAGGAGATTGAGATCTCAACAGATCGACCGGCAACGCCGCGATTTCTACATCGAAGTCAACTTGATCCCGCAAGGGGAGTTCGAGGAATTCGACATACTGCGCTATCCCACAGGCTCTTCTGTAGCTTGATACCACCAGAAACTTTGGCTGCCTTATCGCCGATTTAATCTGCGACTCTATATTGTTCTGCTCCACCGAGCTACTCCGCTAATAGACCTTAGTCCATCTAGAAATTATTTCAGATATCGTCCGCTGAAACAAAAGCGTGATCTTTGTGTTCGGCCAAACACAGTTCGCCTCATACCCCCGCAAATAGAACATTCGAATATTTCGAGTCAATGGTGCGCCTCACGACATGCTATTTTTTTAGAAATTGCATTCGGGAAGTTGCCTGCTTCAAAGACGATAATCCCCTTAAAAAACGCGAGATTACCGTCTTTGAAGCAGGTAACCACGGGACGTTTCTGCGTACGGCTCTTCTTGTGCGCAAGTAGCCTGTCGGTTGAAGACAGCCCGGTGCGCGCTGTGTTGCGCGGAGCCCGAGCGACATCACCCGCATCCCCAGGTTGTTGGACAGGGAGCCTATACAAGCCTGGTCAAGGCCGGTCGCAATGAGACCATCACTCTGGTCGCGTGCTGGTCTCATATCAGGGGCAAATTTTACGAACTTCATGTCGGCGATATCAATCACGCAACGATAGCGTCGGTGAAAGCCATGGCCGAACTCTGGAAGGTTGGCACATCTCACAACAACATGTCCCCCTCAGTGAAGACGTAGACCTAAAAGACCGACTTTATCAAATCCAATTCGATAGCGATAATCTTCTCTATAGGACGATTTCGTCTGTCTTGTGGCGATTGGCGTCACCAAAAGAACTATCCTCTGTTCCGGTTCGAAGGGCAGTTTAGGTCGCTCTGCCCAATCTGACGTGAGCCGATCGATTTTGGCGCAACCGTATATCCGGCTGCGAATCGATATCGGGTTTGTAGTCCCAAATTCAATTTATCACTCAGCCGATCAACTCGCGATAGAGACGATAATATTGTGAACACATCTTCTCTGCCGTAAAACATGCTAGATAGCGGTCACGCGCCGCAGCACCTAGCGCGGCAGTCTTTTGCTCGTCATCCCAAATGGACTTCATAGCGTTCGACAGAGCATCCACATCGTTGGGTGGCACCACAAACCCAGTCAGGCTGTCCAGGTTGACATAGCTTGTCCCCGTGCCGATTTCACACGAAATCATCGGCTTGCCAAACATTGCCGCTTCGACCAGAGAAAGTCCGAATGCCTCGGAGCGAAGATGCGAGGGAAACACCAACCCCGCACAAAGCTCGAGTAGAGCGATCTTGTCGTTGTCCGACAGAGATCCGAGAAAATGGATATTGTGCTGATTTTGCCCGGCAGCCTGTTTCAGTTCGGCCTCCAGCGGCCCACTGCCGACGATCACGATATCGAGGCCATTGCGTTTAGCAGCCTCCAGCAGGATATGAACCCCCTTGTAATATCGCAGCACGCCGACGAATAAAAGGAAGCGATCGGGAAGCCTTCCGCGCCAACGGGCTAGCATCGCTTCATCCGGTTTCGGATAGTCTGCTTCATCCAGACCCAACGGGATCACTGTCGTCTTGGATTTGAACCTTTCCAGGACGTCGCTCGACAAGAGGTAGTTGGGAGATGTAGCAACAATACGGTCGACGTTTTTCAAAAAGCGAAACATCAACGGCTTATAGAATTTCAGCAGAACCTTCTGCTTCACGATGTCGGAATGATAGGTCACGACGGTTGGCTTACCGGGGGGAACGGTCAGATGGACGATATCCATCAGTGGCCACGGGAAGTGATAGTGGACGATGTCGGCCTTCTGGCTCAGTTCCCGAAATCTTCCGAACGTCTCGCGCGAAAAGCCGGTGGATGCGAATTCGAAATCGAGCTTAGCCTTATGCGCCATATGACCGTCGAATTCGACACTGTTTTCCAACGGTGTTTTGCTGAGTGAGAGAACATCTGATTCTATGCCATATTTGGCGGTTCCCTTGGCGATCGCATGAATGGTCCGTTCAACCCCACCGAACGTGTCGGGCCAATATGTTTTGAAAAAATGTAAAACGCGCATTCCACTCCTGTATCGAAAAGCGATCGCTGCGTCACCTCGAGCATCGTTGAGTCGGAGAAAACACCAGAATCCACGAAATCTCCAGACCCATGGGCGGCATATTCCGGCGGCATCGACGTCGACCGCACAGCGGGCCGGCTAATTATGAACTAGCGTGCTTAAGCAAGTCGGATGGCAGCATACAAGAAGGCGCTTTCTGTCACCGTTGGCAGAAAACCCTTGCTCTGCCGGCACCGGTGAATTAATTCCGCGCATTATTTTCGGTCGCGCGGTCGCCGATCGACTTGTCATAAAGGAAATCTCAGTGAAGTCGGGAAGCTTATACAAGGTTGGTGACAATGATCAGCGCCCTTGGGGCACATGGCATGTGCTCGATATCGGTGATAGCCACGTCGTCAAACGCATTGTCGTGAACCCCGGGGAGCGCCTGTCGCTGCAATATCACAACCATCGCTCCGAACGTTGGACTGCCGTTTCAGGATATGGCGTTGCCGAGATCGACGGAACGGAACACGCTCTTCAGCTCGGACATACGGTCGATATTCCGCTGAAGGCGACGCACCGGGTTTCCTGCACCGGAGATAAACCGTTAGTTTTCATCGAAATTCAATACGGCGAGCTGCTCGATGAGAACGATATCATTAGGCTCAGCGACGATTACAATCGGGTCTGATATCGAAGCCGATATCAGTCGAATAGCTCGGCATCCGCCAACAACGGTTGCTGCCGATCTTTGGCGGAGAACGTGAGCGCCTCCGTCACCTTCCAGTCGATCGCGATCTGCGGATCGTCCCAGCAGATGCCGCGATCGCTCTCCGACGCGTAATAGTTGGTGGTCTTGTAGAGAAACTCGACATGGTCGCTCAATGTCAGGAAGCCATGGGCAAAGCCCTCCGGGATCCACAGCTGGCGCTTATTCTCCGCAGACAGAAGAACGCCGACCCATTGGCCGAATGTCGGTGAGGATTTCCTGATGTCAACAGCAACGTCATAGACTTCGCCGACCACCACTCGCACCAGCTTCGCCTGCGCATGCGGCGGCAGCTGATAGTGGAGACCGCGTAGGACACCCCTGCCCGACCGGCTATGATTGTCCTGCACGAAATCGGCGCTACGGTCGATCGCTGCTTCGAACTTCGCCTTGCTGAAGCTTTCGAAGAAGAAGCCGCGATCATCTGCAAACACCGTCGGTTCGATGATCTTGACATCGGGGATGGCTGTATCGATGGCTTTCATTCGTCATCCTGCTCGGATTGTTTGCGCGGGAGATCCAGCGTAAAACGAGCCGTAGTTAAAACACCCGCTCGCGCAAGATCCCGAGGAGATATTGCCCATAGGCATTCTTCTTCAGGGGATCGGCAAGCGCCTCGACATCAGATGCACTGATCCAGCCGTTTCGATAGGCAATCTCCTCGGGGCATGCAACCTTCAGGCCTTGTCGATTTTCGATGGTCGCAATGTAATGGCTAGCCTCCAGCATCGATTCATGCGTTCCGGTGTCAAGCCAGGCATAACCGCGGCCCATGGTCTGGACGTCCAGCCGGCCGGCCTTGAGATAGTGAACATTGACATCGGTGATCTCCAACTCTCCGCGCAGCGACGGTCGGAGGGATTTCGCAACATCGACGACGCCTTCATCGTAGAAATAAAGGCCGGTGACCGCATAACTGCTTTTTGGAATCTTCGGCTTCTCTTCTAGGCTGATTGCCCGGCCGCTCGGATCGAACTCGACCACACCGTAGCGCTGTGGGTCCAGCACGTGATAGGCAAAGACTGTCGCCCCCGTTTCCTTGGCGGTCGCCTCGTGCAGCAATCGGGTAAAATCGTGCCCGTAGAAGATGTTGTCTCCCAGAACCAGGGCAGACGGCGCGCCATCCAGAAACGCTTCGCCGATCAGGAAGGCCTGGGCAAGACCGTCGGGGCTGGGCTGCACCGCATAGTCAAGCTTAATGCCCCATTGGCTGCCATCGCCGAGCAATTGCTCGAAACGGGGCGTGTCCTGCGGCGTCGAGATGATGAGGATCTCGCGGATACCCGCCAACATCAAAGTCGTCAGCGGATAGTAGATCATCGGCTTGTCGTATATCGGCAGAAGCTGCTTGCTGACCGCAAGTGTCAACGGATAGAGCCGCGTTCCCGATCCGCCGGCGAGTATGATTCCTTTGCGTGCCTTCGTCATGATCCTGCGTCTCGTCTTCTTTCCATCTGTGGCGACCAGGTCGTCGATCTTCAATTCTTTACGGGCTGCAGCGTCGCCACCACTTCATCGACACCCGTCTGCCACTCGGGAAGAGCGATATCGAAGCGATCCATCAGCTTTCGACAATCCAGCCGCGAATTGGCCGGCCGGTTGGCAGGGGTCGGATATTCTGCTGTCGATATCGGTTTCAGCGCATCGAGAGACAGCGCAAGCCTAACGTTTGCTGCCAATGCCTCACGAACGATATGCGCGGCGTAGCCATACCAGGAAGTGCTGCCCTGTGCTGTGAGGTGATAGGTCCCCGAGAAGTCGCCTGGAACTCGCGAAGCCGTCATGTGCTCGATCACCGTGCGCGTGACATCCGCGATCAAGGCTGCTGAGGTTGGCGCGCCGATCTGGTCAGCGACCACATTCAGCGAGCTGCGTTCGCCTGCAAGGCGCAGGATGGTCTTCAGGAAATTGCTTCCAGGGTGACCATAGACCCAGCTTGTCCGCAGTATAGCGTGACGAGCACCGGAGGCACGCACCGCCTGCTCGCCCAGCCATTTGCTCTCGCCATAGACGGACTGTGGATTGACCGCATCCTCTTCCTGATAGGGATCGACCTTCGTGCCGTCGAAGACATAGTCCGTCGAGTAATGGATCAACAAGACGTCGTTATCGGCCGCCCAGCGCGCCAGTATCCCCGGAGCGGTAGCATTGACCGCCATCGCCAGCTCTTTATCGCTCTCGGCCCGATCCACCGCCGTATAAGCAGCCGGATTGACGATGATGCCGGGTTTATGCTCGTCGAGCGCGGCAAGGATGCTTCTTTCGCTGGCCAGATCCATTTCGGCGCGTGTCACTGCGCTTATCGTGCCGAGCGGCGCCAGAGAGCGCCGCAATTCGAAACCAACCTGCCCATTGGCGCCGGTGACCAGAATGGCGCTCACAACTCAACCTCGTACTGCTTGCCGACCCATTCACGATAGGCACCACTGGTGACGTTACGGACCCAGCCCTGGTTTTCGAGATACCATGCGATCGTCTTGCGAATGCCGGTATCGAAGGTTTCCGCGGGCTTCCAGCCGAGTTCGCGCTCGAGCTTGCGCGCATCGATCGCATAACGGCGGTCATGACCCGGCCGATCCCTAACGAAGGTGATCTGATCGCCGTAGCGGCCGCCATCAGCCTTCGGCCTGAGCTCATCGAGGATGGCGCAGATCGTATGCACGACATCGAGATTGGGTTTCTCGTTCCAGCCGCCGACATTATAGGTCTCGCCGAGCCTGCCGGCTTCCAGGACGCGGCGAATGGCGCTGCAATGATCCCGGACGTACAGCCAGTCGCGGATCTGCTGGCCATCGCCATAGATCGGCAGGCTCTTTCCCGAAAGCGCGTTCAGAATCACCAGCGGGATCAGCTTTTCCGGAAAATGGTAAGGTCCGTAATTGTTACTGCAGTTCGTCGTTAGGACAGGCAGGCCATAAGTATGGTGCCAGGCCCGCACAAGATGATCGGATGCCGCCTTGCTGGCCGAATAGGGGCTGTTCGGCTCATAGCGGTTGAGCTCATTGAACGGTGCATCATCCTTCGACAACGTGCCATAGACCTCATCCGTCGAGACATGCAGAAAGCGGAAGCCTTGCTTCTCGTCGTCCGGCAAGCCATCCCAATAGCCGCGCACGGCTTCCAGCAGATTGAAGGTCCCGACGATATTCGTCTGGATGAAATCGCCAGGCCCATGGATGGAGCGGTCGACATGACTTTCGGCTGCGAAATTGATGACCGCACGCGGCCGGTGCATCGCCAGCAAATCGCTCACCAGCTCGCGATCGCCGATATCACCATGTACGAACACATGGCGGTCATCGCCCTTCAAACCCTTCAGCGTATCCAGATTGCCGGCATAGGTCAGCTTGTCGAGGTTAACGACCGTCTCGTCGTGTTGCTCCAGCCAGTCCAGTACAAAGTTTCCGCCAATAAAGCCGGCTCCACCTGAAACCAATATCGTCATCGAAAATCCATTTTAGGCACGCAGCTAAATTGTCGACACAATCCAAGACAAATCAAATCTCATGACAAGGAGTAGTTTCTCCTTCGAAAAGATTTCAATCATAGGAAGACGGATATCCGCCTCAAGGACCAGAGGCAAACCAAAAATGTTTATTCAAATCGGGAAGCTTGAAATTGGCTGGGGAACCTGGACTCGAACCAAGATTAACGGAGTCAGAGTCCGTCGTTCTACCATTGAACTATTCCCCAACGACCGCCAGGCGATAAAACCCTTCGCGGTGAAGGCTGCGCCTCTATAATAGAATTCGTCGCAGATGCAAATAGTTTAACGCAGGCAAATGCATTTTTTTGGCGGAGCACCGTCGATGCTCAAGATGATGGCCCCTGGTGGAAGTTTAGGATTGATTATTTCACCAGCGCAATAGGCGCCTCCCGAGTAGATATCCGACAGCTGTCACCATGGCGATCGCGATCGGATACCAGAGCAGGACGAAAAGCGGGCTGTCGTCCGTGCAGTTGGAGGCGTAGAAGGTCGCCGCGATGCCGCTGGCGGCAAGGCCGGCGACAGCGCCGGCAATACCCGGCTTTTCCGGCGCGCCCTGGCGCAGGGCGAACAGGAAGCAGGCAAGCGGCCCGATCGACAGCAGCGGGATTAGTGTCAGGCAGAAGCGGGCATTGTGCCCGATCATCCGCGCACTCCAGCTGTCGGCCGGCATGACGGCCATTTCGACAGCGGCGGCGGCAAGCAGCAGGACGGGCGCCAAAAGCAGCGTCCAGCCCCACAGGCGCAGTGAAACGCCCGGCCGCCCGATGCGGAAGACGACGGCGCACGCTGTTGTGGCAAGTGCGATCGTCACGACGAACTTGAACAGGAAGCGAACGGTCTCCATCGCTGTATCGATATCGGCACGAAAGCCGATCGCGGCGAAGAAAAGCCCGCCGCTGATGAGGATGCCCGCGATAACCGCCATGGTCAGGGCCTTGCCGATCCGCGTGCGGACCGGCGCGTCCTGCGCCAAAAGATTGATGAGGTCATCGGTTTTCACTGGTCTCACTCCGATACAAGGCCGCAAGCGCCTTCAACGCGCGGTGCAGCGCCACGCGCACCGCTCCTTCCGTCATCTTCAGCCGCCCCGCCGTTTCCCGCACGCTGCTTCCCTCGACGGAAATCGAGCGCACGATCGTCTTCTGCGGATCCTTCAGCAGCTCCAGCATACGATCGACATCGAACCGGTCCAAGGCGTCGGTATGCTCTTCCGCCTTCAGGAAATCGATCACGTCGTCGATCGGTACGCTCGTATGCCGCCCGCGCCGCCTCAGGCTGTCGATCAGCTTGTTGCGCACGATCGTCGACAGCCAGGGTCCGATCGGGCGGGATGAATCCCAGGTGCCGCGCTTCAGATGGATGGCCAGCAGCACTTCCTGCACCACATCCTCGGCCTCGCTTACCGGCGCGCCCAGCTGGTCGCAGCGCCGGCGTGCCATGGCGCGCAGATGCGGCGTCACAGCGGTGAGGAAACGGTGATAGGCCTGCGCATCGCCGCCGATAGCCGCGCGCATCCAGACTGCCCATTCCTCTTCGCGCGCCGAATGATTCATCCGACATCTCCTCTACGCGGAACCGCAGGCTTTCGTTACCGGCAACGGCAACTATTTTTCAAGCCTTTTCGTCTCCGCGACAGATTCTCCGCCGGATGCGTCCGCTACCCATGCACATTCCAGCCTCACCGCCACACCTGCTCGGCTATTGCCCGCCGCAGCAGATAGCCGGCACAATATAAATGACGCCATCTCGAAAAAAATTCCGATACGGCTGTAACATCCGCTCCAGACGCTCCGTAGACCTCGATGCAAGCCAATGACGGCTCGCATCCATCTAGGAGACAGATCCATGAAGAACAGCATCCTCACCCTGGCCATTGCTGGCTCGATCGCCTCGGCACTTGCATCCGTCGCCGTCCCGGCTTCGGCCGCCGATACCAAG
Source organism: Rhizobium sp. BK491 (assembly GCF_014194925.1). Lineage (NCBI taxonomy): Bacteria > Pseudomonadati > Pseudomonadota > Alphaproteobacteria > Hyphomicrobiales > Rhizobiaceae > Rhizobium > Rhizobium sp. BK491. Next base: position 12,717 of record NZ_JACIAR010000006.1, read on the forward strand.
GAAAAATGCTATGGTGTCGCCCTCAAGGGCCAGAACGATTGTGCCGCCGGCAAGCATGATTGCGCCGGCAAGTCGACCATGAGCTACGATAAGATGTCCTTCAAGCTCGTTCCGACGGGCACCTGCACCTCGATGAAGACCCCGAAGGGCCACGGCTCGCTGACCCCGGCCTGATCCGAGGCCGGATTGATCGTCAATCGTCTCTCGTAAGGAGTTTGTCATGAGCAAGATGTCCGCACTCGCCCTGGCCGCATCGGTCGCAGCGGCGGTGACGCTGGTTGCCGGCGCAACGACAGCATCTGCCGCCGATGCCAAGGAAAAATGCTACGGCGTCGCCCTCAAGGGCCAGAACGATTGCGCCGCCGGCGCCGGCACGACCTGCGCCGGCACGTCGAAGGTCGACTATCAGCGCAACTCGTGGAAGCTGGTTCCCGCCGGAACCTGCGAGACAATCAAGACGCCGAACGGCCACGGCACTCTGGCGCAGGGTCCGGCGCCGGTCTGACAAGACAGCGTAAACACATGGGCGGCGCAACCTTTCATAAGCGCCGCCCCCTTCCGAACGCGAACCGCTTCGTAACTTTGCTGGAAATACTCTCACCCGGAGGCCTGCAATGAAACCGTCAGAACTTCCCCGCCACGCCGGCGTCGGCTTCAAGCCGGAGCATTTTTCCGCGATCGATGCGGCCGCGCAGCCGATCGGCTTCTTCGAAGTCCATGCCGAAAACTATATGGGCGATGGCGGTCCACCACATGCCCAGCTTCGCAAGCTGCGCGAGGATTATGCCGTGTCCATCCACGGCGTCGGCCTTTCAATCGGCTCAATGCAGCCGCTGGACCAGGATCATCTTGCTCGCCTGAAGATCGTCTGCGATCGCTACGAGCCTGAAAGCTTTTCGGAGCACCTCGCCTGGTCGACGCACGATACGACCTTTCTCAACGATCTCCTGCCCCTGCCCTATACCAAAGCGACGCTCTCGCAGGTCTGCACCCATATCGATCAGGTGCAGACAATCCTCGGTCGCCAGATGCTGCTCGAGAATCCGGCTACCTACCTGCTATTCGAAGAAAGCACGATCGAGGAAACGGAATTTCTTACTGAAGTCGCCGGGCGCACGGGCTGCGGCCTGCTGCTCGACGTCAACAATGTCTTCGTCGCCGCCACCAATCACCAGATGGATGCGCGGGCTTATCTGGAGCGCTTTCCTGTGCAATGGGTGCGCGAGATCCATCTGAGCGGCCATTCGGAGACCATCGACGATTCAGGCGCGCCGCTTTTGATCGACAGCCACGATACGCCGGTGAAAGATCCAGTCTGGGCGCTTTACGCGGAGCTGATCGGCCGGATCGGACCGGTGGCCAGCCTGGTCGAGTGGGATAACGACGTGCCGGAATGGCCGGTTTTGAGGGCCGAGGCCGAAGCAGCCGACGCCATCCTGAAGCGCGCCGCCGCACGTCGGGCAGCCTGAGGAGGGATCGATGTCTCTCGCCTCGCAAAGGAAATTCGCCGCAGCGCTTATCGATCCCGATCTCGCGGTCCCCGATGGATTGACGGCCTGGAATGGCCCACAGCCGGCACGGCGTTTCGGCGTCTATCGCAACAATGTCGCCATCGGCCTGATCGGCGCGCTCGCCTCGCGCTTTCCGGCTGCGGAACGGATCGTCGGTAAGGAATTCTTCGCCGCCATGGCGCATGAATTCATCCGCCTGCATCCGCCGCGCTCGCCGCTGCTACTTGCCTACGGCGATGATTTCCCCGATTTCGTCGAGAGTTTCGAACCGACACGGGAAATCCCCTATCTGCCCGATGTCATGCGATTGGAGGCACTTCGGGGTCGGGCCTATCATGCGGCGGATGCCGTACCGCTCGACGCAGCACTCGTAGCGACCATCGAGCCGGCAGGCCTGGCGGAGCTGACTTTCCTGCCGCACCCCTCTGCCTCGGTCGCGCGTTCCACCTATCCGGCCGTCACCATATGGGCGATGAACACCGGCGAAATCGAGCTTGCAGATATCAGCGATTGGACGGGCGAGGATGCTCTCGTCATCCGCCCGCAGATGATCGTCGAGGTGCATCGCCTGCCGCCGGGTGGCGCCACCTTTCTGGAAGAGCTGTTTTCGGGCGTCACCCTTGGCGAGGCCTATGAGAGGACCCTCGCGGAAGCCGCCAATTTCGATCTTTCCGCCAATCTTGCCGGTGCGTTCACGGCAGGCGCTTTCATGGCCATTCGCTGAACGCAAGGGAGAACCGACATGCAGAACCGGATGATGACGGCCACTCCGGCCGAACGCGAAACCGTGCCCCAAAGACTTTATAGTGGCCTAAAGCTTCTCGACCGTATCCCGCATGACCTGATCGCGCTCATTGCGCGTTTGTCGATCGCCGCCGTCTTCTGGCAATCCGGCCAGACCAAGGTGGATGGCTGGCATGTGACCGACAATGCCGTCTATCTCTTTCAGACGGAATACAAGCTGCCGCTGGTCGATCCCTGGATCGCCGCGCATATTGCCGCCTTCAGCGAGCATTTCTTCCCGTTCCTGCTCGTCATCGGATTGGCAAGCCGGCTGTCGGCACTGGCGCTGCTCGGCATGACCCTGGTCATCGAGATTTTCGTCTATCCCGATGCCTGGCCAACGCATGGCACATGGGCAACGTGCTTTCTGGTAATCATCGCGGGCGGGCCGGGGCGCATCGCGCTCGACCACCTGATTGCCAAGCGGTTCAGTCGCTCGGCCTGAGATCGGTCAGACGGGAGCGCCAATTATAACAGGCGCTCCATGATGCCAGCTAAATGCGCATTTTGATTTTGCGCCTGTCGTTGTTGCGAAACCGCAGTGGACTTCGCTCGGCTTGCTCTAGCGCAGGACTGGTTCGCCGTGGAAACGGCGGCGCGACGGCTTCGAGACGCCGAAGCCCACCTCCATCATCAGCCGCGGCTTCTGCGTCGGCACTGTGCCCATATGGAAACCGAAGGGATCTTCGACGAAGCCGGAGCCGGCTTTGCCGGTCAGTGTCAGCGCATTCGCCTCGCCATAATAATCGAGCACTTCGTTGGCCGGATGCCCGACAAGCAAGGTTAGCTGATGACGAACCCGGCGGCGCTTGTGGCTTCCCTTGACGAAGACATGCGGACCAGTGCCCTCATCCACATCGACGAGATTGAAGAAGAACTTGAGCATCCGCCAATCATCGAGATCGAAGTGGTATTTGTCGAGCGAGGCGAGGCTTCTGTCGGCCTCGGAAGCCTGCGTCGGGAAGCTCCACCAGATGCGGGTGGTGATTACCTTAGCCTGCCCGCCGAGATATTGGCGGGCGACATCGATCAGCAGCGGATCGCGCTGGACCGCCATGACAGCCTCGCAATCGAGCGAGCGCTCGAAGAAGTGTCCGCTCAGAAGCGGACGTCCGAAACGACCCTCCGCTTGCCTATGTTCGCTTGCGACAAATTCGAGCTTTCTGTTGAAATTGCCGAAGCAGGCGGTGTGGGCGGCGAATTCGGCGATTTCCCGATGAATATGGTCCGGCAGCATCAGGCTTGGATAGATGCCATCGGTCCGCAGGGCGTTGACGATGGCGCTGCGATCGGCGCCGGCAAACATCGAGGTGCCGGAAACCGGAAGCCTGACGGGCTGCTGCGTGGCCAGCCAATGGATGCGCCGAAACGGCAGGGTCCTGGCCAATAGGAACATAGGCAGCCAGGCTGGATTCTCTTTGAGATCAGTCAGGTAAGTCGGTATCCTGACAGCCATACGCTTGAAGCGGCCGCCCTGCCGGGCGATGGACTCCAAGTCCTCTGCCGGGGGATTGTGCATAGCGATCCTTTCCACTCATTTAAAAGATCCGCGACAACAGGCCCCCAACGCGCTGCCGATAATTCATTGAAACTTTAACATTTATTCGCTCTCACGAATGTCTGTTGCACTGCGGCAAATAGAAGTCGGCCGGCCCTGGTCAAGGGGTGAAAAATCAAAAGCTGATTGAATCGGTAGAAATTCCTGCAGAAACACGTAACACTTTTGAAAACGTTTAAGAAATCGCGCGGAACGGTTGTTTTTAGAGGTCCTGGCAAAATTCGGCGCAACGGATCGCAAGGTTGGCGCACGGTGTTTGCCGTTGCTTAGGATAATGGCGCTATAATTTTGCTAGGAGCAAATGGAAGAGTAAAGTTGCAGATGGGAGATAGCGGCCTGTATCGGTCGCAATATCTCCTGTCTTCTAACAGTCATATTCCTGTTCGCATTATTGGCTAAATGAGCGAGAAAACGTCAAAGAAGGCCCCTTAGATGACAGAAACGAAGACCTTTGAGCCGGCGGAAGGTATCGTCGATTTCGACGCGGGCGAGGGCGAAAGCCCGACCGTTGTGGAGATGGACGATTATACCAAAAGTCTCGCGCAGGCGAAGGCCAAGTCCGTCAAGCTGATCGACGCCATCACCGGTCAGGTGCTCAAGAAAAAAGATGCCGTCCATGTCGATGACCTCCGCCCCTCGCTGGCGGATTTCATGCGACTGAAGCATCCCGAGCTTCGTGCCGACGACTATATCAGCCGCAAGGTGATGGACGACTATCGCGCCCAATATATCGCCGAGTTGCTGACGGTCGAGCGCGGCGAGCTTTCCACCCTCGAGGACGAGGTCGTGGAAAGCCTGAAGACGCATGATACGCTGGCCGAAAACATCGAAGAAGATTACGAAGACCACCGCTCGATCGGCGACCGCATGGCAGATGGCGTCGCGTCCTTCGGTGGCAGCTGGACCTTCATCATCTCCTTCTGTCTGTTTCTCGCCGTCTGGATGATGATCAATCTCATCATGGGCGAAAAGCAGGCCTTCGACGCCTATCCGTTCATCCTGCTGAACTTGGTTCTGTCGACCATCGCAGCACTCCAGGCGCCGATCATCATGATGAGCCAGCGCCGCCAGGAAGAGAAGGATCGCCTGCGAGCCCTCAACGACTACAAGGTCAATCTGAAGGCCGAACTGGAAATCCGCCACCTGCATGAAAAGGTCGATCACCTCCTTAATCGCCAATGGGAGCGCCTGACGGAAATCCAGCAGATCCAGATCGAGATGATGCTGGAACAGGCCAAGGCCGCCACGCGGGCGATCAAGGCCAACAAGGTGGCGAAGGCGAAGACCAGTGCGCTGAAGAGCCTCTTCACCAAGGTCAAGGACCCCGATCCGGACGATTCCGTCAACTGATCACACCCGAACGGCTGCGCCGGTCATCTTAGACCATGGTGCTGCCATATAGCTGCCTAACCGCCCGCTTCCTTTTCATGCCTCCTGCTTCGATCCGGGAAAGGCGCTGGAGCTGCAGATCGCGATCAGCCGCTATGTGGTAGGATGCGTGCTAGAGGAGCAGGCCGATATGGCCGGTTCCGAAGATCGGGCGGCGCTTGATGTCGCCGCCGAAAGCCATCCGAACCTGGCCAAAGCCTTGGCGCTCTACCGCGCCAACGGCCATGATGCATTGTTCGAAGCCGGTCTGGAGCTACTGATAGGCGGGGCCGAAGCCGGCAAAATTAGCTCTGTGACAGCACAGACCGCCTCCTCCGCCGGAGAATGCATCATCTCTCGGCCTTAAAAGTGCGGCCGAGATCCGGCCCGGTGCCGAAATAATGTCGAAACACGTAAAACAGAGGGCTCCATCTGCTGGTATCGATATGATTGGTGCCAGCGACGACGATATCCTTGTGTGCGTGAACGCGAAGAACCTTCGCCTCGATAATGGAGAACGCCTCGGCGTGCTCCGGGGGCCATTCCTCGCCGGGAGGATGCGCCGCCACCACCTCCGCCTCGAACTGAATCGGACATTCGGCGATGCGCAGAGGCCGCACGAGGTCGGCTGGCTGCGGCGTGAAGCCGGCCACATCGAATTTATGGGGCTCGAAACGATAGCCGATCTTTTCCTTGTGTGGGGGAACGCGGTCGCGGCCCGTGGTCGGCGCGATCGCCTCAACCTTCGGCCACAGCTCCGGTGACGGAAAATTCAGCACCAGTTGACGCTCGCGCAGGAGATTTTCCCACCCCTTGCTGGTCGATGTCGGGCCCAGAACGACACGATCATATAGAGCCCAAACCGAAGACATCGGCGAGATATTCGTCGTGCCATCAGGATTGAGGCTCGTAATCAGCACGACGGGAGTGCCGACATAAAGCACGTTGGGCTTGATTTCGATGTGGTCGTGATCGCTCTCAGCGGCGTTGAATTTGGCTGTGTTGGTCAACATCGCAAGTCTCCTTTGAGAGTTCCAGTGTAGCCGACATGACACCTGAAATAGTTCGGCCGTGATCGAACTGTTGCTCGAAGGCAGACACACCAGCCCTAAATCTCCGAGACACGCCTTTGACGCTGATCCCGCTTCTCTTCCTCTCGCTCCCGCATCGAGGCAAGCGAGCTGCCGTATAAACTCAACTAACGGCTCGCAAGATTTTCGCCGGCTAACTTTTTCGCCAACCTCCCTGCGCCGGCATCGCGACCGCGGATCCGCAGCCATATAGCCCGATTGACATTCTCAGCGCTTGTGACACCGTCCGATATGGTTGCTCACCCAGCGTTTTGAGGCGAAATGACAGAACGATCGCAAGCCGTTATCACCACAGCCGAAGAGCGCCCGCGCGACGGATGGAACGATCCCGTCCATGGCTCGATCTCCTGGCACACTCTGCTCAGCAGCGATATCACCCCCACCGACAGCATGAGCGCCGGCATCGCCGAACTGGCACCCGGCGGCGAGCTTAAACCCCATCGCCACAACCCATCGGAAATCTACTTCATCTTCGAGGGAACCGGCATCGTGCGGATCGACGGCCAAGAAACCACGGTCAAACCTGGCACGACCGTCTTCATCCCCGGCAACGCCGAACACGGCATCCGCAACGAATCATCCGCCAATTTGAAATTCTTCTACGTGTTTCCGACAGGGTCTTTTGCGGACGTGGCCTATCGGTTTCCGGAGGGTTGAGGCTTTTGAGCTGATTGCCAGCGAATCTGCTAGCTTGATATTGGCTTGAAACAAAGGCCCAATATGGCGGAGAGGGTGGGATTTGAACCCACGATACCCTTGCAGGTATGCCGCATTTCGAGTGCGGTGCATTCGACCACTCTGCCACCTCTCCGGTTATGCTGGCCGGCGCTTATTCGGCGCGGGCTGTCTCATAGCGACAGACGAGGGGGATGGCAAACTGGTGATTGATCGCTTCAAGTGTGGCCTTACTGCGCCGTTCCGACCAGATCTCTTACAGCAGCTGCGATACCGAGCACGGCGCCGAGCGGCACACCATCCGCCACTCTCAACCAGTCTTGATAACCCGTAGAGCTTCGGCCCTTGACGAGAGCAGAGGCTGGTGAAGGTTTCGAAAAGGGGATGTCTCTGGTGAGTTCCAGGTGATCACCACGCTCGATAAGGCCGCTATCCCCAATCAACTGCTCACGTAGCTTTCGCACGTTTGACGGCAGGCTCTCCGTGATCCTCGCGTTGATTTTGGAGCCAGCCATCAAAACGTAGGCGCCATCCTCGTAGCGAAGAAACGCCCGATCATCGAGCCGCTTTGGCAGTGTGGCATAGAGGTCGATAATCAGGTTTTGCGCCTCGTCGTCGCGCTGTTCCACCTGTCCGGCTGGTGATGTAGAGGTTCTCTCCTTGACAGAGAAGAGATCATATCCGAGCGCTTCCAGAACATAGATCATGTTCCCAAGATAGGTTTGCATCGTCGCAATATCGGCGCGGGGAAGGTTTGAGCTCGTCGGCTTGTTCGCGTTGGCGACAATCACCTTCCCACTGTTGCCCCGAAGAATGGACCACAGCTTTTCCTCCAACCATTTCACATGCGCACGCGTCAGGTTGTCGTCCTTGCTGGTGAAGATCAGGAAGGTGTCAAATTCGATCGGGAACTTGCCGTTCGTGTAGCGCTGCGAGAAGTCGTCACTCTCGCCAACATAGATCTCTGGCAGGTCATCCTCTGCGCCGCTCTTGATTAGCAAATAGACGCATGACCGGGCTAGCACTTCCGCTTCCAGAGCTTTCTTAAAGAACTCGGGCTGCCCAGCAATCGCGACGCCAGTCCAATTGTCGAGTTCGACAGTTCGCAGGCTGCGCGGATCTTTACCGGTGATGAAAATCTTCACGACACGACCAACGAATTCACTCACGCTCATGCATCTCCTTTAAAGCCCAACCAACGACACGACGCGGAGGATGCTCAGTTAAGCCGCCCGTCGCAGCTCAAAACTCTTACCATCGGATGTTGAGACGAGCCCCATGCGGTAGAGGGAGGCAATGACGGCGGAGACGGAATCCAAGCATTTACGACCCTGCTTAAAGGAGGCAGCGATTGTGGTCGGCTCTACTGGTCTCTCGGCTTCCATCAGCGCCTGATGGACTGCAAAGGTCTGGTCGCGCTCGTCCTTGGGGAAAGCTGGCTTCGGTCCGGAGACAACGGCGGTGATCGCCTCGCCGAGATCAGCTTCCAGCTGCTCGGCTTTTTCCTTGTCCGAGCCGAAACGCGGGATCTGGTAGTCTGGACGCAGCCAGCGCACCTTGCCCCGCGCCTCCTCCTTTACCCGCTCCTTGTTCAAAGCGACGAGACGAGCGAGAACTTCTTCTTCCGGCAAATCGACCGGCCAGCCATAAGCCTCAGCCACAGCCGCGTCTAGCCTGTCGTGCAGTTCCTTCAGGATCAGCACCAACCCATCGTCGAAGATGCGATGCTCCTTGTCATTCAGATCGTAGGGCTTCGCCCCCGCCCTCAGCCGCTCCAGCACGTTGTAGAGGCCGGTCAGCGTCAGGTGCTTATTGCCGGCCAGCACGCGCTTGCGATGGGCATCCAGTTCTTCGGCGATCTCGCCGATATTGACTTTTTGGAAGTCGGATGCGTCGGGGAACGGGAAAGGGTCGAAGGTGCGTGTCTTAACGTAGACAGAGTCATTCCCAACACCTAACCAACTGCAAGTGCGGAGTGTCCAAACCGTATGAATTGCGCTGCTCAGCACCCCAAGATGAAAGGCATTCTTAAGGCCAAAGACCATAAGCTTTTGATCGGCCATCAATGTATTGTCGATGAACGAAAAAATTCGATGCTTAGCCGTCTGCACCGTTACTATATATCTTTCAAGGCCAGCTAAGAAATCACGCATCTCTTGTCTCGGTTTGCAAAATAGCCACCAAAGCCGCGCGTATTCTTCATTATCCTTGGTTGGAGAGCGCTCAAATGCAGCTTCGCGCTCTGGTTTGACTGTTACCAAAAGATGCTGAAACAATTCCGGAAACTTTTGTCTAACGTCAACTTCAGAGTATCCAAAAAAATCAATTGCAAATACATCTCTGGCTCTCTGTGCAACATCGCGACCATTCAGATAGGACCGCAGCACCTTGTCTACTTTCTGATCTATACCTGCCCCAAAGTGTTGAGCTTCAGATCGCGACAAAATGAAGCCTGCACCTAAAGGCTTCATCCCATTTGAGCAAAGTCCCAGATTGCTCCTCAGTGATAACGAAGCGCTGACATCCACCCCAATCGTCAAATCCGAATTCACCTTGCCGCGCTTCTCCTCTAATAGGATCACCGGGCTGTCGGTCTCCACGCCCTCCTCTGCCGTCACTTCCAACAGCACGCCATCTCGCTTGCCAGCCTCAGCTACGGTCATGGCGATACGCACGGCAGCGCTGTCGCGGGTGATTTTCGTCCACGGGTGGTCCGGGATCGCCATGATGATGGAGAGCGGCTTTTTGGCATTGAGATGAGGCTCCATCACCCGGCGCTGAAACACCTGGCTGATGGAATTGGTGGTGACGAAGCCGAAGCGCTTAAGCGGGCTTTTGGCCTTGAGCAGGATCTCAGCGGAGCGATCCCACCAATACATGACAAAATCCGCGCTTTCGTTCATGTGCTTGTGCGCTTTCCACAGCGCCTCGGCGTAAGCACTACCCATACGCGCACGGATGTCCTTACCCCCGACGAAGGGCGGGTTGCCGACGATGTAATCCGCCTTCGGCCAGTCGGGCCGACGGGCGTTTGGATAGGTCTCCTCCCCGTCCACCACCTTCGGCAGCGGATAGCCATTCCAGGTCAGCACCGCATCGCGGTTCTCGATGTTGTGGAAAGCCTTCAGAATCGGTTCGGAAGGGGCAACGCCGCGATTGCGGAAATGCCATTGCAGGTGACCAATCCACAAAACAAGCTCGGCGATCGCCGCCGCACGCGGGTTAAGCTCTAGGCCCAAGAACTGGTGCGGATCGACAGTATGGCTTTCATAGGCCAGGGCTTCCTGTCCGCCGAGGTCGTTCAGCGCCTCCAGCACCTCTCCCTCAAGCCGCTTCATCAATTCCAGCGAGACATAGAGAAAATTGCCCGTGCCACAGGCGGGGTCAAGCACACGGGTTTCGCACAATTTGTCGTGGAAGGCCTGCACGGTTTTGATCGCAGCCGCCTCCTTGCCTTCCGACTTTTGCCGGTCGGCGGTGGAACGGGCATTGTTCCATTCCTCGCGCAAAGGATCGATGACGGTGGCAATGACAAGGCGTTCGACATAGGCGCGTGGCGTGTAATGCGCTCCAAGACGGCGGCGGTCGGTCGGGTCCAGCGCCTGTTCGAGGAAGGTGCCAAAGATCGCCGGCTCCACATCCTTCCAGTCATAAGCAGCCGCAGCAGCAAGTTCACTAATCTCTTCATGGCCGAGCTTCAACGCCCGCCTGTTGTGGAAGAACTCACCGTTGAAACGCTTCACCTTCTCACGAATGGTCGCGGTGAAACCGCCTTCGTCCATGGCTCTCCAAAGGTCTTCCATCATACTGGGAAAGATTTCTGGCTTTGCTGCGCAATCCTTCAGCAGTTCCTTGAAGGAATCCTTCGGCAGAAGCTCGACGTCTTCGGCAAACATGGTGAAAAGGATGCGCATCAGGAACATCGCCACTTCCTCTGTGGCATGGCCCTGCTCTTCAAGCGCCTTCGACACCTTTGCAATTCCGGTCGCAATCTCGCGCGTAACCTTGGCCGCATATCGGGAAGGATCAAGCGACAATGGGTCCGTCCAGATTGCCCTCAACCGCTCGCGAATCTTCTCTTCACGCAAATCCTCGAGATAGATGCGGAAAGAGCGGCGATCCGGGAACTGGTCGTAGGCCTTGCCGTCGCGTCGGAAATTGGCATAGACCTCGATTGCGTGGCCGACATCGCAGACCAATACAAACGGCGGTGGCTCATGTGATGCAGGCAGAAGCCGAACGTAATTTTCCGCCTGCTGCCGAGCGTTCATCATTAGCACGTCCCAAGCACGATTCGCGTCGTGCCGGCGTCCACGCGATGCCGTGGAGGTTAGCCCCGGAAGTTGTAGCGCGTCGAGCTTCTTTTCGCCATTGAGCCGGCTCTGCTTGGCCTCAAGAATGAAGCAATCACGCTTATATAGATCAATGCGCTTGGAAGAGACGGCACCGTCTCGCCCAGCCTCCCGCACCACGCGCTCGAAGACATAATCGTTCCCTTTCGTTCCCTCGGGTCGTCACGCGTTTGCGCAGGGGGAAATTCATTTGCTGCTGATCATCGGAGTCGCCGGCGTCGTATTCGGAGACGCATGTGCCATTGTAGCATCGAACAAAAAACGCGACGTCTTCGGCTGGTTCGTGCTCGGTTTCGTTTTCAACTTGATCGCCTTGATCGTCATAGCGGCGCTGACACCATTGGACCCAGCAAACGAAGCTGCTGGCGACAAGCGCGAGAACCAGGGCGACGTCCCAGAGAAAGAAGAGCTCCGCCGTAAGGCCTCAGACTTGGCGACCTCGCTGGCACAATCGAAGTCCAAGCTGAACAACGGCTAAGCTGATCGAGCGAAGGTCAGGAGCTCCTCCGCTCGACCATGACGATCAATCAACTTTGATCGTGATCGTATGGCTCTCGCCGACCGGCAAATCGAGTTGGATTTTTAGCCGGCGCTTCCGAGATTGAGCCTCCAGTTCTCCAAGGAACTCCAGGGCTTCGTCGAATTTGGAGGGGCTCTCTGGCTTTTGATAGCGCCGAGCACCTTCCTCGACACGCCTTCGAAGTTCTGGACTGAGCATCTGATCTCCTTACGTGTGCTTCAACCTTCGTCGCCCGCTAGATAGATCGAAAATTGACCGCTCTTCTAAAAAACTTTGGTCTGGGAGACGATTTCTTGCATCGAGCGGGTTAGGGTCCGACAGGGTCGCGCAACGCGCGCCGCGGACGGGATGGTGCTCTTTAAAAGCCGGAGAGGCAGATCTTCTGCAGGCAAAGAGCCGACGTGATTCATGAAAGAACTGACGCGACATCCGCGTCAGTCTACCAGCTGTCGGGCTCAGAACTGCTTAAGCTTAGCCCGCTTTGCTGCAGCTTTTCGCTCTTCAGCACGAGAAGCTCGACGACGCTCAGCTCGGCGCTGCTTCTTCTCTTCCTCAGTCAGGTCGCCGAGCCACACGTATGCGCGGACCGTCTCCGCTGTCTTGCCGCGTCTCTTGCGCATGGCGTCGCGGTTGTAGCGGCGGCGCACGTCGTCGCGGCATTCATCGGGATGTTGTGTTCGAGAATTGTGCGGTCGAACCGTCTTGCCCTCCAATCTGCGTTCGAAGGCGCGTTGCTCTCTTGCCTTCCGGCGCAACTCCTCGTATGTGCGCTCGTGCTGGGCGTTTTTCCAAGCCACGATCATAGCATTCCGGCGCCCAAGCAGTTGCTTGAGCTCCTCTTCGCGATCACTGTCCAGGGAGGGCAAGGTATTTGGGACGTTTTCACTCATCTGGAAATCCTTCTTTGAGTTCCGCGGGGTCAATCCGCAAGCTCTGAATAGACGCCAAATGTCGGAGTTACACAAAATCGTCAGAAAAATTTCCGGCCGGTAGATCTATCAATGCTACCGGTTGAGATGACGTGTCCCTTTTGTGTAACTCCGCCCTATATATATATAATATGCTTACATGTATATGATGTATCAAATGGTCGGAAATACACAAATGCGTCGCGGCTGCTAGCTCGCTTTGCTCGCCTGCGCGCCCTTCGGGCTTGCCGGCCGCCTTCAGCGTCCGACGAAGTCAATCTCTCCGGCGATAGAACGCTTGTTCCCGTCTTATAGGGGAGGCTCCGGCCACCCACCTTCCGGCGCCCCGACACTCTTTCGGCGACGTATCATGTCGAATGGCCCTGGTTGACTCGAGGTTCGTCGCTGGCGCGCAAAGCGCAGCTCCGACGGCCTTCCCGCGCGGCCGACGACAATCGCTGCCAGTGGCCGCTACGAGATTTTAACTCGCCCGAAGAATGTAGCAAGCATGCTTCAATTAAAGCCGGCGAACCGGCCTTCCAGGCACCTCGCTTTGCATCGATGAAGAAACGACCCACATGGCGCAACGCGGATGGCCTGACAGCATCGGATAAATGAATGATGGAATACTTCGGACTCAAGCCCAGCGCCTGTCGGATTGAACGACAGTCTCCTAAGGGTAGCTAGCACCTGCCGTAGTCGCGCAACACGAATAGCCGCGACAGCCTGGCCACTACTAGAACAGACTTCCGACATCGACCTTAGCATCCACGCATACTCCACGGCGTGCGCACTTGGCTGAGATATGAACACGCGGTTGATTGATCTACCGACCGGAGGCCACTCGGTGAAGGCAGCACCGCGTGCGCTCAACGTTGTCACTTCATAGTCTTTTCCGCGCTGCCCTGCAGTGCCTTCAACCAATATGACGATTGACCGGAGCTAACGCAAGGAACACAGGCACAAGCGACCGTTGAACCGTCTATGTCGATCTGTTTCTGGAAGATCTCCTCGAAAACAGCTCGTTGCACGCCGCAGATTGCGATCGCCGGCTAAGATCCACGGCTATGTTGACAGTCGGAAAAAACGATTTTCGAGAGATTTTTGTCAACGTAGCGTTAACTTACGTCAACATCAAAAGCCCAAAACGCTGTCTATTGGACAGAATCTAAGGGCACTAGACAGCACCTTGTCAACATATGTCAACGTCTGTCAACTTAAGATATTTCTAATATGATAATCTGTGTGACGTGCTGGCGATCGGCGGGGTCGACGAACAGACAGGTCGTTCGACGGTCCGCTCTTCGTTGGCTATGAAGGATGGGTAGTTGCGCTCGGAAACTGCTCAGGCAGCAGGAGGCATCATGTTCAGAACCGCGCGTTTTTTCTAGGACTTCGATCGTTCCTGATCGTGCTGCACTCGGTAGATAGATCTACGCCAACCTCGCGACTAGATCGTCGGCGCTGAGGTGCGTGTAGCGCTTGAGCATTCGAAGCTCCTTGTGTCCGGAAATGCTACTGACCTCAATCACGTTCAGCCCACGCTCGAACAAGCGGCTGACGCCTTCATGACGAAGGTCGTGAAAGCGGAGCCCGTCGACATTTGCGCGCACCAGCAGGCGATACCAAGCTTGCTCAAGTGAACCAGGAGCCATGGGAAAGACACGAGGCTGATCGACATCCGCGCGCATTTTCCACTCCTCAAGCGCATCAAACGCCCTTTGGGATAGTGGCACCTCACGTCCGGAACCGTTCTTCGTCATCGTCAGCGTGATTACCCGGCGATTATGCGAGATGTCGCTCCATCGCAGCCCCAGGATCTCGCCGCGGCGCATCCCGGTCTCGATCGCTAATGTGAGCAGCGTCTTGAAGAAGGGAATCTTTCCACCGTCACAACCGTCGAGCAGGCGCTGCTCCTCGTCGCCGACCAAACGGCGATTTCGCTCGTTTCGGATCACCGGACGACGCACGAGCTTGATGACGTTGCGGCTGAGCGGAAATCCCCAATCGCGGATGGCGACCTCGATGACGTGACTAAGGATTGCCAGCTCGCGAACGGCGGTGGACGGAGCTACTGAGCGGAGCCGCTCGTCTCGGAATGAGGCCGCGTCCTGCTGGGAAAGCCCTATCAGCGTCCGGTGAGACAGATCATGCCGGCGTAGCACGTCAATTCGCTGGCTCTCTTGAGTGAAGCCGCGCTTTGCTGGCGAAACCTCTTGCTGGTAGCGCTCCAATAGCTGACCGAGCGTCGTGGTCTCAAGGATCTTGGTATCAGGCGCAGTGCCGAAGCGGTCGACCTGGGTCTCCAGATCGCGTGCCCATTTTTCGGCGTCAGTCTTGGTATCAAAGCTCTTCGCTCGGGGCTTCATGCCGCGTCTACGAACCTGTGCTTGCCAACGCCCTCTGAGTTTTCGAATGGTTGCCACCGCGGCCTCTCCGACTATTGCTTTCAATCACGCTTAGGACGCCCCTGAAGGGGAGCCAAGGATTATCCCACCCAGAAAAAGGTATCTCAGTTGCGCCAATAGCAACTAGAAGGGCTTATCAGTAAGCACGGCCCAAATTATACGTATCCGAGCGGAAGATAGACTTGCAATCGCCCATGCCGTGTAGTTTGCTAATACGTGGTTTGGGGTAGTGTCATGCGTAAAGTTCTTAGTTCTGCACTTCAGGGCATCGCGGCTTTGTTGGCTGGCCTGACAATGGCGGTATCAGCTCTCGCGGCCGAGAATGCCTTTGGTCCGTTCGCGTTCGAGAACACAAAGCCGGACGTCATCTCTTTGAACGGAGAAATCGACGCGGGCTCTGCTTTGAATTTTCGACGCGCGCTTCAAGCCGCTCCGAACGTTAAACTTGTTACGCTTAATAGCATCGGCGGAAATGTTCAGATGGCATTGCTAATCGCCGATGATATTTATCAGCGAAAGTTGGCAACATATATTTCGAAAGACAGCAGATGCTTCTCCGCGTGCTCTTACATATTCCTAGCTGGAAACGAGAGGAAAGCAGACGGCCAGCTAGGCGTTCACCAGATATCATCGGACGCACCTGATTTGGTGGGAGCGCAGCTCGCGATTTCCGACATTATTGATCTGCTCAACCAGTTCGATACGCCCGTTGAAGTGATGAGCGTTATGTTCAAGACGCCACCCAACGACATGCATATTTTCACGGCGGAGGAAATCGAACGCTACAAGCTCAATCGAACCGGCGCTGCGCAGCGGCCGACCACGGCAGCGGTTTCACCGCCAACAGTGCCCGGCACTGGCGGAAGCTCCACACCGGCGCAGAGCACCGCTCCGCCACCAGTCGCAGCAGCGGCATCCACGCCTCCAGGCTCGCAAGATACGCAAGCGCTGCTATCGCCCATCGAGCAGTTCACGAAGCGACCGAACAGAATTGCGATCTATACCGGCATGGATCTCTTCGGCGACGATATTTCGTCAATCAGAACAGCCGATGCTGCCGAATGCGCGCAGGACTGCCTGGTCATGAACGGCCAATGCAAAGCGTTCACCTTCAACACCAATCCTAAGATCAAGAAAGGACCGAACTGCTTCCTCAAATCCAGTGCCGGCCGGGCGGATGGCAATAGCGTCGCTTTCTCTGGCAGATTCCTCAGCGGTGTCGATGCTGATCCACCCACATTTACGCTTGGAATGATCGACCCACAGAGCGCACTTTTTCACGACGTTGATTTACGGGGTGGTGACCTATCCCCGCGCCCTCACAATAGAGCCAAGACGCCTCTCGATTGCCGTCTCGCCTGCGTTGATGACAACCGCTGCATGGCCTTCACCTATAACTACTCGACGAAGCAGTGTTGGCTGAAAGGTGCGATCGGAACACCGATACCGGGCAAGGGAATGGTCAGCGGCGTCAAGAAGTTTCAGAGCTTCTCGCCGACGAGAATCATCGGCTTGGACTGATTTATCATTTCGTCCGAGTCGGTTAACGATAATTACTTTTTTTTTCGTAGGGGATTCAATACCGCGTGTCTTAGTGCTATCATTTAGACGCGCCGTAAGAAGAGATGGAGCGCTCGACAGGATTCGAACCTGCGACCGGGAACTTAGTAGGGACCTGCTCTATCCACTGAGCTACGAGCGCTTAGGCTTTGGCCAAGCGTCTGGATAGGTGTATCAGGCCTATTCAGACGCCAAAGCTTTTGCCTTGTCTGAGTATTATCCTACTTTTCCCCTTTATCTGCAAGTGATTGATCTGACTCATCTACTCGATAGGCATCTTCATGTCTGGATGTTGCCCCACCTAGATCCTCTGAGGTCACTATCTCCACACCGTCTACAATATAGCGTCCATAGCCTGTGCGGTGGATATGCCCTTTCCGTGTCAAATAGCCGATTGCGTTATAGACTTCTTTCGGCTTTGCCTCGATGCCCGCTTGCTTTACGGCGGCCTTAACATCTTGGACACTAATACTCTGATTTCGTTGCGCAAACTTTACTATAACGCCTAATACATCCCCAGCTCTCTCTACAGGAATTGGCCGAACAAAATCAGTTATCTCAGCGAGGACAGCCTCTCTGTCATCATGGGGTAAATTTTCGAGCAGGAACTTTATCGTGTCTGCGACCGATCTCGATGATCCAACAGCTAAGTTGCGCCGCTGGGCCTTTCTTGCTGGGGAAAACTTTCTGACGTTTGCCATACAAAGAGTATGCCACAACTCATACTCAAGAGTCGAATCGAATCGGCTGCGAAATGACCATGATACTCTCGGTAAAGTGCCAAACAATTATGTGAGCCGGCACCCGACGGAGAAACTTCGTTTAGGAAGTAACGGCGTTGACAAGCTCACGCTCAACGGTTGCGTCCACTACCTTGATATTGCTAGCTCGGAACCGTTCAACAGCTTCCTGAAATGCCCGCTGCCTTAGCGAATCGCCGGTTGGGCCCTCTACCGCAAATACAACATCACGAGGAAGCAATTGCTTCAGTCTATTTACAGTGAAGAGCCACTTGTTTCCATGGTCTAGAATACGAGTAGGATCGTCCTGGCCCAAGTAGATTGGTTTGAGAATCTTGACTGGCTCGTCTTCAGCGATTTCAACAAACGGAAACGTCGCCGAATAAATGCCGTCATTGAACGTTCGTCGCTTGAAATTTTTGTCGATCGCTCGAAGCCTGAGCATGTTGCGAACATGCTTTTCCAGGAGCCCTTCTCGGTAGATCGCGCTGGCGAAATTCCGCCTGACATAATAGTCGAAAAGTTCATCGAGCTTCACCTTGGGATTGTCAGTCATCACGAAGCGGACGTCACTAAACCTGATGATCCCCTCACGATCCTTAGTCAAAGCATGAAAAAGATGCTCTGCGTTGTCGCTCAGCTCGAACTCGAACCGACTCTGGCCGTCACCGGTATGACCAGCGAGATCCCTAATTCGCTTGAGCTCTGTGCAGTAGCTCCTAAGAACGCCACGAATAGTTGTTGCTTCGACGCTATCGAAGAAACTTGTCAGCCTGCCCAGGCGCTTGGTCTCTAGTCTGAAGTCCAGATAGCTCATACGTGGCGCGACGAGCACGATACCGATGTTGGCGAATTCTTCCGTTTCGAGGTGCGGCTGGAAACGGATTATCGCATAGCTGACAGCATGCTTTTTCATGTTCGTTCCCAAAATGCCGGAATTCTATGTCGCTTTAGTATGTTCTCGACGCGATCGAGCGACAAATTGATATCGACCGTGCAGGCATCGTCTACATAGTGCCACCGCTCAGGGATGTCACCAAGGATCTGCGGCAAATCAATCAAGGCCTTCTCAAACCTCGCATTATAATGACCCTGTAAATCCGCATGGTCGCAAACCTCGGACAAGGAATTGCGGAAAATATGACTTTCGAGCTGTGAATGAAGGGTTACTTCTTCATCGAAAGCTAGATTGTGATCGATAACAAGGATGCGACGACCTTTTTCTGACCAGAGAAGATTGGGGTTACCGCCGGCGTCGGTTAGTGTCCGGTCGCCGTTTTGGATCCACCAATCGAATGCAGCAATATCGCGCTTCAATCCTACAGGAGCGTGCTGAATGTTGATGAAAGACATTTCATTGGCGTTCTCGACATTCTCCGAGCCGAACAAAAGTCCGAATCCCAGATCTCGCAGGGGTCCATCACGCCCTGCTTCATACAGTTCGCGCGGAACCTTAACGATGCAAAAGCGGGGAACAGGCAAACCTAGTCGTAACGCCAGCTGACCCGCGATCCACTCTTTCACCAGTGAATCGTAGCCGGCCCCTTTGCCTTTAATAAAGTAGACCTTCCCGTCCACACCTCGGCAAATATAGGGCTCGGTAGCCCCTTGTTCCGAGCGTCTGATAAATTCATCAATCTCGACCGGCATAGATCCCACGCACGACATCCATCTGACCGACCTTTAGATCATAACGGAAGTGCATGTCCAATAGAGAGGACGTGCCGAGTGTGTGGCCCTAGCCAATTTCGACGTCGGCATCTAAGGTCAATGGAAATCAGCAATTGCTGGAAAACCTTGCGGCCCAAGGCCCAATATGGCGGAGAGGGTGGGATTTGAACCCACGATACCCTTGCAGGTATGCCGCATTTCGAGTGCGGTGCATTCGACCACTCTGCCACCTCTCCGGTTATGCTGGTCGGCGCTTGTTTGGCGCGGGCTGTCTCATAGCGACAGACGAGGGGGATGGCAAGGGCGAATGTGAAAGCTTTTCATCCTTTTGCCTTGACAGATCAGGGACGCTTATATATCCCGTGCGACGCAATAGGTGTGGATAAGTCCGCGCCTTGCCCGCCCTGCTTCCCGCAGGGTTTCACCGGCAGAACTTTTTGAAGGCTCAAGCCTTTGGAATCCCTGCTAAGTTTCGACTGATAAAAAGACGGCCGCTCGCTCCCATGGCGAGAGAGCCGGAACGAACATGAAAGGATAAAAAATGTTCGCAGTCATCAAGACCGGCGGTAAGCAGTACCGTGTGGCAGCCAACGACGTGCTGACCATCGAGAAGCTCGAAGTCACCGCCGGCGGCACCGTAGAATTCACCGAAGTCCTCGTTATCGGCGAAGGCGCCGACGCTGCGATTGGTGCTCCCTTCGTCAAGGGCGCTTCCGTCAAGGCCGAAGTGGTCGAGCACAACCGCGGCAAGAAGGTCATCGCCTTCAAGAAGCGCCGTCGTCAGAACTCGAAGCGTTCGCGCGGCCATCGCCAGCATCACACGGTCGTCCGCATCACGGACATCGTGGCTGCCAAGTAAGTAACGGGATCAAGGTTTAAAGGAGAACTCCAATGGCACACAAAAAAGCTGGCGGTTCCTCGCGCAACGGTCGCGATTCCGAATCCAAGCGCCTTGGCGTGAAGAAGTTCGGCGGCGAAGCCGTCATCGCAGGCAACATTATCGTGCGTCAGCGCGGCACGCAGTGGCACCCGGGTTCCAACGTTGGCCTCGGCAAGGATCACACGATTTTTGCGCTTACGGCGGGCAACGTGAACTACCGTACGAAGGCCAATGGCCGCGTGTACGTGTCTGTAATGCCGAAAGCGGAAGCAGCGGAATAAGCCGGTAGCGCTCTAAAACAGCCGGCGTCTCATCGACCCGGCTGACCGCATCAGGTTCAGTCCAGAAAACAGGGGAGATGGGGCGCCATCTCCCCTTTTTCTTTACCCTCAACCAAGGAGGACTGAACCATGCAAGGCGAATTGTTAAGGGAAGACCAATCAAGGTCTCCCGAAGAACGGCTGAGGCCGGACAGGTTAAGGACCGATTGCCCCGTCTTATTGTCGGAAAGGCTCGTTCTGCGCGCGCCCCACGAAGAAGACATCGACGCCCTTGCCCATCTCGCCAACAACGCCAACGTCGCCACTATGGTATCGCGTATGCCGCACCCGTATACGACCAATGATGCCGCCGATTTCGTGCGACGCACGAAGCTTGGCGAGATTGGCAAGTGCGTCTATGCGATTACCAAAGCCGACAACGGCGCCTTTCTCGGTTGCTGCGGGGTGGAACCCACGGGCGATCCGAACACGGTCGAGATCGGGTACTGGCTGGGCGAGCCCCACTGGAACCAGGGCTATACCACGGAAGCGGCCCATGCCCTCATCGACATGGTCTTCCGCACGCGTGAGAACGTGGCGCAGATCGACGCCCGCTGCCGGGTGACGAACGTCGCATCGAGGCGGGTCGTCCAGAAGTGCGGCTTCCAGTTCCAGGGATCAGGCCTTGCCGCATCGCTGGCACTCGGCAGCACCGTTCCGGTCGAATGGTACAGGCTTGACCGCAAGACCTGGATCTCGCTGCGCAGCTGGGGAGGCATGAGATGAACGCTCTCGCCCTCACCCGCCGCGATGCCCGCATCCTGATGCCGGGACCGACGCCGGTCATCCAAACCGGCCGACTGACGCTGCGCCCGCACCGGCTCAGCGATGCCGATATGATTGCGGAATCGCTTTCGGATTTCGCCGTCACCCGCATGCTGGCCCGCGTTCCCGCGCCCTATGACCGGCAGGATGCGCTCGACTGGCTGGTCGAGCACACCTCCGGCCTCGGTGTCGATTGGGAGCTCGCCATCACCGAGCGGGATGATGCCCACATCGGCTGCGTCGGCATCGAGCTTCGCCACGGCCGCTGGCACCTCGGTTATTGGCTGAACCGCTTCTACTGGCGGCAAGGCATCATGACCGAAGCGGTCAAGGCTGCGCTCGAACGTTTTGCCCGCCGCATGCCCGAAGTCGCCGTTCATTCCGGCGCCTTCGCCGACAACCCGGCATCCTTGAAGCTGCAGCAGAAGCTCGGCTTCGAGATCACCGGTTGCTCGGAGATCTACAGCTTCGCCCGCAACACCATGGTTCCCCATATCGAAACCGTGCTGAAGCCGGGCGCGCTGCGGCTCTCGCAGGCGGCTTAAGATCCTGAAAATTGGCCATCGCCGGCCCGTTCGGCGATGGCCGTCATACCAATCATGCGGTTCCGCCTCTTTATGGCACTGGAACCGCACGATATTCTTTGACCTCAGCCCGAAGCGCCTATATCGAAGGCGACATGACGGGCAAACGCCGCCGGACGTGTCTTTTGGATGCAGAAGGAGCGGCAGACATTGAAAAGAGCGCATAGGCTTTTGTGAATCCCATTCGATCCGAAGGGATATGCGCCGACACCGGTGACGGACGTAAGATGAAATTTCTCGACGAAGCAAAGGTCTATATCAAGTCAGGCGACGGCGGCGCAGGAAGCGTCTCCTTCCGCCGCGAGAAATTCATCGAATTCGGTGGCCCGGATGGCGGCGACGGCGGTCGCGGCGGCGATGTCTGGGTCGAGGCCGTCAACGGCCTCAACACGCTGATCGACTTCCGCTACCAGCAGCATTTCAAGGCCACGATCGGCACGCACGGCATGGGCAAGAACCGCGCAGGCGCCAAGGGCGAAGACGTGACGCTGAGGGTGCCCGTCGGCACGCAGATCTTCGAGGAAGATGGCGAAACCCTGATCTGCGACATCACGCAGGAAGGCCAGCGTTTCCGCCTTGCCGCCGGCGGCAATGGCGGCTTCGGCAACGCCTATTTCAAATCCTCGGTCAATCAGGCGCCCGATTGGGCCAATCCCGGCCTGCCGGGCGAAGAAAAGACCATCTGGTTGCGGCTGAAGCTGATCGCCGACGCCGGTCTCGTCGGCCTGCCGAATGCAGGTAAGTCGACCTTTCTTGCAGCGGTCAGCCGCGCCCGGCCGAAGATCGCCAACTATCCGTTCACGACGCTGCACCCCAATCTCGGCGTCGCCACCATCGATGGGCAGGAATTCATTCTCGCCGACATTCCCGGCCTGATCGAGGGCGCCCATGAAGGCGTCGGCATCGGCGACCGTTTCCTCGGCCATGTCGAGCGCACCCGCGTGCTGCTGCATCTGGTTTCCGCCCAGGAGGAAAAGGTCGGCAAGGCCTACAAGACCGTGAAGCACGAGCTCGAAGCTTACGGCAACAGCATCCCCGACAAGCCTGAAATCGTCGCTCTCTCGCAGATCGACGTGGTGGACGAAGAAACGCTGAAGAAGAAGACGCGCGAACTGGCGCGGGCCTGTGGCAAGACGCCCTTCCAGATTTCCGCCGTTACCGGTCGCGGCATGACGGAAGTGCTGCGCGCGCTGCGCGACGTGATCGTCGAAGCCAATGCCGGCGAAGCGGACAAGCCGGCAAAGACCCCCAAAGTGCGGCATCGCGACATGCCGCTTTCCGACGATGAGGATGCCGACGAGCGTAGCGAAGACGGGGATCATCAGGGATGACTGCCCGCAAGCCGCTCGACCGCTACCGCCGCATCGTCATCAAGATCGGCTCCGCTCTCCTGGTCGATCGCAAGACCGGCTTGAAGAAATCCTGGCTCGACGGCATGTGCGCCGATATCGCCGCACTGAAGGCCAAGGGCATCGATATCCTGGTCGTCTCCTCGGGCGCAATCGCGCTTGGGCGCTCCGTGCTCGACCTGCCCTCCGGTGCGCTGAAGCTGGAAGAAAGCCAGGCGGCGGCGGCCGTCGGCCAGATCTCGCTTGCCCGCGCCTGGTCGGAAAGCCTGTCGCATGACAATATCGTCGCCGGCCAGATCCTGCTGACGCTCGGCGATACCGAAGAGCGCCGCCGTTACCTCAACGCCCGCGCCACCATCAACCAGCTCCTGAAGATCGGCGCTGTGCCGATCATCAACGAGAACGATACGGTCGCGACCAGCGAAATCCGCTATGGCGACAATGACCGCCTCGCGGCCCGCGTCGCAACCATGACCGGCGCGGATCTGCTGGTGCTGCTGTCGGATATCGACGGGCTCTATACAGCCCCGCCGCATCTCGACCCCCAAGCGAAATTCCTCGATACGATCGCTGAAATCACGCCCGAGATCGAAGCCATGGCCGGTGGTGCCGCTTCCGAGCTGTCGCGTGGCGGCATGCGCACCAAGATCGATGCCGGCAAGATCGCAACCGGCGCCGGCTGCGCTATGATTATTGCGTCCGGCAAGACCGACCGGCCGCTGAAATCAATCGAAAGCGGCGCCCGCTCCTCCTGGTTTGCGCCATCGGGTACGCCCGTTACTGCCCGCAAGACCTGGATTGCCGGGCAGCTGCAGCCGGCGGGCGAATTGCATGTCGACGATGGCGCCGTGACCGCCCTTGGCGCCGGCAAGAGCCTGCTGCCTGCCGGTGTGCGCCGCGTCGTGGGCCATTTCGGTCGCGGTGACACAGTCGCCGTCATCGGCCCCTCCGGCCGGGAGATCGCCCGCGGCCTTGTCAGCTACGATGCCGAAGAGGCCCGCCAGATCACCGGTCGCAAATCGGCTGAGATCGAGGCGATCCTCGGCTATGCCGGCCGCGCCGCCATGGTGCATCGCGACGACCTTGTCATGACGTCATCCGTCAAGACGAAGGCCGAGAAATCGAAGAAGGATGAAGCTCATGCTTGATACAGTCGCACAAAGCCCCGACATCGACGCGCTGATGAACGATATCGGCCGCAAGGCCCGGGCTGCGTCGCGACCTCTGGCCTTTGCTTCGACCGAGAGCAAGAACAAGGCGTTGAATGCCATGGCGGATGCCATTCTGGCCCGCAAGGATCATATCCTCGCTGAAAACGCCAAAGACCTGAAAGACGTCGAAGGCACCGATATGCTTGCCTCCTTCGTCGATCGCCTGACGTTGAACGACAAGCGCGTCGCCGAGATGGCCGAGGGCATTCGCGCCATCGCTGCCCTCGCCGATCCCGTCGGCGAAGTCATCGCTGCCTGGGACCGCCCGAACGGCCTGAAGATCGAGCGCGTCCGCACGCCGCTTGGCGTCATCGGCGTTATCTTCGAAAGCAGACCGAACGTGACGGCCGACGCCGGCGCGCTGTGCCTCAAGGCCGGCAATGCCGTGATCCTGCGTTGCGGCAGCGATTCGCGCCGCTCCTCGCAGGCGATTCATGAATGCCTGGTCGAAGGGTTGAAGGCGGCAGGCCTGTCGGAACATGCCATCCAGCTCGTGCCTGTCAGCGATCGCGCCGCCGTCGGCGCCATGCTGCGCGGCCTCGAAGGCAATATCGACGTTATCGTGCCGCGCGGCGGCAAGAGCCTCGTTGCCCGCGTCCAGACCGAAGCGCGCGTGCCGGTCTTTGCCCATCTTGAAGGCCTTTGCCACATCTATATCGATGCCTCGGCCAATCTGGAGATGGCGAAATCCATCGTCGTCAACGCCAAGATGCGACGCACGGGCATCTGCGGCGCTGCCGAAACGCTGCTCGTCGACAAGAAGGTCGCCTCCACCCATCTGAAGCCACTGCTCGACGGACTTGCCGCGGCAGGCTGCGAAATTCGCGCTTCGGCCGATGTGCTGAAGCTTGCACCCGGCCTGAAGGCAGCAACGGAAGAAGACTGGACAACGGAATATCTGGCCGCGATCATCTCGGTGGCCTTGGTCGATGGCATTTCCGGCGCAATCGAGCATATCGGTAAATATTCGTCGAACCACACCGAAGCCGTGATTGCCGAGGACCCCGCTATCGTCGAGCGCTTCTTCACGGAGATCGATTCGGCGATCCTGCTGCACAATGCCTCGACGCAATTTGCCGATGGCGGCGAATTCGGCATGGGCGCGGAAATCGGCATCGCCACCGGCAAGATGCATGCGCGCGGGCCTGTCGGCGTCGAGCAGCTCACCTCCTTCAAATATCGCGTTCGCGGCACCGGACAGATACGGCCCTGACGTGCTGAAAGAAGAGGTTGATCAACGCTATCTGCGCATGCCCCATGCCGAGCGCGGCATGGTGGTCGGTCTTTTCGGCGGCTCATTCAACCCGCCGCATGAAGGCCATGCACTCGTCGCCGAGATCGCCATCCGCCGGCTGGGCCTTGATCAGCTCTGGTGGATGGTAACGCCGGGCAACCCGTTGAAGAGCCGCAATCACCTGGCGCCGCTTGCCGAGCGCATCGCGCTCAGCGAGCAGATCCTCCACAATCCGCGTATCAAGGTGACAGCCTTCGAACAGACGCTGGGCATGAGCTACACGGCCAATACGCTGGCGCATGTGAAAGCGCGCAACCGCCATGTCCACTTCATCTGGATCATGGGCGCCGACAGCCTGAACACGTTCCATCGCTGGCAGAAGTGGCAGGAAATCGCGCAAACCTTCCCGATCGCCGTTATCGACCGGCCGGGATCGACGCTCTCCTACCTCTCGGCCAAGATGGCAAAGACTTTCCACTACGCCCGCGTCGACGAAGATGATGCCCGCGTACTCTGGAAGAAGCGGGCGCCGGCCTGGACCTTCATCCACGGACCACGCTCAACGCTGAGCTCGACGGCGTTGCGAGCCGCACAATAATCTCATCGATCTTTTGGAAAGGTCTGGAAAATAAAAAGCCCGACGCGGGAGGAGGTGCGTCGGGCTTTTGAACCTGATCAGCAACTGGGAGGAGGAGAGTTGCTGATCCATATCGGACGGCATTGGGAGGAGGAGATCGCCGTCTCGATGATTATGTTGTACCAGATTTCCCCGATTGATAAATGGGCGATTGCGCAATGCAGCAATGCATATAACGCATGGCTACGGAAATTTTCTGCCCAAAAAACGCTTCTTTTGCAAATTGAGCGCCGCTTGATTTTCAGTGTCCGGACTTAATTCGGCGAAAGAATGACGCGAGACCCCACGGTTCGTAACGTTATGTCTCGCTTCGTGAGCGTTCGCCAATTCACTGGGCAAAGTCAGTCATGCATTTTTGTAATGCCCAAAGCCGTTCATATGCGCTGCGCCACGGAAAATCCATAGAATTCGTAGGGTTACGCGACCTTATCTCGATATATTTTTGCGAACACATCCCTAGCCAAGCTTCGTCCGTCGTTATATCTCTCGAAATATGTCGACATCTTTGGGGAGAATTGAAATGACCACCAGCCGACGCCAATGGATCAAGCTTGCAACCGCAGTAGCATCAGCTGCATGGCTCGGCCTTTCGGTCATTCCAACACCGGTGTTAGCCGCCGACAAAATCGTCGTCTTTGCCGCCGCCAGCATGAAGAACGCGCTCGACAACGCCGATGCCGCCTTCACCAAGGAAACCGGCAAAGAGGTTACCGTCTCCTATGCTGCGAGCGGTCCGCTTGCAAAACAGCTTGAAAACGGCGCGCCGGCCGATGTCTTCATCTCCGCCGACACCAACTGGATGGATTATGTCGCGGGCAAGAAGCTGATCAAGGACGACAGCCGCGTCAACCTGCTGGGTAACAAGCTCGTTCTCGTCGCCGCCAAGGACAAGGCGAAGCCGGTCGAGATCAAACAGGGCTTCGATCTGGCTAGCCTGCTCGGCGACGGTCGCCTGGCGATGGGCCAGCCGGAATCGGTTCCGGCGGGCAAATACGGCAAAACGGCGCTGGAAAAGCTCGGCGTCTGGTCGTCGGTTGAAAAGAAGGTCGCTGGCGCCGAAAGCGTGCGCGCGGCCCTTGCCTTGGTTTCGCGTGGCGAAGCGCCCTATGGCATCGTCTATCAGACCGATGTCTCCGCCGATCCGGGCGTTGCCGTCGTCGGCACCTTCCCCGCCGACAGCCATTCACCGATCGTCTACCCGATCGCCATCACCAGCGGCAGCAAGAACCCGGATGTACAAGCCTATTTCAATTTTCTGAAATCGGCTAAGGCTGTTCCCTTCTTCGAGCATGAGGGCTTCACCATCCTGAAGCAGTGAGCGTCATTGCCGCTGATTGGGCAAGGAAGGTTCAATCATCAGGCTCGCCGGTCGTGGCGGGCCCGAGATGTTTAAGGGGCGGGATTTGGACGCGTTGGGTTTAAGCAGCGACGAATGGACGGCCATAGAGCTGAGCCTGCGCGTTTCCATCGTCGCCATGCTGGTCAGCCTGCCCTTCGGCATCGGCGCAGCACTTCTGCTTGCGCGTGGCCGCTTTTGGGGCAAGTCGATCCTCAATGGCCTCATTCACCTGCCGCTGATCCTGCCGCCCGTCGTCACCGGCTTCATCCTTCTCATTCTCTTCGGCCGCAAAGGGCCGATCGGATCTTTGCTCGAGCAATATCTCGGCCTCGTCTTCTCCTTTCGCTGGACGGGTGCCGCACTTGCCTGCGGCGTCATGGGCTTTCCACTGATGGTTCGGAGCATTCGCCTGTCGGTCGAAGCCGTCGACCGCAAGCTGGAGGAAGCCGCCGGCACATTGGGCGCCAGCCCCATCTGGACCTTCGTGACCGTGACGCTGCCGCTGATCCTGCCGGGCGTCATCGCCGGCATGATCCTCTCCTTCGCCAAGGCCATGGGTGAATTCGGCGCCACTATCACCTTCGTCTCCAATATTCCTGGCGAGACACAAACGCTGTCTTCGGCGATCTACACCTTCACGCAGGTTCCAGGCGGCGATGCCGGCGCCATGCGCCTCACCATCGTCGCCATTGTCATTTCCATGGCGGCGCTGCTTGCCTCGGAATTCCTTGCCTATCTCGCCGGCCGCAGGGTGGATTTCGAATGACGTTCTCGGTCGATATCCGCCACCGCCTCGGCACCTTTTCGCTGGAGGCTGCATTCACCTCCGATGGCGGCGTGACAGCTCTTTTCGGCCGCTCCGGCTCGGGCAAGACGTCGATCGTCCGCATCATTGCCGGCCTGACGCGCCCTGATCACGGCCATGTCAGCCTTGACGATACCGTGCTCGCCGATACGACCAAGCAAATCTTCGTGCCGCGTCACCGCCGCCGCTTCGGCTATGTCTTTCAAGAGGCACGCCTGTTCCCGCATCTATCCGTGCGGCAGAACCTGAATTACGGCCGCTGGTTCGCACCCAAGAGCGAGCGCGGTGAAAGCTTTGACGGGGTCGTCGATCTTCTCGGCATCGGCGCGTTGCTCGATCGCAGGCCGGCCAAACTTTCCGGCGGCGAGAAACAGCGCGTCGCGATCGGCCGTGCCCTACTCTCTTCGCCGCGGCTCCTGCTGATGGACGAGCCGCTTGCGGCGCTCGATGAAGCCCGCAAGGCGGAAATCCTTCCCTATCTCGAACGGCTGCGCGACGAGACGAAGATCCCGATCATCTATGTCAGCCACTCCATCGCCGAGGTGGCACGCCTTGCCAACCGCGTCGTCGTCATGCGCGACGGCAAGATCGAGACGATCGGCGCTGCCGTCGACATCTTCAGCCAACTTTCCGGCCCGCTGGCGGCGGATCGCCGCGAAGCCGGTGTGCTGCTGGAAGGCCGCGTCGAGGCGATCGACGATCGCCATCATCTGACAGTCGTTGCTCTGAAGACGGCAAAGCTCTTTGTGCCGGGCCAGACGGCGGCTGTCGGCAAGACCGTGCGCGTCCATATTCCTGCCCGCGACGTCATGCTGGCAACGACGCGGCCGGAGGGCCTGAGCGCCTTGAATATTCTCGATGGCAAAGTGCTGGGAATCGGCACGGCGGCTGACGGGGCGACTGAGATCAAGGTCGATTGCGGCGGCGACATCGTCACTGCCCGCATCACACAATTCTCGGCCGAAAGACTGGGGCTGCGCATCGGGCTGCCGATCCATGCGGTCATCAAGACCGTGGCGCTCGAACATTAGTCAGGATTTCTTCGCAGAAGCGTCCGCCGAGCTCCGATTGGCTTCGAGCCAGTTCAGGTCATCGGCTATTGCCGCTCGCAGCGTCATTTCCATACCGCGAAAGCGCCTCAACAACTCCTCGCCGAAGGGCGTCAGGGCAGCGCCGCCACCTTTTTGACCACCACGCTGCGATTCCACGACCGGTTCGCGAAACATGTGATTGAGTTCGCTGATGAGCAGCCAGGCCCGGCGGTAGGACATATCCATGGCACGGCCGGCGGCCGAGATCGAGCCGGTCTCCTGAATATGCTCGAGAAGCTCCATCTTGCCGCGCCCAAGCCGATCCTGCCCCGAAAAGCTGATGCGGAGAATGGGCTTCAACGGTGGCTGCGGAACATCTGTCATGGTGTCTGTAAGCAGTTGATATCTGCGTAATCTATACGTGGCCTTCGTCCGGCTGTACATGCCGACGGAAATGGACAAGCGGTTGAATCGGCCTATCTGATCTTCAAGAAAAAACGCATTGGCGCGCGAGTACGGACAGCGCCAGCCTTGAGGTTTGAGAGGACGAAACCGATGCCAGCCTATATCATTTCCGATGTCACCGTCAGGGATAGCGAAGCCTTCCAGACCTACCGGACCCGCGCGGCTGCCTCTATCGCCCGGTATGGCGGCCACTATCTGGTCCGTGGCGGCCCGATCGAACGACTGGAGGGCGATTGGTCGCCGAATGCGCTCGTGATCGTGGAATTTCCGGATGTGGAACGAGCAAGAGCCTGGTACGGCTCGTCGGAATATGCGCATGCTCTCGAGGTCCGCGACCAAGCCCTCAGCCGCAACCTTATTCTCGTCGATGGAGTGCGCCAGGAAGGCTGATTTCCGTCTTCGGCATGAATATTCGCCCATATCTGGTGCGAAAGCGCACTATTCAGACACAAATCCTTGTCCTGAATGGCCGAAGTTGCCGGCCTGCGTCTTGAAACCTTAATGCTTTGATGCCTATCTTTGTAACGTGATCGACTCAGATCATTCACGTGCATGTTCTGTTACTCAAGGAAGGAAGAGCACTGACAACAGTACACGCCAAGGGAAGAACGCCTGTCGTTATCCCGAAGAGCTCGGAACGTGGCGCCGATGCCGCTGCCCGCGCCCTGCAAGCCGTCCTCGCAAGCCTCGAGGACTCCAAGGCCGAAAATATCGTCACCATCGACATTGCTGGCAAGTCTGCGCTTGGAGACTACATGGTCGTCGTCTCCGGCCGATCGAGCCGCCATGTCCTGGCGATTGCCGACCATCTCATGACCGATCTCAAGGACGAGGGCTTCGGCAATGCCCGCGTCGAGGGTCTCGATGGCGGCGACTGGGTGTTGATCGACACCGGCGACATCATCGTTCATGTCTTCAGACCCGAGATCCGCGAGTTCTACAACATCGAAAAGATGTGGGCAGCACCCGATCTCGACGAAGGCACGCTGCACTAACCGACGCCAGGAACACTTTCCCGGCCCCGTACGCAGCCTTACATCGCCGGAGATGAGCCTCCGGCAAGAGTTTCGTTTTGTGCCGCCATGACGGCGGATGTGCGTGGGAGCGGGAATGCGGATAGGTCTTTTTGCGGTGGGACGGCTGAAAGCCGGCCCTGAAAAGGATCTTGCGGCTCGCTATCTCGACCGTTTCGCCAAGGCGGGGCCGGCCATCGGCCTGGAAATGGCGCGCATGACCGAGGTTGCAGAAAGCCGCGCCTCCAATAGCGAGACCCGCAAGCGCGAAGAGGCGGGCCTGCTGAAGAAGGCGCATCCCGAAGGCGGCGTCCTCATCCTTCTCGACGAACGCGGCAAGGCGCTCGACAGCGAAGCCTTAGCCGCCATGCTCGGGGCATACCGCGATCAGGGCAAGCGCGACCTGACGATCGCCATTGGCGGCGCCGACGGCCTTGACCCCGCCCTCTACGACAAGGCCGACCTGACCATTTGCCTGGGCAAGCTGACCTGGCCGCACCAGCTCGTGCGCATCCTGATTGCCGAACAGCTCTACCGCGCCGTGACCATCCTCTCCGGGCACCCCTACCACCGGGTGTGATTGCTTCATCCGTTTTGAAAACAGTTTGGCTTTCGCCGTTTTTGCGTTAACGGAACGCTCACACAGGCGTGTTTTGATTCCCGCCCTGAAAATGACGATGCTTCCTGGATGATCACGGCAAATCAGCTTATTTTCGCGTGATCTGAGGGACCAGGCCGAACCGACTGGATGAGAAAAGCCCCGCCCATGCTTTCGCGTATCGTGCTGCCAGCTTTGGCGGCAACGCTCAGCATGGGCGTCTATATGGCAGGCCCTTTTTCCCAAGAAGACGTCGCCCTCGCCCAGGAAACCGATACCATCACTGCGCAAGCACCCGACGATCGCTCTTCTACACCGCCGTCCGCGCAGGAGGCGCCTGACCCGGCGGCGGACCTTGCCCGCAAGCGTGACGAAACCCGCGCGCAGCTCGATGCGCTTTCTAAGACGATCGGTCTTTCTTCCGGCAAGACGAAGGAATTGGAAGACAGCATCGCTTCCCTCGACAAGAGCACTGCCAGCCTGCGCCAGGCGCTGATCGACAGCGCCGCCCGCCGCAAGGAACTGGATCGCAAGATCCAGCAGAGTGAGAAGACGCTGACGAATCTTGCCGTCAAGGAGGATAAGATTCGCGCTTCCCTGCATGATCGTCGCGCCCTGCTGGCTGAAGTGCTGGGTGCTCTCGAGCGCATGGGACGCAATCCACCGCCGGCATTGCTGGTAACGCCGGACGATGCGCTCGCCTCGGTGCGCAGCGCCATTCTTCTCGGCGCCGTCGTACCCGGAATGCGTAAGGAGACGGACAAGCTCATCGCCGATCTGACCGATCTCAGCAAGTTGCAGGCCGATACCGCCGCCGAAAAGGCCAGCTTCGCCGCCACCGTGACCAACAGTCTGGAGGAGGAGCGGCGCATGGATCTGCTGATTGCGGAGAACGACAAGCACAGCAAGGAAAATACGGCCCAGCTCGAGGCGGAGCGCAAGCGCGCGGAAGAGCTGGCGGGCCAGGCAACCAGCCTGGAAGGGCTCGTCGCCTCGCTGGAAAGCCAGATCGGCTCCGTACGCGACGCTGCCGCTGCTGCCCGCGCGGAAGAGGCGCGCCGGGCGCAGATGAGCGAACAGCAGCGCGAGCAGGCGAAGGCCCTTGCCGAGAACGGCGTGCCCGATAAAAACCGCATTACGCCCGCATATCCCTTCTCAGACCTGAAGAAAAAGTTGGAGTTGCCCGTGGCGGGCGATATTATCCGCCAATTCGGCGACGACGATGGCACCGGCCACACCGCGATGGGACTGACCGTTGCGACCGGCCCGGAAGCACTCGTCACGGCTCCCGCCGACGGCACGGTCGTCTATGCCGGCGCGTTTCGCAGCTACGGACAGATGATCATCCTGGATACGGGCGACGGCTATCACATGGTGCTGTCCGGCATGGACGCGATCAAGACGCGCCCAGGCAGATTCGTCTTCGCTGGCGAGCCGCTTGCCACCATGGGCCAAAAAAGAGTCGCGAGCGCGACCGCATTGGCGCTGGAAACGGATCGGCCAACGCTTTACATTGAATTCCGAAAAGATGGAAAACCAGTCGATTCTCGGCCCTGGTGGACCTCCAAAGACACTGGAAAGGCACGCAATGATACGTAGGGCTTCTCTTGTTCTCGTCGGCGCATTGATGGGTGCGACCGCGATGGGCGTTATCTACTCGGCGGTAGCGCCGGCGGAAGCCGCTGGCACTTCCACTTACAAGGAGTTGTCGATTTTCGGCGACGTCTTTGAGCGCGTCCGCGCGCAGTATGTGACTCCTCCCCAGGAAGACAAGCTCGTCGAAGCCGCCATCAACGGCATGCTGTCTTCGCTGGACCCGCATTCGAGCTACATGAACGCCAAGGATGCGGAAGACATGCGCACCCAGACCAAGGGTGAGTTCGGCGGTCTCGGCATCGAAGTGACGATGGACAACGATCTCGTCAAGGTCATCACCCCGATCGACGATACGCCTGCCGCCAAGGCCGGCGTCCTTGCCGGCGACTATATCACCGCCATCGACGGCCAGTCCGTCCGCGGCCTGAAGCTGGAAGACGCCGTGGAAAAGATGCGCGGCCCGGTCAAGACGCCGATCAAGCTGACGCTGCTGCGTAAGGGCGCGGACAAGCCGATCGAGCTCACGGTCATCCGTGACGTGATTGCCGTTGCCGCCGTCAAGTCGCGCGAGGAAGGTGGCGATGTCGGCTATATCCGCATCATATCCTTCACCGAGAAGACGACCCCGGATCTCGAAGCCGCGATCGCCAAGATCAAAAAGGATATCCCGGCCGACAAGCTGAAGGGCTACGTCCTCGACCTACGCCTCAATCCGGGCGGCCTGCTCGATCAGGCAATCAACGTTGCCGACGACGTGCTTGAGCGCGGCGAGATCGTTTCAACACGCGGCCGCAACCCGGACGAAACCCGGCGCTTCAACGCCACCCCAGGCGACCTGACCGACGGCAAGCCGATCATCGTGCTCACCAACGGCGGCTCGGCCTCGGCTTCGGAAATCGTCGCAGGCGCCTTGCAGGATCTGCGGCGCGCCACCGTGCTCGGCACACAGTCGTTCGGCAAGGGCTCTGTCCAGACGATCATCCCGCTCGGCGACGGCAACGGCGCGCTGCGCCTGACGACGGCCCTCTACTACACGCCGTCGGGCCGCTCGATCCAGGGCACCGGCATCACGCCTGACATCAAGGTCGACCAGCCGCTTCCCGACGATCTGAAGGGCAAGCTGACGACGGAAGGCGAATCCAGCCTGCCGGGCCACATCAAGGGCCAGAGCGAGACCGACAAGGGCTCCGGCTCTTCAGCCTACGTGCCACCGGATCCGAAGGACGATATCCAGCTCAACTACGCGCTCGACCTGCTGCGTGGCGCGAAGACGGACCCAGCCTTCCCGCCGAACCCCGAAAAGGCGGTTTCCTCCAAGTAAGGATTGGCGCCGGGCTGGAAGCAGACCCGGCGCTTTCATGATGAGGGAGCGGGGCGCGCATATTGTCCCGCTCTTGTCGGTCGGTCTCTGAATCCGACGTCGCTCGGAACAGGCTTGTTCATGTTTTAGCACTTTGAGTGCCGCGGGCATTTTTCCGCTTCGCCGTGAGCGATATGCTCGAGGCCAATAGGTTTTCCGCTTGGGGTGGATTGAAGCTTGGGAACGGATTTGCATGCACCGTTGGGACAAAATCGCGGCCCCGGCCGCCAGCGGCGCTCCATCCCCTTTGGACGCATTCTCGGCGGCTTCTGTCTGATCGCGATCGCCGGCTTTTCGCTCTATTCGGCGCTGATGCGCGATCCCCTGCAAAAGACTCAGCCTGTCGAAACGGCAAAGAAGGAAAATCCGGCACCTGCAGCCGAAACCAAGCCGGGGAGCACCGAACAAACCGGTCAAGCTGGATTGACCCAAGTCGACCCGCAATCCGGCGCCAATACCACGCGCGTGGTGACCGGCGACGGTTCGGTCGTCACCATGTTCAGCCCCAGCAATCGCGATGGCAGCGGCCCGGTCTTGATCAACGCCAATCAGGTGGGGCAGGATCCGCGCATGGCTGCAACGCCGAATGACAGCCTGCTGGAAGATTCGCCCTTCGGCAGGCTGCCGATCACCTCGCCAAGCGGTCTGCGGCCGATGGATCAATATGCGCGGCCCTGGTCCGGCGCGCGGGGCACCCGTATCGCTATCGTCGTCAGCGGCCTTGGGCTGAGCCAGACCGGCACGCAACGCGCCATCGAGAAGCTGCCGGAGGAAATCACCCTTGCCTTTGCCGCCAGCGGCAATAGCCTGCAGCGCTGGATGCAGGAAGCAAGGCGTGGCGGCCACGAGATCCTCATCCAGGTGCCGTTCGAGCCGTTTGACTATCCCGGTAACAATCCCGGACCGGATACGCTGCTGACTTCGCTGCCATCAGCCAAGAACATCGAAAACCTGCATAAGGCGATGGGCAAGATCACCAATTATACCGGCGTCATGAACTATCTCGGCGGCCGCTTCCTTGCCAATCCCGGCGCTATGGAACCCGTGCTGCGCGACATCGGCAAGCGCGGCCTGCTATTCCTGGACGACGGCTCATCCGCCCAATCGAAGTCCGGAATGCTTTCGAAAACACTGGAAGTGCCGCACGCTTTTGCCGATATCCAGCTTGACGGAGAGCTGCAGCAGGACGCTATCCTCAGGAAACTCGACGAGCTCGAGCGCATCGCCCGCCGCAACGACTCTGCGATCGGCGTCGCTTCCGCCTTCGATGAAAGTGTCGACGCCATCAGCAAATGGAGCGAGGAGGCCGCCATGCGCGGTATCGAAGTCGTCGCGGTCTCGGCGCTTGCCGAGGATCCCAAACACCCCTGACCTGGAGAAAAAGATGAACACGCCCCATGCGACCGTGAAAGCCGGAGACCTGCCTTACCGTCCCTGTGTCGGCATCATGATCCTGAACCGGGAAGGCCTGGTCTGGGCTGGTCGTCGCATTCCGGTCGGCAATTCTGAATATGACGGCTCGCCCCAGCTCTGGCAGATGCCGCAGGGCGGCATAGACCTGGGCGAAGACCCGCTGAAAGCGGCCTATCGCGAATTATACGAAGAAACGGGCATGAAAACCGTGACCTTGCTCGCGGAAGCCATGGACTGGATCAATTACGATCTTCCGCCGCAGCTGATCGGCATCGGCCTCAAGGGGAAATATCGCGGCCAGACGCAGCGCTGGTTTGCCTTCCGCTTCGGCGGCGACGAAGGTGAGATCGCCATCAATCCGCCGCCGGGCGGCCATGAACCGGAATTCGATGCATGGGAATGGAAGCCCATGGCGGTGCTTCCCGACCTGATCGTTCCCTTCAAACGCTCGGTCTACGAGCAGGTGGTTTCGGAATTCAGCCACCTGGCCAATCTGAAAGCCGAAGACTGAAAAAGAAGGCCAGCCGCGGAAGGGCCGATTCATAAAGCAATTCCAGGAAAAGTTTGCGCGCTCTTCCTGGAATGGGTGAAAACAAAGAAATGGAGCGGTTCAGAGATTTAAAAACTGAGCCGCTCCAGTATGTCGCTTATTCCGCGGAATCGGCGGAGTCGGCATTAAGCTGGCCGTATTTGGCTTCGCCGATCTTGTCGAGCAGTTCGAGCTGGGTTTCGAGGAAGTCGATATGGCCTTCCTCATCCGCCAGAAGCTCTTCGAACAGCTTCATGGACACATAGTCGCCGGCATCGTGACAGATGTCGCGGGATTTCTTGTAGGCCGTGCGTGCGTCGTATTCGCCGGCGAGATCGGCTTCCAGCACTTCCTTGACGTTCTGACCGATGCGCAGCGGCGCGAGCGTCTGCAGGTTCGGATGACCTTCGAGGAAGATGATACGGGCAACGAGGCGGTCGGCGTGCTGCATCTCCTCGATGGATTCTGCGCGCTCTTTCTTGGCAAGCTTGGTGTAGCCCCAGTCTTCGAGGAGTCTGTAATGAACCCAATATTGGTTGACTGCGCCGAGCTCGAGGAAGAGTGCCTCGTTAAGCCGCTCGATGACCTTTTTGTCGCCTTTCAATGTCCGCTCTCCTGTTGTCTTCATGGAATTTTTTCAGGCGGGACATGAAATCAAATATCTCCGCTTCCGTCGAGTGGCGGCGGGCATGATAATCCTGGGTTGTCTGTATAATGATATCAACGACATTCGGGAAGCAGCCGCAGCAACGGCCGCGCTTTTCCATCGCGTGATAAACCTTGGCGGGAACGATGAGCTGCCAACAGTCCTGATCAAGGAACTCGTTGATGACGTCCCGGATTTCTTTGTCGGTGATGTAATTACAACTGCAAACCAGCATTCTTCGCTCAGCCCGTCAAACATGACATTTGCTGTCTTGTTATCTGCTAAAGAAGACGCTCTTTGTCAAGAAAGAAACGATTCGGATCTCGTCCGTGGGCCGAGTTCCGAAGCTTTTGCCCGATACGAAGCTCGCAATCTCAATGGAAATTGCGGCCTCGCGGCATAACTTTCGCCGTTTCGGCACCATGGCTGCGGCCTTCCGTCGCTGCCCCCACACCAGAAGAAGGCGCCAGAAAGACGGACTTCCGCTTCTGCCTGTGATCCATGGTCGGCCGCAGGGCCTCATCCGCCCGGTCGCTGACACCAAACCGTCGCGCCTCGCGCTGCAGAATACCAAGTGCCGGCGTCATATCCTCGATATGATCGACCACCACATGGATGACGCCGCTTTCGCTCTGCAGCCGGCCACGGATCTTGACCAGCCGCGCGCCCATCACGATGGCGCGGTACTTCTCGAATTTTTTCCGCCAGACGATCGCATTGGCGACACCGGTTTCGTCCTCCAGCGTCATGAAGATCACCCCCTTGGCCGAACCCGGCCGCTGGCGCACCAGCACCAGCCCGGCGATCGTCACCATGCGGCCGCTGGCGATACCGGGCAAATCCCGGCTTTGCACGATCCCCTGCCGGGCGAAATCGGTACGTAGGAAGGAAACCGGATGCGCCTTCAGGGATAGCGACAGATAGCGATAATCCTCGATGACCTGCTCGCCAGGCAGCATTTCCGGCAGCGTAACCGCCGGCTCGACCTGCAGCTCCGCATGGTCGCCGAGATCGAAGAGGGGAAGCGTTTCGGCGGCACTGCCGGCATCGAGCGCCCGCACAGCCCAAAGCGCCTCACGACGGCTGAGGCCGATGGAACCGAACGCATCCGCATCCGCCAGGCGCTCGATCTGCGCCTTGGCAAGCCCGGAGCGCAGCCAAAGATCGCGCACGGACCGATAGCCATCGCCCCGGCGCTCGACGAGCTGGTTCATCTCCTCCTCGGACAGACCCTTGACCTGCCGGAAGCCGAGGCGGACGGCACATTGCGTCTTGATATCATCGCGCATCGACGCATGACGCGGCTCGATCGCGCCCGGATCGAAACGCGCCTTCTCCAGCAGGCAATCCCAGCTGGAACGATTGATATCTACCGGCCGCACCTCGACGCCATGCTCGCGCGCATCGCGCACAAGCTGCGCCGGCGCATAGAAGCCCATCGGCTGGGCATTGAGGATCGCCGCACAGAAGACATCCGGATAGTAGGTCTTGAACCAGGACGAGGCATAGACGAGCAGAGCGAAGGACGCCGCATGGCTTTCAGGGAAACCATATTCGCCGAAGCCCTCAATCTGGCTGAAACAGCGTTCGGCAAAGTCCTGAGGATAGCCATTCGCGACCATGCCCGAAACCAGATCCTTTTTGAATTCATCGACCCTCCCCGTTCGCTTGAACGTCGCCATGGATCGGCGCAGCCGATCGGCCTTGGCGGGCGAAAATCCGGCCGCGGTAATGGCGATCTGCATCGCCTGTTCCTGAAACAGCGGAACCCCCAAAGTTCGCTCCAAAACAGCCTTCAACTCCGGACGATGATATTCGATCGGCCGCTTGTGAAGATCGTCATCCCGCCGCTTAAGGTAAGGGTGAACCATGTCTCCTTGAATGGGGCCGGGGCGAACGATCGCCACCTCAATGACCAGATCATAGAATCTGCGGGGCCGCAGACGCGGCAGCATGCTCATCTGCGCCCGGCTTTCGATCTGAAAGACGCCGATCGTATCGGCACGGCAGATCATGTCATAAACCGGCTTGCCATCCGGATATTCCTTGCTCCCAAGATCGGCGAGCGCCTTCTTCACATCGTAATGCAACAGCAGGAGGTCGAAAGCCTTGGCGAGACAGGTCAACATGCCGAGCGCAAGCACGTCGATCTTCAATATGTTGAGATTGTCGAGATCGTCCTTGTTCCACTCGATCATGTAGCGATCGTCCATCGCCGTATGCATGATCGGCACGACCTCATCCAGCCGATCCCGGGTGATGACGAAGCCGCCGACATGCTGGGTCAGGTGCCGCGGAAACCCCATCAGCGTCGAGGCATAGGAAAGGACGTTGCGTGTCGTCTTGTTCGTGAGATCGAGGCCGGCAATCTTCGCCTCACGCTCGGACAGCTCCTCCGTCGACCAGCCCCAGACACCGCTTGCAAGGGCCGACTGCACATCCTCCGACAAACCGAAGGCTTTCGCCACTTCGCGGCCGGCCGAGCGCGCCCGATAGCTGGTGACCGCCGCGGTCAGCCCGGCATGCTCCTTTTTGTAATGCCTGTAGATGAACTGAATGACTTCTTCGCGTTTCTCATGCTCGAAATCAACGTCGATATCAGGCGGCTCCTCGCGCTCCGTCGAGATGAAGCGCTCGAAAAGCAGGCTTGTTAATTCGGGATTGACCTCGGTAATCCGAAGGCAATAACAGACCGTCGAATTGGCGGCCGATCCGCGCCCCTGACACAGGATATTCGCACTGCGGGCAAACTCCATGATGCGGTGCACCGTCAGGAAATAAGGCTCATATTGCCGTTCCCGAATGAGCTTGAGCTCATGCTCGATCTGCGCCGAAACCTTTGGCGGGATCCCTCCGGGAAAGCGCCACTCGGCGCCCTCCCATGTCAGCCGCTTCAGCGTCTCCGCAACGGTCTCTCCAGGAACGCTTTCGTCGGGATAATTGTGTTTTAGCTCGTCCAGTGAAAAAGAGAGCCGGCTAAAAAACTTCTGCGTATTGGCTATAGCCTTCGGATAATCCCGGAACAGACGTGCCATCTCGGCAGCGTCCTTCATGTAGCGCTCGGCGTTCGCTGCCAGTTTGAAACCAGCCTCGGCGATCGATACATGTTCGCGGATCGAAACGACGATATCGGCAAGCGGCTTGCGCTCGGTCGCATGATAGAGCGGCTGATTGCTGGCGATCAGCCGCACGCCATTGCGCTGCGCCAGGATGGAAAGCGTGGCGAAGACCATCCGGTCCCGCCCGTCATAGGCCGGCGACAGGACCATGTGGAATTTCCTGCCGAAGCGCATCCATAACCGCTTCAGGCATTGCTCCAGCTTTTCCTGCCCTTCTTGCGTCTCGACACTTGTCGCATCGGGAATAAGCGCCAGCATCATCTCGTCACCCCATTCCACGAGGTCGCTTTCATTGAGGATGCAGGTGCCTTTTTCGCCGCGCAGATTACCGGCGCTCAGCAGCCGGCAGAGATGCGCCCAGCCCTTTCGGTTTTCCGGATAGGCAAGAATGTCAGGTGTACCGTCCGAAAACACAAGGCGCGCGCCAGGCTGGAAAGGAACCGGCTTCAGAAGCGGCTTTTCTGGCTTGCCCTTCGCCTGAAGCTCCAGGTTCTTCTCAATGCCCTCCTTGTACTTCTCCCGGAGAAGCTTGGTATGCGCATGCGCCTTGACCACGCCGGCAACCGAATTGCGGTCGGCGATCCCAAATCCGGAAAGTTTCAGGATGGCGGCCTGCGCCACGATTTCCTCCGGATGTGAGGCACCTTCAAGAAAGGAGAAATTCGTTCTCACGCCGATCTCAAAGAAGGGTACGGGTTCGTGAAAGCTCGGGCGCGCGTTCATGCGAAGACCCCGTGCATGTACCAATCCGGCGTTGTGCCGCCTCGGCCATAGAGCCCCTTGCGGAACAGCCAGAAACGATGGCCCTCCTCATCCTCGACCTGGAAATAATCGCGGGCAGGCTCTTCCTTTTCCTCGACCCACCATTCCGCCGAAAGCCGCTCCGGCCCTTCGGCCCGGCTGACCCGATGCATCACCCGCCGCCAGCGGAACTGCCGGGGAGGGCCGTCGGGCACTTCGGCAGCAATGGTTTCGACCAGCTCCGGCATACGAAACAGCCGGAGCGGCCGTTCGCCGCGGAAGAAACCATGATGGCCGGCATCCTCCTTACCTGTGCGCCGCTTCGAGGCGAGGATAGCCATGGCCGGCAGCGGCCGCACGGCCCGCTCAGGGATATGGCTCTGCCGCAGCTCGAACCCTTGCAGACAGTCCGGCCCCAGCCGGGCGGCCACACGATCCACGAAGGCGGCAAGAGATCCTTCCTGGCGGTCTTCTCCGACAAAATCGCCTTGCATGGCATCGAAGGGCGCATGCTGAAGCACATTGAGGCGGATGATTTCGAAACCGTAACCGACATCGAGATCGTCATGAATGGCGCCGAAGCGCTCCGTGAACAGGCTGGCGATCCGGTTCGGCTCCCGCAGTGGTTGCGATGCGCCGGCCGCGATACGGAAAACCGCCCCATCCACCCGGAAAAGCAGAAGCTCGAAGGAACGGCCGCCGACGCCGCGCGCCTCCAGCCTCGGCTTCAGGGTTTCGGCAAGCTGGCGGGCAAGCTGAAGAATATCCTCTTCCGCCTGCACCGGCTCGGCAAGCCGGCGCTCGGCTGACAATTGCGCGACCGGGCGACGCGGCGAAATCGGTTCCTCGACGAGGCCGACAGCCTGATCGAGCCGCAACATTAGCTGCGCACCGAAACGGCGGGCAAGCGGCGCACGCGGTGCTGCCAGAAGGTCGCCGACCTGCTTCAGGCCCATCTTCTGCAAAGCGGCGACAATCTCCTCGCCAAGCCGAAGACATGCAACCGGCAGCGGTGCCAGTGCCTCTTCCATGGCTTCAGGCGGAACGATGCGGCTCTCGTCAAAGCGGGCGACGGCCCAGGAGAGGCCGGGCGCAGAGGAAATGGCGCCGCGCACATCGAAGCCCAGTCGGGAAATCCGGATCAAGATATCCTCGAGCAGCGCCTCTTCGCCGCCGAAAAGATGGGCGCAGCCGGTAATATCGAGAAAAAGGCCGTCCTTGCCGTCGATCGCCACCAGCGGCGTATAGCGGTCGCACCAGTCGGCGATCGCTTCCAGAAGCTTGCGATCCGCGACCGGATCCTCCTCGACGACATCGAGATCAGGACAGATCGCCTTTGCCTCGGCCACGCCCTGACCCTGCTTCAGGCCGATCATTTCAGCCCGTTCATTGAGCGCAGTCAGCCGCATGGCATTGTTGAGCTTGCCGGCACAGGCAAGCGGCGGCGCTTCAAGCCTGCCTGTCGAACGCCAGGACAGACCCCAGCGCTTGCGCGCGATCCGATCGGTCGGCAGATGCGGGAAGGTCAGCGCCAGAATGCGCTGCGTGTTCGCCGGGAAAGGCGGGGTACTGAACATCGGAGACAGGGGCAAAGCGGCGGTCATGGGCATTCCACTCCAGGGTTATGGAAAGAGGCGCCGGGTTGCGGCTCTTTTCCAAGGTCAGACGAAAAGCCGGGTGACCGATGCTGCCGCCAAGCACCGATCCGTCCGGCAGGGGCCGCGCCTGTGCCGGCGCGGGTTCGACGGAAAAGCGGAAGAGGGCGCTGCTTGCTTCCTCCTCGCCTCCCTGTCGCAACAGAAACAAGGGCCGTCCCGCCGCCTTGGCCCTCAGCGCCAGCCGCCGGCTTTCGGTCAGACCGAAACGGGCGGGATTGCCGCGCACTTCCAGAATGACGACGGCAAAGGCAGCACTGCCAAGGGCTGCTTCCGCCACCCAGAGCGCATCGTCGAGCTTGCGCGGCGACGCCTGCAGGAGAGCCTGAGGCTCCAGCCCGAAATCGCCGATGCCGATGGCATAGGGCAGGCCTGCCTCCATCGTTGCCACCGTATCGCCGATCCATAGGACCGGAGACTTGGCCACGGTCTTATCCGATGCTCGCGTATACAGTCTCGCCGCAAGCGCAAGGGCAAAGCCGCTCGCCGCCCCGGCATCGCGCAGGCCGAGCGAGCGGATTTCCGTCAGCGCATCGAGCGGCAAACCGCCTTGCAGCGCCGCATCGAGCTCATCGACGCCGATCTGAAGGAGCGACTGTTCAAGCGTAGGCTCAGTAGGCAGGGATTTCGCAATACCCATCGCCTCCCTCACCGGCTTGTCTGCCAAAGCCTCATGCGCCGAGGCTGCCAGTGCCGGGATCGGCCTGCCTTCCAGTCGGGCAATGGTTTCACGCAGGGCAAAAAGCGTTTCCCGCGCCACGGCAGCCTCGGCCATGACGTTCACTCCAGATCGATAATGTTCCTGTTATGTTCTTATGGATTCCAGAGCTTGGAGAAAGAGTCAACACCATTTCATAAGAAAATATTCCTGTGAACCGAGCCAGATGATTTCGGTCTGTCGCCCGAAAATTCGAATCCGCTCTAGAATCAAAAAAGTAGAGCATGATGTCGATCGAAAACCGCTCAAACACTTTTCGGCATCACGCTCTATTCCGCTCTCGTAAAAGCAGCGCAAAGTCTCTATATGACCAGCCAAGGAAGGAATATTCATGGCTCGCGTTGACCAGAGCGAAGATTGGCGG
The DNA here is from genome assembly GCF_014194925.1 of Rhizobium sp. BK491. Lineage (NCBI taxonomy): Bacteria > Pseudomonadati > Pseudomonadota > Alphaproteobacteria > Hyphomicrobiales > Rhizobiaceae > Rhizobium > Rhizobium sp. BK491. Next base: position 56,234 of record NZ_JACIAR010000006.1, read on the forward strand.
GATCGCCATTCTCCCTCCATCAGCACATTCGAATCCCTGGCAATGGAGGCTTACAGCCACTTGCCGGAGGAATTCCGCTCGCTCACCGGCAACCTCGTCATTCTCATCGAGGATTTCCCGGATGACGAAGTGTTCGAGGATATGGCGCTGGAAACCCCCTTCGACCTGCTCGGCCTTTTCGAAGGTCGCGGCATCTCGGAGCGCTTTACCGCCCAGACCGGCGATATGCCCAATAAGATCCGCCTCTATCGCCGGCCGATCATCGACTATTGGGCTGAAAACGACGAAACTCTCGGCGACATCATTACCCATGTCCTGATCCACGAGATCGGCCACCATTTCGGCCTGAGCGACGAGGACATGGAGCGTATTGAGGAAAGTGCTGAGGAAGCGACGGATCGGTAATACCAACCCCGATCGTAAGCCAACCTGGGCGAAGAACTTCAGTTACGGCTTACTGCTCCGAAAGCTTCATATCCGGATCGTAATCCTTGCCGGCAACGTCCTTGACGACGGCCTGGCCGCATTCCATACGCCCGCTTGCAGAATTGAAGCCATAGGTCGGCGAGCCGTATAGCTCCCAGCCCTTGTTCAGCGCCGCACTGACCTTGTGGCAGAAGGAAGCGTCATCGGGGCCGGTGAGGAAGCGGTAGAGTTTCATTAGGGCATCTTTCGTATTTGGCCGGGCAATTCGACGGTCAGACCTCGGTGCGGGGCGCCGCTGCCGTGCCCGAAGAGCGCTGTTCGATCAGGCGAGCTTTATGAATGAGTCTTTCCGCCTGGACAAGGTGCAGCCGCTCCACCATCCGTCCGCCGAGGTTCACGACATTGAGAGTGGCGGCATCGGGTGCGGCAAAAGCCGCAATGATGGCTTCGGCCTCGGCAATGGCAGCCTCAGCCGGGCCGAAATGGCGGTTGGCCGCCTCGATCTGGCTTGGATGGATCAGCATCTTGCCGGCAAAGCCCATGGCGACACCCTGGCCACATTCGGCCTCAAATGCCTCAGCATCCCTGAAATCGTTGAAGACGCTGTCGATCGCCTCAAGGCCGTAAGCGCTGACGGCCAATATCACCTGCATCAGCCAGGGCACGAGATAGGGGCGACCGGGCTGCGGCAGAACGCCCGTTTCCTTTCTGAGGTCGTTGAGACCGACGACGAAACAATCGAGCCGGCTTCCTGCCGTGCGCCCGGCTTCGGCGATCGCCGCCGCATTCAGGATGCCGCGCGGCGTCTCGATCATGGCCCAGATACGCAAGTCTTCCCGTGCATCGGCTTCCGCAAGCCGGTCACTGACATCGCTCACGTCCTGCGGCTCGTCCACCTTCGGCAGCAACACCGCATCCGGCTCCACCTCCGTAACCAGCGCCAGGTCATCGGCACCGAAATTGGAGTAGAGCGCATTGATACGGATGATCCGCTCCTTGCCGGGAAGCGGCGAGACCGCAAAGAAGGCCCGGAGATTCTCCCGCGCCTCGGCCTTTTTCTCCGGCGAAACCGAATCCTCGAGATCGAAGATGACCGCGTCGCATTCGAGGCTCGAAAGCTTGTCCAGCGCGCGTCGGTTGATAGCGGGAACGCTCAAGACCGAGCGGCGCAGACGAGCGGGACGGGACGGGGGGTTTTGGCTCGCAGATTGGCTCATTGTGCCGTTTTGCCGCGCTTTTAATCGGCAGGCAAGTCAACAAAAAGCCATGCTCCTCTTGCAGATGACAATCATGAGGGCCACATTGCTTGATGTAGAGAGGTCTCGACCATGCAGAATATCCGTTCCCTGTTCATCGCGCTTGCCGGTATCACCGTGTTTGCAGCTATGGCGCTGTTTACCGTTTCGGTCACGCTCGCCGTCGGCGCTATCCTTACCGTGCTGATGGCAGCCCGCGCGATTTCGCTGCGCATGAAGCCGGCCCCGGTGCACGCCAAGGCGAAGACGAACGGCCAGCGCGAAATGCGCATCTGGAACGACGGTCGCGGCACGATCATCGACCTCTAGGATTGAAAGCAGGGCAGGGTGGTCTATCCGGCGGGCCTATGTGTGCGATCAGGCCGCGTCCTGAAGGGCACGAGGACCCAAAGCGCCGCGTTTTAGAGCATTTCCAAGATTTTCCTTCATTTCGGGCCGGATTTGCTCTATTGGCAGGATAATTCGTGCTTAGACGAGAATGAAGGCAGGACCCCATGGACAAGTTCGTGAAGTTGACCGGTGTCGCAGCACCCCTCCCGGTCGTCAATGTCGATACCGACATGATCATCCCGAAGGATTATCTGAAGACCATCAAGCGCACGGGTCTCGGCAAGGGGCTCTTCGCTGAAGCCCGTTACAATGAAGACGGTTCTCCGAACCCGGATTTCGTGCTGAACAAGCCGGCCTATCAGAATGCCAAGATCCTCGTCGCCGGCGATAATTTCGGCTGCGGCTCCTCGCGTGAGCATGCTCCGTGGGCGCTGCTCGATTTCGGCATCCGCTGCGTTATTTCGACCAGCTTCGCTGACATCTTCTACAACAACTGCTTCAAGAACGGCATCTTGCCGATCAAGGTCAGCCAGGAAGAGCTCGACAAGCTGATGGACGACGCCTCGCGCGGCTCCAACGCCATTCTGACGGTCGATCTGGAAAACCTCGAGATCACTGGCCCGGACGGCGGCTCGCTGAAGTTCGAACTCGACGAGTTCAAGCGTCACTGCCTGCTGAACGGCCTCGACGATATCGGCCTGACGCTGGAAAAATCCTCTGCGATCAGCGACTTCGAAAAGACGAACGCCGCATCGCGCCCCTGGGCTGCCTGATCGGTCTTTCCCTTATCGCATGTTTCGAAGCCGGGCCTTGCGCCCGGCTTTTTTCATGCCGGGCATAATAGTCCCCTCTCCCCGCCTGCGGGGAGTGGGACTATCCCGCAATTATCACAGCCCAGGAGCGGAGACCGCAAATCCCGCGAAAACAGCTCAGACGCCGTCTTTCCCGCCCGCTGTAATATGATCGACAAGAAGGAGGTCCATACAGACCGCCGAGATCCTTCGGGCCGTCTCTCCCACCCTTAAATTTTCTCCACGCAATGGAGCCCCTTCATGACCTCCCTTCCCATTGTCGGCGCCGCCATGACGCTCGACGACGTCGAAATCCATCGCAACTGGCTGCTCGAAAAGCCGCGCGATCTGGAGCTGCAGAGCTTTGTCGAAGCCGAAATCCTGAACGGCGATTGGGCTCCGCTGGCCGAGCGCGCCCGCAAGCTGCTCGACGGCCATCAGGGTCGTCTCGGCATCCACGGTCCGTTCTGGGGCTTCGTCATCGCCTCGCAAGACCCGGACGTCCGCGCCGTCGTCTCCAAGCGCCTGCTGCAGGCGCTCGACGTCTGCGCCAATATCGGCGCCACGCAGATGGTCATCCATAGCCCCTATACGTCGTGGTCCTACAACAACCTCGACAACAACAAGGGCGAGCGCGAAAAGATCATCGAATACACGCATCTGACGCTGAAAGAAGCGGTCAAGCGCGCCGAAGACATCGGGCTCACCATGGTCATCGAGAACATCGAGGACAAGGATCCTCATATCCGCGTCGGCCTCGCCGACAGCTTCAATTCACCCGCCGTCGCCGTTTCGATCGACACCGGTCATGCCCATTACGCCCATGGCTATACGGGCGCTCCTCCTGTTGACTACTACGTCCATGCCGCCGGCAACCGCCTGCAGCATGTCCACCTGCAGGACGCCGACGGCTATGCCGACCGCCACTGGAGCCTCGGCGAAGGCAACATCCACTGGCGAGCCGTCTTTGCCGCCCTTGCCAAGCTTAACAGCAATCCGCGTCTGATCATCGAGATCAAGGACAAGTCGAAGATCCCGGCATCATCAGCCTATCTCGCTTCGCTCGGGCTGGCTGAGTAAGGTTCGGACATCCCTTCTCCCCTCGGGGAGAAGGTGCCCGGAGGGCGGATGAGGGGGCGGCACGAAGCTGCCGATACCAGATTTACCTAAATCTCCGGTAACGCCCCCTCACCCCGCGCGTTCCGCGCGACCCTCTCCCCGATGGGGCGAGGGTAGGCTTTCGGTCCAATACGCCCGAAAACCGTACCGTTTCGGCCTCTTCCTCGCTTGAAAAGCCGCATTTGGAAGTCTAAAAACCCCGCAACTTTTTCTTTCGCGGAGGCTTCCTCATGACAGTGCGCAATCTTTTCCTCCTGCCGGGCGACGGCATCGGCCCAGAGGCCATGGGTGAAGTTCGCAAGATCATCGCTTACATGAACGAGGCCAAGAACGCCGGCTTCGTCACCGACGAGGGCCTTGTCGGCGGCAGCGCCTATGATGCGCATGGCGCGGCGATCTCCGATGCCGACATGGCAAAGGCAATGGCGGCTGACGCCGTGCTCTTCGGCGCCGTTGGCGGCCCGAAGTGGGATAGCGTGCCTTACGAAGTACGTCCGGAAGCAGGCCTACTGCGCCTGCGCAAGGATCTACAGCTGTTCGCCAACCTGCGCCCGGCCATCTGCTATCCGGCGCTGGCATCCGCTTCTTCGCTGAAGCCGGAGCTGGTCGAAGGTCTCGACATCCTCATCGTGCGCGAGCTCACCGGCGGCGTCTATTTCGGCGAGCCGAAGGAAATCATCGACCTCGGCAACGGCCAGAAGCGCGGTATCGACACCCAGGTCTACGACACCTACGAGATCGAGCGTATTGCCGGCGTCGCCTTCGAACTGGCGCGCACCCGCAACAACCGCGTCTGCTCGATGGAAAAGCGCAACGTCATGAAATCAGGCGTGCTCTGGAACCAGGTCGTTACCGCGACGCATAAGGAAAAATATTCCGACGTGCAGCTCGAGCACATGCTGGCCGATGCCGGCGGCATGCAGCTCGTGCGCCAGCCGAAGCAGTTCGACGTCATCGTCACCGACAACCTCTTCGGTGATATGCTCTCCGACGTCGCCGCCATGCTCACCGGCTCCCTCGGCATGCTGCCGTCCGCCTCACTCGGCGCCCCCGATGCAAAGACCGGCAAGCGCAAGGCTCTCTATGAACCCGTGCATGGCTCGGCCCCCGATATCGCCGGCAAGGGCATTGCCAATCCGATTGCCATGATCGCCTCCTTCGCCATGTGCCTGCGCTATTCCTTCGGCATGGTTGCCGAAGCCGATGCGCTGGAAAGGGCGATCGCCAACGTGCTCGACAGCGGCATCCGTACCGGCGACATCATGTCGCCAGGCAGCCGCCAGGTCGGCACCACCGAAATGGGTGACGCCATCCTTGCCGAATTCAAGGCTCTCTCCGCATAATCGCCGGCAGAAATCGCCTGATATATTTCACGTGAAACACGAAGCCCCATTCTGCGAGGAACGGGGCTTTTTCGTGTGAACGGGATGGGCGCGTCTCAGCTCGCGACCGCCGCGCAGGCCTTCGTCATCGATTTTTAGAAAAACTGTAACAACAACCTGCTATCGGTCGGATCGATTGGAAATCGACATAGGCATTGATTATGCAGGCGATCTTGACGTCTCTCGACAGGCGTTGGCGGCGAAGCGATGCAGCTTTTGCACCATCCCATTGGAAACTCTGCCTTTTTGTGACAGCCAATATTGTCCTTCTTTCCGCTCTCCTGTTCGATGGACCTGTCGGCGCCACCCTTAAAAGCCTATCGCCCTCCATTCGCTTCGTCGGTGGAATGCTGACCGATTTTGGCGATTCCGGATGGATCCTTCTCATCAGCGCCTTCCTGTTTTTCGAAGGTTGGGCAGGCAGCAAGCTGCTGCATTCGCAGCGCTGTCGCTGCCAGGCACTGCGCATCTGTCAGATCGGCGGTTATCTCCTAACGACCGTGGCGCTTTCAGGCATCCTCGCCAATTTGCTGAAGCGCGCCATCGGCCGCGCCCGCCCGACGCATTTTGCCGATTGGGGGCCTTTTGGCTTCTCGCCCTTTAATGGCCGTGCCAGCTTCGAAAGCTTCCCCTCCGGCCATGCGACCACCATCGGCGCCCTGTTCGTGGCGCTTGCCTTCCTGTTTCCGCGCTATCGCTATATCTTCGCTGCTTGCGCCCTATGGCTGGCTATCACCCGCGTCATGGTCGGCGCGCATTATCCGAGCGACGTCATGGCCGGCCTAGCGCTCGGCGGCTGGTTTTCCTTCATGATAGCCATCGTCTATTCACGCTACGGCCTACTCTTCCGCATCGACGCTGCCGGTTGGCCGACGCCGCGCTTGCCGTTCTTCAAAAGCGGCAGGATGCGTCAGACCGATTCCTGAGCCCGCCGCGGCTGCATCGCAAAGGTTGCCAAGGCTCTCGCGCATTCATATATCTGGCAGGATGGGGATGATCGAAGCCGGTCAACCCGATTTTGTTTCCGTTTGCGATGAACACCATGGATGCCGGGCCAATACGTTTAAGCGAAAGGCAGATGGGATTGATCTCCCGGGCACTTGCCGAGCCGCGACGCGTGCAGATCCTGAAGGAGATCGGCACACGGAGCGAACCCATGCCCTGCAGCCTCCTGAACGAGTGCCATGCCGTCAGCGCCGCGACAATGTCGCATCATATCAAGGAGCTGGAGAATGCGGGCCTCATCGAGATCCAGCGAGAAGGCAAATTCGCCAATCTCGTGCTGCGCCGCGATACTCTGAACGCCTATATGGCGGAACTTTCCAAGATTTGACGATTCCATCCACGCCATCAGCATTTCTTCTCACCGCTCTTGCATCAATTAGATGATTATCTAAATATCAAAGTGACGGTGCGATCGGTTTTCGGGTCGCACGCGCCAAATGATTCGATGATTGTAAGACTGTCTAAGTTTTTCAAAGGAAAATGACATGAGCAAACTGACAGGCAAGGTCGCGATCGTGACCGGAGCATCCAAGGGTATCGGCGCCGGCATCGCCAAGGCGATGGGCGAAGCGGGCGCGGCCGTTGTCGTCAACTACGCCTCGAGCCGCGAAGGCGCCGATAGGGTGGTTGCGGAAATCACAGCCAAGGGCGGCAAGGCGCTCGCCGTCCATGGCGACGTTTCCAAATCAGAAGACGTCAAGCGCCTCTTTGCAGAAACGAAACAAGCCTTCGGCCGCGTCGATATCCTCGTTAACAATGCCGGCGTCTATCAATTCGCCCCGATCGAGGAATTCACCGAGCAGGAGTTCCATCGCCAGTTCAATATCAACGTCCTGGGCACATTGCTGGCTACGCAAGAAGCGGTGAAACAGTTCGGCCCTGAGGGCGGCAGCGTGATCAACATCGGCTCCAACGCCGTCAGCATGAACCTGGCGACGGCCTCCGTCTATACGGCGACCAAGGCCGCTGTTGATTCCATCACCAAGATCCTCGCCAAGGAACTCGGTCCACGCAATATCCGCGTCAACAATCTGGCACCCGGTGGCGTCGAGACGGAGGGCGTCGTTGCCGCAGGCATCATTGGCAGCGATTTTGAAAAGCATCTCGTCTCCCAGACACCTCTCGGCCGTCTCGGCCAGCCAACCGATATCGCCCCGGTCGCCGTCTTCCTCGCCTCGCAGGATGCCGCGTGGGTGACCGGCGAAACCCTCTATGTCGGTGGTGGCCTGAAGTAGCCGCTATTCGCGATACTGCCGTCCGAGAGGAGGGCGGTTTGCCGGGCGCGACACAACCGCGCGCCCGGCCAATACATTAGCAAGCAATTGCCAAACCACCTCAATTTCCTATTTAATGAATATGTTCGGGTTTTCCGCTTAAGCATCGCAGTTGGCCATGCCGCGAAGCGACATTTCGACTGTGAAATTTCAAAACAATCCTGTCTTCAATGCGATCCCGCGCAGCAGCTGATGTCATCGAACTCCCCTAAGATCCGCCGGCGATCGCTGTCGTGAACAACAAACGGAGGACGCCTTTATGAATACCGCCAACACCAAATCGAAATTGGGTACGCGCACCAATCTCAGCGAAGATGCGACGCGCGATATTTCCGCGGCCTTGAGCGCCCTGCTGGCGGATGTCTTCGCCCTCTATCTGAAAACCAAGAATTTTCACTGGCATATGAGCGGACCGCATTTCCGCGATTATCACCTGCTTCTCGACGAACAGGGCGAACAGATTTTCGCAATGACCGACCCGATGGCCGAGCGTGCCAGGAAGATCGGCGGAACGACCCTGCGGTCGATCGGGCAGATCGCCAAGCTGCAGCGCATCCCGGACAATGATGCCGAATATGTCGATCCGCAGGACATGCTCGCCGAGCTGGCGGACGATAATCTGAAGCTTTCCGCCGAAATGCGGGCCGTCCACGACGTCTGCGACGAGTACGGCGATGTCGCTACAGCCAGCCTTCTGGAAAACTGGATTGACGAGACCGAGCGCCGCACCTGGTTCCTGTTTGAAACCACACGCAAGTCCAACCGCTGATACTGAAACGGCGCACCTTCGAACATGATGAAGGCCGGTTTCGACGCCTCCGATTTCCTCGCTCCGGCAACGATGCAAGCGAGGAAATCCTTGACTCCTGTGGAAAACATCTTAGAACCGGCGACGGAAAAGGAAGACTTCCATGGTTCGCTTCGAACAGCTCGATAGCTTCAGTCACCTGGCGCAATGTGCCGGGCGGGATGTCTATTTTCCGGTTTCTTCCAAAACCAAGGCCAAAACGACGACGAAAACCGTCTGACGTCTCTGGCCTGCCGCTCTCTCCCCGGCCCGGCCGGGGACAGGACCCGTCGCCGATGGCCGCGGTTCCCCCCTCGCCCAAGAGGAGAGAAGAGAAAGAGAGCTTGAGAAATGGGTTTCAAAGTTGCAGTAGCGGGCGCGACCGGGAATGTCGGCCGTGAAATGCTCAATATCCTCGCCGAACGCGGCTTTCCGGCCGATGAGGTCGTGGCACTCGCATCGGCCCGCTCGCAGGGAACCGAAGTGTCCTTCGGCGATCGGACGCTGAAGGTTTCCAACCTGGAGAATTACGATTTCTCCGACACCGACATCTGCCTGATGTCGGCCGGCGGCGACGTTTCCAAGAGGATATCGCCGAAGATCGGCGCCCAGGGCTGCGTCGTCATCGACAACTCCTCCGCCTGGCGCTACGACGCGGACGTGCCGCTCATCGTTCCGGAAGTAAACCCGGATGCCATCACGCAGTTCACCAAGCGCAACATCATCGCCAATCCGAATTGCTCCACCGCGCAGCTCGTTGTTGCGCTAAAGCCGCTGCATGACTTCGCCAAGATCAAGCGCGTCGTCGTTTCCACCTACCAGTCGGTTTCCGGCGCCGGCAAGGACGGCATGGACGAGCTCTTCAACCAGACCCGCGCCGTCTTCGTCGCTGACCCGATCGAGAACAAGAAGTTCACCAAGCGCATCGCCTTCAACGTCATCCCGCACATCGATGTGTTCATGGAAGACGGCTACACCAAGGAAGAGTGGAAGGTACTGGCCGAAACCAAGAAGATGCTCGACCCGAAGATCAAGGTCACCTGCACGGCTGTCCGCGTGCCTGTCTTCATCGGCCATTCGGAATCGGTCAACATCGAATTCGAGAACGAGATCACTGCCGATCAGGCCCGTGACATCCTTCGCGAAGCTCCGGGCTGCCTCGTCATCGACAAGCATGAGAACGGCGGATACATCACGCCGTACGAATCCGCCGGCGAAGATGCGACCTATATTTCGCGCATCCGTGAAGACGCGACCGTCGAAAACGGCCTCAACCTGTGGGTCGTCTCCGACAACCTGCGCAAGGGCGCCGCGCTCAACGCCATTCAGATCGCCGAATTGCTCGTCAACCGTGGGCTGATCAAGCCGCGCAAGCAGGCTGCATAAGGATCTGTAAACCAATTTACGGTTTATCAACCCTCATTGGGTAAGCAGGATGGAACGGAAGCCTCGCCATTTCGATAAACGGCGGGGCTTTTTTGAATGATTTTGGCGGCGATGTTTCAAATGCAACGAAAACATCACGCGCTAAAATATGATGACATGATGGCCGGATGCTGGCATGGTCCGGTGACGACTAAACGCGTGTGATCCCTTGGCTTCCAAGGGTTTGCGCGCCATTGAAAACGGTTACCGCGTTCGCATCGCGGTAAGAATTCGGGGACACTGAATGCGCTTCACAAAATCTGGAATGGCAGCTCTCGTGGCGGGCGGGTTGCTGCTGGGAATGCCGCTTGCGGCAAATGCCGCCTCTTGTGGTAACACTTCCGCCGGATTCGAGAACTGGGTGCAGGAATTCAAGCGGGAAGCGCAGGGACAGGGTGTCAGCCCATCCACCCTCGACAGGGCCTTCGCCGACGTTCATTACAACCAACCCACCATCCGCGCCGACCGCGGCCAGAAGAGCTTCAAGCTTTCCTTCGAGGAATTCATGAAGAAGCGCGGGGGACAGACGATCATCAATCGTGGCAAGAGCATGAAGCAGGCCAATGCGGCGCTGTTTGCCAAGATCGAGAAGCGTTTCGGCGTTCCCCCAGGCCCTATCATCGCGATTTGGGGCATGGAAACCGGCTTCGGCAGCTATATGGGCGACCAGCATACGCTTTCAGCGGTCTCAACCCTTGCTTATGATTGCCGTCGTTCCGCATTCTTTACCGAGCAGCTCTACGCCGCCCTGAAGCTCGTCGGCGAAGGCTATCTCAGCCCATCAGCCCGAGGCGCCGCCCATGGCGAAATCGGCCAGACGCAGTTCATGCCGAAGAATGTGGTCCTCTACGGCGTCGATGAAGATGGCAACGGCAGGGTCGATCTTGTGGGATCGCGAGCAGACGCACTCGCCTCGACCGCCAATTTCCTGCGCGGCCATGGCTGGCAGCCGGGCGCCGGATACCAGCCCGGCGAGCCCAATTTCTCCGCTATCGCCGGCTGGAACGACGCAAAGGTCTATCAGCAGGCAATCGCCTATATCGGCCAGCAGATCGACGGCAAGTAAGTCTGATCTCATGAATCAAAAAAGGCGCTGCGACCAGATGGTCCGCAGCGCCTTTTTCGTTTGATCCACCTGCCGCCCCATCAGGCGGCCAGTCCTTTAAACCTCGAGCCCCTTAAATCTCAGGGCGGATGAAATCGCGCGTCGCCGGGTCCATGACCCAGAGTTCGCCGGTCGAAATATCAAACCAGGCACCGTGCAGATTAAGCTTGCCTTCTTCCTCGCGCGCCCTGATCTCCGGAAAACTACGGAGATTGTCGAGCGAATTGCGGATTGAGATGCGCTCCAGAGCCGTCTGACGCTCGGTCTGCGTCATGATGTCGTTGCTCTGGATCTGTTCGGCTGCCGGCTTCAGCAATCCCATCCATCGGCCGATAAAATCGCCCGGCGACAGTGGTTCGGCGTTGGGGTCAAGCGCAGCGCGGATACCCCCGCAGCGGCCGTGACCCATGACGACGATATCCGACACTTTCAGCGACAAAACCGCGAATTCGAGCGCTGCCGAAGTCGCATGGAAATTGCTGTCCGGCTCGTAGGGCGGCACCATATTGGCGACGTTACGGATGACGAAGAGCTCGCCAGGCCCCGCGTCGAAGATGATCTCCGGCGCCGAGCGGGAGTCACTACAGGCAATCACGAGGGTCGATGGGTTTTGGCCGAGCTCGGCGAGAGTGCGGTAGCGTTCGCGCTCATCGACGTAACGCCCGCTCATGAAGTTGCGATAACCGTTCAGAAGGGTGTCGGGAAAGCTTTTCATGATATTGAATTACCCCGCACTTCGGCCGATGGCAACCGTTTCACCGCAAAAAGCCCCGGTCGAAAGCCGGGGCTTTGCAACAATCCGATCGTGGGATCTTAGAACTGGTCGTCGTCTTCGTCGTCGCGGCTGGTCGACTTCAGCGACTTCAGCTTAGCGAAAACGGCGTCGGCATCGATTTCCTTTTCCTTCTCTTCTTCACGCTCATAGCTGAAGCCGAGCTTTTCGGTTTCCTGAGCCGGCTGCAGGGTTGCGCCGAGCTCGGCGGCGGTCGGCAGCGGACGGCCCTTGGAGGCCTTTTCGACTTCCATGTCGAGGTCGATCTGGCTGCAGAGGCCGAGCGTGACCGGGTCCATCGGTGTCAGATTGGCTGCGTTCCAGTGCGTGCGGTCGCGGATCTGCTCGATCGTCGACTTGGTGGTGCCGACCAGGCGGGAAATCTGCGCATCCTTCAGTTCCGGATGGTTGCGCACCAGCCACAGGATGGCGTTCGGGCGATCCTGGCGCTTGGAGACCGGCGTGTAACGCGGGCCGCGGCGCTTAGATTCCGGCACGCGGACCTTCGGCTCGGAAAGCTTCAGCTTGTGGTTCGGGTTGGCTTCGGCGCGGGCGATTTCGTCGCGGGTCAGCTGACCGGTCGAGATCGGGTCGAGGCCCTTGATGCCCTGTGCTGCTTCGCCGTCGGCAATGGCCTTCACTTCGAGCGGATGCAGCTTGCAGAACTGCGCGATCTGGTCGAATGACAAGGCCGTATTGTCGACAAGCCAGATGGCAGTTGCCTTCGGCATGAGCAATTGTTGAGCCATGGATATAGTCCTTCTGTCAGTCCGCGCCGGTGTCGCGGTCCGGGGTGTAACACCACATTGTCCGGGAAATACGGCCCTATATAGCGATAGTGTCGCGGAATTGCAATTCTTTGCGCATGAAATGCACTTTGTCCAATTGCTGTCGTAGTTTGACCTGCTATTTATTGCACGGAAAGAGCACTCACAACGACAAATCGGAGTGCAAGGGAGTTGAGGAGGAAGTGATGTCGGAGAAGGTTCATCCTGTGACGAAGGCGGCCAAGGCGCATGCTTTGATCGACAAGGCGAAGTACCAGAAATGGTATGAGCAGAGTGTTCAGGATCCCGACAAGTTCTGGGGCAAGCACGGCAAGCGGATCGACTGGTTCAAGCCCTTCACCAAGGTGAAGAACACGTCGTTCACCGGCAAGGTCTCGATCAAATGGTTCGAGGATGGCGTCACCAACGTCTCTTATAATTGCATCGACCGCCATCTGAAGAAGCACGGCGATCGCGTCGCCTTCATCTGGGAAGGCGACAATCCCTATATCGACAAGAAGATCACCTATAACGAGCTTTACGACCGAGTCTGCCGGCTGGCGAATGTGCTCAAAAAACACGGCGTCAAAAAGGGCGACCGCGTCACCATCTACATGCCGATGATCCCGGAAGCCGCCTATGCGATGCTCGCCTGCGCCCGCATCGGCGCGGTGCATTCGGTCGTCTTCGGCGGCTTCTCGCCGGAAGCGCTTGCCGGCCGCATCGTCGACTGCGCCTCGAGCGTCGTCATCACCTGCGATGAAGGTGTGCGTGGCGGAAAATCGATCCCGCTCAAGGAAAACACCGATAAGGCCGTTCAGATCGCCGCGAAGCAAGAGGTCGCGGTCAAGACGGTGATCGCCGTGCGCCGCACCGGCGGCAAGGTCGGCTGGGAGCACGGCCGCGATGTCTGGTATCACGAGGAAATCGCCAAGGTGAAGGCGGATTGCCCGCCGGCGAAGATGAAGGCGGAAGACCCGCTCTTCATTCTCTACACCTCCGGTTCCACCGGCAAGCCGAAGGGCGTGCTGCACACGACGGCCGGCTATCTCGTCTATGCGGCGATGACGCATGAATATGTATTCGACTATCATCCCGGCGATATCTACTGGTGCACGGCCGATGTCGGCTGGGTGACCGGCCACTCCTATATCGTCTACGGGCCGCTTGCGAATGCCGCGACCTCGCTGATGTTCGAAGGCGTGCCGAACTACCCGGACCAGGGTCGCTTCTGGGATGTCATCGACAAGCACAAGGTCAATATCTTCTACACCGCGCCGACGGCGATCCGCTCGCTGATGGGCGCCGGCGATCATTTCGTCAAGCGCGCCTCGCGCTCCAGCCTGCGTATCCTTGGCACGGTCGGCGAGCCCATCAATCCGGAAGCCTGGGAATGGTATTACAAGGTGGTCGGCGACAGCCGCTGCCCGATCGTCGATACCTGGTGGCAGACGGAAACCGGCGGCCACATGATCACGCCGCTTCCGGGCGCAACCGACCTGAAGGCGGGCTCCGCCACCTTGCCCTTCTTCGGCGTGCAGCCTGAGCTGGTCGACAATGAGGGCAATGTGCTGGAAGGGGCGGCCGACGGCAATCTCGTCATCGCCGACAGCTGGCCCGGCCAGATGCGCACCGTCTATGGCGACCATGAGCGCTTCATCCAGACCTATTTCTCCACCTACAAGGGCAAGTATTTCACCGGCGACGGCTGCCGCCGAGACGAGGACGGCTACTATTGGATCACCGGCCGCGTCGATGACGTGCTCAACGTCTCTGGCCACCGTCTCGGCACGGCCGAAGTGGAATCGGCACTGGTGTCGCACAAACATGTCTCGGAAGCCGCCGTCGTCGGCTATCCGCATTCCATCAAAGGCCAGGGCATTTATTGCTATGTGACACTGATGGTCGGGATGGAAGGCACCGAAGCGCTGCGGCAGGAGCTGGTAAAGCATGTGCGCGCCGAAATCGGCCCGATCGCCTCGCCGGACAAGATCCAGTTCACGCCCGGCCTGCCGAAAACCCGCTCTGGCAAAATCATGCGCCGCATCCTGCGCAAGATCGCCGAGGACGATTTCGGCGCGCTTGGCGATACCTCGACGCTCGCCGATCCGGCTGTCGTCGATGATCTGATCGCCAACAGGCAGAACAAGCCGGACGCTGCTTGAATAACTGTAACGCCACTTTGGGAAACTGAAGTGGCGTTTCTCAACGATCTAACAAAGCTTCGTCGAGATTAGGGATAGGACGGGAATTCATCCTAAATTTCTGCGAAGGCAAATCCTAAACAACCAACTCATATTTGAGCCTCTAAAAAGAAACGAGCGAAAGCAATTAGTTGAGTCTTTTTCGTTAAATAAATGATTCTATTGACCGAATCAGAATAGATATCTATTCTGCTGCTGCAACCCTTGCTTAGTGATAAAGGCCCCTGGGACTTTCAAGAGATAGCTAAGATCGCCGATATGGCGGGTTGCACCTAGCTCAATAGTAGAGTTCCTTCCCGTTTTTCCAAAGTTCATACTCGTAGGAAATGCGATTTTTAATAAGGTCGTATGACCTTCTATCGTCTCTCTCCCATTTCCTCTGAATCGCCCAAGCGCAATAGTCAGCCAGTTGCAAGCACGGATCGCAATTGGAGGGTCGGAAATCGACAGCCCATTGGACGTTGTGGATCGTTTGGGACATCACATCACTCAGAGCAGTCGTGAACGTTGCTCTTTCTTTTTTCGTGCCGATTGATGCGGCAGTAATTAACGCTCGCGTATTCCGATGAACCTGTTTTGCAACACCATGTTTGAATTGGAAAAACCAAGGATATTTATAAAACCTCGCCTTATCCTGACGAACATGCGGTTGAGCTTTTGCTTTCTCGCAGATTGTAGCTTGAACCTGAAAATCGTATCGCAATATTTCCTCAAATACTCGGTCTCTGACTGACTGGGAGTCGACTGTCGCGTGAAAAAAATCTCCGATATCAAATTTTTCCCATAGCAACTGATGGCGAAGTTCTTGAATCGCGTGTCCAACATCAAGCTTACTCATCGTGACTGTGCAAATTATAAAGTACTTGCTCACGTTTGGATTTCTATTAAACGTGAAGCATCCCGCCTCATCGGCAAAAATGTAAATACTATTTTCTGAATTTTTTTTAAAATTCGGAGGAAAATTATTTGATCTATATGATGCTATTGTATGTTCGTAGTTATCAGATCTTACGTCGAAGACGGACTCTCTCACTGCAATCTCCTACCCAGCGAATCGCGCCCTCCCAAACGCTGAGTAAATATAGCTATTGTTGCAAATGAAGACGAATCCTATTTGCAACTTATGATTCTGGTGGAGATAAAGACTTGTTCTGATTGAGCAGAAAACAATAGTTACTCTAAAAATCGATCGCCCTGCCGTTGATTTCCCAGTCGCCGAAGCGTGCGGGGTCGGCGCCGCCGCGGCCGCCGATTTCAGGGGCGAGTTCGGCTTGTGCCTGCGCCCGACGGCGCTCTTCGGCTTCGGCAAGAGCGCGCTTTGCAGCGGGCGAGAGCGGTTTGCGTTGGGTTTCGCCGGCTTCGGTGTCGATATTATTGTCGTTATCTGCTGTTTGCATGGTCTCGCGCGACCTCCGAAATATTGAAATGAAGGGAGGAATAGCCAAATCATAGTGCGTCCGGCCGCAAAGAAAAAGGTTCGGACGCCAGATGTGTTGGAGACCTTTCGATGAATCTCATGCGTACCGCGATGCTGCTTGCCTTCATGACCGCCCTGTTCATGGGCGTCGGCTATCTGATCGGCGGTCAATCGGGCATGCTGATCGCATTGGTCGTCGCTGCCGGCATGAATTTCTTTTCCTACTGGAATTCCGACCGGATGGTGCTCTCCACCTATGGTGCGCAGGAGGTGGATGAGCGCAGCGCGCCGGAATTCTACCGCATCGTCCGCGATCTCGCCCACAATGCCGGCCTGCCGATGCCGAAAGTCTATCTCTATGACAGTCCGCAGCCGAATGCGTTTGCCACGGGCCGCAATCCGGAAAATGCCGCCGTTGCCGCCTCCACTGGCCTGCTGCACGCGCTGACGCCGGAGGAAGTGGCCGGCGTGATGGCCCACGAACTTGCCCACGTCCAGAACCGCGACACGCTGACCATGACGATCACCGCGACCCTTGCCGGCGCCATCTCGATGCTTGGCAATTTCGCTTTCTTCTTCGGCGGCCGTCGCGACAACAACAATCCGCTCGGCATGGTCGGCGTTCTCGTCGCCATGATCGTCGCTCCGCTGGCTGCCATGCTGGTGCAGATGGCGATCAGCCGTACGCGCGAATATTCGGCCGACCGCCGCGGCGCCGAAATCTGCGGCAATCCGCTCTGGCTCGCCTCCGCCCTCGGCAAGATCGCCCGCGGTGCGGCGCATATTCCGAACGAAGAGGCCGAAGGCCATCCGGCAACTGCCCATATGTTCATCATCAATCCGCTCTCCGGCGAGCGCATGGACAACCTGTTTTCCACCCACCCGAACACGGAAAACCGCATCGCCGCGCTGCATGATATGGCCCGTTACGGCGGCGGTGGCGCCTCGCCGATGACGCCGTCTTCTGGCCCATCTTCCGGCTTTGGCTCGACGGGACCGTCCTTCACTGCTAATCCGGGGCGCAAATCGCGCTCCGTACCGAATACGGGTCGCGGTGGTTCGCAACCGCCGAAGGGTCCCTGGTCTTGAGTTCTGACACGAAAAACAACGCTTCCAACAGAGACGGAAAACGATCGGGCAAGCCGCCGCAGCCAACGCGGCAGCCTGATACGTCCCCGCCGAAGCCGGGCCTTGCGGCCCGCGCGGCTGCGTCGAAGATCCTGGGAGCCGTGCTCGACCGCCAGACCTCGCTCGACGGCATGTTGGATGCCGAGGGCGGCAGCGCCGCCTATACGACGCTCAGCGATGGCGACCGGGCTTTGGTGCGAGCCATTTTGAATAGCGCGTTGCGCCACCTGCCGCGCATCGAGGCGGCGATATCGTCGCTGCTGGATTCGCCGCTGCCGGAAGGCGCCCGCGCCCTGCATCACGTGCTTGTCGTCGGTGCGACGCAGATCCTTTATCTCGACGTGCCGGATCACTCCGCCGTCGATCTTGCCGTTGAGCAGGCCAACCGCGATCCCCGCAACCGCCGCTTCGCCAAGCTGGTCAACGCGATCCTCCGCCGCATTGGCCGCGAGAAGCAGGAGATTCTTGAGCAAATCGCGAAGGTGCCGGCCATGCCGGCCTGGTTCCTGTCTCGCCTGGAAGCTGCCTATGGCCGCCCTGCGGCGCTCAGGATCTCCAACACGCAGCTCGAGCCGGCGGCGATCGACCTCACGGTCAAATCCGATCCTGAGGGCTGGGCAAAACGCCTGAATGGCGTAGTGCTGCCGACCGGGGGGGTAAGGCTTGCCGCGTTCGAAGGGTCCATTCCCTCGCTGGAGGGTTTCGATGACGGCGAGTGGTGGGTTCAGGATGCTGCCGCCAGCATTCCGGCAAAGCTCTTCGGTTCGCTGGTCGGCAAGCGCGTGGTGGATCTCTGTGCAGCGCCCGGCGGCAAGACGGCGCAGCTCATTCTCGCCGGCGCCAAGGTGACGGCTCTCGATCAATCCGCCAATCGCTTGAAGAGACTGTCCGGCAATCTGGCGCGCCTAGGCTTCGAGGCCGAAACCGTCGTTGCCGATATGAGCAAATACCAGCCCGAAGAGCTTTTCGACGCCGCTCTACTCGACGCTCCCTGCTCCTCGACAGGAACGACGCGCCGCCATCCGGACGTGCTCTGGACCAAGGGGCCGGAGGATATCGCCAAGCTCGCCGCCCTGCAGGAGCGCCTGCTTCGCCATGCCCTGACATTGGTCAAGCCGGGCGGCATAGTCGTGTTTTCCAACTGCTCGCTCGATCCCGAAGAGGGTGAGGATCTGGTCGCGCGTCTGCTGGCAGACACGCAGAATGTCGAACGAGTCCCGGTCACAGCGGGCGATTGGCCGGGTCTGGAAGCGGCGATATCGTCGCTTGGCGCCTTCCGCACCACGCCGGACATGCTGCCGCTTTCCGATGGCTTTGCTTCCGGTCTCGATGGCTTCTTTGCCGTCGTGCTTCGCCGCACTTATTAATCTCCACCTCGAATCGTTTTTACCGGGCGGTTAAAAAACGGGCGAATATGTCCCTAATTGATATATTTGTAACCTCTTTTTAACCACGGCCAATGAGAGTAAGCAGAAGCACATATGCAGTTCTGCGGCAGGGTTTTGTGAGTTCATATATGCGGGAAGCATGGCGGCGGATGTCCCGCCGCGCGGCGTTGACGCGATTGCGTCTCACCCGCCACACGATGCGTGTGCCGGAACGCCTAATCGTGGCACCCACCGATCTGCGCAGCGTCGATCCCTTTTTCGTCGAAGAACTTCTGAACGGCCGCATCCTGCTGGCTGGACGGGTCTTGGAAACACAGGGCGAATCGCCTTTTTCACTCGAATTGCCATCGCTGGCCTTTGCCGCCCGACTGCACAATTTTCGCTGGCTGCGGCATTTGCGAGCGGAAAAGAGCGATCAGGCCTCAGCCGCGGCGCGATCGATCCTCACCGATTGGATTGCCATTCACGGCCGCCGGCTGCATGGCCTTGCCTGGTCGCCCGATATAGCGGCGCAGCGCCTGATCGCGCTTCTGTCGCATTCGCCCGTGCTCTTGCAAGGCACGGATAGCGGTTTTTACCGCCGTTTCATGCGCATGCTGGTTTTCCACGTGCGCTTTCTGCGCCGGACCGTTGCGTCGTCACCGGATGGCATCACCCGGTTTCGTGTGCGCATCGCGCTTGCCATGGCCTCGGTCGCCATGCCGAGCAGTTCGCTGACGCTGAAGCGGGCGGGGCAGGCGCTCGACCGGGAGATAGACCGGCAGATCCTGCAGGATGGGGGCCACATCTCCCGCAATCCGCGCGCATCGCTGGAGCTGCTGCTCGATCTGCTGCCGCTGCGCCAGACCTATGTCAATCTCGGCCACGACGTACCGGTGCGGTTGATCCCTGGCATCGATCGCATGTATCCGGCACTGCGCTTCTTCCGCCACCAGGATGGCGATCTGGCCCTGTTCAACGGCGCGACATCGACGCTCGCCAACGAGCTAATGTCGGTGCTGCGCTATGACGAGACGGCCGGTCAGGCCTTCAAGGCGCTGCCGCATACCAGATATCACCGGCTGGCGGCCGGTTCGGCCGTTGTCATCATCGATGCAGGGGCTGCAGCTTCAACGGATCTCAGCCGCACTGCGCATGCCGGCTGTCTCTCCTTCGAGATGTCGTCGGGCAAGACGCGCTTCATCATCAATTCCGGCGCGCCCGAATTCGCAGGCGATCGCTTCATGCAGGCGGCGCGGGCAACCGCGGCGCATTCCACCGTCACGCTCAATGACACCTCCTCCTGCCAGTTTTCCAAATCGAAATCGCTTGGGCCAATCATGGTCAGCGGCATCAAGAAGGTCATCGTCGAGCGGGCCGAGACCGAAGACGGGCGTGACTATGTGCGCGCCGCGCATGATGGCTATGTCTCCACCTTCGGCTATGTCCATGAGCGGGAAATCAGCCTCAATGCCAGCGGCACGATCGTCGCCGGCCGCGATCGCTTCTTCGTGCCCGAGGGCAAGAAGAACAAGCCGAAGGGTCAGGGCATTGCTTCGGCCCGCTTCCATATCCACCCTTCCATCAGCCTTTTGCAGACGGAAACGGATTCCGCGCTGCTGATCGCGCCGGACGGAGAAACCTGGGTCTTCTCCTCGCCCGGCAATGAGGTGCTTGTGGCGGAGGATATCTTCTTTGCCGATCCCTCGGGTATGCGCTCTTCCGATCAGCTCGAGATCGTCTTCCGGATCACGGAAAAGCCGGAAATCCGCTGGTTTTTATCGCATCGGCCATAGGCTAAGCGCGTGAGCTATGCTAACGGGGCGGCATTATCCGTCCCGCGCCCTTTTTGCCGGACGCCACATCTCCCTATGCTAGACAGGAGAAAGCCCATGGCCGTCGTTTCCAAGAAAATTCCCGCTCCCGACAAGGTGAAGGTGAAAACCGCGCTTCTGTCCGTTTTCGACAAGACTGGCATCGTCGAGTTGGCGCGTGCGCTCAGCGAACAGGGCGTGCGCCTGCTATCGACCGGCGGCACGCACAAAGCGATTGCTGCGGCTGGCCTTGCTGTGACCGACGTGTCGGAAGTGACGAATTTTCCGGAGATCATGGACGGCCGCGTCAAGACGCTGCATCCGAAGGTGCATGGCGGCCTGCTCGCCATCCGTGACGATGCCGAGCATCAGGCTGCGATGAAGGAGCACGGTATCGAGGGCATCGATCTTGCCGTCATCAACCTCTATCCCTTTGAGGACGTGCGCAAGGCGGGCGGCGACTATCCGACGACGGTGGAGAATATCGACATTGGCGGCCCGGCGATGATCCGTGCTTCGGCCAAGAACCATGCCTATGTGACGACGCTCACCGATCCCGCCGATTATACCGAGCTGCTCACGCAGCTTTCCGCCGATGCAGGCCAGACGACCTATGATTTCCGCAAGCGCATGGCCGCCAAGGCCTTTGCCCGCACCGCTGCCTATGACGCGATGATCTCCAACTGGTTTGCCGAAGCGCTCGATATTGCCACGCCACGCCATCGCGTCATCGGCGGGGTTCTGCGCGAGGAAATGCGCTATGGCGAAAACCCGCACCAGAAGGCGGCGTTCTATCTGACCGGCGAAAACCGCCCCGGCGTTTCCACGGCAACGCTCATCCAGGGCAAGCAGCTTTCCTACAACAATATCAACGACACCGACGCCGCCTATGAACTCGTTGCCGAGTTCCTGCCGGAAAATGGTCCGGCCTGCGCGATCATCAAGCATGCTAACCCTTGCGGCGTTGCCATCGGCCCGAGCCTTGTCGAAGCCTACAAGCGCGCGCTCGCCTGCGATTCCACCTCTGCCTTCGGCGGCATCATCGCACTGAACACCCTGCTCGACGCCGCAACGGCGGAAGAGATCGTCAAGCTCTTCACCGAGGTCATCATTGCGCCTGACGTCACCGAGGAAGCCAAGGCGATCATCGCCCGCAAGCCGAATCTCCGCCTCCTCTCGGTTGGCGCCCTGCCCGATCCGCGTGCAGCTGGCCTTACCGCCAAGACCGTCTCGGGCGGCCTGCTCGTGCAGAACCGCGACAACGCGCTGGTCGAGGATATGGAGCTCAAGGTTGTCACCAAGCGCGCGCCGACGGCGCAGGAGCTGGAAGACATGAAGTTCGCCTTCCGCGTCGCAAAGCACGTGAAGTCGAACGCCGTTGTTTACGCCAAGGACGGCCAGACGGCCGGCATCGGCGCGGGGCAGATGAGCCGTGTCGATTCCGCCCGGATCGCCGCCATCAAGGCCGAGGAAGCCGCCAAGGCCATGGGGCTCGCCGAGCCGCTGACGCGCGGCTCCGCCGTCGCTTCCGAAGCCTTCCTGCCTTTTGCCGACGGTCTGCTCTCGGCAATCGCGGCGGGCGCTACGGCCGTCATCCAGCCCGGCGGCTCGATGCGCGACCAGGAAGTGATCGATGCGGCCAACGAGCACAATGTCGCAATGGTCTTCACCGGCGTGCGTCATTTCCGCCATTGATGACATTACCCTCGCCCCAGCGGAATTCCAAGCATTGAAGAGGAATCCGCAATCTGACCTACGGCAAGCGTTGCGGCTCCTCGCCGAGTACCAGGCCGAAGGCAACCGGCGCCGCCAGAGGCAGCGCCGGGAGCTTCGCCACGCGGAGACGTTAAATCTTCGGATGGAAGCTGACTAAGTCTTCCCCGCCGTCTCATTCATCATTTAACCGAATATCCACCGTCGATGATGAGGTTTTGGCCAGTAATATAAGAAGCGGCATCGCTCGCTAGGAATACCGCCGGCGCCCCGAATTCACGCATGGTGCCTCGTCTCTGCAACGGCGTCGTCGCGCGAATATCTTCCTCAAGGTCGCCAGTCCCGGCGGCTACGTCCGCACCGTCGGGCGGCACGTGTTCCGTCCAGCCCGGATTGATGGTGTTGACTCGTATGCCGTCGCTACCCCACTCAACGGCCAAGTTCCTCGCCATCATGTCCAAACCGCCTTTCGCGGTGGCGACCGCCACCAAATCGGCATAGCCGACAAGGCTGGAATTAGCGGAAACGAATATGATCGAGCCTGAACGTCGGCTGGCCATATACGGATGCGCCGCCTTGGAGAGGTAGAAGTAGCCCGAGAGTTCGACGTCGATCACCCGTCGCCAGCTTTCGGCCGTCATCCCGGCCGCCACGCCTTGAATGTTCGTGGCGGCATTGCAGACCAGAATATCGATAGCGCCGAAAAGGTCGTTCGCTCGTCGCATTAAAGCTTCGCAATCGTCAGGCAACGAAATATCGGCCCGTGTCGTCTCGACCCGTCGCCCTCCTGCACGGATCGTTGCGGCGGTATCTGCCAGGTTGTTCTCCGTCCGGGAGGCGAGCAACACGTTCGCGCCGGCGGCGGCAAGCCCTTCGGCAATTGCGCGGCCTATACCTCGTCCGGCACCTGTCACCATTGCGTTTTTTCCAACCAAATTAAAGGCTTCAAGTCCACCAACTATATCTTTTCCGTTCACTGTCACGACTTCCTATGGACAACTTGCCGACCGTTAATCCATTTTGCTTGCTCATGCAAATAATTTGGTAGATTCAGTTTGAATGCTTTGACTTTCGAACCGCGACAGCGTCTTGTGATGATTGAGTAATGCCAAAGAGATCGTCGTTAAAATGCCACTCAAGAAGAAACGAAGCGAAACGAACCGCTCGCTTGCGAATGCAAATGCCACCAGGAAGGAGATGCGAGCAGACCGTCGCAAGGCCCTCGTTGATGCTACCGTGAAGGCTATCTATCAATATGGGTTCGCTGGGATCACCGTAGCGAACATCGCATCGATCGCAGGGATTTCAGCAGGCAATGTCCACCACTACTTCGGGGGCAAGGATGCCCTTCTCGGCGAGGCAATGCGTGTCCGTCTCGAATCCGTTCGCATTGAAACCGTAAGAAGGATGGCTGGTGCAACAACGCCACTAGAGCGCTTGCATGCGATCATCGAAAGCAATTTCCTACCTTCTGTATTCTCCCGCGAGGTGTGCGTAGCATGGTTACACTTCGCGGCTCACTCTACCCATGACGAGAGATTGCGGCGTCTATCGCGCATCAACGCCCGGAGGCTCAAAAGCAATTTGGTTGCCGATCTCAAAGTCCTGGTCGGGAAAGAGAAGGCCTTGGTGACAGCCGAGACCTTAACCGCAATGATCGACGGAATGTGGATGCATTGTGCCCACGAGGAAACGACAGTGCCACCCATTCAAGGCATCCTCGAATATCTCGACAACGTGGTGACATCGCACGCCCAACATCACAAAGAAACGTCGCCGGAAAGTCCCGACGACGCCGCATATTCGATCAAGATGCCTAGCGTTGATTAGGCCGCCAGCGGCACCCCCGCATCTTCGTGAACTTAGCCATGACGGCCTCGCCAAGGTTCGTCTGAATTGAACCCCACGCGCGGGGTGAGGGGGCGTTTCCGAGAAGGTATATGTTGTTCGCAATGATATACGGCGATTCCGGGTTACGCCGCGCTACCCCTCATCCGACCCTTCGGACCACCTTCTCTCCGCGGGGGAGAAGGGAAGGGCATATCCCAACTTGAATAGAAGGATATCCCTACTTTGCCCCCTTGTCAGCCGGATAGGGCGTCGGTAACAGGAGTAGAAGGCCCCCGGCGAGGAAGATGACCAGCGTCGCCATGCCGAGGCGGGCCGAACCGCTCCAATAGGTCACCAGCGAGAAGAATAGGGTCGCCATGAAGCTGGTGGCGCGGCCGGAGAGTGCGTAGATGCCGAAATAGCGGCCGGCCTCCGAGAGGCTGACGCTGCGGGCGAGATAGGAGCGCGAGGAGGCCTGTACGGGGCCGAAGGCGATGCCGATCAGCAGGCCGTAGCCGATATAGGCCTTTTCCGCCGCGGTGCCGAACAGGCCGCCGGAGCTGACGGTGGAGAGAGGCACAAGACCGAAGAGCGTGAAGCCGGGGCCTGTGGAGATGATGCCGAAGGTGGCGACCAGCAGCAGCGTCAGACTGATGACGACTGTCGTTTTGGAGCCCAGCCAGCGATCGACATAGCCAGCGGCAAAGCAGCCGAAGATGGCGATGATATTGAGGATAATGCCGTAGATACCGATCTCGATCGTCGCCCAGCCGAACATGCCGGCCGCAAAAGTGCCGCCGAGGATAAGCAGGCCGTTGACGCCATCCTGATAGATCATGCGGGCAATGAGGAAGAGACTGATGCCGCGCCGGCGCTTCAGCTCGCCCAAGGTCGCCGATAGCTCACGCAGGCCCGAGCGAACGGCAGCGCGAAGCGGCAGGCCACGGGCGGCGTCGGGCGTGAAGAAGAACATCGGCAGAATGAAGATGAAGTACCACACGGCCGAGATCGGCCCGGTGATGCGGGCATCCTCGCCGAGCGTGGCATCAAGCCCGAAGAGCGGCGTCAGGCCGAGAATGGTCTTCCCGGTCTGCGGATTACCGGCGAGCAGGGTCACGACGGTGATCAGCACGATCATGCCGCCGAGATAGCCGAGCCCCCAGGCGGCGTTCGACAGCCTGCCGACATCGTCCTTGCCGACCAGCCGTGGCATCATCGAATCGTTGAAGACAATGGAGAATTCGGCCGAGATCGAAGCGAGGATCATGAAGATCACGGGATAGATGACGGGCGACCCGGGGGCTGCGCCCCAGAGGCAGAAGAGACTTGCGATCTTGATGATGGCGAAGAAGGCGATCCAGGGCTTGCGGGCACCGGATTGATCGGCAATCGAGCCGAGAACCGGCGAGAGGATGGCGATGATCACCGAGGAGATCGTCGCCATATTGCTCCATGTCGTCTGGGCGGAAACGGGATCGGCGGTCAGTCGCGCGACGAAATAGGGGCCAAAGATGAAGGTGGTGACGACGGTGAAGAAGGGCTGAGCCGCCCAGTCGAAGAACATCCAGCCCCAGATGCCGCGTGCCGGCACTTTTGCCGGCACGTCATTGCTAACTTCGGTTGCCACCAGATCCTGCCCCTGATTCCGTTACCGCATCAAGCGGTCGGGGCGGACTGTGTCACCTTGCCCGGCCGTTCGCAAGATCGCTAAGCAGGCCGGCGGCGACGGTGATGCGGGCGAGGTTTGGATCGCCGCTTTCGCTGAGGCCGCCGAGCTCCTCGGCGATGCGATTGATGCGGATACGGTCTTCCGCATGCCATGCCTGAACCGGCTGCTTGTCCTTCGGATGGTTGGACAATGCGGAGATGACGATATCGCGGCGGGCGCCGGCGATCTGATCGAGGCTGCGTGCCAAGGCCAGGCTCTCATAGTGATCGCCTGTCACGATCCGGCTGCCGGCCAGCAACAGGCGGCCGACGCGGAAGGTTTGAGAGACGGTGAAGTAGCTTTCAGCCGCCCGGTTCAACGTGTCGCCGGTGCGCTCGGCGATCTGCATGATCTCAGGCACGAGGACGAGCGCGTAGATCGTCGCGATCTCCGAAGCGAGCTTCTCCGGCAGGCCGGCAGCCTGATATTCCGCTTCGCGCGCGGCGATCTCCGCGGCGAAATCCGCCGGAATATGCGTCAGGAAGACAGGTCGCAGTTTCTTCAAAGCTGCACGAAGCCGGCTAATGGTTTCCTCGATTTCACCCTTGGCGGCCCCGGTCTTCAACAGGAGCCGCGTCAGCACGGTATAGACTTCGGTGATCTCACCATAGACGCGGTTCTGCATCTGGCCGCCGACCTTACCATCAAGCGCATCCGTCTCGTTCCAGAGCCGGTCGAGATCGAAACCGTCTCGGGCGATGACGGCGGCTTTCACCACCTCGGCAGCCGATGCCGCCGTCGCATCCATCATGCTGACCGCAAAGCCCGGTCCGCCGCGATTGATCGCTTCGTTGGCAAGCGCCGTGCCGATGATTTCGCGGCGCAGGCGATGGCTTTCGATATCGACGGCGTTCGAACGCTGCATCTTGGCCGGAAAATAGCGGCTGAGCGTCGCGGCGAAATAGGGGTCGTCGGGCAGGTTGCTGGCAACAATCGCGTCGAAGAGAACGATCTTGGCATAGGAAAGCAGCACGCCGATTTCGGCACGGGTCAACGGACGTCCGTTGGCATAACGCTCCGCGAAGGTCTGGTCGTCGGGCAGGGTCTCGACCTTGCGGTTGAGCTGCTTGGCCGCTTCCAGCACGCTCATGAAGCGGCTGAGTTCCAGGCCGTTGCCGGTGCCCTTGCGCTCGGTCAGCGAGATCGCCAGGGATTGCAGATAGTTGTTACGCAGGACGAGCGAAGCCACCTCGTCGGTCATGGAGGCAAGCAGCGTATCGCGCTTGGCGCGGGTCAGCCGGCCGTCATGCATTGCGTTGGCAAGCGCGATCTTGATGTTGACCTCGACGTCGGAAGTGTTAACGCCGGCGGAGTTGTCGATGGCGTCGGAGTTGCAGCGCCCGCCCTTCAGGCCATAGGCGATGCGGCCCTTCTGCGTAACGCCGAGATTGGCGCCTTCGCCGATGACCTTGGCACGGACTTCATCGGCCGTGATGCGGATCGGATCGTTGGCGCGGTCGCCGACTTCCGAATCAGTTTCGGACGGCGCCTTGACGTAAGTGCCGATGCCGCCGAACCACAGGAGGTCGACAGGTGCCTTGAGGATCGCCGTCATGATCTCGAAGGGGGTTGCGACCGACTTGTCGATGCCAATGGCTGCGACCGCCTCCGGCGTCAGCGTGACCGATTTTGCCGATCGGGAAATGATCATCGCGCCCTTCGACAGAACGGACTTGTCGAAGTCCTGCCAGCTCGAGCGCGACAGATCGAATAGGCGTTGCCGCTCGGCGAGCGTCTTGTCCATGTCCGGATCGGGATCGATGAAGATGTCACGATGGTCGAAAGCGGCAAGCAGGCGGATCTTCGGAGAGAGCAGCATGCCGTTGCCGAAGACATCACCGGACATGTCGCCGACGCCGACGACGTTGAAAGGCGTCGTCTGGATGTCGATATCCATTTCGCGGAAGTGGCGCTTCACGGTTTCCCAGGCGCCGCGGGCGGTGATGCCCATCTTCTTGTGGTCGTAGCCGGCCGAGCCGCCTGACGCAAAGGCATCGTCGAGCCAGAAGCCGGCTTCCTGCGCCAGGGCATTGGCGGTGTCGGAGAAGGTGGCCGTGCCCTTGTCGGCGGCGACGACGAAATAGGGGTCGTCGCCATCGAGCCGGACCGTATCGGCCGGCGGGATAATATCGGCGCCGGAAATGTTGTCCGTGATCGACAGCAGCGTGCGGATATAGGTCTTGTAAGCTTCGCGGCCGGCATTGAAGATCTCGTCGCGGCTGCCGCCGACGGGGAGCTTCTTCGGATAGAAGCCGCCCTTGGCGCCAACAGGCACGATGACGGCGTTCTTGACCTGCTGCGCCTTCACGAGGCCCAACACTTCAGTGCGATAGTCTTCAGCGCGATCCGACCAGCGCAGGCCGCCGCGCGCCACCTTGCCGAAGCGTAGGTGCACGCCTTCCACCTCGACGCCGTAGACGAAGATTTCACGGAAGGGCCGGGGTTCGGGCAGGCCGTCGAGCAGCTTCGGATCGAGCTTGAAGGCAAGCATGGCCTTAGGCGTGCCGTCCGCATTTTTCTGGAAGTAATTGGTGCGCAGTGTCGCGTCGATGGCGTTGACGTAACGGCGCAGGATGCGGTCGTCATCGAGACTCGGTACGTCGGCAAGCTTGGTTTCGATGGCAGCATGCAGTTCCGGGAGCCTCTTCGTGCGGCTCTTGTCGCTGAGCTTTGGATCGAGCGTGTCGTGAAACAGGCGGAAGAGCGAGGCGGCGATCCCGGGATATTTATCCAGGGTAGAGGCGATATAATCCTGCGAATAGGCAATACCGGCCTGGCGCAGATAGCGAGAATAGGCGCGCAACACGTTGGTTTCACGGGCTGAGAGATCGGCAGAGACGATCAGCCGGTTGAAAGCGTCATTGTCGATCGTGGCGCCGAAGGCAGCGAGGAAGGCTTCTTCAAGAGCGGCGCCGTGGCGAGCGAGATCGATCGTCAGGCCGCTGCGGGTCTCAAGCTCCATGTCGTGGAGGACAACATGGCCGGTCGAGCCGTCCTTTGCCGTGACGTAGATATCGAAGGTGCGCTCGCTGAGAACGTTGAAACCGAGATTTTCGAGCAGCGGCACGCGGCGCGACAGCGCCAGGTTGCCGCCGCCATGGAATATCTTCAGCGAGAGAATATCACCCGCTTCATCCTTGCGAATATAGAAGCCGATGCGGATCGGCTCGGTGCCGGCCGTGGCAATGATATCGGGAAGATCGGCAAAGGCGTCTTCCGGCGAGAAGGCTTCCTGGAAGGCCTGGCTGACGGAAATGTTCGGCGCCTTTGGACCTGCCAGCATGGCAAAGCGTTCGTCCCAGCGGGCTGTTATGGCGCGTATCGCTTCTTCGAGCTTGGCTTGCGGAACATGCGGCGTCTTTCCGGCGCTGCGGCCGATAATGAAATGCACGCGCGCCACCCCGCCTTCCGGGAAGGCGGGATAATAGGCGGAGACGCGGCCGTCATAGACGGTCTTCAGATAATTGCCGATCTTTTCACGAACGACGGAATCATACTCTTCGCGCGGGACATAGACGATGACGGAGACGAAGCGGTCGAAATGGTCGATGCGCGGCAAAACGCGTACGCGCGGCCGATCGGTCAGGTCGTTGATCTGCTCGGCGAAGCTTGCCAGCAACGAGGTGTCGATCTGGAAGAGATCGTCGCGGGGATAGGATTCCAGCGTGTTTTCGAGCGTGCGACCTGAGTGGCTTGTGGGATCGAAGCCGAAGTGATCCTTGACCTTCTGCACCTTTGAGCGCAGCAACGGCACTTCGGTGGCAGCGCTCGTATACGCCGTCGATGTGAAGAGGCCGACGATGCGCAGTTCGCCCGTAACATTGCCATCAGCATCGAAACGCTTGACGCCGACATAATCCATATAGGCACGGCGGTGGACGATCGACTTGACGTTGGCCTTGGTGACGATCAGGAAATCCGGGCCGTCGAGGAAGGCGAGGATTTCCGGCGTCGTGGTGACGGCGTCCTTGCCCTGCCGGAGAACGCGAACATCCGGATTGGAGAGAATGCCGAGGCCGGTACCGCGATCCCGCTCGACCTTGGCGTTGGCGCCCTTGCCGGAATAGACATATTCGCGCATGCCGAGGAAGGTGAAATTGCCGTCGCGTAGCCAGGCAAGGAAGGCAAGCGCTTCATCGCGGTCATTCTTGCGGCGGCCGGCAGCCTCATAGGTTGATAGTTCCGATATCACGGTATCGAGGCGCGACAGCATCGGCTTCCAGTCGGAAACGGCAAGATGCGTCTGATCAAGCACGGTCTGGATCCGCTTGGTCAGATCGGTCGCCTGCACTGTCGTCAGGGGCGAGAGATGAAGCTGGATATGGCTGACCCGATGGGCCGGATCGCTCGGGCGATCGGCGGAATAAAGGCTCGGCTCTTTACCCTTCTCGATGACCAGGATCGGATGCACCGCCATATAGAGATCGCGATAGCTGCTGGTCACTTCGCCCATGATCGATTCATAAAGGAAGGGCATATTGTGGTCGGTGATCGAAAGGATCGAGACGGCAACACCATCGGGTTCGATACCGCCGACCTGCTCGATGCTGACGCGGGGGGACGTGGCGCTCCAGGCTGCGAGTTCCTTGGCCGCATGCGCCGCGGCAAGTGCCAGCATCTCCGGGCTGTAAAGCTCGATGTCGTCATTGCTCGCCCGGCCAAACAGGATTTCGGGATCGAGATGTGCCTCGCCTGTCGCCGCCGCAATCTTGCGTGCCGCCTCGATCTGTTTTTCCCGTTTCGGATTGGTCTTGGGCGCCATGAAATTCCTCCCGATTTTCGAATTTGGACGACAGTAGCAGAAGGTTTAGCGAAAAAACTGGCAAAAAGAATGCGAATTTGGTTCGTTTCGGACTGATTTTGGTCGGTTTTTTCAAAAAACTTGCCGAAAACGGCGATGTTGATGAAAAACTGGCTTCATCGGCGAGAAATTGGCGGAATCAACTCGTCAACAGAGGTTTTCATGACTCTGTGAAGGGCGGTTGACAGAGTGCCGCGAAAGGGATCATCAACTTGCGCCGTTGCAGTTTGAAGCCCTGAACTGAAAGCACAATCATGTCGCAAGTGTCGGCCGGCGCCGTTATCGTCATTTCCAGTCATGTCGTTCGAGGGTCCGTTGGCAATCGCGCTGCAGTCTTTGCTCTGGAAACACTCGGCCATCCGGTCTGGGCGCTGCCGACCATCGTTCTGCCATGGCACCCTGGCCATGGCCGCTCGACGCGGCTAACCTTCAACGAAGCCGATTTCGACCATGCGATTGACGATCTTATCACCGCACCCTGGCTTTCCGAGGTCAAGGCCGTCCTATCGGGCTACTTCGGCAACGCCGCCCAGGCGTATGCCGTCGCCCGGCTGGTGACGGCTCTGCGGGAGAAAAACCCGGATATTCTCTATGCCTGTGATCCCGTCATCGGCGATGCCGGCGGGCTCTATGTGCCGCAGGCGACGGCGGAAGCGATCCGCGACTGCCTGATCCCGCTGGCGTCACTCGCAACGCCGAACCGCTATGAGCTTGCCTGGCTGGCGGGAGCGCCGCTCGAGGATAACAACGCCATCATGGAGGCGGCGCTCGCGCTTGGACCGTCGCGCATGCTGGTGACGTCCGCCGTTCCGATGATGGCCGGTGGTATCGGGAACCTCTATCTCAGCGGCCGAAACGCACTGCTTGCCGAGCATCGCAGCGTCGAAGGCGCACCGAATGGGCTCGGCGATCTCCTGTCTGCCGTCTTCCTGTCGCGCCTGCTTTCGGGGATGGATGAGGAGCGGGCATTGCAGCTGACGACGGCCAGCGTCTTCGAGGTGCTGGCACGAGCCGTCAAGCGCGGCAGCAACGAGCTGACGCTGGCTGTCGATTCCGCAAGCCTATCGACACCGATGGCGATGGTGCAGCTACGCCACCTCGTCCATCCTGCACAACGCAGGAAAAAGTAACGGCCAGAGCTTTTTTAACCTATCGCGCGCCGAAAATCGCCGAGCCGACGCGAACACTGGTCGCGCCGAAGGCAACTGCGATTTCATAATCGCTCGACATGCCCATCGAGAGCTTTTCGACGCCGGCCTGCTTGGCGAGCTTTGCAAGCAGGGCAAAATGCGGCCCCGGATTTTCGTCGGCGGGCGGGATGCACATCAGGCCGTCTATGGAAAGCCCGAGCTCCTTACGGCAGAGATCGACGAAACTGGCCGTATCGTCGGGCGCAATACCTGCCTTTTGCGGCTCTAACCCGGTATTGACCTGCACGTAGAGCCGAATGGCCTTGCCCTGTCGCTTGATTTCATCGGCAATGGCCCGCGCGATCTTTTCCCGGTCAATGGTTTCGATCACGTCGAACAGCGCCACGGCGTCTGCGGC
The DNA here is from genome assembly GCF_014194925.1 of Rhizobium sp. BK491. NCBI lineage: Bacteria > Pseudomonadati > Pseudomonadota > Alphaproteobacteria > Hyphomicrobiales > Rhizobiaceae > Rhizobium > Rhizobium sp. BK491. Next base: position 88,203 of record NZ_JACIAR010000006.1, read on the forward strand.
CTTGTTCGATTGCAGCGGCCCGATTAGATGCAGTTCAATCCCGGGCGTTTCGGTCTTCAGCTCCGGCCACTTCCCCTGGCTCTCCTGCACGCGGTTTTCGCCAAACACCCGCTGGCCGGCCGAAATCGCCGGGCGGATCTGATCGGCATCGAAGGTCTTGGAAACGGCAACGAGCTGCACAGAGCCGGCAGCTCGGCCGGCCTGACGCTCGGCAGCCGCGATATGGGAACGGACTTCGTCCAAGCGCTCTTGAAGTTCCATCTTCTCGCCTCGATATTTGGCTTGCTTCTCAAACTTTGCAGTAATGAGGCTCGCAGGCTTTGCCAAGGGCGAATGCGACCGAATCCGGCTTTGCATTGCAAGATAAGGCACTTGCTGCGGCTGCTAAACTTGACGCTTGGGTGGTTTCGTGGTGAAGGTCACGCCTTACTCCCCATGATTTTCCGGAATACAAGAACAGATGACTAGCGAACGTTATAATCCGCGCGATGCCGAGCCCCGCTGGCAGGAAAAATGGAACGAAGAGAAGGTCTTCGTGACAGATAATGCCGATCCGCGTGAGAAATATTACGTCCTAGAGATGTTTCCCTATCCGTCGGGCCGCATCCATATGGGCCATGTGCGTAACTACGCCATGGGCGATGTCGTTGCCCGCTACAAGCGCGCCCGCGGCTATAACGTGCTGCATCCTATGGGCTGGGACGCCTTCGGCATGCCGGCGGAAAACGCCGCACGCGACAATAAGGTGCATCCGAAGGAATGGACCTACCAGAACATCGCCTCCATGCGCACCCAGCTGAAGGCCATGGGGCTGTCGCTCGACTGGAGCCGCGAGTTCGCGACCTGCGACGTCGATTATTATCACCGTCAGCAGATGCTCTTCATCGACATGATGGAGAAGGGCCTGGTCTACCGCAAGAAGTCCAAGGTCAACTGGGACCCGGTTGACAATACCGTTCTCGCCAATGAGCAGGTCATCGACGGCCGCGGCTGGCGCTCGGGCGCTCTGGTCGAGCAGCGCGAGCTGACGCAGTGGTTTTTCAAGATCACAGAGTTCAGCCAGGAACTGCTGGATGCTCTGGATACGCTCGACCATTGGCCGGAAAAAGTGCGGCTGATGCAGAAGAACTGGATCGGGCGCTCCGAGGGCCTGACGGTTCGCTGGGAAATCGTGGCCGAAACAGCTCCCAACAGCGATCGCGAGATCACCGTTTACACCACCCGTCCCGATACGCTGTTCGGCGCCTCCTTCCTGGCGATCTCGGCCGACCATCCGCTCGCCAAGGAAGCGGCTGCCAAGGATCCGGCCATCGAGGCTTTCTGTGAGGAATGCCGCCGCGCCGGCACCTCGCTGGCAGCACTCGAAACCGCCGAGAAGAAGGGCATGGACACCGGCATCCGCGTCCACCATCCCTTTGACGCATCCTGGGAGCTGCCCGTCTATATCGCCAATTTCGTGCTGATGGATTATGGCACGGGCGCTATCTTCGGCTGCCCGTCCGGCGATCAGCGCGACCTGGATTTCGCCCGCAAGTACGGCTTGCCGGTCGTTCCCGTCGTCATGCCCGCTGATGGCGATGCTTCGAGCTTTACCGTCGGCGACGTCGCCTATGACGGCGATGGCGTGATGATCAATTCGCGCTTCCTCGACGGCATGAGCACCGAGGAAGCCTTCCAGACGGTGGCGACGAAGCTCTCTGAGACGAGCCTCGGCAACACGCCGCAGGCTGAGCGCAAGGTGAATTTCCGCCTGCGCGATTGGGGCATCTCCCGTCAGCGTTACTGGGGCTGCCCGATCCCGGTCATCCATTGCGATGACTGCGGCGTGCTGCCGGTGCCGAAGAAGGATCTGCCGGTCAAGCTGCCCGACGACGTGACTTTCGACCAGCCGGGCAATCCGCTCGACCGGCACGCCAGCTGGCGGCATGTCGCCTGCCCGCAATGTGGCAAGGATGCCCGCCGTGAAACCGATACGATGGATACTTTCGTCGATTCGAGCTGGTATTACGCCCGCTTCACCGCTCCCTGGGAAAATCAGCCGACGGATCCGAAGGCCGCCAATCACTGGCTGCCTGTCGACCAGTATATCGGCGGTATCGAACACGCGATCCTGCACCTGCTCTATTCGCGCTTCTTTACCCGCGCCATGCGCGAAACCGGCCATCTCGACGTGAAGGAGCCTTTCAAGGGCCTGTTCACGCAAGGCATGGTCGTGCACGAAACCTATAGCCGCGGAAGCGGCCTGACACGCGAATGGGTGTCGCCGGCCGATATCAGGATCGAGGAAGTCGACGGCCAGCGCCGCGCCACACTGCTGTCATCAGGTGAAGACATCGCCATAGGTTCGATCGAGAAGATGTCGAAATCGAAGAAGAATGTCGTCGACCCCGACGATATCATCGCCTCCTATGGCGCTGATACGGCACGCTTCTTCGTGCTCTCCGATTCGCCGCCCGATCGCGATGTCATCTGGTCGGAAGCCGGCGTCGAGGGCGCACATCGTTTCACCCAGCGCATGTGGCGCCTGGTCTCCGAAGCCGCCGATGTCCTGAAGGCGGTCGAACCTGCGCCGGCTAAGGAAGGCGAAGCCCTGGCGATTTCGCAGATCGCCCACCGCACGCTGAAGGCGGTTCAGGGCGATTACGACAAGCTCGCCTTCAACAAGGCCGTGGCGCGCATTTATGAATTCGTCAATGCGCTGGCGGCACCGCTCGGCAAGGTCGCCGCCGGTCAGGCCGATAGCGCCTATCGCTCTGCCGTTCGCGAAGCCGTGGAAATTCTGATTGCGCTGGTCGCGCCGATCACGCCGCATCTGGCCGAGGAATGCTCCGCTGCGCTTGGCAACGTCAACATGGTAGCAACCAGCTCATGGCCCGTTTATGACGAGGCGCTCGTGATCGAGAACGAGATCGTTTATCCCGTTCAGATCAACGGCAAGAAGCGCGCCGAATTGACAATCGCGCGCGATGCAGATCAGAATGCCGTGCAACAGGCCGTGCTCGCCCTGGACGCCGTTACAAGCGCATTGAATGGTCAGGCGCCAAAGAAGATCATCGTCGTTCCACAGAGGATCGTAAACATTGTCGTCTGATAGACTTTTCAAATTCGCCCGCATGGCCGGCGTTGCGTCTCTGGTGGCCGTTGCCGGCCTCTTGTCTGCATGTCAGGTTCGGCCGCTCTATGCCGTCAGCACGGGCGTGACGCAGAAGCTGTCGGAAGTTTCCTTCTCTGACGTCAACACGCGCGTGGGCCTCCAGGTGCGCAACCAGCTGATCTTCATCGCCGGGCGCGGTGCAGGGGAGACCAAGACGCCGAAATACAGTGTCGACCTGAGCGTCAGCTCCGGCACCGGCGGCGTGCTTTATCTGCCGTCTTCAAGTACGTCGGCCGCAGGCCGCACGACTGTGACCGCCTCCTTTACATTGAAGGAGATCAGCACCGGCAAGGTCATCAAGTCCGGTAGCCGTGCGGTAACTTCGCTGGTTGACTTCCCGACGCAGGAATTTGCCAAGCAGCGCGCAATCCGTGATTCGGAAGACCGTGCCGCCCGCGAAGTCGCCGAGATAGTAGCAGCCGACATCGGCGCTGCGCTCAGCCGCTGATAGAGAGCGCGGCATGGCAGAAATCAAGTCTCATGAATTTGACGGATTCCTGCAAAATGCCGCGCGCAATTACCGGATCTTCGTGATCTATGGTCCGGATCGCGGTCTCGTTTCCGAACGCGCCGCGCAGATTGCCGGCAAGACGGGCGTCGATCTCAACGACGCATTTTCCCTCATAAAGCTCGACGTCGGCGACCTGCAGAATGACGCTGGCCGCCTGCTTGACGAAGTCAACGCGATCGGCCTGTTCGGCGGCGAAAAGCTCGTCTGGATTCGCGGCGCCGCCAATGAGAAGGCGCTGGTCGATGCGCTGCAGATCATCGCGGACAATCCGCCCGATGCCAGTTTTGTCATCGTCGAGGCCGGCGATCTCAAGAAGGGATCGGGATTGCGCAAGGTGGCAGAGCCGGCTCGAACTGTCGCGACCATTCCCTGCTATGCCGATGACGCAAGAGCCCTCAACAATCTGATCGACACCGAATTGGCGAATGAAGGCCTGCGCATCTCATCTGCTGCCCGCCAGGCGCTGCTCGAACTTCTCGGTGGCGACCGCATCGCCTCGCGCAACGAAGTGCGCAAGCTCGCGCTTTACTGCCGCGGGCAGGGGACGATCGAAGAAGAGCACGTGATTGAAATTATTGGCGATGCCAGCGCCATATCCACCGACGATGCCGTTGATGCGATTCTAAAAGGGGATTCCGGCGCCTTTCTGCATGCCATGCAGAAAATCGCCTCGTCCAAAACGCCGATGTTTCTCGTTTTGCAAGGCTGTCTGAGGCAGTTTCAGATGCTTGACACGATGCGGGCTGAGATGGATGAAAAGCGCCTCGCACCCGCTCAGGTCATGCAGACGCATGGACGCCATCTCCATTTCAGACGAAAGCCCGTGATCGAGCAGGCGCTGAAAAGCTGGAACGCTCCCGCCATTGCCCGCGAGATGAACAGGCTGCAAATGGCCATTCTGCAGACACGTCAGCGCGCCAGCCTCGAAGATACGATCGCAACGCAAACGCTGCTTGCGACCACTCTCCAATCAGCCCGCAAGGGCTGATGTTTCACGGGAATCAAACGCGCGCGTAGCTCGGAAAAAGCCAGAGCTCTCCGCTAATATATTGTTCTTATTGCATTTTCTCTATGTTATCGGCGCTCCAGCAGCCGGCATATCTCTTCAAGCTGCTCCAGCGTCTTATAGCTGATTTTCACCTGGCCGCCATTGCCGCGGTGATTGATCGAGACATCCAGCCCGAGCGTATCCGACAGTGTGCGCTCGAGCGCCAGCGTATCGGAATCCTTTTCATCCCTGCGCGCGCCGGCGGGGCGGGGGTCATTCTGAGCCTTAATGTCGTTCTGCGCGAGACGCTCGGCGTCGCGAACCGACATGCCCTTTGAAACAACGGTTCTCGCAAGCCCTGTCGGATCGGAGGTTGAAACCAGGGCGCGGGCGTGGCCGGCGGAAAGCGAACCCGCGGCAAGCATATCACGCACCGGGTCGGGGAGCTTCAACAGACGCAGAGAGTTGGCGACATGGCTGCGGCTCTTGCCGATGATTTCGCCGAGATCGTTTTGCGTATAGCCGTGTTCGGCAATCAGCTGTTCGTAACCCAGCGCCTCTTCCAGGGGATTGAGATCCGCTCGCTGCACGTTCTCGACGATCGCAATCTCAAGTGCGGTCTTATCATCGACATCCCGAACGATTACCGGGATTTCGATCAGCCCGGCAAGCTGCGCCGCCCGCCAGCGCCGTTCACCGGCAATGATCTCATAGCGATCGACCGAGGTGGTGCGAACGACGACCGGCTGTACGATGCCATGTTGGCGAATGGAGCTGGCAAGATCATGTAACTCGGTCTCGTCGAAATAGCGGCGAGGATTGCGCGGGTTGCGGCTGATGAATTCGATCGGAACCAGGCGATCGGGATTGACCGCCGGTCGGCTTGCATCCACGGGCGTCGGTTGATCCATCTCCCCGATGAGAGCCGCCAGTCCGCGCCCAAGGCGCCGCTTCGAAAGATCATCATTCATTGCCGATACTCACCCTGAAACAAATACTAGATATCAGGCGGCAGCTTTCCGCTGCCGCTCTCTTTGAATGACTTCGGAAGCCAGCTGGAGATAGGCCTGACTGCCTGCGCACTTAAGATCATAAAGAATGGCTGGCTTGCCATAGGAAGGCGCCTCGGACACGCGCACGTTGCGTGGAATCAACGTGTGGTAGACCTTTTCGCCCAGATGGGTCCGTACGTCACTCACCACTTGCTGCGCTAGATTATTGCGGGAATCGAACATGGTTAGGACGATCCCCTGGATGTCCAGGGATGGATTGACCGTGCGCCGAACCTGATCGACCGTCTCCAGCAATTGACTAAGGCCTTCCAGGGCGAAAAATTCGCATTGTAACGGCACCAGAACGGAATGTGCCGCAGCCATCGCGTTCATCGTCAGGAGATTGAACGAGGGCGGGCAATCAACGAGAATATAGGAAAAGGAGAGGGCATCCGGCGTATTCAACGCACGGCGCAGCTTGAAGACGCGATCAGATTGCTGCGCAATCTCCATCTCGATCCCGAGCAGATCCATCGTCGACGGCACAATAAAGAGATTCGGTACGGCCGTTTCCTGCACCGTGTCCATGATGCCGTGGCTACCGACGAGCAGATCATAGGACGACAATTTGCGATCGCGCCGTTCAATACCCAAACCCGTGCTGGCATTGCCCTGCGGATCAAGATCGACGATCAGGACACGCTCGCCAATGGCGGCAAGGGCCGTCGCGAGGTTGATTGCAGTCGTTGTCTTACCAACGCCGCCCTTTTGATTTGCGATGGTAATAATCCGGTTTCGCTCGCCGATCATCTGCCGCATATCCAATTATGGTTAAATCAGGCGTCGAAGGTGGCTGAATTCCAAAATAACCGAATCTCGCTCAACGACGCTCTGATGTTTTACCAGATCGAATTGCCAACGACCACGGGCTTTCTGAAGCTCCCGCTCGTAATCCCGGCCTTTGTGCAGCAGAAGGCGGAGATTTTCATTGCGCACGAGCCAAGCCTCCGCGTAGTCCAGCAACGTCTCAAGCTCCGCAAGTGCGCGAGCGGAGATCACATCGCAGTTCTGGATGACCGCGGGTGCCTCTTCGATACGAATGGCATGAACCGCGCCGCGAGCATCGCATTCACGCAGGCAGACGCGCAGAAAAGCAGCCTTCTTCTGATTGCTCTCGACCAGATCGACATGACCCGCGCCTTTTTCTGCAAGCAGGATCGCAGTTATCACGCCCGGAAATCCGCCACCGCTTCCCAAATCAACCCAATGGTCGGTTACGGGATGCAATTGAAAAATCTGCGCACTATCCGAAATATGGCGACGCCAGAGATCATCGATCGTGGACGGTGCGACAAGATTGATGGTCTTTGCCCATTTTTGAAAGAGTTGCGCAAAATGCTGCAGCCGCTCCTGTGTTTCACGTGAAACACGTACGCCGTTCAATTCCATATTATGGACTCTCTAACCTTGTATTGTCAGGAAACGAGTTTCTGCTCTTCGGCTGTACTCAACTTCCTCAGATAAGCCAACAGCAAAGAGATTGCAGCCGGCGTCATTCCGTCAAGGCGTGATGCTTGTGCGATATTCTTGGGGCGGGCGACCGTGAGCTTCTGCTTCAGCTCGTTGGATAATCCCGAAATAACGGAGAAGTCGAATTCCGTCGGTATTGCACGCTCTTCCTCTCTCCGAGCCTGAACGATATCGGCGGTCTGGCGATCCATATAAACGGCGTAGGCCGCCTCGATTTCTATCGCCTCGCCAATCTTTCGCTGCATTGAATGCAGTTCCGGCCAAATGCGCGACAGACTTTCAATAGACTGGCCGGGATGCGAAAGAAGCTCATAAGCCGAGCGACGTTGGCCATCCTTGTTAAGATGCATTCCGACGCGTTCCGCCTCATTCGGCGTCACCGTCAAGCTCTTCAAGCGATCGCGGGCCTGGTCAAGAGTCTTTATATACTGCTCGAAGCGCATGGCCCGATCAGGACCGACGCAGCCTACGGCAATACCCATCGGCGTCAGACGAACGTCTGCGTTGTCTGCCCGCAGCGATAGACGATACTCCGCCCGCGATGTAAACATGCGATAAGGTTCCGCGACGCCGCGTGAGGTCAAATCGTCAATCATCACCCCAATATAGGATTCCGTCCGGCTGAACTCGATTGATTTGCCGCCCGCCGCTAGACACGCAGCATTCAGTCCCGCAACGAGCCCCTGAGCACCAGCTTCTTCATATCCCGTTGTGCCGTTGATCTGGCCCGCCAGAAAAAGGCCGGGAATCTTTTCCACCTCCAGGGACAGTTTTAATTCGCGCGGATCGACATGGTCGTATTCGATTGCGTAAGCATGTTGAAGAATGCGAACTCGTTCCAGACCCGGAATGGTCCTGATGAACTCCTCTTGAACCTCCTCCGGCAGGGACGTCGATATGCCGTTTGGGTAGACTGTGCTGTCGTCCAAACCTTCTGGCTCCAGAAAGATCTGGTGGCCGTCGCGCTCACCGAACTTGACGATCTTGTCCTCTATGGAAGGACAATAGCGTGGCCCGACACCTTCAATCTGCCCTGAATACATCGCCGACCGCTTCAGGTTTTCAGCAATAATTCTATGCGTTTCCGGCGTCGTGCGGGTAACACCGCATTCGATCTGCGGATTCACGATAGCATCCGTCATGAAGGAAAAGGGCGTCGGATCTTCATCCGCACCCTGACGCCCGACCGAGTCCCAATCGATCGTTGCACCATCAAGCCGGGCAGGTGTCCCGGTCTTCAACCGACCCAATGCCAGTCCGTGCCGGAGCAACGTATTCGAGAGTCCCATAGAGGGTTCTTCTCCGACGCGGCCCGCCGCTATCTTTTTATCGCCGATGTGAATAAGGCCGCGAAGAAAAGTCCCTGTTGTCAGGACGACGGCACCACAGGGAATATGACGCCCGTCCCTCAAGATCACGCCGGACACATGTCCGTGCTCGAAGGCAAGATCGAAAGCGTCACCCTCTATAACATCGAGATTATCGATGGCGGCGATCTCTGCCTGCATGGCCAGACGATACAGCTTCCGATCCGCCTGGGTGCGGGGGCCGCGCACCGCCGGGCCTTTCTTGCGATTGAGCATGCGAAATTGAATGCCCGCCGCATCCGCGACGCGGCCCATCAAGCCGTCAAGAGCGTCAATTTCGCGAACCAGGTGACCCTTGCCAAGTCCGCCAATCGCGGGATTGCAGGACATGACGCCGATCGTCTCGCGCCTATGCGTCACGAGCGCCGTGCGCGCGCCCAAGCGCGCCGATGCAGCGGCAGCTTCGCTTCCGGCATGGCCACCGCCCACAACAATCACATCATACGCTTTATCGAACATCATCAAGCCCTCGGTCGTGCCGTTTGTTTGGCACACCAATTTCAGGAGTCAAGAAGGTTTCACGTGAAACGTTCAGCGAGGGTATGCCGCTCTCTGTTTCACGTGAATCATTTGCCGATGCAGAATTCCGAGAAGATCACATCCAGTAGATCTTCAACATCGACCCGTCCGGTTATTCGTCCCAAGCTCGTGGCCGCCTGCCGCAAGTATTCCGCTCTGATATCCAGACCTCGATCGGACGCGAGCGCTGCCGCCACTGCACCAAGGCTATCGGTCAGCAATGTGCGATGACGCAAACGGCTAGGTAGAGCAAGGGACAGCATTCCCGAACGCGCCTGCAAATGCCGCCGAAGAAGCTCATGCAACTCATTCAATCCGGCGACGTCCACAGCCGAAATCAGTACATCATAGCCATTGTGAATGCCGGGGTGAATATCAGACTTTGTTCCGACAGTCAGCACCTTGCCGGCAAACCCTGGAAAGGCGCGTTGCGGTTCCTCGCCGATTTCTGCAAGGGATAAAACCAGATCCGCGTCTGCCACTGTGCGTAACGCACGGCGAATGCCTTCACGCTCCACGATCTCGTTAGTCTCCCGAAGACCCGCCGTATCGTAGAGCTTGACAGCATATCCCTCGATATTCAGATCGACGTGCAGCACGTCACGGGTGGTTCCGGCAATGTCGGTGACGATCGCCACTTCGCGCTTCGCTAGCGCGTTCATCAGGCTGGATTTGCCGGCATTGGGAGGGCCTGCGATCACCACCTTTAGCCCGTCGCGAATGATCTCGCCGAGATCCGCGCCTGCAAGATGATCAGACAGTTCGCGGTGCAATTGCTTCATATCCGCCCAGACCATATCCGATACGGAGCCGGGTACATCATCCTCATCGGCAAAGTCCAGCTCCGCTTCGATCAGGGCACGCGCGCGCGTTAAACGATCCGCCCAGCTATTATAGAGGTCGGATAGCCCGCCGGCGGCATGCTCCATTGCGAGCCGCCGCTGCATCTCGGTTTCGGCGCTGATGAGATCGGCAAGACCTTCTACCTCGACCAGATCCATCTTTCCATTTTCCAGCGCCCGTCGGGAGAACTCACCATGTTCCGCCAGGCGAAAGTTTTCGAAGCTCGAGAGCTCGTCGAGGAGCGCGTTCACCACCGCCTTGCCGCCATGAACGTGAATTTCCACGCAATCCTCACCCGTGAAGGAGGCAGGACCGGGAAAAGTCAGGACAAGAGCTCGGTCGATAATTAGACCGTTACGAGTCCGAATCGTTTTAAGAGCCGCTTGTCGTGGCATCGGCAACGCGCCAGCAAGCGACTTGGCCGCGCGAAAGGCTCCATTTCCGCTGATACGCACCACAGCAACTCCAGCGGGCAAGCCGCCGCTGGATAGTGCATAGATTGTCTCGCTTGTCGCCAACATCAGATTGAACCGCATCCGAATCGATTGCCGAAGAATTTCTCACTTCGACGTTCGATACATCAAAAACAAAATCGGGCCGCATAACGCAGCCCGATCATCGCACTATTCAACACCGAGAAACCTTCGACAGGAGCGATCCCGCAGCAGGTTAGGTGTTCATTGAATCGAAGAAATCCGGGTTGTTCTTCGTCTGCTTGAGCTTGTCGATCAGGAATTCGATCGCATCGGTCGTGCCCATGGGCGCGAGGATACGGCGAAGAACGAAAATCTTCTGCAGATCCTGGCGCGGAACGAGAAGGTCTTCCTTGCGCGTACCGGACTTGAGGATATCCATCGCCGGGAAGATGCGCTTGTCGGCGACCTTGCGATCAAGAACGATTTCCGAGTTACCGGTACCCTTGAACTCTTCAAAGATGACTTCATCCATGCGGCTGCCTGTATCGATCAGGGCCGTCGCGATGATCGTCAGCGAACCACCTTCTTCGATATTACGCGCGGCACCGAAGAAGCGCTTCGGGCGCTGCAGGGCGTTGGCGTCGACACCACCGGTCAAAACCTTGCCGGAGGAGGGGACGACGGTGTTGTAGGCGCGGCCGAGGCGGGTGATGGAATCGAGCAGGATGACGACGTCGCGGCCGTGCTCGACGAGGCGCTTGGCCTTTTCGATGACCATTTCGGCGACCTGGACGTGGCGAACTGCCGGCTCGTCGAAGGTCGACGAGATAACTTCGCCGCGCACAGAGCGCTGCATATCAGTCACTTCTTCCGGACGCTCATCGATCAGCAGAACGATCAGGTAGCAGTCCGGATGATTGGCGGTGATAGAATGGGCGATATTCTGCAGCAGGACGGTCTTACCCGTACGCGGCGGAGCGACGATCAGGCCGCGTTGACCCTTGCCGAGCGGTGCAACGAGATCGATCACGCGCGGCGAAAGATCCTTCGACGTGGGCACGTCGAGTTCCATGCGGAAGCGCTCATTGGGATAGAGCGGCGTCAGATTATCGAAGTGAACTTTGTGACGGATCTTTTCCGGATCGTCGAAATTGATGGTGTTGACTTTCAGGAGCGCGAAATAACGTTCGCCTTCCTTCGGTCCGCGGATCGGTCCCTCGACCGTGTCGCCGGTCTTCAAGGAAAAGCGGCGAATCTGGGAGGGGGAGATATAGATATCGTCCGGACCGGGAAGATAGTTTGCATTCGCGGAACGCAAGAAACCGAAGCCGTCCTGCAAAACTTCGACGACGCCCTCGCCGATGATTTCTACGTCTTGGCTCGCCAATTCCTTCAGAATTGCAAACATCAGTTCCTGTTTGCGCATCGTGCTGGCGTTTTCGACCTCGAGCGATTCGGCAAAGGCCAGGAGATCGGTCGGGGATTTATTTTTCAGTTCCTGAAGCTTCATTTCAGCCATGAAGGGAATTACTCATTTTTTTAGGAGGGGAAAGGCAATGTTGCTCGTATTCAGAACCGCGATAGGGGCGCTCGCGGGCGACAGAATGGATACATGCCACGAAGAGAAGATGGCGGGAAAATAGCGACTCACTTTCTGAACCGCAAGGGGGGCAGGCAAAATGAAAGAAATTTAACGCCGCCCCTAATACAGCCCCGCTTCACGCAAACGGCTTGACGACCACGAGAATGACGATTGCGATCATCAAAAGCGTCGGCGCCTCGTTCATGACACGCCAGTAGCGCGCCGAATGCTTGTTCTCGTCGCGGGCAAAGGCCCGCACCGCACTGCTGAAATGGCCGTGAACGCCCGAGAGAACCAAGACAAGCCCGATCTTGGCATGCAGCCAGCCGCCCTGGAAATCATACACCGACCAGGCAAGATAAAGCCCGAAAATCCAGGTCAGGATCATCGCCGGGTTGATGATGTAGCGCAGCAGCCGCTGTTCCATCACCTTGAACGTCTCGGATTGCGGGGAGCCGGGTTCGGCATCGGTGTGATAGACGAAAAGCCGCGGCAGATAGAACATGCCGGCCATCCACGAGATCACGGCGATGATGTGCAGCGCCTTGATCCAGAGATAAAGATCGGCCGGATGCCAGGCGAAAAGCCCGATCGCCAGCGCCGCAAAGATCAGGATCATGAAATAGGCCCGCCGTCCGGCCTTCTGGCCCGGCACGGAATCCGTCTGCTTTTCCACCGTCATCAGCTCCTCCATCCCCGCACGCGTTCGACCAGCGCCGCCACATTGGCCGGATCGGCTTGCGGCGTAATGCCGTGCCCAAGATTGAAGATCAGCGGGCCGTTCCCGAGCTGCTGCAGGATATCGTCGATCCCGTCGTCCAGCGCCTTGCCGCCGGCAACGACACGCATCGGATCGAGATTGCCCTGCACCGGGCCATCCTTCTGAAGCTCCCGCGCGAAGGCAAGCGGTACCGACCAATCAAGCCCGATCGCATCGGCACCGGTCTTCTGCCGATAGGTTTTCAGCAGATAGCCCGCTCCCTTGGCGAAGGCGATTACCCGAGCCCGTGGCCGCCGCGTCTTGATCGACGCGATCATCTTCGCGACGGGCTTGATGGCGAAAGCCTCAAATTCCTTCTCACCGAGCACGCCCGCCCAGGAATCGAAAATCTGCACGGCATCCGCACCGGCATCGATCTGCGCCACGAGGTAATCGGCCGAGATCTCGGCAAGCAGCATCAGCAGATGTTCGAAGGCCTTAGGATAGCGATAGGCAAACAGCCGGGCAGGGGCCTGATCCGGCGTGCCGTGTCCGGCGATCATATAGGTCGCAACGGTCCAGGGAGCTCCACAGAAGCCAAGAAGCGTGGTTTCCTGGGGCAAGTCCCGCCGCAGCCGTCGCACCGTCTCCATGACGGGCTCCAGATACGCCAGTATACCCTCTGCTTTTAAAGCCAGGATACCCGTCTCGTCGATTGGGTCCATTTCCGGCCCATGTCCCTCGGTGAAGCGAACATTCCGCTTCAGCGCATCGGGGATGACCAGAATATCGGAGAAGAGAATGGCAGCATCAAAGCCATAACGCCGGATTGGCTGCAGCGTCACTTCGACAGCGTGGTCGGGTGTATAACAGAGATCGAGGAAACTTCCGGCTTTCGCACGCGTTTCACGATATTCGGGTAGGTAGCGGCCTGCCTGTCTCATCAGCCAGAGGGGAGGAGGGGTGAGCGTTTCGCCGCTCAGCACCCGCAGGATCTTCCGGCGTTCATCGGTCACAGACGTCGTCCTATATAAAACCAAACATATATTAAAAGGTTTCTATTTCTTAGAGTCGGTGAGTAGCAAGGATTAAAGTTCGTCCCTTGCCTGTCCAATTTGTCGCGCCTCGAGCATGGAATCGGGAGAGATTTCGAGATCACAAGCTGATATGTGGAAAAGAAAGGCGATTTTTCAATCTTTTGAGGAGGTTGACGAGAAATTTGGCTCGTCCCGGTCTGGGGACAAGTCGGGGATGAACGAGGTGTTGCCAATCTTGTCCACATTGCCCACAGCCGCCGCGAAAGCCTTCTCTCGAAAATTCCAAATGTGGAAAACTTGGCCGTTTTCCACTTGCCCTAGATAGCCCCCTTCTCGTACCTCTCTTTTCTCCCGAGATATCAACAGGTGATGGAAAGTAGCGTGGAAAACCGGACGAGCTTCTTTCATCTGCACCTGATTTCTGACTCAACGGGCGAGACTCTCATCTCGGCCGGCCGCGCCGCCTCTGTGCAATTCCATGCCAGCCAGCCGATCGAGCACGTCTATCCGCTGATCCGAAACCGCAAGCAGCTTCTGCCTGTCTTGGAGGCGATCGACCACAGCCCGGGTATCGTCCTCTATACGATCGTCGATCGAGAACTTGCCGATTTCATCGCCGAGCGCTGCAGGGAGATGGGCGTACCATCAGTCAATGTTCTCGAGCCGGTCATGAATGTTTTTCAGACCTATCTCGGCACGGCGTCGCGCCGCCGCGTCGGCGCGCAGCATGTGATGAATGCGGATTATTTCGCCCGCATCGAAGCGCTGAACTTCACCATGGATCATGATGACGGCCAGATGCCCGATGATTATGACGACGCCGACGTCGTCATAATCGGTATCAGCCGCACCTCGAAAACGCCGACGAGCATTTATCTGGCCAACCGCGGCATCAAGACAGCAAACATTCCGATCGTCCATGGCGTGCCGTTGCCTGAAAGCCTTGCCAGGGCGACGAAGCCCTTGATCGTCGGGCTTGTTGCGACGACCGACCGTATCTCGCAGGTTCGCGAAAACCGCATCCTCGGCACGACGCCCGGCTTCGATCGAGGCGACTACACCGATCGGGCCGCAATCTCCGAAGAGCTGAAATATGCTCGCTCGCTCTGCGCCAGGCACAACTGGCCGATCATCGATGTCACACGCCGTTCCATCGAAGAGACGGCCGCCGCCATTGTTGCCCTGCGCCCCAAGCTGCGCTAAGCGCTCCCCATGACTATCTCGGAGGCAGCCGTCATGACCTCGCCCCTTATCCTTGCATCCTCCAGCCCATTCCGGCGGATGCTGATGGAAAACGCCGGATTGCATTTTCAGGCGATCGCTGCCGATATCGATGAGCGCGCGATCGAAGCACCGCTGGAACTGGGCGGCGCCAGCCCGGATGCGGTCGCGCTCGTGCTGGCAAAGGCGAAGGCAAAAGAGGTGAGCGATCGCTTTCCCGCCTCGCTCGTCATCGGTTCCGATCAGACCATGTCGTTGGGTGCCCAGGTCTTCCACAAGCCGAAGTCGATAGCCGATGCGGAAAATCATCTGCGGACCTTGTCCGGAAAGACGCATCGGCTGAACAGCGCCATCGCGCTCGCACGCAACGGCGACATTATATGGGAGCATGTGTCTCACGCCGATCTGACCATGCGGGAATTGTCGGCCGATTTCATTCACCGCCATCTGAGCCGCGTCGGCGAGAAGGCGTTGTCGAGCGTCGGCGCCTATCAGCTGGAAGGCGAAGGCATCCAGCTCTTCTCCAAAATCGACGGCGACTATTTCACCATCGTTGGATTGCCGATGCTGCCGCTTCTGGAAAAACTGCGAGAGTTGGGGACGATCGATGGATGATTCACGTGAAACACAAAGCATAAACGCTTTCGTAACGGGTTATCCGGTCAAGCATTCGCGCTCGCCGCTCATCCATGGTTACTGGCTGAAACAGCTCGGTCTGGCCGGCAGCTATCGTGCCCACGAAGTTCCAGTAGAAGCTTTCGAAGCCTTCATTAAATCCTTGAAGGACGGCACCACCGGCTTCGTGGGCGGCAACGTCACCATCCCCCATAAGGAAGCGGCGTTCAAACTCGCTGATCGGCCTGACGAACTTTCGGAAGAATTGGGCGCTTCCAACACCCTGTGGCTCGAAGGCGGCGAGCTGCACGCAACGAACACCGATAGCCGCGGCTTCACAGCAAATCTGGATGAGCGTCACCCTGGCTGGGATCGTAGCGATCGTGCCGTCATCCTCGGGGCGGGGGGTGCCAGCCGCGCCGTGATCCAGGCGGTGCGCGACCGCGGCTTCAAGGAAATTCATGTGGTCAACCGCACGGTCGAGCGGGCGCAGGAATTAGCGGACCGCTTCGGCGAACGGGTTCATGCCCATCCAATGGCCGCACTCCGTGAGGTGATGCAGGGTGCCGGTCTCTTTATCAATACGACATCGCTCGGCATGGACGGCGAAGCATCGCCCCGTATCGATTTTTCCTCTCTTGCAGAAGGCGCCGTCGTCACCGACATTGTCTATGTACCGTTGAAGACACCGCTTCTCGCCCAGGCCCAGGAACAGGGCTTCGCCATCGTCGATGGCCTCGGCATGCTGCTGCATCAGGCCGTGCCGGGCTTCGAAAAATGGTTCGGAAAACGTCCGGCGGTCGATGAAACCTTGAGGGCATTGATCATCGCCGATATGGAAAAGCACTAATATGATCAAGATCGGGCTCACCGGATCGATCGGCATGGGAAAATCGACCTCGGCAAAACTTTTCGCCGAAGCCGGAATACCGGTGAACGATTCCGATGCGGTCGTGCATGATCTCTATAGTGGCGAAGCCGTGCCGCTGGTCGAGGCTTCCTTTCCGGGAACGACCAGCGACGGTAAGGTCGATCGGCAGGAGCTCAGCCGAAAGCTTGCCGGCGATCCCTCCGGTTTCAAGCGTCTCGAGGCCATCGTTCATCCGCTGGTGCGCGAACGCGAGCGTCAGTTTTTGGAACGTCAAAGCGAGGCCGGCGCCGATCTGGTGGTGCTGGATATCCCGCTGCTCTTCGAAACTGGCGCCGACAAACGAGTGGATAAGGTTGTTGTCGTCAGCTGCGATCCACAGATTCAGCGGGAGAGGGTTCTTGCCCGACCGGGCATGACGGAGGAAAAATTCAATATGATTCTCTCCCGCCAGACGCCGGACGCGGAAAAGCGGGCGCGCGCCGATTACGTCATCGATACCGGCGGGAGTATCGAGGCGGCCGGCGAGCAGGTCAGAGAGATTATTGCTGATCTGCGGCGCAAGCAGCAGAGCAAGACATAGGAAAGCGGAGTTTCGATATGCGCGAGATCATTTTCGATACGGAAACCACGGGCCTCGACAACAGGGCCGACCGGATCATCGAAATTGGCGGTATCGAGCTCATCAACCATTTCCCGACAGGAAACACGCTGCACCTCTATATCAATCCTGGTGATCGCAAGGTGCATCCGGATGCGCTCGCGGTGCACGGCATCACCGATGAATCGCTGAAGGACAAGCCGCCCTTCGAAGAGGTCGCCGACAAGATCCTCAACTTCTTCGGCGATGCCAAATGGATTGCACACAACGCCACCTTCGACATGGGCTTCGTCAACGCCGAATTCGCAAGGCTAGGCCGGCCGCCGATCCTGCCCGATATGGTGATCGATACGCTGGCCATGGCCCGGCGCAAACATCCGATGGGTCCGAATTCGCTCGATGCTCTTTGCCGTCGCTACGGCATCGACAACTCGCACCGCACGAAACATGGCGCGTTGCTCGACTCCGAACTGCTGGCTGAAGTCTATATCGAGATGATCGGCGGCCGGCAGACGGCGCTTGGGCTTGGCAGTGTCACCGGTTCATCGGCGCGCTCGCGCCAGAACGATGTCGCGGAGGAAATCGTCGTCGACATCTTGGCGCGGCCCGCTCCGCTGCCGAGCCGGCTGACCGAGGAGGAACTCGCGGCTCACGCGGCGCTGGTCGCCAAGCTCGGCACGAAGGGAATCTGGTCGAAATACCCTGCTTCCGAATAGGGCGTTTTTTCAAGAATCAAAAGAAAATGCCCGGACGTGCGATCCGGGCATTTTCGTTTCCAGAACAGGAAAAATCGAGGCTCAGTTCGGAACGGCCGAAACCTGGGCGCGGGCCTGTTCTTCGGCCATGCGCTGCGTGAACATCTGAGCGAAATCGATCGGATCGATCATCAGCGGCGGGAAGCCGCCGTTGCGCGTGACGTCGGCGATGATCTGGCGTGCGAAGGGGAACAGCAGGCGCGGGCATTCGATGAAGAGCAGCGGCAGCATGTGTTCCTGCGGGAAACCGGTGACGCGGAAGACACCGCCATAAACCAGCTCGGTGTGAAAGAGAACGCGCTCGCCATCCTTGGCTTCGGCGCTCAGCGTCAGCACGACGTCGAAATCGGAATCCGACAGCGGGTTGGCGTTGACGTTCACATTGATATTGATGTCGGGAGCATTTTCCCGGGCCTGAAGCGAGCGCGGGGCACCCGGATTTTCGAAGGAAAGATCCTTGGTGTACTGAGCAAGGATGCTAAGGCTCGGGCTGGCAGCACCGTTGCCGTTGGTCTCGTTGGCCATGGGGGTGTCCTCTCACGTCTCGATGGGTGTCGCCATCTAGCATTTAGAAAAGGGGCTTACAACCCTTATGGCTCCGGCGCTCCGGAGGCCGTTCTCTAGTCTTCCAGCCGCTTTTGGTCCGACCAGGGCGAGTTGCGGTTTGGCTCCCGATGGAAATCGCCTTCATCGAGATCGACGACGTTTCCGGGTTTGTTCGGCCGGCTCTGCGGTCCGGCGCCCGGGCCCTGCCCGCGGCGGAACGCCCGCGAATTGCCGACGACGACGATGCGCTTGCGCAAAACTTGCCAGGCGAGATCGCGTACGGCCGGGATGAAGAGCAGCAGGCCGATGATATCAGAGATGAAGCCGGGCAGCATCAGGAAGAAGGCGGCAACGACGATCATGGCGCCATGCACCATCTCGCGGCCGGGATCGCCGCCATTGCGGCTTTCGGCCGAAATGCGCTGGAGAATGCCGATGCCCTGGATTCTCAGAAGAGCAGCACCGAGCAGCACGCTGAGGATGACAAGCCCCAGTGTCGCCCAGACGCCGATCATCTTTCCAACCACGATGAATCCGGCAATTTCAGCCAGAGGCATCAGAAAGACGAAGATAGGAAGAAGTGATAGGCGCATGTTACGGTGGTCCTGAGAGCGGGGTTTCTTCGCGTAAGCGTTGGTTTCGCGCGTATAATAAAGAAACCGGTCCGCTATTTGAATGATAGATCGATGCGGACTATATGGGGATTGATCTTTTAATTTTAACGGTGGTTCCGATACGAGATGGGTGCAAACGATTTTGTGACGATCTTTTTCCTGGTGGCAGCGGTGCTGATCTTCTTTCAGCTGCGCAGCGTTCTCGGCCGCCGCACGGGGAATGAGAAGCCGCCGCGCGATCTCTATGGTTCCGCAGATCCGGCCAATGGCCCAACGGCACCGGATGCCGGTAAGGTGGTGACCTTGCCGCGGCGCGATGGGACCGAAGAGGAAGATCGTTTTGCTGCCATCGATGCCTTTACGCCGGCCGGCACGCCGCTCAATGATTCGCTGCGCGACGTGAGCAAGGCGGATCCTTCCTTCAATCCCAAGGAATTCGTCAACGGTGCCCGGATGGCCTACGAGATGATCGTCATGGCCTTTGCCGAGGGTGATCGCAAGTCGCTGAAAGGCCTGCTGTCGCGCGAGGTCTACGAGGGCTTCGATGCCGCCATCGCCGAACGCGAAGCTAGGGGCGAAAAGGTGAAGTCCACCTTTGTCGGTATCGACAAGGCCGATATCGTCACCGCCGAGGTGAAGGGAACGGATGTCCTCATCACCATGCGCATCGTCAGCCAGATGATCTCGGCCACCTACGACAAGGCCGGCACTTTGATCGATGGCGATGCCGAAGCCGTGGCCGAGGTCAGCGATCTCTGGACCTTCGCCCGCGACACGCGTTCGCGCGATCCGAACTGGAAACTTGTGGCGACCGAATCGGAACAATGACGAGCCTATCGCAGGATTTCAGGCTGGAGCCGGCAACCTTCGCCGATCTGAAGGGCTGGGAGGAGGACGATCCTTCCAGCCTTTTTCGCGCGATGAAAGACTGTCGCACCCATATCCGCGATGTGAAGCCCTATCGCACGGGTGTAGTGGGACTGACAGCCGATGATCTCATGACGCTCCTCGATGCGGCAGACGGGCAGGAGCCGCGCAATGCGGCCGAAGCCCGGGCTTTCTTCGAGCAACACTGTCAGCCCTTTTTCATTCGCCGTGATAGCGGCGCGGCCGGCTTTGTGACAGCCTTCTACGAGCCGGAAATCGAAGTCTCCGCCGAGCCGAACGAGATCTACCGCTATCCCTTTTATCGCCGCCCGGACGATCTCATCGATCTGGATGACAGCAATCGCCCTGCCGAGCTCGATCCATCCTACATGTTTGGACGGCTGCGAGGCGGGTTAATTTCCGGCTATCCCGACCGCGGCGAAATCGATCGCGGCTATCTCGAAGGCAAGGGCTTGGAGATCGCCTGGGCGAAATCCAAGGTCGATATCTTCTTCGTGCATGTGCAGGGCGCGGCACGTCTGCGCTATCCGGACGGGCGTCTCGGCCGCATCACCTATGCCGCCAAGGCCGGTCATCCCTTTTCGGCGGTCGGTCGCCTGCTCATCGACCGTGGCCTGCTGGATCGCGCGACGATCTCCATGCAGACGATCCGCGACTGGCTTTATGCGCACCCCGAGCAGGTCGATGAAGTTCTCTGGCACAATCGGTCCTATATCTTCTTCCGCGAAGCCGATGTCAGCGATCCCGCTCTCGGGCCGATTGCAGCGGCAAAAGTGCCGCTAGTACCCGGCCGTTCCCTTGCGGTCGATCGGCTGATCCACACCTTCGGTTTCCCCTTCTTCATCCGGTCTGAAAGCTTGACGCATCTCGACGCCGGCAAGCCATTTGCACGCCTCATGCTGGCGCTCGATACGGGTTCGGCGATCGTCGGGCCTGCGCGTGGCGATATCTTTACCGGCTCCGGCTACGATGCCGGCGAGCTTGCCGGTACCGTGCGCAACGACGCCGATTTTTATATACTCATCCCGAAGGCGGCGGCGCAGAGGTTCGGCTGATGGCCCCGGAACGGCAGAACAAGGAACGAAAGCTCAGCACGGAAGACCGTATCCTCTGGGGTAAGGTCGCCAAGAGCACGCGTCCCATGCCCGGACGTGTGGCCGATATAGAGGCTTTCGAAGCGGTACTGCAGGCGGAAGCCGAAATCGAAGAAAGCGCCCGCGCCGCAAGGACGAAGCCAGTGCCTCCCTCGGCCGAAATGCAGGAAGCTCCCGCGCCTGTAAAGCAGCCCGCTGGCCGCCATCATCCGCTCGAACGCCCCGTCAAGCGCAAGATAGCTAGGGGGCATCTCGCACTTGAGGCCAGGATCGATCTTCACGGCCTCATCCAGAGCGAGGCCCATGGCATGCTTCTGGATTTCTTGCTGCGCGCCCATAGCCGCGGCCTTCGCCATGTGCTCGTCATAACAGGCAAGGGTAGCTCCATGGGCAGCGAGGGAGCCCTGAAGCGTGCCGTACCGCTCTGGTTTTCCAAGCCCGAATTCCGCTTTCTGATTTCCTCTTATGAGACGGCGGCGCAGCATCACGGCGGCGAGGGTGCGCTTTATATCCGCCTGTCGCGCCTGAAGGGGGAGAAGCTTTGACCCCGTTCGGCGAAGCGGTACGCAAGCTGCGGCTGCGCAAAGGCGTCTCGCAGAAGCAGATGGCGGCTGCGCTGAACGTGACTCCGGCTTATTTATCCGCCTTAGAACATGGAAAGCGCGGCCTGCCGACCTTCGATCTCCTGCAGCGCATCGCCGGTTATTTCAACATCATCTGGGACGAGGCCGAGGAATTGTTCCTACTGGCGCGGTTTTCCGACCCCCGCGTTGTCGTCGATACCTCCGGGCTTTCGCCGGAATATACGGCCTTTGTCAATCACTTGGCAGGCAAGATCCGCAGCCTTGACGCGGCAACGATCCGCGAACTCTCGAAGGTTCTGGAAAATGCCGGAAAAACCGGCTGAAAACCGCCTTAATCCCCTGTTTTATACCTGATTTCGGGGCCTTCCGTTTGGAACTTCAGGGTGAAACATCCTATATACAGGCTAGGAAAAACCGCTGATTCGTTAGAGTCGGAAGATTTCAGGTCGAAACGACCTGAAATCTGAATCCGCTCTAAACTCAAAGAAGTAGAGCATGATGTCGTCCGAAAACCGCTCACACTTTTCGGCATCATGCTCTACGGATCGGCAGCGTTCTCTAAACACTGGAAAGACTTCAATATATGACCGACACGTCCGTAACCGATAATGGTGGCAACGCCGAGTATGGCGCAGATTCCATCAAGGTCCTGAAGGGCCTCGATGCGGTGCGCAAGCGTCCCGGCATGTATATCGGCGATACGGATGACGGCTCGGGCCTGCATCATATGGTCTATGAGGTCGTCGATAACGCGATCGACGAGGCCTTGGCCGGCCATGCCGATATCGTAACGGTGACGCTCAATCCCGACGGTTCGGTCACGGTCACTGATAACGGCCGCGGTATCCCGACGGATATTCACAGCGGCGAAGGTGTTTCGGCGGCTGAGGTTATCATGACCCAGCTTCATGCCGGCGGTAAGTTCGACCAGAATTCCTATAAGGTTTCCGGCGGCCTGCATGGCGTCGGCGTTTCGGTCGTTAACGCGCTGTCTGTCTGGCTGAAGCTGAAGATCCGCCGCCAGGGCAAGATCCATGAAATGAGCTTCACCCATGGCGTGGCGGATGCACCGCTGAAGGAAACGGGTGATGCGGGCGACGAGACCGGCACCGAAGTCAGCTTCATGCCGAGCTCCGAAACCTTCACCATGATTGAGTTCGACTACGGCACGCTCGAGCATCGTCTGCGCGAACTCGCTTTTCTGAATTCCGGCGTCCGCATCCTTCTGACCGACAAGCGTCATTCCGACGTCAGGCAGGAAGAGTTGCTTTACGACGGCGGCCTGGAAGCCTTCGTCTCCTATCTCGATCGCGCCAAGAAGCCGCTGGTCCAAAAGCCGGTTTCGATCCGCAGCGAGAAGGACGGAATCACCGTCGAAGTTGCGATGTGGTGGAACGACAGCTACCACGAAAACGTACTCTGCTTCACCAACAACATCCCGCAGCGCGATGGCGGCACGCACATGGCCGGTTTCCGCGCTGCCCTGACGCGCCAGATCACCTCCTATGCGGACAGCTCGGGCATTACCAAGAAGGAAAAGGTGACGCTGACGGGCGACGACTGCCGCGAAGGCCTGACGGCCGTGCTGTCGGTCAAGGTTCCCGATCCGAAATTCTCCTCGCAGACCAAGGACAAGCTGGTTTCCTCCGAAGTTCGCCCCGTCGTCGAGAGCCTGGTCAACGAAGCCCTCAGCACCTGGCTCGAGGAACATCCGTCCGAAGCCAAGGTTCTGGTCGGCAAGGTCGTCGAAGCCGCAGCCGCCCGTGAAGCGGCCCGCAAGGCGCGCGAACTGACCCGCCGCAAGGGCGCGCTTGATATCGCCTCGCTCCCCGGCAAGCTTGCCGACTGCTCGGAGCGTGATCCCGCCAAGTCCGAGGTCTTCCTCGTCGAGGGCGACTCGGCGGGCGGTTCGGCCAAGCAGGGCCGTTCGCGCGAAAACCAGGCCATCCTGCCGCTGCGTGGCAAGATCCTGAACGTCGAGCGCGCTCGCTTCGACAAGATGCTGTCGAGCCAGGAAATCGGCACGCTGATCACTGCACTCGGCACCGGCATCGGCAAGGACGAATTCAACGCCGAAAAGCTCCGCTATCACAAGATCATCATCATGACGGACGCAGACGTCGACGGCGCGCATATCCGCACCCTGCTGCTGACGTTCTTCTTCCGGCAGATGCCCGATCTCATCGAGCGCGGCCATCTCTATATCGCCCAGCCGCCGCTCTATAAGGTGACGCGCGGCAAGTCGGTGCAATATGTCAAGGACGAGAAGGCGCTGGAAGAATATCTGATCGGCCAGGGCACGGACGATGCGAGCCTGCGCCTCGGCAACGGCGAAGTCCGTACCGGTCAGGATCTGCGCGAGGCGATCTATGACGCGCTTCGTCTGCGCACGCTGATCGACAATCTGCATTCCCGCTATAATCGCTCCGTCGTCGAGCAGGCGGCAATTGCAGGCGCTCTCAATGCCGAAATGGTCAGCGATCCCGCGCGTGCGGAGGCGCTCGCCAATGACGTTGCCAAGCGGCTAGATGTCATCGCCGAGGAAACCGAGCGCGGCTGGACTGGCGCCGTGACGAGCGAGGGCGGCCTGCGCTTTGAGCGCACCGTACGCGGCGTCAAGGAAGTCGTCTTCCTCGACATGGCGCTGATCGGTTCGCAGGATGCCCGCCTTATCGATCAGCTCGGCGCGCGGTTGAAGGAGGTCTATATCACACCGCCAAAGCTCGTTCGCCGCGATGGAGAGACGGAGATTTCCGGCCCTCGCCAGCTGCTGGACACGATCTTCGCCGGCGGCCGCAAGGGGCTGACGCTGCAGCGTTATAAAGGTCTCGGCGAGATGAATGCCGAGCAGCTCTGGGAAACGACGCTCGACCCGAACGTCCGCTCGCTGCTGCAGGTGAGGGTCACGGATGCGACCGATGCAGACGGCCTCTTTGCCCGGCTCATGGGCGATGAGGTCGAGCCGCGGCGCGAGTTCATTCAGGACAATGCGCTGAACGTCGCCAATCTCGACATCTGATTGTTTGACGAAAACACAAAAGGCCCGCCGGATAGTTTCGGCGGGCCTTTCTTTTTTATCGATTACTTGGCGATGAAGGTCCCGTTGAAGGCCAGTCCTGACAGCGGATTGCGCTGGCTCGGCACTTCGCGCTCGCGCAGCTTTTCCGGAAGTTGATTCTTGTCGCCGATCTTGCCGATCGCAACGGCAGCCTCGACGCGGAAGCCATCCGGAATGCCGAGAACCTCGTACGCCTTTTCGACGTGGAAGCCCGTCATGCCATGAGCTTCATAGCCGGCTAAATGTGCCTGGATGGCCAGGAAGCCCCAAGCCGCGCCCGCATCGAAAGAGTGGCTGTAGCTGGGCTTCTGCTCGGCGGAGCCAAGCTCGCCGCTGTGAGTGCGGGAAATGACGAAAAGCAGCGCACCAGCGGATTTCACCCAGCCCTGATTGAAGTCGATCAGGACGCTCAAAAACCGGTCCCAATGTTCCGAGCCGCGCAGCGCATAGAGGAAACGCCAGGGCTGCAGGTTCGAGGCGGAGGGTGCCCAATGCGCCGCTTCCAGAATGGTCAGCAGGTCGGCTTCCGGCAGGGTCTCGTTGGAAAAGGCGCGCGGCGACCAGCGGTCGAGAAAGAGCTTGTCGATCGGATATTGGGATTCGCGGCTGTTGCTTGATGTCATGAGGGCTTCTTCCTTAGAGAGCATTTGCCGCAGGCGATCGAAACTGGCCGTTGGCTGGTCATAAATAGAGGATGAGAACTTAAACTCGGGCAGTCCAGTTCACGTCGAGCTCCTCGCGGAAGGCGAAGCGCTTGAGGTGGTCGGCAACGACGTTCTGCATGCGCTCGAGGTCTTCGGGCTTCTCGACCGTCAGCGTCATGACGAGGTTGCCGGGTTCGGCCGCCAGATCGAGGAAGTTTTCCGCGCCGAACGGCACCCTGCCGGCAGCCGCATCAAATTCCACGCTGAAGCGATGGCTCCAATGCTTGCAGAGCTGCTGGAGATAGCGGCTGGCATGGTCGGTCCTGACGTTGGAAACGGATGTCGCCATGGGATTTCTCCGATAAACCTGATCGCAAACGCGTCATTTGATACATAGAGGTATCTACATTCGCCAGGTAGACAGTCTGTTTCAAGTTTGCGTTATTCCGTTGAAATTTTGTTCCGCTATGCTCCGCCCCTATAGGAACGCGTGCGAGCGGAGACAGAGCCTTGCTGGTAAATGGAAAATGGACTGAGGATTGGCAGCCGGTCCAGGCCAAGGATGAGAAGGGCGGTTTCGTTCGCCAGATTTCGAGCTTCCGCAACTGGGTCACGCCCGATGGTCGTGCAGGACCGACGGGTGACGGCGGTTTCAAAGCAGAGGCCGGCCGCTATCATCTTTACGTCGCTCTGATCTGCCCCTGGGCTTCACGTACCCTGATTGGCCGCAAGCTGAAGGGTCTGGAAGAGGTCATTTCCGTTTCCATCGTCGAACCCGTGTTGTCCAAGCAGGGCTGGCAGTTTGGCGATTATCCCGGTGCGACGAACGATCCGATAAACGGCGCCAGCTACATGCATGAGATCTATACCAAGGCTGATCCGACGTTTACTGGCCGCGCCACCGTACCGGTCCTATGGGACAAGCAGAAGGGCACGATCGTCAACAACGAATCCTCCGATATTCTGCGCATGCTGAATGACGGCTTTGGCGATCTTGCCCGCAATGACATCGATCTCTATCCGGCCGGTAAGCGGGATGAAATCGACAGTTTCAATGCCCGGATCTATCCCGCTCTCAACAATGGCGTCTATCGCGCGGGCTTCGCCACGACGCAGATCGCCTATGAAGAAGCCTTCAACGAGGTCTTCGATTGCCTCGATCAGATCGAAACCGAGCTGGAGGGCAGGGATTTCCTCTTTGCCGCCAATCCGACGGAAAGCGATATCAGGCTCTTCGTCACCCTCGTCCGTTTCGACGTCGCCTATCACGGCCTGTTCAAATGCAATCTCCGCCGGTTGTCGGACTATGCCAACCTCCAGTCTTTCTGCCGCCGGATGTTCGATTGGCCAGGTGTTGCCGAAACCGTTGACTTCGATCATATCAAGCGCGGCTACTACTCGATTTCGACGCTCAATCCCACCGGCATCGTACCGCTAGGGCCCGCGCTGGACGAGCTGTTCTGATACTCGACCGAGTGGTCAAACCGGTCTAAGGTCCGCCCCGTCCGATGGAGCAGGAGGAGCGTCATGGATTGGGAGGAGTTCCGACAGTGGTCGGAGAAGGCGGCCAATTGGGGCGCGGATTATCGTGCGTCGCTTCGCGACAGGCCGGTCCGGGCGAAGATGGCGCCAGGCGAGATCGCGGCTCATATCGCCGATTCTCCACCGGAAACGGGCGAAGCCATGGAGGATATCTTCAAGGATTTTGAGGATATCCTGGTGCCTGGCATGACGCATTGGCAGCATCCGCGCTTTTTCGCCTATTTTCCTGCCAATGCCGCTCCCGTCTCGGTGGTTGCCGAATATCTGGTCAGCGCCATTGCCGCGCAATGTATGCTCTGGCAGACATCGCCTTCCGCGACCGAACTTGAAACGAAGGTCGTTGACTGGCTGCGCCAGGCGCTCGGCCTGCCGGAAAGCTTCACCGGCGTCATTCAGGATTCCGCCTCGACCGCGACCCTTGCGGCTGTGCTGGTCATGCGCGAAAGAGCGCTGGACTGGCAAGGCAACGAAAGCGGGCTTGCGGCCAACAAGGCAGTGCGCATCTATTCGACAGATCAGGTCCATACCTCCATCGACCGGGCCATCTGGATATCAGGTGTCGGCGAGGATAATCTGGTGCGCATCCCCACGGGCGGTCCCAACAAGGCCATGGATCCGAAAGCACTTGCCGAGGCGATCGAGCGTGACCGCGCGGCCGGGCTGCTGCCCGCCGGCGTCATTGCCTGCGTCGGTGGCACCAGCGTTGGCGCCTGCGACGATATCGCCGCCGTCGTTGAGGTCGCCCATGCGCATAGGCTATATGTCCATGTCGATGCCGCGTGGGCGGGCTCGGCGATGATCTGCCCGGAATTCCGCACTTTGTGGCAAGGCGTCGAACAGGCCGATTCCGTCGTCTTCAACCCGCATAAATGGCTTGGCGCGCAATTTGATTGCTCCGTACAGTTCGTTCGTGAGCCGGAGACGTTGGTCCGCACGCTGGCGATACAGCCCGAATATCTGCGCACGCACGGCCATGATGGCATCATCAATTACTCGGAATGGTCCGTGCCGCTCGGTCGCCGCTTCCGTGCGCTGAAGCTCTGGTTTTTGTTGCGCTATCACGGCCTGGAAGGATTGCGCACGATGATCCGCAACCATGTGTCCTGGTCGCAGAATCTGGCGGTGCGCCTAGCTGCAGAGGCTGATTTCAAGGTTGTCACCGAGCCGTTCCTGTCGCTGTTCTCCTTCGATCATAAGGCGCCCGCGGGGGTCGATCAGGAACAGCATACGCAGCGCCTGCTCAATGCCATCAACAATGACGGCCGCATCTATCTGACGCAGACCCGCGTCGGCGGCCGGCTGGTCATCCGCTTCCAGGCCGGTCAGTTCGAGGCGACGGCCGAAGACATCAATACGGCCTTTGACGTCATCGTCGAAATCGCCAGGTCATTATCCCCGAACTAGAAAAGCTGTTTTTCCAGCGCGGAGGGCCGAGCCATGCTAGGCTTTCGGAAATCGATTGATGACACTGGTGAATAACTCGTTCATATATGACGTCATCGATCTCGTCTTTGAAAATGCAGGGAAGGAAAATCCATGAAACTGTTGCGTGTTGGCGAAGTCGGCAAGGAAAAGCCGGCGCTTCTGGATAGCGACGGCAAGATCCGCGATCTCTCCGCCCATGTCGCCGATATCGGCGGCGAGGCGATTTCGCCGGCAGGTCTGGCAAAGATTGCGGCCCTCGATCCGAAGAGCCTGCCCGAGTTGCCGGAAGGGCGCCTCGGCGCCTGCGTCGCGGGCACCGGCAAGTTCATCTGCATCGGCCTGAACTTCTCCGATCACGCCGCCGAAACGGGAGCCACCGTACCGCCGGAGCCGATCATCTTCATGAAGGCAAGCTCTGCTATCGTCGGCCCGAACGACAATGTGCTGATCCCGCGCGGTTCTGAAAAGACCGACTGGGAAGTCGAGCTCGGCGTCGTCATCGGCAAGACGGCGAAATATGTCAGCGAAGCCGATGCGCTTGATTATGTTGCCGGTTACTGCGTTTCCCACGATGTCTCCGAGCGCGCCTTCCAGACCGAGCGTTCGGGACAGTGGACCAAGGGCAAGTCCTGCGACACCTTCGGCCCGATCGGCCCCTGGCTCGTCACCAAGGACGAGATTGCCGATCCGCAGAATCTCGGCATGTGGCTCAAGGTCAACGGCAAGATGATGCAGAATGGCTCGACCAGGACCATGGTCTATGGTGTCGCCTACCTCGTCTCCTATCTCAGCCAGTTCATGTCGCTGCACCCGGGTGATGTCATCTCCACTGGCACGCCTCCCGGCGTCGGCATGGGCATGAAGCCGCCGCAGTATTTGAAGCCGGGCGATGTCGTCGAGCTCGGCATGGAAGGCTTGGGCACGCAGCGCCAGACCTTCCTTGCCGACGCGTAAGGCGTGCGAGGCTCAGGAACTTTAACCTTTTGAGATCATTCTTGATGCCGGGGAAGCGATTCTCCGGCGTTTTTTATAGATAAGAACCAATTGTAGTTATGTTGCTCTGCAGCAAAAACTGCTAGGTTGGATCATAGGAAGGATGAAGATCGCGCCCGAGGAGCCATCATTATCCTGCTGCACAGCGCGACCGGAGGAGCGCCGCAGTGAAGGCAGCGACACGCAAGACGCGTGCGCTTCAATGATTTAGGTGATTTGCGCGGCCGGATGCCCCGCATCACGAAAGGTAAAGCCCCCATGTTTTATCAGTTTTATGAACTCAATCATGCCGCTCTCGCCCCTTTTCGCGCCGCGGCGGACATGATGCGCCTGGCCTATGCCAATCCCCTTAATCCCCTCTCTCATACCGTGTTCGGCCGCACCTTGACGGCGAGCCTCGAGGTTTTCGAGCGCACGACCCGGCGCTACGGCAAGCCGGAATTCGGTCTCAATGAGACGCAGATCGACGGCAGGACGGTTTCCGTGCACGAAAAGATCGTCTGGAAGAAGCCCTTCTGCAATCTCATCCATTTCGAGCGCAGCCTGCCCGCCGGCCATGGCGCCGATCCCCGCATTCTGATCGTCGCGCCGATGTCCGGCCACTATGCGACGCTGCTGCGCGGCACTGTGGAAGCCCTGGTGCCGGGTGCTGACGTCTACATCACCGACTGGATCGATGCGCGTATGGTGCCGATGACAGAGGGCACCTTCGATCTGGAGGATTATATCGATTACGTCATCGAGATGTTGCACCACCTCGGGCCGGATACGCATGTCGTCGCTGTTTGCCAGCCCTCGGTGCCGGTTCTGGCCGCAGCTGCCGTGATGGAAGCGGCGGGCGATCGCTTGGCGCCCTCATCCATGACGCTGATGGGGGGCCCGATCGATACCCGCATCAATCCGACTGCCGTCAACCAGCTCGCCAAGGAGAAGCCGCTGGAATGGTTTGCCGACAATGTCGTCATGAACGTGCCCTGGCCGCAGCCGGGTTTCATGCGGCCCGTCTATCCCGGCTTCCTGCAGCTTTCCGGTTTCATGTCGATGAACCTCGATCGGCACATGATCGCTCACAAGGACTTCTTCGTGCACCTCGTCAAGAATGACGGCGAGCCGGCCGAAAAGCACCGCGATTTCTATGACGAATATCTGGCCGTCATGGATCTGACGGCGGAGTTCTATCTGCAGACGGTCGATCAGGTCTTCATCAAACACGCGCTACCCAAGGGCGAGCTCATGCATCGCGGCGAGCGCGTCGATCCCTCCGCCATCCGCAACGTTGCGCTTCTGACCGTCGAAGGCGAAAACGACGATATTTCCGGCGTCGGCCAGACGCATGCGGCACAGACCATCTGTACCAATATCCCAGACCACATGCGCATGCACTATCTGCAGCCGGATGTCGGCCATTACGGCGTCTTCAACGGCTCGCGCTTCCGCCGCGAGATCGCGCCGCGCATCCTCGCCTTCACCCGCGAGCACGCCCGTACCGGTCGGTCGGTCGTCAAGCGCGTCATCAAGGGCGGAAAGTCCGCCTGAAAGTAAATAAAATCAGATAGATGGAGCAGTTCGGAGCGTTGTTAAACGGCTGAGTGGTTCCTGCCGTGCAAACTATTAGCTTTTGTTGAATTATCCGGGTTGATTCAAGTACTTGTCCGATTCCGCCTGGCGATCCCATTGAAGCCTCACGAAGAGGTTACCATCTCGATTGCAGCGGTACCGCAGAGATGATCGGGCCGTTTACCGCGCCGCGCGTCCTTGGAACGCGCTGAGATGCAGGTAGAGCTTTAAAAACCGCGCAGAAGCCTGACCATTGACCGGTATCGGTCGAGGGGCGATGCGCCGTGCGAGGATACCTGACAATGAATCAATCTGCATTGCTTCGCCCGGATTGGACTCCGGCTACTATTGCCCTGATGGTGCTTGGCTTCGTGGTCTTCTGGCCGCTGGGCTTCGCCATGCTCGCCTATATTCTCTTCGGAGAACGTTTGCGGGAATTCAAACGGGATGTGAACGAAAGGACTGACGGCATGTTTGCTGGCTGCGGACGTCATCGCAATCGTCATCGCCACTCTTTCTCCTCGACCGGCAACGTCGCCTTCGACGACTGGCGCCGGGCAGAGCTTGAGCGCCTCGAGCAGGAACGCCGCAAGCTGGATGAGATGCGCGCCGAATTCGACTCCTATGCCCGCGAACTGCGCCGTGCCAAGGACCAGGAAGAGTTCGACCGTTTCATGCGCGAGCGCAACAGCGTCAAGCGCAATGACAATGGCGGCTCGCCGACTGAATTCCAGACGCCGTGACGGAAGTTCCGTCACGAGGTCAAAACCGGCATCACCCGATGCCGGTTTTTCTTTGCCAGAATCCGCAAAGCAAGTCGCACAAAAGTGCGCAGCGGTTTTGCGATAACGATATGCGAAAATCGAGGACCAAAGCGCAAGGAGCAAATCTGAAAGATTGCGACGCGCTTTGGCGAATCATATAAAACTGCCTCATGTTTCCGCTGCTCTCCAGATCTCGCAAACAGCCGGCCAAGCCGCCCGCGCCGGAAACGCGCACCCTCGAGGTCGCCGGCCGGCTGATGCCGCTGACGATCCGCCAGCACGAGCGCGCAACGCGCATCACGCTCAGGATCGAGCCCGGCGGGCGGTCGCTGAAGATGACCATTCCACGTGGGTTGGCGGCACGCGAGGTCAATGCCTTCCTCGATCGGCATCAGGGTTGGCTACTGACGAAGCTCGCGAAATTTGCGGCCGATGGCAGCCTGCGCAGTGGCAGCGAAATCCTGCTGCGCGGTGTCCGTCATCGAATCGAGCATACCGGAACCCTGCGCGGCCTCACCGAAGCGATCGTGATTGAAGGCGTTCCAGTGCTGCGCGTCAGCGGCCTGCCGGAACATGCCGGCCGCCGCATCGCCACTTTCCTCAAGAAGGAGGCGCGCGCCGATCTGGAAAAGCTTGTCGCTGTCCACGCCAAATCCATCCGCGCCACCGTCACGTCAATTGCTATGAAGGATACTCGCAGCCGCTGGGGTTCCTGTTCCTCGCAAGGGAACCTGAGCTTCTCATGGCGCATTGTCATGGCGCCGCCGTTGGTCATCGATTACCTCGCCGCACATGAGGTCGCGCACTTGCGCGAGATGAACCATGGGCCTCGCTTCTGGGCGCTCTGCCGCAAGCTTTGCCCCGACATGGACGAGGCCAAGGCCTGGTTGAAGCGCCATGGCAGCCAGCTGCACGCGATCGATTTTGATTGAACATGCTGTTTGGGTCGATCGAAGGCGCTCAAACTCCGCTGTGAGCCGATAGCGGCATGTTACACGAGCAAGACCTCTGCTCCTCGCGCCCGGGACATTTCATTCCGGCACGGCAATGCGGATCCGGCGCGTTCCGATGGGAGCCCCCGTCGCACGGTCGATCGTGACGGCATCGATCTCTGTTCCAGTTTCAGCGTCAAAGAAACGGGTCACGCCGTCGCTTGGGCGATGCTTGCGCCCCCATGCCCCGATCGCAAACAGGACCGGCAGAAAATCCTGACCAGCCGCCGTCAGCACATATTCATCACGCGGAGGCCGCTCGGAGTAGCGGCGTTTCTCCAGCAGGCCATCTTCTGTGAGGGCGGATAGCCGAGCGGTCAGCATCGTCGGCGCGATGCCGAGACTCTTGCGAAACTCGTCAAAGCGCGTGAGCCCTGCATGGGCATCCCGCAAGATTAACATGCTCCACGCATCGCCCACCAATGCGAGGCTGCGGGCGATCAGACATGGCTGGTTCGAAAGATTCTTCATGTCGATATCTTTTTGATAGTGACTTACTACTAATTTGATAGTAACAGAATGTTCATCGATATTCCACGTGAAAATGAAAGCGAAGACCGATGAGTAAGACAGAACGCGGCGTCGCCCTGGTCACGGGCGCCTCTTCCGGTATAGGGCGAGTGACCGCGCAGGCGCTACTGCGCGAGGGATACAAAGTATTTGGAACCAGCCGGAAACCGTTGGCCGACGCTCCCGACGGCGTTTCGATGCTGGTCTGTGATGTCACGGACGATAAATCCGTGCAGGCGGCAGTCGATGATATAATGGTCCGCGCCGGAAGGATCGATCTGCTCGTCAACAATGCGGGAATTGGATTGCTTGGCGGCGCCGAGGAATCCTCCGTGGCACAGGCGAGGGCGCTTTTCGATGTCAATGTTTTCGGCGTTCTGCGCATGACGAACGCAATCCTGCCTGTAATGAGACGGCAGAGAAAAGGCAGGATCATCAATATCAGCTCCATCCTCGGGCTGATTCCTGCGCCCTACAATGCACTCTATGCATCGACCAAACATGCCCTAGAGGGATATTCCGAATCCCTCGACCATGAAGTCCGTACCCAAGGCATACGCGTCGTCCTCGTCGAACCAGGCGTTACCCGCACCGCCTTCGAAGAGAACATCACGCGGCCGGATCGACCGCTCTCTGCGTACGATAAAGCTCGCGCCGATGCGGAAAAGCTGATGCGTGAGATCGTCGAGAGAGGCGACGCGCCGGAGGTGGTCGCCGACATGGTGGTCAAAGCCGCCAACGCCGCATCGCCCAGGAGACGCTATACCGCAGGCAAGATAGCAAAGCAGGTTCACTTCATACGCCGTTTTCTGCCGGAAGCGTTCGTCGACAAAAACCTGCGCAAGTTCAACGGGCTTCCCGCCTGATAACCTCCATTGCCGATGCTACATCTTCGATGCCCGGCTATTTGCTACCCTGGAAACGGAAGTCAGTCCCATGAAAGCATTTCTGATCGATCGCTATGCGAAAGGTGGCGCTCTTCGGTTCGGTGAAAGCCCGGTGCCGGAGTTGCGAGAGAACGATGTGATGGTGGAGATACATGCCGCCAGCGTGAATCCTCTCGATGCCAAAATCAGAGATGGTGAGTTCAAGCTCATCCTGCCTTATCGCCTTCCGCTCATCCTCGGCAACGATGTCGCGGGCGTCGTCGTCCGGGTCGGCCCCAGTGTCCGTGGCTTCAAGCCGGGTGACGAAGTTTATGCGCGTCCGGGCCACGATCGCATCGGCACGTTCGCGGAGTTCATCGCGATGAACGAGGCTGACGTGGCGCTCAAGCCGCAGAACCTGACGATGGAAGAGGCGGCGTCGATGCCGCTCGTTGCGTTGACCGCCTGGCAGGCGCTTGTCGAGAAGGCAAAACTGAGGAAGGGGCAAAAGGTACTCATTCACGCGGGCTCGGGTGGGGTGGGAACGGTCGCCATCCAGCTCGCCAAATACCTTGGAGCGCATGTTGCGACGACAACGAGCACAGCCAATGTCGATCTCGTCAAAAGCCTCGGAGCCGACGCCGTCGTAGACTACAAAAAAGATGATTTCGAAAAGGTATTGCAGGGCTACGACGTCGTGCTGAACAGCCTTGGCAAGGATACACTGGAGAAATCGCTTCGTGTCCTGAAGCCGGGTGGGAAGCTCATATCGATTTCTGGTCCACCGGACGCGGCGTTTGCCAGGCAGAATGGTTCCGGATGGTTGTTTCAGTTGATCATGGGGCTGTTGAGCTTCGGCATTCGGAGAAAATCAAAACGTCGTGGCGTCAGCTATTCGTTCCTCTTCATGACCGCGAACGGCGGACAGCTCCGCAAGATCACCTCTTTGATAGAGGCAGGAGCCATAAGAGCGGTCGTCGATCGGGTCTTCCCGTTCCACAGCACGAATGAGGCGCTGGCATATGTCGACACCGGTCGCGCCAAAGGCAAGGTCGTAATCGCCGTAAAGTAACCGCAAACTGTTGTTTCAAGAGGTCATCGAGTGGGTCACGGGCCGAAAAACCACCCTTGACCCTCGCCTTTAGGCTCGACTCTTTCGAAATTTCGTGTCACTCCGCTGCCATGAACCCCGATGTCAAAATTTGCGGTCTGAAGACGCCGGAAGCGGTGGATCGTGCTCTTGAGCGCGGCGCCACCCATATCGGCTTCATCTTCTTTGAAAAGAGCCCGCGCTATATCGAGCCGGACCTCGCTGGCGCGCTCGCCGAGCGTGCCCGCGGCAAGGCAAAGGTCGTTGCCGTCACGGTCGATCCGACGAATGACGATCTCGACGAGATCATGGCGCTTGTGAAGCCCGATATGCTGCAGCTCCATGGCAATGAGAGCCCGGAACGCGTACTGACCATCAAGGCGGTCCATAACGTGCCGGTCATGAAGGCCATGTCGGTGCGCGATGCCGACGATCTGAGGCGGGTGGAATCCTATATCGGCATTGCCGACCGCTTCCTCTTCGACGCCAAGCCGCCGGCCGGCTCTGTGCTGCCGGGCGGAAACGGCGTATCCTTCGATTGGAGCCTGATGAGTTGGCTCGACGATCGGGTGGATTACATGCTGTCCGGCGGTGTCAACAAGGACAATGTCGCCGAGGCGCTGGCCTCCACCAAGGCCAGTGGCATCGATCTTTCCTCCGCGTTAGAAAGTGCGCCCGGCGTGAAGGATCTCGGCAAGATCGACCAGTTTTTCGACGCTTTTGCAGAAGCATGCCTGCCGGAACCGGCAGCAGGGAGTAGAAAGTGAACCAGACGCCTAAACTCAATTCCTTCCGCTCCGGCCCCGATGAGGATGGCCGTTTCGGCATTTACGGCGGTCGTTTCGTTGCTGAAACGCTCATGCCGCTGATCCTGGACCTGCAGGAGGAATGGGCGAAGGCGAAGGATGATCCGGCCTTTCAGGCGGAGCTGAAGTCTCTCGGCACGCATTATATCGGCCGTCCGAGCCCGCTTTACTTTGCCGAGCGCCTGACGGCTGAGCTTGGTGGCGCGAAGATCTACTTCAAGCGCGAAGAGCTGAACCATACCGGCTCGCACAAGATCAACAACTGCATTGGCCAGATCCTGCTCGCCAAGCGCATGGGCAAGACCCGCATCATCGCTGAAACCGGCGCCGGCCAGCACGGTGTCGCATCCGCGACCGTAGCCGCCCGTTTCGGCCTGCCTTGCGTCGTCTACATGGGCGCGACCGATGTCGAACGCCAGGCGCCGAACGTCTTCCGCATGAAGCTCTTGGGCGCCGAGGTCATCCCAGTGACGGCCGGCAGCGGCACGCTCAAGGACGCCATGAACGAAGCTCTTCGTGATTGGGTCACCAATGTCGAAGACACCTATTACCTGATCGGCACGGCCGCCGGCCCGCATCCCTATCCGGAAATGGTCCGGGATTTCCAGGCCGTAATCGGCACCGAAGCCCGCGCGCAGATCCTGGAGGCCGAAGGCCGCCTGCCGGATCTCGTCATTGCGGCCGTCGGCGGCGGCTCGAATGCCATCGGCATCTTCCATCCCTTCCTCGATGACGAGGGCGTCAAGATCGTCGGCGTGGAAGCCGGCGGCAAGGGTCTGCAGGGTGACGAGCATTGTGCCTCGATCACCGCCGGTTCGCCCGGCGTGCTGCACGGCAACCGCACCTATCTGCTGCAGGATGGCGACGGCCAGATCAAGGAAGGCCATTCCATCTCGGCCGGCCTCGACTATCCCGGCATCGGCCCGGAACATTCCTGGCTGAACGATATCGGCCGCGCCGAATATGTGCCGATCATGGACCACGAAGCGCTCGAAGCCTTCCAGACGCTGACGCGCCTTGAGGGCATCATCCCGGCGCTGGAGCCGAGCCATGCGCTCGCCGAAGTCATCAAGCGTGCCCCGAAGATGGGCAAGGACGAGATCATCCTGATGAACCTCTCCGGCCGCGGTGACAAGGATATCTTTACCGTCGGCAAGATTCTGGGAATGTGAGTTAGACGCCATGACCGCACGTATGGACAAACGCTTCGCCGCTTTGAAGGCTGAAGGCCGCCCGGCACTCGTCACCTATTTCATGGGCGGCGATCCCGATTACGAGACCTCGCTCGGCATCATGAAGGCGCTGCCGGAAGCCGGCGCCGACGTCATCGAGCTCGGCATGCCCTTTTCCGATCCCATGGCCGACGGCCCGGCGATACAGCTTGCCGGCCAGCGCGCCCTGAAGGCCGGCCAGACGCTGAAGAAGACGCTGCAGCTCGCTGCGGACTTCCGTAAGGTCGATGCCGATACGCCGATCGTCATGATGGGCTATTACAATCCGATCTATATCTACGGCGTCGAAAAGTTCCTCGACGATGCTCTGGCCGCCGGCATCGACGGCCTGATCGTCGTCGATCTGCCGCCGGAAATGGACGACGAGCTTTGCATCCCGGCGATCCGCAAGGGCATCAACTTCATTCGCCTGGCAACGCCGACCACCGATGACAAGCGCCTGCCGACGGTTCTGAAGAACACGACCGGCTTCGTCTACTACGTCTCGATGAACGGCATCACCGGTTCGGCATTGCCCGATCCGTCGCTGGTCTCGGGTGCCGTCGAGCGCATCAAGCAGCACACCGAGCTGCCGGTCTGCGTCGGCTTTGGCGTCAAGACGGCCGAACATGCCAAGCTGATCGGCGCCTCCGCCGATGGCGTCGTTGTAGGCACCGCGATCGTCAACCAGATCGCCACCAGCCTGACCAAGGACGGCAAGGCAACAGCAGACACCATCCAGGCTGTTGCCACCCTGGTGCGCGGCCTGTCGACAGGAACGCGTTCCGCCCGCCTTGTTGCCGCCGAATAGTTTTCCCATATAGGCCTCCCATCAATCCCCTGCGGATTGATGGAAAAGCCCTATGGGCATTTGGTGACGACTAGGATATCGATTAATTCGGTCGATTAGGAGTTTCGAATTGAACTGGATCACGAACTACGTCCGCCCGCGGATCAATTCCATGCTGGGCCGTCGCGAGGTTCCGGAGAATCTCTGGATCAAGTGCCCGGAAACGGGCGAGATGGTCTTCCACAAGGATCTGGAAGACAACAAGTGGGTCATCCCCGCATCCGGCTTCCATATGAAGATGCCGGCCAAGGCTCGCCTTGCTGATCTCTTCGACAACGGCGAATACGAAGCCCTGCTGCAGCCGAAGGTCGCGCAGGATCCGCTGAAGTTCCGGGATTCGAAGAAATATACCGACCGCCTGAAGGACAGCCGCTTGAAGACCGAGCAGGAGGATACGATCCTCTCCGGCGTCGGCAAAGTTCGCGGCCTGAAGCTCGTCGCCATCGTTCATGAGTTCAACTTCATCGGCGGCTCGCTCGGCATGGCGGCCGGCGAAGCTATCGTGAAGGCTTTCGAGCGTGCGATCGCCGAAAAATGCCCTGTCGTGATGTTCCCGGCTTCGGGCGGCGCCCGCATGCAGGAAGGCATTCTGTCGCTGATGCAGCTGCCGCGCACGACGGTTGCCGTCGACATGCTGAAGGAAGCAGGCCAGCCCTACGTCGTGGTTCTGACCAACCCGACGACCGGCGGCGTCACGGCCTCCTACGCGATGCTGGGCGACATTCATCTCGCGGAACCCGGCGCCGAAATCGGCTTTGCCGGCAAGCGCGTGATCGAGCAGACGCTGCGCGAAAAGCTTCCCGAAGGCTTCCAGACTTCGGAATACCTGCTGGAGCACGGCATGGTGGATATGGTGGTCAAGCGTCACGACATTCCTGACACCCTGGCGACGCTTCTGAAGATCCTGACCAAGGCGCCGGCAAACGACGTATCGGTCAAGAACAAGAATGGCGCAGCACTGGCGATAGCAGCGAGCGCCTGACATCATCGATTGCCGACGGGCGGAGGTGCGGGATGACGTCTATGGATCAGTCCGCAATGAGCGAGGCAGCACGCGAGATCGAGAAGCTCATGGGGTTGCACCCCAAGGGCTTCGATCTTTCTCTGGAGAGAATAACCCGGCTGCTCGACGCCCTCGGCAACCCTCATCAGAAATTGCCGCCGGTGATCCATGTCGCCGGCACCAACGGCAAGGGCTCCGTCACGGCCTTCTGCCGCGCGCTGCTCGAAGCCGGCGGCTATAGCGTGCACGTCCACACCTCGCCGCATCTCGTCAATTGGCATGAACGCTATCGCATCGGCGTCAAGGGCGGCCGCGGCAAGCTCGTCGACGATGCCGTGTTTGCCGATGCGCTGAAACGCATCGCCAAGGCCAATGGTGGGCAAAAAATCACCGTCTTCGAAATCCTGACGGCAGCGACCTTTCTCCTCTTTGCCGAACATCCGGCAGATGTTGCCGTCATCGAGGTTGGTCTTGGCGGCCGTTTCGATGCAACCAATGTCCTCTCCGATCCGGCGGTTTCGGTCATCATGCCGATTTCGCTCGATCACCAGCCCTACCTCGGCGACCGCGTCGAACTGATCGCTGCCGAAAAGGCCGGCATCATGAAGCCGGGCCACCCTGTCGTCATCGGCCATCAGGACTATGATGCAGCACTCGACGTGCTGATCTCAACGGCCGAGCGGCTTCGTTGTCCGACCGCCGTTTTCGGTCAGGATTTTTCCGCCCATGAGGAATACGGCAAGCTGGTCTACCAGGACGAGTTCGGCCTTGCCGACCTGCCGCTGCCGCGCCTGCCGGGCCGTCACCAACACGGCAATGCCGCCGCCGCCATCCGCGCCGTCAAGGCCGCTGGCTTCGTCGTGACCGAAGCGATGATGGAAAAGGCGATGACCTCGGTCGAATGGCCGGGCCGCCTGCAGCGACTGACGGAAGGTGAGCTGGTTGCGCATGTCCCGGAGCGCTCCGAGATCTGGGTCGATGGCGGCCACAATCCCGGCGCCGGCGAAGTCATCGCCGAGGCCATGGCGAATTTCGAGGAGCGCCAGCCGCGGCCTC
The DNA here is from genome assembly GCF_014194925.1 of Rhizobium sp. BK491. Classification (NCBI taxonomy): domain Bacteria; kingdom Pseudomonadati; phylum Pseudomonadota; class Alphaproteobacteria; order Hyphomicrobiales; family Rhizobiaceae; genus Rhizobium; species Rhizobium sp. BK491. The sequence goes on from NZ_JACIAR010000006.1 coordinate 127,995, forward strand.
TGTTTCTGATCATCGGCATGATCAATACCAAGGATCCGATCGGCTATTTCAAGGCCTTTGTCGGCCTGGCCGAAAAGGTTTATTGCGTGCCGATCCGAGGCAGCGAAGCCATGATCGATCCAGTTATCCTGGCGAATGCAGCCTATGATGCCGGCCTTATCGCCGAACCCATGTCCAGCGTCGTTGAGGCGCTGGATGCGATCAAGGGTGCGGCCGTGCCAAATTCGCCTCCCCCACGCATCCTGATCGGCGGCTCTCTCTATCTGGTCGGCGATGTCCTTGCCGACAACGGCACGCCGCCGCGGTGATTCTGGTCGGGTGGTCAACCACCCGCTCTCGTGCTTCGAGACGGCCTGGGCCTCCTCGGCATGAGGGCTGACCTTCGCGCCCAGCCGCTACGGGCTCATTTCTTCGTGGCCTCTGCGTTGCCATGGAGACGAGCCCACTCCATCCTCACCCCTGAGGTGCGAAGCTTCGAAGGCAAGCATGCCCCGCTCTCTCCGCACCAACAAAAAACCCCGCCGAAGCGGGGTCCTTGTTCCTACAATTGATACCGATCAGGCTGCGCTGGAGATCCAGTTCTGCAGGGCCGTCTTGGGAGCGGCGCCGACCTTGATGTCAGCGACTTCGCCGGCCTTGAACATGGCGAGCGTCGGGATCGAGCGAACGCCGAACTGGGCGGCCAGTTCCGGATTTTCGTCGATGTTGAGCTTGGCAACCTTGACCTTGCCTTCGAACTGCACGGCAAGCTCTTCCAGAGCCGGGGCGATCATCTTGCACGGACCGCACCATTCGGCCCAGAAATCAACGACGACAGGCTCTGCAGACTGCAGCACCTCGGTGGCGAAGTTGGAGGTATCGACTTTAACGGTAGCCATAGGCTGCTCCTTACCAGGATTTACGGGTTGCTAGATATGTGATGGTGCGGTGCCCATATTTCAATATCTGGTATTTCACTTTGTCTCGAGCTCCGCAAGCGCCAATGCAAGCGCCCTGTCTGACAGCGTGTAGATCGAGGCATTTTCGGTATAGACCAGCATGCAGTCGATGCGTTTCGCCGGATAGAGCGGCGAAAGAATTTCCCGATAGATGGCAAGCTGGGCTTTGTGCGCGAAGGGAATGCTGCTTTCCTCGCCGGGCGGCACGCGATTCGTCTTATAGTCGAGAATGACGACACGATCGTCTAGGTCAGCCAGCCGGTCGATGCGGCCGGAGACGGCATAGGACTGGTTGGCGAGCTTCAGCGTGCCCATGATCGACACTTCGGCCTGTGCATGGGTGCTGAAGGTGCCTTGCAGATCCGGATGCGACAGCAGCGCTATGACGGACTTCACCAGCGCCTCTTGCTCGGCCTGCGGCCAGAACCGCGCGGCCCGCTCGGCGTAGCGCCGGGCGGCATCGACCCGCTCTTCGGGCGCGATTTCAGGCAAGGTCTGCAGCATACGGTGGATGAAGCGACCCTTCTGCAAGGCGCGGTCGGATTTGGCTTTCTCGCCGAAAAGCGCCGAAGTCACCAGCAGATCGTCGGCCTCCTCATCGATGACGGTGCCGACGCCGGAGGGGCTCAGCGGCCGCGGCAAGCTTTTCTGCGGCGGCAATGGCCGGCTCAGACCTGCAGGCAAATCCGCCCGTTCCGAACGCCTTTCATGCTCTCTCGCGGCCTCGAATTCGAGCTGAACCTGGGCGACGCGCCAGCTTAACCCCTCCCAGTCGCCATCCGGGCCGGTGAAGGTCTTTTGTGTGCAGTGCAGCTCATCGCCGCGTAGGGCGGCTGAAATCATCGCATGCCAGGTATCGGCGTTCTCGCGGATGCCGCGGTAACCGCAGATGATCAGGCGGTCGGCGGCGCGCGTCATGCCGACGTAGAGCAGCCGTCGATATTCCTCCTCCGCCAGCGCCTGCAGCCGCGCCGTATCGGCCCGCGTCAGCGAATTGGCAAGTGCCGAGACCGGCACCCAGACCGGCAGCGGGATTTCGTCTCTGCCGGTTTCCATCAGCCGCATCTTCGGCAGATGTGTATGGGTTAAGGCCTTACCGCCGCCATCGACGAGAAAGACGATCGGCGCTTCCAACCCCTTCGAGGCGTGCACCGTCATGATCCGGACTTCGTTGCGGCCCTTGTCCTGCTCGCGCTTGACCGTCGGCGCTTCCAGTTCCAGCGTCGAGATGAAGGATTGCAGGCCGGGCAGGCCGCTTGTCTCGTGATCGAGCGTAAAGGTCAGGAATTCGTCGAGGATATCGCTGACCTCTGTGCCAAGCCGCGCCAGAAATTTCCGCCGGCCGCCAAAGCTGCCGAGCACGCGCGCATAGAAATCATGAACGGGAAGGTTCTTCGACAGAACAAGGAAGGTTCGCAGCCGCTCGACCGCCTGGCCGAAGCGGTCATGGTCGTCCGCGGCAAATCTCTGCAGGTGGCTCCAGACGCTTTCCTCGTCGTCGCGATAGGCGGCAACGGCAAAGACATCCTCTTCGCTTAAATCAAACAATGGGCTCTTCAGTAGCGCACAGAGCGAAAGATCGTCTTCCGGCAGCAACAGGAAGCGGCCGAGCGCGAGAAGATCCTGAATGGCGATATGGCTCGTCAACACCAGGCGATCGGCGCCGGCGACGGGAATATTGCCACGTCGTTTGAGGGCGCGGGTCAGAGCATTGACGAAGCTGTCGCGCTTGCGCACCAGCACGAGAATGTCGCCAGCCTCGATGAAACGGGCTTTACCCTTCTCGATGATCGTTTCCCGACCGACAAGATTGCCGATCGTATGCGCCATCCGTCGCGCCAAGATGGCGGCCGGCGCGCTTTCCGGTGTCGAATCAAAAGGTGCCGTCCAGTCTTCTTCCTTGGCGGCCGGCTCCGGTGCAATCATCTCCCAAAGATCGACGGCGCCGGGATGGCCGATGCGGCTGGAGCGATGCACCACCGGCTCGTTGAGGGCGCTGAGTCCTCGGGCATTCTCCGGGCTGGTGAAGACATGGTCGACGGCGCCGAGCACATCAGCAGTCGAGCGGAAGGATAGCGGCAAGCGAATCGACGAGAATTGCAGGCCGCTCGCCGCCACGCGCCGCCGCGTGCGATCGCTTTCCTCGGAAAAGCGTTCGGGACGAGCGCCCTGGAACGAATAGATCGATTGCTTCTCGTCGCCGACGGCAAAGATCGTGCGCTGCGTCGGCCGGGCGCTGTCCCCGGAGAAGAAATCCTCGGCCAGCGATTGGATGACGCTCCATTGGATCGGGCTCGTATCCTGCGCCTCGTCCACGAGAATGTGGTCGATGCCCTGATCCAGCTTGTAGTGAATCCAGGGGCCGACATCCTTCTTGGTCAAGAGATCGGCCGTGCGGGTGATGAGGTCTTCGAAATCGAGCTGGCTGCGCCGCTTCTTTAGTTCCTCATAGTCGCGGTTCAAGCGATCGGCGAGAATGAGGGCCGCATGGGTGGCGCGATACATCCGCATCAGCCTCAGCCGGTCACGGCAGGCAACGACATGGGCGCGTGCTTCAGCGACGGCATCCGCGAGTGCCGGCGCATCCGCAAGCATCGCCTTGACGAAGAATTGGCTGTCCGACTTCGGTTCGCCCTTCGCGGTTAGCATGGCCTTTTCGAGGATTTCGGCGCGCGCGATCGGATCTGCCTCGCGCTTGGCAAGGCGCAGTGCGTAGGCCATTTCCTGCGCCTTGGCGCCGCCCTTCTCGTCTGCGAGTCTGAGGTAAAGCTCCAGCGTCGCGCCTGAGAGGCCCGGCAACGGACAGTATTGCTCGGCAATGCTTCTTTCCGTTTCGCCGGGCGAAAGGCCAAGCCGGGCAAGCAGTGCTGCTTCGATGCCGCCTTTGCGCTCGGCCGCTTCGGTGAAGCGGCGGATAGCATTGCGATTGGCGACGATATCACCCAGTAGGGTCTCAAGGCCGGATTCATCGCCGAGATCGAGCACATAGTCGAAAGCTCGCGCCAGTTCGGCATCACCATGCGGCGTCGTTGCCGTCAGCAACGCGCGGCGTGCATCGTCGAGCAGAACTTCGGCGGCTCGATCATCGAGAACGGAGAAATGGCCGGCAACATTGGCCTCGAGCGGGAATTGGTGCAGCAAGGCTTCGCAGAAGGCATGGATGGTCTGGATCTTCAATCCGCCGGGCGTTTCCAGCGCCTTGGCAAAGAGACGGCGTGCCTCGGCGAGCTTGAAGAGATCGGGCTCCTTGCCTTCGATATCGGCGATGCGTTTCTTCAGCTCCTCGTCCGGCATCGTCGCCCAGGCGGCAAGCCGATCGAAGACACGGTTCGACATTTCGGACGCTGCGGCCTTGGTATAGGTCAGGCAAAGGATGGCCGAGGGCCGCGCGCCGGAAAGAAGCAGGCGGATGACACGCTGGGTCAGCACATGCGTCTTGCCCGATCCGGCATTGGCCGAGACCCAGGCCGAGCGTTCGGGGTCCGACGCGATCGACTGCTGGATGGTCGTCCAGCTGATCCAGACGCCTGGATCGTCGCTCTCGGGCAGGATGGCGATATCGTCGGCGGGAAAATCACTCATCGCCGCCGCCTTCCTGCTCGGTCTCGGCCGTCGACCATTCCGAAACGCGGGCGAGATGATCGTAATCGCCGCCATACTCGAACTGCTGCGCCGGGATCAGGCGCGAGGAAAAACCCTTCTCGCCCGACTGCAGTAACGAGACGAATTTCACCAGCTGGTCCATCGATTCCTGCGCCAGATCCATAGCCGACTTCGTTTCCGTCTTGCCGCCGCGGCTGGAGTGCTCGTTGTTGACCTGGTCGACCTTGAAGCGATCGCCGGGCCGCAGCCGGACATAAAACAGGTTTTCGGGGATCAGTGCACCGATGTTGCGGAACGCGCCGGCCTTCAGCGCATAGGCTTCCAACGCCAGCTGTGGATCGAGCAGCGCGCGCGCCTGTGGCGGAGAGGGATTGTAGCCGGTCTTGTAGTCAATGAGATCCGCGCCCTTGTCGCTCTTGATGTCGATGCGGTCGGCAACGCCCGTGAGCCGAATGCCGATCGGCTCGATCTCGACGCCGGCGGGCACTTCCGTCGCCGTTTTGCGAACCGTCGGCCGCCGTTCAGCTTCCCAGGCAAGGAAGGCGCGCGCCACTTCGCGGAACCGCGGCCGCCAGACGCTGTCGATATGAACAGGCAGCCTTTCGGCATCGAAAAGCTCCGCGATGATCCGATCCATGGCCAGCGCCGCATCGGGCGTGCCGGCCACATGCCCTTCTCGGACGAAGCGGTCGATGATCTTGTGGTAGAGCGTGCCGCGTTCGGCCGGGCCGGGATCGCGGTTGAACGGATCGACCGGATCGAGTCGCAGCACGCGCCGGGCATAGATCGAGTACGGATCGCGGCGCAGCCGCCCCACCTCGCTGAAGGAATAGCTCTTCGGCTGCAGCTCTGCAGGCGGCTTTGGTGCCGGGCGCAGCGCCGGGGCCTGATTTTCGCCCTCGTCGATCATCGCAGCCCAATGGCGATACTGGTCGCCACGGGCCTTCATCGCGTCTTCCAGCTCCTTGCCGACGAGCGCGATCAGCCGCTGCAGCCAGCGCGACGCGACCGTCGGCGTTGATCCCTGACGCAGCGCACGGGAATAGATGAGGTCGCGCGTGCCGTTCGCCATTTCGAAGTCATGCGCGAGCTGGCCGATACGGCGCTCCGGTGGTTCCAGGCCGATCTCGGTCTTCATGCTGCGGGAAATGAAGGGGTTGTTGGCCGTCTGCCCCGGCCAGGACCCTTCGTTCAACCCGCCGAGGATCAGCGTGTCGACGCTCTGCAGGCGCGCTTCCAGCGTACCGAAGATGAAGAGGCGGGGATGGCTGAGTGCGCGGGGCTTTACCGCCTGCCCCACGCAGAGCGCGGCCATGATATCGATCCACTGCACACCGTCGGCCTCCAGCTGGCCATCGGTTTCGATGACATCGCGAAGGAGGCCGGCAAGGGTGTCCCCCGCCTCGCCGGACCAGAGGCCTGCGAGGCTGCCGCGCTCGTCGACGGCCGCGGCTTCCAGGGCGCGGCCGGTACGCTCCGCCCAATCCGAAAGTGTGAGGAGACCCTCTGATGCGGGTAGGGAAAGCGCCGATATCAGCGGTTCGCATGCCGCAGCCACTCGCTGGGCAAGCGCGCGTGCATGCTCGATCGCCTCACGCGGCAGCGCTTTGCGCCATTGCGGGGCGTAACGGTCATTGGCTTGTTCCGCCATGCGGTCGTCCAGCAGGGCCTCCAGACTGCCGATGTCGATGGTGTCGACGCCGCCCCTGAGCGCCAGGATCTCCAGCGCATCGACGCCTGGCTGGTGCGTCTCCGCAGGCAGGCCGAACAAGGCAAGAGGATGTTTCAGCAGCGCGACGACGGCGACGGGATCGCCAGGGCGAAGCGATGCTTCCAGCAGCAATTGCAGCAACGTGCCCTGAGGCGTGGCGTTCAGCGGCGTACCGGCGGAATCGTCCGCGGTGATGCCGAAGCGGGCAAGCTCGGCTGTTACCCGTCGGGCGAGATTGCGGTCGGGGGTAATCAAAGCCGCCTGGCTTTCACCACCGTTGCGCCCCGGTTTCTCCAGCGCCAGCCGTAAGGCGATGGCGATCGCGGTCGCCTCCTCGCGTTCGTTGGCGGCTTCGATGAGGGCGACGTCGGCAAATGCGCCCAAGATCGCATCGGGAGCGAGTGTGTTGCGCCAGCTTCCCCAGCCGCTCGTCGCCTTGGCCGGCGCCAGCGCGCGCGATAGGATCTGCGCCCGCATCTGCATGGTTTCAGCTGCATCCGCGATGGGTTCGACATCGCGCCGCGTGACCTGCAACCGTTTCAGCAGCAGCGAGAGACCATATTGCGGATGGCTGCGCGTGGTCGGATCAGCTCTTTCGCCGATGGATGTCTCTGGCGCCACAAGCTGCCAATCCTCTTCCGGCATCGCAAGATCGAGTCCGGGCAGCACGATCACGCCTTGCGGCAAGGCAGCGACCGCTGCAATCAATTCCGCTGTTGCCGGCACTGAGCCCGTCGAGCCTGCTATGATAACCGGCCCGGGATGCCGCATGTTGGAGATGCGCTGCGCCTCGGCGCGCAGGATGGCATTGCGGTTGCGGGCGGGCGAGGACTTTCCGAGTTCTTCAAGACGCGCCGGCCAGAAGTCGCTGGCGATCGCCAGGAATTCGGCCGTCAGCTGCCACCAGAGCGCATGATCCTCCGCGCTGAGAGTGGCAAGCTCGCTCCATTCCCTGTCCTCGGTTTCCAGCGAATCGATGAGTTCGGCGAGATTACGTGCGAGCCAAATGGCATCAGCCGGACTTGCCGGCGCCACCAGCGGCGAATCGGAGTGAATATCGCGCACGATCTGCGGCAGCTTGTTGCGCCAGGCAAGGATCAGCCGTGCCAGTTCCAAGAGCCGCGCCGTATTAGCAAGCGGCTGCGCCAGATCGGCCGTTTCCGGCAGGGTTTCTTCGAAATAGCCGCTATCATCGTCGGTTTCGCCGAGCGGGCGGATGACGGGCAGAATGGCGGAGCGGCCGCCGAGCAGATCGACGAATTCCGAGCGCAGCACGCGCGCCGCGCGCCGCGTCGGCAGAAAGATGCTGACCTTGGCGAGTGACAGCGGGTCCGCCGGATCGTGACGGAAATGCTCGGTCAGCCGGCCATCGCAGAGCGCTGTCGCAAGCGTTTTCAGGAAGGGCAGGCCTGCCGGAATAGTCAGAATGCGCTGCCGGTGTCCGCCTGCCATAGGCTCACGCAAACGCCCGGAAATTCCGGATCGTTTCCTCCGCTTCCCCGACCGCCTCCGGCGTGCCGACAGTCAGCCAGTGGCCGTCGAGCATCGTGCCATAGAGCCGGCCGCGCTCGATGGCCTTGTCGAAGTAGATATTGATGTTGAAGGCATCATCAGGCGCATCATCGAGGAAGGATGGCTTCATGGCGAAGACACCGGCATAGACGACACCGTTATATGGGTTGTCGCGATAGCGTGTGAGCCGACCATCGTCAGCCATGCTGAAGTCATTCTTGCCGTTGTGGCCCGTGGTCCGCTCTAGCTCGACGCAGAGCATGGCCATGTCCATACGCCGTTCGTCGAAGAATCCGGCTAAATGATCGAGATTGCTCGGATGGTCGGGCTTCTCGCCGATCCAGAACAGATCGGCATTCATGACGAACACCGGAGCGCGGCTCAGAAGTTTCAAGCCCTTAACGAGGCCGCCGCCATTGTTCATCAGCGCGTCCCGCTCGTCGGAGATCAGGATTTCAAGGCCGCGATAGGCGCTCAGATGCGCTTCCATCTGGTCGGCATGATGATGGACGTTGACGACGGCCCGCTCCACACCTGCCTGCACCAACGCATCCAGTGTATAGTCGATCATCGCCTTGCCGGCGATCTTCACCAGCGGCTTCGGGATAGTGTCGGTGATCGGCCGCATGCGGGTTCCGAGCCCCGCCGCCAATACCATGGCTTGCTTGATGGTCATCTGGTCTCGAACTTTCGATTCGCTATCAGTTTTCCTTAGCACAAGGCCGGAAAGCCGTCGCCGGTCTCTGGCCGTTATGCCCGGCCAATCCCGGCCTTCTCGCACCATTCCTTGAGAGGCGCGAGCGCTTCGTGCTCGAAGGCGATGGCGAGATAGGCGAGCGTGCGCGGCATATGCTTCAAATATCCTGGCTTGCCGTCACGCTGTAAGAGCCGCACCCAAAGGCCGGCAAGCTTGCAATTGCGCTGTGCCGACATGATCGCCCAGCTCTTCAGGAATTTCGCCTCGTCGAAGCCGCCCTGGGCGTGACGAAGTGCGAGATAGTCAGCCATCAGCTGATCATGCAGATCGCGCTCGATCGTCACCCGCGCATCCTGCACGAGCGAGGCGACATCGTACGAGGTCGGCCCGATCATCGCATCCTGGAAATCGATGATGCCGACGCGCTTGATACCCTGTTCATGCGCCCGCCAGATGATGTTCGGCGAATGCATGTCGCGCAGCAGCAGGTTCTTTTCCGCGTCGTCGAGCTGATCGATCAGTCTGTCCCAGATCGCCAGATAGTCGGCCCGTTCCTCGTCGCTTGCCGGCGTGCCGCGCTTCCAGGGCAGATGCCAGTCGAGCAGCAGCCGCGCTTCCATCTTCATCGCAGTCCGGTCGAAATCCGGAATGTGATGGATGTGATCCGGCGTGACCGGGATGTCGCGAGGAATGGAAAGGCTGTGCAGATGCGCAAGGCAGGCGACGCTAGCCCGATAACGCTCGGCGATCGGCTTGCCCTCCGCATCGAGCACGCCGTCGGTGCCGAGATCCTCGATCAGAAGAATGCCGAGATTGTAGTCGGCGGCGAAAATTTGAGGGGCGGCGAAGCCATTTTCTCCGAGGATATTGGCGATTGCCACGAAGGGATAAGTATCCCAGGCAAGATGCGCGACTTTTGGATAGGGTTTCCCGTCGAGCACGGGCGGCCCTTCCGGCAGGCGCGGCCAGTCCATCAGGATCACGCGGTCGCTGCCATCGGCAGGATAAAGGGACTCGTAGGCCCGCAGCGAGGCATCGCCGGTGAGGAAACGTCTGGCGGCACTGCGATAGCCGTGTGAATCGAGAAAGGCGCGGATAGCAAGCACGCGCTCAATGCGTGCCATCTGCTTGTCCGGTGCCGTGAGGACGGCGCGCCGTCCTTCGCCCTCATGCGTCAGTTTGAGATCGATGCGTTCCTTCGGCAGCTCGCCTTCGGCCATTTCGGGCCACTCGACAAGGCAGATGCCGGTTTGCAGGGCTTCGTCGAAGCCGAGCTCCGTCAATTCGCTGGGGTCGCCAAGGCGATAGAGATCGAAATGCGAGACCGGGATGCGCAGCTCGTAGGATTGCACGAGGGTAAAGGTCGGGCTCGGCACGTCCAGTTCGGCATCGTCGGCCATGGCGCGCAGCAACGCGCGAGCGAGCGAGGATTTTCCCGCGCCGAGATCGCCCGATAGCGCCAGACAATCGCCGACCTTCAGGGCTAGTGCCAGATCCTCGCCGAGCTGAGCCGTGGCTGCGTCATCTGCGAGGAAGAGGGAAATGCTGCTCTCTGAGGCTGTCATTCTGCTGCGACGGAGTGGGGCAGTTCGGCCGAAGGAATTCGACAGGTGACCGTCGTTCCCTTGCCCGCCTGGCTTTCGATCGAAACCTCGCCCTCATGCAGACTGACGAAGCTTTCGACGATGGAAAGGCCGAGGCCGGCGCCGCTGCGCTTGCCACCCTTGGCGCCGGAGGCGAAGCGGTTGAAAACCGTGTTGATCAAATCCTCCGGGATGCCTGGACCTTTGTCCGAGACAGAGAAGACGAAATCCGTACCTTCGCGTCCGCATTTCAGCGAGATCGTCGATCCCTCGGGCGCGAAATTGGCGGCATTGGTCAGAAGTTTGAGCAGGATCTGCTTCAGTCGCTGCTGGTCGGCGACAATAGAGCCGAGATGCGCTGGCACGGTGATCTCAAGCATCACGCCGCTTTCCTGAAGCCGATCTGCGATCTGCATCGACACTTCGTCGAGCAGGTCGTTGAGCACGATTTCGGAATAATTCAGGCGCATGATGCCGGCATCGACCGTCGCAAGGTCGAGAATGTCGTTGACCAGTGTCAGCAGCACCGAAGAGGAGGTCGAGATATGGTCGATATATTCCGCTTGCCGATCGTTCAGCGAGCCGATGCCCGGCGTCTTCAGGAGGTCGGTGAAGCCGATGATGTTGGTCAGCGGCGAACGCAGCTCGTAGGAGACGTGCTGGACGAAATCGTTCTTTAGCTCGTCGGCCTTCAGCAGCGCTTCATTCTTTTCGGTCAGGGCGCGCTCGGCGCGAACGCTGTCGGTCTTGTTGACGAAGGTCAGCATGGTCTGCGCATTCGGCAGCGGAATGACGGCATAGTCGAGCACGAGATTGGAGTAAAGTTCCAATGTGCCCTGCGATGAGGGCCGCTCGTCGTCGAAACTGGTGATCTGCTCGGCAAACCGCTTCCAGCCATCCGGCCGGTCGTAGGAAGGCGAGCATGCCTCCGCCAGAGCCTGGATATGCGTGCCGGGCTTGGCCTGTGCCTCGGTAATGTTCCAGAGAATGCGAAAGGCGGGGTTCGAGAGCCGAATGCGACCATCGGGGCCGAAAACGGCGACGCCTTCCGAGAGGTGATCGATGGTCTCGCCCTGGACCTTGACCAGCGTGTTGTAGCGCGTTTCAAGATCGACCTGCTCGGTCAGGTTCTCGAAGACCCATGTGGCGCCACCCTGCGGATGCGCGGTCGCGAAAACCTTGAGAATCTGGCCGTTTGGCAGATGCCAGAGATCCGTTTGCGTATCGAGCGCACGATAGACCGAAAGGACGTCGTCCTTCCAGGTCTTCCAGTTCAGCTGTTCCGGCAGCTTCTTGGCGCCGCGCAGCCTGTCCAGGAGCTCGCCGTTGTCGGGTCGTTTCTCGAGGAAAGCAATATCGAGTTCCCACAGCTGGACGAAAGCCTGATTGTAGAATTGCAGCCGCCTGTCGCCATCGAAAATCGCAACCGGTGTCGCCAGATGGTCGAGGGTCTCGGCGTGGCTCTTCAGCGTACGGGCCAGCTCGGCGCGAACCGCTTCTGCTTCGGAAACATCGATCGCAATGCCGGCCGAGCCGTTTGGCGATTTGACGTCGATAACGTCGAAGAAGGTTCGATTGCCGTGTACGACGGTCGAAATCTTGTCGTGGAATGGCGACTCCGGTGTGGCAGCCGCGCGAATGCGTTCGCGAGCCACGGTCGTCAGGAATTCCCGCCCCTCGCGCACCGCTTCATCGGTCGAAACCGCTTCCACGGCCTCGCCATAGGCCTGATTGACCCAGGTGAGCTTGCCTTCCGCGTCGCGCTGCCAGACCGGCAGGTCGATGGCATCGAGCAGATTCTGAAATGCGGAGATCGAGGTCATCAGCCGATCGCGCTCGATCTTCAGCTCGGCGAGTTCGGCACGCAGATTGTTGAGAGCGATGAAGCGGACGAAAGCTCGCCCGCCGGAAATGCGGCCCTGCGCTTCCAGGATTTCGTCGCGGTTGGTTTCGACCACCATATCGAAGCTCTGACCGCTGCTACGCAGCTTGTCGATTGCCTTGTCGAGCTCGCCAGCCGACCATGATTTCAGCCAGCGCCCGAAGGCGAGGAATTCATTGTCCTGCGGCGCGCCCGTCTCGACCGGCAGCTGGCCGAGCAGTTCCGGCCGGGCATTCTGGCCATCCCAGATGACGATCCGGCGGTTCTTGTCGGCAATCAAAGCCTGATACTGGGAAATACGCTGATTGGCATCTGAAAGGGCCGTGCGAATCTCGCGGCTTTCGCTTTCCATATTGCCGCGCTGCCGAACCATCCACATGGTCGAGAGAAGTGCGGCGGAAATCACGCCGATGATAACGGAGAAGACGGCCATTTCCGACGAGGTGAAGAGGCGCATGCTCGTCTGAGCAGCGTCATTGCCCTGCGCAAGAACGGGTCCGGTCAAACCGGTCAACAGGCCGCCGAAAACGCTGAGCTTCAACAATCGGCTCAGGCGAGCGAGCCGGCCCTTGACCTGCTTCGCCCCCGCCGGGAGCCGATGTGCACCGCCCTGCAGCAACAGCGTCGCCGCTCGGCGTAACGCTGGCTGATGCAGGTTGTCTTCCCCTTCAAACATAAGAGGTCTGTCTCCGTCCTTCAGAGCATGATGCCGAAAAGTGTAAGCGGTTTTCGGATGACATCATGCTCTACTCATCTGATTGTGGAGCGGATTCAGATTTTAGGTCGAGCAGACCTAAAATCATCCGGCTCTACTGTGCCGCATCCTGACAAGACATCCCATTTTCATGGCTCCGGGCACGCCCGGTTCGTCACGAATCAAGTGTAAAAACAATACTGCCTAGGAGAATCTGGGGGAAGGGAGCTGGCTAAAAAATAAGCCCCGGCATTTGTCAATGCCAGGGCCACAAGATGTTGTGGATACTGTTTTAATAATCAGTATCTGTAGTGGTCGGACTTGAACGGGCCCTTCGGCGTGACGCCGATATACGATGCCTGCTCTTCCGAAAGCTCCGTCAGCTTCACGCCGAGCTTGGCAAGATGCAGGCGGGCAACCTTCTCGTCGAGGTGCTTCGGCAGGACGTAGACTTCGTTCTTGTACTGGCCGGGCTTGGTGAAGAGCTCGATCTGCGCCAGCGTCTGGTTGGTGAAGGAAGCCGACATCACGAAGGACGGGTGACCGGTGGCGTTGCCAAGATTCAGGAGACGGCCTTCCGAGAGCAGGATGATGCGGTTGCCCTTGGAGAATTCGACCATGTCGACCTGCGGCTTGATGTTCGTCCATTTCTGGTTCCGCAGGGCGGCAACCTGGATTTCGTTATCGAAGTGGCCGATGTTGCCGACGATCGCCATGTCCTTCATCGCACGCATGTGGTCGATGCGGATGACGTCCTTGTTGCCGGTCGTGGTGATGAAGATGTCGGCCGAGGAAACGACGTCCTCGAGCTGAACGACTTCATAGCCGTCCATGGCAGCCTGCAGTGCGCAGATCGGGTCGACTTCCGTGACCTTGACGCGAGCACCGGCCCCGGAGAGCGAAGCGGCAGAACCCTTGCCGACATCGCCATAGCCGCAGACGACGGCGACCTTGCCGGCCATCATGACGTCGGTGGCACGGCGGATACCGTCGACCAGCGATTCCTTGCAGCCGTACTTGTTGTCGAACTTCGACTTGGTGACGCTGTCGTTGACGTTGATGGCCGGGAAGGGCAGAAGGCCCTTTTGGCTGAGCTGGTAGAGGCGGTTGACGCCCGTCGTGGTTTCTTCGGTCACACCCTTGATGGCATCGCGCTGCTTGGTGAACCAGCCAGGCGTTGCCTGAAGGCGCTTCTTGATCTGCGCGAAGAGGATTTCTTCTTCTTCCGAATGCGGGTTGGAGAGCACGTCCTCACCGGCTTCGGCGCGGGCGCCGAGCAGGATGTACATGGTGGCATCGCCGCCATCGTCGAGGATCATGTTGGAAAGACCGCCATCGGCCCACTGGAAGATCTTGTCGGTATAGATCCAATAATCTTCGAGGCTCTCGCCCTTGACGGCAAAGACCGGAACGCCGGATGCGGCGATTGCGGCGGCGGCATGGTCCTGCGTCGAGAAGATGTTGCAGGATGCCCAGCGCACCTGAGCGCCGAGTGCCACCAGCGTCTCGATGAGAACGGCCGTCTGGATCGTCATGTGCAGCGAGCCGGTGATGCGGGCGCCCTTGAGCGGCTGCGCTTCGCCGAATTCGGCGCGGCAGGCCATCAGCCCCGGCATCTCGGTTTCGGCGATCGTGATTTCCTTGCGGCCGAAGTCGGCAAGGCCGATATCCGCGACGATGTAGTCCTTTTCAGTGCTCATGAAGGTCTCCAGCCTGAACGATGCAGTCGCGCCGCGGGCAGACGCCTCGGCCGAATGCAACAAGAATTGCACGCTGACAGCGTGTGGATGATGCCGTGTAGCAGGCTTCAGGGTGGAAATCAATAATGATATAAAGAAGTCTTTATGTCTTTATATCCGCGATAGCAGGCGGAAAAGCCTACATTTCCTCGCCGAACTTGTTGGCGACCAGTTGGTCGAGTGCCTCGAGCGCTTCGGCTGCCTGATTGCCGCTTGCTGCGACAAGCACGCTGCAGCCCGGGCTGGCTGCCAGCATCATCAGGCCCATGATCGAAGTTCCGCCGACCGTGGTGCCGTCTTTTGAAACGGTGATCACGGCGTCGTAGGCTTCGACAGTCTGGACGAATTTCGCGGAGGCACGGGCATGCAGGCCCCGCTTGTTGATGATCAGGAGTTCCCGGGAAAGCTCGGTCATGGGAGCGGTGTTTGCCTCGTTATTTGCCACTGAGCACACGGCTGGCCACGTTGATATATTTGCGCCCGGCCTCTGAGGCCTCCACCAGAGCTCTTTCCATGTTGTTGTCGCCGCGTACGCCCGCGAGCTTGATCAGCATCGGCAAATTGACGCCGGCGATGACCTCGGTATGGCCGCTATTCATGACGGAGATTGCGAGATTGGAAGGAGTGCCGCCGAACATGTCGGTGAGGATGATGACGCCGTGCCCGTCATCGGCGCCGGCAACGGCCTGCAGAATGTCCTGCCGCCGCTTGTCCATGTCGTCTTCGGGACCGATGCATACCGTCTCTATGAACTTCTGCGGACCAACGACATGCTCGACGGCATGCCGAAACTCTTCAGCCAGCTTGCCATGAGTGACAAGCACAAGTCCAATCATGATATTACTGCTCCCATGGCATACGCAAACAGGTGGCCAATATCGCAATGCAGCAATGTCGTCCACCGGTGGGGGGACATCTTGGCGATGAAAAGGCGAAGTGCAAGCTTAAAATATAGGATTTGCATGCCTGTTCGGGCCTAAATGGCCGATTAGCGGAAACTCGCGCCGATTTTCGCTATTATTACGGCCAGCGGATTCGCGGAGGTTGCGGCCAGGCGGATCACGGGCAACCGGATGGAGCGGGTTATATCGACCTGCTCGTCTTCCGGCGGCATCCTTTCCGCCGTGGCCGGATCGACAGGGCGGACGGCGAAGTGCATTTCGCCTTCGGAAATGTAAGGCATCCGGACGATGCCGGTATAGCGGATTTCCATGAGCCCTTCGATGGAGGGCGGGCATTTCGCAATCACGGAGCCACTTTGCTCGCTGATCAGCACCCGGTCGTCGGCAATAAGGCTTGCAGTCAGTCCGAGCGGTTTGGCAGCGGCAAGGCACGAAAAGGCGAGGGCGGATTTGCCGCTGCCCGAAGGACCGAGAAACAGGAGCCCGGTCCTGCCGATGGTGATCGCCGTGGCGTGGATATTGGTCGCTTCGCCGGTCATGCGAGCGCTCACGCCTGTGTCTGGGCGGGAAGCGACAGGATAAACCGTGCCCCGAGCAGCGTCGAGCCATCGCTGTCGACGATATTCTCGGCGCGTAGCGAGCCGCCATGCGCTTCGGCGATCTGCCGGCTGATCGAAAGGCCGAGGCCGGAATTCTGCCCGAAACCTTCGGATTCAGGCCGGTCGGTATAGAAGCGTTCGAAGATGCGGTCGATATTTTCGGCCTGAATGCCGGGACCGTTATCTTCGATATAGATGACGCAACGCGTCCGCGTCCGCGTCAGCCGCACGGTGATCTTGCCGGTTTCCGCCGGGACGAAGGATCGTGCGTTTTCGATGAGATTGGTGACGATCTGACCGATGCGCAGATCGTGACCCTCGACGGAGAAATTCGTCTTGTTGCCCGGCTTGCGGTCGACGACATATTCGATTTCGACGGCCTTCTTGCTGTGTCCGACTTGTCTGGAAATATCGATCATGTCGCGCAGCAGTACTTCCAGATCGAGCGACTTCGCATCCGGGCGCGCAAGTTCGGCGTCAAGGCGCGATGCATCGGAGATATCACTGATCAGGCGGTCGAGGCGGCGCACGTCGTGCTGAATCACGTCCATCAGCCGCTTCTTCGAATCATCGCTCTTGGCGAGCGGCAGCGTTTCGACAGCGCTGCGCAGCGACGTCAACGGGTTTTTCAGCTCGTGGCTGACGTCGGCTGCAAAACTCTCGATGGCATCGATGCGATCATAGAGTGCCGATGTCATGTCGCGCAATGCGATCGACAGGTTGCCGATCTCGTCCTGGCGGGCGGAAAAGTCAGGGATTTCCTCGCGTTCCTTCGCCCCACCGCGGCGCACGCGGATGGCCGCAGCCGAAAGCCGGCGCAGCGGATTGGCGATGGTGGAGGATAAAAGCAGCGAGAGCACGACGTTAACCAGCGTCGCAACGCCAAAGACGCGCATAATGGCAAGACGCTCGGCATGAACGATCTTGTCGATGTCGCCGGCCTGGGTCGAAAGCAGCAAGACACCGAGAACGGCGCGGAAGCGCTGGATCGGCACGGCGACCGAAACGATCAGCTCGCCCTTCTCCGTGGTGCGGACAACAGCACCGCGCACGCCGGTCAGCGCATTCATGACTTCCGGATAGATCGAACCGTCGCCGCCGGGCGCTTCCTTGTAGACAGGCAGGTTACCCGGCTGCAGCATCTTGTTGAGCAGGCCGCTGAACCAGTCGGACCAGCTCTGCTTCTCGTCGTCGACGGGGGGCAGGTCGTAGCGCAGCACTTGACCGCGCGAATAAAGATGGCGGCTGTCGAGCAGCAAGTTGGCATCGGCATCGAAGATGCGGGCGCGGGTGCGTGTCGGCGAGATCAGCCGCGTCAGCACCGGCGCCACCTTTTCCGGATCGATCGGGAATTCGAGATCCTCATCGTTCGGAACGGGCGTGATGCTCTGGCCGGCCTGCAGTTCCAGCAGTTTCTGCGGATCGATGGTGATGGAGTTGGTATCGACCGATGCCGAGGCCGAGACGGCACCGGCGATGATCTCGCCCTGTGTCAAGAGGCTCTCGACGCGGGCATCGATCAGGCCTTCGCGGAACTGGTTGAGGTACAGGATACCGCCGACCAGAACGACGAGGGCGGCCAGATTGAAGAACAGGATGCGCCGCGTCAGGCTCGAAAAGACTGCATTGCCGAAGATGCGGCGGATCAGCACGAAGGGATGAGTCCAGCGCCGGCGCGCGATCCGAGCGCCGCTCAGGCTTTCCGAGTCGTCTATATCCCTGTCCTGCACCAGCTGTGCCAAGCCTACGGCCCTTTCGAAGAACGGGATTCGCGACCCCGTCCGCCTGCTCTTATTCCATCGTCCGCCGTATGGTCCAGTTGACTCTTATGCAGCTTCACGGAAGCGGTAGCCGACGCCATACAGCGTCTCGATCATATCAAAATCGAGGTCGACCATCTTGAATTTCTTGCGCAGCCGCTTGATGTGGCTGTCGATCGTGCGGTCGTCGACATAGACCTGCTCGTCATAGGCCGCATCCATCAGGGCATCGCGGCTCTTGACCACGCCGGGGCGCTGGGCAAGCGAATGCAGGATGAGGAATTCGGTGACGGTGAGCGTCACCGGCTCGCCCTTCCAGGTGCAGGTATGGCGTTCCTGGTCCATGACGAGCTGTCCGCGTTCCAGCGAGCGGGCCTGCTGCGCAGCACCCGGCTTGGCGGCGGTTGCGCCGCCGGCAGCATTTGCGGCTTCGCGAGCGGACGCACGGCGGAGAACGGCCTTGACGCGTTCGACCAGCAGGCGCTGCGAGAACGGCTTGGTGATGAAATCGTCGGCGCCCATCTTCAGGCCGAAGAGTTCGTCGATTTCCTCGTCCTTCGAGGTCAGGAAAATCACTGGTATATCGGATTTCTGGCGCAGGCGGCGCAGAAGCTCCATGCCATCCATGCGAGGCATCTTGATATCGAAGATCGCCAGTTGCGGCGGCCGGGCAAGCAGGCCGTCCAGCGCCGAGGCTCCGTCCGTGTAGGTCTCTACCTTATATCCCTCTGCTTCCAAGGCAATCGAAACGGAAGTCAGGATATTGCGGTCGTCGTCAACGAGCGCGATTGTCAACATGGTGTTCGTCTCCGTCATCAGTGCGCGTCTCCCGGATTTGGAATCCAGCCCAGGCGGTCTGCCAGCTCGGTCGGCGGTAACCTGGCGCGCTTATGGGGATAAAGGTGGAACAAATTGTGGCAAAGATAAAGGGGAGGATTGTTGCGGAGAAAAACCCTTGCGCAAGGGTTGTGTGACGTAACGTCCCGCGGCCCGCTATTCAAACGATTTAAAATTGTGGAAATTTATTTAAATCGATTAAATAACTGATATCATTAAATATTTCTCACGGCAGGCTCTTGTGCTTTTAAAAAGACCCCTCTACGCTTTAGATAATTCTAACGGCCAAGCCCCTTGTAGAGGAAAAAGTGATGGAGCAATTCGGCGTCCGCAATCCCGCGACTGAACTGGGATCGATCGGCCTGGGAGCCGCCGCCAGTGTGCGTTACAACCTCATGGAAGCCCATCTTTACGAAGAGGCGATTCGCCGTTGCGAAGCCGATCTGACCGCCGACGGCGCGCTCAGGGCCTTGACCGGACAGCACACCGGCCGTTCGCCGAAGGACAAGTTCGTGGTGCGCAACGCCACCACCGAAGACCAGATCTGGTGGGACAACAACAAGCCGATGTCGCCGGAGCATTTCGCGCTGCTGCACGAGGACATGCTGGCCCATGCCCGCGGCAAGGACCTGTTCGTGCAGGATCTGATCGGCGGTGCCGATGCCGAATATGCTCTGCCGACGCGTGTCATCACCGAATTCGCCTGGCATTCGCTGTTCATCCGCAACCTGCTGATCCGCCCCGATCGCTCTGAGCTCGAAAGCTTCGTACCGCAGCTGACGATCATCGACCTGCCAAGCTTCCGCGCCGATCCCGAGCGCCATGGTTGCCGCACCGAAACGGTCATCGCCTGCGACTTCGTCAATGGCATTGTCCTGATCGGCGGCACCTCCTATGCCGGCGAGATGAAGAAATCGGTATTCACGGCGCTGAACTACATGCTGCCCGAGCGCGGCGTCATGCCGATGCACTGCTCGGCCAATGTCGG
This sequence comes from Rhizobium sp. BK491, assembly GCF_014194925.1. Classification (NCBI taxonomy): domain Bacteria; kingdom Pseudomonadati; phylum Pseudomonadota; class Alphaproteobacteria; order Hyphomicrobiales; family Rhizobiaceae; genus Rhizobium; species Rhizobium sp. BK491. The sequence goes on from NZ_JACIAR010000006.1 coordinate 147,440, forward strand.
CCCTGAAGGCGATGCCGCGATCTTCTTCGGCCTGTCGGGCACTGGCAAGACAACGCTGTCGGCTGATCCCACCCGTACGCTGATTGGCGACGACGAGCATGGCTGGGGCGAAAACGGCATCTTCAACTTCGAAGGCGGCTGCTATGCCAAGACCATCCGCCTTTCGGCAGAAGCCGAGCCGGAAATCTATGCCACGACGCGCCGTTTCGGCACGGTGCTGGAAAATGTCGTGCTCGACGAGCATGGCCGGCCGGATCTCGACGATGGCTCGCTGACGGAAAACACCCGCAGCGCCTACCCGCTGCATTTCATCCCGAATGCCTCGGAATCCGGTATCACCGGTCATCCCGAGACGATCATCATGCTGACAGCGGACGCTTTCGGCGTCATGCCGCCGATCGCCAAGCTGACACCGGATCAGGCGATGTACCACTTCCTGTCCGGCTACACCGCCAAGGTCGCCGGCACCGAAAAGGGCGTCGTCGAGCCGGAAGCGACCTTCTCGACCTGCTTCGGCGCTCCCTTCATGCCGCGCCATCCGGCCGAATACGGCAATCTCCTCAAGGAGCTGATCGCCCGCCACGGCGCTCGTTGCTGGCTGGTTAACACTGGCTGGACCGGCGGCGCTTACGGCACCGGACGCCGTATGCCGATCAAGGCGACGCGCGCGCTGCTGGCGGCCGCCCTGAAGGGCGATCTCGACAATGTCGAATTCCGCATCGATGCGAATTTCGGCTTTGCGGTTCCGGTGGCCGTCGAAGGTGTCGATACGGCCATTCTAGACCCGCGCTCCACCTGGGTCGATGGCGAAGCCTATGATGCACAGGCCAAGAAGCTGGTGCAGATGTTCGTCACCAACTTCGCCAAGTTCGAGGATCATGTGGACGGCAACGTCCGCGATGCGGCACCGGGAATCCGCGTCGCAGCCGAATAAACATCCAGAACGGGAATGACTCACGTGAAACCCGGCGACTAGTTCGCCGGGTTTCATTTTGTCTGGCAGTGGTTTTCAACCGCAATGCAATGTGGGATAGACAGGCGCGGAGAAAATCATGGCCAGCGACGCGCTTTACATTAACGACCGGATCACCATTGCCGGCTGGGAACTGACGGAACAATTCGTTCTGGCGGGCGGTCCTGGCGGTCAAAACGTCAACAAGGTCGCGACCGCGGTCCAGCTTTTCTTCAATCTCCAGAATTCTCCCGCGTTGACCGAGCGCGTCAAGGCGAATGCGATCCGGCTCGCCGGCCGTCGGGTTTCCAAGGAAGGCGTTCTGATGATCGAGGCCAGCCGCTTCCGCAGCCAGGACCGCAATCGCGAGGACGCCCGCGAGCGGCTGAAGGAACTGATCCTCGAAGCCGCCGCCCCGCCGCCGCCGCCGCGGCGAAAGACCAAGCCGACAAAGGGATCGATCGAGCGCCGGCTGAAGGAGAAATCCGGCCGCTCCGAGGTCAAGAAGATGCGCGGCAAGGTCGGCGGCGACTAGATTTGGTTTTCGGGCTGCAGTTTTGGCTTGGCTGGGTAAAATTGTAGCTTGTCGGGCGAGTTCAGTTTTGTGGACGCTGTCTGCCCGGCCCCTCATCCTAGCCTTCTCCCCGCATGCGGGGAGAAGGGACGACACAGCGAAACAACAAGACTCTCAGTTGCGGCGGCTGGCTTGAGGCAGGGTAAACCCCCTCGCCCCGCTTGCGGGGAGAGGGCGGGGGTGAGGGGCCAGGCACAATAGCGCGGCAATGATATGCTCACCTGATCAGCACCATTGCAGGAAACCAAAATGCTGCTCCCCAACGGAATTCGCCATCTCCCCGGATATCTCGACCGCCCTACCCAGGAAGCGCTCGTCCAGACGATTCGCAGCATCGTGGCAGAGGCGCCGCTTTACACACCGGTCATGCCGGGTACCGGCAAGGAGATGTCCGTGCGCATGACCAATTGCGGTTCGCTCGGCTGGGTGACGGACAAGCAGCGCGGCTATCGCTATCAGCCGACCCATCCGGTCACCGGTCGCCCGTGGCCGCCCATGCCGCCGCAATTGCTCGATCTCTGGCGCGATATAGCTGGCTATGAAAAGCCGCCGGAAGCCTGCCTCGTCAATTTCTATGGCGACGATGCCCGCATGGGCCTGCATCAGGATCGCGACGAACAGGATCTCAAGGCGCCCGTGCTATCGGTCTCGCTCGGCAATACCTGCCTCTTTCGGGTCGGAGGTCTCAACCGCAATGATCGCACGCTATCCTTCAAGCTTGCAAGCGGCGATATTGTCGTTCTCGGCGGCGAGGGCAGGCTATGCTTCCACGGCGTCGATCGCATCTATCCGGCAACGTCGACATTGCTGAAGAATGGTGGACGTATCAATCTGACGTTACGGCGTGTTCAGCCCTGAGCCTCAGAGCTTTCTGAGCGCCACCTGCTCGATTAGATGATTCTTGCCCTTCTGCAGGATGAGATCGGCGCGCGGCCGCGTCGGCAGAATGTTCTGGCGCAGGTTCTTGAGATTGATGTTCTTCCAGAGCCCCTCGGCGATCGCCAGCGCCTCTTCCTCGCTGATCGAGGCATAGCGATGGAAGAAGGAGTTGGGATCGCGGAAGGCGGTCTCGCGCAACCGCATGAAACGGGCGACATACCAGTTGTGGATGAGTTCTTCGTCGGCATCGATATAGATGGAGAAATCGAAGAAATCCGAGACCATCGGCACGATCTTGCCGTCGGCCGGCAGATGCCGCGATTGCAGCACGTTGATGCCCTCGAAGATCAGGATATCCGGGCGGTCGACCGTCTTGAATTCATTCGGCAGCACGTCGTAGACGAGGTGCGAATAGGAAGGCGCCTGCACATTCGGCTGGCCGGCCTTGATCGCCGAGAGGAAACGCAGCAGTGCTGCGGTATCGTAGCTTTCCGGAAAGCCCTTGCGCTGCATCAGGTTGCGGCGCTGCAATTCGGCGTTCGGATAGAGAAAGCCGTCCGTGGTGACCAGATCGACCTTCGGGCTCGACGGCCAGCGGCCCAGCAATTCCTTGAGGATACGAGCTGTCGTGGACTTGCCGACCGCGACCGAACCGGCGATGCCGATGACGAAGGGCGTCTTGGCGATATCGGAGAGGCTGAGGAAGCGGTTGCGCTGCTCGAACAGGATCTGCGAGGATTCCACATGCGAGGACAAAAGCCGCGACAGCGACAGATAGATGCGCCTGACTTCGTCAAGATCGATCGGGTCGCCCATGGAGCGCAGTCGCTTCACTTCGTCTGATGTCAGCGTCAGCGGCGTGTCGGCCCGGAATTTCGCCCATTCTTCCGAGGAAAAGAAGTAGTACGGCGAATAGGCCTTCGCCTCGAAAATATCGAGTGTCTCGGGCGCGGGCTCGCTCTTGGTCGCTATTGTCATCGCGTTCTTACCGGCTGGCCTTTTCCTGAAGGCCGGATTGGGCGGTGCGCCTTTCGAGCTCACCCATGACATTCTCTAACGGAATGCCGGCAATCTTCAATACGACTAAAAGATGATATAGCAGATCGGCCGCCTCGTAGGCGAGGTTGTCGCGATCGTTGGTGACCGCGGCCATCACGGCTTCGATCGCTTCTTCGCCCAGTTTCTTCGCTGCCTTCGGCTGGCCGGCGGCGAAAAGCTTCGCCGTCCAGGATTCGTCCGGCGAAGCCTTGGAGCGTTCCTCGATGATTCGTTCGAGGTCGGAAAGGGTAAATCCGCTCATTGGTCCGCTGTCTCCTAATCCAGCCGCATCGGAATGCCGCGCTCGGCCATATAGCGCTTTGCCTCGCCCACCGAATAGGTGCCGAAGTGGAAGATCGAAGCGGCAAGCACCGCCGTCGCATGGCCTTCCTTGACGCCGGCAACGAGGTCGTCGAGATCGCCGACGCCGCCTGAGGCGATAACCGGCACGCGCACCGCATCGGCAATCGCCCGTGTCAGCTCCAGATCGTAGCCGACCTTGGTGCCGTCGCGGTCCATGGAGGTGACGAGCAGCTCGCCGGCACCGCGCTCGACCATCTTGCGGGCAAAATCGACGGCATCGATGCCGGTCGCAATGCGGCCGCCGTGGGTGTAGATTTCCCAGGCGCTCAGATTGTCGCCGCCGAGCGCCTCGGTCCGGCGTCGCTTGGCATCGATGGATACCACGATGCACTGGTTGCCGAACTTGTCGGCCGCTTCAGCCACGAAATCGGGATTGTTGACCGCCGCCGAGTTGATCGAAACCTTGTCGGCGCCGCAGAGCAGCAGCTTGCGGATATCGGCAATGGTGCGCACGCCGCCGCCGACCGTAACGGGCATAAAGCACTGCTCGGCGGTGCGGGCGACAACATCGAAAATGGTGTCGCGATTGTCGGAAGAGGCCGTGATGTCGAGGAAGCATAGCTCGTCAGCACCGGCGGCGTCATAGGCCTTGGCAGCCTCGACCGGATCGCCGGCATCGATAAGATTGACGAAGTTGACGCCCTTGACGACGCGGCCGTCCTTGACGTCGAGGCAGGGGATGACGCGGGCTTTCAGGGTCATTGCGCTGCCTCCTTGGCCTGCTTGATCAGCGCCAGTGCTTCTTTCGGATCGATCCGGCCATCATAAAGCGCGCGGCCGGAAATCGCACCTTCCAGTTTGCGGGCGTCCGGCTGGATCATGCGCTTGATATCGACGAGCGAGGCAAGCCCACCGGAAGCGATGACGGGGATGGAAACGGCATCGGCCAGTTCCAGCGTCGAGTCCCAGTTGATGCCGGTCAAAATGCCGTCGCGGTCGATGTCGGTGTAGATGATCGCGGCAACGCCGACACCTTCGAATTTCTTGGCGAGTTCGATGACGCCGAGTTCGGAGGCTTCGGCCCAGCCCTCAACCGCCACCTTGCCGCCCTTGGCATCGATGCCGACAGCAATATGGCCCGGATAACGCCGGCAGGCTTCGACGACAAGCGCTGGATCGCGCACTGCCACGGTGCCGAGGATAACGCGGGCAAGCCCGCGCGACAGCCAGTTTTCGATGTGGTCGAGCGTGCGGATACCGCCGCCGAGCTGCACCGGGTTCTTCGTCGCCTTAAGAATGGCATCGACGGCGGCGCCGTTGACGGTCTCGCCAGCGAAGGCGCCGTTGAGATCGACGACATGTAGCCATTCGAAGCCCTGGTCTTCAAAGGCTTTCGCCTGGGCACCGGGATCGGGGTTGTAGACGGTCGCCTGCTCCATGTCGCCGAGCTTGAGGCGCACGCATTGGCCGTCTTTTAGGTCGATAGCAGGAAAAAGAATCATGATGTCTGTCCTTGAAGCGCGAGCCTTATGGCTTCCAGCGCAGGAAATTTGCGATCAGGGCAAGGCCGAGCTTCTGGCTCTTTTCCGGATGGAACTGCGAGCCCGCCATATTGTCGCGACCGACGAAGGCGGTCATCGCGCCGCCATAGCTTGTGGTTGCGATGACATCGTCGCCGTGGTCGGCGGCCAGATGGTAGGAATGTACGAAATAGGCGTGCAGGCCGTCAGGCCCCGTGGGTATGCCGTCGAAGAGCGCGTGCGGGTGGCGGAGATCCAGCGTATTCCAGCCGATCTGCGGGACTTTCAGGTTGGGATCGCTCGGCGTCATTTCCTTGACGTCACCCTTGATCCAGCCGAAGCCTTTCGTGATCGTCTTTTCCAGCCCGCGCGACGACATCAGCTGCATGCCGACGCAGATGCCAAGGAAGGGGCGGGCCTTGTGTTCCACGACGTCGGCGACGGCTTCTGCCATGCCGGGCACGGCATCGAGGCCATGCCGGCAATCGGCATAGGCGCCGACGCCGGGAAGCACGATGCGGTCGGCGGTAGCAACGCGCTCGGCATCATCGGTCAGGTCGATCTCTGCGTCGATGCCTGCCTCGCGGGCAGCCCGTTCGAAAGCCTTGGTGGCCGAGCGCAGATTGCCGGAACCATAGTCGATAATCGCGACCCGCATGGTCAGCGTCCTCCGTCATAGCCGGGAAGGCCGAAGCTCGGGCCTGGGCGGCTGGTATTGGTGTTTTTGGCCGGGATATCCCAATTTTCGGAACGGATATTCCGGTTTGGCTGCTGCTCAAGTTCGGAAAAGTGGATTTGCTCCGCAGTTGCCAGATCAGGCGCCGAGACGAGATTTTCCACTTTCCAGCCGCGGCCGATGAGACGATCGCTGATCGCATGCGGGCCTTCTAGAGCGACAAGAACATGCACGCCAAGCAGAAGTGCTGCCCCCGCGGCGAAAAAGCCCGGCTGGCGTATCAGTTCCAGCGCAATACCCTGCAGCAGAACGACGGCGATCGCGTGCAGCCAAAGCCGATGGAAGAGCATCCAGAGCGTCGGAAACAGGAAAGCCGTCCATGAAAAGCCGTCGCGGATGAATCGTGTTTCGTCGCGATACCGATCCGATGCTTCGGATCGGTTCGTCGCTCCAGGCGGAGTCAAAATCAGATAGCTTGCCATTTCCTCAATTCCCCAGTTCGGGGCTCAGGCGAGCGTGCCTTTCGTCGAGGGCACCCGGCCTGCCTGCCGCGGATCGATCTCGGTTGCGGTACGCAATGCGCGCGCAACGGCCTTGAAGCATGTCTCGGCTATATGGTGATTGTTGGCGCCATAATGGTTGAGGATATGCAAGGTGATGCCGGCATTCTGCGCCAGCGCCTGGAAGAATTCGCGCACCAGTTCGGTATCGAAGGTGCCGATCTTCGGCGCGCTGAACGAGACGTTCCAGACGAGGAAGGGCCGGCCCGAGAGATCGACGGCCGCCTTCGTCATGGTCTCGTCCATGGCGAGGTCGATCGAAGCGTAGCGCGTGATGCCGCGCCGGTCGCCCAGCGCCTTGGCAATCGCCTGGCCGATCGCGATGCCGGTATCCTCGACGGCATGATGATCGTCGACATGCAGGTCGCCCTTGGTGTCGATCTCCATGTCGATCAGCGAATGTCGCGACAGCTGTTCCAGCATATGGTCGAAGAAGCCGACACCCGTCGAAATCGTCGATTTGCCGCTGCCGTCGATGTTGACGGAAACGGAGACCGAGGTCTCGTTGGTCTTGCGGGAAACGCTTGCCGTGCGGCTCGCTGCGGTCTCTGCCATGGGCTGCTCCATCGGAATACGGCCGTTCCTTATCAGGCGTATCGGGAAATATCCAGAAGTTACGCAAGGGCCTTACGCGTTTAGCCGGCTTGCCGCCATTATTCGGGCGCGGTTGCCATTTGCAATCGCCAAAACCCCTCTTACATAGGTGCTGACGGGGCCGATACGCGGCCCGGCAGAAAGCCCGCCGAAACGGGGGCAAACAGGTGTTAAATGACGACAATCGTGACTATTCGCAAGGACGGCAAGGTCGTGATGGCTGGCGATGGCCAGGTCAGCCTTGGCCAGACCGTAATGAAGGGCAATGCGCGCAAGGTTCGCCGCATCGGCAAGGGCGATGTAATCGCCGGTTTCGCCGGCGCGACTGCCGATGCCTTCACGCTGCTCGAACGGCTTGAAAAGAAGCTCGAACAATATCCCGGCCAACTGATGCGCGCCGCCGTCGAGCTCGCCAAGGACTGGCGCACCGACAAATATCTGCGCAATCTCGAAGCCATGATGCTGGTTGCCGACAAGAACATAACGCTCGCCATCACCGGCAACGGCGATGTGCTTGAGCCCGAACACGGCGCCATGGCAATCGGCTCCGGCGGCAATTTCGCGCTCGCTGCTGCCCGTGCGCTGATGGATAGCGACAAATCGGCTGAAGACGTCGCCCGCCGCGCCCTCGATATCGCCGCCGACATTTGCGTCTACACGAACCACAATGTGGTCGTCGAAACGCTCGATGCCGAAGCCCAATAAGTTCCTCTCTTGATAGTTTCCAGCCCTGATAGGGAACATACGAAATGACCACTTTTTCCCCCCGCGAGATCGTTTCCGAGCTCGATCGCTATATTGTCGGCCAACATGAGGCCAAGCGCGCCGTGGCGATTGCGCTGCGCAACCGCTGGCGTCGCCAACAGCTCGAGCCTGAGCTGCGCGACGAAGTCATGCCCAAGAACATTTTGATGATCGGTCCCACCGGCGTCGGCAAGACGGAAATCTCCCGCCGCCTTGCGAAGCTCGCGGGCGCCCCCTTCATCAAGGTCGAAGCCACCAAGTTCACCGAGGTCGGCTATGTCGGCCGCGATGTCGAGCAGATCGTCCGCGATCTCGTCGAAGTCGGCATCGGTTTGGTGCGCGAAAAGAAGCGCGCCGAGGTGCAAGCCAAGGCGCATATGAGCGCCGAAGAGCGCGTGCTCGATGCGCTGGTTGGCGCCACCGCCTCGCCGGCAACGCGCGACAGCTTCCGCAAGAAGCTGCGCGACGGCCAGCTTGACGACAAGGAAATTGATATCGAGGTGGCCGATACCGGCTCCGGCATGCCCGGCGGCTTCGAGATCCCCGGCATGCCCGGCGCCAATATCGGCGTACTCAACCTCTCCGAAATGTTCGGCAAGGCCATGGGCGGCCGCACGAAGAAGGTGCGCACGACGGTCAAGGATTCCTACAAGGAGCTGATCCGTGACGAGTCCGACAAGCTGATCGACAATGAGGCGATCCAGCGCGAAGCCGTGCAATCCGCCGAAAATGACGGCATCGTCTTCCTCGACGAGATCGACAAGATCGCCGCCCGCGATGGCGGCATGGGTGCCGGCGTCTCCCGCGAAGGCGTGCAGCGCGACCTGCTGCCGCTGGTCGAAGGCACGACGGTGTCGACGAAGTATGGCCCGGTCAAGACCGACCATATCCTCTTCATCGCCTCCGGTGCCTTCCATGTCTCGAAGCCTTCGGATCTTCTGCCGGAGTTGCAGGGCCGCCTGCCGATCCGCGTCGAGCTCCGGCCGCTGACCAAGGAAGACTTCCGCCGCATCCTCACCGAGCCGCAGGCAAGCCTCATCCGCCAGTACAAGGCACTGATGGAAACGGAAGACCTGAAGCTCGACTTCACGGATGACGCGATCGACGCTCTCGCCGATGTCGCCGTGCATCTGAATTCGACCGTCGAGAATATCGGCGCCCGCCGCCTGCAGACGGTCATGGAGCGGGTGCTCGACGAGATCTCCTACAACGCCTCGGATCGCGCCGGGGTATCGATAACCATCGATGCCGCCTATGTCCGCGAGCATGTCGGTGACCTCGCCACCAACACCGATCTGTCCCGCTTCATTCTGTAAGCGGGCCGGCAGAAGCGATTTAAGACAGTAAACACTCGACAGCGGGCCGTTAACTTTTTAGTTAGGGGCCCGTTTCTTTGTGTCGCGTGGCTTTATTCGGCCAAGATTATCCGTCAGGCAACCGCACGGAAACATCGGTTTAAACTTCGACAGGACAGCCATCTTGCGACGGATACTGATCACTCTTCTTCTGGCAGTTGTCAGCCTTTCCTGGATACCAGCCTATGCGGAGGCGGCGACCGCGGTGCCCCCGGGCAACCGCAATGCCGAGCAGCCGCCGGTTCCCGGCGCTTCGGTCCGGCGGACCCGCGGCACGAATTCGAGCTTTGAGCGCAAGTATCAGAAAGTCCGCGAATTACTGGCGACCGATACGAAGCTGATGGCAAAGATCAAGTCGACAGCGCGGGCCTATGGTATCGAGCCCATCCACATCATCGGCGCGCTCGTCGGCGAGCATACCTACAATGTCGATGCTTATGATGGCCTGCAGTCCTATTACGTCAAGGCTGCCTCCTATGCCGGCCAGAGCTTCCGCTTTGCCTATAATGGCGAAAACGTCGATGATTTCGTTGCGCGGCCGCAATTCGATGCCTGCAAGGGCAAGAGCGATTCCTACAGCCTCTGGACCTGCCGTGAGGATGTCTGGGAAGATGACTTCCGCGGCAAGACCGTCGGCGGCACATCCTATCCCGACAATCGTTTCAGCGCGGTCTTCTTCCAGCCCTTCTATGCCGGTCAGACTTTCGGCCTCGGCCAAGTCAATCCGCTGACGGCCCTTGAGCTATCGGATCTCGTCAGCCGCACCTCGGGCATCCCGAAGCTCAGCGAGAAGGATGCGGGCGGCGTCTACAAGGCGATCATGGACCCGGACCTGTCGCTGGCCTTCGTCGCGGCTTCGATCCGCAAGTCGATCGATGACTATCGCTCGATCGCCGGCATGGATATCTCAGGCAATCCCGGCATCACGGCGACGCTTTATAATCTCGGCAACTCCCGCAAGCGCGCCGCAGCCCTTGCCGCCAAGAACCGCGGCTCCTCGCAGCCGGTCTGGCCCGAAGAAAATTACTATGGCTGGCTCATCAATGATAAGCTGAGCGATCTGAAGTCGCTTTTGTAAGCACTCAGCGCGACGTTTTATCGTCTGGATTTGGCAGGCGGCGTTCCCCATATCGAACGGGTACGCAGCTCCCGCTGTGTTTGTTACGGCAATCGCCGGATTTCGAGGAGAGTTGATCCATGGATATGATTCCGGAAGCCTTCTCTCCGCCGGCGCCGATCCCGCGTACCATTCCGCCGTCGCGATGGACCATCATCAAGACCATCCTGCGCAATCCGCTCGAACTCTGGGGCGAGCCTTCCTATACGCTGCCCTGGATCAAGACCAAGTTCTTCAACGAGCGGACGCTCATCGTCAACGATCCCGGCCTGATCAAGCATGTTCTGGTCGATAATGCAGCCAATTATCGCATGGCCGATATCCGCCAGCTCGTGCTCCGGCCGATCCTGCGCGATGGCCTGCTGACGGCGGAGGGGCCAGTTTGGAAGCGCTCGCGCAAGGCTGTGGCACCGGTGTTCACGCCACGTCACGCACAGGGCTTTGCCGGCCAGATGCTGAGCCAGAGCCTGGAATATCTGCAGAAATACGAGGACATCGGCGCGGAGGGCGCCGTGTTCGATATTGCCACCGATATGACCGAATTGACCTTCGCCATCCTGGCAGAGACCTTGTTTTCCGGCGAGATCGTCACCGGAGGCGAGCATTTCGCCGATGAGGTCAATGAGCTCCTGCATCGCATGGGCCGGGTCGATCCGATGGATCTTTTGCGCGCCCCTGCCTGGGTGCCGCGCATCACCCGGATCGGCGGCCAGCGCGTGCTCGACAAGTTCCGCGGCATCGTCCGCACCACCATGGATCAGCGGCTGGACAAGATGCGCCGGGATCGCGCCAGCGCGCCGGACGATTTTCTGACGCTGCTGCTCGAAAAGGCCGGTCCGGATGGACTGACCATGGAGGAGATCGAGGACAATATCCTCACTTTCATCGGCGCAGGCCACGAGACAACAGCCCGTGCCCTTGCCTGGACGCTCTATTGCGTCGCCAATAGCCCGCATATTCGCGAGGCCATGGAAGAGGAAATCGACCGGGTGCTGGCAACCGATGCCGAGCCGGTCGCCTGGCTCGACCTGATGCCGAACGTCCGCGCCGCCTTCGAGGAGGCGATGCGCCTCTATCCGCCGGCTCCGTCGATCAATCGCGCCGCGATCGCCGATGACGAATGGGTGAGCGACAAGGGCGAGCGCGTGACGATGGAGAAGGGAATCACCGTCCTCATCATGCCCTGGACGCTGCATCGCCACGAGCTCTACTGGGAAAAGCCGCGCGCCTTCATGCCGGAGCGCTTTCTTCCGGAAAACCGGGCCAAGATCAATCGCTTCCAGTATCTGCCTTTCGGCGCCGGTCCGCGCGTCTGCATCGGCGCCACTTTCGCGCTTCAGGAGGCCGTCATCGCCCTTGCCGTCATGATGCGTCGCTTCCGCTTCGACCTGACTGATGAGACTGATCCCTGGCCGGTGCAGAAGCTCACGACGCAGCCGCACGGCGGATTGCCGATGCGGGTGACGAGGCGGTAGGACTGTTTTTGCCGCTTGCCAGCTAGCGGCCCGGCCCGGAAGGGTGCAATAACGGCATCGCAGTGCATTCAAGGCTGGATATTGTCGTGACATCTCACTTCCTGCTCGGCATCGATACGGGTGGAACCTACACCGATGCCGTTCTCTTCCATGAAACCGAGGGCGTGGTCGCCAAGGCGAAATCGCTGACGACGCGGCATGATCTGGCCGTTGGCATTGCCGGCGCCGTCGATGCCGTCATCGCCAAGGCCGATATTCCCGTTTCGGCCATCGGCCTCGTATCGCTGTCGACGACGCTTGCCACCAACGCGCTTGTCGAAGGGCAGGGCGGCCGGGCCGGCCTGGTCATGATCGGTTTCGGCCCCGAGGATCTCAAGCGTGATGGCCTTGCGGAAGCGTTGGGCTCCGATCCTGTGCTGTTCCTCCCCGGCGGCCACAATGTTCACGGCAACGAAAACCCGCTCGATCTGACGGCGCTGCGCGATGCGTTACCCGAATTGGCGAAGTCGGTGTCGTCCTTTGCCGTCGCCGGCTATTTCGCCGTACGGAATCCGGCTCATGAAATCAGGGTGCGCGATTGCATCCGCGAGATCTCGCATCTGCCGGTCACCTGCAGCCATGAACTCTCTTCCAAATTGGGTGGCCCGCGCCGCGCCCTGACGACGCTGCTCAATGCTCGCCTCGTCTCGATGATCGACCGCCTCGTCGGTGCTTGCGAAGGGTTTTTGGCGACGCGCGGCATTGCCGCGCCGATGATGGTGGTGCGCGGCGATGGCGCCTTGATTTCGGCCGATGAAGCCAAGCTCCGCCCGATCGAGACGATCCTCTCGGGTCCGGCGGCAAGCCTCGTCGGCGCGCGCTATCTCACCGGCCTCGACAATGCCGTCGTTTCCGACATCGGCGGCACCACCACCGATGTCGCCGTCATGGAGGATGGCAGGCCGCGGCTGGATGCCGATGGTGCCGTGGTCGGAGGCTATCGCACCATGGTCGAGGCCGTTGCCATGCGCACTTATGGCCTTGGCGGCGATTCCGAAGTGAAGATCAACGACCGCGGCCTCGTCGCCGCCTTCGAACTCGGCCCGCGCCGCTTGTTGCCGCTGAGCCTCGCCGCTCACATGCATGGCGATGCCGTCTTGAATGTCCTGGAGCAACAGCTGCGGGCGACGCATCTCGCCCGCAACGCCGGCCGCTTTGCGCTGCGCACCGGCGTGCCGGATCATCTGGCAAGCGGCCTCAGCAGCCCGGAGCAGGCGTTGTTCGATCGAATCGGCGCCGTTCCCGTGGCGCTCGACAAGCTCCTGACAATGACGTCGCAGAAGGCGACTTTGGATCGGCTTGTCGCGCGCGGCCTCGTGCATCTGAGCGGCCTGACGCCTTCCGATGCCATGCACGTGCTCGGCGGGCAAAACCAGTGGAATGCAGAGGCTGCCCGCCTTGGGCTCGCTCTGGCGATGCGGCTGAAGGATGGTTCGGGACGTCTCATCGCCGAATCTGTCGAGGAATTGGCGCAGAAGATCGTCGATCGCCTCACCCGCCAGTCGGCCGATGTCATTCTCGCCGCCTGCCTTGCTGAAGATGGCGTGGCCGATCTGGATCCCGCGAAATCCATCTCCATCGATCGCGCCCTTCGCCGTGCGCCGGGGATCGCCCGTTTTGCCATTTCGCTCGATCGGCCGCTTGTCGGCCTCGGCGCTTCCGCTCCGGTCTATTATCCCGCCATTGCCGAGATGCTGGCGACCGAGAACGCCATTCCCGGCGATTCGGATGTGGCGAATGCCGTCGGTGCCGTCGTCGGTCAGGTCCGCACCAGCGTCACCGTTTTCGTCACCATGCCGGAGGATGGCATCTATGTGCTAAACGGCGCCGGCGAAAGTCTACGCTTCACCAATGAGGATCGGAGCTTCGCCGATGCCCGCTCGCGCGCCATCGAGGCGGCAATGGCGCAGGCAAGGCTAAATGGTGCCGTGGATCTGGTGGTTGCGGTGGACGAGCAGGTGGATGCGCCCGAGGTGGAAGGCAGTCGCAAGCTGATCGAGGCCCGGTTCGTGGCGACCGCTACGGGCCGTCCCCGTATCGCCGCGGACTAATTATTTCCCGAGTGGCATAAATCTTTCGAACCATTGCCAAATTGACAGAAGTGAAACCGTGAGCAAAGTGGCAACATGTAAAAATTGAGCCGTGGAACGGCCTTGAGGAGTATATGGCATGAGCCGCATTGAAAAACACGGGCTTCAGATCGAACAGGTCCTCTACGATTTCCTCGTCAAGGAGGCGCTGCCCGGTTCCGGCGTGGATGCGGAGGCCTTCTTCGCCGGCTTTTCCAAGATCGTCCACGATCTCGCGCCAAGGAACCGTGAGCTTCTAGCCAAGCGCGACCGCATGCAGGCAGCACTTGACGATTGGTATCGCAAGAACGGCGCGCCTGTCGATCTCGCCGCCTACGAGGCTTTCCTTCGCGAGATCGGCTATATCGTGCCCGAAGGCCCGGCCTTCACGATCTCGACCACCAATGTCGATCCGGAAATATCCGAGATCGCCGGCCCGCAGCTTGTCGTTCCGGTCATGAACGCGCGCTATGCCTTGAATGCCGCCAATGCCCGGTGGGGATCGCTCTACGATGCGCTCTACGGCACCGATGCCATTGCCGAGACCGATGGCGCCGAAAAGGGCAGGGGCTATAACCCCAAGCGCGGCGAGAAGGTCATTGCCTGGGTCCGTGATTTCCTTGATTCGGCCGTGCCGCTTGATGGTGCAAGCTGGAAGGACGTCACCAATCTTGCCGTAAAGAACGGCGCACTGACGATCACCACGAAGGTTGGCGCCGCAAAACTGACAGAGGCTGATCATTTCGCTGGTTATCTCGGCGATGCCACCAGCCCCTCGCATGTCCTGTTGAAGCAGAACGGCATCCATATTGAAATCGTCATCGACGCCGGCACCGAGATCGGCAAGGCTGATCCGGCCGGCATTTCCGATGTTCGCCTGGAATCGGCGATCACGACGATCATGGACTGCGAGGATTCGATCGCCGCCGTCGATGCCGAGGACAAGGCAGAGGTCTATCGCAACTGGCTTGGCCTGATGAAGGGCGATCTGGCTGAGGAAGTCGCCAAGGGCGGCAAGACCTTCACGCGTCGGCTGAACCCCGATGTCACCTACACCGCGCCGGATGGCAGCACCTTCGATCTGCATTGCCGCTCGCTCATGCTGGTGCGCAATGTCGGCCACCTGATGACCAATCCGGCCATTCTCGACCGGGATGGCAAGGAGGTGCCGGAAGGCATCATGGACGCCGTCATCACCGGCCTGATCGCGCTCTACGATATCGGTCCGAACGGGCGCCGCCAGAATTCACGCGCGGGTTCGATGTATGTCGTCAAGCCGAAGATGCACGGCCCGGAAGAAGTCGCCTTCGCGGTCGATATCTTCACGCGCGTCGAAGACCTGCTTGGGATGGCGCGCAACACCATGAAGATGGGCATCATGGACGAGGAGCGCCGCACGACGGTCAACCTCAAGGAGGCGATCCGCGCCGCCCGCGAGCGCGTGGTCTTCATCAACACCGGCTTCCTCGATCGCACCGGCGATGAAATCCACACGTCCATGGAAGCCGGCCCGATGATCCGCAAGGGCGACATGAAGCAGGCGGCCTGGATTGCGGCCTATGAGAACTGGAATGTTGATATCGGCCTCGAATGCGGCCTCTCGGGCCATGCGCAGATCGGCAAGGGCATGTGGGCCATGCCGGACCTGATGGCCGCCATGCTCGAGCAGAAGATCGCCCATCCCAAGGCCGGCGCCAACACCGCCTGGGTGCCGTCGCCGACCGCCGCCACGCTGCACGCCACCCATTACCACCGCGTCAATGTCGCCGATGTCCAGAAGAGCCTGAAGAGCCGCGCCCGCGCCAAGCTGTCAGACATCCTCTCCGTGCCGGTCGCCTCGCGGCCGAACTGGACGCCGGAGGAAATCCAGCGCGAGATCGACAACAACAGCCAGGGCATTCTCGGCTATGTCGTGCGCTGGGTCGATCAGGGCGTCGGCTGCTCCAAGGTGCCTGACATCAACAATATCGGCTTGATGGAAGACAGAGCTACCCTGCGCATCTCGGCGCAGCATATGGCCAATTGGCTGCACCACAAGGTCATCAGCGAAGCGCAGATTGTCGAAACGATGAAGCGTATGGCCGCCGTCGTCGATCAGCAGAATGCCGACGATCCCAATTATATTCCCATGGCCGGCAATTTCGACGACTCCGTCGCCTTCCAGGCAGCGCTCGATCTCGTCCTCAAGGGACGCCAGCAGCCAAACGGCTATACCGAACCGGTCCTGCATCGCCGCCGCATCGAGCTGAAGGCAAAGCAGGCCGGATAGGCCTGCCGGAGGGCAGCTGAAAAACGCAAACAAAAAAGCCGCCGGACGATATCCGGCGGCTTTTTCAATGCGAATTCCCAGTGATTACTGGATCACGACAACCTTGGTGCTGCGGCCCGGAAGAACGCGGCTGTAGAGATCGATCACGTCCTGATTGATCAGGCGGATGCAGCCGGAGGAGGCGGCGGTGCCGATGGAAGCCCATTCCGGCGTGCCGTGCAGGCGGAACAGCGTGTCCTGGCCCTTTTCATTGTAGAGATACATGGCGCGCGCGCCGAGCGGGTTCGACAGGCCCGGGTTCATGCCGCCATCGACGTACTTGGCGATTTCCGGACGGCGAACAGCCATTTCCTTCGGCGGATGCCAATTCGGCCATTCCTGCTTCCAGGCAACATAGGCGGTGCCGGACCAGGAGAAGCCCTGCTTGCCGACGCCGATGCCGTAGCGCATCGCTTCGCCATTGCCGAGGATGTAGTAGAGGTGACGCTCGCGCGTGTTGACGATGATCGTGCCTTCGGCCTCATCCGTCTTGTATTCGACGATCTGACGGCGGAACTGCGGCTTCACCTTCTGGATCGGGATCGCCGGCAGCTGAAAGCCATTGTCGGTCGTCACACCGTAATCGCCATCGAACGTCTTGATGGTCTCGGTAGCCGAATTGGCGGTAGCGGCCGGCGCTGCTGCGGCGGTGGTGGCATAGCCAGCCGATGCGAGCATTGCGACAAGGCCGAGTGCGGTCATAGCATTACGGATGCGCATGGAAGTCTCTTGAATTTTCGTGGCGGGAAACGGATGGCTATCAACCATCTTTGTCTAAAGTTTATTTTCCATTAAACTTAGCTTTGCAAGCTGCTCTGGCCCTACAAAAATAGCGCCGGCGCGCAAATTAGAAGGACATGGTTTTTTTGCAACAACGCCAGGCCTGTCCCAGAGACAATTCATGACGATTTTGAACGTTTACAATAACAATCCGTTAATAGATGGCCGGCAGTCGGAACGGGCCATGCTTGTACGCAAGGGCGTGCAACTATTACTGCACGACATGCGTCACGCCGTGCTACCCGAGCTGCCGCTCGCCAGCGGTCGCCGCGCCGATCTCATCAGCCTTTCGGAAAAGGGCGAGATCTGGATCATCGAGATCAAGACCTCGATCGAGGATTTCCGCGTCGACCGCAAATGGCCCGAATACCGGCAGCATTGCGACCGGATGTTCTTCGCGACGCACAAGGACGTGCCCCTGGATATCTTCCCGGAAGATTGCGGGCTGTTTCTGTCAGATGGTTATGGCGCCCATATGATCCGCGAGGCGCCGGAGCATCGCCTGCCGCCGGCGACGCGCAAGTCGGTAACGCTCAACTTCTCCCGCGCTGCCGCCCAGCGCCTAATGCTGGCCGAGTGGGCAACGGGTAAAGATTTTGCCTTCTCCCCACGGGGGTCCGAAGGACGGGTCGAGACCGATGGCTCGACCCTGGTTAGTGCCCGCCCTTCGATAGCTCAGGACGCCGATGAGAGGGGTGAAGAGCTTTAGCTTCGAGTGGTTTTTGCAACTCGCACTTACAGCGTCCTTCTCCCGAGGCAAAGTATGCTCTATTTCGGAGCCCGCTTGGCAAGGATGCGCTGCAAAGTGCGGCGATGCATGTTGAGCCGGCGAGCCGTCTCGGAGACATTACGCTCACACATTTCATAGACGCGCTGGATATGCTCCCAGCGCACGCGGTCCGCAGACATCGGGTTTTCGGGCACTTCGGCCTTTTCACCGGGGCGCTGCGTCAGCGCGGCATAGACGTCGTCTGCATCGGCGGGCTTGGCGAGATAGTCGAGAGCGCCAAGCTTGACGGCGGTCACTGCCGTCGCGATGTTGCCATAGCCCGTCAGCACCACAATATGTGTGTCGTCCCGACGCTGGCGGATGGCTTCGATCACGTCGAGCCCGTTGCCGTCGCCGAGGCGAAGGTCGACCACGGCATATTTCGGCGGGGTCGCCTTGGATTTGGCAACGCCTTCCGCGACGGATTCCGCCGTCTCGACTGCAAAGCCGCGTGTCTCCATTGCCCGCGCCAGCCGGCGCAGAAAGGGGCCGTCGTCATCGACGATCAGCAATGTAGCATCCGGGCCGATATGGGCCTCGGCATCCTTGACCCCTGCTTGCGGGGCCACGCTTTCCTTATCCGTCATTTTATCTTCTATCCCGGCGACCATCCGCCTGCATATTCAACCAATTTTGACGATGGCAGTTTTAGGCCGCGAAAATCATTTTGTCGAATTACTGTCGATTAACACGCGCGGCCATTCGACGCGGACGCGCGCTCCCGGCGTCTCCGCATCGCGATTGCTAAAGGAAAGTGTAGCGCCAGAGCGTTCCAGCAAGGTCTTGGCGATGAAGAGCCCGAGCCCGAGCCCGCCTGCCGTGTCGTCGCGCTGGCGCGAGGTGACATAGGGTTCGCCGATCCGCGCCAGTATTTCCGGCGAGTACCCGCCGCCATCGTCCTCGATGATAATAGTCAGAGTTTCGGCGGTGTATTCCACCGTGACGGTCACAGTCTTGCGGGCATAGTCGACCGCATTTTCGATGAGGTTGCCGAGGCCGTACATGATGCCGGCATTGCGTGACAGAACAGGTTCGCCCGCCCGCGGGCTCTTCTCGATGAATTCCAGGTTGATTCCGAATTCGCGGTGCGGCGCGATAACCTCTTCCATCATCGAAGACAGGGTCAGCCGCCGCATATGCGCCTCATCCTCCGAAGAGAGTGTCGTTAGCCGCCGCAGGATGTCGCGGCAACGCTCGCTCTGGCTGCGCAGCAGTGCCACATCCTCCCGGAACCGATCGTCTTCCCGGAGTTCCCGCTCCATCTCTTTGGCGACGACGCTGATCGTCGCAAGCGGCGTGCCGAGTTCGTGTGCGGCCGCTGCCGCCAGCCCATCCAGCTGCGACAGGTGCTTTTCCCGCTGCAGCACCAGCTCCGTCGCTGAAAGAGCATCCGCAAGCTGCGAGGCCTCCATAGAGACACGGTAGGCATAGAAGGCGGCAAACGCCATGGTGGAGGCAATTGAGCACCACACGCCCAGCTGCATGACGCTATGCACGCTGACCGAAACGCCTTCATACCAAGGCAAGGGGAAGGGAGAGAATGCCAGAGCGGTAATGCAGATCATCGCAAGTCCGATGAGCGGCATGCTGTAGCGGATCGGCTGCGAGGCAAAGGAAATGATGACGGGCACGCAGACCAAGGCTGAGAAAGGGTTGGAAAGCCCACCGGTGATTAGGAGCAGCCCGCAGAGCTGCAGCAGATCGAGGCTGAGCAGCGCGAAGGCCGCCGGCGGTTCCAGCCGGTGCGTCGGCGGGTAGCGTAGCGTCAGGAAGAAGTTGATCCAGGCAAGGCAGGCGATCAGCACGCAGCATGGGAGAAGCGGCATCGGAAATTTCAGCCAGAAGGCGACGATCATGACCGTCACCGTCTGACCGCCGACTGCCAGCCAGCGCAACCGCACCAGCGTCTGCAATCTCAGCCGCCGGCTGGTATGATGGCCCTCCTGTGCCTTCATTTCGGCTTCGGAGAGTTTTTCCAGTCCCCGGAAGAAGCGTGCCAT
The DNA here is from genome assembly GCF_014194925.1 of Rhizobium sp. BK491. Taxonomy (NCBI): domain Bacteria; kingdom Pseudomonadati; phylum Pseudomonadota; class Alphaproteobacteria; order Hyphomicrobiales; family Rhizobiaceae; genus Rhizobium; species Rhizobium sp. BK491. Next base: position 167,192 of record NZ_JACIAR010000006.1, read on the forward strand.
CGTCAGGTCCCCCGTGGCTTGGCGCGTGTTGTCGGCAAGGCCTCGGCCGGATCCTCCGGCCAAGGATGCCTGGGATAGCGGCCGCGCATGTCGGCGCGGACATCCTTCCAGGATCCGGCCCAGAAGCCCGGCAGGTCGCGCGTCGTCTGGATCGGGCGATGTGCGGGCGATGTCAATTCCAGCACCAGCGGCAATCTGCCGCCGCCGATGGCCGGATGCTGCTTCAGCCCGAACAGCTCCTGCACGCGGATGGTGAGCAGCGGCTCTTCGCCGTCATATTGTATGGGATGGCGCTGACCGGTGGGCGCCTCGAAATGCGTCGGCGCCATCCGGGAGAGATCGCGCTGCAGCTCGTGCGGCACCAGCGACATCAGTCCATTGGAGAGTCCGCCGGCCGAAATATCGGAGAGGCCGCGCACATCGCTTTGAAACGGCGTGAACCATTCGTCGAGTCGGGCAAGCAGCGCCTCGTCGCTCATGTCGGGCCAGGGCTCGCCGATCGTCCTGTATAAGAAGCCGATCCTGTCCCGCAGCTGCACCGCCTCTTTGGAGAAAGGCAGGACGTCAATGCCGAGTTCGCGAATACCTTCGGCCAGCGCTTTCGCCGCCTGTTCACCGGAGGGGCGGGGCAGGGGCGTCTCTTCGAAGATGATGGCGCCGAGCCTTGTCGCCCGCCGCGCCCGCACCTGTCGGCTCGCTTTATCGAAAAAGCTTTGATCTTCGGTGCGGATCTCGCCCGGCAAATGCTCTTCGACATCGGCGCGGGAAATCTCCGCCGCCGTCAGAATACGCGCCTGCGCCGCACGTCCGGTTAGGTCGGCAATGACAAGCATCTGCGATCCTGCCAGCCGCTCGGTCTCCGGCAGCTCCGCGCCGCGCCCGTTGGCCATGACGAAACGTCCTCGCCCGCCGCGCTGCAGCGCGATCCGATCGGGAAAGGCATGCAGCAGCAGCGCACCGGCAAGCGGAGGAGTAGAAGCGGCAAAGCCGCCATTGCCGCCGGCAGCCTGAGCAAGGCGCCCGGCCAGCCGCCGCGCCGCCTCGGCCCGCTCGCCCTTCTCCGTCTTGAAGCGCCGCAAACGATCTTCCAGATCGCTGCTCTGGCCGCCAAGCCCTTGTTCCGTCAGCAGCACAGCAAGCAGCGCCGCCTCCCGCGCCTGGCCGAATTCGCCAGCGGAAATCACCATGGCCGCCAGCCGTGGCGGCAAGGCAAGCTCGCGCATCAGCCGGCCGCGCGCCGTCAGCCCGTTTTCCGCATCGAGCGCTCCCAGCTGCCGCAGCAGGGTCCGCGCCTCGGCGAGCGTCGTTGCCGGCGGTTGGTCGACGAAGGCAAGCGTTGCCGGATCCTGCACGCCCCAATGGGCGAGATCGAGCGCTAGGCCTGAAAGGTCACTGGAAAGGATTTGCGGCGGCGTAAAGGCCGGAAGCGCCGCGGTCTGCCCCGGATGCCAGAGCCGGATGGCAATGCCCGGCTCGGTTCGCCCGGCACGGCCGGCGCGCTGATCGGCCGAAGCACGTGACACGCGCACCGTTTCCAGCCGCGTGATGCCGGTCGAAGCCTCAAAGACGGGCAGCCGCTGCAATCCGCTGTCGATGACGATGCGCACACCGTCGATAGTGATCGATGTCTCGGCGATCGAGGTTGCCAGCACGATCTTGCGTGTGCCCTGCGCGGCTGGCCTTATCGCCGCATCCTGTTCCTTCTGGCTGAGGTTGCCATAGAGCGGCGCGATCATCGTCTCCGACCCGAAGCGGCCTTCAAGCCGCTCCACCGTGCGGGTGATTTCCGCCTGACCGGGCAGGAAGGCGAGGATGGAACCCTGTTCGCTCGTATGCGCATTGAGGATCGCCCGCGTCACTGTATCCTCGATCCGCTCTCCCGCTGGCCGATCCTGATGGCGGATATCGATCGGAAAGCTGCGGCCCATACTTTCAATCACAGGCGGATGGTCGAGGAGTGCAGCGACGCGCTCCACATCGAGCGTTGCAGACATAACAAGGATGCGCAGATCGTCGCGCAATGCCGATTGCACGTCGAGCGCCAGCGCCAGGCCGAAATCCGCATCCAGCGAGCGCTCGTGGAATTCGTCGAAGATGACGGTGGAGATGCCTGACAGTTCGGGATCGTCGAGGATCATCCGCGCGAAGACACCCTCCGTCACCACCTCAATACGGGTCTTGGAAGAAATGCGGTTGTCGAGCCGCATGCGATAGCCGACTGTATCGCCGACCTGTTCGCCAAGTAGCGAGGCCATGCGGGCAGCAGCGGCCCGTGCCGCCAGCCGCCGTGGTTCCAGAAGAATGATCCTGCCATCGCCGCGCCATGCCTGCCCTAAGAGATAAAGCGGCACCAGCGTCGTCTTGCCGGCGCCGGGCGGCGCGGAGAGTACCGCACGCCGCTCTCTACAGAGCGCGGTGCCAATATCGGCAAGCACATGCGAGACCGGCAGCTCCGGCAATAAAGGCACTCTATATGTCACGCCGGCTGGCTCCACATATGTTTATGGGCGAAAGCTGGAGTTTGCGGGTTCGACGCGGCGCGCGCCGCCTTTTATCGAGAGGCACCATATCTGCTCCCTTCAATCTCTCGATGTCTATTAGGTCCTGGGTGTTCGGCTGGCAATGAGAGCGGATCCATTGCTTGCAACAGGGCGCAAGCAGCCCTTTGGGAGTGGCTATCTGGACGATTCCGGCAGGCGACGTAAAATGAATCCTGAAATCGCCGCCAATCGCGAAAAAATCTCCAGGATTTCAACGGCACTTACAAAACCCCGTTTAAAATCAAGCCCTTACAAAAATGTCAGAATTTTTACAGTCTGAGTGTTGACTTGGTTCGGAGGTAGGGTCTATAAGCCCGATCACTGACGAGGGCGGCGGCGCTGCTGGCGACGAAGACCTTCGCTCTAGTGTTTCCTG